>JARGEQ010000001.1 GCA_029211145.1 Marinimicrococcus flavescens
GCCCCTGAGCGGGCTCTCGTGGTTGAAGAGGATGCCGTTGGCGGCGAACAGGCCGTAGCCGTCGCGGTAGTTGCGCACGATCCAGTAGGCGTAGAGCTTGGCCGCGGCATAGGGGCTCTGCGGCGCCATCGGCGTGGTTTCGGACTGCGGCGGCCGCGTGCTGCCAAAAAGCTCGCTGGTGGAGGCCTGGTAGAAGCGGGTCTTCTGGCCGAGCCCCAGCAGGCGGATCGCCTCGAGCAGCCTGAGCGTGCCCAGCGCATCGGCGTTGCCGGTATATTCCGGCGTCTCGAAGCTCACCTTGACGTGGCTCTGTGCCGCCAGATTGTAGATCTCGTCGGGCTGCACCTCCTGGACCACGCGGATCAGGTTGGTGGCGTCGGTCATGTCGCCGTGATGCAGGAACAGCCGTGCTTCCGCCTCGTGCGGGTCCTCGTAGAGATGGTCGATCCGCCCGGTGTTGAACGACGAGGAGCGCCGCTTGAGCCCGTGCACCTCGTAGCCCTTGCCCAGCAGCAGCTCCGCCAGATAAGCCCCGTCCTGGCCTGTGATCCCGGTGATCAAGGCACGCCTTGCCATCAAGCCCTCCCTCGCCTTCCATGGAGAGCATCGGCCAGAGAGGTTAAGAAGCGGTTGACGCCACCTCCGGCCCCATGATGGAGGCACGTCATGAGCGTCCTGCCCGAGGCGCGCTCCTACGAAGAGCTCGTGAGCGCCTTTCGCTGGGACATTCCCCGCGAGCTCAACATCGCGACCGTCTGCTGCGACCGGCACGCCGCCGGCGGGGGAACGGCGCTGATCGTGGAGGAGCCTGACGGCGGCGTGCGGGCATGGAGCTTCGCCGAGCTCTCGCAGCTCTCCAGCCGCCTCGGCAACGCGCTGCGGGCAAAGGGAGTCCGGCGCGGCGACCGGGTGGCCATCCTGATGGGCCAGCGGGTCGAGACGCTCATCGCCCACCTCGCCATCTACAGGCTGGGGGCGATTGCCCTACCCCTCTTCAGCCTGTTCGGTCCCGAAGCGATAGGCTACCGGCTGGCCGACAGCGGCGCCGCGGCACTGGTGACCGATCCGGCCGGTGCAGCCGGGATCGAGCCACTGCGCGAGACGCTGCCGGCGCTGCGGCTGCTCGTGGTCACCGACGGCGGCGCGCCGGGCGCCGAATCCTTCTGGCCACTGCTCGAGGCCGCCTCCGACCGGCTCGCCCCGGTGCCGACGCTGGCCGACGACCCGGCGGTTCTCATCTACACGTCGGGCACCACCGGCAACCCCAAGGGCGCCCTGCACGCGCATCGCGTGCTGCTGGGCCACCTGCCCGGCGTGCAGATGCCGCAGGAGCTTTTTCCGCAGCCCGGCGACCGCTTCTGGACGCCGGCCGACTGGGCGTGGATCGGCGGCCTCTTCGACGTGCTGATGCCCTCGCTGTTCTTCGGCGTGCCGGTGGTGGCGGGCCGCGCCGCGAAGTTCGATCCCGAGGCGGCCGCCTCGTTCATGGCGCGCCACGAGATCCGCAACCTCTTCTTGCCGCCCACGGCGCTCAGGCTCATGCAGCGGGAAGAGGTGAACCCCCTACGCGCCGGCGCGCGGCTGCGCTCGATCGGCAGCGGCGGCGAGAGGCTGGGGGAGGAGCAGATCGCCTGGGTCGACGAGGTGTTCGGCTGCCCGATCAACGAGTTCTACGGCCAGACCGAGGCCAACCTTCTGGTCTCGAGCTGCCGCCGCCTGTTCGCCCGTCGGCCGGGCAGCATGGGCCGCGCCGTGCCGGGCCACGTCGTGGCGATCCTCGACGAGGACGGGCAGCCGGCGCCCGCCGGGACGGCAGGGGCCATTGCCGTCCGCGCGCCCGATCCGGTGATGTTCCTGGGCTACTGGAACAATCCGGCGGCGACGGCCGACAAATTCAGGGGCGACTGGCTCGTCACCGGCGACATGGGGCGCGTCGACGAGGAGGGCTATCTCGCCTATCTCGGCCGCGAGGACGATCTCATCAACAGCGCCGGCTACCGGATCGGGCCGGGCGAGATCGAGGAATGCCTGATGCGCCATCCGGCGGTGAGCCTGTGCGCGGTGGTGGGCGTTCCCGACCCGCTGCGCGGCGAGCGGGTCAAGGCCTATGTGGTAACGAAGCCCGGAGTAGCGGCCGGCGAGCCTCTGGCGGCAGCGATCCAGGACTTTGTCAGGCAGCGGCTGGCCGCCCACGAATATCCCCGCGAGGTCGCTTTCGTCGAGGCCCTGCCACTCACCGCGACCGGCAAGGTACGGCGCAGCGAGCTCAGGGCGCGAGATACTGGACAGCCGGCGGCAAATGATCGTAAAAATTGAGGTATTATAGGATTAGGGACGCTTGGGCAGGATATCGCCCCGAACCGAAAGAACGGCCATGTATGACGCCGTCACCCTCGGCATACGCGTTACGGTCGAGCCATTCTTCATTGAGGAGCAGTCACAGCCTCCGGACACGCGCTGGATGTTCGGCTACCGCATCACCATCAGCAACGGCCGGCGCGAACCGGTGCAGCTGCTGAGCCGGCACTGGAGGATCACCGACGCGCGCGGCCAGTCCACCGAGGTGCGCGGCCAGGGCGTCGTGGGCAAGCAGCCGCGCATCGAGCCGGGCGCCAGTTTCGAGTATACCAGCGGGGCGCCCCTCGCCACGCCGAGCGGCATCATGGCGGGCAGCTACCGCATGGTGACGGACAAGGGCGCGGTGCTCGACGTCGACATCCCGACCTTCTCCCTGGACACGCCCGGCCGCCGGTCGCGCCCCAACTGACCGCCATCCCGCGTCAAAGAAGCCGCGCCTCGCCTATCGCCAGCCGCCACGCCGCCTCGGGGGCGTAGCCGGCACGCGCCGCACCGGCGGCGAACCGCGCCGGCGGCTCGAAAATAGGCTCGTCGGTGAGGCGGATCGTGCCCCAGTGCATCGCGCACAGCCGCCGCGCCCCCAGCTCCCGGCCGATCAGCGCCGCCTCCTCGGGCGTGCAGTGCGAGCCCTGCATCAGCTCGCGCGGCTCGTACGCGCCGATCGGCACGAGCGCCAGGTCGGGCGGCGGGTAGTGCGCGCCGATCTCGCGGAAGACCGGGCCATGCGCGGTATCGCCGGCGAAATAGACGCAGCGGCCGCGGCTCTGCAGCAGGAACCCGCACCACAGCGAGGCGTTCCGGTCGAACGGCGTACGCTTGGAGAAATGGATCGCCGGCAAAGCGGTGACCGCCAGCGGCCCGTGGTCCAGCCGCTCATGCCAGTCCAGCTCGTGGACGCTCGCGAATCCGTCCTTGCGCAGATAGTCGGACACCTTGAGGGTGGTTACGAGAGTGGGCCTCTGGCGGCCTCCCAGCTCCTCCAGGCTCGCAAGGTCGAGATGGTCGTAGTGATTGTGCGAGAGCAGCACGAGATCGACCGGCGGCAGGCCGGCAACGGGCAGCGGCGGCGGCGCCAGGCGCTTCGGGCCGAAGCTCTCGAACGGCGACGCGCGCTCGCCCAGGAACGGGTCCGTCAGCACCGTGAGCCCGCCCAGCCGCAGAAGAAAGCAGGAATGCCCCAGCCAGAGCACCGCCTCCTCGCGCGCCAGCCGCGTCACTCCGGCATGCACCGCCGCCGGATCGAGGACATGGCCGGGCAGCAGTTCCGCATCCGGCTCGGGAGCGCCCAGACGGCGCCAGAAGAACGAGGTCCAGTCACCAAAACCGCCGCCGGGCTCGGGGCTGCCAGGCGGGTTGCGAAAGCCGTCCGGTCCATGGTGCCAGGGAGCATCGGGCGGCCGCGCGGCGCCGCCCTTCAGGCAGCCGCCCAGCGCTGCCGGCAGCGTGGCGGCAGCCTGAAGAAACCTGCGCCGGCTCGTTCCGCTACTCGTCATCCCCCGGCCTTTCCCGCTCCGGCTCGCCGCGCCGCCGCCGGACGCAGCATCTATCCCCAAGGTGGGACGGGAGATCGGGGAAGGCCAGAGGGAGAAGCCCGCCCACGATGAGCGTCCGGCATCTGGAGCATTTCCTCAAGCCGCGCTCGATCGCCTTCATCGGCGGTGAGCCGGGCTTCGACAGGCTGGGCGCCCATGTCGCGCGCAGGCTGCTGCGCGCCGGCTTCGACGGGCCGATCATGCCGGTCCACGAGAGCCGGCTGGCCATCGAGAGCGCGCTGACCTTCAAAAGCGTGGACGCGCTGCCGCTGGCGCCGGACCTGGCGGTCCTCGCCGGGGCGCCCGAGCGCCTGCCCGAGCTCATCGCCCAGCTCGACCGGCGCGGCACGCGGGCGGCCGTCTCGGTCGGCGCCACGCCGGTAGGCGACGCCCCGCTGCTGCAGCGTATCGCGGCTGCCCTCCGCGAGCACGACGTGCGGCTCGTGGGCCCGCAGGCCTTCGGCCTGGTGGTGCCCGGCCGGGGCATCGACGCGAGCCTCGCCACCGCCAGCGTGCCGCCCGGCGATCTCGCCTTTGTCGCCCAGTCGGCCGGCATCGCCGCCTACATGATGGAATGGGCGGCGCTGCGTCAGGTAGGTTTCTCGATGGTGGCCGGGCTCGGGCCGATGCTCGACGTCGATATCGGCGATCTGCTGGATCATCTGGCGCTCGATTCCGGCACGCGCGCCATCCTTCTGCATCTCGATCATGTGAGCGATGCCCGCGAGTTCATGTCGGCGGCGCGGGTGGCGGCGCGGATCAAGCCGGTGATCGTCGTGCGCAGCAGCCCGCCAGGCCCGCTGGGCGGCACCAGCGACGCGGTGTGGGCTGCCGCGTTCCGCCGCTCCGGCCTGCTGGCGGTGCCACGGCTGGCCGACCTCGTGGGAGCCGCCAGGACCCTCGCGGCTGGCTTCAGGGTGGGCGGCGACCGGTTGGCGATCCTCACCAACGGCGCCGGCCCGGCGCTGCTCGGCGCCGACGTGCTGCTTGAGGGCGGCGGCCGCCTGGCACAGCTCTCCGAAGCGACCGTGGCAGGGCTGACGCGCGCCCTGCCTGACCTCCGGGGCGCCGCCAATCCCCTCGACCTGGGCGGCGACGCCGACGGCGCGCGCTACGCCGCGGCGCTCGAGATCCTGCTGGAGGAGAAGGCGGCCGATGCGGTCCTCGTGGTGTTTACGCCGCTGGCGGTGAACGACGCTGCCGGTGCCGGCCGGGCGGTGGCCGAGATCGCCGCGCGCAGCAGGAAGCCGGTCATGACCGCCTGGCTCGGCGAGGAATCGGTGATGGAGGCGCGGCAGCTGTTCCGTCGCCGGCAGATCGCCAGCTACGACTCGCCCGAAGCCGCGGTCACGGCCTTCCTGCGGCTCGGCGCCTGGCAGCGCAACCGGCGGCAGCTCATGGAGACGCCGCCCTCGGCACCCACGCTGTTCGAACGCGATCGCGAGGCCGCGGCGCGGCTGGCGCAGGCTGAGCTCGCCGCCGGGCGGGCCCGGATCGAGGGGCCCGCGGCGGCGGCGTTGCTCGCAACCTACGGCATCGCCCTGCGCCCGGACGGCGCCGCCGACGCCGGCCTGCCGCAGTTTCGCGTGGCGGTGCGGCGCGACCCGCTGTTCGGGCCGGTCCTCGGCATCGACACGCTGGCTCCGCCGCAGGCACGCCGCGGGGCGCCGACTGCGAGCCTGCCGCCGCTCAACCTCAGCCTGGCGCGCCGGCTGCTCGAGGATGCCGGCGTCGACCGGCTGCTGGGTCTGGCCCCGGGCGAGGACTCACCTTCGATGGCGGGGCTGGAGCTGATGCTGTGCAAGGTGGCCCAGCTCGCCGCCGAGCTTGCCGAGCTGGTGACGCTGGAGATGGCGCCGGTCGTGGTCGGCCCCGGCGGCCCGGCGACGCGCAGCGCGGTGCTCGTAGTCGAGCAGGCAACGCTGCCGGCGGGCGACCGGCTGGCCATCCGCCCCTATCCCGCCGAGCTCGAGCAGTCGCTGGTGCTGGAGGACGGCACCGCGCTTTTCTTGCGGCCGATCCGCCCCGAGGACGTGCCGATGCTGCAGGCGACGTTCCACCGGCTGACGCCGAGCGACGTGGCGCACCGCTTCTTCACCTCGCTCAAGGAGCTGAGCGAGCCCATGGCGGCACGGCTGACCCAGATCGACTACGACCGGGAAATGGCGCTCATGGCCTTCGACACGGAAAGCCGCGAAGAGCTGATGGGCGTGGTGCGGATTTCGGCCGATGCCGACCGCGAGCAGGCCGAGTTCGCCATTCTCGTGCGCTCCGACCTCAAGGGCCGTGGTCTCGGCCGGCGGCTGATGGAGCGGATCGTCGCCTATGCCGGTGAGCGCGGCATCGGCCGGATCTGGGGCCATGTCATGGCCGACAACACGCCGATGCTGAGCCTTGCCCGGATGCTGGGCTTCGAGCTGGCGCGCGATCCGGAGGATCTGGGGGTGGTGCACGCGACCCTCGACCTGCGCCGCCGGCGGGCTCAGGGCTCCAGCTCGACGTCCCAGTAGAGATAATCGCGCCAGCTCTTGTGCAGGTAATTGGGCGGAAACGCCCTGCCATTGTGCTGGAGCTGGCGGCTCGACGGCGCGAACGGGCGGCTGACCGGCTGCATGCCGCATTCGTGCGGCAGCCGGTCGGCCTTGCGCAGGTTGCAGCGGGTGCAGGCAGTGATGATGTTGTACCAGGACGTCCGGCCGCCGCGCGAGCGCGGGATCAGGTGGTCGAAGGTCAGCTCGTGGGTCGGGAAGCCGCCCCGGCAGTACTGGCAGGTGAAGCGGTCGCGCAGGAACACGTTGAACCGGGTGAACGGCGGCCGCCGGTTCTGCGGCACGTACTCCTTGAGCGCCACCACGCTGGGCAACGGCATCTCGAAGCCCGGCGAGCGGATCACCCGGTCATAGCTGGAGACCACCGCCACGCGATCGAGAAAGATCGCCTTTACCGTCTCCTGCCAGCTCCACACCGAGAGCGGATAATAGCTGAGAGGCTGGTAATCGGCGTTCAGGACGAGGGCCGGACAGGCGGACAGGGAGGGCATGGTCTGGTCCGGCCCGCTCATCAGGGCCGACTACTGCTGGTGTGGAGAGTGATCGCCGCGCACGCCATTCACAAACCCTCTGCCGATGCCTTCCCCGGCACCTCCTGGATGCACTTCGGAGTGTAAGCTAGTACCGTGAAAGCTTGGAGACAATGGCCTATAGAAACCGTGCCGGCGCGCAGGGCACGCCTGCCGGCGGGCTTGCGACCCGGGGGATGGCCCCAGCAGGAGGACCGACGCGGATGCGCATCGACGGCCGGCACTACCGGACCATCTGGACGGAGGACGACGGCAGGACCGTCATGACCTTCGACCAGAGGCTGCTGCCCCACGAGCTGCGGCTGGTGGCGCTCAAGAGCCTCGAGGATGCGGCGCAGGCGATCGAGACCATGCTGGTGCGCGGCGCCCCGCTGATCGGCGCCACCGCGGCCTACGGTGTCTGCCTGGCGCTTCGCGACGACCCCAGCGACGAGGGCATCGAGCGGGCCTTCGAGCGGCTGATCCGCACCCGCCCCACCGCCGTCAACCTGCGCTGGGCGCTCGAGCGGATGCGCAGCGCCCTGCGCAACCAGCCGCACGGCGGGCGCCTCGAGCGGGCCTACGCCGAGGCGGCGCGGATCTGCGACGAGGACGTGGCGATCTGCAAGGCCATCGGCGACCATGGGCTGGCGCTGATCCGTGCCGCCGCCCAGCGCAAGGGCGGCGGGCCGGTCAACGTGCTCACCCACTGCAATGCCGGCTGGCTCGCCACCATCGACTGGGGCACCGCCACCGCCCCGATCTACCGTGCCCAGGAAGAAGGCATCGACGTCCATGTGTGGGTCGACGAGACCCGTCCGCGCAACCAGGGCGCGGCACTGACCGCCTTCGAGCTGGGCCAGCAGGGCATCGCCCATACCGTGATCGCCGACAATGTCGGCGGCCACCTGATGCAGCACGGCATGGTCGATCTGTGCATCGTCGGCACCGACCGCACCACGCGGCGCGGCGACGTGTGCAACAAGATCGGCACCTATCTAAAGGCGCTGGCCGCCGCCGACAACGGCGTGCCGTTCTATGTGGCGCTGCCCTCCACCACCATCGACTGGACCATCGAGGACGGCCTGCGCGAGGTTCCCATCGAGCAGCGCGACGGCAGCGAGTTGACCCGGGTGAGCGGGCGCACCGCCGACGGCCGGATCGAGACGGTCGAGATCACGCCTGCCGGCAGCCCCGCCGGCAACTGGGCCTTCGACGTGACCCCGGCGCGCTACGTCACCGGCCTCGTGACCGAGCGGGGGGTGTGCCCGGCCACTGCCGAGGGGCTGGCGGCGGTATTTCCCGAGCAGGCTGAATCCTAGAACGGCCCCCGATCTGCCGAAATGGCGTGCTGCAGACGGATGCCGCAAGCTGCACTAGCGGTGTCAGGGGGTGGCGCCGGGCGGTAGCGGCGGCGCAATGCAAGGCGCTGCGCGCGGCCAGGTTTTTGTCTCTCGGGGTTGGCGGCGTCTGGGGGGGGAAGGGCATGAAGCTCACGCCACGACTCCTGCACCTGCCCACCCTTCGTCAACCCCTCCCGTGTCATCCGTGCGGATGGTGGAACAGGGACGCCCCGACGATGATGCGGCGGCGGATTCCAACCCCAGCAGAATGCCTGTGAGAGCTGAAGATCCGGTGAACGCCCACCGCCGCCAGCGGACAGAGACCAAGATACAAAGGCCGCGCGCAGCGCCCCCGCAGGGACGCGCCGGCCGCCTGAGGCCTCGGCCCCGCCCCGTTCCAGCTATTCGGGAAGCGCTCTAGCTCAGCACCGAATAGCCGCGGCCGCGCAGGCAGTTGCTGACCAGCCTGTTCTGTCCCGCCCAGCCCTGCCAGGCGCCGTAGCCGAGGCCGCCGAGGCCACCCACCGCCGCGCCCCGCCAGAGGCCGTGCGCCGGCCGACCGCCGAACACGCCCAGGAGCGTGCCGGTGGCGGCACCCGCCGCGGCACCCACCGCCGTGCTCGTCGCAGCCACCTGCGCGGTGTTCTGCTGGGCCGCCAGCGCTTGGCACTGGTCGAGGTCGGCCCGGTACTCGCCCTGAGTCCTGCCGGAGGCCGCCACATCGACCACCGGCTCGTAGCCGCGCTGCTGCGCTGTGCAGGCCGCCAGCATCAGAACCGCACCGCAGATCGCCAGACGTCTCATCGCGCAGCCCTCCCGGTCCGCAACAACAGACCGGAGAGCATAGCCTGCCCGCAGCACCGCGCCTATCACGAGGAACGGCGCGAGGCCTCTCCTCGGCGATCCTGCCTGTTGACGACCGCCGCCGCGGGCTTGCTAGAGATTCCGCGCACCGCCCGGCGGCAAGCACGAGCAGGAGGCGCCGTCCTTTGACGCGTACCATTCGCATCGGGAGCGAAGGCACCTACCTGACGCTCCGCGCGCTGATCCTGCGGGCACCCGGTCAGGTCACCGGGCTCAACGTCAGCTACTCGGCCCCGGACATCGCGGCCGCCGCCGATCTCGCATTTCAGGCAGAGCTGCTCGACGCGGAGAATCTCGCCTGGTTCTTCGAGGAGATGGCGAGGAACTGGCGCGGGTGGAACGAGCCGATCGGGTTCCGGACCTCGGAGGGCGATTTCACCCTCAGCGCGGATTGCGACCGGATCGGGCACGTCACGATCCGGTCGCGGATCATCACCCGGCGCTGGAGCCTGGACGGACGCCTCCACCTCGAGGCTGGCATGCTCGAGGCACTGGCGACGACGGCTCGCCGCCTCCTGCTGCCCGCGGATCACGAGGCGCGCTGATTGGGTCTTCCCCCGTCAGCGCGCCGCCCGTTCCGCTCAGGCCGCCTTCTGGAGGGCGAGCCTGCCCCACACCTCGAGCAGCGCCTCGACCAGCCGGTCCATCGCCGCGTCGTCGTGCAGCGGTCCCGGGGTGATGCGAAGGCGCTCGGTGCCGCGGGGTACGGTGGGGAAGTTGATCGGCTGGATGTAGATCGCGAACTCGTCGAGCAGCAGGTCGGAGGCCTGCTTGCAGCGCACCGGGTCGCCCACCAGGACCGGCACGATGTGCGAGCTCGACGGCATCACCGGCAGGCCCGCCGCGTGCAGCCTCGCCTTCAGCATCGCCGCCCGCTCCTGCTGACGGTCGCGCTCGGCCTGGCTGGCGCGGAGATGGCGCACCGAGGCCAGCGCGCCGCCGGCCACCGCGGGCGCCAGCGAGGTGGTGAAGATGAAGCCCGGCGCGTGCGAGCGCACCGCGTCGATCAGGGCGTCGGAGGCGGCGATATAGCCGCCCATGCAGCCGAACGCCTTGGCCAGCGTGCCCTGGATCACCGTGACGCGGTCCATCACCCCGTCGCGCTCGGCCACGCCGGCACCGTGCGGGCCGTACATGCCCACCGCGTGGACCTCGTCGAGATAGGTGATCGCTCCATAACGGTCGGCGAGGTCGCAGATCTCGCGGATGGGGCCGAAATCGCCGTCCATCGAGTAGACGCTCTCGAAGGCGATCAGCTTGGGCCGCTCCGGCGCGACCGAGCGCAGCAATTCCTCGAGATGGGCCAGATCGTTGTGGCGGAAGATCTTCTTCTCGCAGCCGGCATTGCGCACGCCGGCGATCATCGAGGCGTGGTTGAGCTCGTCGGAGAAGATCACGCAGCCGGGCAGGATGCGGGCAATCGTGCTGATCGCCGCCTCGTTGGCGACGAAGCCCGAGGTGAACAGCAGCGCCGCATCCTTGCCGTGGAGGCTGGCCAGCTCCTGCTCGAGCAGCACGTGCAGATGGGTGGTGCCGGAGATGTTGCGGGTGCCGCCGGCGCCGGCGCCGTAGGTACGCACAGCCTCGGTGGCACCGTCGACTACCGCCGGGTGGTGTCCCATGCCGAGATAGTCGTTGGAGCACCAGATGGTGATCTCGCGGGTACCCGACGGCGTATGGTGCACGGCCATGGGAAACGTGCCGACGCGACGGGCGAGATCGGCGAAGACGCGATAGCGGCCCTCGGCCTTCACCCTCGTCACGGCGGCGGCGAAGCAGGATTGGTAATCGATCACAGGCCCGGCCCTCGATCCGTTGCAGCACATTTGCCGGCTGCGACGGACCTTAGGACGGCAAGAAGCGGCGACAACCGGCGGATCGCCGCACCGTGATGGAATTTGCGACGCCCGGGAGGCCCGTCCGTCAGTCGGCCGCGACCGGCTGCCCGCCCTCGCCGATCCCCGCCAGCTCGTAGGGCGTCGTGCGGTACATCTCGTTGATCCAGTTGCCGAACAGCAGGTGGGCATAGGCCCGCCAGCAATTGCGTGGCGGCTTGGCCGGATCGTCGTCGGGATAATAGTTCATCGGCAGCGAGACGTCCGCGAGCTTCGCCTGGTCGCGCATGAACTCGTCGTGCAGCGTGTAGGTATCGTATTCGAGATGGTTGAACATGTAGACGGTGCGGTAGTGCGGCTCCTGCAGCAGGCAGAGCCCCGCCGCGTTCGACACGGCCAGCACCTCGAGGCCGGAATCCTTGGGAATGTCGCGCTCGCGGACCTCGGTGTGGCGCGACACCGGCACCAGGAAATAGTCGTCGAAGCCGCGCAGCAGCGGCGGCCGGCGCGTGTCGCGGCGCTCGATCACGAAATGGTTGTAGATGCCGAAGCGCTTGGTCGGCAGGGTGTGCTTGGGGACCCCGTGAAAATGGTAGAGGGCCGCCTGGGCACCCCAGCAGATGAAGAAATGCGAGTGCACGTTGCGCCGCGACCAGTCGAAGATGGCGCGCAGCTCGTCCCAGTACTTGACCTCCTCGAAGGGCATCAGCTCGACTGGCGAGCCGGTGACGATGAGCCCGTCGAACTTGCGGTCCTTCACCTCCTCCCAGGTCTGGTAGAAGGACTGCAGGTGCGAGAGCGGCACCGTGTTGGGCCGGTAGGTCGAGGTGGTGAGCAGGGTGAGCTCGACCTGCAGCGGCGTGGCGCCCAGCAGGCGCGCCAGCTGGGTCTCGGTCTTCGGCTTGTCGGGCATGAGGTTCAGCAGTGCCACCTGCATCGGACGGATGTCCTGACGCAGCGCCTCGTCCTCGCCGATGAGCTGGACGCCTTCGACCTTCAGCTTCTGGAACGCCGGCAGGTCGTTGGGGATCTTGATGGGCATTGCAGCACTCTCCGTGCACCACGACCGGCAAAAGATCGGGACACGGATGCCTCGACCTTTTAGCTGCTTGTTTAGCGTGGCCGCAAGCCGGTCGGCGCAAATCACCACGTGGGCGCATAACTGCGGCGGCGGACTGAGCCTGTCAAGAATCCGCACGGCGCCGCGCCTCCCCGGATCACCCCGCCCTTTACGAAAGATGCCGGGCCCGCCTAGTCTCGCAGCCGTTCCACATTCCAGCCGCATGAAGCCAATGTCCGCACGCGACCTGAGCGAGCTCCGCAACGAGGTCGACCGCCTCGATGATGCCATGCTCGATTTGCTGATCGAACGCATGGCGGTGGTCCAGCACATCGCCTCCCTCAAGGGTGACCGCGATCTGGGCCGCCTCGCCCTGCGGCCGGCCCGCGAGGCGATGATCCTCCGGCGGCTGACCGCGCGCGCCCGCGGCCGCTTTCCGGCGGCCTCGCTGCTGCAGATGTGGCGCGAGCTCCTCGGCGCCACCACCAGCGCCCAGGCGCCGCTGCGGATCTGCGCCTGGGAGCCCGAGGGGCGCGGCGCCATCCGGGCCCTCGCCCGCAACCATTTCGGCACGCTGGCGCCCGTCCGCAGCGCCGAGACCGCCGAGGAGGCGCTGCGCAGCCTGGGCGACGGCAGCGCCCAGATCGCCGTCCTGCCGCTGCCCGAGGAAGCGGACCGATGGTGGCGAAGCCTGCTCGGCGACGGGTCCAGGCCGCTGCACGTGGTGAGCCGCCTGCCCTTCCTCGACGGCTCCGGCCACAGCCACCCCCAAGCCTTCGCCGTGGCAGCGCTCGACCCCGAGCCCTCCGGCATCGATCTCTCCCTCCTGGTCTTCGAGACCACCCCCGACATCAGCCGCGCCCGCCTCTGCGAGGCCCTGCACGCCGCCGGCCTGGCGCCCCGCCCGCTGGCCACCCTGCACGACGATGCGGAATCCTCCGTTCTCCACCTGATCGAGCTCGACGGGTTCCTTGCGCCCGGCGAGGCTCCTCTCGCCGCCTGCCTCGAGCCGCTGGGGAGCCGGATCTTGCGCGTCACGCCGATCGGCGGCTATCCGCGTCCCCTGAGCGAGGCCGAGCTGGGCTGACGGCCTGATCTGCCCCATCTTCCACAGCATCAGCCCGAAAGAGCAGCAGCGATGACCATGGCTGGACCCCGGCCGCGACCGGGCATTCTCGAGATCGAGCCCTATGTCGGCGGCAAGGCGGCAGTGGGTGGCGGCGCACCGGCGATCAAGCTGTCGTCCAACGAGAGCGCGATCGGCCCGAGCGGGAAGGCCCGGGCCGCGTACGAGGCGCTCGCCGGAACGCTGCACCGCTACCCCGACGGCGGCTGCACCAGCCTGCGCCAGGGTCTCGCCCGTCGCTTCAACCTCGACCCGCGGCAGATCGTCTGCGGCGCCGGCTCCGACGAGCTGATCGGCCTTCTGGTGAAGGCCTATGCCGGCCCCGGCGACGAGGTGCTCTACAGCCAGCACGGCTTTCTCATGTACCGACTCTCGGCGCTCGCCGCCGGCGCCCACCCCGTGGCCGCTCCCGAGCGCGACCTGACGGCCGATGTCGACGCGCTGCTGGCACGGGTCACCAGCCGCACCCGCATCGTCTTCATCGCCAACCCCAACAACCCGACCGGCAGCTACCTGCCCGCCGGCGAGCTCGAGCGCCTGCATGCCGGGCTGCCGCCCGAGGTGCTGCTGGTGATCGACGCGGCCTATGCCGAGTTTGTCGACGCCCCCGACTATGCCAGCGGCGCAGAGCTGGCGGCGGCCCATCCCAACGTCGTCATGACCCGCACCTTCAGCAAGCTCTTCGGCCTCGCGGCGCTCAGGGTCGGCTGGCTCTATGGCGGCGTCGCCGTCGTCGACGTGCTCAACCGGGTGCGCGGCCCCTTCAATGTCAGCGATGCGGCCCAGGCCGCGGCGGTGGCCGCCCTCGAGGATGTCGAGCACCAGGCGGCTGCCCGGGCGCACAACGACCGCTGGCTGCCCTGGCTGGCCCGGGAGATCGCCGGGCTCGGCTTCAAGGTCTGGCCCAGCGTCGGCAATTTCCTGCTGGTCGACTTCCCCCGCGAGGCGGGACGTGACGCCGACGCCGCCAACGCCTTCCTCGAGAAGCACGGCGTGATCCCCCGCCAGATGCACGCCTACGGGCTGCCCGACTCCCTGCGCATCTCGGTGGGCCTCGAGCAGGAGAACCGGCGCCTGATCGAGGTGCTCCAGGAGTTCGCCGGCAGGAAGGGCAGCGCATGAAGCCCTTCGAGAGGGTCGCCATGATGGGCATCGGGCTCATCAACGGCTCCCTCGCCCTGACCCTCAAGAAGGCCGGCCTCGCCGGCGAGATCGTCGCCTGCGCGCGCGGCGCGGGCACCCGTGCCCGCGCCCTCGAGCTGGGCCTGTGCGATCGCGCCGTCGAGAGCCCAGCCGAGGCGGTTGAGGGTGCCGATCTCGTCGTGCTCGGCACGCCGCCCGCCGTCATGGGCGAGATCGCCGCGGCGATGCGGCCCGGCCTCTCGGGCGAGGCCATCGTCACCGACGTGGCCTCGATCAAGGGGCGGATCGTCAACGATGTGATCCCGCATCTGCCCGAGCCCCGGATGTTCGTGCCGGGCCACCCGGTGGCCGGCACCGAGCATTCCGGCCCCGATGCCGCGTTCGAGGGCCTCTTCCGGCGCCGCCGCTGCATCCTCACCCCCATCGAGGACACCGATCCCGCCGCCGTGCAGCGGATCCGGGCGATGTGGGAGAAGGCCGAGAGCTCGGTCGACGTCATGACGCCGGAGCATCACGACCGGGTGCTGGCGATCACCTCGCATCTGCCGCATTTGATCGCCTACACCATCGTCGGCACCGTGGCCGATCTCGAGGAGGAGGCCAAGACCGAGGTCTTCAAGTATGCCGCGGGCGGCTTCACCGACTTCACCCGCATCGCCGCCTCCGACCCCACCATGTGGCGCGACGTGTTCTTGAGCAACCGCGAGGCGGTGCTCGAGATGCTCGGCCGCTTCATGGAGGACCTGATCGGCATGCAGCGCGCCATCCGCTGGAGCCAGGGCGACCCGCTGTTCGAGCTGTTCACCCGCACGCGGGCGATCCGCCGCGGCGTCATCGAGGCTGGCCAGGCCTATGTCCGCAAGCCCGCCGATGGCGAGAACGGCGGCAACGCCGACTGAGCCATGACCAGCGCCAGGGAACGCGCCGAGGCCACCCCCCGCTCCGCCGACCAGGGCGGCCTCGCCTGGTTCTTCGGCTACGGCTCCTTGATGTGGCATCCGGGCTTCGTCCACGAGGCGTTCGAGCCGGCCCGGCTCGACGGCTTTCACCGGGCGCTGTGCATCTACTCGCACCACTATCGCGGCACGCCGGCACGTCCCGGCCTGGTGCTGGGCCTCGCACCCGGCGGCGCCTGCACCGGCCGGGCGATCGGCGTCGCGGCCGCTCGCGAGCCCGAGGTGCTCGCCTATCTCGACGCCCGCGAGCTCCTGACCAGCTATGTCTACGAGCGCCGCCTGCTGCCGCTCGAGCTGCTCGGCGGCCGGCGTCAGGTGCGCGCCTGGTGCTATGTCGCGCGCAGCGACCACGAGCAGTTCGCCGGCGCGCTCGACGAGGCCGCGATGCTGCGCCACGTGCTGCGCGGCCACGGCGCCGGCGGCTCGAACGTCGCCTATGTCCGTAACACGGTGGCCCATCTGCGCGAGATCGGGATCAGCGAGCCGGAGCTCGAGCGCCTGGCCGAGCAGCTGCCGCCGGAGCCCGGCTGAGGCGGCATCACCGCGCGCAGCGGCCCCGCTCGACCCCGCTCCCGGTGACAAAAGGCACAGCCTCGGCGCCCCCACCTGAGGCAGACTGGCGAACGGCCCGCTCTGCCGGACCGCTTGGGGGTATCCATCATGTTCGCTGCCTTTTCCCGCGCCGGCCATGGCCGCAGCCGGCGGTTTCTCCATGTTGCGGGCAGCACGGAGAGGCGTCTGCGTCTCCTGGCCGCGGCGCTGGCGGTCGAGCGCCGGCTGCGCCGCGACCGACGCATGCTGCTCGCCATGGACGAGCGCAACCTCGAGGACATCGGCCTCAGCCGGGGTGAGATCCTGCGGTCACGGACGGCCGAGGATTGAGCCTGCGGCGCCGGGTGCTGCGAACGGGCAGTTGGGCGGCGGGCCAAGCCATGATATGCCGCGCCCTGCCATGCTCCACCTGAACGATCTCACCTTGCGAATCGCCGGCCGTCCTCTGCTCGAGGACGCCACGTTCCACCTGCCCGCCGGCACCCGCATGGCGCTCGTGGGGCGCAACGGCACCGGCAAGTCGACGCTGCTGCGCCTGGTGGCCGGCGAGCTGCAGCCCGATGCCGGCAGCATGCGCCTGCAGACCGGCGTGCGGATCGGCATGGTGGCCCAGGAAGCGCCGGGCGGGCGGACCACGCCGCTGGAAGCGGTGCTGGCGGCCGATACCGAGCGGGCCGGCCTGCTGGCCGAGGCGGAGACGGCGACCGACCCTCACCGCATCGCCGAGGTTCACACCCGCCTTGCCGAGATCGGCGCGGATGCCGCACCGGCGCGGGCTGCCCGCATCCTCAAGGGGCTGGGCTTCGACGAGGCGGCGCAGAACCGGCCGCTCTCGGCCTTCTCGGGCGGCTGGCGGATGCGCGTGGCGCTGGGCGCGGTGCTGTTCCTCGAGCCCGACCTGCTGCTCCTCGACGAGCCCACCAACCATCTCGATCTCGAGGCCGCGCTGTGGCTCGAGGAGCATCTGCGACGCTACCCGCGGACCCTCATGCTGGTGAGCCACGACCGCGACTTTTTGAACACGGTGCCCGAGAAGATCTGCCATCTCGAGGGCCGCAAGCTCACCGTCTATGCCGGCGGCTACGACAGTTTCGAGCGGCAGCGCCGCGAGAAGCTGGTGCTGCAGGAAAAGGCCCGCGAGCGCCAGGAGGCCGAGCGCGAGCGAATCCAGAGCTTCGTCGACCGGTTCCGCTACAAGGCCAGCAAGGCCCGCCAGGCGCAGAGCCGGCTCAAGATGCTCGAGCGGATGCAGCCGCTCGCCGCGTTCATGCGCGAGCCGGAGATCGCCTTCAGCTTCCCGGCCAGCTCCCTGCCCGCGCCGCCGCTGGTGACCATGGAGAAGGCGCGCGCCGGCTATGACGGCAAGGTGGTGCTGGAGGGGCTCGACCTGCGGATCGACCCCGACGACCGCATCGCGCTCCTGGGCGCCAACGGCAACGGCAAGTCGACCCTGGCCAAGCTCATCGCCGGGCGCATCGAGGCGCTGGACGGGATCTTGACCCGGGCGCGCAGCCTCAAGGTCGGCTTCTTCGCCCAGCACCAGATCGAGGACCTGATGCCCGGCGAGACCCCGATCCGCCATGTGGCGGCGCGGCGGCCGGGCGACACCGAGCAGCAGATCCGCTCCCGGCTGGCCCGCTTCGGCCTCGGCCAGCAGCGCGCCGAGACGCTCGCCGGCAATCTCTCGGGCGGCGAGAAGACGCGGCTGTGCTTTTGCCTGATGTGCCTGGACGAGCCGCATATCCTGCTGCTCGACGAGCCCACCAACCATCTCGACATCGACAGCCGCGAGGCCCTGGTCGAGGCCATCAACGACTATCCGGGTGCCGTCATCCTGATCAGCCACGACCGCCATCTGGTCGAGCTGACCGCCGACCGGCTGTGGCTCGTGGCCGATGGCCGGGTGCGCTCCTTCGAGGGCGATCTGGGCGACTACCGCCGGCTCCTGCTCGAGACCTCGGCCGCGGCCGCCTCGCCGGCGGAGCCCAAAAGCCGGCCCGAGCGCCTCTCGGGCGCCGAGCGCCGCTCGCTGCTGGCCCCCTTGCGCAAGCGGGCGCGCGAGGCCGAGCTGCGGGTCGAGAAGCTGGCGGCCGAGCTGCGGCGAATCGAGGGGCAGCTCGCCGATCCGGCGACCTATGGCGACGGCACCGACGTCGCCGCCCTGCAGCGCCGCGCCGCCGCGCTGGGCCGCGAGATGGCCGAGGCCGAGACGCTGTGGCTCGCCGCCGAGGCCGAGATCGAGGAGGTCGAGGCGGCCTGAGGGCAGCCGCCTGCGACCATGCGCCCCCGACAGGTTTACGGGCCGCCGCGGTCCTGTTAGAAGGCGCGCGGCCCTCCCCCTGTCGACATCGCGGAATCCTGCCCCATGAAGCTGCTCGCGGGCAACAGCAACAGGCCGCTCGCCGAAGCGATCGCGGCCAGCTTGCGCGTGGACCTCACCAAGGCGACGGTGCACCGTTTCGCCGACCAGGAGGTATTCGTCGAGATCCACGAGAATGTTCGTGGCGAGGATGTCTTCATCCTCCAGTCGACGTCCTACCCGGCCAACGACAACGTGATGGAGCTGCTGGTCATGATCGACGCGCTGCGGCGCGCGTCGGCCAGGCGCATCACGGCGGTCATCCCCTATTTCGGCTATGCGCGGCAGGACCGGAAGCCCGGCCCGCGCACGCCCATCTCGGCAAAGCTGGTCGCCAACCTGCTGACCACCGCCGGCGCCTCGCGGGTGCTGACGATGGAGCTGCACGCCGGGCAGATCCAGGGCTTCTTCGACATCCCGGTCGACAACCTGTTCTCGACCCCGCTGATGGTGCCCGACATCGTCAACAATCTGGGCACCGAAAAGCTGATGATCGTGAGCCCGGACGTGGGCGGCGTGACCCGCGCCCGCGGCTTCGCCAAGCGGCTCGACGTCGGCCTCGCCATCATCGACAAGCGCCGCGAGCGCGCCGGCGTCTCCGAGGTGATGAACGTCATCGGCGACGTGAGCGGCAAGCGCTGCATCCTCGTCGACGACATTGTCGACAGCGGCGGCACGCTGTGCAATGCCGCCGACGCGCTCTTGAAGGCCGGCGCCGTCTCGGTGCAGGCCTACGTGACCCACGGGGTGCTCTCGGCTGGAGCGGTCGCGCGCGTGGCGGCAAGCTCGCTCGAGCGGCTCGTCATCACCGACAGCATCCGGCCTACCGAGGCGGTCCGGGTCACGGACAAGGTCCGCGTCCTGTCGGTGGCCCAGTTCATGGGCGAGGCGATCAGCCGGATCAGCAGCGAGAGCTCGGTCTCCAGCCTGTTCGACTGAGCCCAGAGGTTTCACGCGTCTGTCCGGGCGGAATCAGCCGCGAACCGGAGGGGCAAAGGAGGTAGTGATGTCCCAGAGCCATGTCTTGAATGCCGAGCAGCGCGAGCTGAGCGGCAAGGGTCCGGCGCGTCGCCTGCGCGCCGTCGGCCGGCTGCCCGCCATTCTCTATGGCGGCGGCGACGAGGTCGTGAAGCTCTCCTTGGAGCTCAAGCAGGTCAAGCGCGAGCTGACCCACAACAGCCGCTTCTTCTCGACCGTGTTCGACCTCGAGATTGACGGCAAGGTGCTGCACGCCCTGCCGCGCGAGGCGCAGTTCCACCCCGTCACCGAGGAGCCGCTGCACATCGACTTCCTGCGCGCCGAGCGCGGTGCGATGCTGACGGTCTCGGTGCCGGTTCGGTTCGCCAACGAGGAGGCTTCCCCCGGCCTCAAGCGCGGCGGCGTGCTGAACATTGTCCGGCGCGAGGTCGAGCTGGTCTGCCCGGCCGACGCGATCCCCGACGAGCTGGTGGCCGATCTTACCGGCTTCGATGTCGGCGACACGGTGCATGTCAGCCACGTGGCGATGCCCGACCGGGTGCACCCGACGATCACCGACCGCGACTTCACCATCGCCTCGATCGTCCCGCCGACCGTGACCCCGGCGGCCGAGACCGAGAGCGCCGAGGAAGGCGCCGAGGGCTGACGCGAGGCCGCTCGAACACGCCATGAAGCTTTTCGTCGGGCTCGGCAATCCGGGCGATAAATACGCCCGCAACCGGCACAATGTCGGCTTCATGGCGGCCGAGCGGATCGCCGCGCGCCACGGTCTCGGGCCGTGGCGCAGCAAGTTCCGCGGCCGGCTCGCGGAAGGTGCACTGGACGGCGGGCGGGTGCTCCTGCTTGAGCCCCAGACCTTCATGAACGAGTCCGGCCGCTCGGTCGCCGAGGCAGTGCGCTTCCACAAGATCGCCCCCGCCGACGTGATCGTCCTGCACGACGAGCTCGACCTCGCGCCCTCCAAGGTGCGGGTCAAGCTCGGCGGCGGGGTCGCCGGCCACAACGGCCTGCGCAGCATCGCCGCCTGCCTGGGCGTGCGCGACTTTCGCCGGGTGCGCATCGGCATCGGCCATCCCGGCCACAAGGACCAGGTCACCGGTCACGTGCTGGGCGACTTCGCCAAGGTCGAGCAGGACTGGCTCCAGACCATGCTGGACGCGATCGCCGAGGCCGCCCCGCTGCTGGCCCGCGACGACGATTCCGGCTTCATGAACAAGGTCGCCCTCCTGACGCAGCCGCCAAAGCCGCCGCGCGCCCGGGCGGCCCCTGACGGAGTGGCCTGATGGGCTTCAACTGCGGCATCGTCGGCCTGCCCAATGTCGGCAAGTCGACCCTCTTCAACGCGCTCACCGAGACTGCCGCGGCCGCCGCCGCGAACTACCCGTTCTGCACCATCGAGCCCAATGTGGGCCGCGTGCCGGTGCCCGATCCGCGCCTCGACGTGCTGGCCGGGCTGGCGAAGTCGCAGAAGACCGTGCCCACCCAGCTCGAGATCCGCGACATCGCCGGGCTCGTGCGGGGGGCATCCAAGGGCGAGGGGCTGGGCAACAAGTTCCTGGGCGCCATCCGCGAGGTGGACGCGGTGCTGCACGTGCTGCGCTGCTTCGAGGACGACGACGTCACCCATGTGGAAGGCGGGGTCGACCCGCTGCGCGACGCCGAGCTCATCGAGACCGAGCTGCTGCTCTCCGACATCGAGAGCCTGGCGCGCCAGAAGGACGGCCTGGTCAAGCGGGTGCGCGGCCAGGACAAGGAGGCCAAGGTCCGCCTCGAGCTGCTGGAACGGGTCCTGCCGGTGATGGAGCAGGGCACCCAGGCGCGCGCGCTGGATCTCTCCGAGGACGACCGGGCGCTGCTCCAGGGCTTCCACCTGCTGACCGCCAAGCCCGTGCTCTATGTGTGCAATGTCGAGGAAGGCTCGGCTGCCACCGGCAACGCGCTCTCGCAGAAGGTCGCCGCCATGGCGGAGACGCAAGGGGCGCGCAGCGTGGTGATCTCGGCGGCCATCGAAGCCGAGCTCTCGACGCTGGATCTGGCGGAGCGGCGCGAATATCTGGAGACCCTGGGCCTCGAGGAGCCGGGCCTGAACCGGGTCATCCGCGAGGGCTACAACCTTCTGGGCCTGCTCACCTTCTTCACCATCGGCCCCAAGGAGGCGCGCGCCTGGACGGTGGAGCGGGGCGCCACCGCCCCCGAGGCCGCCGGCGTCATCCACACCGACTTCCAGCGCGGCTTCATCTGCGCCGAGGTCATCGCCTATGACGACTATGTGCGTCTGGAAGGCGAGCAGGGTGCCAAGGAGGCCGGGCGGATGCGGCTCGAGGGCCGCGACTACGTTCTCAAGGACGGCGACGTCTGCCACTTCCGCTTCAACGTCTGACGGTCTCGCGGTGCGCCGGCGCGCTCAGCGCCAGCGCACCAGCACCACGCCGACGGCGAGCAGCGCCACGCCGGTGAGCCGCACCGGGTCCACCGGCCGCACCGGCACACCGAACCAGCCGAAATGGTCGACCAGCATCGAGAACACGAGCTGGCCGGCGATGAACAGCACGACGGTGGTGACGGCCCCCAGCCGCGGTGCCGCGAGCAGGGCGGAGAGCACCACCCCCGCCCCGATCACCCCGCCCGTCCAGCCCCACCACGGCGCCTGCTGCAGCCCCCGCAGGTCGGGCGGCGGCAGGCGCATCAGCAGGGCGATCACCACGAAGAGCACGGTGCTCACCGCGGTGGAGGCCATGGCGCCGTAGACCGGGTGACCGGCCTCGAAGCCCATGCGGGCATTGACGAGCGGCTGGACGGCGAGCGCCATGCCCACCGCCGCCACGCTCGCTCCCAGTATCCAGAGCATCATGGGCCGCAGCCCGGTCTCAGCGCTGCGCCTCGGCCATGCGCAGCAGCATCGCCGCATGGGTGCGAATGCCCTTGCGGTAGCAGGCCAGCTCGAACTTCTCGTTGGGGCTGTGCACCCTGTCATCGTCGAGGCCGAAGCCCACCAGCAGCGTGTCGAGGCCCAAGACCCGCTGCATGGCGGCGGCCACCGGGATCGAGCCGCCGCAGCCGATCATCGCCGGGGGCTTGCCGAAGGCATCCTCGATGCCGCGCCGCGCGCCCGCGAGCCAGGGCGAATCGGTCGGCACGCGGATCGCCGCACCCGCGCCCATCTCGGTGACCTCGATGCGGCAGCCCGGCGGCGTGCGCTCCTCGAAGAAACGGCGCAGGCCGGCGCGGATCTTCTGCGGGTCCTGGTTCGGCACGAGCCGGCAGGAGAGCTTGGCCGAGGCCTTGGCGGCGATCACCGTCTTGGAGCCCTCGCCCTGGTAGCCGCCCCAGATGCCGTTGACGTCGCAGGTCGGCCGCGACCACACCCGCTCGAGCACGGTGCGCCCCTCCTCGCCCACCGAGCGGTCGAGGCCCACCGAGGCGAGGAACGCCTTCTCGTCGAAGGCGATCTGCTGCCAGGCCCTGGCCTCCTCCTCGGCGATCTCCTGGACATCGTCGTAGAAGCCCGGCACCTGCACCCGGCCCTGCCCGTCGTGAAGCTGGCCCAGGATGCGGCACAGCTCGTTGATGGGATTGGGCACGGCGCCGCCATACATGCCCGAGTGGAGGTCCACCGCGGGCCCGTGCAGCGTCACCTCGTTATAGACCATGCCGCGCAGCATGTAGGTGATGGCCGGCTCGTCGACGCCCAGCATGTTGGTGTCGGAGATCACGCAGACGTCGGCCTTGAGCTCGTCGCGGTTGGCCTCGAGGAACGGCACGAGGTTCCTGCTCGAGCTCTCCTCCTCGCCCTCGACGAACACGGTGACGCGACAGGGCAGGCGACCGTGCTCGGCCTTCCATGCGCGCAGCGCCTCGACGATGGTCATCACCTGGCCCTTGTCGTCGACCGCGCCACGGGCCACCACCCGCGTGCCGCGCGGCCCCTCGACGAGAGACGGCTCGAAGGGCGGCGTCTCCCAGAGCTCCAGCGGGTCGGCTGGCTGGACGTCGTAGTGGCCGTAATAGAGCAGGTGCGGCGCGCCCTCGGGGGCGGACGTGTCGTGCGCCACCACCACCGGCTGGCCCGGGGTCGGACGCACGCTGGCCTCCATGCCGATGTCGCGGAGCTGGGCCGCGAGCCATTCGGCACAACGCTTCGTCTCGGCGTCGTAGGCCGGATCGGTGCCGACGCTGGGGATCCGCAGGAAGTCGCAAAGGCGCGAGACGGCGCCGTCGAAGTCACCTTCGACGCGCGAGAGCACCGGAGCCAGATCGAGTGCCATGACGAACCTCGTCGAGAGCAGCCAGGAAAGCGGGAGAAACCGGTCTAGCAGATGAAGCCGGGGCAGGCGACCCGCCGCCCGCGCCGTGGCACGGGCGGCGGCGGAGCCTCAGCCGGCGGGGCGGAGGACCCGGCCCGGCCGCTGGCCGGTGGGCTTGCCGTCGTCCCAGACCATCCGGCCGTTGACGATCACCTTCCGCACACCCTCGGCCGGCCGCATGGGCTCGTCGAAGGTGGCGCTGTCGATCACCGTGGCGGGGTCGAACAGCACGAGGTCGGCCATCATGCCCTCGCGCAGCACGCCGCGGTCGCGCAGCGAGAACTGCTCGGCCGGCAGGGAGGTCATGCGGCGCACCGCGTCCTCGATGCCGAACAGGCCCAGATCGCGCGAATAGTGCCCGAGCACCCGCGGGAACGTGCCCCAAAGGCGCGGATGCGGCCGCTCGTCATGGGGCAGGCCGTCCGAGCCGATCATGCTCTGCGGGAACTTGAGGACCCGCTGCACATCGTCCTCGCTCATGGTGAAGTAGACGGCACCGGCCGGGGAGAGCCGGCGCGCCGCCTCCTCGCGGCTGACGCCGAGCTCACTCGCGATGTCGGAGAGATCGCGGCCGGCAAGGTCGGGGCGCGCCTTCGACCAGGTGACGAGGATGCGGTCGACCAGGCCCACCCGGCGCTCCTCGAGGATCGTCGAGGAGGCGCAGTAGGGGTAGACGTCGAGCCCCACGGGCTGCTCGCGGCTGCGCTTCTCGATGAGCGGCAGGGTCTCGCGGGTGCGGCCGTGGTTCTTCGGGTTGGTGACCTTGTGGTGCGAGATGATGACCCGGCAGTCGCAGGAGCGGCCGATCTGAAAGGCCTCCTCCAGCGCCTCCATGACGTGCTCGGCCTCGTCTCGCATATGGGTGGTGTAGACCCGTCCGTAGCGGCCCAGAGGCTCGCCCACACCCTCGACCTCGGCGGTCGAGGCGGCCGCCGCTGGAGCGTAATAGAGGCCGGTGCTCATGCCGATGGCACCGTCGTCGAGCGAGCGCTCGACCATCGAGCGCATGGCCTTGATCTCCTCCCCGGTGGCGGCCCGGTCGAGCCGGTCCATCACCGCCATGCGCAGGGTCGAATGGCCGACCAGGGCCGCCGCGTTAATCGCCGGCGGGCGCGCCGCCAGGGCCTCGAAATAGTCGGAGAAGCGCGGGAAGAGCTGCTCGGGATTCTGGGCGATCAGGTCCATCGGCGGGACCACCCCCTTCTCGCGGGGGAAGGGTGCGAGGCTGATGCCGCAATTGCCGGTGATGACCGTGGTGACGCCCTGGCTGACCTTGGCCACCATGTCGGGGTTGGAGAGCAGGGCGCGGTCGTCGTGCGTGTGGACATCGACGAAGCCTGGCGCCAGCGCCAGCCCGTCGCCGTCGATATCGGTCTGGCCATAAAAGCCGTTAATGTCGCCCAGCGCGACGATGCGCTCGCCGTCGACCGCGATATCGCCCTGGCGGGCAGGAGCCCCGGTGCCGTCGATGATCGAGACGTTGCGGATGACCAGGGAGCAGGATTTTCTCATCGTGTCCTCAACAGAGCCGGGGCGCCGCCTTGGCCGGGCGCCCGTGCAGGGTGGTCAGGGGATACCGGAGCCGCCGGACGGAGGTTGCATGCTCTCTGGGAAGATCCGCCGGCAGACATGCTCGAGGGCGTTCTCGTAGCGCTGCCAGCCCGCCTCGTCCTGCAGGGGCACGCCGAGGAAATGATCCTCGGTGCGCGAGCGCAGCACGAGATAGAGCACGCCGGCCAGGAGGAGGCCGGTGACCGCCGGCACGTCGACGTCGGCGCCGGCCCCCTCGCTCGCCCGCTCGATGAAGGACCGCGCCAGGCGCTCGCGGCGCTTGGCGAGCTTCTCGCGGGTGCCGTCGGCCTCCACCAGCTCCCAGCGGCGGATCTCCTGGACCAGCTCGTCGCCGCGCAGGGTCGCCAGCTGGCCCTTGAGCATGTCGAGGATGGCAGCGGCCGGCGGCTGGCCGCCATCGAGAGCGCGCAACGGGATGTCGCCCGAGCGGGTCCAGTAGTCGACCCCCGCCATGAGCGCCAGGAACACCCCATCGAGGCCGCCGAAATAGCGATAGATCAGCTCCTTGCCGCAGCCGGCGCGCTGCGCCAGGCGGTTGACGCCGACCTTGTGCACGCCTTCCTCGCGGATCATCGCCTCGAGCGCCGCCACGATCTCGGCCTCGGTGCGCGAGCGGTCGCGCGAGCCGCGTCGCGGGGTCCTGGCCGTCATGGCAGCAGCTCGAAGGAGATGCGCCCGTGGCCGGCGTCGCGCACCGCGCGCACTCGCCCGCCGCCCACCAGCGCCCACGCCTCGCCGATGGTCCGGCCGATGCACTTGCCATCGAGAAGCACCAGCGAGCCCGGATAGACCGCCGCCCCCGTCCAGCGCTCGGCCAGCGGCAGCGCCGGGTTGGCGCTGAGAATGCGCCGGATGCGGCGCTGCGCATCGATCTCGACGGCGTCCTCGGCGGCGGCCTCGATGGCGGTGCCGGCCACCAGATCGAGCATCGGCCGGGCCTCGGCGGCGGTCTCCATCGCCTCGAGCGCGACGGCGGCGGCGAGGCCGGCCAAGCACTCGGCCGGCCTGATCGCATTGTGCAGCACGGCCACCTCGGCATCGAGCAGCAACGAGGCGCGTTGCGCCAGCCGGGCATCGGGACGCCGCCTCACCCGGCCTGTATTGCCCGCGACCAGCCGCGCCGGGGTCACGACGATGAAGCCGGCGTCGCTCTCGGGCTCGGCGCGCAGCAGCTCGTCGAGGGCGGCCGCCGGCTCGATGCCGGCGTCGAGCCGCTCGAGCAGCCGCTGGTTCATCGGGCGGCCGTCGGCGCCGGCTATGTTGGGCAGGCGGTGGCCGGTGACCAGCGCACGGCTCGAGCCCGGCAGGAACTGCGCGAGCGGGACCGGCCGGTCGGGGCCGCTGGTGATCAGCGCCGCCACGGAGGCCGCCTCGAAGCGTCGGCGGGTCTCGGGATAGGCGTTGGCGAGCGCGCCGGCGAGGCCCATCCGCTGGGTCTCCAGGCGCACCACCTCCTCGCCGCCGGCGAGCGCCGCCAGGACCGCAAAGCCGCCGATCTCGCCGCTGGCGACCCGTTCAACGGCAGCCAGCGCAGCACAGATCGCAGCGCCGGCGCGCGGCCCGCGAGCACCTATTCCCATGGTCATGGATCTACCTCATGCGAAAGGCCGACCCGGTGCGGAGGCGCGCCTCCCCGTCGAGCGCGTATTGTGACCGTTTGGTCACGAGTATCGAGCGCCGACCCGCTGCCGTCAACGCTTCTCCCGGCCCTGTGCCCGTCGCAGGATGGCATCCGGACCGGCTCGCGATGACGAGGCCGGTTGACAAGCCGCCACCGCGGCCGATGCTGGAAAAAACGATAAACTCGAATGTGGGAGGCTGCGACGTGCCGCAGGTGCGCAGCGTCGAGGCGATCGCCCTCGGCTACGGTTTCGACGAGTCCCTCGCCTACGGCATGGCGCGCGGCCTGACGTCACGGCGCGAGACCACGCTCATCAGGCTCACCACCTCCGACGGCGTGGTCGGCTGGGGCGAGGCCTGGGGACCCTCCGGGGCGACCCGCGCCTATCTCGACCTGATCCGCGGCTATGTGGAGGGCAGCGATCTCTTCGCCTTCCAGCATGTGGTGAGCCGGATCCTCTCCACCCACTACCATTTCGGCATCCAGAACCAGATGATGTCCGCGATCTCGGGCCTCGACATCGCGATCATGGACGCGCAGGGGCGCACGCTGGGGCTGCCGGTCTGCCAGCTCATCGGCGGCAAGGCCCGCGACCGGGTGCCGGTCTATGCCTCGGGCGGCTACATCACGCGCGATCCGCGCGCGGACTTCCCCGGCATGCTGGCACGGCTCGAGGGGGCCCGTTGCGGCGCCGTGAAGATCAAGATCGGCATCTCGCCTTCCTCCGACGAGGAGCGCGTGCGGCTGGCCCGCGAGACGCTGGGCCGCGACGTCCTGCTGCTGGTCGATTCCAACGGCAACTACACGCTCGATCTCGCGCTCGAGAGCATGGCACGCATCGCCCCCTACAACGTCCATTGGTACGAGGAGCCGCTGGCCCCGCAGGATTTCGAGGGCTACCGCGCGCTGCGGCAGCGGGGCCCCATCCCCGTCGCCACCGGCGAGGCGCTCTATACCGCCTTCGAGTTCAAGCGCCTGCTGGACTTCGGCGGCGCCGACATCGTCCAGCCCGACCTCTCGCTGTGCGGCGGGCTCAGCCAGGGCCGGCTGATCGCCCAGCTCGCGGCCCTCCACCATGTGCGCCTGTCGCCGCATGTCTGGGGCGGCGCCATCGGGCTCGCCGCCGCCTGCCATTACGTGGCCTCGCTGCCGACCTACCCGCACAGCCTCAACGTCCCCCGCCCGACCCTGGTCGAGTACGACGTGGGCGACAACGCGCTGCGCGACGAGCTGCTTTTGGAGCCCGTGCGGCTCGAGGGCGGCGAGCTCGTCCTGCCCGAGGGGCCGGGGCTCGGCGTCGAGCCCGATCCTGCCGCCATCGAGCGCTTCAGGATCTGAGCTGCCGTGCGGGAAGCCGGCATGGACCTGCTGCGCATCGAGGATCTCAAGGTGTGGTTCGAGACGGCGCGCGGCACGGTGCGCGCGGTCGACGGCGTCACCTTGAGCGTGCGGCGCGGCGAGACATTGGCGGTGGTGGGCGAATCCGGCTCCGGCAAGTCGGTCACCGGCCTTGCCGTGATGCGCCTTCTGGCCCGCACGCCGGCGCGCATCAAGGGCGGCCGGATCCTCTTTCGCGGCAAGGACGGCGAGCACGACCTGCTGACGCTTTCCGAGGCCCGCATGGCCAAGCTGCGCGGCCGGGAGATCGCCATGATCTTCCAGGATCCCTCCTCCAGCCTCAACCCGGTCTTCACCGTGGGCGAGCAGATAGCCGAGGCGATCGTGCTGCACAAAGGCGTGGCCCAGCCACAGGCGCTGGAGCGGGCCGGCGACCTGCTCGAGCTGGTCGGCATCGCCGCCCCCCGCGAGCGGCTCCAGGACTATCCGCACCAGCTCTCGGGCGGCATGCGCCAGCGGGTGATGATCGCCATGGCGCTGGCCTGCGATCCCCTGCTGCTGCTCGCCGACGAGCCCACCACCGCGCTGGACGTCACCATCCAGGCGCAGATCGTGGCGCTCCTGCGGCGCCTGCAGACCGAACGGCGCATGGGCATGATCTTCGTGGCCCACGATCTCGGGCTGGTGGCCGAGATCGCCGACCGGGTAGCGGTGATGTATGCGGGCCAGGTGGTCGAGGAGGGCCCGGTCGAGGGGATCCTCGAGAAGCCCCGCCACCCCTACACGCTGGCGCTGATGGAATGCAGCCCGCACGCAGCCTTGGCCGCCGCGCGGGGGGACGGGCGGACGGCGCTGCGCACCATCCCCGGCACTCCCGCCGACCCGCTCGACCCGCCGCAGGGCTGCCGCTTCCACCCGCGCTGCCGCTTCGCTATCGACGCCTGCCGCAGCGGGGAGGTCGCCCTGCGCCGCATCGAGGCGGAGCGGGTGAGCCGCTGCCTGCGTGCGGAGGATCTCGCATGACGGCGCCGCTGGTGACAGGCCGCGGGCTGCGCATGCACTTTCCCATCCGCCGCGGCCTGCTCAACCGCGAGGTCGGTCGGGTGCGCGCGGTCGAGGACGTCGACCTCGCGATCGCACCGGGCGAGGTCCTGGGCGTGGTCGGCGAATCGGGCTCGGGCAAGTCGACGCTGGGGCGCATGGTGCTGCGCCTGCTGGAGCCCACCGCCGGGCGGGTGGTCTTCGACGGCACCGACATCACCGGCCTGAAGGCAGGCGAGCTGCGCGCCTTTCGCCGTCACATGCAGATGATCTTCCAGGACCCGTTCTCCTCGCTGAACCCCCGGATGACCATCCGTGCCACCATCGGCGAGGCGGTGCGCCTGCACGGCCTTGCCCGCGGCAGCGAGGTCGACGATCGTGTGGCCGAGGCGCTTGCGGCCGTCGGCCTCGCGCGCAGCCACATGCACCGCTACCCCAAGGCCTTTTCCGGCGGGCAGCGCCAGCGCCTCGCGATCGCCCGGGCGCTGGTGGTGCAGCCCCGCTTCATCGTTGCCGACGAGCCGGTCTCGGCCCTCGATGTCTCGATCCAGGCCGAGATCATCAACCTGCTCGACCGGCTCCGCCGCGAGCTGCAGCTCACCATGATGTTCATCAGCCACGATCTTGCCGTCGTCGAGCTGATCTCCGACCGGGTGCTCGTGCTCTATCTCGGGCGGGTCATGGAGATCGGCCCGGCGCAGGGGCTCTTTGCGCTACCGCTCCACCCCTATTCCCGCGCGCTGATCGACGCCGTGCCCGGCCGGCATGGCCGTGGCGGCACGCGCCGGCTGCTCGGCGGCGAGATCCCGAGCCCGGCGAACCCGCCCCGCGGCTGCGTTTTCCGCACCCGCTGCCCGCATGCCCTGCCGGCCTGCGCCGAGACGGTGCCGGCGCTGCGCGAGATGGCGCCGGGGCGCTTCAAGGCCTGCATCCGCGACGATCTCGACCTTGCAGAGGAGAAAGCGGCATGAGCGCCGGCACCGTCCTGATCCCCGGCGCGCGCGGCTATGTCGGCGCCCATGCGGTGCGCGCCTTTCTCCGGGCGGGCTGGAAGGTGGCGGTCTTCGGCCCGGCCATGCAGGAGGATCTGCTGGCCGACGTGGCCGGTCGGATCACCGATATCGAGGGGTCCATCGATGACGAGGCGGCACTCGCGGCGGCGCTTGCCAAGGTGCGTCCCGACCGGGTCGTCTCCTTTGCAGCCTTCAGCGAGGGGAACATCGGCCTGGCCCGCTCCGGCGAGGCCGATGCCGGGCGCGCCTTCGCCATCAATGCCATGGGCTTGCACAAGCTGCTCGAGCAGTGCCGGCAGGCGGGCGTGCGCCGCGTGGTGTGGGCAAGCTCGACCGTCGTTCTGGGCCCCGCCGCACTCCATCCCGACCAGCCGGTCGACGAGCGGGCGGAGCGTCGGCCGCACACCGTCTATGGCCTGACAAAAGCCGCCGCCGAGCAGGTGGCGCAGTATCATCGCGACCGGTTCGGCATGGACGTTGCCGGTGTGCGCCTGCCGCTGATCTTCGGCCCCGGCTGCTGGTATGCGGGCGTGGCGGGCCAGCTTGTGGCCATCTTTCGCGGTGCCATCGATGGCACCGGCGGCACGCTCAGGGGCGGCACAGCAGCTTTCGATCTGATGTATGTCGAGGATGCCGCCCGCGCTTTTCTGGAAATCGCCCGCCACCCCGGCCCGCTTCCGGCGCTCTGCCACGTCAACGGCTTCACCACGACGTGGCGCGGCATCCTGGAGGAGCTCGGCCGGCGCCGCCCGGGCCTGCCGCTTGCCTTCGAGGAACAGCCGGGCGGCATCGACTATCCCCTGATCGCAAGCGGGCTTGTCGAGCGTGAGGTGGGCTTCCGGCCCGCCTTCACCCTGCCCGCTTCCATCGACGCCTATCTGAAATTTCTTGCCGGAGAGCCACGATGATCGAGCAGCGCCTGAAGGAGCTGGGCCTCGAGCTGCCACGGGCGGCGACGCCGCAGTTCGAGTACGTGCCCGTGGTGGTCCATGGCGGCCTCGCCTGGGTGAGCGGCCAGCTTCCCAAGATCGGCGAGGACATCGAGACCCGCGGCAAGGTCGGGGCCGGCGTAAGCCTCGAGACAGCGCAGGACTGCGCCAGGATCTGCATCCTGCAGGGCCTGGCCTGCCTCAAGGACGCGCTGGGCGGCGATCTGGGCCGCATCGAGCGGATGGTGAAGGTGACCGGTTTCGTGGCCTCGGCACCGGGCTTCAACGCCCAGCCCAAGGTGATCGACGCCGCCTCGAAGCTTTTGGGTGCGCTCATGGGCGAGCAGGGCCGGCACGCCCGCTCGGCGGTGGGCGTGGCCGAGCTGCCGCGCGACGCGCCGGTGGAGATCGAGCTGGTGGTGGCGGTGCGGGGCTGAGGCGGGGAGACGGGCGATGAGCCAGTGGCACGAGATGGGCTCGATGACCTCGGTGGAGTTCCGCGAGGCGCTGCCCGGGATCGAGATCGCCCTCATGCCGGTGGGTGCCACCGAGCAGCACGGGCCCAACCTGGCGCTGGCGACCGACTATGTGGTGGCCCACCGCTACGCCCAGAAGCTCGCCTCACGCCTCCACCCGAGGGCGGTGGTGGTGCCGCCGATCCCCTTCGGCGTGTCGCAGCATCACACCGGCTTTGCCGGCACCATCACCCTCTCGCCCGAGACCTTCGCCGCGGTGTGCATGGATACCGCCCGCTCGCTCGCCCGCGACGGCATCCGCCATGTGCTGCTGGTCAACGGCCATAACGGCAACATGGGGGCGCTGAACGTCATCGCGACGCGCATGCGCTACGAGCTCGACGTCAAGGCCGCCGTGAGCTTCTATTTTGCCCAGGCCGCCGACCGGGTGAAGGCCCACGGCAAGACAAAGCGCTACGGCCATGCCTGCGAGATCGAGACCAGCGTCCTGCTGCATCTGGCACCCGAGCTGGTGCGGCGCGACGCGCTGGAGCCCGGCGACATGATCGGCCAGGAGCGCGCGCTCCATTTCAACAACCAGCCCTTCGCGCTGACCGTGCCGATCCCCTTCCACGAGCAGACCCGCAACGGGGTTTTCGGCGATGCGCGGCTGGCCAGCGAGGAGATTGGCCAAGACGTGGTCGAGACGGCGCTGGAGCGCACGGTGAGCTTCGTCGAAAGCTTTCTTGCGGGCGAGGACGACTGAACCGTCCCGCTGCCAACCACGAGAAGATCAAGGGGGCAGAAATGACGCGAAAGATCGACAGGCGGACCTTCGGCAAGGGCACGGCCGGCCTGCTGCTGGGCGGGACGTTCCTGGGCGGCGCGCGCAGCGTCCGGGCCCAGTACGCGGCACCGGCCGAAGGCGGCATGCGCGGCGGCAAGCTGACGGTGGGCTCGATCGTCGAGCCGCCGGCGCTCGACCCGTTCCACCAGGGAGCCGATGCACGGATCCAGGTGACGGTGCTGATGTACCAGGGCCTGATGTTCGAGGACGCCTCGGGCACGGCGAAGCCGCTTTTGGCCGAGAGCCACGAGCTGTCGGAAGACGGGCTCACCTACACCTTCAGGCTCCGGCGCAACGCGGTCTTCCACGGCGGCCGGCCGATGACGGCGGCCGATGTCAAATACAGCTACGACTATGTCCGCAACCCGGAGAACGGCTCGCCCGGCGCCGGCGACTACGCCACCATCGAGGAAATCACCGTCCTCGACGATCACACGGTGCAGATGCGTCTTTCGGAGCCCAACGCCGCCCTGTTGATGACGCTCACCAACAAGTATGGCGGCGTGGTTCCGGAAGGGTATTTCGACGACCAGGCAGCCCGCGCCCGGATGAACCAGCAGAGCGTGGGTACCGGTCCCTACATGCTGGCCCAGTTCCAGCCCAACAGCTTCCTCACCCTCAAGCGCAACCCCGACTACTGGAACGAGAGCAGCGGGCTTCTCGACGAGATCACCTTCGTCTACCTGCCCAACGCCGCCAGTATGCTGGTGGCGCTGCGCAGCGGGCGGGTCGACATGGCGGTGCTCAGCCGTCCGCAGGACGCGGCGCAGCTCGAGGACGCGGCCAATCTCGAGATCCGGCGCTTTCCGTCGTTCAACCAGAAGAGCATCGATCTCGACCTCGCCTACGAGCCGCTGGCCCCGCTCGAGGTGCGCCAGGCCATCGCCTTGGCGGTCGACAAGACAAAGCTCATGCAGGCCGCCATCGGCGGCTTCGGCACGGTGATCGGCACCATGCCCGCCGGGATGCAGGAGGGCTGGGGCGCGCCGGTGGACGAGCTGCCCAACCAGGGCCCCGACCTCGCCCGCGCCAAGGAGCTCATGGCGAAGGCCGGCCATGGCGGCGGCCTCGAGCTCACGCTCACCACCATCATCGGCTATGACTGGATGGACCCGGCCGCGGTGACGCTGGCCGAGCAGCTCAAGCCGATCGGCATCGACCTCCAGATCAACAAGGTCGATCTCGGCGTGTGGATCAACAATTTCCGCTCGCGCAAGATGGGCTTCACCTTCAACGACTGGGGCTCCCAACCCGATCCCAGCCTGCTGTTCTACCGGCATTTCCACAAGCAGCCCGAGGGAGCCGACTTCCGCAACTGGAACGACGGGCCGGGCAGCGAGCTGCTCGACAAGGGGCGGCAGGAGTCCGACCCGGCAAAGCGCCGCGCGATCTATGTCGACTTCCAAAAGCGGCTGGCCGAGCAGGTGCCGACCATCATGATGTTCAGCTCCGACCATGTAGTGGTGAGCAGCAGGAAGGTGAAGAACTACAGGCATCATCCCACCGGCTGGTATTTCGGTCTCGCCGACGCCTGGGTCGAGCAGGCGTGACGGCCGGCCGGGCCCCTTCCTGATGGGCGGTCATCTCCTGAGGCGCCTGCTGGCAGCATTCGTGACCGCGCTGCTCTCGAGCCTCGCGGTCTTCCTGCTGGTGCGCGCGGTGCCGGGCGACATCGTGGCGCAGATGCTCGGCCAAGCGGGCGGCGATCCCGCCACCGAGCAGGCGCTGCGCGGCTTCTTCGGGCTCGACCGGCCGGTCTGGCAGCAATATCTGGCCTGGCTCGGCCAGGTATTGCAGGGCGATCTCGGCACCAGCTGGACCCAGGGCCTGCCGGTGGCCGGGATTGTCGGCCAGGCCTTCGCGGTGACCCTCGAGCTGGGCCTCTTGACCCTGATCGTCGCCACCGCGATAGGCGTGCCGATGGGTCTCGTCGCCGGCATCCATGAGGGCCGGCTGCTCGACAACGTGATCCAGGGCATCAACATCCTGGGCCTCGCCGCCCCGGTCTTCTGGATCGGCCTGATGCTGCTGATCGGGGCCTCGGCGCTGATCGGCTGGTCGCCGCCCTTCATGTACAGCTCGCCCGGCCAGGATCTCTGGCAGAACCTGCAGATCCTGCTCCTGCCGATCCTGAGCCTCGGCCTCCTGCAGGCGGTGGCCTACAGCCAGTTCGTGCGCCAGTCGGTGGTCTCGGCGCTCCAGCAGGACTATGTGCGCACCGCCATTGCCAAGGGGCTCCCGCAGCGCAAGGTCTTCTTCAAGCACATCCTGCGCAACATCCTGATCCCGCTGGTAACCTTCATGGGCCTGATCCTGGTGCAGATCCTGGGCGGGGTCGTGGTCATCGAATCGCTCTTCGCCCTACCGGGGCTGGGGCGGCTCCTCTTGACCTCGATCCAGAACCGCGACCTGCCGGTAGTCCAGGGCGGCCTGCTTTTGGTGGTCGGCGTGGCGCTGTCGCTCAACATCCTGATCGACATGCTCTACCAGTATCTCGACCCGAGGATGCGCCGATGAGCGCGGCACTGCCCGCCGATCTTCGCGGCGGACGCGGCGAGCGCACATTCGGGCTGCTGCGCGAGCTGCGCCGCCGGCCGGAAATGGTCCTGGCGCTCGTGATCGTGGGCTTCCTGCTCTTCACCGCCCTTTTTCCGGGCGCGCTTACCGATCTGTCACCCACCGATGTCGACGTGGCCGGCGCCCTGCAGCCGCCTTCCGCCGCGCACTGGTTCGGCACCGACGATGTTGGCCGGGACGTCTTTGCTAGGGTCATCTACGGGACCCGCGTCACCCTCTCGATCGTCGCGGGCTCGCTTGCCATCTCGGCGGTGCTGGGCGGCCTCGCCGGCCTCGTCGCCGGCTATTTCGGGCGCTGGCCGGACATGGTGGCGGCGCGCGGCGTCGACGTTATCCTGAGCTTTCCGCCGATCATTCTGGGGGTGGTCATCACCGGCGTGCTCGGCACCGGCATCACCAACCTCGTCATGGCCCTGGCGATCGTCTATCTGCCGCTCTTCTTCCGCATCGCCCGCGCCGGCGCCATCGCCGAGGCCGGCCGCACCTATGTCGAGGCGGCCCGCTCGCTTGGCGTGCCGGAGTGGCAGATCCTGGTGCGCCACGTCCTGCGCAACGTCCTGCCGCTGATCCTCGTCCAGTACATGATCCTCTTTCCGCTGGCCCTGCAGATCGAGGCGGCGCTGGGCTTTCTGGGCCTGGGCATCCAGCCGCCCACGCCGGACTGGGGGGCGATCCTGGAGCAGTCCAAGAATTACCTTCTCTTCGCCCCGTGGATGTCGGTCTTCCCCGGCCTCTTCATCGTGCTGGCGGCCTCCGGCGTGATCCTGCTCGGCCGCAGCGTGCAGAGAATAGTCGATGCAGCGTGAGATCCTGATCGAGGCACGGCTGCTGCAGCTGGACGCAGGTGCTGCACCGGAGCTGCCGGGCGACGCCCTGCACGCTCTCTACGTGGCCGAGGGCCAGCTCGCGGCGCTCGGCGCAGGCGAGGCTGCGTTCGTGGACGCGGCGGCGTGCCTGCAGGCGGTGGAGCCGTCGCTACTCTGGCTCTTCTCCGTCTCGCGCGGACGGCTGACCGCCGGCGCCGATACCGGCGTCTTTTCCGCCATGGTGAAGCTGCCCGAGGGGGCCGAGACGCTGGTGCGCCTCGACCGGATCGAGCTGCCGCCGGGTACCGTGACCCCGCGGCACCGGCATCGCGGCCCCGGCATCCGGGCGGTGCTATCGGGCTCGGTCGACGCGATGGTGGGCCCGCGACGGTTTCCCGTGGCAACCGGCGAGGCCTGGCTGGAGACACCTGGGGACGACATTATCGGCCGCGCCGATGCCACGCTGGGCACCGGCTTCGTGCGGCTGATGCTGCTGCCTGCCGACCTTGTCGGCGGCGCAACCTCGTTCGTGGCGGTGCCGCCCCGCCCGGATGATCCGCCCTCGCCCGTCTTCGAGCGGCGGCAGACCATCCTTCTCGAGCGGCTTTCCCGCCTTTGAGCCTCAAAAGCGGACGGCGCCCCAGAACTTCTCGGGCATGTCCAGGAGGTGGTGCAGCCCTGTCCGCTCGAGCAGCGTCTCGCTGGCAAGCTGCGCCTCGTCGAGAACCTTGGCCTCGTCGACCGTCAGCACCCGGCCGTCCTCCATGCAGATCCGGCCATCGACGATCACCGTGGCGACATCATTGCCGTTGGCGAAGCAGACGGCGCGGAACAGCGGCATGTTCAGCGGATAGAGATGTGGCCGGGCGAGGTCGAGCAGCACCACGTCGGCCTTCTTTCCGCGCTCGAGCGAGCCGATCTCCTGCTCCATGCCCAGCGCCCGCGCGCCGTCGATGGTGCACATCTCAAGCACCTTGCCGGGCGAGAGGACGTGCGGGTCCTTGTAGTAGGTGCGGTGGTAGTGCATGCACTGCTGCATGTGGCGGAACATGTCGCCGGAGCGGTCGGGGGCGGTGGCGTCGGAGCCGATGGCAACCGTGACGCCAGCGTCCAGAAGCTCCGGCACCGGGCAGCGGCCGAGGATCGAGGCCACCGCCGAGGGGTTGTGGGCGATCTTCGTGTCGGTCTCGGCGCAGATCGCCACCTCCTCGGCCGTGAGGTCGGTGGAGTGCGAGAGAAGCGCCTCCGGACCGAGAATGCCGATGCGCTCGTGGGCGAACTTGACGCTGCCCTTCTTGTGGCCGTCCTGGGTGAAGACGGTGCCGTAGGTCCGCCCCAGCGCCCGCACCTTGCGAGCCTGGTCGATCGCGTCCTCGAGCAGGGCCTCGCCGAGCGAGGCCACATGCTCGGCGCGCAGGGTCGGCGTGAGCAGGGCGATGTTGATGCGCAGCCCGTGGCTGCGATGCCACTCCTTCAAGATGGCCTCGCAGCTCGCATACTGGTCCTCGAAGCCGATCATCAGGTCGCGCTTGCCCTGGCCGTGCCAGCGTGCGTAGCGGCGCGGATGCGGCGGCCGGGTCGGGCCTACCGCCACGACGCTGCGCGTGCCGACATCGAGCACGCCCTGGCAATGCGCCGCGGCATAGTCCGGCTCGTCGGTCCGCATGATGGTATCGCCGCCACCCAGCAGCGAGATACCCGTGGTGACGCCGAAACGCAGCCGCTCGAGCGCCGCGAGCCGCGCCTCGGCTGCCCAGAACTGCTCGTCGGAGCCCACCGTGTAGGCCAGCTCGCAGGCCTTGAACCAGGCGTCGCCGTCGAAGCCGCCCATGGTCTTGATGATGCCGTGGCCGGCATGGGCGTGAGCGTCGACCAGGCCCGGCATCACCAGCTTGCGGCGCGCGTCGATCACCTTGGGCGCCTCGTGCGCCGCGGTGATCTCGGCGGTGGTGCCGATGGCGGTGATGCGGTCGCCGGTGATCGCCACCGCACCGTCCTCGATGACCCGGCGCTTGGGGTCCATCGTCGCCACGGTGCCGTGGATGATCAGGATGTCAGCCATAAACGTTCGCCTCCGATGAGCCATCGAGCGCCCCTGCGGGCGCCGGTGCCAGTCCGTCGAGCCTCGGCATCAGCGCCAGAAGCTCGCTTGTGTAGGGATGCTGCGGGTTCTCGAAGAGCTCTTCGGTCGACGCCAGCTCGCACAGGCGGCCCTGCTTGAGCACCGCCACGCGGTCGCACATCTGTCGGACCACCGGCAGGTCGTGGCTGATGAAGAGCATGCCCAGACCCAGCGTCTCCTGCAGGTCTTTGAGCAGGTTCAGGATCTGCGCCTGGATCGAGACGTCGAGCGCCGAGGTGGGCTCGTCGCACACCAAAAAGCGCGGGCGCGTTGCCAGCGCCCGGGCGATCGAGATGCGTTGGCGCTGGCCGCCTGAGAACTCGTGCGGGTAACGGCGCGCCGCCTCCGGGCCGAGCCCCACCTGTGCCAGCAGCTCCAGCACCAGCCCCTGGATCTCGCGCTCGCCCGACGCCAGGCGATGGAAGCGGATCGGCTCGGCCACGATCTCGCGCACCCGCAGGCGCGGGTTGAGCGAGCTGTAAGGATCCTGGAAGATCATCTGCAGCTCGCGGCGCACCGGCAGAAGGTCGCGCTCGCGACGGGTCGCGGTGATGTCGGTGCCGGCAAAGCGGATGCGCCCGGCATCGGCCCTGAGCAGGCCCACCACCATCTGCGCGATGGTCGACTTGCCGCTGCCGCTCTCCCCCACCAGGCCCACCACCTCGCCCTCGCGCACGGCGAAGGCCACATCGTCGACGGCGCGAAAGCGCTTCTCGCCGATGCCCAGGATGCCGCGGCGCAGGACGAAGTCCCTGGTCAGGCCCTCGACCTCCAGCACCGGGACGTCGCTGCGCTCTCGGCGGGTGCCGGCGCCGAGCCAGTGCGAGCCCAGATCGATGGCCTTCGGTGCGGCGTCCGCCTGGCCGGGCGGCTGGGGGAAGCGGTGCAGCCGGCGGTCGGCACGCGGCACCGAGGCGATCAGGCCCTTGGTGTAGGGCTCGCGCGGCCGGCCCAGCACGCGGGCGGTGGGTCCTTCCTCGACCAGACGCCCGCGATACATCACCGCCACCCGGTCGGTGACCTCGGCGATGACTCCCATGTCGTGGGTGACGAGGATGACGCCCATACCGCGGGCCTTGGTGAGATCGCGGATGAGCTCCAGAATCTGCGCCTGCACCGACACGTCGAGCGCGGTCGTGGGCTCGTCGGCGATCACCAGGTCGGGCTCGCAGGCGAGCGCCAGGGCTATCACCACCCGCTGGCGCATGCCGCCGGAGAACTGGTGCGGGTAGCTGGCGATGCGCGCCTCGGGATCGGGAATGCCGACGCTGCCCAGCAGCTCGACGGCCCGCGCCCGCGCAGCCTTCTCGTCGATGCCCAGATGCAGACGGATGGTCTCGACGAGCTGGTCGCCCACCGTGAAGAGCGGGTCCAGGCTTGTGAGCGGATCCTGGAAGATCATGCCGATGCGCCGTCCGCGCAGCCGCATCATGGCGGCCTCGTCGGCGAGATCGAGGGGCTCGCCCTTGAAGCGCAGGGAGCGCGCCTCGACCCGGCCGGGCGGGTCGATCAGGCCCATCACGGCGTTGCCGACGGTTGACTTGCCGGCACCGGATTCACCCACGAGACCCAGGATCTCACCCGGCTCCAGGTCGAGGTCGAGGTCTTCCACGGCGGCAACGCGGCCGCGCTTGCCTTCGAAAAGGACGGAAAGGCCACGGATTTCGAGCAGCGATGCCATGGCGCTCACCGCAGATGGGGATTGAGGGCATCGCGCAGCCAGTCGCCGACGATGTTGACGGAGAGGACCAGCACCACCAGCGTCAGCGCTGGGAACACGACGACCCACCAGATCCCCGAGAACAGGAACTCGTTGCCGGTGTTGATAAGGGTGCCGAGCGAGGGCTGGGTGGGCGGCATGCCGACGCCGAGGAAGGAGAGCGTGGCCTCGGTGAGAATCGCCAGGGCCAGGTTGATGGTGGCCAGCACCAGCACCGGCGAGAGGATGTTGGGCAGGACGTGACGGCGCAGGATGGTGCGCGGCGGCAGACCGGTGAGCCGGGCCGCCTTCACGTATTCCTTGCCCTTCTCGACCATGGTCGAGCCGCGCACGGTGCGCGCGTACTGCACCCACTCGTTGACGGCGATCGAGAGCACGAGCACCAGCACGGCGGTCGCGGTCGCCTGGGTGCTGGGGAGCACGCCGCGCAGGATGCCGTTGACCAGCAGGGCGATGAGGATCGTGGGAAAGCTCAGGATGACGTCGGCCAGGCGCATCAGGACGGAATCGACGAAGCCCCCGAAATAGCCCGACACCAGGCCGACGGTCACTCCCAGCGCCATGGAGAGCAGGACCGCGACCACGCCCACCATGAGCGAGATGCGCAGGCCGTGGAGGATCGCGGAGAAGACGTCGCGGCCCTGGCTGTCGGTGCCGAGCAGGAAGCGTGCATCGCCGCCCTCGAGGAAGGCCGGCGGCAGCTCGCTGTCGAGCAGCGAGATCGCGGCCATGTCGAACGGGTCGTGCGGGGCGATCAGCGGCGCCAGCACGGCCGTCAGGATCATCAGCAGCGCCACCGCCGCGGCGATCACCACGCGGGGGGTGGAAAGAAAGCTGTCGAGCACGTCGTTGCCGGCGCGCAGCCGGGCGATGCGCCCCAGGCTTCGGGCTTCAGCGTCCTGCACCGGCGCCTCCCGTTCGCAGGCGCGGGTCGATCAGCGTGTAGAGCACGTCGACCGCGATGTTGAGGACCACGAAGATGAAGCCGATGAAAACCAGGTAGGCGGCCATCACCGGGATGTCGACGAACTGCACCGCCTGCAGGAACAAAAAGCCCATGCCCGGCCACTGGAAGACGGTCTCGGTGACGATGGCGAAGGCGATCAGCGAGCCCACCTGCATGCCGGCGATGGTCACCAGCGGCATCAGCGCGTTCCTGAGGGCGTGGCGGAAGCGCACGAGACGCGTGGGAAGGCCGCGGGCGCGGGCGAAGCGCACGAAGTCCTGGCGCATCACGTCGAGCATCTCGGCGCGCACCAGCCGCATGAAGAGGGCCAGCTGGTAGAGCGCCAGAGTGCAGGCCGGCAGGATCAGGGCCTTCCAGCCGCTGGCGGTGAGATAGCCGGTGCGCCAGAAGCCGATCTCCACGGTCTCGCCGCGCCCGAAGGACGGCAGCCACCCGAGGATCACCGCGAAGACCAGGATCAGGAGGATGCCGGTGACGAAGGTCGGCGTGGAGATGCCGATCAGCGAGACCGTCTGCAGGAGGCTCGCCTGCGGCCTGTGGCGGTTGAGGGCGCTCCACACGCCCAGCGGCACCCCCAGGAGCAGCGCGATGATCATCGCCACGACGACCAGCTCGATGGTGGCCGGCAGTCGGTCGAGAATCAGCTCCATGACCGGCTGCTGGTTGCGCCAGGAGACGCCGAACTCGCCCTGCAGCGCGCCGCCCACGAACTTCGCGAACTGCACGACGAGAGGCCGGTCGAGGCCGAGCCGGTCGCGCAGCTCCTGCTGCTCCTGGAGCGTGGCGTCCTCGCGCAGCATGCCGCGCACCGGATCGCCCATGAAGCGGAACATCAAGAAGGCCACCAGCGCCACGACGAGCATGACGAGCGCGCCCTGGGCCAGGCGTCGAAGAAGGAAGATCATCGGGGCAGCGCGGGACCGCCGGCACCGGCCGGCCTGCCCCGCTTCTCCTGTCAGTTGATCCGGGCGAACCGCAGCCGGACATACTCGTCGGCGAACTGCGGCAGCTCGACATTGCTGCGCATCGCCCAGGCGATCGGCTGCTGGTGCAGCGGGATATAGGCGACCTCGTCGCGCGCGATCTTGAGGGCCTCGGTCATCATGGCGAGGCGCTTGGCCTCGTCGAGCTCGGTTGCCGCCCCGATGGCGATCTCGTCGATCCGCGCGTTGCTGTAGCCGCCCGCATTGTTGCCGCCGAGCGGGCCGTCCGGGGTGGCGAGCAGGCTGGAGACGATGCTGTAGGTGTCCATCTGCGGCAGGGTCGCCCAGCCCAGGAGATAGATGTCGGCCTCGCCGCGATCGACCTTGGGGAAGAAGGTGGTCTTGCTCTCGGCGACGAGGTTGGCCTTGACGCCGATCCGCGCCCACATGGCGGCCACCGCCACGCACAGCTCCTCGTCCTTGACGTAGCGGTCGTTGGGGCAGGAGAGGTTGGTGCTGAAGCCGTCGGGATATCCGGCCTCCGCGAGCAGCGCCTTGGCCCCGTCGACATCATGGGGCGGGCGAACGTCGATGGCGTCGTCATGGCCCGGGATGGCGGGAGCAGCGAGCAGGCCGGCGACGCGGGCCGTGCCGCGCATCACCTTCCTGTTCAGAAGATCGGTGTCGATCCCCATCCACAGCGCCTTGCGCACCCGCACGTCCTTAAGCGGGTTCTTGCCCTTGACGTTGCTGTCGTGCAGCTCCTCGTCCTGCTGGTTCATCCCGAAGAAGATGGTGCGCAGGCTGGGGCTCTCGGCCACCTCGAGGCCCGGCGCTGCCTGGATCCGCGCGATGTCCTGCAGGGGTGCCGGCACCATCATGTCGATCTCGCCCGAAAGGAGGGCCGCAACGCGCGTCGCGTCGGACTTGATCGGCATGAACTCGATGCGGGTCAGGTTGTGCTCGGGCTCGTCCCACCACGCCTCGTTCACCGTGAGCACGGTCTTCTGGTCGGGCCGGTAGCTCTCGAGCTTGAAGGGGCCGGTGCCATTGGTGTGGGTCGAGGCGTAGGTGGTAACGCCGGTGGTGGTGTTGCCCGGCTGCTCGGCGTCGTTCGCCTTCAGCCACTCGGCGTCCATGATGTGGATGCCGTTGAGGTCGTTGAGCAGCAGCGGGTAGGGCCCGTCGGTCACCATCTCGACGGTCAGATCGTCGATCTTGCGGGCTTCTTTCACCGACAGGAGGCGCCCCCGGGCCCTGGCGTCGGGGTTCAGCACGCGGGTGATCGACGCCACCACGTCGTCGGCGGTGAAAGGTGCGCCGTCGTGGAAGGTGACGCCCTCGCGCAGCTTGAAGCGCCAGACGTCGGGCTGGACGATCTCCCAGGAGGTCGCCAGCGCCGGCTCGATGCCGAGATCGCGGTCGCGGCGCACCAGCGGCTCGTAGATATGCTCGAGGAAGGCCGAGGTGAAGCTCTCGGTATGGGCGAACGGGTCGAGCGTCACCACGTCGCCACTGAACGCCCACCTGAGAGTGTTGGCGTGGGCGGCGCCCGCCGTCAGCGCCATCGCCAGGGCGGATGCGCCCAGCACTGCATTTTTGATCATTCAGCCTCTCCCTGCTTGCCCTGTCATTGTTGGCGTCACGCCGCCTCGACGAGCGCTCGTCCGTCGCGCGCGACGATACGGCCGCCCTTGATGACCAGCCGGCGCGGCGCGCGGCTCACCACCGCCTCGGCGACGGTCTCGCCCTCGAGCAGCACCAGATCGGCGCGGCAGCCGGGCTCCAGTCCGTAGTCTTCCAGCGCCATCACCCTGGCACCGCCTGCCGTGCAGACCTCGAGCGCCAGCTCGAGCTCGTCGTCGCGGCGCAGATTGTTGCGCAGGCCCAGCAGCATGGCGCGCTCGAGCATGTCGCCGTTGCCGTAGGGCCCCCAGGTGTCGCGCACGCCATCCGAGCCTGCGGCCATGACGATGCCCGCCCTGGCGAGCTGACGGACCGCCGGCACCGGCCGCGAGGGCGGTGCCGTGGTGACGATGGCGATCTCCGCCTCGGCGACCAGCTCGACCAGACCTGCCACCCGCTCGGGATCCGCCATGCCGAGGCAGAAGGCGTGGCTGACGGCGACCTTGCCCTGCATGCCCAGCGCCAGCGTGCGCTCGACGATCAGCTCCAGCGAGAAGGCGCCGAGCTCGCCCGGCTCGTGCAGATGGATATCGACCGGCCGGCCGAACCGCTCGGCGAGGCCGAAGACCACATCCAGATGGCCCTTCGGGTCGCGGTCGATGGCGCAGGGATCGAGCCCGCCCACCACCTGCGAGCCCATCCTCATGGCCTCCTCGAGCAGCTCGACGGTGCCCGGGCGGACCAGGAGGCCGCTCTGCGGAAAGGCCACGATCTCGATGTCGACCACGCCCGCCAGCCGGTCGCGGGTCGCCATCACCCCCTCGATGGCGGCAAGGCCAAGCTCGGTGTCGACGTCGACATGGCTGCGGATGTGGGTCGAGCCGAAGGCCAGCGCCTGCAGCGCCAGCCGCGCCGACTGACGCTCGGGGTCGATGCCGAGCAGGCGGCGCTGAGCGCGTTCGTTGTCGATCTTGTCGACGAGAAGCGGCCCCACCTCGTTGCGGTACCAGGGCATCCCCACCAGCGTCTTGTCGAGATGGGTGTGCGCCTCGACCAAGCCCGGCGCGAGGATCGCCCCGCTGCACTCGACCGGCTCGGCGGCGCCACCCGGCGCGCCCGCGGGGGCGATCCTGCCCTCGCGCAGCAGGACGTCGATGGGCTCGCCGCCCAACGGGCGGACATTCTTCAGGAGGAGATCGCCAGCCACGCCGATATTCCTTCCCTGATCGCTGGATGCGACATCTTCTGACCGTGCCACGTACCATAGCGCCTGCAAGGTGTATACACTTTGCAGACGCAGCAAAGTTGTAAAGGAATTCCGGGGTGATGGGTCGAGCGCGGGCGGGAAAAACATCGCGAAGCGACAAGATATACGCAGCGTTGCGCCAAGCGATTGTCGAGCAGACGCTGCGGCCGGGCGACAGGCTGCCGGAGGATGCGATCGGCGACTGTTTCGGGGTCAGCCGGACCAGCGTGCGAGCCGCCCTCGCCCGCCTGCATGCAGAGAGACTGGTCGAGGCGCGGCGCAACCGGGTCGCCATCGTGGCAAGCCCCGATCCCACGGAAGCGCAGGAGATCTTCGACATGCGCCGCTGCCTCGAGCAGGAGGTGGCGCGGCGCCTGGCCGGCCGTCTCACCGCGGCACAGGTCGAGACGCTGGAGCAGCACGTGCGCCTTGAGGAGCAGACCAGCGCGCCCGACAGCCAGGCGGCCAGCCAGCTCGCCGGCGATTTCCACCGCCTCCTCGCCGGAATGGTCAACAACCGGGTTCTTGCGCGTTATGTGAGCGAGCTGGTCTCGCGCAGCTCCCTGATCCTTGCGCTCTATGGCCAGGCACACTCCACCGACTGCGCGGTAAGCGAGCACCGTGCCATCGTCGCGGCGCTTAGCCGGGGCGACGCGGCGGCCGCTGTCCAGGCCATGCAGCACCATCTGGGCACGGTCGAGAAGCGCTCCTCCATCAAGGAAGGCGACGCCCGCACCTACGATGTCGGAGCCATCCTGAAGCGCTATGCCGTCAAGGAGGCGTGACCCGCTTCACGCGCGTTGCCGGCCGGCCGGGGCTGCTCTATCGATCCGCGAAGGGCCCTGCCCTAGCGCCAGCCGCGACAGGAACGGGAAGCAGACCATGACCCACCAGGCCCCGCGCCCGCTCGCCGACTGGGCGGCCGGAGAGCGCCGCGCGATCACCACCGTCTTCACCGACATCGACGACACGCTGAGCCTCGGTGGCCGGCTGCCGGCGGTTGCCTATGCGGCGATGGAGCGGCTGCGCGAGGCGGGCCTGCGCGTCGTGCCGATCACCGGGCGGCCGGCCGGGTGGTGCGATCACATCGCCCGGATGTGGCCGGTCGACGGCGTCGTCGGCGAGAACGGCGCCTTCTGGTTTCGCCACGACGCGACGCGCGGCCGGCTGGTGCGCCGGTTCCTGATGGACGAGGCGACCCGCGCCGCCAACCGCGCCCGGCTGGCCGAGCTGGGCCAGCGGATCCTGCGCGAGGTGCCGGGCACCGCCCTGGCCTCCGACCAGCTCTACCGCGAGGCCGACCTGGCGATCGACTTCTGCGAGGACGTGCCGACGTTGCCGGAGGAGGCGGTGACGCGCATCGTCGAGCTGTTCGAGGAGGCGGGGTGCACCGCCAAGGTGAGCTCGATCCACGTCAATGGCTGGTTCGGCCGTTACGACAAGCTCACCATGACGCGGATCTTCATGGAGGAGGCCTTCGGCGTCGACATCCATGCCGGGCGCGAGCGCTGCGCGTTTGCAGGCGATTCGCCCAACGACCAGCCGATGTTCGCCCATTTCGCGCGCACCGCGGTGGGCGTCGCCAACCTGCGCCGCTTTCTGCCGCGTCTCGAGGCGGCTCCCGCGTGGATCACCTCGGCCGAAGGCGGGCACGGCTTCGCCGAGCTGGCCGAGGCCCTGCTCGCTGCCCGCTGAAGGGCCCGCGGGATCAGCCGCAGGCCTGGAGCAGCAGCACCGGCACGGCCTGCAGGACGACCGCCAGCTCGAGGATCGCCACGGCGCCGAGGCACGGTGTGCGCAGCAGTGCCGAGGCGCCCTGATGGCACGTCCGCACGAGAACGGTGCCGGCGATGGCGGCGAGCGCCACGCTCGCCACCGCGGTTGCCGCCGCAGCCAGGATCGGTGCCACCACCCCGCCGGCCAGATGGGCCGGGAACGCCATGGTGCTGCACGCCGCCGCCCCGGCTGCCTGGACGGCTACCAGGTGCAGCGCCCACACCACGAAGGCGGCCGCCACATGCATCATCGCCGCGGCGGGACGCGCCTGGACGACGGTTGCCATCTTCTTCCTCCCACACGGACCGTTGCTGATCCGCAACACCCTTCACAATAGACGCGTCAGGAACCCTTTTCTTCCGCGTTCATCGGCCGGGCGCCCTTGTTTTCATCCTCGTCGCCCAGGGCATCGCGCAGGCGGGCGCTCAGCACGCCCAGCACCGTCATGATGCAGACGGCCAGGGCGGTGAAGACGATCGCGTGCATATAGAGACCGAAGCCGGCGGCCATGCCGATGGCGCCGACCACCCAGATCCCCGCCCCGGTGGTGGCGCCGCGGATCCGGCCGCGGCCCTGGATGATCGCACCGGCGCCCAGAAAGCCGATGCCGCCGATAACGCCCTCGATGACCCGGGTGGGATCTAGCGCCATCTTCTCCTCGGCGCCGAGCACGTCGACCAGGCGCAGCGTCAGGATCGAGAAGGCTCCCGCCCCGAGGCTCACCAGCATGTAGGTGCGCAGGCCCAGCGGCTTGTCACGCAACTCGCGGTCGAGACCCAGCGCGGCGCCGCACAGGGCGGCCACACCTAGGCGCCCCGCCACATCGAGCGCGGAGGAGAGGCTGGCCCACCACAGGGACAGATTGTCGGGAAGAACGTCCATACGCGGCCACCGGCGGCTGGTCTGCTAGCAAACCCTCATGGCCCCCGCACGGTTCCGCGAGACTGTCGGGGCACGGTTGTCTGGTGGCCGGCACCGCATTAGGCTTGCGACATCGTCTAAAAAATTACTCTCAAGGATCGAAGGTGAGCATCGATTACCAGCAGATCGGCTCCCGCCTGCGCGCCTACCGGCTGGCCAGAGGGTTGACCGCCGAGCAGGTGGCCCAGCAGCTCGGGCTGTCGCGCGCGGCGGTGTTCCGCCTGGAGAAGGGCTCGATCGTGAAGCTCGAGACCTTCGAGCGTATCGCCGGGCTGCTGGACGTGTCGGTCGAGTCGCTGCTCGGGGTCGGCGTCGAGTATCATGCCAGCGCCATCAGCTTCTTCGAGCGCATGCGCCAGCTCGAGGACGGCGCCGAGCAGATCATGACCCACTTCGAGCCGGTCTCCTACCTGCTCACCTCGCCGGACTATGGTGTGCACCTGCGCCGGATGCTGGCCGAGGCCGGCAACGGCGCCTGCCCGGAGGAGGGCCGGGAGGCCGTGCTGGCGATCCTCGACGAGCGCCGCCGGACCTGGCAGCGGCGCCGCCCGGCAGTAGCGAGCCTCGTCGGCAGCCTCGAGATCGAGCGTTTCCTGCGGCTTGGCCTGATAGGCACCTTCGACCTGCCGCCGGACGAGGCCGCCCGGCGGCGGCACCTGGCGACGCTCGAGATCGAGCATCTGTGCCGGGTGATGGAGCAGGAGCCGGTGGGCATCCAGATCGGCCTGGTGGAGGCGGTGATGCCGAGTCTCACCTTCCAGATCTTCCGGCGCCCGGAAGGCCCTGTGGTGGCGATCAGCCCGTTCCGCCTGGGCGAACTCGCCAACATCGACAGCGGCGTGGCGATGATCACCTCGGCCCGCGAGGCGGTCGAGCTGTGGACCGCCACCTTCGAGCAGCTCTGGTCACGCGCGCTCAAGGGCGCGCAAGCGGGAGCCGCCCTGCGCGCTCTTCTCTGCCGCGCGCGCGAGGAAGAGGCAGCGGCCGGACGGGCCGCCTGCCCGGCCTCTTGACGCTGGCGCCGCCTAGCTTCAAAAAAGCGACGACGTCGCGAAATTGCAACATACCGTTCGTCCCCCGGTCAGCCACGGAGATGCCTCCATGCAAGCCTGTCGCCGCCTCTTCCTGCTCGCAGCGGGCGCCCTGACGGCAACGCTGGCAACAGGCCTCCCCGAGGCTGCCGCCGAGGCGACCTACGTCGCCCGCATCGGCCATCTCGAGGCCCCCAGCCAGCCCCGCCACCAGGCTCTGGAGAAGCTCGCAGCCCTGGTCCTCGAGCGGACCGGCGGCGAGGTCGAGCTGCAGCTCTTCCCCTCCTCCCAGCTCGGTAACGCCCGGCAGATGGTCGAGGGCACGCAGTTCGGCGCCATGGAAGGCACGGTCATGCCCGCGGCCTTCCTCGGCGGCTTCAACCCCGTGGTCTCGGTGCTCGACCTGCCCTTCCTCTTCCCCGCCGATCGCGAGAAGGCTCAGGAGCTGCGCCAAGGCCCGCTGGGCGACTACATCCTCGAGAGCTTCGAGAGCCGCGGCCTGAAGGCGGTGGCGCTGTGGCCCAACGGCCGCAAGAACGTGACCTCGGCCAAGGCCATGGACGAGATCGCCGCGTTCGAGGGCCAGAAGTTCCGGGTGATGGATTCGCGAATCCTCATCGAGCAGTTCTCGGCGCTGGGCGCCTCGGCGGTGGTGATCCCGTTCGGCGAGCTCTACACGGCGCTCCAGACCGGCGTGGTCGACGGCCAGGAGAACCCGCTCGATACCATCGCCACCATGAAATATTTCGAGGTCCAAAAGCACCTGGTGCTCTCCGAGCATGGCGCGATGGAGGACGTCTTCCTGTTCAGCCCGGCCTGGTGGGGCAGCCTGCCCGAGGGCCATCGCGAGGTCATCTCGGCGGCCATCGAGGAGGTCCGCCCCGAGGTCGAGCAGATGAAGGAGGCAGCCCAGGAGAAGGCGCTGGAGACGATCCGCACTGCCGGCGTCGAGGTCCGCGAGCTCGGTGCCGACGAGCGCCGGGCATGGCGCGAGCTGATGTTCCCCAAGGCCGAGGCTGCCTATCTGGAGCGGGCCGGCGAGGAAGGCAGCAAGGCGCTCGAGATCTACCGCGGCGAGGTCGACCGCCTCGGCCTCGCGAACTGACCGGACAGCGGCGGGCGCAGCGGGAATGGATCACGCCACCCGGCCGGCTGCCCGGGGCGCGCACAGGGCGCTCGACGTCCTGCGCGCCTTCGAGCGCATCGCCGTCGCCCTGATCCTCGTGGCGATGTCGGTGGCCTATGCCGGCAACATCATCGTCCGCGAGGTCTTCCCGCTCGCCGCCGCGCGCTTCGCGTGGATCGAGGAGGCGACCCTCTTCGGCCTTGCCTGGCTGGTGTTCCTGGGCCAGGGGCTGGCGCTGGAGCGCGGCCGCCAGATCGCCATGACGGCCCTCTTCGACCGGCTGCCGGTCAAGGTGCGCTGGCTCGTCGGCACGCTCATCAATCTGGCGGGCGTGATCTTCTGCGCCTACCTCACCAAGCTCGGCATTGTGCTCGCCGCCTTCGTGCTGAAGAGCGGCCAGCTCAGCCCCACCCTCGACGTCTCGATGGCGTGGCTCTACGGCGCGGTGCCGGTGGGCTTTGCCCTCCTCACCCTGCGCTACGCGCTGGAGCTGGCCGGCATCAACGACCGCTACGGCCGCCCCACCCGCGGCCAGGAGCACTAGGAGCGCCCATGGCCGCCATCGCCCTGTGCCTGCTGGCCGTCCTCGCCCTCGTTCTCGGCTTCGAGATGCTGATGGTGATGGGCCTGCCCAGCGTGCTGGCCCGCTTTTTCTACTACCCCGCCATGCCCGACATGGTGGTGGCACAAAAGCTCCTGGGCGGCGTCAACGTCTCGACCCTGCTGGCCATCCCCTTCTTCATCTTCGCCGCCGAGATCATGGCCCAGGGCAGCATCGCCGCCCGGCTCATGGCGCTGGTCAAGCGCTCGATCGGCCACGTCACCGGCGGCCTCGGCCACACCACCGTGGCCTCGTGCATGGCCTTCGGCGCGGTGTGCGGCTCCGCACCGGCCACCGTGGCGGCGCTGGGACGGCTGCTCCATCCCGAGATGGTGCGCGCGGGCTACCGCGAGAAGTTCTCGCTGGGCCTCATCGCGTCCAGCGCCGAGTGCGCGCTGCTGATCCCGCCCAGTATCACGCTCATCGTCTATGGCTGGCTCACCGGAACCTCTGTGGCCGCGCTTTTTGCCGGCGGGCTGGCGGTCGGCGTCGTGCTGGGCCTGGCCTTCTCGGCCTATGTAGTTTTCGAGACGCGCCGCTCGGGCGCTGCCGCGGCTCCTCCCTCGAGCCGGGGCGAGCGCCTGGAGGCACTGCGCGCGGGCCTTCTGGCGCTGGGCATGCCGGTCCTGATCCTGGGCGGCATCTACAGCGGCACCTTCACCCCCACCGAGGCCGCCGCGGTGAGCGTCCTCTATGCGCTTTCCATCGAGATGCTGGTCTACCGCTCGATGGGCCTGCGCAAGCTGGTGGCGGTGGCCGAGAGCAGTGCGGTCACCATTGCCGCCGTCTTCATCCTGCTGGCGGTGGGAGCGCTGCTCTCCTACTTCATCACGCTGGCCCGGGTGCCCGACATGCTGGGCGCCTTCATCGCCGGCCAGGACATCGGCTGGATCGGGTTTCTGCTGATCGTGAACGTGGTCCTGCTGGTGGCCGGCATGTTCATCGACCCCAACTCGATCCTGCTGGTGATGGTGCCGACCCTCTACCCGGTGGCGCTGAGCCTCGGCATCGACCCCGTCCATTTCGGCCTCGTGGTCTGCCTCAACATCTGCATCGGCATGATCACCCCGCCCTTCGGGCTCGATCTCTTCGTGGCCTCCTCCACGCTCGAGCGGCCGGTCGAGACGGTGATCGCCGGCATCTGGCCGTTCGTCGCGGCGAACATCGTGGTGCTGGCCGTCATCAGCTACGTGCCGGCGATCAGCCTCGCCCTGCCGCGCCTCCTCTCCTTCTGAAGGCACGAGACATGTCCATGCCTGCCCTCGCAGCCGCGGCCGAGCCGGCAGCGGCGGCCGACCTGTTGGCGCCGGTGATCGCCAACGACTGGGTCAACGACGAGTACAAGCATCTGGTGCTGGAGGCCGGAGCACCCGCCTGCCTCGCCGGGGCCGGCCAGTTCTTCCACCTCCTGTGCCCGGCCACCGGCGCCGACCAGCCCTTCTTCCGCCGGCCGATGAGCACTTACCGGGCCGACCCCGAGGCCGGCCGGGTGGAGTTCCTCTACAAGGTCACCGGCCGCGGCACCCGCGGCCTGGCCACCCTGCGCCCGGGCGACCGGCTGCGCATGCTGGGCCCGCTGGGCGTCGGCTTCAGCCTCGATGCCGCCTGGCGCAACATCGTCGTGCTGGGCCGTGGCGTGGGCCTCGCCACCCTGGCGCCGCTGGCCGCCATGGCCGCGCGACAGGGTGTCGGCGTCACCGCCATCCTGAGCGCGCGCAGCCTCGCCCACGTGATGTCGGTGAGCGCCTTCAACGAGATGGGTGCCCGCACCATCGTGGTGACCGATACCGACGGCTCGAGCGCGCCCTGCCGGGTCGAGACCCTGCTGCGCGGTCTGATTGCCGCCGGCCGCGCCGACGCCTTCTTCACCTGCGGCTCGAACCGGCTGCTCGAGCTCATGCAGCGGCTCGGCGCCGAGCACGGCATCCCCGGCCAGGTGGCGCTGGAGCAGCAGATGGCCTGCGGGCTGGGCATGTGCTTTTGCTGCGTGCGGCCGTTCCGCGAGGGCGGCCGGGAGGTCCACAAGCGCGTGTGCTGGGACGGGCCGGTCTTCCCGATCGAGGAGGCGATGGGATGGTAGATCTCGCGGTCTGCGTCGGCGGCCTCGCCCTCGCCAATCCGGTGATGCCGGCCTCGGGCACCTTCGCCGAGGGGCTCGAGCAGGTGGTGCGCCTGGAGCGTCTGGGCGCCTTCGTCACCAAGACCATCACCAGCGAGCTGCGCGCCGGCAATCCCACGCCGCGAGTGGCCGAGACCGCCGGCGGCATGCTCAACTCCATCGGCATCCCGAGCAAGGGCGTGCCGGCCTTCCTCGAGCACACCTTGCCCTTCTGGCGCCGCTGGAAGGTGCCGCTGGTGGTGAGCATCTCGGCCCCCACCGCCCAGGGCTTCGCCGAGCTCGCGGCCGCGCTCGACCTGCCCGGCGTGGCGGCCATCGAGGCCAACATCTCCTGCCCCAACATCGAGGCCGACGGCCACGCCTTCGCCATGGATCCGGCGGCGACGCTGGACGTGGTCCGGCGCCTGCGGGACGCCACCCGCCTGCCGCTTTGGGCCAAGCTCACCCCCAACACCGGCGCCATCGCCGCTATCGCCCGGGCCGCCGAGGAAGGCGGTGCGGATGCCGTGGTGGTTGCCAACACCGTTCTCGGCATGGCGGTCGACACCGAGACCTTCCGCCCGCGCCTGGGCAACGTCATGGGCGGGCTCTCGGGGCCCGCCATCAAGCCCATCGTCCTGCGCATGGTCCACCAGTGCCACAAGGCGGTGTCGATCCCGGTGATCGGCTGCGGCGGCATCGCGACGCCCGAGGACGCGGTCGAGTACATGCTGGCCGGGGCCAGCGCCGTGCAGGTCGGCACCGCCACCTTCCTCCAGCCGACCGCCATGACCGACATCATCGACGGGCTCGATGCCTGGTGCCGCCGCCGCGGCATCGCCTGCATCGCCGACCTCACCGGCGCCATGCGCGGCGACGACGACGTTCTGCTCGCTGGAGCCGCCTCGTGAGCACGACCGCTCCTGTTGCGCGCCGCCGCAACAGCGAGCGGGCCTTCCTGGCCGATGCCTTCGACGGCCTGCGCGCGCTCTCCGTCGACGGCCCCGGCGTCACGCGCGAGAGCTACGGCCCGGGCGAGGACCGCGCGCTCGACTTCGTGGCCGACCTCGCTCATCGCGAAGGCCTCACCACGAGTCTCGACCCGCTCAAGAACCTCGTCATCGGCCTGCCCCGCGAAAGGCCCGGGCCCTGCGTCCTCCTGGGCTCGCATCTCGACTCGGTGCCGCAAGGCGGCAACTTCGACGGTGCGGCGGGAGTGCTGGCCGGACTCGTGACGCTGATGCGCTTGAAGGAGGCCGGCGTCACGCCGCCCCTGCCGGTGCGCGTCCTGGGCCTGCGCGGCGAGGAGAGCCCCTGGTTCGGCAAGGCCTATATCGGCTCGAGCGCGCTCATGGGCGCCCTCTCGGCGGAGGATCTGGAGAGCCCGCACCGCGACACCGGCCAGAGCCTCGCTGCCTGCATGGAGCGGCTCGGTATCGAGGTGGAGCGCGTGCGCGCCGGCGAGCGCTTTCTCGATCCGGCCGATGTGGCCGCCTGGCTGGAGATCCACATCGAGCAGGGCCCGGTGATGGTGGCGCGCGGTTTTCCCACCGCGGTGGTCACCGGCCTGCGCGGCAATGTCCGCCACCGGCGCATCCTGTGCCGCGGCGAGGCCGGCCATTCCGGCACCGTGCCGCGCTGGCTGCGCCGCGACGCGGTCTTCGCCACCGCCGAGCTGATCGGCCGGCTCGACGAGCACTGGCGGGCGATGCTGGAAGGCGGCGAGGATCTCGTGCTTACCTGCGGGGTCATCGGCACCAACCCCGCCGAGCACGCCATCACCCGCATCCCCGACGAGGTGGGCTTCAGCTTCGAGGCGCGCAGCCAGAACCGGGCCACCCTCGACAGGCTGCACCAATTGCTGCAGGAGGAGTGCCGGACGATCGCCGCCGAGCGTGGGGTCGAGTTCGTGCTCGACCGCCGGGTCGACACCGCCCCCGCCGCCATGGACGAGGCCTGGGTGCGGCACCTGCTGGAGCTCTCCGGGCGGCTGGGCCTCCCCGAGGAGACCCTGCCGAGCGGAGCGGGCCACGACGCGGCGGTGTTCGCCAATGCCGGGATTCCCTCGGCGATGATCTTCGTGCGCAACGCCAACGGGTCGCACAACCCGCACGAGGCCATGGAGATCGAGGACCTGCTGGCGGCCATCGACCTGATGCACGCGGCGGTCCTGGAGCCCCTTCGAGCCCCCTAGCCCCTTCCCGCCGAGGAGCGATGATGAGCGAGCCCGCCCGCGTGAGACTGCGCCGCCCCGACGACTGGCACCTGCACCTGCGCGACGGCGCCATGCTGCGCGCCGTGCTGCCGTTCAGCGCCGCGCAGATGGGCCGGGCCATCATCATGCCCAACCTCGTCCCGCCGGTGCGCCGCACGCACGAGGCGGTGGCCTACCGCGAGCGCATCATGGCGGCCCTGCCCGAGGGCTCGCGCTTCACGCCGCTCATGGTGTGCTACCTCTCCGACGACACTGACGCGGCCGACCTGCTGGCCGGCCACGCCGATGGCGTGTTCACCGCGGTGAAGCTCTATCCGGCGCATGCCACCACCAACTCGCAGTTCGGCGTCACCGACCCCGCCGCCCTCGCCCCGGTGCTCGAGGCCATGGAGAAGGCGGGCATCCCGCTGCTCGTCCACGGCGAGGTGACCGACCCGGAGGTCGACATTTTCGACCGCGAGGCGGTGTTCATCGAGCGGGTGCTGGCGCCGCTGGTGGCCCGCCACCAGGGCCTGAAGGTGGTGATGGAGCACATCACCACCGAAGAGGGCGTGGCCTTCGTACGGGCCAACGCGCCGCTTGTGGGTGCCACCATCACCCCGCATCACCTGATCTTCAACCGCAACGCCATCTTCGCCGGCGGCATCAGGCCCCACAATTACTGTCTGCCGGTCGCCAAGCGCGAGCGCCACCGGCTGGCCCTGCGCGAGGCCGCCACCTCGGGCGAGGCCGCCTTCTTCCTCGGCACCGACAGCGCGCCGCACCTGCGCTCGGCCAAGGAATCCTCCTGCGGCTGTGCGGGCGTGTTCAACGCGCCGGTGGCGATCGAGGCCTATGCCCAGGTGTTTGCCGAGGAGGGTGCCCTCGACCGGCTGGAGGCCTTCGCCTCCCTGAACGGCCCCGCCTTCTACGGCCTCGAGCCCAACGAGGAGCGGATCACGCTGGTGAAGGCACCCACCGAGGTCCCGGCCGAGATCGCGGTGCCCGGCGAGGGGGCGGTGTTCCCGTTCCTGGGCGGCGAGCGCACCGCCTGGTCCCTCGCCCCGGACGCCTGAGCATGGAAGCCCGCCCCTTCGCCGCCCGCACGGCCGAGATCCTGCTGGAGACCGGCGCCGTCAGGGTCAGCATGAAACGCCCCTTCATGCTCACCTCGGGCTGGGCGAGCCCGGTCTATGTCGACTGCCGCCGGCTAATCTCCTTTCCCGACCTGCGCTCGGAGATCGTCGACATGGCGCTGGTGGCGATCCGCCGGGCCGTCGACACGCGCGAGCTGGACGGGCTCGCCGGCGGCGAGACGGCCGGCATCCCCTTCGCCTCGTGGCTCGCCGACCGGCTGCGGCTCTCGATGAGCTACATCCGCAAGAAGCCCAAGGGCTTCGGCGAGAACGCGCAGATCGAGGGGGTGCTCCAGCCCGGCGCCCGCACCCTGCTGGTGGACGATCTCACCACCGACGCCCGCAGCAAGCTGCTCTTCTGCGCCGCCCTGCGCCGCGCCGGCGTGCAGGTGGAGCACGGCTTCGTGATCTTCTTCTACGACGTCTTTCCCGGCGCGCGCGAGGCCATGGAGGATCTGGGCCTCAGGCTCCACAGCCTCGCCACCTGGCGCGAGCTCATCGAGGTGGCGCGCGAGCGCCGCGCGCTGGAGCCGCCGGCGCTGGCCGAGGTCGACGCTTTCCTCGCCGACCCGCCCGCCTGGTCCGCCGCGCATGGCGGACGCAGCGAGCCCCTGCGCTGGGGCTGAGGCGCCCGGGAGCGGGCCGCCCGCCCGCCTTCCGCTTCTCACGCAGGACCTTCACCATCACGATCTTCCCGGCCACGGGCGAGGAGCCGGACCCGCTGGGCCCGCAGGTGACCGGGCGCGCCCTTGTCATGCCGGCGGCGACGACTCTCTTGAGGCAACCGGCCATCCGAGGCACGCACCGACGGGAAAGAGACTCCAAGGTGCGCTAAGCCCCTTGAACACCCGCATGAGTTCGGGCATGGGCCTACCTGAAGATGTATAAAAGGTGTTTTTGTTTGCCTTAAAGATGCAGCGCTATCCCGCCTTCGCGTCTGCGGCGGCACGGGTCGCTGGTCTGTCGGGGCATCAGCGTGATCCATCGAAGGGAGGCGCCGGCAAGCTCCTCCCGAGAGTCTCGGAAGGACGAACGGATGACCGTGTTGAAAAAGCGGCTGCTGCTGTCGCTGTCGGCGGCGGCGCTGGCAGCACCCATGGCGGCCGGCAGCGTGCATGCCATCGAGGTGGTGGTGCTCGAGCAGGTGAACAACGCGGCCCAGACCGCCGAGCTGAGCTTCGACGAGCTGTGGGGCGAGAGCCTGGCAGCCACCGCCGCTGCCATCGGCAACAGCGCCGCGTTCAACGTCGAGGGTGAGACCGACGCCGCAGCACTCGATCTGAAGCAGATGAGCACGCCGTCCGCGGGCGGGCGGCAGCTGGCCGAGATCGTCGCGAGCGACGTCGACCTCGCCGCCGGCACCACCGAGGGCCTGGACCTGACCGCGGCGGCCATCGGCAACACCCTTTCGGGCACCGGCCTGGGGCAGGTCACCGACATCGCGATCAACCAGTTCGCCTCAGGCTTCCCGGTCGCCCAGAGCTCGGTGATCACGCTGGACGAGGTCGTCGTCGGCGGGCTGGAGAGCAGCCTGTCGGCTGCTGCCATCGGCAACTCGGCCTCGCTGACCGCGGGTGCCATCGGCACCGGCGACGGCTTCGATACGGTCTCGCAGAGCACCTTCGGCGGGCAGACGGCGACGATCGACATCGCGGACCTGGCCGTCCTGCCGGACGCGGCCGATGCGACTTTTGATGCAACCGCCGCGGCGCTCAACAACTCGCTGACCCTGAGCGCGACCACCGGCGATCTCTACCTCGACAGTCTCTTCCAGATGAACAGCAGCGCCCAGACGGCGTCGGTCGGGCTCGGGCAGATCAACGTGCCGGGCAGCTCCTCCACGCCGGTCGGCGTCGCCGCCCCGTCCTACGAGTCCTTCGACAGCACCCTGGTGGCGGCGGCGATCGCCAGCTCTGCGAGCCTCGACGCCGAGGGCACCGTGCTGCTCGGGGCCGTCACCCAGAACAACATGTCCGCGCAGCTCGCCTCCATCGGGCTCGACCAGGTCTACGGCCTGGGTGATCTGGACGTCACTTCGGTGGCGATCGCCAACTCGCTGTCGATCGACGCCGGCGGCATGGTGGCGATCGACCCGGGCAGCCAGGCCTTCGGGCAGACCGCCTCGGGTACGCAGACGGCCATAGTCGAGCTGGTCGATCTCGGCATGGAGGGTGCGGTCGCGGTGACGGCGGCAGCGCTCGGCAACTCCCTGTCGATCGACGCCGGCGGGGACGCGGCGGTGAGCCGGGGCTCCTTCATCAACCAGATGAACATCGCCCATCAGAGCGCCAGCGTCGTGCTCGACGGGGTCGAGGGCCTCGATGGCCTGAGGGCGACCGTGGTCGCGATCGGCAACTCCCTCTCGCTCGCCTCCGGCGGCGACCTGGCACTCTATGAGGGCGACGCGGCGCCCGGGCCCGACGCGATCTTCCAGACGGGCGGCTTCTCGCAGACCGCCACGCTCGACCTCACCGAGCTCAACGGCACGGGAGCCGGCGAGGTGACGCTGGCGGCGATCGACAACTCCCTGTCCATCGAGGCCGAAGGCACGCTCTCGGGCGTGACGCCCAGCATCAGCCAGACCAGCTTCGCGCCGCAGATCGCCGAGCTGACCCTTGCCGGCTCGGGCGGCTTCGCCAGCCTCGACGCCACCGCCGTTGCCATCGGCAACTCGCTGAGCCTCTCGGCGGGCGCCTTCGAGGGCACGGGCACGCTCTCCGCCTTCCAGCAGAATGGCGGCCTGCAGACGGTCTCGCTGACCATGACGGATTCCGGCATGGGCGCGCTGTCCGCCACCACCGCGGCGATCGGCAACTCGGCGTCGGTGAGCATCCGCTAGGACGGCGCCGCAGGAGCGCAGGCGTCCGCCACCATGCGGACGCGCGCTCCTGCGGCCGCAGCGGCACGACATTATTCTCTTCTCGCGTGTTGATCGTCACATATTTGCCCCTTTAAGGTGGCACAGAGTGACGTCGGACGCGGATCTACGCGGCAGTAATTCCTAACACACTGCGACATGCAGTGCCGTCCGGGTGTTCCGGTTGGGAGGGGGCCGATGCGCCGCGTTACCGAGGCGCTCGGACAACCGGCTGGAGAACGGACGAATGACTGGCTTGAAGAGACGGCTGCTGCTGTCGCTCCCGGCGGCGGCGCTGGCAGTGCCGATGGCGGCCGGGAACGCACAGTCGATCGAGATCGTGGTGCTCGAGCAGTCCACCAGCGCGGGTCAGGGCGCCGCCCTCGATCTCGACGGGCTCTGGGGCGAGAGCCTGGCTGCCACGGTCGCCGCCATCGGCAATAGCGCCGCCTTCAACATCGAGGGCGAAGGCGACGCCGCGACGCTCGACCTCGACCAGTCCAGCATGCTGTTCCCGGGCAACCAGCAGCTGGCCGGGATCGCCCTGAGCACCGTCGACCTTTCCGGCGGCACCACAGAGGGTCTGGACCTGACGGCGGCTGCCATCGGCAACACCCTATCGGGCACCGGTGAGGGGCAAATCGCCGACCTCGCGATCAACCAGATCGTCGGGGCGATGGGAGTAGGCCAGGAGTCGGTCATCACGCTGGACGAGGTCGTCGTCGGCGGCCTCGAGAGCAGCCTGTCGGCCGCCGCCATCGGCAACTCGGCCTCGCTCACCGCGGGTTCCATCGGCACCGGCGACGGGCTCGATACGGTCACGCAGAGCGGGCTCGGCAACCAGGAAGCGACGATTGCCATCGCGGATCTGGCCGTCCTGCCGGGCGCGTCCGGCGCCACCTTCGACGCGACCGCCGCGGCGCTCAACCACTCTTTGACCCTGACCGCGACCACCGGCGATCTCTACCTCGACAATCTCACCCAGACGAACAACTGGAAGCAGGAGGCGTCGGTCGGACTAGGGCAGATCAACGCGCCGGGCAGCTCCTCCACGCCGGTGGGGATCGCCGCCCCGTCCTTCGAGTCCTTCGACAGCACCCTCGTGGCGGCGGCGATCGGCAATTCCGCGAGCCTCGGCGCCGAGGGCACCGTGCTGCTCGGGACCCTCGTCCAGGGCGCCGCCATGCCCTCGCAGCTCGCCACCGTCAGGCTCGACCAGGTCTACGGCCTGGGTGATCTGGACGTCACTTCGGTGGCGATCGGCAACTCGTTGTCGGTCTCTGCCGGTGACATGCTGGCGATCGAGCCGGGCGGCAACAGCCTCGTGCAGGCAGCCTCGCGTACGCAGACGGCCGTTGTCGAGCTGGCCGATCTCGGCATGGAGGGTGCCGTCGCGGTGACGGCGGCAGCGCTCGGCAACTCCATGTCGATCGACGCCGGCGGGGATGTGGCGCTGAGCCTGGGCAGCATCGTCGACCAGAGGAACCAGGCCGCGCAGAGCTCCAGCGTCGCGCTCGACGGCCTCGACGGCCTCGACGGCCTTACCGCAACGGTGGTCGCGATCGGCAACTCCCTCTCGCTCGACTCCGGCGGCGATCTCGCGCTCTCTGCGGGCGAGGATGCGGCGTCAGAGGCCACCGGGATCTCCCAGTGGGGCGGCTACGCGCAGACCGCCACGCTCGATATTAAGGAGCTCAACGGCACGGGAGCCGGCGAGATCACGCTGGCGGCAATCGACAACTCCCTGTCCATCGAGGCCGAAGGCACGCTCTCGGGCGTGGCGCCCGCGATCAGCCAACGCAAGTACGCGCCGCAGAGCGCCGAGCTGAGTCTCGACGATGTCGACGGCCTCGCCAGCCTCGACGCCACCGCCGTGGCGATCGGCAACTCGCTGAGCCTCTCGGCGGGCGCCTTCGAGGGCACCGGCACGCTCTCCGTCTTGCAGGACAATAGCGGCCTGCAGACGGTCTCGCTGACGGCCAGCGCCTCCGGCCTGGGCGCCTTCTCCGCCACCACCGCGGCGATCGGCAACACGGCGTCGGTCACCATCCGCTAGGACGGGCCGCGGGGGCGTACGGCCATCACTTTCCGGACGTGCGTTCCCCGGCCATCGGGAAAAAATATCGCCTGATGCGTGGCAATCGTCATTCCACTGCACGTTTCAGGTGATATAGAAACAACGTCTAACGCGTACATTTTGGGTGAGATTCTCCCACAGGTTGCGAAACGGCATCGTTCGGGCACGCCGGGACGAACGCCAGGCAGTGGGCAGATTTTGCCGGCGCGTTGGCGCAACCTTTGGGAGGACGGACGCATGTCCAGTTTGAAGAAGCGCCTGCTGCTGTCGCTGTCTGCGGCGGCGCTGGCAGCACCCATGGCAGCCGGCAGCGCACAGGCCATCGAGGTCGTGGTGCTCGACCAGGTCAATCTTGCGGCGCAGAGCGCCGAGCTGAGCTTCGGAGGTCTGTGGGGCGAGAGCCTTGCGGCCACCGCCGCCGCGATCGGCAACAGCGCAGCGTTCAACATCGAGGGCGTGGACGACGCCGCCGCGCTCGAGCTGGACCAGGTCAACCCGGCCAGCACGCAGCTCGCCGACATCGATCTGCATGACATCGATCTCGGCGCCGGCGGCGCTGACGGCATCGCCCTGACCGCCGCGGCGATCGGCAACACGCTCTCGGGCACTGGCGAGGGGCAGATCGCCAGCCTTGACATCACACAGAGCGTCCATAGAGGGCAAAGCGCGGCCATCGTGCTGGACCAGGTCGTCGTCAGCGGCCTCGAGAGCAGCCTCTCGGCCGCTGCCATCGGCAACTCGGCCTCGCTGACCGCCGGCGCCATCGGCACCGGCGACGGCTTCGACACGCTTCTGCAGACCAATACCACCGGCCAAAATGCGGGCATCGACATCGCGGATCTGGCCGTCCTGCCGACCGAGACCGGGGCCGTTCTCGACGCGACCGCGGCGGCGATCGGCAACTCGCTGACCCTGACTGCGACGACCGGCGACCTCTTCCTCGACGGGCTCGACCAGAACAATGTGGGCTCGGGCCAGTCGGCCGGGCTCATCCTCGACGGTGTCAACGATCTGGGGGTTCCGCACACGCCGGTCGGCGTCACGACGCCGTCCTTCGAGACCTTCGACAGCACGCTGGTGGCGGCGGCGATCGGCAACTCGGCGACGCTCGAGGCCGCCGGCAACATCCTGCTCGACGAGGTCGAGCAGCTCAATGTCGTCGCGCAGAACGCGAGCCTCGACCTCGACCAGGTCTATGGCCTGGGCGCGCTGGACGGCACGGCGGTGGCGATCGGCAACTCCCTGTCGATCTCGGCGGACGGCGCCCTGGCGCTCGACAAGATCGAAAGCGGCGTCGATCAGGACAACCACAGCACCCAGTCGGTCGCCATCAGGCTGGACGATCTCGGCCTCGACGGCGCCGTCGACCTGACCGCGGCGGCGATCGCCAACTCGCTCTCGCTCTCCTCCGGCGGCGACTTCGCGCTGAACGAGGGCAGCCTCCTCGACCAGCTGAACACCTCCGGGCAGAGCGCCGACGTCACCCTCGGCGGGCTCGACGGCGTGGGCGACCTTTCCGCCACCGTGGTGGCGATCGGCAACTCGCTGTCGCTCTCCTCCGGCGGCGACCTGGCGTTCGACGCGGACGGCGCCATCGAGCAGACCAACCACGGGTCCCAGACCGTGATCGGTGCGCTGACCGAGCTCAACGGGACGGGTGCGGGCGAGCTCACCCTGGCGGCGATCGGCAACTCGGTGTCGCTCGACACGGAAGGCGCCGTCTCGGGGGCAGCACCCACGATCACCCAGTTCAACACCTCGGCGCAGACCGCCGTGCTCAGCCTGACCGAGATCGGCGACCTCGCCAGCCTCGATGTCACCGGCGTGGCGATCGGCAACTCGCTGTCGCTCGCGGCGGGCTCCTTCGAGGGCACCGGCACGCTCTCCATCAGCCAGGAGACCGTGGCCGGGCAGAGCGTCTCGCTGTCGCTCGGCAGTGCCGGCCTGGGGGCGCTCTCCGCCACCACGGCGGCGATCGGCAACTCGGCGTCCGTCACCATCAGGTAGGATCGTTCGCTGCGGCGGCGCATCCCTCCCCAACGCCCTTTGCAGGCGTCGGGGAGGGATGGTCAGGAGCGGCCGGCCTCGGCCGCGCCCGGCTGGGCGAAAAGCGCCGGCACGCCGCCGGTGTGCAGGCAGCAGGCGGCCTCGCTGGCGGGGATGATGCCGTCGCGGACCAACCGCAGCAGGCCCGCGAAGGTCTTGCCGGTGTAGGTGGTCTCGAGGAAAAGCCCCTCGAGGCGTGCGAAGGTGCGCAGCGCCGCCAGCGCCTCTTCGGTGGGAACGGCGTAGCCCGCGCCAAGCTGGTTGTCGTGGGCCAGTGTCCATTCGCGCCAGTCGCCGGCGGGCGCCATGCCGGTCCGCGCGACGAGTCCCTCGAAGATCCGGGTGATCCGCTCCAGCAGCTCCGGGACGGCGTACTCCACGCTCACCAGATGCACCTCGAACGGCCGCCCCAAAAGGGCGCAGCCGAAGAGGAAGCCTGCCTCGGTGGGGCCCATGGAGCCCGGCAGCACGACATGGCGGAGATCCGCTCCCGCCCGCTCTGCCTGCCCGTGCAGCTCGAGCGCCGCCACCACATAGCCCAGCGCCCCGGTCACAGGCTCGCCCACGATATAGGGGCGGCGGCCCTGGCGGCGCAGCTCCTCGGCCGCCTCCCGCACGCGACGCGCCCGCTCGTCCTCGTCGACCGGGCCGAGGAAGCGCAGCGACGCGCCCATCAGCCGGCTGAGCAGCAGGTTGCCCTCGTCACGCTGCGGCTCGTCGGCATTGTGCAGAACGAGGCAGTCGAGCCCCAGCTTTGCCGCCGCGGCGGCGGTCAGCCGGCACTGGTTGGAGGCGGGCTGGCCAGCCACCAGCACGATGTCGGCACCCTGCTCCAGCGCCTCGCCCATCCAGAACTCGAGGCTGCGCAGCTTGTTGCCGCCCAGCCCCAGCGGCATGCAGTCGTCGCGCTTGACCCAGAGGCCGTCATGGCCGACGGCCGCCTCCACGCGCCGCATCCGCTCGAGCGGCGTGTCCGCGTCAAGGAGCCTGACGCGCGGCCGGAGAAACGCAGGGATCGAGGACGGGTCCATGCCTGGCGCCCCGGGTGCGGTGGTTACGGCAGGAGGATCGCGGTGCCGGCGAGGCGGGTCAACCCGCGCTTCCTGGCGGCCTGACCGCTACGCGGGCGCTGCGCGCGGCTCTTCTCTTTCCCTCTTGTCGGTCGGGTGCGGGGCATGGGCGGAAGGTTGTGCAACGCCCGCTTGATCGTGCCAGGTGCTATTCATCCTGGTTCAACGCAGGTGCCGCGCGCGGGCCCGGAAAACGCGAAAGGCGCGCGCCCTGCCCGGACGCGCGCCCCCGAAGAGAAGCAGAAAACCGGCCGCGCGCAGCGCCTCGAGCGGCTCCGCCGCCGCAGCCCCCGCGTTATCGCGACCGATGGCGCCCTGCCGTCAGACGGTGATGCCGCCATCCACCACCAGGGTGTGCCCGGTGATCATGGCGCCGCCGGCGCACAGGAAGAAGAGCGCCTCGGCGATGTCGTCGGCAGTGCAGTGGCGCTTGAGCAGCGCCCGCTCGGCCGAGGCCTTGCGGCGCTCCTCGGGCCAGGTGCTGGTCCAGGGCGTGGCGACATGGCCGGGGGCCACGGCATTGACCCGCGCCTCGGGCGCCAGCGCCCGGGCGAGGCTCTTGGTGAGGCTGATGAGGCCGGCCTTGCTGGCGCCGTAGGCGAGGCTGCTGCCGGGCTGGCCCAGCCCCGCGATCGAGGCGACGTTGGCCACCGCCCCCTTGGAGGCGCGCAGCGCCTCGGCGGCGGCGTGGGTGCAGCGGAACGGGCCGATCAGGTTGGTGCTCAAGATGAGCGACCAGAACTCCTCGGTCATCTTGTCCATGTCGGCCGGTGCTATCGGCTCCCTGGTGCCCGAGGTGCCGGCGTTGTTGACCAGGTAGTCGAGCCCGCCCAGGCGCTCGATGGCGTCCCTGACCATGGCCTCGGCCTCGCCGGCCACCGAGACGTTGCCGGCAACGGCCACCACGTCGAGGCCCTCGGCGCGCAGCCGCTCGGCCTGCTCCGGGCCCGCCGGATCCTCGGGCAGGTGGTTGAGCGCCACGCGGGCGCCGGCCTTGGCGAACCGGGTTGCGGTGGCGAGACCGATGCCCGAGGCCGCCCCGGTGACGAGCGCCCGGCGGCCCTTGAGGTCTGCAGTGATCACGACGCGTTGTCCTCCCCGTTGCCCTGCTCGATCGTCTCGATGGCGTCTTTCAGCGCCAGGAGCTTGCGGTCGCGCTCGGCCATCAGCGCCACCGGCGACCGGCCGCCATAGTCGTAGAACCCGGCGCCGTCCATGACGCCGCCGCGCCCCTGCGCGATCAGCGCCTCGAGCGCCGGGCTCTTGCCGCGCGGGACGGGCGGCTTGTAGGTGCCGTTGGCCATGGCCCGGCGCACCATGTCGAGCCCCGTGAAGTCGGCCTTCCCGAAATGGCCCATGAGCGCCATGCGGGCGGCCAGGCCGTACTTGATCGAGTGGTCGATGGCCTCGGGGCTGGCATAGCCCTCGTCGAGCAGCTTGTAGACCTCGAGGCTCATGGCCGACTGCAGCCGGTTGGCGATGAAGCCCTCGATGAAGCGCTCGAGCAGGATCGGCTTCTTGCCGAGTCCCGCCAGGAAGTCGCGCATCTGCTCGAGCAGCACGCGCTCCGTCTTCTCGCTGCCCACCACGTCGACGAGATCGATGATGTAGGGCGGCGTGTACCAGTGGACGATCATGGTACGCGCCGCGCGCCGCTCCGGCACCAGCGGGAAGATGTCGAGATAGGAGGTGTTGCTGGCGATGACGGCGTGGTCGGGCGCCGCGGCGTCCACCGCAGCAAACAGCTCGCGCTTGACCTCGACGTTCTCGACCACCGCCTCCACCACGAGGTCGGCATCCTTCACCGCCTCGGCGAGGCTGGTGGTGCACTCGATCCGCGCCTGCGCCGCCTCCGCCTCGGCCGCCGTGCAGCGGCCGGCGGCCTCGAGGGTCTCGAGGGCGCCGCCGATCAGGGCGCGGGCCCTGTCCAGAGCCTCGCCAGTCAGGTCCTGCAGCCGCACCTCGCAGCCGCCAAGCGCGTGAATGATGGCCAGCGCGTGGCCCATGGTGCCGGCACCCAGCACCGCAACCTTGCGGTAGGTCGTCATCGTCAGAGCGTCCAGGGCTCGGGAGCGCGCGGCTCCGCGTCGGTCACCACGTCGATCACGGCCGGCCGGCCGAGCGACAGGGCGTGGCTCAGCGCGCCGGCGATCTCGGAGGGGTCCTCCACGCGGATCCCCTCGACGCCGAACGAGCGCGCCACGGCGGCGAAATCGGTGGGGCCGAAGCGGATGATCTCGTCCTGGTTGCCGGGGCGCCCGCCGTAGATGTTGCGGATGTTCACCAAGCCCTGGCCGAAGGCCGAGTTGTTGTTGACCACCGTCACCAGCGGGATGTTGCGGCGCCGCGCCGTCTCGAGCTCGCTCAGATGGTAGTAGAAGGCGCCGTCGCCGGTAAAGCACACCACCGGCCGCTCGGGCGCGCCGCACTTGGCACCCAGCGCCGCCGGGAACGACCAGCCCAGCGAGCCCGCGGCCCGCAGGAAGGTCTGGCCCGGATGCGGCAGGTCGATCAGCGTCGCGGCCCAGATGGTCGAATAGCCGGTGTCGGCCACCAGCACCCCGTTCTCCGGCAGCGCCTTGGTGATCTCGTGGCACAGCCGCTCGACGCGGATCGGGCTCGCCTCCGAGGCCATCGCCTCGGCCATGCTCTCGCGCCACGCGGCGACCCGCGCCCGGACCTCGCCGGCCCATGCCGCGCGCGGCTCCTGGCCGCCGCAGGCTGCCAGCAGCGCCTCCATGGCGAGCGCCGGATCGCCCAGCACGCCCACGGCGGCCGGGTAGTTGCGGCCGATCTCGCTGCCGTCCACGTCGATCTGCACGATGGGCGTGGCCTGGCCGGGAATGGTCCAGTTGCAGGTGACCTGGTCGCCGGTGTGGCAGCCCAGGAAGATCACGAGGTCGGCCTCGTGGAGGATCCGGTTGGCGTGCGGCGCGGAGTAGAGGCCGACGCAGCCGACGTGCAGCTCGTGGTCGGTGGGAAGGATGCCGCGGCCGCCGGTGGAGGTGGCGACCGGAATCTGCAGCGCCTCGGCGAACCGCCGGACCGCGTCCTGCGCGCGGCTGACCATGGCGCCGCCGCCGGCCACGATGACCGGCTGCCGAGCCCGGGCGAGCGCCGCCGCAGCGGCCTCGATCTCGCTACCGGACGGCGGCGAGCGGCGCGCGGGAAGCTGCGTGTGGTGCGGCTCCAGCGGGTCCTGCTCCACCGTGCCGGTCTCGATGATCTCGGCCTGCAGGCCGGCAAGATCGAGGTGGACCGGCCGCGGCGTGCCCTCGGTGGCCTCGCGGAAGGCCTGGGGCAGCAGGAACGGCAGCTGCTCGGCGGTCTCCACCTCGGCATGGTACTTGGTCACCGACGCGTAGAGCGGCGCGTGGTCCAGCTCCTGATAGGCGTTGCGGTGGCGGAACATCGGCGGCTTGCGGCCGGTCATGGCGATCAGCGGGGTGCGATGCAGGTAGGCGTCCTGCAGGCCGGCCGCGAGATTGGCGGCACCCACCGACTGCGCCATACACACGCCGGGCCGGCCGGTGACACGGGCGTAGCCGTCGGCCATGTAGACGGCCGACTTCTCGCTGTGCGCCAGGACCCGCTCGATGCCCAGCGCCTCGAGCTCGACCAGCGTGCGCCGCATGATTGCGTCGATGAAGAAGACGTGGCTCACGCCTTGCCGGTGCAGCGTCTCGGCCATGTAGCGCGCACCATCGATTCTATCGCCCATTCATCGCACTCCCTGATCGCAAGGTCGGTCGTCAGCCGCTCGCGCGGGCCACCAGCTCGAAGCCGAGATCGATGATCTCGCCCCCGGCCCCGGGGTCCTCGAAGCGGCGCAGCAGGTGGTCGGCCACCGCGGTGCCGATCGCCCTGTGCGGCGGCCGTACCGTGGTGAGGGTGGGTGTCGAGTTGGCGGCGAACTCGAGGTCGCCATAGCCCGCCAGGGCCACGTCCTCGGGTATCCGCACGCCGCGGCGCTGGGCCTCGAACAGGGCGCCCAGCGCCAGGAAATCATTGGAGAACGCGATCGCCTCGGGGGGCTCGTCCGCATCCATCAGCCGGGCGAAGGCGGCGATGCCGCCGGCCGTCGAGGAGCGCTCCTCCAGCACCTCGACGCGCGGCTCCGGCAGGCCCGCCTCGAGCGCCGCCTCGACAAAGCCCTGGCCGCGCGCCGCGGCGCGCAGGTCGCGGGCCATGGCGCCGCCGACGAAGGCCAGCCGCCGCCGGCCGCCGGCGATAAGGTGACGGGCCACCGCGCGGCCCGCCTCGCGGTTGGAGAAGCCCACCGCGGCGTCGATCGGTCGCTCGGAGATCTCCCACATCTCGACCACCGGACATTCCGCCCGGGCCAGCGCCGAGAGCGTGGCGCGGCTGTGGGTCGCGCCGGTGACGACAATGGCCGCAGGCGACCAGTCGAGACTGGCGGCGACCAACGCCTCCTCCCGCTCGAGATCGTACTCGTGGTGACCAACCATCATCTGGTAGCCGGCCGGGCCCAGCCGCCCCGCCAGCGCCTCCAGGGTCATCCCGAAGAACGAGGTCAGCAGCGAAGGCACCACCACGCCGACGATCCGCGCCCGCGCACTAGCGAGGCTGCCGGCCAGCACGCTGGGCCGGAAGCCCAGCCGCTCGGCCGATTCGAGGACGCGGCGGCGCAGCTCGGGCGAGACCGAGTCGGGCTTGCCGAAGGCGCGCGATACGGTGGCGACGGACACGCCGGCGACCGCCGCGACGTCCTCCATCCGCACCCTGCCGCCTCCCGTCGCCCGCAGCTCGGGCAGACCGGACCCTTTCGCCCGCGCCATCAGCGCTCCTCGATCGAGCTACCAGCTGCTGTGCAACCGCTTGCTGAAACATTCATTGACATGGCGATATCTCTTTCGGTTAGGTGTTGCAAGCGCTATCAAGGCCACAACATGGCCCATCAGGTTCCAAGGGAGGCACGAATGCCCAGACACACGCGCCGCGCCACGCTGCTCGCCGGAGCCGCGCTCACCGCCGTGATGACCGTCACCGCCGCGATGCCCGCACAAGCCGCCTGGCCCGAGAAGCCGGTGACGTTCCTGATCCCCTGGCCGGCCGGCGGCGCCACCGACATTGTCGGCCGCGCACTCCAGCCCTACCTCGCCGAGCGGCTCGGCACCGAGGTGATCATCAAGAACGTCGTGGGCGCCGGCGGCACCATCGGCGCTGCCGAGGCGGCCCGCGCCAAGCCGGACGGCTACACGCTGTTCCTGACGACGCCGAGCGTGCTCACCAGCATGCCGCACATGCGGCCCCTCCCCTACGACCCCAAGGGCTTCGTGCCGATCGGCCGGATCAACGACACGCCCATGGTGGTGATGGTCACCAAGACCTCGCCCCACGAGAGCATCGCGGACATCGTCGAGGACGCCAAGGGCAAGCCGGGCGAGCTGACCTATGCCTCGACCGGTGCCGGCACGCTGCCGCACATCACGATGATCTCGCTGCAGAGCAGCGCCGACGTCGAGCTCAAGCATGTGCCCTTCAAGGGATCGGCCGAGGTCATGAAGGCGCTGCTGGGCGACGTCGTCGACGTCTTCAGCGACCAGGCGCAGCTGATCCCGCGCTACGATCTGCGGCCGCTGGGCGTGTGGGCCAAGGAGCGCCTGCCGGAGTTCCCCGACGTGCCGACGATGAAGGAGCAGGGCTACGACCAGGCCTTCTCGATCTGGCTGGGCCTGTTCGGCCCCGAGGGCACCCCGGACGAGGTCGTCCAGAAGATGTCGGCCGTGCTCGAGGACACGCTCGAGGATCCCGCGGTCGTCGAGGAGTTCAAGAAGCTGCAGCTCGCTCCGGGCTACATGAACCCCGGGGAGCTCGCCGACTTCGTCGAGTCCGAGTACGAGCGCAACAAGAACCTCATGGGCATGGCCGGCATCAAGAAGCAGTGACGGCCCCCGGCTCCGCCTCCGGGCGGAGCCTCTTTTCCTTCCGCCCGTCCCCTGCCGGAGCAAGTCATGCGACGTGATCGGCTCGATCTGATCTTCGGCGCCGCCATGCTGGTCCTGGCGGGCCTGCTGTGGCGCGAGGCCGGCGCCCTCGACGCCGGCAACACCGGATTCTTCGGCTTCGGCTTCGATCCCGGCTTCTTCCCGCGGATCCTGCTGGGCTTTTGGGCGGCGTTGTCGCTCGTGGTGCTGCTGCGCGGCCTGCGTGGCTCGGCCCTGCGGGTGCAGGCGCCGAGCTGGCCGCAGCTGGCGAGCCTCATGGCGCTCACCGCCGGCTATGTTCTCTCGATAACACTCATAGGCTTCGCCTTCGCCTCGGTGGCCTTCCTGCTGATCCTGCTGCCGGTGCTGGGCTATCGGCGCCCCCTCGTCGTTCTGCCGGTCGCGGTGATCTTCCCGCTGCTCACATGGTACGTCTTCGTCTTCATCCTGCAGATCATTCTTCCGGTCTCCCCCTGGTTCGACCGGATCTAGGACGACGCGATGGAACACCTGCTTCCGGCACTCGATCTGGTGCTGAACCTCAATGTCGGCCTGGCCATCCTGGTCGGCACCGCCTTCGGCATCGTCATGGGCGCGCTGCCGGGCCTCGGCACGGTGCTGGCGATCACCATCGCCCTGCCCTTCACCTTCTCGATGGCGCCCGCTCCGTCGATCGCCCTCGTGCTCGCGATCTACTGCTCATCCGTCTATGGCGGCTCGATCTCGGCGATCCTGATCAACACGCCCGGCACCCCGCAATCAGCCGCCACGGTGCTCGACGGCTACCCGATGGCCCTCCGCGGCGACGCCGACAAGGCTTTGGGCTGGGCCACGATAGCCTCGCTGATCGGCGGGCTGTTCTCGACCGCGGTCCTGGTCATGGCTGCCCCCCGGCTCGCCCAGTTCGCGCTGAGCTTCGGGCCTATCGAGACCTTCGCGCTGATCGCGCTCGCTCTCACCTGCATCGCCGGCGTCTCGCGCGGCAGCATGATCAACGGGCTGCTGGCCGGCATCCTGGGGCTCTTCCTCGCCACCGTCGGCACCGACACCATGACCGGCTTCGTCCGGTTCGATTTCGGGGTATTCGACCTCGCGGCCGGGATCGAGCTGGTGCCGCTCCTGATCGGCCTCTTCGCGCTTACCGAGGTGTTCGCGCGGCTCACCATGCCGCAGGACCAGACCGGCGATCTGGAAAAGCGGATCGGCTTCTCGGTGGCCCCCCTCAAGGAATGGCTGCTGCGCTGGAAGACCCTGGTCAAGAGCTGCGTGATCGGCACGCTGGTGGGCATCCTGCCCGGCACCGGCGCCTCGACCGCCGCCTTCATCTCCTATTCCGAGGCCAAGCGCAGCGGCCGCTACCGCGACAAGCTGGGGACCGGCGAGCCCGAGGGGCTGGTCGCCTCCGAGGCCTCCAACAACGCCGTGACGGGCGGCGCCCTGGTGCCGACCCTGGCGCTGGGCATTCCCGGAGATCCCTCGACCGCGGTGATGATGTCGGCGCTGATCATCCAGGGCATCCAACCCGGCGTGCGGCTGTTCGCCGACAATCCCGAGCTGATGTACGGCTCCTTCATCGTGCTGGCGGCCTGCAACATCGTCATGGCCGTGATGGGTGCCGCGGCGGCCCCGGCCCTTACCCGTATCCTGCGGATGCCCGAGCCGGTCCTGCTGCCCCTGGTGCTGGTGCTCTCGATCGTCGGCGCCTACGGGGTACGCGGCAACCCGTTCGACCTGCTGACGGCGCTGGTCGCCGGCATCGTCGGCTTCTTCCTGCGCCTGTGCGGTGTGCCGATGGCCCCCATCGTGATCGGCATGGTGCTGGGACCGACCTTCGAGGAAAACCTGCGCCAGGGCCTGATCCTCACCGACGGCAGTTTTCTGGCGTTCTTCTCGGGCCACCCGATCGCCGTGGTGCTGCTCGGCGTCACCTTTGTGGTGGTGGTGCTGGCACTGGTCGGCGAGGCCCGCAGGCGGGGCGAAGCGTCGGCCACCACGGCCCCGATCGCCGGCTGAGCGGCGCCCCGGCTCAGCCCTGCTGGCGGGCCGGGCGCTGGAGCGGGAGCCGGGCCAGCACCAGCATCAGGCTGCTGGCCGCCAGCGAGGCGAGCAGCGCCAGGGGCCAGGCCGTGGCCGGCCCCAGCGCCTCGACGGTACCCGCCATGGCCAACGCGAAGGCGGCGAGGCTCATCATGCCCGGCTGGGCCGCCGCCACCGTCGCCCGGGCGACGGGCGCACCGTGCAGCTGGTGCAAGGTGAGACTGACGATCGACAGCCCGATCGGATAGCCGATCAGCAGGCCCGAGGCGGCCGGACCCCACTGGGCGCCGAGCGTGGTCGCAAGGGCCACGAGCAGCCCCGCCGCCAGGCCCCGCAGGGCAAGCGCCGCCTTGCCGGGCCGGCTCGCCGCCACCGCAGCGGAAAGCCGCAGCTTCCGGCCGAGCAGGAGGGCGCCGGCGAGGGCCAGCCCGTAGGCCAGGAGCGCCGGCGGAAGGGCGCGCGGCGCCTGGGTCAGCGCAAGGCCGGCGGCGAGCCAGGCAAGGGCCGCAACGGCAAGGCTCGCCACCGCCCCGAGCCGTGCCGCCGCCAGGAGATAGGCTGCGGTGAAGGCGAGGCTGGCCGCCAGGGTATAAAGGACGGCAATCGCCGCTTCGGCGATGAAGCCCGGCGGCTGCTCGAGGCCGAGAAACAGGAAGCCCGGCGCCAGTACGATCGGCAGGCCCACCGCGATGCCGCCGATCCGCGGCCCGGCCCGCGCCACGATCAGCGCCACCGCCACCACGACAGCGGCGGTGGCAGCCGTCCGGGCGAGGACGCCCAGCAGGAAGAGGGCGCTCACGCCCCGCCGCGCAGCACGTCCTCGATGGCAGCCGCCATCGCCAACAGGCGCTCGTCCTGCCCCTCGCCCGCCATGACCGTGAGCCCCACCGGCAGCGCGCCCTCCGGCTGGCAGGGCAGGCTCGCGGCGCACAGACCCAGCATGTTGGCGACGGTGGAGTTGCGCAGCACGAGGAGGTTCAGACGGGTGAAGTCGGCATCGTCCTCGAGCTCGTCGAGGCGGGGTGCCACGATCGGCACCGTGGGAAAAAGCAGGGCATCCCAGGGCCGCATGCGGCGGCGCATCTCGGCGATGGCGGCAGCCCGTCCGTCCTGGAGTGCCATGTATTCGCTGGCCAGCATGGCGGCGCCGCGCTCGATCCGGCCCCGCACCCGCGGATCGTAGAGCTCCCGCTTCTCGGCCAGCAGGCGGCGGTGCCAGTGGAAGCTCTCGGCCGCGGTGAAGCCGCCGCCCTCGAAGAGCGTGCCCAGCTCGAGCAGGTTCTCGAAACCGGCCTCCTCGACCCGGGCGCCCGCCTCGGAAAGCCGTGTCAGCGACTCTGCAAAGGCCTCGGAGACGGCCTCGTCCATGTCGTCGAGCACATAGCTCTGCGGCACCGCAAGACGCAGGCCGGCCAGCGGCAGCGCTGCCGGCGCACCATGCTCGGGCGCCCCGGCGAGGATTGCGTCGGCCACGGCGCAGCAGCGGATGGTGCGGGCGATCGGGCCGATCGAATCGAGGGTCCACGAGAGCGGCACCCCGCCGTCCAGCGGCACCCGCCGCTGGGTCGGCTTGAAGCCGGCGAGCCCACACAGGGCCGCCGGGATGCGAACCGAGCCGCCGGTGTCGGTGCCGAGGCCCATGGCGGCCATGCCGCCGGCAACCGAGACGGCTGCGCCGGAGGACGAGCCGCCGGGGATCCGCGCCGGGTCGTGCGGGTTGCCGGGCGTGCCGTAGTGGGGGTTCAGGCCGATGCCGGAATAGGCGAACTCGGTCATGTTGGTGTGGCCGACCAGGACAGCGCCCGCCGCCCGCAGGCGCGCCACCGCGACGGCGTCGCGCGCCGCCGGCCCGCTGCCGGCAAGGGCGCGCGAGCCGGCCCGGGTCTCGTGGCCTTGGACGTCGAAGAGATCCTTGATCGAGACCGGCAGGCCGGCCAGCGGCGAGGGTACCACGCCCTGGGCGCGCAGCCGGTCGGCGGCGTCGGCCTGGGCAAGGGCCGCCTCGTCGAAGGTCCGGGTGAAGACGTGGCGGCCACCCGCTTCCCCGGCACGCGCCAGCGCCTGCTCGGTGAGCTCGCGGCTGGAGGTTCGGCCGTCGCGCAGGGCGCGGGCGAGATCGTCGATGGTCGCGTCGGGCAGCATCGCCGCGATTCTCCCAGGCTTGCGCGTCAGCTCACGATCGGCAGCGTCTCGATGTCGTAGGCGTGCGTCAGGCTGCGGCCGCGCACCGGGTCGACCAGCTCCACCTCGAAGCGCGCCGCCGGGCGGATCCCGCCAATGGCGGGCAGCGTGCCGCACAGCATCGCCTGGCCGGCCTCGAGGCGCGCACCCGGACGGCCGGCATAGCTCTCCATGAGGCTGGTGACCGGCAGCAGACCGGCCACCGCGCCCTCCTGGTAGAGGACCCGCTCGCCGTCGATCACCGCATGGGCGCGCAGCACGAGCCGGTCCCAGTGGTCCGCCACGTCGGCGAAGCGCCAGACGGTGGCACCCATGGGCTTGGCGCAGAGCTGCTTGGAAAGGGCGACCGAATGGGCCTCGGCCTCGCGATCGGTGTGATCCGAGGCGACACCCACGAAGATCTCGCCGCCGGCCGCCACCAGCACCGCCTCGACCTCGCCCGAGCTTTGCGTCCCCACCACCTGGATGTGCGAGGCGGTGGTCAGCAGGCTTGCGGAGACACGGTAGAAGAGGGGTACGCTGGAAGGCCGCGCCACCCCCAGCGCCTCGAGCTCGACGATGTGATGCTCGACCTGGTCTCGGTCGCGCCCCGCGAACCCGGCGACCACGAGCTCCTCGGGCCGAACCTCGACGGACTGTCCTTCAGCCGTGCGCAACTGCAGCATCTTCGGCTTCCCCCCTCGTCATGAGCAGCTCTGCCAGCGATTACTGCATCGCTCGCAGCACCGCCATAGGCTGCCGGGCTCATCGGCTGCAAAGGAGGCAAGCCATGCTGTAGGAGCTGCCGGATGATGCGGCGAAGCGGCTGCCCGCCTGCGGAGAATCCGGCGGCTTACGCCCACATCACGCAATGGGCGTATAGGAGTGCACTATCACCCATCATCAGGGGAAAAGAATGAATTTTACCAAAATTCATGATTGATCGGCGGGCGCCCTGCGTCTACCACGAAGCTGCCTCACAGTTTGAGGCTGCCTATCCGATAATTTCCGCCGTGGAAGGAGACCATCCTTCCCGGCGTTTCTTTTTTCTAGGGCTCCCACCGATCCTGCCCTGCCGGCTGTTTTCAGCCATCCTACCCACAGGAACCGATGCATCGCGCTCGTTGCCGCGCTCCGGAGATAGCCCGGACCGAAGGCGGCCGCCACCAGTAAAATTTCTTAATCGTTATCCACGGCTCGAGCGCATATCATCCTATATCGCCGCCCCCACTCCACGGGGAACCTGGCGCTCAGAGCAGCACTGCGGCGGGCCCTGCAGCGGCCGGAGCCGTATCGTGCATCGCGCTGCCCTTCGTAAGCTCGACCGGGGTCACGGTCGTGGCCCGTCGCCGCTCGGCGCTGGGCGAGCAGCCGAAATGCTCGAAGTAGCTCTTGGAGAAATGCGAGGCGGTGGGAAAGCCGCAGGACAGCGCCACCGCCAGGATCGGCATGCTGGTCTGGCGCAGGAGCTGGCGGGCCCGCTGGAGCCGGAGGCCGATATAGTGCTTCATCGGCGGCTTGCCGAGATAGCGGCAGAACAGCCGCTCGAGCTGACGCGTCGAGGAACCGACCGCGGCCGCCAGCTCGGCACAGCTCAGCGGCTCCTCGATGCGGCTCTCCATCAGCTCGACCACCTCGACTAGTCTCGGGTGGGCGACGCCCAGGCGGGTGCGCAGATCGATGCGCTGGCGCTCGCCGGGCTCGCGGATGCGGTGATGGATGAGCTGGTCGGTGACCTGTCTCGCCAGCTCGCCGCCGTGATCGCGGGCGATGATCGACAGCATCATGTCGGTCGCCGCCTCGCCCCCCGCACAGGTGAAGCGGCCGCGGTCGATCTCGAAGAGCTCCTGGCTCACCTCCAGATGCGGGAACTCGGCCACGAGGCCCGCATGGTTCTCCCAGTGCACGGTGGCACGGTAGCCGTCGAGCAGCCCGGCCCGGGCCAGCACCCAAGTGCCCGTGCACACCGCCCCGATGGAGGCACCGTGCGAGGAAAGCCGGCGCAGTGCCGCCATCAGCTCGCGGTGGCTGTATTCCTGCACATCGAGGCCGGAGCAGACGATCGCCGCATCGAGGCGACGGGCGTCGGCAAAGCAGCCGTCGACCCGAAGCTCGACGCTGCTGGAGGCGACCACCGCCTCGCCGGTCTGCGAGAAGAGGTGCCACGTGTAGAGCGGCCGGCCGGCGGCCCGGTTGGCCAGACGCAGGGGCTCGACCGCCGCGGTGAACGCGGCGAGCGAGAATTGCGGCACGAGAAAGAACCCGAAGCTGCGGGTCCTTGCCGCTCCCGCGCCTTGAGGTACCGCTCCCTGCATGGCCAACGCGTCCCGCACGCCGGTTGGACGACCCGTGTGCGCAAGACGCGCCCCGAGGGTGTCAATCTCGCACTCTCGGCCGGCCCGAGGCAGAGCGTCAATCGGTATGAATGCTGGGCCTTGCGACAAATTCCACAATCGCGTCCGAGAGACGGCATGACGGAGAAACGACAGTCCCGGTCGGCTTGCCGCTAGACGCGGCAGCGCCCGCTCGCGACCGTGGATGCGGGGCGGAAAGACCGCCCGGTGCCGGGATTTGATCGAAAGCGGGGACGGCATGGCAACGCAGGCTCGGGTGGTCGTCATCGGCGGCGGCGTCGTGGGGGTCGGCACGCTCTACCATCTGGCCAAGAAGGGCTGGAGCGACGTGGTGCTGGTCGAGCGCCGGGAGCTCACCTCCGGCTCCACCTGGCACGCGGCCGGTCTGCTGCCGCTCTTCAACATGAGCTACTCGGTCGGGCAGATCCACAAATACTCGGTGAAGCTCTACGGCTCGCTCGAGGAGGAGACCGGCCAGCCCGTGGGCTTCAAGCGGGTCTCCAACATCCGCCTCGCCCGCACCCGCGACCGCTGGGACGAGTTCATGACCTACAAGGGCATCGCCGAGACCATCGGCATCGATGTCCGGGTCCTGAGCCCTGCGCAGGTCAAGGAGGTCTGGCCGCTCTGCGAGACCGAGGGCCTGATCGGTGCCATCCAGCATCCCGACGACGGCTACATCCAGCCGGCCGATCTCACCCAGGCCATGGCCAAGGGCGCTCGCGCCCGCGGCGCCACGATCCTGCGCCACACCACCGTCACCGCCATCGAGCAGCAGCCCGACGGCTCGTGGCTCGTGCGTACCGACAAGGGCGACATCCGCACCGAGCATGTGGTCTCGGCCACCGGCAACTTCGCGCGGCAGACCGGCGCCATGGTGGGGCTCGACCTGCCGGTGATCCCGGTGGAGCACCAGTACATCGTGACCGAGCCGCATCCCGCGGTCGTCCAGCGCCACCGCCAGGGCCTGCCCGAGATGGGCGTGCTGCGCGAGGCCGACTCCTCCTGGTACCTGCGCGAGGAGAACGGCGGCTTCATCCTCGGCCCCTATGAGAGGGGCGCTCCCGTCTGCTACGCGGACGGGCCGGATCCGCAGTCCGAGTACGAGCTCTTCCAGGAGGATCTCGAGCGGCTGGGCCCGCACATCGAGACCGCCATGGAGCGGGTGCCCGCCTTCGGCGAGGTGGGCGTCAAGCAGGTCTATAACGGCGCCATCGCCTACACGCCCGATGGCAGTCCGATCATCGGCCCGGCCTGGGGGCTCAGGAACTTCTGGCTCAACGAGGGCCATTCCTTCGGCGTCACCGCGGCGGGCGGGGCCGGCTGGCAGCTGGCCCAGTGGATCAGCGAGGGCGAGCCCTCCATCGACATGACCGGCGTGGACCCGCGCCGCTTCGGCGCCCATGCCACGCGCGGCTTCCTGCGGGCCAAGAACGAGGAGGCCTACGCAAACGTCTTCACCGTCCACTACCCCGACGAGGAGCGCGCCGCGGCGCGGCCGCTGCGCCGCACGCCCTGCTACGAGCGCATGAAGGCGCTGGGAGCGGTCTTCGGCGCCTCCTACGGCTGGGAGCGGCCCAACTGGTTCGCGCCGGAGGGCTACGGGCTGGACGAGGCGGACCTCGAGAAGCCCGAGGTTCTCCTGAACGAGAACCATCCGCCGGTCACGAACGGCCAACGGCCGCGCGAGCGCTGGAGCTTCCGCCGCTCCAACTATTTCGGCTTCGTCGGCGAGGAGGTGCGCCACGTCCACGAGGCGGTGGGCCTGCAGGACATGAGCCCCTTCGCCAAGTACGAGATCAGCGGCCCGGGTGCGGAGGCCTTCCTCGACCGGCTGACCACCAACCGCCTGCCGAAGAAGCCGGGGCGGATCGCGCTCACCTACATGCTGGCCGCCAATGGCGGGGTGCGCTCGGAGTTCACCATCCTGCGCCTGGGCCCCGAGCGCTTCTACATGGTGGGCATGGGCTCGGCCGAGCGCCACGACTGGGACTATCTGGAGAAGGCGCGGCCGCGCGACGGCTCGGTGGAGATGCAGAAGGTCACCACGCAATATGGCGTGCTGGTGCTGGCGGGCCCGCATGCCCGCGACGTGCTCCAGAAGCTCACCGACGCGGACCTCTCCAGCGAGGCCTTCCCGTGGCTCACCGGCAAGGCGATCGACGTGGGCCATGCCTGGAGCCGGGCGCTGCGCGTCAACTATGTGGGCGAGCTGGGCTGGGAGCTGCATCACCCCATCGAGATGCAGGCCACCATCTTCGACCTGCTCATGGAGGCGGGGCGGCCCTTCGGGATCCGGCCCTACGGGATGCGCGCCATGGACTCCATGCGCATCGAGAAGTCCTACCGCGCCTTGCCCCGCGAGCTTTCCATCGAGTACGCGGCCGACGAGTCGGGCCTCGAGCGCTTCGTGCGCCCCGAGAAGGGCGACTTCCTCGGCCGCGACGCGCTGCTGGCCTGGCGCGAGCGCGGTGTCGCCAACCGGCTGGTGACCATGGAGCTTCTGGACGTCACCGATGCCGACGCGCGCGGCTCGGAGCCCATCCACAAGGACGGGAAGCTCGTTGGCCGCTGCACCTCCGGCGGCTATGGCTGGCGGGTGGAGAAGTCGCTGGCACTGGGCATGGTGCGCCCCGATCTCGGCGAGCCGGGCACGGAGCTCGAGGTCACGATCCTGGGCGAGAAACGGCGCGCCGTGGTGATACCGGAATCGCCCTTCGACCCGGACAATCTGCGCCTGCGCGCCTGAGAGGCTTCTGCCTATGCGCCGTTTTTCCTTCCGCACGCTGATCTCGGAGGCCTTCAAGGGCCACAAGGGCTGGGAGCGCCAGTGGCGCGCGCCCGAGCCCAAGGCCTCCTACGAGGTAGTGATCGTGGGCGGCGGCGGGCACGGGCTCGCCACCGCCTACTACCTGGCGAAGGAGTTCGGCATCCGCGACGTGGCGGTGCTGGAGAAGGGCTGGATCGGCGGCGGCAATACCGGCCGCAACACCACCATCATCCGCTCCAACTATCTCTACGACGAGAGTGCCGCCCTCTACGACCACGCGGTGAAGCTCTGGGAGGGCCTGTCCCAGGATCTCAACTACAACGTCATGTTCTCGCAGCGTGGCGTGATGATGCTGGCGCACAATCTCCACGACGTGCGCAGCTTCAGGCAGCACGTCTACGCCAACCGCCTCAACGGCGTGGACAACGAGTGGCTGACCCCGGAGCAGGCGAAGGAATTCTGCCCGCCGCTCAACATCTCGAGGGACGCCCGCTACCCGGTGATGGGGGCGGCCCTGCAGCGGCGCGGCGGCACCGCCCGCCACGACGCCGTGGCCTGGGGCTATGCCCGCGCCGCCGACGCCATGGGCGTCGACATCATCCAGAACTGCGAGGTGACGGGCATCCGCCGCGGTGCGGATGGTGCGGTGGAAGGTGTCGAGACCTCGCGCGGCTTCATCGCCACGAAGCGGGTGGGCGTGGTGGCCGCGGGCCATACCAGCGTCATCATGGAGCGCGCCGGCGTGCGCATGCCGCTGGAGAGCTTCCCTTTGCAGGCGCTGGTCTCCGAGCCGGTGAAGCCGGTGTTCCCCTGCGTGGTGATGTCCAATGCGGTGCACGCCTACATCTCGCAGTCGGACAAGGGCGAGCTGGTGATCGGTGCCGGCACCGACCAGTACGTCTCCTACAGCCAGCAGGGCGGGCTGCACATCGCCACCCACACGCTCGAGGCGATCTGCGAGATCTTCCCGCAATTCTCGCGCATGCGGATGCTGCGCAACTGGGGCGGGATCGTCGACGTCACCCCGGACCGCTCGCCGATCATCGGCAAGACGCCGGTGCCGGGGCTCTACGTCAACTGCGGCTGGGGCACGGGCGGGTTCAAGGCCACGCCCGGCTCGGGCCACGTCTTCGCCCATACCCTGGCGAAGGGCGAGCCCCACCCCGTCAACGCGCCCTTCACCCTCGACCGGTTCCGCACCGGCCGGCTCATCGACGAGGCGGCGGCCGCCGCCGTCGCCCACTGAGGCCCCGCGCATGCTGCTCGTGACCTGCCCCTATTGCGGCCCGCGCCCCGAGATCGAGTTCCATTGCGGCGGCGAGGCGCACATCGCGCGCCCGGCCGAGCCCGCGGGCCTCGACGACCAGGCGTGGTCGGAGTTCCTGTTCGTGCGCACCAACCGCAAGGGCGTGCAGGCCGAGCGCTGGCTGCACCAGCACGGCTGCCGCCGCTGGTTCAACGCGCTGCGCGACACCGCTAGCGACCGCTTCCTTGCTACCTACGAGATGGGAGCGCCCCGGCCGTCCGCGGGCGGGGAGGAGCTGCGATGAGCCAGCCCTTCCGCCTCGCCACCGGCGGTCGCATCGACCGCGGCCGCAGGCTTTCGATCCGCTTCAACGACGCGACGCTGGAAGGCTTCGCCGGCGACACGCTGGCTTCGCTGCTGCTCGCCAACGGCCGGCATCTGGTGGGCCGCTCGTTCAAGTACCACCGCCCGCGCGGCATCCTGAGCCACGGCTCCGAGGAGCCCAACGCGCTGCTCTCGGTGGACCGCGGCCCGGGCCGGCGCGACCCCAACAATCGCGCAACCATGGTGGAGGCGGTGGACGGGCTGGTGACCGGCTCGCAGAATCACTGGCCCTCCCTCGAGCTCGACGCGGGCGAGGTCAACGACCTGCTCTCGCCGGTCTTCGTGGCGGGCTTCTACTACAAGACCTTCATGTGGCCGCGCTCGTTCTGGGAGAAGCTCTACGAGCCGCGCATCCGCGCCGCGGCGGGGCTCGGCAAGGCGCCCGAGACGGCCGACCCGGAGCGCTACGCCCACCTCCACGCGCACTGCGAGGTGCTGGTGGTGGGGGCCGGGCCTGCCGGGCTCGCCGCGGCGCTGGCCGCCTCGGAAGGGGGCGGGCGGGTGATCCTCGCCGACGAGCAGGCCGAGCCCGGCGGCTCGCTGCTGCACGAGACGAGCGCGCTGATCGACGGCATGACGGCGGAGGCGTGGCGCGCCCGTGCGCTGGAGACGCTGGCGTCGCGCGAGAACGTCGAGATCCTGCCGCGCACCACCGCCTTCGGCTACTACAACCACAATCACGTGGCCCTGCTCGAGCGCCTCACCGACCATCTGGCCGAGCCGCCCCCGCATCTTCCCCGCGAGCGGCTCTGGCAGGTGCGCGCGAGGCAAGTGGTGCTGGCCACCGGCGCCCACGAGCGGCCGCTGGTGTTCGCCGACAACGACCGCCCGGGCATCATGCTGGCCGAGAGCGTGCGGGTGTTCGTCAACCGCTACGCGGTGGCGCCGGGCCGGCGCATCGTCTTCGCCACCACCGGTGCCTCGGCCTACCGCGCAGCCGCCGACGCGAAGGCTGCCGGGCTCGAGGTGACGCTGGTGGACCTGCGGCCCGAGGAGGACTGCGGTGCCGGACTCCAGACGCTGCGCGCCCTGGGCTGCGAGGTGCTGACCGGGCACACGGTGGTGGGCTCGCAGGGCAGGAAGCGCGTGAGCGGCCTGATCGTGGCGCCGCTCGGGGCGGACGGGCGGGTGGGCGCGCGGCGCACGCTGCCTTGTGACTGTGTCGGCATGGCGGGAGGCTGGACGCCGGCGGTGCACCTCTTCTCGCAGTCGCGCGGGAAGCTGCGCTTCGAGCCCGCCATCGACGCCTTCGTGCCCGGCACCTCGGTGCAGGCGGAGCGCTCGGTCGGGGCGGCGCGGGGAGTCTACGAGCTTTCCGACGTGCTGGCGGACGGCCATGCCGCCGGTGCGGATGCCGCCGGCAGGCCAAGTGAGCGCGCCTTCGCCGCCTCGCCCACGCCGGCGGGCTTCACCGGCATTCCGCTCCTTCCCACCGATGCCGACCCGGCGAAGCTGCGCGCCTTCGTGGACTTCCAGAACGATGTCACCGCCAAGGACATCGGCCTCGCCGTACGCGAGGGGTTCGAGTCCATCGAGCACGTCAAGCGCTACACCACCACCGGTATGGCCACCGACCAGGGCAAGTCGTCCAACATGAACGCCCTGGGCCTCGTGGCCTCGATCCTGGAGAAGCCGGTGCCGGCGGTGGGCACCACCACCTTCCGCCCGCCCTACACGCCGGTGAGCTTCGGAGCGCTCGCCGGCCAGAGCCGGGGTGCCCTGTTCGATCCGGTGCGCACCGCCCCGCTCGACGCCTGGGCCGAGGAACACGGCGCCGCCTTCGAGAACGTCTCCTTGTGGCGGCGCGCCTGGTATTTTCCCAAGCCCGGCGAGGACATGCGGGCGGCGGTGGCCCGCGAGTGCCGGGCGGTGCGCGAGGGCGTGGGGATCTTCGACGCCTCCACCCTCGGCAAGATCGAGGTGGTGGGGCCGGATGCCGCCGAGCTCATGAACCGGCTCTACGTCAACGGCTGGAGCAAGCTGGCACCCGGGCGCTGCCGCTACGGGCTGATGCTCAAGGAGGACGGGTTCGTCATGGACGACGGCGTGGTGGCCCGTCTCGCCGACGACCGCTTCCACGTCACCACGACCACCGGCGGCGCGGCGCGGGTGCTCTCGCACATGGAGGACTATCTCCAGACCGAGTGGCCGGATCTCGACGTGTTCCTCACCTCCACCACCGAGCAGTGGGCGGCCATCGCGGTGCAGGGGCCGAAGGCGCGGGAGGTGATCGCCCCGCTGGTGGAGGGCATTGCCATGGACGCGGAAAGCTTCCCGCACATGGCGGTGCGGCTCGGGCGCGTGTGCGGCGTGCCCTGCCGCCTGTTCCGGGTCTCGTTCACCGGCGAGCTGGGATACGAGATCAACGTGCCGGCGGGCCATGCGCGGGAGGTCTGGGAGGCGGTGCTCGAGGAGGGGCAGCGCTTCGGCATCACCCCCTACGGCACCGAGACCATGCACGTCCTGCGCGCCGAGAAGGGCTTTGTCATTGTCGGGCAGGAGACCGACGGGACGGTGACGCCCGACGATCTGGGCATGGGCGGGATGGTCTCGAAGATCAAGCCGGACTTCGTCGGCAAGCGCTCGCTCGCCCGTCCCGACATCGTGGCCGGGGGCCGGCGCCAGCTCGTGGGGCTGCTCACGGAGGATGCTGCCCTGATCCTCGAGGAGGGAGCGCAGGTGGTGGCCGATCCGGACCAGCCTGTGCCCATGCGCATGCTGGGCTACGTCACCTCGAGCTACTGGAGCGAGGCCTGCGGGCGCGGAATCGCGCTTGCCATGCTGGCCGACGGCCGGTCGCTGATGGGCCAGCGCCTGCACGCCACCACCCAAGAAGGGTTCGCGACCGTGCAAGTCGTCGAGCCGGTATTCGTCGATGCGCAAGGAGAGCGGATCCGTGCTTGAGGCGAAGGAAGTTTCGAGGCGCGACGAGGCCGCGCCTGCCCTCGATGAGGTTACCATCCGCCTTCTGCCCCGCTCGGCCCGCTTCTCGCTGCGGCTTCGACCGGCAGAGGCAAAGCGGCTGGGCCGGGTGGCCGACTTCGCGCTCGACCAGGACATCAACCGCCTCGTGGCAACAGGCGAGCGCCGGAGTCTGAGGCTCGGGCCTGACGATTGGCTGCTGCTGGCGCCGGAGGCCGGAAGCGAGGCCATCGCCGAGGAGATCGGGAGCGGGCTGGCAGGAGTCTTTCATGCGCTGGTCGATATCGGCCATCGCGAGATCGCCTTCGAGATTGCAGGGCAGGCGGGGGCCCGGGTGATCAACTCCGGCTGCCCGCTCGATCTGGCCGATGCAGCCTTCCCCGCCGGCAGCGCTACCCGCACGCTGCTCGCCAAGGCGGAGATCGTGCTGGCACGGCCCGGCGAGGCACCCTTGTGGCGGGTCGAGTGCGGCCGCTCCTTTGCCGCCTATGTCGAGGGCTGGCTGACGGAGGCGGCCGCCGCGGTCAACGGTCGACGGTAACCTCGCCGCGCGGCTTCGAGCAGCACAAGAGCACCATGCCGCGGTCGATCTCGCGCTGGCGGATGCCGCCGGCATGGGCCATCTCCACCTCGCCCGAGAGCTTCAGGGTCTTGCAGGTGCCGCACAGACCCTTGGTGCAGGAGGAGGGCAGCCGCAGGCCCGCCATGCGGGCGGCAGCGAGGATGGTGGTGTTCTCGTCGCACTCGATGGTCTGGCCGGACTTCTTGAAGGTCACGCTGTGGACCTTCACGCCCGCGTCGGGCGGCGGCGGGGCCGCGGCCTGCTCGGCCGGCGCCAGATCGGCGAAGTCGAAGCTCTCCTCGTGATAGCGGCTCATGTCGTAGCCACCCTGCCGCAGGATCGCCCGCACCGCCGCCATGAAGGGCGGGGGACCGCAGCAGAAGATCTCGCGCTCGCGATAGTCGGGGGCGATCATCTCGACCAGCTCGCGCGAGATCCGCCCCCGATAGCCGGCCCAGCCCTGCTCGCCGTCCACGCTCTCCACCAGATGCGCGATCTGGAGATGCTGGCGGCGGTGCGCCATGAGGTCGAGCTCGTGGCGGAAGAGGATGTCGCGCGGCGTGCGGGCACAGTGCACGACGATGGTGTCGAGATCCTCGCCCATGTCGAAGTCGCGGCGCAGATGCGACATGAGCGGCGTGGCGCCGACCCCGCCCGATAAAAAGAGCCGCTTGGAGCAGGGATGCGCCCAGGTCGAGAACTCGCCCATGGGCCCGATCGCCCGCACCACGTCGCCCACCTTGATATTGTCGTGCAGCCAGTTGGAGACCGAGCCGCCGCTGGTGCGCTTGACGGTGATCGCCACGGTATGCGGACGAGTCGGCGAGGAGGCGATGGTGTAGCAACGGTTGACCGAGCCCTCGCCCTGCCCGCCCTCGCCCACCGGAAAGTCGAAGGTCAGGAACTGGCCGGGCGCGAAGATGAACTGGCGCGGCTCGGGCGAGGCGAAGAGGAAGGTCTTGACGTCGTGGGTCTCGTCATAGACCGCCCGGCAGATCAGCCGGTCGTCCTCCTCGCAGTCCCAGGCCGGCCACAGCGCGTCGAGAAGCAGCCGGTGCCGCATGCTCATGCCGGCGTCTCCCCTAGCGCCCCGAGGCGTCGAGATGCGCGCCCAGCCGCTCGATGTACCAGGCGACGAACTTCTCCACGAGGCCCTCGGTGTAGGGCGAGTAGGGCCCGGGCTCGTAGGCCTTGCTCTGCACGCCCGAGTGGGCGAGGCCCACCAGCGCGCCGTCCTGCTCGTTGGTGCGCCGCCAGACCTCGGTGAGATTGTCGGGGTCGTAGTCCACCCCCTCGACCGCATCCTGGTGGACCAGCCAGGTGGTGCGCAGGAGGGTGCGCTCGGGCGACAGTGGCAGCACAGAGAAGGTCACCACGTGATCGCTCATCAGATGGACCCAGGAGTTGGGCTGGGTCCACACCGAGAGCCCGCCGAGCTTTGCCCGTTTCAGCGAGCCCATGAGCTTTCGGCAAGCCGCCCTGCCGTCGAGCGTCTGCGATTCGCCGGCGCGGTCGAGGGGCAGGCGCTGGGCGCGGAACGCGGTGGGGCGGCCGTGCAGCTCGTCGCGCTCCTGCCAGGCGAGACCATGCGCTTCCCAGGCTGTCTCGAACTCGGCCTCGGTACGGGCATACTGCGCCATGGCCTCGCAGCGGCTCTCGTCGCCGCTCTCCGGCGCGAAGCCGTAGCCGTACTCGAAGAGCGAGATGGTGAGCTCGGGATGGTTGGTGGCGCAGTGATAGCACTCACGATTGTTCTCCATCGTGAGCTTCCAGTTGCCCTCCTCGACGAGGTCGACCCGCGCCGCCACCCTGGCATCGGCGATGCCGTGCGGTGCGACGTAGGGCTCGAGCGCCCGGGCCATCTCGTCGAAGTCGGCAGGCGGCTCGTCGGCGAGGCACACGAAGAGCAGGCCCGCGAGACTGCGCACATGCACCTTCTTCAGGCCGTGGCAGGACATGTCGAAGTCCGGCGCCATGTGCTCGGCGTGGATCAAGCTGCCGTCGAGCTCGTAGGTCCACTGGTGGTAGGGGCAGACGAGCTTGCCCACGGTACCCTGCGGCTCGGTCACCAGCCTGGCGCCGCGGTGCCGGCAGACATTGTGGAAGGCCCGCACCTGCATATCGTCGTCGCGGACGATCACCACCGGATTGCGGCCGATCTGCACCGAGGCATAGTCGCCCGGCTCGGGCACGTCCGGCTCGACGCCGACGAAGATCCAGTGCCGCCCGAAGATCACCTCGAGGTCGAGCTCGAGAATCTCCCGGCTCAGATAGAACGGTGCTTCGAGCGGACGGCCGGGCTGCCGGCTTTGCACGAGCGACCGGATTTCGGACATGTCGAGCTTGGGCATCTGCGCACCCACACGGCAAGGTGGACCCTTTCGTCGATCTTGCCCACCAGCCCCCTGCAGCCTTTCGCCGTCGCGACGGATTCTAGCGGTTTCGCGCCACAGCGTCGGGCGGTGTGCGCGAGGCGCAGCACCGGACCTGGCAGCGCTTCCTCCACGGCCGGCAGGAGCGCTACCGGGCGGACTGGCCGCGAGGTCAATTGGCAGGGTCAGGCTGGACGAGAATGGTTGGGGCGGCAGGATTCGAACCTGCGAATGGCGGATCCAAAATCCGCTGCCTTACCGCTTGGCGACGCCCCAGCAAGGGTGCGTTCTCTAGATAAAGGGCTCGGGCGGGCGAGGCAACTCAGGCGGTGAGGTGAATCGACGTGCCGGGGGCGAGCTTCAGCAGGGCAGCGGCGCTGGTGCCGTTGGCGGCGATCTCGACGAGGCCCAGGCTGTTCTCGTACCAAAAGGGCTCACCGGGCGCGGCTTCGCCGAAGGTGCGGACGCGCGCCAGGCGGCGGCCGCCGGCCTCGACCACTGTTGCCGGCCGCAGGCGCGCGGCCACGAGGCCGGTCATGGCGTTGCCATAGCCGTCCACGTAGACGACCAGCGGCGGCTCGTCCGGCCAGTCGGGAAAGCGCAGCGGCGCGGCGGGCGCCAGCGTGTCGGTGCGCCCGCGGGCGAGGCCGGCGGCGACCGGCGCGAAGAGATCGCGGCCGTGGAAGCTTGCCGAGAGAGTGTCCGGGCGCCAGGCGATGCGAAAGGAGCGGGCCTCGCGGGCGCGCCGGAGAACAAGCTCGAAGAGCCCGTTGTCGGGACCCACGAACCAGCGTCCATCGACTTCCAGCGCCAGCGGCGCGCGCTCGGTGCCGACGCCGGGATCGACCACCGCCAGGACCACGTCGCCCGTCAGCGCCGTGCCCTCCAGTGCCGCCAGCAGCACGGCTGCCAGGCTGGGCTCGAAGGCCGGAGCATCGCTCATCAGGTCGATCACCGGGATCTCCGGCGCGGCCCGCAGCAGCACCGCGCGCATCTGCCCCAGATAGGGGCCGGCCACGCCGAAATCGGTGAAGGTGAGGATCATGGGCATCCCCGGGCGGTGGTGGCGATGCTCCACCAGTCGGGCCGGGCGGCCGCGAGCGCCCGTGCCGCCGCCTCGGCTGCGTTCTTGTCGCTGAAGAGGCCGAAGCAGGTGGCGCCGCTGCCCGACATGCGGGCGAGCAGGCAGCCCTCCAGCCGGCGCAGCGCCACCAGCACCTCGCCGATGGCCGGCTCGATCGCCAGGGCGGGCGCCTCCAGATCGTTGACGCTCGCCGCCAGCCAGGCCGCCAGGTCCGGCAGCGTGGCGCCCGCGGGCAAGGCCGGGCGGGGCCGGCCCCTCCCGGGCGCGCCCATGCGGGCGAACACCGCCTTGGTGGGCACCGGGCGGCGCGGGTTGGCCAGCACCAGCGGCAGGTCGGGCAGGCCCGAGAGCGGCTCGAGCCGCTCGCCGATCCCCCGCATGCGCATCGGCCGGGCGGCGAGGCAGACGGGAACGTCGGCGCCCAGCTCCAGCGCCAGCGCAGCCAGACCCGATGCCGGCACGTCCAGCCGGTGCAGCCGGGCGAGGCCGCGCAGCATGGCCGCGGCATCCGAGGAGCCGCCGCCGATCCCCGAAGCAGCCGGCAGGCGCTTGGAGAGGATGGCCGAGGCGGGCAGGTCGCGGCCGAGATGCCGCTCCAGCGTCCGCGCCGCGCGCAGCACCAGATTGTCCCCGCCGGCCGGCACATCGGCCGCGAACGGACCCTCGACGACGAGGCGCAGGCCGGGCCCCTCTTCCAGGCGCAACGCGTCGCCGGCCTCGGCGAACACCACGAGACTGTCGAGCTCGTGGTAGCCGTCGGGGCGGCGCGCGGTCACGAGGAGGTCGAGATTGATCTTGGCCGGCGCCCGCTCGCAAAGCGGCTCAGCCACGATCGGCGCCATCCTTCGAAAGACCGTCGCGAAGCTTCTGCTCGATGGCGGCGATCTCGCCTTGCTCGGGCTCCAGTGTCAGCGCCCGCTGCCACTGGAAGCGCGCCTCGCGGGTCCGCCCAACGCGCCAGTAGGCATCGCCCAGATGATCGTTGATGACCGGGTCGCCCGGCTGCAGCTCGACCGCGCGCTCCAGATGCTCCACCGCCAGCTCGTACTCGCCGAGGCGAAAATAGGCCCATCCCAGGCTGTCGACGATGTAGCCGTCCTGGGGACGCAGATCGACCGCCAGGTGCAGCATCTCCTTGGCGCGGTCGAGATGACGGCCCTGGTCGACCCAGCTGTAGCCCAGATAGTTGAGGACCAGCGGCTGGTCGGGCTGCAGCTCGAGCGCCGTCAGGAACGCCTTCTCCGCCTCGTCCCAGCGGCCGCTTCGCTCCAGCGTGATGCCGTGGACATAAAGGATGCGCCAGTCGAGCCGCTGCGGGGCGCCACGCCGCGCAAGCGCCTCGGCATAGGCCTTCTCGGCCTCGGCATACTGCTCGTCGGCCCGGTTCATGTCGCCCAGCGCCACCAACGCGTCGACCCTCTCCGGCTGCTCCTTGGACATGCGCTGGAGCAGGCGCGCCGCCTCCTCCTTGCGCCCCAGCTCGCGCAGCGCCTCGGCACGCAGCAGGCGCGCCTGCCACGAGAAGGGCGAGGTGTCGGCCACTCGCTCGAGCGCCTCGACGGCGCGCTCCGGGCTGGCCTGGGTGAGAGCGATGCGCCCCAGCAGCACCTGCAGATCGCCCGCGTCGGGCGTGAGAAAGGTGGCGAGGCGGGCATAGATCAGCCCTTGGCCACCGATGCGCTGGTCGTAGAGGGCGGCGGCGAGACCGAGCAGCGCGTCGGCCATACCCTCCTGCGGCGTGGTCACCGGCAAGGGGATGGGCGCGCCCGCTTCCAGCCCGGCACGGGCCTGCTCCAGAGCGAAACTGTCGCCGGTCAGGTCACGCTGGCGCTCGAGCAGGACGCCTGCGGCCGCCTCGTTGCCGGCCGCCTGCTCGAGGGCAGCAAGGCTCAGCACCACCCGCAGCGGCGCCGGCTCCTCCTCCTGCGCCAGCAGCTCGCCGATGGTCGTCCGCGCCTCCTCGCCCCGCCCCGCCATCGCCTGCATCAGGCCGCGGTGAAAGACACGCAACCGGCGAAAGCCGTCCTGCCGGTCGGCCTCCTCGAGCCGCGTCAAGGCCTGGTCGGCGGCGCCGGTAGCGAACCGCAGCCAGGCCTCGAGCACCGGCGCGATCACGCCGGCCAGGCTGCGGCTGCGCACGCGCCCGAGCTGGGCGAACGCCTCGTCGAACGCGTTCCGCCGGGCAGCATCCAGGGTCAGCAGCACATAGGCTTCGTCGGCCTCCACCTCGCCCTCCGCCAGCAGGCGGGCATTGGCAAGCGCCTCCTCGAAACCGCCGCTGGCGATCTGCAGGGCAAGGAGCTGGAGGCGCAGGTCGAGATTGCCGGGGTCGGCCTCGAGGGCCCGGCCGAACTGCTCGGCGGCAATCGTCACCTCGCCGTGGTCGAGAGCGTAGCGTCCCACCAGAAGCTGGGCTGCCATGCTGTCGCCGAGATTGGCGTCGGGCCGGACGACCATGGAGGAGCCCTGCCACGGCCCGGCGGCGAGCGGCCCTGCTTGCGGCGCGCCGCAGCCGACGAGCATCAGGCCTGCCAGCAGGGATGCGAGAAAGGGACGCAGGCGCCGCCTGGTGGCGGGCGCCGCCATTCCCGTGAGGTCAGTGGACATGCGCATGGCCATATTGTGCGACGGCAAAACCGGCAGTCGCAAGCGTTCCGGCCGAGATGCTTGACGAAGCACGATGATCCCGCCAAAGAGGCGCCAGACTGGCGGGGCCCATGGCGGCCGCCATGCCGGCCCATCCCCCGAGGAGCAGCAAGATGCTGAAGACGTCGAAGAGCAAGAACGATCCGACGGCCCGAGGTCCCTCTGCCCAGGCCAAGACCTACGACGGCAAGAAGGTCAAGCCCGCTCTCTACGTCGGCACGGCCGTTGGCCACGGTCGCTACATAGCGGCGCAGGACGAGAGCGGCAAGCTGGTCATCGACCGCGACGGCAAGCCGTTCGCCTACCGCGACCTCTAAGCCGCTCCGAGGCCGGTTCGTCGGGAAGCCGGTGGAATAGAACTGCGGGTGTGATCGTCCGTTACTACGGTGTGGCCGGGAGATGCGCGCGCCCTCTGGCGGGCGTTATGGCTGCCGGCCCCGCGCCAGCGGGTGCCACAAGGTCGCCACGGGGCGGAGCGATCAGCTCCGGGGCGTACCGGATCAGGTGTCTTGGAGGGCGCAGCGGCGGGCGATACCGCGGCTGCGCCGGGCGCCGGCCGGGGCAGCGCGGGAAACGGACACGGATCGACCGGTGGGAATGAGCCGAAGTTCATCCGAAAGCATGCCGCAGGGTCCGCAGCAGGCGCGCGACCATCTGCTGGCCCTGCTCGAATGGCACGAGCTCATGGGCGTCACCGCCTGTCTGGGCGAGGCACCGGGACCGAGCTACGGTCTCGAGCCTGCGCCCCTCGCGGCAGCGCCCGCGGGCCCGCAGCCGGCCGCTTCGGCACCCCGGTCTCCAGCCCTCGCGCCGCAGCCGGCGACGGCGCGGCGGCCGTTGCGTGCCGAGCCTGAAAGCGTTGCCTCGGCACGCGGGCTTGCGGCTTCCTGCGACACGCTCGACTCCCTGCGCCAGGCCCTCGAGACCTTCGAGGGCTGCGCGTTGCGGGCCACCGCGACCCGCCTCTGCTTTGCCGACGGCAACCCCGAGGCCGGCCTCATGGTGATCGGCGAGGCGCCGGGCGCCGAGGAGGACCGGCAGGGCCGGCCCTTCGTCGGCCAGAGCGGCCAGCTCCTCGACCGCATGCTGGCGATGATCGGCCTCGACCGCCGGACGGCCTACATCACCAACCTGATTCCCTGGCGGCCGCCCGGCAACCGCTCTCCCTCGGCCGCCGAGATCGCCGTCTGCCAGCCCTTTCTCGAACGCCAGATCGAGCTGGTGCAGCCTCGCCAGATCCTGTTCGTGGGCGGAATCTCGGCACGCGCGCTGCTCGACCGCGACGAGGGCGTCACTAAGCTGCGCGGCCGCCCGTTCACCTACACGCCGGCGCAGGGCGCGCCGATCCCGGCGCTGGTGACCTTCCATCCTGCCTACCTGCTGCGCCAGCCGGTCCAAAAACGCTATGTCTGGCGCGATCTCCTGCGCCTGCGGCGCACCCTGGGCCGACGCCCTCCTCCCGAGAGCGATCCCGCCTCCCACTAGACCGATCCTCCGGCAAGAGGACCCTCAGCGTCCCTGGGCGGGCGCTTCCGCGGCAACGACAACAAAAGCAAGGGCGCAGCCCGACATGACCGTCCCGTTCCTCCCTCGGCCGATCGCGCGCCTGTTGCTTGCGGCTCTGCCGCTTCTCCTCGTCGCCGGTCTCGTGCAGCCCGCCCCCGCGGCGGCCGAGGAGAGGGCGCTGCGGATGGCGCGGCTGAGCCAGGAGCCGGCGTCCGCGCCGACGCCGGCGAGTCTCGGGCGTCCTTTGAGCAGCGAGGACGTCGCCCGCTACAAGCTGATCTTCAGGCTGCAGGAGGACGGCAACTGGGAAGCGGCGAACCGGCTCATGGCCCGGCTCGACAACCGCCTGCTGCTCGGGCACGTGCTGGCGCAGCGCTACCTCCACCCCAAAAAATACCGCTCCAGCTACGAGGAGCTGGCAGCCTGGCTCGACGACTATGCCGACCATCCCCAGGCCGTCCGGATCCACCGTCTCGCGACGAAGCGGCGGCCGGCCGGCGTGAGCGCCCCGGCATCCCCTGTCGAGGGCTATTTGCGCGGTCACGGCCAAGAGCTGCGCACCGCCCGCAGCGGCCGCGCGGAGCTGCGCGAAGCGCTGCAGAAAGGCTTGAGCGCGTGGCGCGGCCGCCGCTATGCGAAGGCCGCCGAAATCTTCATGGCCCTCGCCCAGGCCGAGGACGTCGGCGAGGAGGACGTGGCAGCCGGCGCCTTCTGGGCCGCCCGGGCGCTCATGGCGGGGCAGCGGCCGCAGCTGGTGACGCACTTCCTGCGCGTCGCCGCGCGGGCCAGCGACGGCTTCTACGGCCTCCTGGCGCAGCGCCTGCTCGGCCACTCGATCGCGTTCGACTGGCATGACGAGGAGCGCCTCCGGCTGCGCGCGCGCGAGCTGCTGGTGCGCTACCCGGCGGCACGGCGGGCGCTGGCACTGGGCCAGGTCGGACGCAACGAGCTGGCCGAGGACGAGGTCCGCAAGCTCGGCGCCCGCGCCCGCCCGGAGATGGCCTACGCGCTGGCGGCACTGGCCGAGGCGGCGAGCCTGCCCGGCGCCCAGATGCGCGTGGCGCAGCGCGTCCGAATGCAGGACGGCCGGCGCCATGACGGCGCGCTCTTTCCGGTGCCCGACTGGCAGCCGGCCGGCGGCTTCAAGGTCGACCGGGCACTTGTCTATGCGGTGATCCGGGCGGAGAGCGCGTTCGACGTGGAGGCGCGCAGCCCCGCCGGCGCGATGGGCCTGATGCAGCTCCTGCCCGGCACCGCTGCCTACGTGGCGAGCCTCGAGGACACGATCGAGTATGACGGCGCCCACACGCTGCTCGACCCCGAGCGCAACATCGAGCTGGGCCAGGCCTTCCTCCTGCGCCTCACCCGCAGCGAGACGGTCAGCCGCAGCCTGATCCACCTCATGGCCGCCTACAATGCCGGCGAGGGCCGGCTCCAGGGCTGGCTCGAGAAGGATCTCAAAGGCGTAGGCAACGACCCGTTGCTGTTCGTCGAGAGCATCCCGATTGCCGAAACCCGCCGCTACGTTAAGAAGGTGCTGACCAATCTCTGGGCATACCGGGCCCGGCTGGGTCAGGAGATCCCGGAGCTGCAGGCTCTGGCCGAGAACCGCTGGCCCGAGCTCGTGGCCCTCGACGGAGGCCGCCGCCATGCCAGGGCGAATTGACGAGACCATTCCCTTCCAGCCGCTGCGCATCGCCGTGCTCACCGTCTCGGACAGCCGCGACGCGTCGAGCGACAAATCGGGCGATCTTCTGGCAGAGCGGCTGACCGGCGCCGGCCACGAGCTTGCCGCGCGGACCATCGTGCGCGACGACCTCGATGCCATCGCGGCCCAGCTCGGGCAGTGGATCGAGGATCCGGGCGTGGAGGTGGTGATCACCACCGGCGGCACCGGCGTTACCGGCCGCGACGTCACGCCCGAAGCCCTGGCGCGGGTGGCCGAGAAGCACGTCGCGGGCTTCGGCGAGCTCTTCCGGATGCTCAGCTACCAGAAGATCGGCACCTCCTCGCTGCAGTCCCGTGCCGATGCCGGCGTGGCGGGCGGCACCTACATCTTCTGCCTGCCGGGCTCGCCCGGCGCCTGCCGCGACGGCTGGGACGAGATCCTCCGCTTCCAGCTCGACATCCGCCACAAGCCCTGCAATTTCGCCGAGCTTCTGCCGCGCCTGCGCGAGCACGAGCCGCGCGCCTGACGCCGAGGCTCGGGCAGGGACTTGCGGGTATTCTTCACGAGCGACACGCATTTCGGTCATGGCGGGGCGCTGGGCCTCTTCAAGCGGCCATTCGCGAGCGTGGCGGCGATGGACGAGGCGCTGGTCTGCCGCTGGAACGCGGTGGTCCGGCCGGAGGACGAGGTGTGGCATCTGGGCGACTTCGCCCTGCGCCGCACGCCGGCCGCGATGGAGGCCCTGCTCGCCCGCCTCGCCGGCCGCAAGCACCTGGTCGCCGGCAACAATGACGGCCCGGCCACGCTGGCGCTGGAGGGCTGGGCGAGCGTGCAGGCCTATGCCGAGATCGAGCTGCAGGAGCGGTCTGTGGTGCTCTGCCACTACCCGTTCCGCTCGTGGAACGGGATGCGCCGGGGGGCGCTGAACCTGCACGGCCACACCCATGGCCGCCTCGCCCCGCTGCTGCCGCGGCAGATCGACGTCGGCGTGGACGTCCGGGACTTCCGTCCGGTGACGCTCGACGAGCTGCTCGAGGCCCTCGCCGCGCGCCGCCGGAGGAGAGCGCCTAGAACCTGATGCGCGCCGAGAGGGCCACCAGGTCGATATGGGTCTCGTAGTTGGCGTCGAGATTGCCGCGGAAGGTGTTGCCTTCGCCGTTCGTGTCCTGGCTGACCTTGGTGTCGTCCATGAAGACGTGGGCCCAGGAGGCATCGAGGCTCAGCCACTCCTTGACCTGCCAGCTGCCGCCGACCGACAGCCAGTAGCGGTCGCCGTCAGCGATACGCGGCGAGCGGTGGCGGTCGGTGGTGGGGCTCTGGTCGTAGGCCACGCCGGCGCGCAGCGCGAGGTTCGGGTCGGGCCGCCAGGTGGCGCCGAGGGCCGCGAACCACACGTCGTTCCACCGCTCCTCCGTGACGCTCGGGCTCTCGGCGTCGTTGTCGAAGCGGATCACCAGCTGGTCGAAGCTGCTCCACTGGGTCCAGGCGAGCTCGCCCTGCACCGACCAGCGCTCGTTGAGGGTCTGCTGGAAGCCGAAGGACAGCATGGCGGGGGTCGTCAGGTCGGCGCTGACGCCGCTGTCGCGGAACCGGCCCGTGGCATTGGCCAGCGCGCTGCCGATGCCGGCATCGTCGGTGGTGAAGTCGGCGTCGCCGGTGAGCCGGTGCTCGACCTTGGAGCGGTAGGCCACGCCGAGCCGCAGGCCCTCCACGGGCGTCTCGACGATGGCGCCCGCGTTCCAGCCATAGGCGAGGTCGTCGCCCCGCACCTGCACCCTTCCGTCCTGCTGACCCGGCACCGACCCGGGCACACCGGCCACGGCGCCGATGGTGCCGAAGTCGATGGCGCTGGAAAGCTCGGCGTCCAGATACTGCACCTGCACACCGCCGCCGATCGACAGCCACGGCAGCGGCCGCCAGGCGACCGCAGGATTGATGTTGATGGTCTTCACGGACGAGTAGAGCGCGTGGTAGCGGCCGGTCCAGCCGTCGGAGTAGTCGGTCGCAAGGCCGAAGGGCACGGTGACCGCCAGCCCCAGATGCCAGGCCGGGTCGAGCTCCCAGGAGCCGTAGAAGGCGGGGATGAGGGCATCCTTGCCGACATCGTCATCGTCGGGCCGGCCCGGGATGGTGTCGCCGGTCACGGTGCTGCCCTGCGAGTCCTTCAGCCGGATCGTCGGCAGCACGACATTCTGCAGCACCACCGCCTGGGTGCCCTCCTGGTAGGCCAGGGCCGCCGGGTTGAAGAACATGTAGCTCGGGTCTTCGGCCCCCGCCGTGGCGCCGGCGAAGGCGTTGCCCTGGGCGGTCGCCGACTGCTCGCGGATGGCGAAGCCGGCGGCCTGCGCCTCTCCGGCGAGAAGGGCCACGGCGCTGGCGAAGGGAAGCAGGCGGAGGAGAAGGCGGGGCATGGGCAGGTTCCGTGGACGGTGCCGTCACGCGGCATGAGCGATTGTCGCCAGCTGGGACAAGTGCCGTTAAGCGAATTGGGCGACCGATGGAACACCTAGTGATTGCAAAGCAGGCGATGAAAGCTCGGGTGTGGCCCTGCGGCCGCGACGGAGAAAACGCCAGGTGTCGGGACCGGCAGCCATTCCCATGTGCCCGGCATCGCCAGCGGCAGGCAAAAGCCCCGATCTGCAACCGCTTTCTCCTTGAAGTTGATAGACGGTTATCAGCACGACGGAAGACCAGTTTAAATCCACATCCTTTAACAAGCATCAATCAAGCAATTACAATTAATTCCAGTCTACGCCTTGAGTGAAAACCTCTCGATACAAAGCAGTAAAATATATCATGTTACGTTATTTTTGGCTCTTCGTTAAAGTTTTTGAACATCAATTATATTTATCCGTAAAACTTTAGACATCTTTAACCGAAATTCTCTCTCGTGACAAATCCAAGACGACTGTCGGGAGATGCGACAGCTTGGTCCATACAACGGGCGGCAGGAGCTATTTACAACCGAGGCGCGAAATCGTAATCCAACCACAGCGAGACGAGATAGGCTCAACAAGACTGAACCGGTCGCCGCCGCCGTCCCGCCTTGTCAGTGGCCCCATCTCAGGAGCAAGACCATGTTCAGCTACCTCAACCTGCTCGCCACCCATCTCGGCCTCCGCTCGGTCGCCAAGGACCGCCGCGGCGCCACCGCGCTCGAGTACGGCCTGATCGCGGCGCTGATCGCCGTCGTGATCATCGGCGCCCTGACGACGCTGGGCACCGATCTCGGCGCCCTGTTCACTGGTATCTCCGGCAAGATCACGGGCAATACGCCCAGCTGAGCGCCAGACCTCCCTTGATTGCCCCTTCCGGCGGCCGCGCCCTGGCTGGCTGCCGGAACGGGCCTGCGCCCTCTCATTCGAGCGGCGGCTCATCTCATGATCATTCGCCTCCTTCTTTTCCTCGTGATGGTCGCGGCTACGGGCGCGTTCGCGTTCGTCGCCTATACCAGCCTCGCCCCGCGTGACGCGGCGGTCGCCTCGGCGCCCGTCGAGCTGCCCCCCGAGCCGGTCACCACGACGATCCTGACGGCCGCCGGTCCCGTCCCTGCGGGCACCCTGCTGCGCGCCGCGGACATCCAGGGCAAGGAGGTGCCGGCCGACGAGAAGCCGGCAGAGGCGCTGCAGGACACGCCCGACATGCGTGCGCGCCTGCTGGGCGGCATGGTCCGCCAGCCCCTGACGCCTGGCCAGACGCTGACCGAGCAGATGGTGTTGCAGGCCAACGACCGCGGCTTCCTCGCCGCCATCCTCGCCCCCGGCTACCGGGCGATCGCCGTGGGGGTCGATCCGGCCACCGGCAATGCGGGCCTCATCTGGCCGGGCGACCGCGTCGACCTGGTGCTCACCCAGGTCCTCGAGGAGCAGGCCGGCACACCTTCCCGGCGGGTGGTCGGCGAGACCGTCCTCCAGAACGTGCGCGTCGTCGCAGTCGACCAGAAGCTCACCCAGGGTGCGCAGGGCGACACCGCCGAGGGCGACAGGATCGCCCGCACGGTGACCCTCGAGGTCTCGCCCGAGGACGCGCCGCGCGTCGCGGTAGCCGAGCGGCTGGGGCGCCTCGCCCTGGTCGTGCGCGCCGCCGACGAGCCGGTGGCGAAGCGCGACGCCGGCGAACCCCGCCCCCGCATGGGCGGCCTGCTTCTGGCCAACCTGCCGGCCGTTCCTTCCGCCCAGCCGGCGCCCGCCGCGGCGCCCGCCCCGGCACCCGCGAAGCCGGTGTGGGCTGGCGACGTGTCCCCGGCCCTGCGGAGCCCCGAGATCCCTGCCGCACCCCGCGCCGGCGGAGGCAGCGGGGGCCGCAGGATCACCGTGATCAACGGCGCCACCACCTCGGAGACGAGCTTCTGATGCGCTCGTCCCGCACGCTGCTCGGCATCATGACCGCCTTTTGCCTGCTCCAGGCGACCCCGTCGGCCGCCCCCCGGGCAGCCACGGCGCTGGTGACCTCGCCGGCTGCGACCGCGCCGCAGCTCGCCATCGAGACCGGCGAGGGCCACGTCCTGCAGGTGCCGGGCGCGGTAGCCACCGTCTTCAGCGCCGATCCCCGGGTGGCGGAAGTCCGCCCGCTCTCCGCGAACCGCTTTCTGGTCATGGGCATGGGCGCCGGCAAGACCAGCGTCGCCGCGCTTTCCGAGAGCGGCAGGACGCTGGGCAGCTGGTCGGTGACGGTGCGCCCCTCGAGCTTCCGCAGCGAGGAGGCCCAGAGCATGCTCCGCCAGCTGCTGCCCGACAGCCGGGTGCAGCTGACGCAGACCGCCGAGATGCTGGTGATCGATGGCGAGGTCGCCACCGCCGCCGATGCCGAGATGGCCGAATCCACGGTGCGGGCGGTGGCCGGCGACGGCTACCGGATCGTCAACCGCCTGGGCATCCGCTCGCCTGTCCAGGTCAATCTCAAGGTCCGTTTCGCCGAGGTCTCCCGCGACGTCTCGCGCCGCTTCGGCTTCAACTGGCAGGCCCTCTATTCCGGCAGCGGCATCCAGATGGGGCTGCGCACGGGTGCCGCCGCCCTGGGCGCGCTGAACCCGCTGGCCGCCGGCGTTGCCACCGCGAACCCCGCCGACCGGCTGGGCTTCGGCTTCAGCGGCGGCAATTTCGACGTCAACGGTGTGGTCGACGCCCTGGCGCAGAACGGTCTCGTGACCATCCTGGCTGAGCCCAACCTCACCGCCCGCTCGGGCGAGCCGGCGAGCTTCCTGGCAGGCGGCGAGTTCCCGATCCCGGTGGCCCAGGACAGCGACCGGATCACCGTCGAGTTCAAGGAGTTCGGCGTCAGCCTCTCCTTCGTGCCGACCATCCTGTCGCCGGAGCGGATCTCGCTGCGGGTGAGACCGGAGGTCTCGGAGCTTTCGGAGCAGGGTGCCATCACGATCAACTCGCTGCGCATCCCGGCCCTGGTGGTGCGGCGCGCCGAGACCACCGTCGAGCTCGGCAGCGGCGAGAGCTTCGCCATCGCCGGCCTGCTCTCCAACACCACCACCCTCGACGCCAGCGGCCTGCCGTGGCTGTCCGAGGTGCCGGTGCTGGGCGCTCTCTTCAAGTCCGACAGCTTCCGCCGCAGCGAGACCGAGCTGGTGATCATCATCACCCCCTATCTCGTCCGGCCGGTGGTCGACCCCGGCAAGCTCAAGAGTCCTCTCGACGACTACGCGCCCCCCTCGGATTTCGAGCGCATCTTGATGCACCGCATCGCCGCCCGGACCGGCAAGACCGACGCCCGGCCGCCGCGCGTGCCGCTCGATGCCGGCTTTATCCTGGAATGAGGCCGATGACGCCCCGCCCCGCCCTCCGCCTTGCCCGCGGCCCGACGGTCGCCGGCCTTCTCATCCTGCTGGCCGGCTGCGCCGTCCCCGACGACGAGCGCGGCTGGGTCCCGACCGGCGCCAACGATGCCAATCTTCGTGCCATGATCGCCGATCCGCAGGATCTCCGGCGCGGGCGCGGCAGCCAGGTGGCCGACGGGGCCGTGGACGCCAGGGCGATCGACCGCTGGCGCCGTGGCGAGGTCCGGCTGCCGGACGGACAGTCGGGCGCGTCCGGGACCGGAGGCGCCGATGTCAGCGAGTGAGGCGAAGGGCGACAACGCCACTCCTGTTCCCGGCCGGACCGGCGTGCTGGGTTTCCTTGCCGACGCGACCAGCGAGGAGACGACGCGGACGGCGCTGGCGACCGTGCTCGGCGGCGACTTCGAGCTCAGGCGCGGCAGTGTCCGCGACGCTGTCCGCCATCTCGAGCGGGGCCCCTCGCCGCTCCTCCTCATCGTCGACATCACCGGCATCGACCATTACGCCGCGGCCCTGGAGGCGCTGGCCCTGGTCTGCGCGCCGGACGTCAAGGTGCTGGTGGTCGGCGACCGTAACGATGCCGGCATCTACCGGACGCTGGTCCGCGACCTCGGCGTCGACGAGTATCTCTACAAGCCGCTCAATCTCGAGACGGTCGTCCGCGTCCTGCGCCCGATGCTCGGCAAGGACCGGCCGGAGACCCGCGGGCCGCGCGGCGGCAAGGTGGTGGCGGTGGTCGGTGCACGCGGCGGCGTCGGCGCCTCCACCATCGTCACCGAGCTGGGCCGCCACCTCGCGGGCAAGGCGCACCACCACACGGTGATGCTCGACCTCAACCTCCAGAGCAGCGAGATCGCGCTGATGCTGGGCCTGCAGGCCGATGCCGGCCTGCGCGCGGCATTCGAGAAGCCGGACCGGCTCGACACGCTCTTCCTCGAGCGCACCGCCCTTCGCGTCGCCGACCGGCTGGACCTGCTGGCCGCCGAGGAGACGGTGGACGCCGAGCTTCGCGCCGACCCCGACGCGCCCGACGACCTGATCGATCTCCTGCGCCAGCGCTACAACCTCGTCATCGTCGACGTCCCGGCCTTTCCCACGCCGCTCCACCTGCGCTTCCTGGCGCTCGCCAACGTGCGGATCGTGGTGCTCGAGCCGACCTTGAGCGGCTGCCGGGGGCTGCTGCGCTACCGGGCGCTGGCGGCCGGCAAGGCCGAGACGCGGCCGCCGATCTACGTCCTCAACAAGCAGGGGCTGCCGGGCGGCCTGTCGAGTCGGGATCTCCAAAAGGCGCTCGATCTCGAGCCCGAATGCGTGCTGCCGTTCCTGCCCAAGACGGTCGTGCAGGCGGCCAATGCCGGCCGCTCGGTGGCCGAGCGCAGCACACCGTTCCGGCGGGGCATCGAGCGTCTCGCGCACGAGATCGCGGCGGGCACGGGCTCGGTGCGTCCAAAGAGGCTGGGCGGCGGGCTGTTCGGGCGCCTGCGTCTGACGCGCGCGATCGGAGGCTGAGGGCATGGCCTTCGGACGACGCCCCGACATGCTGGCCGACGACCAGATCCAGCACCCCTCGGTCGAGGCCCCGCCGCTTCCCGAGCCCGCACCTCCCGTTGCGAGGGCCGCAACGCCGGCGGCACCGGCAGCCGGCATCTCGCTCGAGGAGCTGCGGCGGCTCTGCCTGACGCGCATCGACCCGGCGGCCATGCACAAGGCGGCGCCGGAGGCGCTGCAGGCCGACATCGACCAGCTGGTGGCGCAGATCGCCGACGAGCGGCGGCTGCAGCTCAACACCCGCGAGCAGCGCTCGCTGGCGCTCGACCTGGTACGCGACATCACCGGTCTGGGTCCGCTCGAGCCGCTGCTCGCCGACGAGACCATCACCGATATCTTCGTCAACGGCCCCCACTGCATCTATGTCGAGCAGAACGGCAAGCTGCGGCAGATCGAGGCCCGTTTCCGCGATGCCGCGCATGCCGCCAACGTCTCGCAGCGGATCGCCTCGGCCATCGGCCGGCGCATCGACGAGGCGAGCCCGATGGTCGACGCCCGTCTCGCCGACGGCAGCCGCGTCAACATCGTCTTCCCGCCGCTCTCGCTGCAGGGCCCCTGCCTGTCGATCCGCAAGTTCGCCAAGAAGCGCATCGACTTCGAGCGGCTCATCGCCTTCGGGAGCATGAGCCGAGGCCTCGCCAAGGCGCTCGAGATCGCCTCGCGCTGCCGGCTCAACATCGTGGTCTCGGGCGGCACCGGCTCCGGCAAGACGACGCTCCTGAACGCCATGTCGAGGCTGATCGACCCGGGCGAGCGGATCATCACGGTCGAGGACGCCGCCGAGCTGCAGCTCCAGCAGCCGCATGTGGTGCGGCTCGAGACGCGGGCGCCCAACATCGAAGGCAAGGGCGAGATCAGCCAGCGCGATCTGGTGAAGAACGCGCTGCGCATGCGGCCCGACCGGATCATCATCGGCGAGGTGCGCGGCCCGGAGGCGTTCGACATGCTCCAGGCCATGAACACCGGCCATGACGGATCGATGTCCTCGGTCCACGCCAACAACGCCCGCGACGCCGTCTCGCGTATCGAGAACATGGTGCTGATGGGCGTGGCCAACCTTCCGGCGCGGGCCATCCGCACCCAGATCGTGAGCGCGGTCGACCTGATCGTGCAGGTCCAGCGCATGCGCGACGGGGGGCGCCGGATCAGCCAGGTCGCCGAGGTCGTCGGGATGGACGGCGACGTGGTGATCTTGAACGATCTCTTCAACTTCGTCTTTCAGGGCGAGGGGAGCGGCGGGCGGCTCATCGGCGAATGGCGCAGCACCGGCACCAAGCCGCGCTTTCAGGACCGGCTTGAATATTTCGGGCTGGAGAAGGCCTGGGCGGCCGCGGCGGCGGAGGAGTAGCCGGTGCCGAGCCTGCAGCCGGGAACGGGACTGATCCTCCTTGCCGTCATGACGATGGCCGCCATGGTCGCGAGCTTCGTGTGGGTGCTCTCCGGCCATCGCGAGCTCGAGCGCCGGCGCCAGCGCCTCGGCACGCTGGTGCAGCGCTACCGCCCGGAGGCGGCGCCGGTGGCCCGCAAGTCGCTTCTCCTGGACCAGCGTCACGTGCCACGGGCCGGTAACCTCCTCGCGCGGCTGACAGGCATCGACACGGCGCGCACCGACATCTACCCGATGCCGTGGCAGTGGGTGCTGGCCGCCGGCCTCATCCTCGGCATGATCCTGGGTCTCTACCTGACGCTCGGCCTCGGCATGTCCGTGCTCGTGGGCCTGACGGTCGCCGGCGCCGTCGGCGTGCTCGGCCCGCGGACGGTCCTGGGCAGCTTCGTGCGGCGCTACGAGCAGAAGCTCCTGGTCCAGCTGCCCGACGCGCTGGGCATGATCGTCCGTGGCGTGCGCTCCGGCATCCCCCTTGGCGCGTCCATCGGCAGCGTGGCCCAGCAGGGCCCGCAGCCGACCGCTGCCGAGTTCGCGAGGCTCGGCGACGATCTCCATATGGGCATCGACTTCGACCGCGCTTTGTTCCAGATGGCGGAGCGCTGCGGGCTCGCCGAATATTCCTTCTTCGCGGTTGCGGTCGGCCTGCAAAGCCAGACCGGCGGCAGCCTGACCGACACGCTCGAGAACCTCTCCGACGTGATCCGCAAGCGGGTGGCGCTGCAGATGCGCGCCGTGGCCCTGGCCTCGGAGGCCCGAACCTCCGCAGCCATTCTCGTGGCGGTGCCGTTCGTCGCGGCCGGCGCCATCACCCTCCTCAATCCCGACTATATCGGCACGCTGTTCGCCGACCCGCGCGGTCATTACATTCTGGGCGGCGCGGTGCTGATGCTGGGCATGGGCGTCCTTTCCATGCGGCTGCTCCTGGCGAGGATGCTGCGATGACCCCCCAGCTCGCCGCTCTCCTGGCGGCCGCCGCACTCACCATTCTCGTCTGCGCGTTCCTCCTGTGGCGCGGCAGGGGCGAGGAGGAGCGCATGGCGGCGCGCATCGCCAGCATCAAGCCCAAAGGCGTCGCGCGCTCCCGCCGCAAGGGCGCAGCGCAGGCCGCTGGCGGCGGGAAGGCCAGGCTGAAGGCGGTCGCCGCGCAGATCGGCGGCGCCCTGACCCGTACAGGCGCCATCGACGTCAAGACCCAGGCGCAGCTCGAGGTGACCCTGACCGCCGCCGGCTATCGCGGCGAGGACGCGGTGCGCATCTTCATCGGCGCCAAGCTGCTGCTGCTGGTCTGCGCGCCCGCGCTCATGCTGCTGCTGGTCGCCGGTGGCACCATGGCGACCTTCACCAAGGTTCTCCTGGTGGCGGGCAGCGCCATCGGCGGCCTGCTGCTGCCCGACCAGGTCCTGGGCGTCATCCGCCGGCGGCATGCCGCCGGCGTGGCGCGCGGCCTGCCCGACGCCGTGGATCTCATGGTGATTTGCACCGAGGCCGGGCTCGGCTTCGAGAGCGGGCTCGACCGGGTAGCCGCCGAGATCGCGCCGAGCAATGCCGACGTGGCGCGCGAGTTCGCCCTCGTCGCCTCGGAAATGCGCATCCTGCCCGACCGCCGTCAGGCCCTGATGAATCTCGGCGACCGCACCGGCGTCGTCGCGGCGCGCCGGGTCGCCGCCACCCTGGCGCAGAGCCTGCAGTACGGCACCCCCCTGGCGCAGGCGTTCAAGGTGCTGGCGGCGGAGATGCGCCAGGAGCGCCTCACCGAGTTCGAGGCGCGGGCAGCCAAGCTGCCCGTGATCCTGACCCTGCCCATGGTAGTGTTCATCCTGCCGTGCGTTTTCCTTGTGGTGGCGGGCCCAGCCATCCTCCAGCTCCTCGATACCGTAGGGAACTGACCATGCGCCGTACCCTGGCCGCTCTTTCCCTCGTCCTGGCGCTGGGCGCCTGCGCCAGCGGCGGCCCGCTCGGACCGAGCGGCATGCCGTCCTCGCGCGAAGCGGCGCTGAACCTGCAGCTGGCCAACGCGGCCCTGGCCGGCGGCAGCGCCGAGGATGCCATCCAGCTCTACCAGACCGTCCAGGCGGAGGAGCCGGGCAGCATCCCGGCCATGCTCGGCCTCGCCGCCGCACAGACGGCCTCGGGCGATCCGGTCGCCGCCCTCGCCTCCTACCAGGAGGCCCACCGCCTGGCGCCGGACGACCGCATCGTCTCGCTCGGCCTCGCCCGCAAGCTCCTCGATCTCGACCGGGCAGGCGAGGCCGAGACCCTGCTGCGCTCGCTGGCCGGCACCGCCGGGACGGGGCCGCGGGACGTGACAGCCTGGAACATGCTGGGCGTGGCGCTCGACCGCCAGGGCCGCCACGGCGAGGCGCAGACCGTCTACCGCAGCGGCCTCGCCCTTGCCCCCGCGTCGATCCCGCTGCGCAACAACCTGGCGCTCTCGATGGCGCTGAGCGGCGATCCGCGCGAGGCGATCGAGATCCTCCAGCTGCTGCCGCCCTCGCCGGGTATTGCCAAGCGGGTCCGCCACAACCTGGCGGTGGCGCTGCTGGCCGACGGCGACGAGCCGGCCGCCCGCGAGCTGCTGGCGCAGGATCTCGCGGCAGCGCAGCTCGATGCGGTCATGGAGCAGCTGCGCGTGCTGCAGCCGGTGCAGACGGCGCAGGCCGCGCCATGACACGACGGGCTGCGGCGTGGCGCGACCGGCGCGGCACGGTGGCCCTCGAGTTCGCCATCGTCGGGTCGGCGCTGCTGCTGGTCATCCTGGGTATCATCGAGTTCGCCCTGCAGTCGGCCGTGGGAGCGCTCGTCGAGAGTGCGGGGCGGGAGGCGAGCCGCTTCGGCATTACCGGAGCGCTGGTGCCCCAGCGCATCGGCGGCAGCCCGCCGGAGAGCCGCGAGGAGGCCATCCGCCGTATCGTCCTCGAGCGCGGAGCGGGCTTTCTCAAGGCCGACCGCCTGACGATCCGCCTGGAAGCCTTCGACAGCATGGCGGCCGCCGCCGAGCCCGGGTCCGGCACGCGGGGGGCGGGCGAAGCGGGGCAGGTCGTGATCTACGAGCTGAACTACAAGCAACCCTTGCTGGTCGACGCGTTCATTCCGATCCTGAAGATCGGCGAGCTGCTCCACCACACGACCGTGATCGTGAAGAATGAGCCCTCGCCCACGCTCTAGACGCCTCGGGCGACGCGGCGTGGCAGCGCTCGAGTTCGCGCTGACGCTGCCGATCCTGCTGATGCTCCTGCTGGGCGCAGTGGACGCGGTGATCCTCCTGCGCTCGAGCATGCGCATCGACCGGAGCGCCGCGGAGGTCGCCAATCTCGTGTCCCAGTATACCGCCCTGCGGGAGGCCGACTTTCCCGGGATCTTCGACGCCGCCCGGCGGATCGCCGCGCCGCTTGCCGTAAGCGGCGCCGAGGGCGCCATGATCATCACGGTCATCGCCAATGACGGCAGGCAGACCACGATCGCCTGGCAAAGGCGCGCCGGCGCCCCGGAGATCCGCAGCGGGATCGGCGCCAGCGGCAAGCCGAGCCTGCCGGCCGGGCTCGAGCTCGACGACGGCCAGACGGCGGTTCTCGTCGAGGCCTTCTCGACCATCGTCCCGTTCGCCCTCTCGGGCCGGCTCCTGTTCGGTGACATCTCGCCCGTCACGCTGCGCGGCTTTGCCGTCTTCCGGCCGCGCGTCGCCACTCTCGCCACGGTAGGGACATGAAACCGGCTGCCGCATCCGCTCCGCCCCGACGGCCGCTCCGCACGGATCGGCGCGGCGCCGTCGCGCTGCTCGTGGGACTTCTGCTGCTGCCGCTGGTCATGACGGTAGGCCTCGCCGTCGACCTGTCGCGGGCCTATCTGGTCCAGTCGCGGCTGATCACCGCCACCGACTCGGCAGGCCTTGCGGCGGCGCGAACCTTCTACGAGCCTTCCCGCGACCAGCGCGCGGCAGGCTTCTTTTGGGCCAACTTCTCGCGCAAGGCCCCCGGGAGCGCCCTCGGCTTTCTCGACTCCAGGGTGAGCGGGCCGCACTTCAAGCAGGTGAGCAGCACCGAGATCGAGGTATCGGCCACCGCCAGCATGCCCACGCTCTTTCTCAGGGCCGCGGGCTACGAGACCATCGACGTCACCGCCACCAACGTCTCGCAGCGCGCCGAGCGGGGGATGGAGCTGGCGCTCGTTCTCGACGTGACCGGGTCGATGGCGGGCAGCAAGATCCGGGCGCTGCGGAACGCCGCCACCACGCTGATCGACATGATCTACGGCACCCGCGAGACCACCAACAATCTGTGGATGGCGGTGGTCCCCTACTCGGCCTCGGTCAACCTGGGGCCGACGCGCACCAGCTGGCTGCGTTCCGGCTCTCTCGACACGAACGCCTACTACCCGCGCAGCTGGGCCGGCTGTGTCGAGGCGCGATGGGAGCACGGCAACGACAGGAACGACCTCAACCCGTTCCAGGCACCGTTCGAGCCCTACCTCTACGAGTCGACCCTCGGGAAATACACGAAGCACGGGGACGACGACGATGACGACGACAAGGGGAAAGGCAACGACAAGGGCGGTGGCAAGGCGCATCAGCCCGTCAAGGGCGACAATGACTGGTCGGTGAGCAACGTCACCGAGGAGCGACAGGCCAGCCTCGGCAACAATACGGTCGGCCCTAATCTCGCCTGCCCGCCGCCCGTGATGTCGCTACGGCAGTCCAAGGCCCAGATCCGCGGTTTCGTGCAGTCGCTGGAGCCCTACTACCGCGGCGGCACGATGGCCAATCTCGGCCTGCAGGCCGGCTGGTTCGTGCTCTCGCCCCGCTGGCGCGGGCTGTGGGGCGATCCCGCCCTGCCGCACGACTACGACGCTCCGAACATGGACAAGGTCGTCATCTTGATGACGGATGGCGAGAACAACTGGTACGACTGGCCCGAGGGGGCGCCGGGCAAGGGTCCGCCAGGCTGGGGCAACGACGGCGACGCCGACTACACCGCCTATGGCCGGCTCAAGGAAAATCGGCTCGAGATCACGACCGGCCTCAACGACGAGGCGCAGGCGGGGAAGGAAATCGACCGCCGCATGAGTGCCCTTTGCACAGAGATGCAGTCGAAGGGCATCATCATGTACACGATCACCTTCGCCGTGAACAGCAACGCCGTGAAAAAGCTCTACCAGGGCTGCGCCAGCAAGCCTGAATACTACTTCAACTCGCCCGACGACGCGTCGCTCAAGGCGGCGTTCAAGGAGATCGCCGACCAGCTGATGAACGTCCGCCTCAACCGCTGAGCGGCCCCTGGTTCCATCAGCGAAAACGGCCGGAGCGCGCCCGCTCCGGCCGGTTTCGTTTTGGGACCGTGGAGGATCGTTCGGCCCGATAGGCGAGCCGGACGATCTTCGGGCTTACGCTACGTCCTTCTGCCGCGCCGCACGCTTGCGCTCGTGCGGATCGAGATAGCGCTTCCTGAGGCGGATCGAGGCGGGCGTCACCTCGACCAGCTCGTCGTCGGCGATGTAGGAGATCGCCTTTTCCAGGGTCATGCGGATCGGCGGCGTCAGCGCCACCGCATCGTCCTTGCCGGACGCGCGCATGTTGGTGAGCTTCTTGGCCTTGAGCGGGTTCACCTCGAGGTCGTTGCCGCGGGTGTGCTCGCCGATGATCATGCCCGAGTAGATCTTCTCGCCCGAGCCGATGAACATCGGGCCGCGATCCTCGAGGTTCCACAGCGCAAAGGCCACCGACTCACCCTGCTCGGCGGAGATCAGCACGCCGGTGTGGCGCTGCTGGATCGCGCCCTTGTAGGGCTCCCAGGCGTGGAACACGCGGTTGAGCACGCCGGTGCCCCGGGTGTCCGTGAGGAACTCGCCATAGTAGCCGATCAGCGCGCGCGAGGGCGCGTTGAACACGAGGCGCTGCTTGCCGGCACCGGCCGGGCGCATGTCCTTGAGCTCGCCGCGGCGCTGGGTGAGCTTCTCGACGACGACGCCGGAATATTCCTCATCGACGTCGATCACCACCTCCTCGATCGGCTCGAGCCGCTGGCCGCTCTCCTCGTCGGTGCGGAACAGCACGCGCGGGCGGCCGACGCACAGCTCGTAGCCCTCGCGGCGCATGGTCTCGATCAGCACCGCCAGCTGCAGCTCGCCGCGCCCCGCGACCTCGAAAGCGTCGCTCTCGTCGGCCAGCTTCACGCGGATCGCGACATTGCCCTCGGCCTCGCGCTGCAGCCGGTCCCAGATCTGCCGCGAGGTCACCTTGGTGCCCTCCTGACCGGCATAGGGGCCGTCATTGACCGAGAAGGTCATGACGATCGTCGAGGGATCGATCGGCTGGGCCGGCAGCGGCTCCTCGACCGAGACGTCGCACAGCGTGTCGGAGACGGTGGCCTTGCCGAAGCCGGCGATGGTCACGATATCGCCGGCCACGACCTCCTCGACGGGCTGCCGCTCGAGCCCGCGGAAGGCCAGCAGCTTGCTGACACGGCCCTGCTCGACCAGCTCGCCGTTGCGGGTCAGCGCCTTGAGCGGGGCGTTGGGCTTGAGGCGACCGGAGAACACCCGGCCGGTCAAGAGGCGGCCCAGATAGGGGTTGGCCTCGACGGTGGTGGCCAGCATCCGGAAGGGCCCGTCGGGATCCGCGGTGGGCGCCGGGACATGCTCGAGGATGAGATCGAACAGCGGGGCCAGGCTCTCGCGCGGGTCGTCGAGCTCGGCCACCGCCCAGCCCTGCTTGGCGCTGGCGTAGACGTGCGGGAAGTCGAGCTGCTCGTCCTCGGCCTCGAGGGCCGCGAAGAGATCGAAGATCTCGTTGAGGACCTCGTCGGCGCGCTGGTCGGGCTTGTCGATCTTGTTGATGACCACGATCGGCCGCAGGCCCTGCTTCAGGGCCTTGCCCAGCACGAACTTGGTCTGCGGCATCGGCCCCTCGGCGGCGTCGACCAGCAGCAGGCAGCTGTCGACCATCGAGAGGATGCGCTCGACCTCGCCGCCGAAATCGGCGTGGCCCGGCGTGTCGACGATGTTGATGCGGACGTCCTTCCAGACCACCGAGGTGGATTTGGCGAGGATCGTGATGCCCCGTTCGCGCTCGATGTCGTTGCTGTCCATCGCCCGCTCCTGCACCTGCTGGTGTTCTCGGAACGTGCCGGCCTGCTGGAGCAGCTTGTCGACCATGGTCGTCTTGCCGTGGTCGACGTGGGCAATGATCGCAATGTTGCGAAGTTCCATGAGACACCGGTAAGGAGAGGGAAGAGGGCCGGCTCTGCAGCCGACAATTGGCGTGCGACCATATAAGGGGAACTGCCCTTTTGCGCCAGTGCAACCAAGCCACGCGCCCTGCGGCACGTTGGGCATCGCCGACGCCTGCATGTCCCTGCCCGAACTGGGCCGCGATCGCCGCAAGCGAACGGCGACGTTCCGGAAGCCCCGCATGAACGTTGCCGATCACCTCACCCGCCACGCCGCGGAGCGGCCTTGTGCGGTCGCTGCCATCCACCGCGACCGTCTGGTCCGCTATGGCGAGCTCGACACGTTGGTATGGCGGATGGCGGCGGCGCTGCGGACGCAGGGCCTCGGGCCGGGCGACCGGGTAGGGGTGACGGTGCGGCAGCCGGTGCTGCATCTTGTCGCCATGCTGGCCCTGGCGCGGCTCGGCGCGGTGCAGATGGGCCTTGCGGCCTCCGAGCCGGTGGAGCGCCGCCGTTCGCTCGCCGGCCGTCTGAGGCTGGCGGCCGTGCTCGTCGATCAGAACGATGCGGCGCAGGGAGCGCCCGCGCTGATGCTCGATCCGGCATGGCTCAAGGCAGGTGCCGTGCAAGTCGACAGGTCGCTACGCAACGAGGGCGGCGATGGCCTCCTGATGATCGCGGGCTCCTCGGGTACCACCGGCGCCGGCAAGCTCTATGCGGTATCGCACAGCGACGAGCTCGTCCGGGCGGCGCGCGACGCCACCGTCTTCGGCTGGCGTCCGGCCGAGCGCTATCTGAACCTCGTGGACCTGCACTTTGCCGTCGGCCGCCGCCGCGTCCTGCACTGCCTGGTCGCGGGAGGCTGTGTGTTCCTGCCGCCCGGCGAGATCACCTGGAGCGAGATCGCGGAGGCCATCGACCGGCATGCCGTGACCCACGTCTCCTGCACGCCGGTGCACGCCACCGCGATGCTCGAGCACCTGCCGTCCGAGCAGCCACGCTTCCCGGACCTGCGTGTGTTGCGGGTCGGTGCGGCGGCCGTGCCGGAGGCGCTGCGCGCCCAGATCCGCCGCCGCCTGACCCCCAACCTCTACATCAATTACGGCAGCAACGAGGGCGGCACCATCGCGGGAGCGGATCCGGCGCTGCAGCGCCTCGTGCCGGGGACCGTGGGCCGTCCGATGGCGGGGCTCGAGGTCGAGGTGGTGGACGCCGACGGGCGTCCATTGCCCGCGGGCGAGACCGGCCAGGTGCGGCTGCGCGGGCCGGGTGTGATCCGCGAGTATCTCGATGATCCCGAGGCCACCGCGCTGGCCTTCCGCGACGGCTGGTTCCACCCGGGCGATCTTGCCTGCTTCACGGCCGAGGGCGCCCTCCTGCACCACGGCCGCGCCGACGACGTGATGGTGTTCGACGGGATCAACATCCACCCCGGCGAGATCGAGCAGGTGCTGCTCGAGCACGAGGCGGTGGTCGAGGCCGCGGCCTTCGGCCTTGCCTCGCAGCGACACCAGCATGTCCCGGCGGCCGCCGTGGTGCTGCGCCGGCCGGTCGGGATGGAGGTCTTGATCCGGTTCTGCAGGGAGCGGCTGGGGGTGCGCGCGCCGCGCCGGCTCTTTTCCGTCGAGAGCCTGCCGCGCAATGCCACGGGCAAGATTCTCAGGCGCGAGATCGCCGTCCGGCTCGGCGGGGCGGCACGGGCGGACTGAGCCGCCCGCCGCCCCGCCGGCTCACATCGTCATACCGCCGTCGATGACGCTGATCGTGCCGGTCATGTAGGCGCTCTCGTCGGAAGCGAGATAGAGGGCCAGTGCTGCGATCTCCTCGGCGGTGCCGAGCCGCCCCATGGGCTGGCGGGCGATGAACGCCGCGCGGGCCTTCTCGTAGTCGGGCTGGGCCTTCATCCGGTCGTCGAGCGAGGGCGTCTCGACGGTGCCCGGGCAGATCGCGTTGCAGCGGATGCCGCGGGTCACGAAGTCCGCCGCAACGGCCTTGGTGAGCCCGACCACCGCCGCCTTGGTGGTGCCGTAGACGAAACGGTTGGGCACACCCTTCACGCTCGAGGCGACCGAGGCCACGTTGACGATCGAGCCGCCGCCGGCCTCCAGCATGGCCGGCAGGAACGCCTTGATCATGCGGTACATGGAGCGGACGTTGAGATCGAAGGAGAAGTCCCAGTCCTTCTCCTCACATTCGAGGATCGAGCCGTTGTGGACGAAGCCCGCGCAATTGAAGAGCGCGTCGACCGCACCGTGACGCGCGGCGAAGGCCTCGATCGCAGCGGCGTCGGTAACGTCGAGACGCTCGGTGGTGCAGCCTTCGAGGCTCCCGAGCTTTTCCTCGTTGATGTCGGTGGCGATCACCGTGGCGCCCTCGGCCGCGAACAGCATTGCAGCCGCCCTGCCGATCCCCTGCGCCGCAGCGGTCACCACGACCTTCTTGCCCTGAAGCCTCCCAGCCACGATCTTTCTCCCGAGCGCTGCGGCCGTCGGGGCCGCGTCCGGCGCGAGTAAGGAGGAGCCGGTGACGGGCGTCAACCCGGCAGAAAACAGGGGTCTCGCACTCCATGCGCATGTAGCGGCTGCGTTCCTCGCGGCCGGCGCAACCGTGTTCGCGCTGACCCTGCTCCTCATGGTCCAGGCCGCTCGCGACCCCGGTTGGCGGGGTCCCGTCACAGCGCTGTTCCCGCCTTCGTGGACGCAGGAGCGGATGCTGCTGGCGGTGGCGCGGGCGGACGCCGTCGCGATGCGCGGAAGCTGGCTGCCGGGCGGGCTTCAGGTGGTCGCCGAAGCTCCCGGCCTCGCGGTGCGGCTGGAGGCGGTCGGCGCTGTGCTGGTCCTGCCGGAAGCGCACGGCGTCTTCGCCCTTGGCGGCTGCAGCGGCACCACGGTGGCGCGGACGGTCCCGGCCCGGGACCGCGTGCTGCCGATGTGAGCGGTCAGCCGATGCTGGCGTCGACCAGGGCCGCCCGCAATCCGTTGAGCGCCCAGAGGAGGAAGACCAGGCCCGGGAGCAGCAGGGCGGCCGGCGCGCCGTGGCTCGCGAGCGCAGCCCACAAGGCCGCCAGCAGGCACAGCGAGAGAGCGGCCACGCGGCGGCTGCGGCGGTGCATGAAGGGGCCGATCATCGCCGCGACGCTGGCCGCGGCCAGCCACAGCCAAACCTCCGCCAGCGAGGGCAGCCCGCCCTCCACCTCCTCGATCAGCAGGGCCAGCAGGTTGGCGAGGCTCACCACGAAGAGCGCTATCCACGGCGCCGCGGCCAGCCGCAGCGCGCAGGCGACCTCCCAGCCGCGAACGAAGGGCGGCCAGACGAGCTGGCGCGGCCCGCCCCTGAGCCAGGCGCTTGCACCCTCCGAGACGATCACCGCCAGCGCGCCCAGGGCCGCCAGCCAGGGCAGATCGAGCATCCCCTATCTCTTGTGGAGGGTGATGCGGAAGATCCCCTCGACCTCGAGGGTCTCGGCCAGAAGATGCCCGCTCTCCTCGCAATAGTCCTCGAAATCGCGCGGGGCCGCCGGATCGGTGGCCAGCACGCAGACCACCGCGCCGCTCGGCAGCACCATGAGCGCCTGGCGCGCCTTGACCAGCGGCAGCGGGCAGGAGAGCCCGCGGGCATCGACCAGCGCGTCGAACCGCTGCCCGCCGGTCATGCCCGGCCCGCCATCGCCGGCCTGCCGCCGCGCCTCGCCAGAACTTCCATCATCCGCCCAACCATCCGATAACCGGCCCGCCCCGGCCGAACCCGGGGAAGCTGCCGCGCTCTGGTGCGTCTCCAGCAACGAGCATCCCGCCCATCCGGGAGCCGGCCGCTCGCCGCCATGATCCCAAGCGGTTCCCGCCGCCGCAAGGGGGCGGCGGCGGGAACTGGGGCCGGCGGGTGGGGTTTGCCCTGGGAAAGCCGCGGGACCGAGGACGAGGAAGGAAGAGTATGCGCGCTTGCTGCTGCCGCCTGCCGGGCGGAAAGGGAGGCCTGGCCCGTCGCGAGGCGCTGATGTTGCTGGTGGGCGCCACCGGCACGATGATGGTCGGCTGCTCGCCGCAGCAGGGCGGCGGGGCGCTCGCGAGCTTCGTCTCGCCCGAGGAGGAGCGCCAGCTCGGCGAGCAGGCCTTCGAGAAGATCAAGCAGGAGGAGCGGGTCTCCGGCGATGCCGGCCTGCAGCAGCGGCTGCGCTCCGTCGGGCGGCGGATCGTCGAGGCCAGCCGGTCGTCGATCCCCCCGGGCCAGTGGGAGTTCGTGGTCTTTGCCGGTGACGAGCTCAACGCCTTCGCCCTGCCCGGCGGGCATGTGGGGTTCTATGAGGGCATTTTCCGGGTGATGCGCAACGACGCGCAGGTCGCAGCGGTGCTGGGCCACGAGGTGGGCCACGTCACCGCCCGCCACTCGGCGCAGCGGATCGGCGCCAGCCAGGCCTCCCAGCTGGGCATGAGCGCGCTGCAGATCGCGCTGGGTGCCGGCAATGTCGGCTTCGCCAACGAGCTCGCCGCGTTGCTCGGCGCCGGCGTGCAATACGGCGTGATCCTGCCCTATTCCCGCGCCCAGGAGCTGGAGGCCGACCGGCTCGGCCTCGAATATATGGCGCGCGCCGGCTACGATCCGGCCGAGGCGCTCGACTTCTGGCAGCGCATGGCAGCCTCCGGCGGCGGCAAGCCTCCGGCCTTTCTCTCCACCCACCCCTCCGACGCCCAGCGCATCGAGCAGCTCCGCGAGGCGCTGCCCCGGGCGCAGGCGATCTACCGGCGCGGCTAGAGACGGCTGCTGACCGCAGGACTGCCTCCGCCCGCCATCTGCAATCGAAGGAAGCCCCGATGGAGAACCGCTACGGCCGGCTGGCCGCGTGGGTCTACGATCTCGACAAGCCCGTCGGCCGGTCGTTCGGCGACATCGCCTATTATGCCGGCCGCCTCGAGGGCTGCCGCGGGCCGGTGCTGGAGCCGGCCGTGGGGAATGGCCGGCTGTTCATCCCGCTGCTGGAGCTGGGTCTCGACCTGACCGGCTTCGATGCCTCCGCGGAGATGCTCGACCGATGCCGGGCCCATTGCCGCGAGCGCGGACTGGCACCCGCGTTGAGCTGCCAGCGCTTCGAGACCTTCGATTGCGCGCAGCAGTTCGAGGCCATCATCCTGCCGGCGGGCTCGTTCCAGCTGATCGCCGACTTCGCCCGGGCGCGAGTCACGCTGCAGCGCTTTCTGGCCCATCTGGCCCCCGGCGGACGCCTGATCATGGACATCGACGCGGCCGGGGCGCTGATCACCGCACAAGGCGGCGTGCGCAGCTGGCGGTTCGCCGAGGACGAGCTGATCACCCTGACCGAGCAGCCGCTCGCCACCGACTTCGTCGCCCAGACCACCCATGCCTTCCTCCGCTATGAGCACTGGCGGGACGGGCGGCTGGCCGGCGCGGAGCTCGAGCGCTTCAGCCTGCGCTGGTGGGGCGTCGAGGAGCTGGTCATGCTGTTGCGCGAAACGGGCTTCGTCGACGTGACGGTGTCGGCCGACTACCGGCACTGTGCGGTGCCGGAGGCGACCGCCAGCACGATCACCTTCGAGGCTCACCGCCCCGGAGCGCGGTGAGCCTCGGCGGCCAAGGCCCCTCTCCGGCCGTCAGCCGGTGCGCAGCAGGTCGTGGAGGGTGAGCGCCACGACCTCGGTCGCCTTGTAGAGATCCTCCAAAGGCAGCCGCTCGTCGGCGCGGTGGGCGTTGGCCTCCTGGATGGTGCGCGGCCCGGCGCCGTAGAGCACCACCGGCACGCCGGCCTCCGCATAGTGGCGGGCGTCGGTATAGAGCGGCACGCCCTTGGCCTCGATGGTCTCGCCCATCACCCGGCTGGCATGGCGGCACAGCAGCTCGGCCATGCGCTCGCCGCCGGGCAGCGGGGTGAGCGGCCGCGCCAGCATGATCCGCCGCACCTCCACGCCGGCATCGGGAAACGCCCTGGCGGCCTCGTCGATCACCCGGCGCAGCTCGGCCTCGACCGCCTCGGCCTGCTCCTCGGGGATCATCCGCCGGTCGAGGCGGAAGGTGATGCGGTCGGGCACCACGTTGGTGTTGATGCCGCCCTTGATGAGCCCGACGGTGAGCTGCGGGCTGCCGATGCCGGGAATTGTCGACTCCCGCGCCGCCAGATTCTTCCGCCAGGCGTAGAGGGTGCTCAGGATGTGGGTGGCGGCCTCCAGCGCGTCGATACCGGTGAACGGCATCGCGGCGTGCGCCGAGCGGCCGTTCACCTCGACCTCGAGATGCAAGCAGCCATTGTGGGCGGTCACCACGCCATAGCTGAACCCGGCGCCGATCGAGAGATCGGGCTTGCTGATGCCTTGCTCGATCAGATAGCGCGGGCCGATGTCGCCGCCGGCCTCCTCGTCATAGGTGAAGTGCAGCTCGACCGTGCCGTTGAGCGGTGCCGCCGAGGCCTCCAGCGCCAAGAGCGCGAAGGCGTAGGTGGCGAAGTCGGACTTCGAGACCGCCACGCCGCGGCCGTACATCCAGCCGTCGACGATCTCTGCCCCGTAGGGGTCGCGGGTCCAGCCCTCGCCCGGCGGCACCACGTCGCCATGGGCGTTGAGGGCGATCACCGGCCCCTCGCCGAAGCGGCGGCGCACCACGAGATTGGTGGCCCGCACCATGCCGTTGGCGCGCACCAGCTCCTCGGGCACGGTATGGCGCTCGACGGTGAAGCCGAGCCCGGCCAGCAGCTCGGCCGCACGCTCGGCATGGGGCAGGCAGTCGCCCGGCGGGTTGTCGGACGGCACCTTCACCAGCTCCGCCAGGAAGCGGGTCTGCGCCTCGCGGTGCTCCTCGAGATAGCGGCTTATTTTCTGGGCCAGCTCTTCCATCATGCTCGTCCGTCTGCGGATTGACTGGGGGGTGCGGCCAAGGCGCGAACCGCATGAAGGAGCACGGCCACGGCCCTGTCCATATCCGCGGGCTCGGCCCACTCCGCCGGGTTGTGGCTGATCCCGCCGCGGCAGCGCACGAACAGCATGCCCACAGGGCACAAGGCCGCCATCGCCATGGCGTCGTGGCCGGCCCCGCTCGGCAGCAGGCGCGGCGCGCTGCCCGAGGCGGTGCAGGCCTGCGCCAGGGCGCCGACGAGGCGCGCATCGCAGGCCACCGCCGGCGTCTCGTGGAAAAGCTCGAGTGCCACGCCCACGCCGCGGCGCGCCGCGATCTCGCGCAGCGACGCGCCGAGCTGCGCCAGCGCCGCGGTCCGCACCGTGTCCTCGGGACTGCGCAGGTCGATGGTGAAACGCGCCCCGCCGGGGATGACGTTGACCGCGCCGGGCAGCGCCTCGAGCCGGCCCACGGTGGCGACGAGGTCGAGGGTGCCGTGCGCCAGCCTCTCGATCGCCAGCACCATCTCGGCCGCCGCCGCCAGCGCGTCGCGGCGCAGGCCCATGGGCACGGTGCCGGCATGGCCGGCCTCGCCGGTGACTTCCACCCGCAGGCGTGCCGCCCCGTTGATGGCGGTGACGACGCCCACCGGCAGATCCTCGGCCTCGAGCACCGGTCCCTGCTCGATATGCGCCTCGAGATAGGCCGCCACCTCGCCCCACCCCCGGGCGCAGGCGGCGAGCGCCTCGGGATCGGCGCCGACAGCCAAAAGCGCGTCACGCACGCTTGTGCCGTCGCCGTCGCGCACGTCAAGCACGCCGGGATCGAGCGTGCCGGCCACGGCCCGCGAGCCGGTGAGCGTGGTGGGAAAGCGCACGCCCTCCTCGTCGCCGAAAGCGATCACCTCGACGGCCACCGGCAGAAGCTCGCCGGCGCGGCGCAGCGCATCGACCACCTCGATCCCCGCCAGCACGCCGAGCGTCCCGTCGAACCGGCCGGCATCCACCACCGTGTCGATATGCGAGCCCAGCATGATGCAAGGAGCGCCGGGAGCGCTGCCTTCGTAGCGGCCCATGACATTGCCCACCGCGTCGATGCGCGTCGTCATGCCGGCCTCCTCCATCCACGCCCGCACCTGGCGCATCGCGAGGCCGTGCGCGGGCGAGAGATAGAGGCGGGTAAGCCTGCCGGGCTCGTCGCTGATCGCCGCCAGCGCCTCGAGCCGGCGGGCGATCCGCCCCTCGCGGACGGCCGCGGTCACGGCAGCAGATCCTTTAGGCGCAGAAGGGCGATCTTCTCGATCTCCTCGAGGGCGGTTGCCTCCTCCTCCTCGCGATCGTGCTTCAGCCGCCGCTCGAACGCCGCCAGGATCATCTCCTTGCTGCTGCCCTTGATCGCCATGATGAAGGGAAAGCCGAAGCGCGCCTTGTAGGCCTCGTTGAGCGCGGTGAAGCGGGCATGTTCCTCCTCGCCCAGCCGGTCGAGGCCGGCCGAGGCCTGCTCCTTCGAGCTGTCGCTGGTGAGTCTGCCGGCCCGCGCCAGGCGCCCGGCCAGGTCCGGATGGGCGTCGATCAGCGCCTGGTGCCGCTCGCGCGGCGCTGCCCGCAGCGCATTGCAGAGCGCCGCGTGCAGGCTCTCGGCGGTATCGGCGCCAGGCGGCAGACCCTTGTCGAACGCGGCCTCGGCGATCCACGGCGAGTGCTCGAAGACATGGCCGAAGCGCGCGACGAAGTCGTCGCGGCTCATCGAGGTCGGGCGCTCGGCCCCGCTCATCGCCCGCCCCCGTGATGCTCGTGCCAGTGCCGCGCGATGTCGAGGCGGCGGCACACCCAGACCTTCTCGTGCGAGCCCACATAGTCGAGGAAACGCGCGAGCGATGCTGCCCGCCCGGGCCGGCCCACGAGCCGGCAGTGCAGCCCCACCGACAGCATCTTGGGCGCCCCCGCCGCCCCCTCGGCATAGAGCGTGTCGAAACTGTCCTTGAGGTAGGAGAAGAACTGGTCGCCCGAGTTGAAGCCCTGGGCGCTGGCAAAGCGCATGTCGTTGGCATCCAGGGTATAGGGCACGATGAGCTGCCTCTTGCCCTCGACCTCGGCCCAATAGGGCAAATCGTCGGCATAGGAGTCGGCGCAGTAGAGAAAGCCGCCCTCCTCGGCCACCAGCTTCAGCGTGTTGGGGCTGGCGCGGCCGGTGTACCAGCCCAGCGGCCGCTCGCCGGTAACCTCCTCGTGGAGGCGCAGCGCCTCGCGCATGTGGGCGCGCTCGGTGTCGATCCCGACATACTGGTAGTCGATCCAGCGCAGCCCGTGGCTGGCGACCTCCCAGTCCGCCTCCTTCATGGCGGCGGCGGCCTCGGGGTTGCGGGCCAGCGCCATGGCCACCGCATAGACGGTGAGCGGCATGGAGCGCTCGGTGAACATGCGAAAGAGCCGCCAGAAGCCGGCGCGCGAGCCGTACTCGTAGATGGATTCCATGTTGACGTGGCGCACGCCCGGCAGCGCCTGGGCGCCGACGATCTCGGAGAGGAACGCCTCGGAGGCGACGTCGCCGTGGAGGATGCAGTTCTCGCCGCCTTCCTCGTAGTTCAGCACGAACTGCACGGCGATCCTTGCGCCCTCCGGCCAGCGCGGGTCCGGGGTGTGTCGGCCATAGCCGATCATGTCGCGGGGATAGGCGTCCGTCATCGAATCCTCCACAAGGCGCTCCCCGCCGTCCAGGCAGCTCCCGAGGCGACCCTAGGGCGGGTGCAAGCGGAATATTCTTCGGATCTTTTTGAAACTGTTTCCAGCCCTCGGGAGGCTGCCCCCGCCATCCGCGTCATCCGGCAGCGAGGCCTGGGACGCGCTCAGGCGGCGAGCCTGGCGAGCGCCTGCCGGTCGAGACCCGCCATCTCCCGCGCCACGGCCGCCGCCAGCGCCTCGCCGGCAAAGTCGCGGAACGCCCGAAGACGCGCCGGGAGGAGCCGGCGGTGCGGATAGACGATCGCCAGCGTCGCCGGCCCGGGCGGAAAGTCCGGCAGGACCGGCTGCAGCTCGCCCGACCGCAGATGGCCCGCGACCTCGAAGACCGGCTTCATGACGATGCCGTGCCCTGCCAGCGCCCAGCCGGTGAGAACGTCGCCATCGTCGGCGTCGAAGGGACCTGTCACAGGCAGCGCCACCGGCCCCTGCGGGCTCTCCAACGTCCAGCGGAACTGCGTGGAGCCGGGAAAGCGCAGCAGCAGGCAGCGGTGCTCCAGCAGATCCGCCGGCCGGCGCGGCACGCCGTGGCGCTCGAGATAGGCGGGCGCCGCGCACAGCACCCGCGGGCACTGCGCCACCTGGCGGGCGATCAGGCTCGAATCGCTCAGCGGCGCCAGGCGCACCGCGGCGTCGACCGCCTCCCCCAGCAGGTCCAGGAGATGGTCGGAGAGGCGCAGGCGCAGCTCGATCTGCGGATGGCGCTCGCGGAACGCCGGCACCAGGGGAGCCAGGAAGCGCCGGCCAATCCCCAGCGGCGCCGTGACCCGCAGGCTGCCGCGCGGCGCCCCGCCCGAGCCGGCCACCGTCGATTCCGCCCGCTCGAGCGCTTCGAGCACCTCCCGCGCCCCGGCGAGGAACGCCTCGCCCTGCCCGGTCGCACGGGCCTGGCGGGTGGTGCGGTTGATCAGGCGGACACCCAGATGGTTCTCGAGCTGCTGCAGCCGGTGGCTCACCACCGCCGGCGACATGCGGAGCTGCCGCCCCGCCGCCGACAGGCTGCCGGCCTCGACGACGCGCACGAACACCCGGATGTTCTCGAGAAGAGCCATGGCCACGCCCGATGTCCCGGTCCTGCGCCTCAGTCCGGCGCCACGTTGCCCTCGACCGGGAACTCGATGACCACCTCCAGCCCCTCGCGGTGATAATGGGTACGGGCGCTGCCCTCGAGCTCGCGGCGGATCGAGTAGTTCAGCACCATCGAGCCGAACCCGCGCCGGGAAGGCTGCGGCGCGACCTGCGGCCCGCCCCGCTCGAGCCAGCGCAGCACCACGACGGCGCCCTTGGCCTGCTGCTCGATCGACCAGTCGAGCGCGACGCGGCCGCTCCGGCTGGAGAGCGCACCATACTTGGCGGCGTTGGTGGCCAGCTCGTGGAGCGTCAGATTGAGCGCCAGCGCCGCCCTCGGCTGAAGCCGCACGACCGGCCCTGCCACCTCGACATTGTCCCCGGCCTCGTTGCGCAAGGGACGCAGCGACAGCAGCGCCACCTCCTCCAGCTCGCCGCCATCCCAGCCGCCGGAGCTCAGGAGGCCGTGGGCGCGCGCCAGGGACAGCAGACGCCCATCGAACTTCTCGATGAACTCGTCCATCGACGCGCTCGACCGGGCCGTCTGGCCGGCGATGGCCTGGACGGTGGCCAGCGTGTTCTTCACCCGGTGGCCGAGCTCGGACATCAGCACCAGCTGCTGCTCCTGGATGCGCCGCCGCTCCTCGATCTCGACATTCTTCTGGGCGATCGCGTCGCGCGCCGACAGCCGCAGCTCCAGCTCGTCCATCACCACCGCCGCGAGGTCCGCCAGCGTCGCGATCTCGTCCTCGCTCACCGGACGCGGCTGCCGGTCGATGACGCAGAGCGTGCCGAGATTGTGGCCGTCGTGGGTGTGGAGCGGCACGCCCGCATAGAAGCGCAGCCCGAAGCCGCCGGCCACCAGTGGGTTGGCCAGCGTCCGCGCGTCGGCTGCCGCGTTCTCGACGATCCACGGATCGGTGCCGAGAATGGCCGAGGCGCACAGGCCCGGGGCGCGGTCGATCTGCCGGACGTCGAGCCCGTGGTGCGACTTGAACCAGATGCGGTCGTGATCGACGATGCTGACGATCGCGATAGGCACCCCGAACAGCCTCGCGGCGATGCGGGTGATGCGGTCGAAGGCGCCGTCGGGCGGCGTGTCGAGAATGTCGTAGCGCCGCACCGCATCCAGCCGTCCGGCCTCGACGTCGGGAAGCATCGGCTGCTGGGCTATGGTGGCAGGCTGGCGGCTCATCGGCAGGGGCGATCCTCGTCACAAGGCGGCGCGGGACGACGCATCCGGCATTGACCGCAAGGTGGCAGCTTATGGCACAGGCGAAGCATACGCCACTGGCTCACGCAGGAGGGCGCCGCGGGCGGGCCCGGCATCGGCCGGCCTTCGCGGTGCTTTGAAGATGCTGCCGCATTCTGCATGCTTCCGGTGGTCCCTCCAGCCTCCTAGAAAGTGGATGCGGGACGAGGGCCCTGCAACGCGAATAAGTGCTGGCGAGAAGGCAGGGGCCGATGACAGGGCAGGAGACGGCATGAGCGCGATCTTGTGGGAATGGCTCGACATGGCGGTCCGCTGGCTCCACGTGATCGCCGGGATCGCGTGGATCGGCAGCTCCTTCTATTTCGTCCACCTGGATTCGAGCCTGAGAAAGCGCGAGGGTCTTCCCGCCGGCGCCGGCGGCGACGCCTGGCAGGTACATGGCGGCGGCTTCTATCACATGGTGAAGTACCTCGTGGCGCCGGCGCGGATGCCCGACGAGCTCACCTGGTTCAAGTGGGAGGCCTACGCCACCTGGCTCTCCGGCTTCGCGCTGCTGGTGATCGTCTACTATTTCGGCGCCGAGCTCTACCTGATCGACCGCAACGTCATGGACCTGCCGGTCTGGGGGGCGGTGGCGCTGAGCATCGCCGGGCTGGCGGTCGGCTGGCTCGCCTATGACGGGCTGTGCCGCTCGCCGCTCGGGCGCAGCGACAACGCGCTGGCGGCGGCGGGCTTCGTGTTCCTGGTGGCGCTCTCCTGGCTCTTCACCCTGCTCTTCAGCGGGCGCGGCGCCTACATGCAGATGGGGGCGCTGATCGGTACCATGATGGTCGCCAACGTCTTCCTCGTGATCATCCCCAACCAGCGCAAGGTGGTGGCCGACCTGATGGCCGGAAGGCAGCCCGCCGCCATTCTCGGCCAGCAGGCCAAGCAGCGCTCGATGCACAACAACTACCTGACGCTGCCGGTGCTCTTCGTGATGATCTCCAATCACTACCCGCTGGCCTTCGCGAGCCGCTGGAACTGGCTGATCCTGGCCGTGGTGCTGGTGGTGGGTGCTGTCATCCGCCACTTCTACAATACCCGTCACAAGGGCCTGCCCTCGCCCTGGTGGACCTGGGCGGTGGCGGCCGCCGGTGCCGTGGTCATCGTGCTCCTGAGCATGGCCCCGCCGGCCGATGAAGAGCAGGCCGCGGCCCCGGCCGGGCCCGTCACCTTCGCCCAGGCCGAGGAGGTGGTGCTCTCGCGGTGCAGCATGTGCCACATGGCCGAGCCGGTCTGGGAGGGCGTGCGCGTGGCGCCAAAGGGTGTCATGCTCGACACGCCCGAGCGGATCCGCCTGCACGCCGGGGACATAAGGCTCCAGGCGGTCCTGACCCACGCCATGCCGCCCGGCAACGTCACCGAGATCCCGCCCGGGGAGCGGGCGATCCTCGCCGCCTGGATCGAGAACGGCGCGCGGGTCGAATGAGGAGACCGCAATGACCCGACGCGCCCTTCGCGGGCGGCTGCTCAGCTTTGTGGGCGATCCGGCCGACGCCGGGGCCGGGGCCAGCCACCGCCACATCGAGGACGGGCTCGTGGTGATCGAGGACGGCCTGATCCGGGCCGTGGGCGAAGCGCACGACCTGCTCGGCGGACTGGTTCCCGGCACGCCGGTCGAGCACTGGCCCGACTGCCTCATCCTCCCCGGCCTGATCGACACCCACATCCACTATCCGCAGACCCGGGTGATCGCCTCCTACGGCACGCAGCTCTTGGACTGGCTGCAGAGATACACCTTCCCCGAGGAACAGCGCTTCGCCGATCCGGCCCACGCGGCGGCCACGGCGGACTTCTTCCTGGACGAGCTGCTGCGCAACGGCACCACCACCGCCGCGGTCTACTGCACGGTGCGCCCGGAGTCGGTGGACGCCTTCTTCGCGGCGAGCGAGCGGCGCAACATGCGGATGATCGCCGGCAAGGTCATGATGGATCGGGGCGCGCCGCCGGGCCTCCTCGACACCGCCGAGCAGGGCTATCGCGAGAGCCGCGAGCTTGCCGCGCGCTGGCACGGGCGCGGCCGCCAGCTCTATGCCGTGACGCCGCGCTTCGCGGTCACCTCCACGCAGGCCCAGCTTGAGGCGGCGGGCGCCCTGCTGCGCGAGATCGAGGGGGTGTGGATGCAGACCCACCTCTCCGAGAACGAGCGCGAGATCGCCACCGTCCGCGAGCTCTTCCCCGAGGCATCGAGCTATACCGACGTCTACGACCGCGCCGGCCTTCTGGGTCCCCGCTCGCTCTTCGGCCACTGCATCCATCTTGCCGCGGAGGAGCTGCAACGCCTCTCGGCGACCCGCTCGGTGGCCTGCTTCTGCCCCACCTCCAACCTTTTCATCGGCTCCGGGCTGTTCGATCTCGCCACGATGCGCGATCCGGCGCGGCCGGTGCGGGTGGGGCTCGCCACCGACGTCGGTGGTGGCACCAGCTACTCGATGCTGCAGACCGCGGCCGAGGCCTACAAGGTGCTACAGCTCAGGGGCCAGAACCTCCCGGCCCTCGAGGCCTTCTACATGATGACCCTGGGCAACGCCCGGGCGCTCGGCCTCGAGGACCGGATCGGCGCGCTGGAGCCCGGCCGCGAGGCCGACATCGCGGTGCTCGACTGCCGCGCCACACCTGCCATGGCGCACCGCATGGAAAGCGTGGAGGGCGACCTCGCCGAGGAGCTGTTCGTCCTCATGACCATGGGCGACGACCGCGCGGTGCGCGCCACCTACGTGGCCGGCGAGCGGCGTCACGTCAGCCCGCGAGCCGGCTGAGCACGAAGGCGCAGAGAAAGCCCGCCACCGTCACCAGCCCGGTGAAGTCGTGGGTGACCTCGAACGCCTCGGGGATCATGGTATCGGCGATCATCGCCAGGATCGCGCCCGCCGCCACCGCCATGGTGGCGGCCACGGCCGCCGGCGGCAGACCGTCGAACAGGGTGAAGCCGGCCATGGCGGCGACACCGGTGAGCAGGGTGATCCCGCCCCACAGGCCGAAGACATAGGCTGCACCGCGGCCTGCCTTGCGCATGCCGGCGGCACTGGACATGCCCTCGGGCAGGTTCGAGAGCCACACCGCAGCGACGGTGACCAGGCTTACCCCACCGCCCTCCAGCAGGCCCACGCCGATCACCACGGATTCGGGGATGCCGTCCAGCACCGCACCCAGCGCTATGGCGAGCGCGGCGCCCTCGCCGGCGGCCGGCTGCTGGGTGCCGGAGCGCTTGCGGTGCCGGGCACCCCAGGCGCAGAGCTGCCGGTTGGCGAGGGTGAAGGCGAGCCCGCCGGCCAGAAAGCCGATGCTGGTCGACCACAGCCCGTCGTGACGAACCGCCTCGTCCATCAGCTCGAAGGCCAGGGCCGAGACCAGCACGCCGCTGCCGAAGGCCATGACCGCCGCCACCACCCGCTGGGGAATCGGCAGGAGATAGCCCAGGGCAGCGCCGAACAGCAGCGCCGAGCCCGCCGCCAGCCCCCACAGCGCGGCCACGAGCGGCATGGCGATGGCGCTCACGGCGCGCGTCGCGGGGTGCGCAAGGCCCGGGGTCGCCTGGCCCGGCGGCGTTGACTTGTCATCATTTTGTCACTTTGCTGTCTTCATGACGCGGCCGCCCAGACGGCCGCCAGGGAGGCACGAGATGAAGAACACGCTCCGCCTGGGGGCCGCTGCCATCGCCATCCTCGTGGCGGGCCCCGCCTTCGCCGCCGGCAAGATGACCCTCTACTGCAGCCCGCAGGAAGAGTGGTGCCAGCTCATGGTGACGGAATTCGAGAAGGAAACCGGCATCAAGGTGGCCATGACGCGCAAGAGCTCGGGCGAGACCTTCGCGCAGATCAAGGCCGAGGCCAGCAACCCCAAGGGCGACGTGTGGTGGGGCGGCACCGGCGACCCGCATCTCCAGGCGGCCGAGGAAGGGCTGACCGAGGCCTACACCTCCGAGCATCTCGACGAGCTCCACGACTGGGCGCAGCGCCAGCACGCCGCTGCCGACAAGAAGAGCGTCGGCATCTACGCGGGCGCGCTGGGCTTCGGCTACAACGAGGAGCTCCTCAAAAAGCACGGACTGCCCGAGCCCAGATGCTGGTCGGACCTGATCAAGCCCGAGTTCAGAGGCGAGGTCCAGATGGCCAATCCCAACAGCTCCGGCACCGCCTACACGATGCTGGCCACGATGGTGCAGCTCATGGGCGAGGACGAGGCCTTCGACTATCTCAAGGCCCTCCACCAGAACATCAACCAGTACACCAAGTCCGGCTCCGCCCCCATCAAGGCCGCCGCCCAGGGCGAGACCACGGTGGGCATTGTCTTCCAGCACGACGCGGTGACGATGCGGGTGACCGGTGCTCCCATCAAGGTGGTGAGCCCCTGCGAGGGCACCGGCTACGAGATCGGCTCGATGAGCATCATCAAGGGGGCCCGCAATCTCGAGGAGGCGAAGAAGTTCTACGACTTCGCCCTGCGCCCCGACATCCAGACCATGGCCGCCCAGGCCAAGGCCTACCAGGTGCCCTCGAACAAGCAGGCGACGCCGCCGCCCGAGGCGCCGGACTTCGACGAGATCAAGCTGATCGACTACGACTTCAAGAAGTACGGCTCGTCCGACGAGCGGCAGCGGCTGCTCAAGAAGTGGGACGAGGAGGTCGCAGCGCAGCCGCGCTGATCCCGATGGCGGTGACCTTCTCCACGGCCCGCGCGGCCGCAGGCGGCTCCATGCTGAACCGCCCGCTGGCCGCGTGGCTCGCCGCAGGCTGGGCGGCAGCACTCCTGCTGCCCTGGTACATGCTGGACGACGGGCTCTTCTCCTTCGTCTGGCTCACCGAGGGCTATGCCGGCGACCGCGACTACGCGCCGGCCCTCTTCCAGGTGCTCTGGCACGAGCGCTACTGGCTGGCGCCGCTGGGCCTGTTCCTGGCCCTGCCGCTCCTGGCGGTGGGGCGCCCGGACAATGGCCGCGGGACCGGCATGCTGCTCGTCGCCGCCGGCGCGGGGGGCCTGTTCTGGCTGCTGCTCCAGGGCTTCGGCATCGACCACCGCGGCGTGAGCCTGGCGCTGCTCGAGCCTCTGGTGCCCGAGGGCGGGCGGCAATACGGCATGGGCTGGGGTGCGAGCCTCGTGGCGCTCGCCTTCCTGTTCTTCATCACCCAGGGCCTGGCGGCACACGGTCTCGCCCGCGGCGACGTGTTCGTGGCGGGCAGCATCGGCCTGGTCGTGGCGCTGGTCGCCGCCTTCATCTTCTTCCCGGTGCTCACCATCCTCTCGAGCGCGCTGCGCGACAACCAGGGGGCGCTCGCACCGTTCCTGTTCCTCGACAAGCTCTTCGACGGCCGGATCTGGGGGACCGCCTGCCTCACCGGCGGCGGCCGCTGCGGCTCGGCCTGGAACTCGCTGATCCTGGCGGTGCTGACCGGGCTCTCCACCACGCTCCTGGGCCTGGCCTTCGCGCTGGTCGTGACCCGCACCGGGTTTCGCGCCAAGCGGATGCTGCGCACCCTCACCGTGCTGCCGATCATCACCCCGCCCTTCGTGATCGGGCTTGCCATCATCCTGCTGTTCGGGCGCTCGGGTGCGGTCACCCAGTTCGTGGCGGATCTCCTCGGCCTCGACGCCGGGCGCTGGGTCTACGGCCTGCCCGGCATCCTCTTCGCCCAGACCCTGGCCTTCACGCCCATCGCCTTCCTCGTGCTGATCGGCGTGGTGGAGGGGGTGAGCCCGTCCATGGAGGAGGCGGCGCAGACGCTCAGGGCCGATGCCTGGACCACCTTCACCACCGTCTCGCTGCCGCTGATGCGCCCGGGCCTCGCCAACGCGTTCCTGCTGGGTTTCATCGAGAGCCTCGCCGATTTCGGCAACCCGCTGGTGCTGGGCGGCAGCTACGATGTGCTCGCCACCGACATCTTCTTCGCCATCGTGGGCGCCCAGTACGACCAGGGGCGGGCAGCGGTGCTGGCCATCGTGCTGCTCAGCTTCACCCTCATGGCCTTCTGGGCGCAGCAGCGCTGGCTCGGGCGGCGCTCCTACGCCACCGTCAGCGGCAAGGGCGATTCCGGCCTGCCGCTCCAGCTCCCTCCCGCCCTGCGCCGGCTCTGCTACGTGGTGGTGATCCCCTGGGCAGCACTCACCGCGGTGATCTACCTGATGATCCTCTTCGGCGGGTTCGTGGAGTTCTGGGGCCGCGACCACACGCTGACCCTGCGCCACTACATCCACGCCTTCTCGGTGGTGGAGGGGGAGCACGGGCTGGTGTGGTCGGGAGCGGCCTGGAACAGCTTTTGGACCACCCTCCAGATCGCCGCCATCTCGGCGGTGCCCACCGCCGCCCTGGGCCTGCTCACCGCCTGGCTGCTGGTACGCCAGAGCTTCGGCTTCAAGCGCGCCTTCGAGTTCGGCACCATGCTGAGCTTCGCCATTCCCGGCACCATCATCGGTGTCAGCTACATCCTGGCCTTCAACGTCCCGCCGCTGGAGCTCACCGGCACCGGCATCATCCTCGTGATCTCCTTCGTCTTCCGGAACATGCCGGTGGGCGTGCGGGCGGGAATCGCCACCATGAGCCAGCTCGACCGGAGCCTCGACGAGGCCTCCCTCACCCTGCGCGCCAACAGCTTCACCACCGTCCGCAAGGTCATCCTGCCGCTGCTGCGGCCGGCCATCCTGGCAGCGCTGGTCTACAGCTTCGTGCGCGCCATGACGGCGATCAGCGCCGTCGTGTTCCTCGTCAGCGCGAACTATGAAATGGCAACGACCTACATCCTCGGCCGCGTCGAGAACGGCGACTACGGCCTCGCCATCGCCTACTGCTCGGTGCTCATCCTCGTGATGCTGGCGGCCATCGGCCTGATGCAGTGGGTGGTGGGCCACCGGCGGCTGGGAAGGCGCGCCCCCTCGGTCGCCAGTGCCGCGGAGCAGACCTCGTGAGCGGGCCCGCCTCGGTCCGCTTCGAGGACGTCACCAAGCGCTTCGGCGAGGTGGTGGCGGTGGATTCCATCTCCTTCGAGGTGGAGCCCGGCAATCTCGTGACCCTCTTGGGGCCCTCGGGCTGCGGCAAGACCACGACGCTCCGGATGATCGCCGGGCTGGAGCTCGCCAGCGCGGGGCGCATCGTGATCGGCGGCAGGGACGTCACCGCCCTGCCGGTCACCGCCCGCGACGTCGCCATGGTGTTCCAGTCCTACGCCCTCTTCCCGCACATGACGGTGGCCGAGAACGTCGCCTACGGCCTCACCGTCTCACGGGTGCCCAAGGCCGAGGTGCGGGCCCGGGCCGAGCGGGCGCTGGAGCTGGTGGGGCTGGCCGGCTACGGCGCCCGCCTGCCCAGCGAGCTCTCCGGCGGCCAGCAGCAGCGCGTGGCGGTGGCCCGCGCGGTGGTGCTCGAGCCCGACGTGCTCCTGTTCGACGAGCCCCTCTCCAATCTCGACGCCAAGCTGCGCCGCCGGGTCCGCGAGGAGATCCGCGAGCTGCAGCAAAAGCTCGGCATCACCACCGTCTACGTCACCCACGACCAGGAGGAGGCGCTGGCGGTCTCCGACCGGATCATCGTGATGAACCAGGCGGTGATCGCCCAGGAGGGCACGCCCCGCCAGCTCTACGAGGAGCCGGCCTCGCGCTTCGTCGCCGACTTCATCGGCGACGCCAATCTCGTGGAGGCCCGGATCCGCGCGGTGGAGAACGGCCACGCGCAGGTGGAGGCGGGCGGGCTGGGCCTCCAGCTCCCCGCCCGCGGCAGTGCCGCAGGCCCCGCACTCCTCGCCATCCGCCCCCGCTCCATCCGCCTCCACCCCGAGCCGCGCGAGCACGCCGTGCGCGTCCGCGTCGACAAGGCGACCTATCTGGGCGGCCACATGGAGTACGAGGTGGAGGCACCGCTGGGCCCGCTCTTCGTCGTCGACCTCGCCGTCGACCGCCCGCTTCCCGCCGGCAGCGACGCCTGGATGACGCTCGCCCCGCGCGGCGTTACCCTCGTCCCGGCCTGAGCGCCACCGCTACCCTCCCCGCCAACCTGAGCCGGACCTCGCCATGACCGACGCCCTACGCGCTGCCGATGAAACGATCCACACCGCGGGGCTTCAAAGCCCCGCCGAGATCCTGCTCGACCGCTGGGGCGTCCCGCACCTGCGGGCGGGCTCGATGGGCGACCTCTTCTTCGTGCAGGGCTTCAACGCCGCCCGCGACCGGCTCTGGCAGCTCGATCTGTGGCGCAAGCGCGGGCTGGGCCTGCTCGCGGGCGATCTGGGCCCGGGTTTTCTCGAGCAGGACCGCGCCTCCAGGCTCTTCCTCTATCGCGGCTGCATGGAGCGCGAGTGGGCGGCCTATGGCGCGGACACGCGGGAGATCTGCGAGGCCTTCACCGCGGGCATCAACGCCTTCATCGATCTGGCGGAGCGCGAGCCCGACCGCCTGCCGCCGGAGTTCGCCCTGGCCAGCACGCGGCCTGCCCGCTGGGCGCCCGAGGACGTGGTGCGCATCCGCAGCCACGCCCGCACCCGCAACGCGCTCTCCGAGCTCGCCCGTGCGAGGGTCATGGCGCGCGCCGACGCCAGAACCGACCTCCTGCGCCAGAACGTCGAGCCGCGGGTGACGCCCGAGCCCGCCCCCGGCATCGATCTCGCGGCGATCCCGCCCGAGGTGCTCGATCTCTTCGCTCTGGGCACGGCGGGGGTGACGGTGACGCCGGAGCGGCTGGCGGCCCCGCTGGAGGAGGCACCGCGCTGGCGCAGGGTCTCGGCCATCGGCGAGGTGGAGCGGGCGGAGGTGCTGGAAGGCTCCAACAACTGGGCGGTCCACGGCAGCCGCACCGCCACCGGCCGGCCCGTGCTGGCGAGCGACCCGCACCGCGCCCACGGCGCCCCCTCGCTGCGCTACATCGTGCATCTGAGCGCGCCGGGCTTCGATGCCATCGGCGCCGGCGAGCCGGTCCTGCCCGGCATCTCGCTGGGCCACAACGGCACGCTCGCCTTCGGCCTCACCATCTTCGGGGCCGACCAGGAAGACCTCCATGTCTGCGAGACCCATCCCGACGACCCGCTGCTCTACCGCCACGACGGCGGCTGGGAGCGCATGGAGCAGGTGATCGAGCGGATCCCGGTGAAGGGATCTCCCGACCAGGAGGTGGAGCTGCGCTTCACCCGCCACGGGCCGGTGCTGCTCGAGGACCGGGAGGCCCGGCGCGCCTGGGCGCTGCGCTCGGTGTGGTTCGAGCCCGGCGCTTCGGCCTATCTGGCCAGCCTCGGCGGCATGCGCGCGCGGGACATCGAGACCTACCGGGAGGCCATGCGCCGCTGGGGCGTGCCCTCGGTGAACCAGGTGGTGGCCGACGCCTCGGGCAGCATCGCCTGGATGCCGGCGGGCTTCGTGCCGAACAGGCCGAACTGGCAGGGCCTCCTGCCGGTGCCGGGCGACGGCAGCCACGAGTGGCAGGGCCTGCGGGATCCCGCTGAGCTGCCCTGCATCGTGAACCCCGCCGAAGGCTTCCTCGCCACCGCCAACGAGCTGAACCTGCCCGGGGACTGGCCGCACGACGAGCGCCCCGTGGGCTTCGAGTGGGTGGAGCCCTCGCGGGCCGACCGGATCAGGGAGGTGCTCTCGAGCCAGGCCGGCCACGACCTGCCGGACTCCTGCGCCCTCCAGACGGACGTTCTGTCGCTTCCGGCGCGGCGGCTGATGGCGCTCCTTGCAGCTCTCCCGGCCGAGGCCGCCCCGGCGCCGCGCGCCCTTCTCGCCGGCTGGGACTGCCGCCTCGAAGCGGGCAGTGCTGCAGCCGTGCTCTTCGAGATCTGGTGGGAGCGCCACCTGCGCCGCGGTCTGATCGCGGCCATGGTCAGGGACGAGGCGCTCCCCGCGCTTCTCGGGCCGGGTGACGTGGCGCGGGCGCTGGAGCTGCTGGAGCGGCCCGAAGCACCGCTCGACGCGGCGGGGCGCGACCGGCTGCTGGCCGAGACGCTCGAGGCGGCGTGGCGGGAATGCCGCGAGCGGATGGGCGAGGACACGGGCTCGTGGTCCTGGGGCAGGCTCCATCACGGCTACTTCGAGCACCCGCTGGGGGCCCTCGGGGGCGGCGAGGGTCTCGACACGGGGCCGCTCCCGCTGGGCGGCAGCTCCTCGACACCCATGCATGCCAGCTACCGGGGCACCGACTTCCGGGCGATCGTGGGCGCGTCGTTCCGCATGGTGGTGGACGTGGGCGACTGGGACCGCAGCCTGTGCGTGAACGCGCCGGGCCAGTCGGGCGATCCGCGCTCGCCGCACTACCGGGACCTCGCCCCGCTCTGGGCCGAGGGCGGCTACGTGCCGATGCTCTACAGCCGCGAGCGGGTCGAGGAGGCGGCGGTGCGGCGGATCCTGCTCGAGCCCGCCTGAGAGGCGCGCCGGGCGCTCAGGGGGGCTCAAGCCCTTTCCCGGCGCGCCGGGCGAAGGAAGCGGCCATGTGGTCGATGAAGGCGCGGACCGCCGGCAGCAGGAAGCGCCGGGACGGGAACACCGCGTGCACCAGACCCACCGGGAGCTGCCAGTCGGGCAGCAGCGCCTCGAGCCGTCCGCTGGCGAGATCCCCGCTCACCACGAGGCGCGGGAGCTGGACCACGCCCACCCCGTCCAGCGCCGCCCGGCGCAGGGTCGTCATCTCGTCGGTCACCAGGCGCGGCCGGTGCGAAATCCGCCGGACGCTGCCGTCGGCGGCCTTCAGCCGCCACGCATGCTCGTCGCCCGCCCGTGTCATGTCGAGGCTGTCGAGCCCCTGAAGATCCTCGGGCCGGCGCGGCCGGGGGAAGCGGACGAGAAGGGCGGGCGAGGCCACCAGCGCCGGCGGGTCGAGGGCGAGGCTTCTGACCACGAGGCCGCTGTCCTCCAGCGGCGGCTCGCGCACCCGCACCGCGAGATCGAAGCCTTCCTCGATGACATCGACCCGCCGGTTGGTGGCCTCGACATGGACCCGGACCCGCGGATGGTCGGTCATGAAGCGCGAGACGATCGCCGCCATTGGGTCCTGGGCGAGCGGCATCGGGCAGCTCAGCCGCACGGTGCCCTGCGGCTCGCTGCGGGTCCGGTCGATGGCCTCCTGGGCGGCTTCCGCCTCGGCGAGCATCGCCTGGCAGTGGCGCAGATAGAGCTGGCCCACCTCGGTGACGGCAAAGCGCCGCGTCGAGCGCTGCAGCAGCCGCACCCCCAGCCGCTCCTCGAGCTGGGCCACCCGCCGGCTCAGCCGCGACTTGGGCACGCCCGTGGCGCGGCTGGCGGGGGCGAACCCGCCATGCTCCACCACCCGGGCATAGAGAACGAGATCGTTGAGGTCCTGCATCGCCACCATCGTTCTGCTCATGGAACGCTGAGTGTCCGATGAGCGTACTTCAGCGCGCATCGTTCCGCCATTACCTCCACCGGCAACGCGGATATCCCGCCGGTTCTGGAGGTGTCATGAAGCTGCTCCATGTCGATTCGAGCGCGCTCGGCGAGGCTTCGGTGTCCCGCGAGCTCACCGCCGCGGTGGTCGAGGCCCAGCGCCGCGCGGCGCCGGGTGCCACCGTGGCCTACCGCGACCTCGCCGTCTCGCCCCCCGACCATCTTTCCGGCGAGCTCGCCCAGGTGGTGAAGTTCCAGAAGGACGAGGAGCTGAGCGAGCGGCAGGGTGCGGAGCGGGCGCTCACCGACGAGCTCGTCGAGGAGTTCGTTGCGGCCGACCTCGTCGTCATCGGCGCGCCCATGTACAATTTCTCGGTGCCGACCCAGCTCAAGGCGTGGATGGACCGGATCGCCCAGCCGGGCCGGACCTTCCGCTACACCGACCAGGGCGCCGAGGGCCTGGCGCGCGGCAAGCGGGTGATCATCGTCTCCTCGCGCGGCGGCCTTTATGCCGGCACGCCGGCCGAGGCGATGATGGACCACCAGGAGGCCTATCTGCGCGCCTTCCTGGGCTTTCTCGGGATCACCGACATCGCCGTGGTGCGGGCCGAGGGCACGGCCCTGGGCGAGGCCCGGCGGGCTGAGGCGCTGGACGCCGCCCGCGCGCGCATTTTCGAGCTTTTCGCCGCAAAGGCGGCCTAGACCCGGCCCTGCAGCGGCAGGGCGGGACCGGGCTGGATCCCGCCCGTGCGCCTCGGGGCTAGCCGGCCGCCTCGGCCTCGAGCGTCTCGAGGGCCCTGGTGAAGCCCTTGAGGGAAAAGGGCACGGCCAGGCGGCCGCGGGCGAGGTCGGTGAAGCCGACGCGGGCCGTGGCGCCGGCCCTCAGGCCGCGCAGCAGCCCGTCTTCGAGGGGCAGCACCACCTCGCAGAAGGCCGGCGCGCAGGTCCGGTAGGCGAGCTCGAGCGGCGCCCGCTCGTCCACCTGCAGGGTGACCCCGGCCTGCAGCGCCGTCAGGGTCGGCGTGCGCAAGCCGGCGACGAGCCGCCCCTCGGCGTCGACGCCGATGTTCCAGGCGCCAATGGGACGGCCGGTCTTCGGATCGGCCAGACGCTGGCTCATGCTGCATGCCTTGCGGCCCTGCCCGCCCTCGTTGCAGGTCACCGTCCAGGCCTCGAAGGTCTGGATGGTCCGCTTGCTGCTGGCGCCAGCCTCGGCCGCAGCGGCGGAACCCTGGGCGTCGGCACCCTGGGCGTCGGCGTCGCGCACCGGCACGGCACCGCCCAGAAAGGCACTGCCGGCAAGGGCGAGGATCACACCGCGGACGGTGCCGGGCCGCCTGAAGGCACGCATCATGCTCCTCTCCCCCCTCTAGAGCTCGCCGAAGGTCTCGTTGAAGGTGATCATGTTGTGGATCTCCGGCGTGTTGATCCCCAGCGCCATCGGGCACTTCACGCCCGGGACGACGGTGACGTCGAACAGCTCGCGGATATGGCCGCTGAGCCGCAGCCACTGGACGATGTCGCCGGTGGAAAGATCGATGATCTGCACCCCGCACCACGGCTCGGCGTCGCGGCTCTTGAGGTTGCCCTCGAGCGAGAGCCCGCTGAACGAGCCGTCACGGGGCAGCGACAGGCCGACGATGGCGTAGTTGTTGCAGAAGGCCAGGCCGCGCGAGAAGCCGGGGCAGAAGGCCACGTCCTCGGTCTTGCCGGTGTCCTTGTCGATCCGGCACAGATAGCCGCGGCCCGAATCGAGAACCCAGAGCTGGTCGCGGAAGTAGCGCGGCGAGTGCGGCATCGAGAGCTGGTCGGTGACGATCCGGTCGTTCTTCACGTCGATCAGCACGCCGCCCTCGTGGCGTCGCTCGCGCCAGCCGTCCACCACGTCGCTGCGGCTCACCGCGGTGACATAGCGCACCTTGCCGTCGACCAGCGTCATGCCGTTGAGGTGGCAGCGATCCTCGGCCGCCAGCCGCGAGATGAACGGCGGCTTCCACAAGGGCCTGAAGCCGTGCACCAGGTCGGTGGTGGCGATGCAGCTGTACTTGGTATTGACGAAGACGATGCGGCCCGAGGGCTCCACCGCCAGCTCGTGAGCGTCGACGTCGCCGGTGGTCTGGGCGTTGCGCGGCACATAGAGCCGGTCGAAGGTCTTGTTGGCCTGCTGCCCCGGACGCAGGACGTTCTCGAGGCGCCAGATCTGGTAGAGCGACGCCAGATAGAGCCGCTGCGGGGTGGCGCACAGACCCATCGCCCGCTGGAAACTGCGCTGGTGGAAGGAGACCTTCCCGTCGGGGCGGGCGCCGACCATGAAAAGCTGGCCGGTCTGGTAGGAGGTGAAGGCGAGGCTCGCCCCGTTGGCCTGCAGCCAGCCGCCGAAGCCGCGCGAGACGGAAATCTGGGTGTGGCCGGGCTTTTGCGCGGGCACTTCCGCCCCCGGCGCCCGCGGCGCGCCCGTGCTCCGCTGCTCGTCCGCCGCAGCGCCGTCGTCCCGCACCGTATCCTCGGCCGCCATGCTTTCCGTCTGCTCGTTCTCGCGGGCGTCGCCCATACTTCGTCTCCGTAATCTCGTCCGACGCCAGCCCCCCGCGGACCTGCCCGGGCAACGACGTAGCGGCTTTCTAGTTCAATCGGCTGAAAGAAAAAGGGGTGCGGCCGCACCTAAGCCGCCGCACCCCTTCTCCCGGTCCGTTACCCTGCCGCTCAGAAGCGGTAGGTGATGCCGCCCTTGACCGCACCGCCCTGG
>JARGEQ010000100.1 GCA_029211145.1 Marinimicrococcus flavescens
CCTGCTGGATGCGGCCGAGGAGGGGCGGGCCATCCCATAAAACAGCGCGGAGCGCCCTTGCCCGACCCCTGCACCGCGGACGTCACCACCCGCGGCGGCCTGGCCTCCATCGCCCGGGCTGCGCGTCACTCCCTCATCTCAAGCACGACGGGACCGCCGGGCAGTTCGAGACTGTCCGACAGCTCGGCCAGCGAGCCGCCGCCATGAAGCCTCCTCACCGCCTCGGCCAGGAGGGGCGCCAGGTCCAGCATGGTCAAGCGGGTCTTTGCCGCGACCGGAAGGGGGGGCGCGGGCACGCTGCTGGTGACCACGATACCGGTGAAGACCGGATCGGCCAGCATCGCCGCCGCCTCGCCGGCAAAAAGACCATGGGTAGCCAGGGCGAAGACTGCCTCGGCACCGCGCTCGCGGCAGGCCGCAGCACAACGCCGCATCGTGCCCCCGGTGCTCACCAGATCGTCGGGGACGATGGCGACCCTGCCGGCTACCTCGCCCACGAAGCCGGTGCCGCTGACCTCGCCGCCGCTGCGGTGCTTTTCCATGAGGGCGGAGCCCACCGGCCGGCCGAGCGCGGTCTCGAGCAGGAGGCGCAACGCCTCGGCGCGCTTGCTGCCGCCCGTATCGGGCGCCACGACCACCGCTTCCCGCCCCTCGAGCAAAGGCAGCAGGTGGCGCACGAACAGGCCGCGCGCCGAGACGCTCTCGGCGCCGCAGCGAAAGGCGTTCTCGAAGGCTGCCTCGTTGTGCACGTCGACGGCGAGGATCTGGTCGGTGCCGACCGCCTCGAACAGCCGGGCCACATAGCGGGTGGTCACCGGGTCCTGCGGCTTCGTGCGCCGGTCCTTGCGACCATAGGCCAGATGAGGGGTGATGGCGGTGACCCGCCCTGCCCCCGCATCCTTGAGCGCGCCGATGAAGAACAGCAGCCGGCAGAGCTTCTGGTCGATGGACGAGGAGGGCGCCGCGAAGAGCGAGAGCAGGACGTGAACGTCGTGACCGCGCACCGGCACGAGTGGCCGGCCCTTGTGCTCGCCATCCTCGAAGATCCGCTCCTCGTGCGGGGCGAGCGTGAGGCCCAGCCGCGTCGCGATGCGCTCCCCCAGGGCCCGCGAGCCCTCCAGCGCGAAAAGCATGGGCCCCTCGTCCCGGCGCATTCCACCCTCCCCCTTGCCGCCGGCCACCATACAGCAAGACACCGGGCCAGGCGAAAACACAGCCGGGGATGACCAGCGGCCAGGGCGGCACCGTCGTCGCCGAAGGGGCCGGCGGCGGTGCCGGGGTTGGGCGGCTGATGCTTGCCTCGGGGGAACGCAGGCGTTGAGCCGGAGGTAAGGGGACCAGGTGACATTACTAATATCCCACCAGCTTACCTGATAAAGACCTCGCTCCATGCGACGCGTTCGGCATGGAGCAGCAGGATTGTCGCAGCGT
>JARGEQ010000101.1 GCA_029211145.1 Marinimicrococcus flavescens
GACCTCGCCCAAAGCCTCAAGAACGCGGCGTTATCGGAGGTGTCCAGCTGTATCGATCTTGTGGATCGCATCCCGGCGTGGCACCCGCTGCGGAAGATCCGGCGGATCGTCGATGATACGCTGGCAAGCCTCGATGCCGAGCTCGACCGGCTCCCTGCCGCCAAGGGCTGCCTCTCGATCGCGCCGGAACGCTTGATCCGGGCCAGCCTGATCCAGGTCCTGTTCTCGGTCCGATCCGAGCGGCAGCTGATGGAGCAGATGCAGAATAACCTGCTGTTCCGCTGGTTCGTGGGGTTGGGCATCGACGACCCCGGGTGGGTGCCCAGCGTTCCCACCAGAAGCCGGAGCCGGCTGCTGACCACGGCCCCGTCGCGCAAGGTGATGGAGGCGATGCTCGCCCGCCGCGAGGCGGCGCCGCTGTTGTCGGATGAGCATTTCCCGGTCGACGGCACGTTGATCAAAGCCTGGGCCTCGATGAAGAGTGTCCAGCCGAAGGCGGAGGACAGCCCCCCGGAAGATGAAGGGCCCGGCGATCGCCCACGCCTTCCATCACCCCTGAAGATCGGCCCGCCCAATCCGAACCGGGGACCGAAACGATGCCCCGCCCCGATCACCGCAACCGCAACGCCGGGATCGACTTCAAGGGCGAGAAGCGCTCGAACGCGACCCATGCCTCGACCACCGATCCGGACGCGCGGCTCTAGCCCGGATTTCTCACCGCGCTGCGTGAGGGTTCCGAAATACGCTGTCGGCAGGCCGTGAGGGTTCTCTCGGCGCGCTGAGGACGCGGTTCCGCGCCCCGCGGGCTACAGCATTGGGGTCAGGGGTGGTCTTGCGGTTTCAGGGGGGTGGTTTGCGGGCGCCTGCGGTGGGGTCAGCGGCATAATCGGGCGTGGGCCAGCGCGAAAGCGTCGGCGTGGGGGCATGCGCTGGCCATGGCGACGCGGATGCGGCGGACGCTGCGGGCGACTTGGGCGCCGATCTTGAGCAGCCGGAGGCGGATGGTGCCGCAGGTGGCCCGCTCGAGCGTGGTATGGACGAGCGCGAGGCGGCGCAACGCGGCCATCAGGGCATGGGCCATGGAGGCGAGCCACAGCCGGAGCTGGTTGGCGCGCATGGTGGCAGCACTGGCGCGATCGGCGAACAGGTCGAGCTGGCATTCCTCGATGCGGTTCTCCCCTTGATGCGGTTCACCATGTCGCCGCGCGCGCCCTCTACGAGCGCCTCTATTGCGCGCGCGGCGATCCCGATGGCTGGCAGCGAGATGACGACGAAGCGCGGGTTGGCGCCGGCATCGCCGGGGCCGGGCCTCCACTCGGCCGCCGAAATCCGCCACCACGGCACGCCCATCGACGCGTGCAAATCTCATCGACAGTGCCCTGCCCCTGAAACACCGCAAGCGGATCGAGAAGGCCTTCGGCCCGGCCAAACCATCGGTGGCATGGCCCGGACGGTCGCTCGCGGCGTCGAGCGGGTGCGGTCCCGCTTGATCCTGACGATGGCCGCCAACGACCTTGCCCGGCCTGCCCGGTTGCTGGGCGCATGAGACGCAAGATATCTGCCGGGGCCACACCGCGCCGCGCCCAGACGCCCGCCGTGTCGGATCGACCCGCGGAACGACATCCCGACGCGGCCATTATTTCAGCAGCCTGCCAGGGGTTGGCGGCGGATGAGGGCGCCCCGGCTGCTCCCATGCCGCACCTTGCGCTCGGGAGGCAGTGGGGCGGAGCTCGGAGCTGACGGTCTCGTGGGGCGGGTCGCGCCGCCGGCGCAAGACGCTGCGCGGGCGCCCTCCGGCCGTCACGCCGCCGTGGCCGTGAGCCAGGGTCGAGCAGCCTTGCCGTTCGACCGTGACTGCCGATCTGTCCGTTCTGACGGCCACCAAAGAGAGATCATGCTTTGCGGGAGGGGGCCGCTGCGCGTGTCACGTGGCGGGCCTCGCACTGGCGCGGGCGGCGCATCGAGTCGCGACGGCATGACGTCGAAGCGTTCAGCGTGCGGGTGAGGGCTGGAGGTCGAGAACTCCGGGGATTGTGTCTTTCTCCCTGTGCCCGGCTGCCCGGGAAGGGGATTCGAGCTGGCGAACCCGACGGGAAAGGACGCGATGCATCTCGGTGAGGCGTCTGGCCAGCCACTCGTGCTGCCGCTCCCAATCACTTTGATCGCCCGTGTCGACGTCGTCCAAGTATACCGACACGCGGGAGTCGCGGCCCGCAGGCAGCTCCTCCCATACGAGGGGATAACCCAGCTCGGCCGCGATGTCGTCGTCCTGCTCCTTCAGGTTGTGGAAGAATGTCTTGGCGTTGCTTCCCGTGATGTAGAGCTCCGCGCGGACCTGCCGCCGTGGCCGAAGCATGGCCGCGTTGAGGCTGAAGCCGCTCCGCCCGATCGGATAGGCCATCCAGGACTGGAGCTGTGCCTTGCGGTTGCCCGAGATCGGCCCGCCGATCCTGTCGAGCATGGAATGGAACGCTGTCCAGTAGGCGCGCTGCGCTGCCCGTATCGCGGAGAGCTCGGAGTCGTCGATCGCGCGCGCTGCGTCGGCGACGGAGCGGGACCAGTCATTCGGCTTGGAGATCACGTTGAACTTCGGTGCAGCTGGTGAGTCGGCGATGCGCCAAAGCTCCACCTCGAGCCCGAAGAAGCGAATGCTCTCGTCGGTGACCTTGTTCAGCCAGTCGAGCGTGGCGCGGTGCTCCTCGGTGAACTTCCCGGCAATCCAGACAATGGTCACCGCCTCCAGGCCCGAGGCGTAGGTCAAAAGCTGGCCGAGATGGGTGTGGTCCGTCCGCTCGAGCTGGTTCTCGACCAGCACCCAGGCGTTGGAGCCGATGTCCTTGCAAAGAAGGTCTGCGCGGAACGGCCCCACGGCCCTTTCCTGTGCCTCCAGCTCAAGCTCGATGCCGAGCGTCTCGGCAAGAACTGCCAGATTTTCCTCGCGTGCCAGCCAGGGCGTGAAATCGGCAGCTTCGCTCATCCAGATGTCACGAGGATCGACACGGGTGAGGCGGCCGAGAGTACCTGCTGTCATTTCTGCGCCTTCCGTGAATGAAAGAAAGCATGGACCCGCGGCAGCCTCGCCGACCTGCCAGGCATGGCCCCGCCCCGAGGGCCGGCATCCCGCGGGACATATCGACATGTGCTGCATTTGGCACCGTCTGAACTGAGCAGAAAAGCACAAAAACAGCCGCGCGCAGCGCGCCGGAGGCCCTGGCGCCGGCCTAGCGTTCCTGCGGCCCTGGTCCGGCGAGCGCGCGCGTGGTGCCGGCGCGCAGGAGGAGGACGGTGGCGCAGAAGATGATGGCGGCACCGGCCCAGGTCCAGGCGTCGGCAAGCTCGCCGAAGGCGGCGAAGGCCAGGGCCGCCACCATCGGCAGCCGCACGAAGTCTATCGGCATCATGACGGAGGCGTCGGCCAGCCGCATGGCCCGGGTGATGAAGAGCTGCGAGCCCAGCCCGAGCAGGCCCTGCAGCGCCATCAGCAGCAGCATGGGGGCGTCGGGCGTGGTCCAGAAGGGGAGGGCCAGGAGCAGCGCGAGCGGCACCGAGAGCAGCAGGTTCAAGGCGATGATCGTGTTGGGCGGATCGTGGCGCGAGAGATGCTTGACGCACAGGCCGACCAGCGCGTGCCCCAGCGCGGCCGCGACGCAGGCCAGTGCTGCTGCATCCAGCACCTGCAGCCCCGGCCGCACGATCACCAGCACGCCCAAAAAGCCCAGCAGGATCGCCGCGAGCCTGCCGCCCCGCAGGCTTTCGCCCAGCCAGAGCGCGGCACCGGCGGCGGCGAACAGCGGCGTCGCGAAGACGATGGCGGTGGCATCGGCCACCGGGATGCGCGTCAGCCCCCAGAAGAAGGCGATGAAGGCCACGATCTTGGCGAGCGCGCGCAGGACGTGGATCGCCGGCTTGTGCGTCGCCAGCCCGCGCGTGCCGACCCGCAGCAGCCAGGGCAGCATGAAGAGCAGCCCGAAGGCGTTGCGGAAGAAGACCAGCACGAAAGGGTTGATCTCCTCCATCACCACGCGCGCCACGATGGTATCGAGGGCGACGCAGGCGGAGGAGCCGACGACCAGCAGGCCGCCGCGCAGCACGGGCGACATCGGCGGGCGCTCCAGGCGGGACGGGGCGCGAACGATGGCAGGTGGGGCGCGGGCGGGCAAGGCGCGGGCGGCTTCTCCTGCTCTTCAGGGTTGTCGGCGGCGCCCGGCAGGCGGGACGCCCCCGAAGGAGCGTCGCGCGCGACGTGGCAGCGCTGCAGCAGCGCGACAGTTGTCGCTGCGTTCTAAAACCCTCAGTTGATCAAGCGGATTTTTCGTTGTAGCTGCGATTCCAGCGGCGGGATCGGTGCCGCTTCCCGGACAATGGCCGCCGCCTTGTACACGACCGTTCGACCCAGCCGATCATGAGGCGCCGCGAGAAGCGGCGAGGGCTGCTCCGCGCCGGTCTCGAGCGACTGGCCCCGGTGATGCGGCGGCGGCAGTTCCTGCTGCTGACCCTGGCGGCCCTTCTGCCTTTGCTCGGTCTCGTGGCGGGGCTGACGGCTCTCTCGCTGCGCCAGCAGCAGGCCTCGATGCGGATCGAGGCGGTCGACCGGGCGGGCACGATGCTGGGCTCGGTGGAGCGCGAGCTCCTGGCCCAGGTGGAGCTCCTCGAGGTTCTGGCGCGCACGCCCGCTCTCGATGGGCCGACGCCAGACCTGGCGCGGTTTCGACGTACCGTGGCGCATTTTCGCGAGGAGCTGCCTGCGTGGGCCAACGTCATCCTGGCCGACCTCGACGGGCAGCAGATCGTCAACATGCGGCGGGCGCCCGGCAGGCCGCTGCCGCCGGTCGTCGACCGGCAGGGCTTCGCGCGCGTGCTGGCGACAGGCCGGCCGGTCGTGGGCGATCTGGCGGATCCGCGGCAGCATTCGCCCTCAGGCCAGCCGCGCTTCAGCGTCAAGGTGCCCGTGCTGCGTGACGGCGTGATCCGCTACGTCCTGACGGCGACCGTGGACGCGGACGTCATCGCTTCCTCGTTGCTGCAACCCGGCCTGGCCCCCTCCTGGCGGGTGCTCCTGGTCGACGCGGCCGGCCGGATCGTCGCGGCGCCCGAGACGCCCGCGAGCATCGGCGAGGCGGCCGACGAGCTGGCCCAGGCGGCCCTGGCGGGCGCCCGCGAGGGCGTCTACGAGACGGTCGACACCGCCGGCGAGCCTTTCGTCACCGCCTTTCGCGGCTCGCAGAGCACCGGATGGTCGGTTCACGTGGCGATCCCGCTCGAGGAGTACGCGGCACCGCTCGAGCGCTCGACCTGGCGCCTGGTGGGCGTCGGCCTTGCCGCCTGCGCCCTGAGCCTGATCCTGGTGTGCCTGCTGCGCCGCGTCCAGGAGCGCGCCGAGGCCCGCAAGGCCGCCATTCTCGAGGCAGCGCTGGACGCCATCGCTACCGTGGGCGCCGACGGACGGGTGCTCGAGTGGAACGCCGCCGCCGAGCGCATGTTCGGCTACCGGCGTGACGAGGCGGCCGGTCGGGAGATCGTGGAGCTGGTCGCTCCGCCGGAGGATCGCGAACGGCACCGGCGCCGCATTGCCCGTCAGCTCCGGCGCGGCGGCGGGCGGAGGCTCCGCCGGCGGGTGGAGATCCAGGCCCTGCGTGCCGACGGCTCGCGTTTTCCGCTCGAGCTCGCCCTGGGCCCGTTCTCGATCGGCAGCCGGCCCTATCTCACCCTGCACGGACGCGACATCACGAGCCGGAAGCGGGGCGAGGCGGCGCTGAGGGAGAGCGAGCAGCGCTACCGGCTGCTCGCCGAGAACGCCACCGACATGATCGCCCGGCTCAGCCTCGAGGGCGTGTGCCTCTACGTGTCGCCGGCCTGCCGCGAGATCATGGGCTACGAGCCGGCCGAGCTTTCGGGGCGGCGGCTAGCCGATCACGTCCATCCGGAGGATCGCGAGGAGATGGTGGCCGAGCTCGGCGCCTTTCTCGCGGGACGCCGCGGCCTGCAGCAGACGCTGACCTACCGCATGGCCCGCAAGGACGGCCGTCATGCCTGGCTGGAGGTGCGGCTGCGGCTGGTGCACGACGCCTTCGGGCGGCCGGTCGAGGCGGTGGGCGTCGGCCGCGACATCACCCAGCGGCGCGATCTCGAGCAGCGTCTCCACGAGGCCCAGAAGATGAAGGCGGTGGGTCAGCTCACCGGCGGCGTGGCGCACGACTTCAACAACCTCTTGACAGTCATTCTCGGCAATGCCGAGGTGCTGGCGGCGGAAATCGCCGATCCGCGCCTGCGCGCCCTGGCCCTGATGGTGCAGGAGGCGGCCGAGCGCGGCGCCGATCTCACCGACAAGCTGCTGACCTTCGGGCGGCGCCGGCCGCTGACGCAGCAGCAGATCGACCTCAACACGCTGGTGCGCGGCATGACCTCGCTGCTCCGCCGCATCATCGGCGCGCCGGTCTCGCTGCGCACCGAGCTGCCCGAGCGCCTGCCGGCGACCTTCGCCGACCGCACCCTGCTGGAGGGCGCGCTGCTCAACCTCGTCCTGAACGCGCGGGACGCGATGCCCCATGGCGGCATCCTGACGATCGCGACCGGAATCGAGCGCGGGCGGGCGGGACGTCTCTTCGTGAGCGTCGCCGACACCGGCACGGGCATGTCACAGGAAGTCCGCGAGCGGGCGTTCGAGCCCTTCTTCACGACCAAGGAGGCGGGCAAGGGCTCGGGCCTCGGCCTGCCGATGGTCTACGGTTTCGCCCGGCTGAGCGGCGGCGAGGTCGTCATCGAGACCGAGCCGGGGCGGGGCACGAAGGTGTCCATCCTGCTGCCGCTCGCCGCCGCGCAGCCCGACGGCCGGGCGGCCGGCGCGGGAAGCGGGCCCGTCGCGGCGACCGCGGGATCGGATCAGGGAATCGACCTGGCGCTGCCCGGCATCGTGCAGCCGGAGCAGGCGGGCGGCATCGAGCCCGCCCGTCCCGCGCAGGCGCCTCGGCGCGACCTCAGGCTGCTGCCCCCTCCCGGCCAACCCGGAACCCTGCCCGGGCTGCCGGGCCCCGACGAGCTGACCGCGGCAATCCGCAAGGCGCGGCGCGCACGCGCCTGATCCCCCGGCTGGAGCGCGGATCGTCAACCCTCCTCGCCGCGATTTCGCGGTTGCCATGGCGCCGCCAGCCGATCATCATTATTGATAATTCATGGAGACAGAGTGTTGGCAAGCCGCGTCGCAGCGACCGCGCCCGCCGCGTCGCCGCCATGGCTGGCGGAGGTGCGGCTGCCGCAGGGTGCCAAGGGCAGCGCCGTCTACGGACAGCTCCGCCGACTGATCGTGCTGGGCCGGCTGCCTGCGGGCGAGCCCCTGGTCGAGCTGCAGCTGGCAGCGGCGGTGGGCTGCAGCCAGGGGCCGGTGCGCGAGGCGCTGTTCCGGCTGCAGGAGGACGGTCTGGTGCAGCGGGCGGGCTATCGCGGCACCTTCGTGTCGCGCACCTCGAACGCCGAGGCGGAAGAGCTGGTGGCCCTGCGCTGCCGCATCGAGGTCCAGGCGGCGAGGCGCGCCCTGCCGAGCCTGACGCCCTCATTGCTGGAGGATCTCGCGGCGCAGATCGAGCGCATGGAGGAGCTGGCCCGGCACGAGGATCTCTACGCCATGACCGAGGCCGACCGGACCTTTCACCTGACGCTCTTTCGCGAGGCGGGCCTGCCGGCGCTGGAGCCCATTCTCGAGCGCTGCTTCCTGCTGATCCATCGCCACGCCATCACCCGGCCGGAGCGGCGGCGCACGCCGATGGAGGCGGCCTCCCGCCATCGCGCGATCCTGGCGGCGCTGCGCGGCGGCGAGGAGGAAGCGGTGACACGAAGCCTGCGCTTGCACATCTGCTCGGTGATCGACGGGGCATCGCCGCTCGGCGCCGGCGTCGGACCCGCCGCGTGACGGGTCCCGCCGGCGCCCGTCCCTGGCGCTCGATGACCATCACGCTTCGATCAACGACCATCAGGAAAGCAGCTTCACGATGACCCGCTTCACGACCCGGCCGGAGATCAAGGGCACCTTCGGCGTGGTCGCCACCACCCACTGGATCGCCTCGGCGGTCGCCATGGGGATGCTCGAGCGGGGCGGCAACGCCTTCGATGCGGCGGTGGCGGCAGGCTTTACCCTGCAGGTGGTGGAGCCGCACCTCAACGGTCCGGGCGGCGACATGCCGGCCATCGTCTACAGCGCCGCAAGCGACCGGGTGCAGGTGCTGTGCGGCCAGGGACCGGCGCCCCGGGCGGCCTCCATCGAGGCGTTCCGCGATCTCGGGCTCGACATGATCCCGGGCACCGGCCTTCTGGCAGCCACCGTGCCGGGCGCTTTCGATGCCTGGCTGCTGATGCTGCGCGACCACGGCACGATGCGGCTTCGCGACGTGCTCGAGCCCGCCATCGCCTATGCCCGGGACGGTCATCCGCTGCTGCCGCGGGTCGCCGATACGATCGCGGGCGTGCGCGCGATGTTCCTCGCGCACTGGCCGAGCTCGGCCGCCACCTGGCTCGAGGACGGGGAAGCGCCCGCACCCCACGCGCTGTTCCGCAATCCCGTGCTGGCCGAGACCTGGGAGCGGCTTCTCGGGGAGGCCGAGGCCGCCGGCGGCGGGCGCGAGGCGCAGATCGAGGCAGCCCGTACGGCCTGGTACCGCGGCTTCGTGGCCGAGGCGGTCGACCGGTTCTGCCGCACGCAGGAGGTGATGGACGTCTCGGGGCGGGCCCATCGCGGCCTTCTCACGGGCGAGGACATGGCGCGCTGGAGCGCTTCATGGGAAGCGCCGCTGACCTTCGACTATCACGGCCACACGCTCTGCAAGACCGGCCCCTGGGGGCAGGGCCCGGCCTTCCTGCAGACGCTGGCGCTGCTCGAGGGCTTCGATCTCGCCGCCATGGACCCGGACGGGCCGGACTTCGTGCACACCGTCACCGAGTGCCTGAAGCTCGCCTTCGCCGACCGCGAGGCCTATTACGGCGACCCGGACTTCGTCGACGTGCCGATGGGCGTGCTGCTCTCGAAGGACTACAACGACGCGCGCCGCAAGCTCGTGGGCGAGACGGCCTCGCTGGAGCTGCGCCCGGGCCACGTGCCGGGCTTCGAGCGGCAGGTCGGTCTGGCGCGCTCGGCTCCGGCCGCTGCCGGAACGGCGGAAGGGGCGGGCGAGCCCACCATGGCGCACCTGGCCGAGCAGCGCAGCAACGGCGAGGTGCGCGGCGACACGTGCCATGTCGACGTGATCGACCGCTGGGGCAACATGGTCTCGGCGACCCCCTCCGGCGGCTGGCTGCAGTCGAGCCCGGTGATCCCCGAGCTGGGCTTTGCCCTGGGCTCGCGGGCCCAGATGTTCCGTCTCGAGGAGGGGGCTCCCTCGTCGCTGGCGCCGGGCAAGCGGCCGCGCACCACCCTCTCGCCCTCGCTGCTGCTCCGTGGCGGACGGCCCTACATGGCCTTCGGCACGCCTGGCGGTGACCAGCAGGACCAGTGGCAGCCGATCTTCCTGCTCCGCCACCTGCATCACGGCCTGAACCTGCAGGAAGCGATCGACGCGCCACTGTTCCACAGCGAGCACTTTCCAGGCTCGTTCTGGCCACGTGCCAGCAAGCCGGGCCACCTTCAGATCGAGGCGAGCTTTCCCAAAGAGACCCTGCGCGAGCTGGTGCGCCGCGGTCATCTCGGGACGATCCAGCCGCCCTGGTCGATCGGCCGGCTGTGCGCCGCCGCCCGCGACGGCAAGCTGCTCAGCGCCGCCGCCACGCCGCGACTGATGCAGGCCTACGCCGTCGGCCGGTAGGGGCGGGCCCGCGCCGGTGCCGCCTCGCGTCGAGGGAGACGGAGGAGAGGGGCCCGACGGGTGCGCCGCGCGCTCGCGGCACCGCCACCGCAGGTGCAAGCCCGGCGATTAGGGGGTTGCAGCGGGCGGCGGGTCCGCTAGGGTCCATCCAGCCGCAAAGCTTAAACGACAAAGGGGAGGCAGCGGCTGATGTCCACTTGCGCGTGGATGTATCACAACGGCCGCATCGTGCCTTACGAGCAGGCGCAGGTGCACGCCTTCTCCGGCGCCGTGAAATATGGCGCGGGAGTGTTCGAGGGCCTGCGCGGCTACTGGAACGAGGAGAGCGGCGAGCTCTGGATCTTCCGGCTGCGCGAGCATCTCGAGCGGCTGCGCTTCGGCATGCGGGCGCTCCGGCTCGACGCGGTGTTCGAGACGGACGAGCTCGAGCGGGCGATGATCGCGCTGGCCCGCGCCAACGAGCTGCGCGAGAACACGCATTTCCGCATGATCGCCTATATCGAGGGCGACGACGAGCTGGCCGGCACCGGCCCGGTCGGTCTCGTGGCGGGGGCCGTCAAGCGGCCGCCCTCGGCGCGGGTCGAGACCGGCATCCATGTCGGCATCTCCTCCTGGCAGCGCATCGCCGACAACGCGCTGCCGCCCAGGGTCAAGTGCACCGCCAACTACATCAACAACCGTGCCGCCGAGCTCGAGGCGCGGGCCGCCGGCTATGACGGCGTCTTGATGCTCACCGCCGACGGCAAGCTCTCCGAGGGATCGGGCGCCTGCCTGTTCCTCGTGCGCGACGGCCGGCTGGTGACGCCGGACAAGGGCAGCGACATCCTCGAGAGCATCACCCGCGACACGATCATGACCCTGGCTCGCGACGAGCTGGGGCTGGAGGTGGTCGAGCGGCGGGTGGACCGCACCGAGCTGCTGCTGGCCGAGGAGGCGTTCCTTTGCGGGTCCGGCCAGGAGGTGCTGCCGGTGATCTCGGTGGCGCGCCAGGCGGTCGGCACCGGCGCGCCCGGCCCGCTCACCCGGGCACTCCAGAACGCCTATTTCGATCTGGTCTGCGGGCGCACCGCACATCATGCCGACTGGCGCACGCCGGTCTGGGGAGGGCGTTGACAGGAAGGCACCGGGATCGTCATCGTCTCAGGCTTCGAAAAAACAACGACAGGGGGGCTAGCATGAGCCGCAAATCACTGGGTGGCGTGGCGCTGACACTGGCGGGGGCGCTCCTCGCCGTCACCGCGCTGACCGCGGGCGAGGCAAGGGCCGCCTTCGAATGCCCGGTCAAGGGGGGCGATCTGGTCTTCGGCCAGGAGGCCAAGGTCAACAGCCTCGACATGCACTCCTCCTCGACCATCTCGACCCGCAACATCGCGATGCACGTCTTCGAGTCGCTGATGACCCGCGACGAGGACAACAACCCGATCCTCGAGCTGGCGGAATCGGTCGAGACCAGCGACGACGGCCTCACCCACACCTTCAAGCTGCGCGACGGGATCAAGTTTCACAACGGCAAGACGATGACGTCCAAGGACGTCGCGGCGTCCTTCGACCGCTACAACAAGGTGGGCATCGAGCGCGCCATCCTCGGCAACGTGGCGGGCTGGGAAGCGCCCGACGCGAGCACCTTCGTGGTGAAGATGAAGGCCTCGCAGCCGACCTTCCTCGAGGATCTGAGCTCCTTCAGCGTGCCGATCGTGATCGTGCCCGAGGAGGTCGCCCAAGCCGACTTCCTCAAGATGGAGCCGGTCGGCACCGGACCGTTCCAGTTCGTCGAGTTCATCGCCGACAGCCACGTCAAGGTGAAGCGTTTCGAGGACTACAAGCCCAACGAGGCCTATGAGGAGCGCACCGGGTTCGGCGGCTACAAGACGGCCTGCCTCGACACCGTGACGTTCCGCATCGTGACCGAGCCGGGCGCCCGGGTGGCCGGCCTCGAGACCGGCGAGCTCGACGCCGTCGAGGACGTGCCGCAAAGCAGCGTGCCGCGGCTCCAGGAGAACGAGAAGATCAAGATCGTTCCCTACGAGAACTTCTGGATCCACATCGCCACGCCGAACTTCGAGAAGGCGCCCACCGACAACCCGCTCGTCCGCCGCGCCATCGCCACGGCGCTGGACATGGACGAGATCATGGAGGTCGCGACCGACGGCGCCTACAACACCAATTTCGGCTTCCAGCAGCCCAACCGGAAGGTCTATTCCGACAAGGGCAAGGAGTTCTTCAACCTCAAGGACCCGGAGAAGGCCAAGGAGCTCCTGAAGGAGGCCGGCTACAAGGGCGAGGAGCTCGTGCTACTCACCAACAAGGACTACACGACGATGTACAACGCTGCTCTGGTCATGGCCGAGCAGCTCAAGGACATCGGCATGAATGTCCGCCTCGAGGTCCAGGACTGGCCGGCCACCATCGCCACGCGCGACAAGCAGAAGGACGCGTGGAACTACCACTTCACCGGCTGGGGCACCAACAGCTCGCTGGGCTATCTGGCGGTCTTCAAGTTCCTGGCCAAGCCGCGGCCGATCTACACGACCGACCTCGAGAGCACCGACGAGGTGTTCGACAAGGCCTACTCGGACATGCTGAGCCTGCCCACCTTCGAGGAGCGCGCCGAGGCCTTCGCCAGGGCGCAGTACCGCGTCATGGAGCACGGGATCTCGCTGCCCTTCGGCTGGCTCACCAAGAACCAGGCGGTGCGGTCCAACGTCCACAACTTCGTGCCGTTCCGCATTCCGCGCATGTACAATGTCTGGATGGACAAGGAGTCCTGAGCCCTTCCGGGATCCGGCGCCGCCCGCCTCGCGGGCGGCGCGCCCTCGCCGCTCCCGTCTCCCACTCCAGTCGAAGCACAGATTGAATGGGCCGTTACATCGTTCAGCGCCTGCTGAGCTCCATTCCCGTCATCTTCCTCGTGACGCTGATCTCCTTCTCGCTGATGCAGCTGGTGCCGGGCGATCCCGCCATCATGGTGGCCGGCCTGCAGGCGACGCCGGACGAGGTGGAGCGGGTGCGGGTGCAGCTCGGGCTCGACCAGCCGTTCCACATGCAGCTTCTGCATTGGTACGGCAATCTTCTCCAGGGTGATCTGGGCACCTCCTTCCTGCTCGGCCGCGACGTGCTGGAGGTGACCCTCGAGCGCCTGCCGGTCTCGATCTCCATCGCCGTCTACGCCCTCGTCATGACGCTGCTGGTGAGCATCGTCGCCGGGATCATCGCCGCCTTGCGCCAGAACAGCTGGGTCGACCAGCTGGTGATGACCATCGCGCTGATCGGCGTGAGCCTGCCCAACTTCTGGCTCGGGCTGATGCTGATCGTGCTTTTCAGCGTGCATCTGGGCTGGCTGCCGACCGGCGGCTATGTCGATTTCCGCGAGGATTTCTGGGGCTGGCTGCAGGCCGCGACCCTGCCCGCGGTGTCGCTCGCGATGCTGCAGATGGGCCTTTTGGCGCGCATCACCCGCTCGACCATGCTGGAGGTGCTGCGCCAGGACTATATCCGCACCGCCCGCGCCAAGGGCCTGTCCGAGCGCAAGGTGGTGGGCAAGCACGCGCTCAAGAACGTGATGATCCCCGTGGTCACGGTCATCGGCATCATCTTCAGCCTGCTGCTCTCGGGCTCGGTGGTCATCGAGACCATCTTCTCGGTGCCGGGCATCGGCTCGCTGCTGGGCTCGGCGATCCTGCGGCGCGACTATCCGGTGATCCAGGGCGGCCTGCTCCTGGTGGCCGCGATGCTTCTCCTGCTCAACCTCGTGGTCGACGTGCTCTACGCCTACTTCGACCCGCGCGTGCGGTACCGCAATGGCAAATGAGATCGTCGGCGGCGCGACCGCCGTGGCGCCGGCCGACCCCGCCCCCAGGCGGCGGTCGCGCTGGCAGAGTCCCGTGGTGCGGCGCCTGCTGCGCCACCGCATGTTCGTCAGCGGCGCCATCTTGCTCCTGATCGTGGGCCTGGCGGCGATCTTCGCCGACCTGCTGGCGCCCTCCGACCCCCTCAAGATCTCGATCCGCACCCGCTTCGAGCCGCCCGGCGCCGAATGGCTCTTCGGCACCGACAATTTCGGCCGCAGCCAGTGGAGCCGCGTGCTCTACGGGGCGCGCCTGTCGCTGATGATCGGGCTTGGCGTGGTGATCCTGAACGCCGTGTTCGGCACGCTCGTGGGCGCGCTCGCCGGCTATTTCAGGAGCCTCGACAATCTCTTGATGCGCATCACCGACGCCTTCATGGCGTTCCCGGTGATCCTTCTCGCCATCGGCATCACCGCAGCGCTGGGTCCCGGCTCGCTCAACGCGGTGATCGCGCTGGCGGCGGTCTACACGCCGCGCACCGCGCGCATCGTGCGGGCCTCGGTGCTGGTGGTCCGCGAGATGGAGTATGTCGAGGCAGCGCGCGCCATGGGGGCCACCCACTGGCGCATCATCTGGCACCACATCCTGCCCAACTGCATGGCGCCGCTGATCGTCCAGCTGACCTTCATCTTCGCCTATTCGGTGCTCTCCGAGGCGGTGCTGAGCTTTTTGGGCCTGGGCGCCCAGCCGCCGACGCCGACCTGGGGCAACATCATCGCCGAGGGAAGGCAGTATATCCGCGAGGCGCCGTGGATCACCGCGATCCCGGGCATTGCCCTGGCGATGACCGTCATGGGCCTGAACCTTCTGGGCGACGGCCTGCGCGACGTGCTCGATCCGCGGCTCAAGGTGCAGCAGGGCTGAGAGGAGAGACGATGAGCGAGCCGCTGCTGAGCGTGCGCAACCTCAAGACGGTCTTCAAGACCGAGGACGGCCAGTTCGCCGCCGTCGACGATGTGAGCTTCGAGCTGAACGAGGGCGAGGTCATCGGCATCGTCGGCGAGAGCGGCTCGGGCAAGAGCGTCACCGCGCTCTCGATCATGGGGCTCGTGCCCAACCCGCCCGGGCGCATCGCCGGCGGCGAGATCCGCTTCGAGGGGAGGAACCTGCTGGAGCTGCCCGAACGCGAGATGCGCCGCCTGCGCGGCGGCCGCATGGCGATGATCTTCCAGGAGCCGATGACCTCGCTGAACCCGGTCTTCACGGTCGGCGACCAGCTTTTCGAGGGAATCATCGAGCATGAGGGGGTGGGCAAGCGGGCCGCCCGCGACCGGGCGGTCGAGCTGCTCGACAAGGTCGGCATCGCCGCCCCGGCGGAGCGTCTCGACCAGTACCCGCACCAGATGTCGGGCGGCATGCGGCAGCGGGTGATGATCGCCATGGCGCTGGCCTGCAACCCCAAGCTCCTGCTGGCCGACGAGCCGACCACGGCGCTCGACGTCACCATCCAGGCGCAGATCCTCGACCTCCTGCGCGAGCTGCAGGAGGAGTTTCGCATGGCGGTCATCATGATCACCCACAATCTGGGCGTGGTTGCCGAGTTCGCCCACAAGGTCATGGTGATGTATTGCGGCCGCGCGGTGGAGACGGCCCCGGTGGGCGAGCTCTTCGAGCGGCCGAGCCATCCCTATACGCAAGGCCTGCTGCGCAGCATCCCGCATCTCGACCACGAGGGCGCCCGGCTGCGCACCATCAAGGGGACCGTGCCGAGCCCGTTCGCGCTGCCGCCCGGCTGCCGCTTCGCGGCGCGCTGCGAGCATGCGCGGCCGGCCTGCGCCGAGGCCGAGCCGCCGATGATCGGCGTAGTGCCGGACCACGAGGCGGCGTGCATCCGCCTCACCGGCTACCGCCACGATTTGACCCGCGCCACGGAGCCGGTGGCATGAGTGCGGCAGCCGCGCCCGCGGCCGCAGCCACGGTGAAGGAGCCGCGCGAGATCCTTCGCGTGGAGAACCTGGTCAAGCATTTCCCCATCACCGCGGGCATGTTCTTGAGCCGCGAGGTGGGCAGCGTGCGCGCCGTCGACGGGGTGAGCTTCGAGCTCAACGAGGGCGAGACGCTGGGTCTGGTGGGCGAGAGCGGCAGCGGCAAGTCGACCACCGGCCGGCTGGTCCTGCGGCTGCTCGAGCCCACCTCCGGCAGCGTGCAGTTCGACGGCCAGGACGTGCTGGCCCTCGAGGAGGCGAAGCTGCGCGCCCTGCGCGGCAAAATGCAGATCATCTTCCAGGACCCGTACGGGGCCCTGAACCCGCGCAAGACCGTGCTCGAGACGGTGGCCGAGCCGCTGCTCATCCACGGCCGCAGATGGGGACCCGAGCTGCACGCCAGGGTGCGCGAGCTGCTCGAGCTGGTGGGGCTCGCCTCCTACCATGCCGATCGCTACCCGCACGAGTTCTCGGGCGGCCAGCGCCAGCGCATCGGCATCGCCCGCGCTTTGGCCTTGAACCCGCGCTTCATCGTGTGCGACGAGCCGGTCTCGGCGCTCGACGTCTCGATCCAGGCGCAGATCGTCAACCTCCTGCAGGACTTGCAGGAGGAGCTGGGGCTGACCTATCTGTTCATCGCCCATGATCTCGGGGTGGTGAAGCACATCTCGACCCGCGTGGCGGTGATGTATCTCGGGCGGATCGTCGAGATCGCCGACAAGGCCGAGCTCTATGCAAGGCCGCTGCATCCCTACACGCGCGCCTTGCTCTCGGCGATCCCGGTGCCGCGTCCCGGCGCCGGCCGCGAGCGGGTGATCCTCCAGGGCGAGGTGCCGAGCCCGATCAACCCGCCCAGCGGATGCCATTTTCACACCCGCTGCCCGTTCGCCGTGGCCGAGTGCCGCGCCGTCGACCCGCCCCTGCGCGAGGTGGCGCCGGGGCACAAGGCAGCCTGCCATCTCGTCCAGCCGCAAACCGCGCAAGAAGGACCCAGGGGACCATGACCAGAGCGAGCCGCCTCTCCGCCGAGGTGGATTTCAGCAAGGACGGCAAGCAGACCGGCTTCGTGCGGGTGCCGCATTCGGTGCACCGCTCCGCCTATGGCTGGCTGCCGATCCCGATCACCTGCATCAAGAACGGCGAGGGCCCGCGGGTGCTGTGCGTGGCCGGCAATCACGGCGACGAGTGGGACGGCCAGCTGGCGCTGATGAAGCTCGTCCGCGAGCTGACGCCCGAGCGGGTGCGCGGCCGGATCGTCATCCTCTCGGCCGCCAACTTCCCGGCGGTGATGGCCTCGACCCGCACCTCGCCGATCGACGGCGGCAACCTCAACCGCTCCTTCCCCGGCGATCCCGACGGCGGCATCACCGCGCAGATCGCGTACTATATCGAGCATGTCCTGCTGGCCGACAGCGACTACTGCATCGACCTGCACTCGGGCGGCAGCTCGCTGATGTACATTCCCAGCACGCTGAGCCGCAAGCTCGAGGACCCGCGCGAGATGGAGCGGGCGATCGGGCTCTTGAAGGCCTTCGGCGCGCCCTACGGCTACATCACCGATTCGCCCCAGGGCGAGGACCGCACGCTCTCCTCCGCAGCGGCGCGCCAGAACGTGCTCTATCTGGGGACCGAGCTGGGCGGTGCCGGCACCCTCTCGCTCCACTCCATCGAGGTGGCCGAGGGCGGCGTGCGCCGGGCGCTGGGCCGCATGGGCGTGCTGCCGGAGGCAGCCGACGAGACGCCGCCCGAGACCAAGCTGCTCTCGGTCAGGGGCAGCGACTATTACGTTTATGCGCCCGATGGCGGCGTCTTCGAGCCCTTCGTCGATCTGGGCGACCAGGTGACGGCCGGCCAGCCGGCCGGCGCGGTGCACTTCCCCGACACGCCCTGGCGCGAGCCCACCCTGTTCCGCTTCCAGCGCGACGGCATGGTCTTGTGCAAGCGCTGGCCTAGCCGGTGCGAGCGCGGCGACTGCCTCTTCCACCTGGGCACGCCCTGGGAGGGCTGAGCAGCGCCATGTCCGGCAGCATCGTCGATTTCCGCAGCGACAATACCGGGGCCGCGGCCCCGGAGATCCTCGCAGCCCTCGCCGCCGCCAACCACGGCACCGCCGCCGGCTATGGCGACGATCCGCTCACCGAGCGGCTCCAGGAGCGCATGGGCGAGCTCTTCGAGCACAAGGTGCATGTCTTCCCGGTCGCCACCGGCACCGCCGCCAATGCCCTGGCGCTGGCCGGCGTCACGCCGTCCTGGGGCTCGATCTACTGCAGCCGCGAGGCCCATATCGAGACCTCGGAGTGCAACGCCGCCGGCTTCATGAGCGGCGGCGCCAAGCTCCATCTGGTGGCGGGCGAGCATGGCCGGATCGATCCGGCAGCGCTCGAGGAGGCGCTCGAGAACGCGGGCAAGGGCCTGGCGCACAGGAGCCAGCCCGCCGCCCTCAACATCGTCCAGGCGACCGACCGGGGCGCCGTCTACCGGCTCGACGAGGTGCGCGAGCTCGGCGCCATCGCCCGGCTGCACGGTCTCCACGTGCACATGGACGGGGCACGCTTCGCCAACGCGGTGACGCATCTGCGCTGTGCGCCGGCCGAGCTCACCTGGAAGGCCGGCGTCGACATCCTCTCCTTCGGCGCCACCAAGAACGGCGGGCTGACGGCGGACGCCATCGTCGTCTTCAAGGAGGAGCTGGTGGAGCCGCTGCGCTACCAGATCCGCCGCGCCGGCCACGTGCTCTCCAAGATGCGCTTCGCCTCGGCCCAGCTCCTGGCGGCGATCGAGGGCGGGCTGTGGCTTGAGCTTGCCGGCCGCGCCAACGAGGCGGCAGCGCGTCTTGCCACCGGCATCGAGGCGCTGCCGGGCCTGCGCCTGGCCGCACCGGTCGAGGCCAACATGCTGTTCGTCGAGGCGGCCCCCGAGGTCCTGGACGGGCTCGAGGCCGAGGGGATCCTCTTCTTCCGCCGCCGCCGCGACCTCGCCCGCTTCGTCTGCCGCTGGGACGTCGCCGGGGAGGAGGTGGAAGCACTGCTCGCCGCGCTGCGCCGCCAGACGGGCCGCCGGGCCGCCTGAGCCGACCCGTCCGCCGCCACCTTGCGACGCAGGCCGGTGCATGATGCGCCGGCCTGCGGCCTTCCCGGGGCCGGACGCGAAGGCCGGTGATGGCGAGAGCGCGGCGCGCGGCGGGCTCCTTGGCGCTCGGCCGCGCTAGCTCTGCCCCTCCCGCACGAGGCGGGCGCTCAAGGTGGGCGGAGTGCGCAGGGTCTGGAGAACGACGCAGTAGCGTTCGGTGAGCTTGAGGAGCGTGGTGAGCTGCTCGGCGTCGGCCTCGGTGTCGAGCCGGAAGGCGAGGCGGATCTCGCGAAAGCCCACCGGCGCGTCCTTGGCCACGCCCAGCGTGCCGCGAAAGTCGAGATCGCCCTCGGCCATGATGCGGCCGCTGCGGATCTCGATACCCAGGGCGGTGGCGACCGCCGAGAGGGTGACGCCGGCGCAGGCCGCAAGGGCTTCCAGCAGCATGTCGCCGGAGCAGGCCTGGGTGCCGGGCCCGCCGGTTGCGGGATGCAGGCCCGCCTCGACCATGGCGCGGCCGGTCTCGACCCTGCAGCTCACGTTCTGCTGGCCGATCTCGCCCTCCGCCCGAAGCGTGACGACGGCCGCCCCGGCATTCTCGCGGTAGCGCTCCTTGAGCGGCGTCTGCAGGGCGCGAAGCTCGTCGGCGTTCATGGTTGTCTCCCCTTGGTCCCGGCCCCTTTATCGGCGGTGCGGGCGGCGCGGTCGAGCCACTCTCGGGGAACCGCGGAGCAGTGTTGATGATTGCTTGAGGGCCAGCCCGCAGGGGCCGCAGGCAGCCGGAAGGAACGGCGGGTGCAAGCTCCCGAAGAGGCCCATGAAGCGTTGGAGAAAGGGGCGCGGCTCGGCTACGGGGCCCGCGGCCTGGTCTATCTCATCGTGGGATCCTTTGCCCTGCTGGCGGCGCTGGGCCGCGGCGGGACCACCGACACGCAGGGCGCGCTGCGCACGCTGCTGAGCCAGCCCTTCGGCAAGATCCTGCTCGCGCTGGTGGCGCTGGGCCTCCTCGCGCATGCCCTCTGGCGCCTGCTGATGGCGGTGCGCAATCCCGAAGGTCGCCATGTGGCGGCGCGCGCCGGCTACCTGGGAAGCTTTCTCGGCAACATGGCGCTGGCCCTCTTCGCCGGCAGCCTCGCCCTTCCCGGCATGATCGGCCGGCCGGGCGGCAGCGGCGGCAGCGGCGACTGGACGGCCATGCTGATGAGCCAACCCTTCGGCCAGTGGCTGGTGGGCGCTGCCGGGGCTGTCGCCATCGGCGTGGGCGTGGCCTTCGCGGTGGTGGCGGTCCGCGCGTCCTTCGAGCGCCAGCTCGACGAGCGCGCCTGTCATCCGGCGATACGCACCATCTGCCGCGCCGGCATCCTTTCCCGCGGCGTCGTCGCAGCGCTGGTCGGCGGCTTTCTCATCATCGCCGCGTGGCAGGCCGACCCTGCGGAGGCGAAGGGCCTCGCGGCAGCGCTCGCCGCGCTGCGCCAGCAGCCCTACGGGCCGTGGCTCCTGGGGGCGGTGGCGCTGGGTCTCGTGGCCTTTGCCTTCTACAGCCTCGTCGCCGCCCGCTACCGCCGCATCCAGACCCGCGCCTAGAGCACGGGAGTGCAAGGCGCTGCGCGCTGCTGGCTTTTTGTTTTCCCGGGGTTGGGAGCGGCGTCTGCCGGGCAGGCCATCACGCCACGGCTCCTGCACTCCCCCGGCTCTCATCAACAGCTCTCCTGGCAACCTCGCGGCCGGTGGGACGGGCGCGCACCGCTGCAGGCTGACAGAAAGAGAAAGCGACAGCCGCGCGCAGCGCCCCTCCACTGCTCCGTCGGCCGCCCGCGGTCTCGCCCCCTTCTTCCAACTGTTCATGACGCTCTAGAAGCGCAGGATCACCACCGTCCGGTCATCGGCGCGGACTCTCCCGTGCGTGCCCTTGACCGAGGGAAAGCGGTCGATTTTCTCTGGATCCGTTGCTTCCACCTGCGCGAAAGCCTGCTCCCAGGCCGCCACCGCAGGCTGGGCTCCCGGGAGGAAATAGCCGTCGGTGAAGAGCTCTAGCGTTGCCACTTCGCTCTTTGCCCGCTCGATCACGCGGACCAGCTCCATCGGCACCTCGAACCCGTCGAGCACCGCGTAGCTGAGCGGGCTGCGGCGGTTGTTCTGGAAATGGACCTGGCCGCGGCGGATGCCGCCCTCCAGCAGGAGCCGCAGGTCGGCCTCGGCCACGTCGGGGAAGCGCTGCCGGCAGCGCTCGAGCACGCGTTGCAGCAATTCTGCCAGGCTCTCCGCATCCAGCCACGGGCGCATGTCGGGATGGAGGTTCCTCGCCCCCTCGAAGGCGCAGGCTCGGCCCACCGCGGCGCACGCCTCGCCATTGCCGCCGGCCTCGCGCACCACACGATAGGCTTCCTGGCGCAGGCTGGCGGTGACGAGATCGAGGCCGGTGTCGTTGACGATGGTCTCGGTGCCGTTCAGCCGCAGGCCGCTGTCGCCCACGAGGAGGAAGCGGAGCGTCTCGCCCAGATCCGCGCAAAGTGCCAGCGTGGCGCCGAACCGGCGCTCGGGCGCCTGTTCCGCCGTCTCGAGGATGCCGAAGCGCTCGTAGGCGGCGTGGATGGCGCCCGTTACGTGCCACACCAGCCGCGCCGGATCGGCCCGCTCCGCCGGATCGAGCAGGAACGCGGCCACCGCCTGCTGGACGATGCCGGCCGCCATGCGCCCTGCGAGCAGGCCCTCGTAGCGGTGACCGGTGCGGTCGGTGACGCCGTCGATCACCGCGAAGCCGCGGCCCGGCAGGAGCAGAAGCTGATCCTCGTTGAGGTCGGGCCGGTCGAGATCCTTGCCCTCGCTGAACGCCTCGATGTGCATCCCCCGTGCAGTCCTTCTGGTGATCGGCAGGCGCAGGCTTGCCAGCCCCGGCGGCATGTTACAGGCTCGCTTCGGCTGCGGCGACAAGGCGCGCCCAACGACAACAGGACGGGAAGGGGAGGATCATGCTTGCACGCAGGACCAGCATGCTGTTGCTCGGAGCGGCCATCGTGCTCGGTGCGGCACCGGCAATGGCTGAAGGCCGTGTCAGCGTCTACACCGCCCACAAGGCGGAGATCGTCGAGCGGCTGATCCCGGAGTTCGAGAAGGCCACCGGCATGAAGGCCGACGTGGTCAAGGCAGGCTCCGGCGACATCATCAACCGGGTGAAGGCGGAATCGGCCAACCCCCAGGCCGACGTGATCTGGAGCATCGGCGCCGAGCTTCTCGAGGCCAACAGCGATCTGCTGGAGAAGTACGAGCCGGCGGAGCTCGACAAGGTGGACCCGGCCTTCATGGGCAAGGACGCCGCCTGGATCCCCTATACGGGCATCCTCACCGTCTTGATGGTGAACACCGGGAAGCTGAAGCCGGAGGAGTACCCAAAGACCTGGAAGGATCTGGGCGACGAGCGCTTCAAGGGCCAGATCTCCTCGGCCCGGGCCGACAAGTCCGGCTCGGCCTTCATCCAGCTCGGCACGGTGCTCTCGATCTACGGCGACGACGAGCAGGGCTGGGAGGTCTACAAGCAGGCCTTCGACAATTTCGCGCTCTCCAACAGCTCGGGCGCCGTGCCGCGCTTCGTCAATGACGGCGAGGCCACGGTGGGCATCACGCTCGAGGACAACGCCTATCTCTACGTGAAGGGCGGCGGGCCGGTGGCCATCGTCTATCCCGAGGACGGCACCTCGGCGCTCGCCGACGGCATGGCGCTGGTCAAGGGCGCTCCCAATCCCGAGGGCGGCAAGGCCTTCCTCGACTGGGCGCTTTCCAGGGAGACCCAGGAGCTGGTGGTGGCCGAGCTGGGCCGCCGGCCGATCCGCAAGGACATGGAGGCGGCGGCCGACCTCAAGCCGATGAGCGAGATCAAGCTCGTGGACTACGACATCGTCTGGGCGGCCAACCACCGCGACGAGTTCCTCGAGAAGTGGAACGAGCTGCTGCTCTCCCGCTGATCCCCCCGCGCGGCGGTGCAAGAAGCGCCACCGCTTTGCCCTTCCTCCATCGATCGCTTCAACGAGGGGTGCATGGCGCTCGTCGAACTACGCCGTCTGTGCAAGTCCTATCCGGGCGTGCGCGCCCTCGACGATATCGGGCTCACCATAGGCTCGGGTGAGTTCTTCACCCTCCTGGGGCCCTCGGGCTGCGGCAAGACCACGCTCCTGCGCACCATCGCCGGGTTCAACCGGCAGGACTCGGGCGAGATCAGCGTCGGCGGGCGGCCGCTCGACGGCGTGCCGGCGCATCGCCGCGACATCGGCATGGTGTTCCAGGACTACGCCATCTTCCCGCATCTCTCGGTGGCCGGGAACGTCGCCTTCGGGCTGAGGAACCGGCGGCGGCCGCGCGCCGAGATCGCCCAGCGGGTAGCCCGCGCCCTCGAGCTGGTGCGGTTGGGCGGACTGGGCGAGCGCATGCCGCACGAGCTCTCCGGCGGCCAGCAGCAGCGGGTGGGCCTCGCCCGGGCCATGGTCATCAGCCCGCAGATCCTGCTCATGGACGAGCCGCTCTCCAATCTGGACGCCAAGCTCCGGATCGAGCTGCGCGAGGACATCCGCGACCTGCAGCGCTCGCTGGGCATCACCACCGTCTACGTCACCCACGACCAGGAGGAGGCGCTGGTGGTCTCCGACCGGATCTGCGTGATGCAGGGCGGGAAGGTCCACCAGGTGGGCACCCCCTGGGAGGTCTATGTCCGCCCCGCGACCCTCTTCGTCGCCTCCTTCGTGGGGGCGATGAACCTTTTGTCAGGGCTCGCGGTAGAGGCCGGCGGCACCGTACGCCTCGCCGGCGCGCCGCTGCAGGTACCGGCCTTGGCAGGGCTGGATAACGTCACGGCGGCTATCCGCCCCGAGGACGTGATGGTGGACCCGGCCGCACCGGGCGACGGCGTGGTGCTCGGCGCCACCGTCGAGAAGATCACCTTTGCCGGGCGCGAGGCCTTCTACCGCACGGCGCTGGCCGATGGCACGAGCCTCGCCGTGCTCATCCAGCGGCCCACGCCGGAGCTGCTCGGCCGCGAGGGCCACGCCGTACGCCTCGTGCTGCCGCGGGGCAAGCTGCTGTTCTACGACGCGGACGGCAGGCTTTTGGGGGAGCCCGCCTGATGCGCGGGCGGCGCGACATCTGGACCGGCGTTCTGGCGCTGGCCTTCGCGGTGGTGGCGGTCTTTCTGGTCTGGCCGCTCTTCAGCGTCTTTACCGCCTCCTTCACCGACAACCGCACCGGCGAGGTCACACTCGCCAACTACCTCAAGGTGCTGGGGCACCCCTACTATCTGCGGGCGCTGCTCAACAGCATCATCGTCGGCATCGGCGGCATGATCGGCGCCATGCTGCTGGGCGTGCCGCTGGCCTTCCTCACCAGCCGCTACCTCGTGCGGGGGCGCGACGTGATCGCCACCCTCTCGGTGCTGGCGCTGGTCTCGCCGCCCTTCATCGGCGCCTATGCCTGGATCATGATGCTGGGCCGCAACGGCTGGCTCAGGGAGGCCATGGCCGAAATCGGCATCGAGCTGCCCTCGATCTACGGCCTGTTCGGCATCCTCCTGGTCTTCAGCCTGAAGTTCTATCCCTTCGTGTTCCTTCTGACCTCGAGCGCGCTGGCGGCCATCAACCCCTCGGTGGAGGAGGCGGCGGAGAACCTCGGGGCAGGCGCCTGGCGGCGGTTCTTCACCGTGACCCTGCCGCTGGTGTTCCCGGCGGTGAGCTCGGGGGCGCTCCTGGCCTTCGTGCTCTCGCTCGCCGATTTCGGTACGCCCTCCATCGTCGGCGGCGACTTCCGGGTGCTGGCCACCACCGCATACAACCTCTTCACCAGCGAGATGGGCGGCAATCCGGGCCTGGCCTCCACCGTCAGCATCGTGCTCATCATCGTCTCGATGGTGGTGGTGGCGATCCAGCGCCGGGCGGTGCGCCGCCGCAATGTCGAGGGCTCGCTGGTCAAGCGCATGGCGCCGCGGCGCCTCGGGCCTGTCTCGTCCGTGCTGGCGCATCTCCTTTGCTACGGCATCGTGCTGGCGAGCTCGCTGCCCTCGCTGGTGGTGATCCATACCTCCTTCCGCAAGACCAGCGGCCCGGTGTTCCAGCCGGGCTTCGGCCTCGAGAGCTACCGGCGCATCCTCCACGAGGTGCCCCACGTCATCACCAACAGCTTCGTCTATTCCTCGCTGGCGGTGGCGCTGATCGTGATCCTCGGCACGCTGATCGGCTACATCCTCACCCGCCGCGAAGGAGTCCTCTCCGGTGCCCTCGACAGCATGCTGCTCGTTCCCTACGTGGTGCCGGGCATCGTCATGGGGCTGGGCTTCGTCGTCACCTTCAACAGCCCGCCGCTGCTCCTCACCGGCACCGCCACCATCATCGTCCTGATGCTCTTCATCCGCCGGCTGCCCTACGCCGTGCGCTCGAGCGCCTCGATCCTCAAGCAGATCCGCGGCAGCACCGAGGAAGCCGCAATCTCGCTGGGCGCCGCCCCCGGCTGGGCGTTTCTCAAGGTGACGCTGCCGCTCATGCTGCCGGGCATCATGGCAGGTGCGCTCATGAGCTTCGTTACCGCCATCAACGAGCTTTCCAGCTCCCTCATCCTCTATGTCGGCCGCACCATGACCATGCCGGTGCGCATCTACCTCTCGGTGCTCGACGGCGAGTTCGGCACCGCCGCGGCGCTCTCCACCATCCTGCTGGCGACCACCGGCATCGCCGTCTTCCTCGTGTTCCGCTACTCCGGCCGCAAGGAGGGCGCCTTCGTCTGACCGGCGGGGCATCGGGCTGCGGCCGATGGCAGGAGCCGGCCCAGGACCGTGGCGGTGAGGCCCCGCCAGACACCGCGCACGGCTGATCCTCCTTGCGGCCGCTCTGCCGCGCCGCCGGGCCGCAGCGGCGGTGCCCGCTGCGCTTCTCCTCGCCGGCGCCGGTCGCGCCCCGGGAGGCGGAACGGCCGCTCGGGCCTGCCCGCACCACAGCCGTCGAACCCCTCCTCCCCGGACCGCGCCGCCGCGCCTCCCTCGCGCGCCAGTGTCCCACGCCAGCAGGATGGCAAGGAGAGATGAAGGGGCGGTGAAGGGTGGCTCGAAGGACACGCGCAGAAACGACATCCGGTATGGTTTTCTGCCGGCGGAGCAGGCGGGGGCGGGCGGGCGTTCGGGAAAGACGGTGGGGCGGTTTGTGGTGGCAGAGCCGTGCAAGGCGCTGCGCGCGGCTTTTTTTGCTCATTTTTTGTCAGCTTGCGGCGGAGCCTGCGTCAGGCGGCGGCGCTGGGCTCGGGGGGCTCGGGTTCGTTTGTGCCACGGGGGGCGGAGCGGGTGAGGAAGCCGTCGGGCTCGTCCGTGCCGTCGTCGGCGAA
>JARGEQ010000102.1 GCA_029211145.1 Marinimicrococcus flavescens
AACGCGCTGGAGCTTCGCGTGCTGGATGCGGCGCTGGAGGGGGCCCGGGCGCTGCGCGGGTGCCACCCGGTGGAACAGACGAACCCGAGCCTCGACATGGCCGGCCAGCTCGCCCAGCTCGAGGCCGCGGCCGACACGGAGCGTGCCATGGCCCGGCATCTCGCCCTGCGCGGCGCGGGCGGCAAGGACGAACCCGAGGCCAGGGCCCCCTTCGCGCTCAACCGCGCGCAGCGGCGGCAGATGGAGGCGCGGCAGCGTCAGGCGGCGTGCGGGTGAGGTGGCGGCGCGCGGCGGGAGGGCGGTGCCGTGCAAGGCGCTGCGCGCGGCTTCTTTTTCTTCTCTTCTGTCGGTTGGGGGTGGTGGCCGGTGAGCGGAGCCTGGGAGCAAAAGCCGCTGGGCTGCGTCCGGAACGAGTCCAGGCAGATCGGGAACCGTCTCGGGCAGGCTGCCGGCGGCACGGGAACCAAACCCCTCCTTCCTGCATCAACGGGATCGAGCAAGTGCGCCGCTGCGGTGCACGGTCCCTCGCAAGGATGGAGATATCACCATGGAACGCGGCAATCCCCGGAGCACCGCGAGCATCGCCGGGCATCCGATCCACCCGATGCTGGTTCCTTTCCCCATCGCGTTCCTCGCCTCGGCGCCCGTGAGCGACATCGTCTTCTGGGCAGGCGGCGAGCCGGGCTGGGCCACGGTCTCCCTGTGGCTGCTGGGTGCCGGCGTGGTCACGGTCCTTGCGGCAGCGCTCTTCGGCTTCACCGATTTCCTGGGCGACCGGCGCATCCGCAGCCTTGGCGCTGCGGCACAGCACATGATCGGGAACCTCGCCGCGGTGTTGCTGGCGCTTTTCAACTGGTACCTGCGCTACGCCGGCGGTGCTGCCGAAGGCGTGTTTCCCTACGGGATCTGGCTGTCGCTGGCGACGGCCCTGCTGCTGGTGTTCAACGGCTGGAAGGGCTGGGAGATGGTCTACCGCCACCATGTCGGCGTGGCCGAGGAGCCGGCCGCTCCGGCGCGGCAAAGCGGGCGCACCGTCGAGGGCGTGCGGGGCGCACGCGGCCTGCGCTCGCCGTCGTGAGGCCGGTGGCGATCCGGGGCGGAGCCCGCGCGCGACCGCGGCTCAGCGGCCGCCGCACGATGCGCCGGCTCCGGCCGGCGCCGGCCGGAACGGGCAGTCCTGCAGCGCCTCGCGCAGCATGGCGATGAAGACCCGGACCTTGCGGGGCACCTGGCTCGCCGATGGATAGACCGCCCAGACCGTCAGCTCCTGGGGCGGCAGCGCGTCGAGCTCCACCGGCACCAGCCGGCCCGCCTCCAGCTCCTCGGCAATGTCCCAGGCCGAGAACAGCGAGAGCCCCAGGCCGCCGAGACAGGCCTGGCGCAGCGCCTCGATACTGTTGCTGGTGAACCGGCTCCCGACCCGGATTTGGCGCATCTGGCCGTCCAGCTCGTAGGTCCAGTAGGGCGCGCCGCCGAGCACCAGGCACTCGTGGCCGGCCAGCTCGGCCACGGTTCGCGGCGTGCCGTGCGCCGTCAGATAGCCGGGCGAGGCGCAGAGCAGCCGCGGGTTCGGCGCCAGCTTCTGGGCCACCAAGGCGGAATCGCGCAGCCGGGCGATCCGCACCGCGAGATCGATTCCCTCGGCCACGATGTCGACGAGGCTGTCGGTAAGCTGCAGGTCGACCCGCAGCCGCGGATGCTCCGCCAGCAGCCGCGGCATCAGGGGCGCCACGATCTTGCGGCCGAAATTCATCGAGGCGGTGACCCGCAGCGGGCCGCTCGCCTCCTCGCGGCCGGGCAGCAAGGCTGCCTGCCCCGCCTCCATGGCCTCCAGCGCAGCGCGCGCGTGCGGCAAAAAGGCCTCGCCCTCGGCGGTCAGGGTGAGATTGCGCGTGGTCCGCTGCATGAGGCGCGCGCCCACCTGCCGCTCGAGCGCGGCCAGCCGGCGGCTTGCCGCGGCGGGCGTGGTGCCCATCCGCCGTGCCGCCTCCGACAGGCTTCCCGCGGCGGCGGCGTGAACGAGCACGGCGAGCTCCTCGCTATCCATCGGCATCTTTGCGCGCTGCGATAAACCGGCTTCTCGCAGCGAGCCATTAATGCGGCCACCGCGCAAGGCCAGATAGCAGGTCTCGACCTACCGCAGAAGCGGACCGCTTGCACCGGAGTCAGCGCATGACCGTCAACCCGCTCTTCCAGCCCCTCCAGCTCGGCGCCGTCACGCTTGGGCACCGCGTCGTGATGGCGCCGCTCACCCGCCTGCGCTCGCGGCAGCCCGGCGACGTGCCCAGGGCGCTCAATGCCGAGTATTACGGTCAGCGCGCCAGCCGCGGCGGCCTGATCGTCACCGAGGCGACCGACATCTCGGCCCAGGCCCGCGGCTATCCCGGCGCGCCGGGCATCCACAGCGACGAGCAGATCGCCGGCTGGCGCAAGGTCACCGAGGCGGTGCACGCCAAAGGCGGCGTCATCTTCCTGCAGATCTGGCACACCGGCCGCATCTCGCACTCCTCGATGCAGCCCGGCGGTGCCTTGCCGGTGGCTCCCTCGGCGGTGGCAGCACCGGGCCGGCACATGGACGCGGCGGGCAGGCCTGTGCCCTTCGAGACGCCGCGCCCGCTGGAGCTGGACGAGATCGCCGGCATCGTCGGGCAGTTCCGCAAGGCAGCGGCCAATGCCGAGGCTGCCGGCTTCGACGGTGTCGAGGTGCACGGCGCCAACGGCTACCTTCTCGACCAGTTCCTGCAGGACGGCACCAACCGGCGCGGCGACGCCTATGGCGGCTCCGTCGCGAACCGCGCCCGGCTGCTGCTGGAGGTGGTGGACGCCGTGGCAGGCGTGTGGGGTGCCGGGCGCGTCGGCGTGCGGCTATCGCCCTGGGGAAAGTTCAACGGCATGAGCGAGAGCGACCCCGCTTCCCTCTTCAGTCACGTGAGCGACGAGCTGGGCAGGCGCGGCCTTGCCTACCTGCACCTGGTCGAGCCGCGCGCCGACCAGAACAGCGACGCCAACGCGCTCGACGCCGACGCGCCTGACGCCTCCTCGCTGTTGCGCGACAGGTTCGGCGGCACGGTGATCGCCGCCGGCGGCTTCACCCGCGAGACAGCCTCAAGGGCGGTGGGTGATGGTGTGGCGGACGCGGTGGCCTTCGGCCGGCTGTTCATCGCCAACCCCGACTTGCCCGAGCGCTTGCGCCTCGGCGCTCCGCTCAACCGCTACGACCGCGCGACCTTCTATGGCGGCGACGCTCGCGGCTACACCGACTACCCGGCCCTCGACGCCGCGGCGTAGGGACGAGGATGCCGGCCCGTCAGCCGGGCGGGCCGGCCTTGCCAGTGAGGGCCACGAAGCCGCGTGCCGGGTTGTAGCCCCAGAGCGCCACCGCGGTGAACAGCACGGTCCACCCCAGCACCGCCACGAGCGAGCCCAGGTCGAGCTGGGCATAGAGGGCAAAGCGGATCAGCTCGACTGCATGGGTGAAGGGGTTGGCGGCGGCGATGGCATGGAGCAGCGGGCTCGCCTCCTTGACCCGCCACAGCGGGTAGAGGGCGGAAGACGCGAAGAACATCGGGAAGATCACGAAGTTCATCACGCCCGCGAAGTTCTCGAGCTGGCGGATGAACGAGGAGAGCAGCAGCCCCAGCGCCCCCAGCATTAGGCCGGCGACCAGAAGTGCGGGCAGGAGGGTGAGATAGCCGGGCAGCGGCGGCTCGATCTCCCAGAACCAGGCGATCACGAGGAACACGTAGACCTGGAGAGCGGCCACCAGCACGCCGGCCACCAGCTTGCTCAACAGCAGGAACCAGCGGGGCAGGGGGCTCACCAGCAGCACCCGCATCGAGCCCATCTCGCGGTCGTAGACCATCGAGAGCGAGCTCTGCATGCCGCTGAACAGCAGGATCATGCCGCACAGGCCCGGCGTGATGTAGACCTCGTAGAGCATGTAGGTCTGGTAGGGCGGCTGGATCGAGACGCCGAGGATCGAGCGGAATCCGGCGGCGAAGATGAAGAGCCAGACCAGCGGGCGCACCAGCGCCGCGAGGAAGCGGCCGCGCTGCTGGAGGAAGCGCAGCAGCTCGCGCCACAGGATGCCGGCAAAGCACAAGGCCCAGGGCTTCATGCGGCCTTCCCCCGGGTGAGCGCGCCGAAGGCCTCGCCGACGCTGCCGGCATTGGCCTTGCCCATCACCTCGCGTACCGAGCCCGCGGCCCGCACGCGCCCGCCGTGCAGCACCACCAGCCGGTCCTCCGGCCAAACCTCGTCGATCAGATGGGTGGTCCACAACACCGCCAGCCCCTTCTCCCGGCAGAACGCGTGCACCTCCGCCACGATCTCGCGGCGGCTGTCGACGTCGAGCCCCACGGTCGGCTCGTCGAGCACGAGGAGGCGCGGCTCGTGGAGCAGGCCGCGGGCGATCTCGAGACGCCGCCGCATGCCGCCGCTGAGGGCGCGCACCATGGTCCGGCCCCGCTCCTCGAGGCCGGCGCGGGCCAGCGCCTCCTCGATCCTCGTCCGTGCGAGCGTTCCCGAAAGGCCGTGCAGCAGGGCGCTGTAGCGGAGGTTCTGGATCACCGTGAGGTCGAGATCGAGGGTGAGCTGCTGGAACACCACGCCCATTGCCCCCAGCGCCGCGCGGGGTGCCTGCCGCAGGTCGTGGCCGCACACCAGCACCCGCCCGCCCGGCGCCTGGAACAGCCGGGTGACCAGCGAGAGCAGGGTGGTCTTGCCGGCACCGTTGGGGCCGAGCAGGGCGGTGAACGAGCCGGGGGGCACGCTGAAGGATACGTCCTGCAGCGCCGGCCGGCCGCGGGCGTAGGCGTAGCTCAGCGCCTCGAGCTGGAGGGCGGGCGGCATGGTGGCGCTCAAGGTCCGGGCTCCTCCACGTCGAGCTCCAGAAGCCCGGCCACCTCGGGCAGACCCATGACCTCGAGCCGCTTTCTGGCCACGGCCGCAGGATCGTGCCGTTCGGCCGGCTCGAGATCGATGCGCAGCTCGCGCACCAGGCGGCCGGGCGTGGCGGAGAGGAAGACCAGGCGGTGCGCCAGCATGATGGCCTCGTCCAGATCGTGGGTGACGAAGAGGGCGGCGGTGCGGTGCAGGGCCAGCAGGCGCAGCAGCAACAGCCGCAGGCGGCGCGCGGTCGGCGCGTCGAGCGAGGCGAAAGGCTCGTCGAGCAGCACGAGGCCGGGCTCGACGATGAACCCGCGGGCGAGCGCCACCCGCCGCGCCATGCCGAGCGACAGGCGCGAGGCGAAGACGTGGCGGGCCTGGAGGAGGCCTACCTCCGCGAGCAGCCCGCCGATCCGCTCCTGCGGGTCCGACGGGTCGGCCAGCACCAGCCGCAGATTGTCCTCGACGGTGCGCCAGGGCAGCAAACGCGGTTCCTGGAACACATAGGCCAGCCGCCCGGCGGCGGGCCGGCACACCGTGCCCTCGGCTTGTCCGTCGAGGCCCGCCGCCAGGTTGAGGAGCGTGGTCTTGCCGCAGCCGGAGGGACCGATCAGGGCCACCGTCTCGCCTTCCGCGACGTTGAAGGCGACACGGCCCAGAGCTTCCTTGGCCGGCGCCCCCGCGACTGCGGGAAAGCGCTTGCCCCTTATGTCGACGGTCAGCGCCGCCATTGGCCGAGACGCCGTTCGACCGGCTGCAGGACGCCCCACTCGATGAGCTGGACGATGGCGATGAAGGCCAGCGCGTAGGCCAGGATTCCGGTGACGTCGAACAGCTGGAAGAAGACCGAGATCTGGAAGCCCACCCCCTCCGAGCGACCCAGCAGCTCGACCACCAGCACGATCTTCCAGATCAGCGCGAGCCCCGAGCGGGCGGCCGCTGCGAGATAGGGGTAGAGCTGCGGCAGCACGACATGGCGCAGCACGCGCCCGCGCGGCACGGCGAAGACCTCGGCCATCTCGGTCAGCGAGCGGTCGATGGCGCGCGCCCCCTCGCGCACGGTCACCATGACGTTGGGGATCTTGTTCATGGCCACTGCGAGGATCGCCGCGCTCTCGACCAGGCCGATCCAGATATAGGCCAGCACGATCGTCACCAGCGCCGGCAGGTTCAGGAAGAACACCAGCCAGGGCTGGCCCAGCAGGTCGGCCAGGAGCGAGCGTCCCATCACGATGCCAAGGCCCGTGCCGATCGCCATGGCGATCACGAAGCTCGCCGCCACCCGGGCCAGTGTCGCCGCCAGATGGTGGGCCAGCTCGCCGTTCGCTGCCTCCTGGGCGAGCCGCGCCAGGACGGCACCGGGCGGCGGCATGAGGCGCGGATCGGCGGCGATCACCGCTGTGAGCTGCCACAGCGCGAACAGCGCCAGGAGCGAGGCCACAGGCGCCCACAGGCGCAGCCGCAGGCCGCGGGAGCCTGTTGCCGCCTGCCGCTGGCCGGCCGCCTCCTCGAGCGCGCGTTCTGCCACCATCGCCGGCGGGTTTCCTCCCCTGCACGAGCCGTCCCCGGCCGTCTGCAGCCTATAGATTGCGCAACCGGCGCCCGTCGGCAAATGGCCAGCGCGCAGTCCCCTCCCGCAGCCGCGGCATTCCGCTCGTTGTGCGAGGGTACTGACCGTGATCCTGTCGGCGAGCAAGGAGGGCTGCCGGGAATGGTCCCGTGACGGAAATGGTCCTGGCGCTGGGCAGCTTCATGCTCGCCCACGTGATCCCGCCGCTCCCGCCGGTGCGCGCACGGCTGCTCGCGGCACTGGGGCGGCGCGGCTATCTGCTGGCCTATTCGCTGCTCTCCACGGCGCTGCTCGTCTGGGTCCTCGTGGCCGCCGCGCGCGCTCCCCACATCGCCTTGTGGACGCCGCGGGGGTGGCATTATCTGGTTCCCGTGCTGGTCATGCCGATGGCGTTCTGGCTCGCCATTGCCGGGCTCTTCCAGCGCAACCCGCTCTCGCTCACACTGCGTGCCAGCCCGCCCCATGCGGCGCCGGGAGCTATCGTCCGCGTCACCCGCCATCCCGTGCTGTGGGGCCTGCTGCTCTGGGCGCTGGCCCACATCCCGCCCAACGGCGACCTCGTCTCGCTGCTGCTGTTCGGCTTCATGGCGGCTCTCGCCGCCGCCGGCTTCGTCATGCTCGACCGCCGCAGACGCCGCCGCCTCGGCCGCGAGCGGTGGCGGCTTCTGGCGAGCGGCACCACCGCTGGCAGCCGCTGGTCCCTGCTTCCTCCGGCCGTGGCGGCGCTCGGCCTCTTTGCGTGGTTCCTGCTGCAGGGCCACGCGCTGCTGATCGGAGTCGACCCTCTTGCTGGAGTGATGCCATGAGAGAACCCGCCGGCCTCGCCCGGATCCCGCTGCTCGGCTACGGCTTCCGGCCGTTCTTCCTGGGTGCCGCCCTGTGGGCCGTGGCGGCGATGGCGCTCTGGATCGGCGCCCTGACCGGCAGCGTCGAGCGCCTCGACCGCTTCGGCGCCCTGAGCTGGCACGTCCACGAGTTCCTCTTCGGCTACGTGGCGGCGGTGATGGCCGGTTTCCTGCTCACCGCCATCCCCAGCTGGACCGGCCGCCCGCCGGTGCGCGGCGGCCTTCTCCTGACGCTTCTCGCCGCCTGGCTCGCCGGCCGCCTCGCGCTGCTGTCCGGCGAGGCGCTGGGCCCGCTGCAGGCCGCCGCCATCGACAGCCTGTTCCTCGTGCTGCTTGCCGCCGTCGTGGCCCGCGAGATCATGGCCGCCGGCAATCGCCGCAACCTCAAGGTGGCCCTGCTGGTGAGCGCCCTGGCGCTGGCCAATATCCTCTTCCATGCCGAGCTCATCGCCACCGGTGCCGCCGATCTCGCGCTGCGCGGCGGCATCGCCCTGGTGGTGGGCCTCATCATGCTGATCGGCGGCCGCATCGTCCCGGCCTTCACCCGCAACTGGCTGGCTGGCCGGCACGCCACGCTGCTGCCCGCAGCCTTCGACCGGCTGGACGCAGCCTCCCTTGCCGTCGCCGCGGCCGCGCTCGTGGCTTGGGTGGCGCTTCCCGACGCGGCGCTCACCGGGCTTGCCCTGTGCGCTGCCGGCGTCCTGCAGGGAGTGCGCCTGTCACGGTGGCGTGGCCGGGATACCTGGCGCGAGCCGCTGCTTCTCGTCCTTCATCTGGGCTACGCCTTCGTGCCGCTGGGCTTCCTGCTGGTCGGCGCCGGCCAGCTCACCGGGATAGTCCTGCCGACCGCGGCTCTCCATGCCTGGACCGCTGGCGCCATGGGCGTCATGACGCTTGCCGTGATGACCCGCGCCAGCCTCGGCCATTGCGGCCGCGCGCTCACCGCCTCGATTCCCACCCGCGGCATCTTCGTGGCGATTATCATTGCCGCCCTCCTGCGCGTGCTGGCCTCGCTCGCGCCAGCGGCCGGGAGCCTGCTTGTCGAGCTTTCGGCCGTTGCATGGCTCGCGGCGTTCGCCGGCTTCCTCGCTGCCTATGGGCCGATGCTGATGCGGCGGCGGGCGGCATGAGCGGCGCCGTGGAGATCGGGATCCTCGCGCTGCTGACCGGCACGCTCCGCCCGCTGGGCGCCCGCGGCGTTCCCAGCGGCATCGACAAGCAGCCGGTGCACGGTGTCCTGCAGCTCGGCTGCGAGGGTCTGGCCGGCGACGCGCAGGGCGACCGCCGCCACCATGGCGGGCCGGAGAAGGCGGTCCACCACTATCCCTTCGAGCATTACGCCGCCTGGGGCGCCGAACAGCCCGAGCTGGCAGATCGCCTCGCTCGCGCGGGCGCGTTCGGCGAGAATGTCTCGACCCTCGGCATGACCGAGGAAACGGTGTGCATCGGCGACATCCTCCGGCTGGGTTCCGCGCTGGTCCAGGTCTCGCAGGGCCGCCAGCCCTGTTGGCGCCTGAACGAGCGTTTCGGCTGGCGCGGCATGGCGGCTCGTGTCCAGGCCACCGGCTGCACCGGCTGGTACTACCGCGTCATCGAAGAAGGCACCGTCCGCGCAGGCGACGGCATCACGCTGCTCGACCGGCCGCAGCCCGACTGGACCCTCGCCGCCATTGCCCGCCTGTTCTACCGCGACACGCTCGATCTGGACCGCCTCGACGCGCTGAGCCGGGTCGAGGAGCTTTCCTCGTCGTGGCGCGACCTCGCCCGCCGCCGCCTGGAGAAGCGCGCGGTGGAGGACTGGTCGCGCCGCCTCGAGACGCCCGAGGGGTGAGGCGGTGGAGCTTGGCGGCGGCTGCCCGGCGATCGTGCCATGCACCGCGGTCGGGCAGCCACGCCTCTGCCCGCCCGGTGGCGTGTTCGGCGGTGACGTTCGCCTCGCCCTCCACGGGAGCTACCTCGTCCCTTGGAGCGGGCACATCGACGGCATCGCGCCGGTGCTCATGCAGCGACAGGAGCCCATCATGTTCGAGCGACTTCCTGCCCCCGACCACGTTCTGGCCTTCAGGCTGGGTGGCACGATGACCGGCCAGGACATCGCCAGCTACCGCAGCCTGCTGGATGCCATGCTGGAGACGCACGAGCGCATCGGCCTGTGCATCGACGTCACCGGCCTTGCCGACATGAACGCCGATGCCTTCGTCGAAGGCGCCAGGGCCGACATGGCGCTCCTCGCGCATCTCCGGCAGCTCGGCCGCTGCGCCTTCGTCTCGGACAAGGAATGGCCGCGCGCCCTGGCGGGCTTCATGGCCGCCCTGTTCCCGACCTTCGAGACGAGGGTCTTCACGCCCCACGAACGCGACCAGGCCCTGAGCTGGGCGGCGGAACGGCCGAAGGCGCCGCAAGCCGCTCCGGCGCTGCGTCTCATTCCGACCAGCCGGGACGACGTCCTCGCCTTCGAGATCGACGGGGTGATTGCCGCAAACGAGCTCTCCGGCATCGTGGAGCATGTCGACGCGTTCCTCGCCCGCCATGAGAAGGTGCGCATGCTGGCCCGGATCAAGCGGCTGGGCGGCATCGATCCGGCCTCCTTCCTGCAGGGCGGGCTTTTGCCGATGAAGCTCGCGGCCATGCAGAAGCTCGAGCGCTACGCCATCGTCGGCGCGCCCGCGTGGATGCGGCCGATCATCGAGACGGTGAACCCGGCCTTCCCCGCCATCGACATGCGGGCCTTCGCCGCCGAGAACGAAGCCGACGCCTGGAGCTGGCTCGGCGCCGAGCCGGCTCGGTAGCGCGGACAGGCACGCGCGCGAAGCGGCTTCTAGGCTACTGCTCTCACGTCCCGTCCGCCGCCGATCCGCCTGCCGGTTTCCTGGCACCGGGGGCTGCCGCCTAGCTTCCCACCTGGAGCGTCGCGGTCATCGAGCGCAGGGCCGCGAGGATGCTGGGGCCCACCGCCCGGCTGGTCTTGGGGTTGGTCGTCGAGGGGAAGTTCTGCGAGCGCATGGTGAGCACGATCTCCTCGGCCTCCACCTCCACCAGGTGCTGCGCGCCGGGGATGCCGGGGTCAGCCCAGATCTCCACCATCGTGCGCTCGAGGCCGAGTCCCGCAAGGCTCAGCGCGATGGCCACGTTGAAATGACGGGGAAAGGCCTCGGCCGCCTTCCGCGCCGAACCGGAAAAGACCTGCACCGCCTCTTGCGGAGGCTCGCTGAAGTCGAGGCCGCGGGCCTCCAGATAGGGCTCGCCAATGAACGAGTTGGGCCTGATGCGGGAGGTGAGCCGGACCGAGCGGAGCGTGCCCTCGGCGGCGCCGCGGACCGAATCGAGCCCCGGCAGCGCGCCGCTGGCGATGCGGATGCGGCCGCCGTGGCGCTCGGCGAAGTCCACCATGTCGGGGAAGGCCGGCATCCCGCCGGCGCTCACCAGCACGAGCTGGCGACCCTGGCCCAGCACCGCGCGGGCGATGTCGGGCAGGGCCCCTGCCGTGGCGCATTCCACCACGATGTCGGCATGGGCGCAGATCTCGTCCAGCGGGACGATCGCCGGCCGGCTCCCCAGCGCCTCGGCGTTGCGCGCGGCCTTCTCCAGGTCGCGCACGGTGACCGCTGTGAGCCGTGCGTGCGGCAGCACGCCGGAATCGAGGGCGCGGGCAAGGTACTGGCCGACATTGCCGAACCCCGCGAGGCCGATGCGCGCGGGCTCGTGGGACGTGTTGTGCATTACGACATCCTCCCGCCGGAAGCCTCGCTGTCCGGCCTCGCTCCCATGAGTCCCGCATAACGTGCGAGATCGGGCGCCTGCTCCAGGCCCAAAATGGCATCGCGCAGCGCCGCCACCCGCCCGGGCGAGGCCACCGCACCGCACAGCGTGGCGAACTTGGCGTCGATCTCGGCCTCCTCGAGCGGCTGCTCGGGATAGCCGCGGGCGACGCCGTTCCTAGTCTCGAGCCGCCGTCCGTCTTTCGTCGTCACCGTGATCACGGTCTCGTAGCGTTCGGGAAACAGCCGGTCCAGCTCGTCGTCGTGCACCACCGTGACGGCCCGCGAGAGCCGCGCCACCTCGGCGTCGCTCTCGCGCCGGTCGTGGAAGAGGTCGAGCACCCTCAGCCCCTCCACGGTGAGAGCCACCGGCAGGATGTACTGGGCGCAGTGGCTCTTGAGGGGATTGCCGTCGACGCAGTGGGCGCCGGAGGTGGCAAAGCGCATCTCGATGGCCGCCACGTCCCCGATCGCGAGACGGTGCTCGCGGGCGATCCCGAGCAGCCCGTCGAGGCCCGGGTGGAGGAAGGAGACGCTGGAATAAGGCTTGATGGCGAGCTCCATGATGCCGTCGAAGCGGGTCCCCAGCTCGTCGACGAGGAAGCCCGGCCGCGGGTTGCGGCTGAACGCCCGAAAGACAGTGTGGCCCTCGTCGAAGATCGCCCGCGGCCCACCGAAGCCGCGCCTTGCGAGGAGCGCTGCCGTCAGCCCGTTGCGTGCCGCCATGCCCATCTGGAAGGGGCGCGCGTTCTCGGTGGGATCGCTCTCCCAGGCCATCAGACCCGAGGCCTGGCAGCCGGCCAGGCCCAGCGCCGCCACCGTCTGCTCCTCGTCGAGACCGAGCAGGAAGGAGGCCGCGGCCGTGGCGCCGAAGCAGCCGCATACCGCCGAGGGATGGAAGCCCAGATTGTATTGCTCCACCGGCCCCAGCGCCATGGAGAGCCGGTACTCGAGCTCGCAGCCCAGCACCACCGCCGCCACGAACCGGGCGCCCGACGCACCCGCCAGCTCGCCCGCCGCGAGCGCCGTGGGCACCATCACGGCGATCGGGTGGAGGATGCCCTCGGGGTGGTGGGGCTCGACATCACAGGCATAGCCCATCGTGCCGTTGGCGAGAGCGGCGTCCACGGCGCCGGTGCGAAAGCCCTGACCCACCACGGTGGCCTGCGGCGACCCGCCTAACTCACGCACCAGACCGGTCACCAGCCGGCCGGTGGGAACGCGCGGATCGGCAGCTGCCAGCAGCGCGCCGCTGCCGTCCTGGATCATCTGGAGCGCCCTGGCCCGCACCCCGGCGGGCACGGCTGCCGGCTCGAATCCGGCGATGTAGCGGGCCCAGGCCGCCGTCAGGCCCCCGGGTCCCTTATGGGCTGTCGTCACGTTGCTCTCTCTCGCTCAATGCCGCTGGAGATGTGTGGGAGTACGATCAGGCGAATGCGGCGGTGCCAAGCAGCTCGCGTCCGATGATCAATCTGTTGATCTGCGTCGTCCCGTCGGGGATCGTCAGCATCCGCGCATTGCGCAGATGCCGCTCGATCCCGTACTCGCGGGCGATCCCCGCCGCGCCATGGACCTGCACCGCGCTCGAGGCGATCCTCACGACGGCTTCCGTGGCGAACGACTTGGCCATGGCGGCCTTCATGTTGTGTTTGCCGCCCTTGTCCATCAGGGCCAGCGACCGGAACACCATGAGCCGTGAGGCCTCGAGCAGGGTCGCCATCTCGGCGATCAGGTCCTGGACCAGCTGGTGGCCGGCGATGGGCTTGCCGAACTGCGTGCGCTCGCGGGCATAGGCGATGCTGTCGTCCAGGGCGGCGCGGGCGATGCCGAGGCCGAGAAGAGAGATGAAGCAGCGCGACCGCTCGAAGCCCTTCATCGACTCGCGAAGACCCTCGCCCGGCGGCCCCAGCATGGAGCTCGCGGGTACCACAACCCCGTCGAGGAAGATCTGCCCGAGGGACCAACCGTTGAGGCCGAGCTTGTCGATCTCGCGGGTCTCGAACCGGTGCTCGTCGCGGTCGAGCAGGAACATCGAGAACTCGTTCTCCTCGGTGCGGACCACCGCCACCACGAGATCCGCGATCGAGGCGTTGGAGATCCAGCTCTTCTCGCCCGAGAGCCGGTAGACGTCGCCGTCGCGCACCGCCCGGGCGCGCATGCCGCGCACGTCCGAGCCGGCGCCGGGCTCGCTGATCGCCGAGCAGCCGATGAGCTCGCCGGCGAGCAGCCGGGCCAGATACCGTTCCTTTTGCGCCGGCGTGCCGACCCGCGCGAGCTTGAGCGCGGCTCCCTCGTTGACGAAAGCGAGGCCCGCGACATCGGGGCTCACCCGCGCCAGCTCCTCGTAGAGAAGCCCGCTGGTGACGAAGTCGAGACCCAGGCCGCCATCCTCCTCGGCGACCCAGCCCGCCCCGACGCCGTAGGGCCCGGTTGCCGCCAGCAGCTCGCGGGCGAGCGCCTTGGGGATCATCTGGTCGCGGTACGGCTCGACCCGCGGACGGATGTCCCTCTCGAGATAGCGGTTCCAGGCATCGATGGCCGCCGCCTGCTCCTCGCTCGGCTCGAAGTTCAAGAGGTCTCTCCCTGCGTCGTCACTCGCCGCGCCATTGCGGGCGGCGCTTCTCGAAGAAGGCCCTGATGCCTTCCTCGTAGTCCTTCGTGCCTTCGAGCGGACGGCGCAGCGCGTCGTTGAGCGCATGCGCGTCGCCGATGCTCATGTCGGCGCCGGCATTGACCATGCGCTTGACGGCGGCGGCGCCGAGCGGGCTGGAGTTGATCATGATCTCCTCCGCCATCGTGAGCGCAGTCTCCAGATGACGGCCCTTCTCGACCACCCGCTCGACGATGCCGAGCGTCAGCGCCTCACGGGCCTGCACGCGCCTTGCCGTGAAGAACAGCTCCTTGGCGCGCGCCACCCCGACGAGGCGCGGGAAGACCACACCGGCAGTGCCGCCCGGATAGGCGCCGAGCTGCATCTCCGGCCACGCGAAGACGGCATCCTCGGCGGCGACCCGGAGATCGCAGTTGAGAGCGAGCTCGAAGCCGCCGCCCAGGCACCAGCCGTGGACCGCGGCGATCACCGGCTGCGGCAGGCTCCAGATCACCTCGTTCGCCCGCCTGAGGGCGCCGCTCTGCTCCCACTTGCCGTCGGGCGAGAGATCGCGGCGCTCCTTGAGATCGGTGCCGGCCGAGAACGCCCTGTCACCGGCCCCGGTGAAGATCACCACCCTGATGTCGCGGCGGCGGGCGGTCTCACGCAGCTTCGCCTCGATCGCCTCGGCCAGCGCCTGCGAGATCGCGTTGCGGCTCTCGGGGCGGTTCATCGTGAGCACGAGAACGCCGTCGCGCTCCTCGCTCAGCAGGATCGACATGGGATCTCCTCCACCCGCTCAGTCCACCCAGGCGCGGACATTGATGGCGACGGCCACCACCTTGCCGTCCTGGTTGGTGCAGGTGACCTCGGCACAGGCACGCCGCTTGTCCGGATCGACGCTCGCGAGCTTGTATTCGGTGGTGATCGTGTCGCCGAAGAAGACCGGGGCGAGGAAGCGGATCCGGTCGTAACCCAAGGATACGGTGCGGCCGAGGGGAAAGCGCACCGAGGCTGCCGACATGAAGCCAACGAGCAGGGTGCCGTGGGCGATGCGGCGGCCGTAACGGCCGGCCTGCATGTAGGTCTCGTCGATATGGTTGGGCGAGAAGTCGCCGGTGATGCCGGCATAGAGATAGACGTCGGATTCGGAGACGGTCTTGGTGAACCGCACCGAGCTGCCGATCGCGGCTGCGGCCGTCGTGGGATCCGTCACGGTCATCGCCGCGCCTCCGTCTCGCCGAGCCAGGATGCCAGAACCTCTTCGGTGTGCTCGCCGGGACGCGGCGGCACCGACCAGCCGGCGGCGACGTCGAAGCCGCTGAACTTGGCGGCTGGCCCGATGCACGGGAACTCGCCGCCGTCGCGGTCGGGGATCTTCACCAGCATGCCGCGCGCCGCTGTCTGCGGGTGGGCGAAGACGCGCTCCATGTCGTTGACCGGTGCGCAAGGGACGCCGGCTTCGTCCAGCGCCGCCACGAGATCATCGACGCGCCACTTGCGCACCTCCTCGTCGAGGGTCGCATAGAGCGTGTCGCGGTTGGTGACGCGGTCGCGCATGGTGGCGTAGCGCGGGTCGGCCAGGAGATCCTCGCGCCTCAGGACGCGTGCCAGATCCTCGTAGAGACGCTGAACGCCCGCCCCGATCACGATCCAGCCGTCGGCCGCCTCGAAAGCCTTGTAGGGAACGTTGGTGCCGTGCTCGGAGCCCCACTTGCGCCGCCGGCCACCGACGAGCAGCCACTCCATGGCGGCGTCCACCAGGTAGGTGACTTCGCCCTCGAACAGGCTCGTCTCGACGCGTTGGCCGCGCCCGGTGCGCTCGCGGTCGTAGAGTGCGGCCATGATGCCGCTCATCGCGTACTGGCCGCAGATCAGGTCGAAAGCGGAAGTGCCGAGCTTGATAGGCTTGCCGTCGCGCTCGCCGGTCAGGCTCATGTAGCCGCCCTCGGCCTGGATGGTCAGGTCGAAGGCGCCCTTGTCGCGCATCGGCCCGGTGGCGCCCATGCCCGACATCGCGCAGTAGATCAGCCGCGGGTTGGCGGCGGCCAGCTCCTCGTAGCCGAGCCCCATGCGGTCCATCACACCCGGGCGGAAATTCTCCACCACCACGTCGGCCTCGAGCGCCAGGCGCCTTGCCAGGGTGCGGTCGCGCTCGTCCTTGGTGTTGAGCTGGATCGACCGCTTGTTCCGGTTGACGGCCAGAAAGCTCATGCTCTGGCCGTCGTGGAACGGCGGCCCCTGCAGCCGGATCGGATCGCCGCCCGGTGCCTCCACCTTGACGATGTCGGCCCCCAGATCGCCCAGCAGCATCGTGCAGAACGGTCCGGCATAAAGTCGCGTGAAATCCAGCACCTTCACGCCGGTGAGCGGCTTGCGCTGCAAGTTTGCCTCCCTGCCTCGATCGGCTGGTCAGTGAATGGGTAGCGTGTCCATGGTCACCATGCCTTCCGGCGTCAGCCGGAAGGCAAGATGCCGAGCCCAGCGTTCATCGTCCTGTCGCGGGTGGTCGCGCCGCTGATGCGCCCCCCGGCTTTCCGTGCGGGCCAGAGCAGCGCGCAGGATCAGGCCGGCGACCAGCGCCATGTTCCTCGCAGAGCGTGCCTCCAGCGCCGATTCCATGTCGTTGGCGGGCAAGCCGGCGGCGTGCCTGGCCAGGTCCTCCAACTCCCTCAGCCCGGCCCCGAGGCCGGGGCCGGTGCGGTAGAGGCCGGCCGCAGCGCCCATGGATGCGCGGATCGCCTCCTTGATCTCCGCCGCTGTGCCGGTACCGCCATCGCCGCCCGCGAGTCTCGCGAAGGCGGCGGCATGAATCGTCCGCCAGTCGCGGGCGGCGGGTTGCGGCCCTTGGGCCAGTGCCCGTGCTGCAGCCCGGCCGACCAGCCAGCCCATGGCCATCGTCTCGCCGCCGCCATTCCCGGCAAGCCGGCTGGCGCCGTGGATGCCGCCCGAGGCCTCGCCGCAGGCGAACAGGCCCGGCGTCTCGGTGGCGCCCGTCGCGTCGATGAAGACGCCGCCCATCTCGCTGTGCGCGGCCGGCCGGACCCGCGGACCCTCGGCCGAGGGCTCCAGCCCGGCGCCGCGCAGGCGTTTGCAGTGCGCCACGTAGCTCTCGAGCGTGTCGCGGGGCAGGGTGGTGGTGTCGAGCAGCACGCTGCCGTCGGCAAAGCCGCGGCCGCCGTCGATCTCCTGCTGGATGCACAGCGACAGGCGCGCTTTCTCGATCTGCCGCTCGCCATGCTCCGGGTTGTAGCGGAACATGAAGCGCTCGCCTGCGGCGTCGAGCAAAGGCGCGCCGTCGCCGAGCATCGCCGTGGGCATCTCCATGCCGCGGCAGCCCGCGGGATGAACCGTCACCAGGGGCTCGAACTGGACGAACTCCATGTCGATCAGGCGCGCCCCTGCCTCCAGCGCCAATGCGTAGGCGTCCGCCGCCACGTCGCTCGGGTAGGTGCTGTCGGCATAGAGGCGCCCGATGCCGCCCATGGCGAGAATAACGGCGCGGGCATGGACGGCGGTGAAGCGCTGCGTGCGACGATCGGCGAGCAGCGCTCCCACGACCTCGCCGCCATCGCCGAGCAGGGCCACGACGCGCCGGCCGGCCAGCGCCTGCACGCCGATGGTCGAGGCCCGGGCGGCCAGATGCTCGAGGGCGACCTTGCCTATTCCTTCCGGAACATAGACGGAGCGCGGCCAGGTGTTGCCCGAGAGGTGGCGCTGGAGAAAGCCGCGCTCGCCCCGCGCAAACGGCACGCCCAGCCGCACCATGTCCTCGAAGGAGGCCACGGCATGGTGTGCGAGCGCATGCACGAGACGCCGGTCGCTCAGCCCGTAGCCGCCGGCGATCATGTCGGCTGCGTAGCATTCCGGGTCGTCGGCCGGGTCGGCGTGTCCGAGCGGCACGTTGGCGCCGATGATGTAGGGCGAGGCGCCGCGCGCGAGATAGGCGTGCGCCACCGTGCAGCCCGTCTCGCGCGCGGCGACCGCCGCGCGAAAGCCGCTCAGGCCGCCGCCCAGGACGAGAAGGTCGGTCTCGATGGCGTCGATCTCGGCGGGTTGGAAGGAGATCGGCATGTCCTCAGACCGCCTTTACCGGCCGGGAACCGGCCAGGAAGAACCGCGAGGCAATCGCTAGCCCGATCGCCGTGGCACCCACCAGGTCGGTGAGCAGACCCGGGTTGATCGCCGCAAGGGCCCCGATCCCGAGCAGCAGCCGCTCGTGCCAGCGCGCATGGGCGGAGAAGAGATAGCCCTGGACCGCGGCTGCCAGGGCCACGATCCCGATGACGCTGGTGACGACGGCGATCAGGATGCCGTCGATGCTGCCCTGCATGAGCAGCGCCGGGCTGTAGACCCACATGAAGGGCAGGATGAAGCCGGCCAGCGCCAGCCGGAAGGCGAGCAGACCGGTTCTGGTGGAATCGGCACCGGCCAGCCCTGCGCCCGCATAGGCGGCGATGGCCACCGGCGGGGTGACGTTGGCCAGCACGCCGAAATAGAAGACGAACATGTGCGCCGCCAGGGGCTCGACCCCGAGTTTGACGATGGCGGGCGCCACGAGGGTCGCCAGCACGACGTAGACCGCCGAGGTCGGCAGGCCCATGCCGAGAATGAGCGAGATCCCCATGGTCAGGACCAGGAGAACCGCGAGGCTGCCGCCGGAGAAATTGATGAGCAGGCCGGAAAGCCGGAGCGCCAGGCCGGTGAGCATCAGGATGCCGATGGTGATGCCGGCGGCGGCGCAGGCCATGGCCACCTCGAGCATGGCGTGGCCGCCGCGCCGCAGCGCCTCCCACAAGGCTGCCGGCCCCATCCGGGTGGCGCGGCGGGCGAGGCTTGCCACGATTACCGCGATGACGGCGAAGAAGGCGGCCTTGGCAGGCGTATAGCGCACCACGACCAGCATGTAGATCAGCAGGAGAAGCGGGGTGAGCAGATGCCAGCCGCTCTTGAAGATCTCCCAGGCGTCCGGGAGCTCGTGGCGGGGCAGGCCGCGGATGCCCTGCTTGGCGACCTGGAAGTCGACCATGGCGAAGATGGCGAGGAAATAGAGCAGCGCCGGAAGGGCCGCGGCCGCCATGATGGTGTTGTAGGAGACCCCCATGATCTCGACCATGATGAAGGCTGCGGCGCCCATCACCGGCGGCATGATCTGCCCGCCCGAGGATGCCGCGGCCTCGACCGCGCCGGCGAAGGCCGGCTTGAGGCCGGCGCGCTTCATGATCGGGATGGTGAAGGTGCCGGTGGCGACCGTGTTGGCGACCGCACTGCCCGAGACGGTGCCCATGAGGGCGCTGGCCGCGATCGCCACCTTGGCGGGCCCGCCGCGAAACCAGGCGAGCGCCGCATAGGTCCAGTCGATGAAGAACTTGCCGGCCCCCGATACGTCGAGAAAGGCGGCGAAGATGACGAAGATCGCGACATAGGTCGCCGATACCTGCAGCGGCGTGCCGGCGATGCCCGAGGTGGTGAGGTAGAGCGTGGCCGAGATCCGCTCGATGTCGAAGCCGCGATGCGCCAGCGGCCCGGGAAAGTACGGTCCCAAAAAGCCGTAGACGATGAAGACGAGCGCCAGGACCGGCAGGGGCCAGCCCACCATCCGCCGGGTCGCCTCGAGCACGAGCGCCGTGGCTATAACGCCGAAGACGACGGCGACGGCCGTTGGATCGCCGGCGCCGCGTTTCGCGATCTCCATGAAGTTGACGACGACGTAGAGGCAGACCACCGCGGAGGCCACCGCGAGCGGAATGTCCACATAGAGGCGCCAGCGGTGCAGCGAGGAGGAGGAGCCGAAGGTCGGCCGGGTCAGGAAGATCAGCACCATGGCGAAGCCCAGGTGCATGTAGACCAGCTGCAGCGTCGCCAAGGTGCCGGCAAAGCTCATCCAGAGCTGAAAGAGGGTGAACGCGGCCGCTATGGCGCTGGCGAGTACCGGCAGCCGCGTCATCCCGTTCGCGACTGCCTCCCTGAGCGTAAGAGAGGCAGAGGAGGTCATCTCAGAGGAGACCCTTCTCTTTCAGGTACTTCTCGGCGCCGGGATGGAAGGGAATGACGCCCTTGATGCCGCGGGTCGCGTGCTCCGGGGTCCATTCCTTGCCCAGGGCATGGATGCTGCCGAGCTCGTCCGCGTTCTCGAGAAGCGCCTTGGTGACGGCGTAGACGGCGTTCTCGCTCAGCTCGTTCTTGGCGATCAGGATGGTGAACACGCCGAAGCTGCCGGGAATGTCCTGGTCGTGGCCGTTATAGACGCCGGCGGGGATCGGCGCCTTCGACCAGTAGGGCCGCTCGGCGATCAGCTTGTCGAGGATCTCGGGCTCGGGGTTGAGGAACACCACGTCGGCGCCGTCGGTGCTCGTGATGTCGGTGAGCGGGCCGGTCGGGAACGAGCTGATGATCAAGGCGGCGTCGATCCGGCCATCGCGCAAGGCGCCGGGCCCGTCGCCGTGGCTGATATATTCGGGCTGCCAGTCCTCGTTCATCTCGAGCCCGTGCGCCTCGATGATCGTCTCGCCGATCCCGTTGCCGATGGAGCCGGCGGCGCCGAGCGAGACGCGCTTGTCCTTGAGGTCCCGGATCGAGGCGATGCCGGTGCTCTTGAGCGTGTAGAGCTGCCAGAAGATGCCGTGGCCGCCGGTGACGCCGGCGAAGTTCTGGATCTTCTCGTCGAAATCGCCCTCGCCGTTATAGGCGAGATAGGCTTCCGCATTGGTCGAGAGCGCCAGCTCGAGCTGGTCGTTCCTCATGAGCTTGAGGTTGTCGATGGTGCCGCCGGTCACCTCGGCGGTGATCTTGAGCTCCGGATAGGCATTGCTGATGACGCTCGCCATGGCGCCGCCGAGAGGATACCAGGTGCCGCCGACACTCGAGGTGCCCAGTGAGAGAAACTGGTCCTCGAGCTCGAGCGACTCGCCTCGGGCCGCGCCCCAGGTCGTTACCATCGCCGCCGAGGCGAGGCCGAAAACGGCACAAAGAACTGTCTTGCGTGCGAGCATGTGTTGCGCCTCCCTTTCCCGGTCCTGCTGTCTCCTGCGTGTGCCTTGAGGAGTTGTCGCGGCCGGTGAATCTGCGCTTGCCGTGGCAAAGGCTGATGTCGGGAGGATAGAAATGCCGGGTTTCGCGAGTCAAGCCTTAGATCTAAGATCGCAGACGTTTGGGCATAGGCAGCCGGGACCGCGCCTTCCCGGGAACAGGTCGGAAAATCATCCTTGATGCATGCAGTGGACACGGCCGGCGGCGGTCTTCGCCAGGTGGAGACAGCAACCCTCCAGGACCAGGTCTATGGCGAGTTGCGCCGCGCCATCATGGCCGGTGTCTACCGGCCCGGCGAGACGCTGAGCACGGGCACGCTCGCCGCGGCGGTGGGCACCAGCCTCATGCCGGTGCGCGAGGCGCTGCGCCGGCTGGCCGCCGAGCAGGCGGTGGAGATCCTCCCCAAGCGCGGGGTCCGCATCCCGCTGGTGGACCGGGCCCGCTACCGCGAGCTGGGCCGGGTGCGCATGATGCTCGAGGGAGAGGCCGCTTCCATGGCCGCCGCCTTCGTGGGCGACGACGAGCTGGCGCGGCTCGAGGATCTGTGCGCCCGCATGAACGCCTGCGTGCCCGGCCGCGAGCGCTGGCAGGACTATGTGGTGGCCAACCACGCCTTCCACTTCACGGTCTACGCCGCCAGCCGCTCGCGCGTCCTGCTGCCCATCATCGAGAGCCTGTGGCTGCAGTCCGGCCCCTTGCGCAACCTCTACGGCGAGGTCGGCATCAAGGACCGCGGCGGCCACCACGAGACTATCATCGCCGCGCTTCGCACCCGCGATGCCGAGGCCGCCCGCCGTGCCATGGCCCGCGACATCGAGACCGGCGTCGAGTTCTTCTGCTCGGTGGCGCGATTTCCTGATGACGGCGGATGATCATGCTGCGCATCATCTGCAATTCAAGCGGAAATAAAGTGATATTGAAATATAAGGACCGCGACCCCATATTTGATGGGTAACGGAAAAGCCCAGGACGAAGCATTGTCGAGAAGGTGTAATGCTCGAGGCGAGCCGTCATGCCGGCTGTGGCGTGAACGACTGCCAAGATGCTTCCCATGGGAAATAAAAAGGAGAACGATCAACAATGCGGATGATGCCCACCCAAAGCCACCAGGACGATTGCCAGAGCATGGCGGGCAAGATGGGCCGGTACGCTGTCCAGCGCGGTCAGCTGGAGCCGGCCGCACGGCGCAGCGGGATGACGCCAGCCGCCAGGCGCGGCCGTCCTGCCCGCCAACCTTCCGATGCGGCGGAGATCGCGGCGCGCCAGAAGGCGCAGGACCGCAAGGCCATCGAGCGCGCCGAGAACGAGGGCATGATCCTGCGTTGCGTGGACGCGCTCGCGGCGTGATGGCGCCGGGACCCGGCGCTGCCTGCCGCCTGCGGCAGGACCGCCGGGCGCTGTGGTTTCAGGCGACCTTGCGGCGCTCGAACGGTCCGTGCGGGATCTCCGGCGGCGGGAAGCGCTCGGCGCTGGCGCGGTCCCAGCGGCTGTACCACTCGGCAAGCTCCGGGATTTCCTCGCCGGAGACGAGAAAGCCCTCCGGCAGATAGGGATAGGCCTCGTTCCCGTCGAGGAATCCGCTGTGCGTCTGGCGGAACATGAAATGGTAGGGCATGAAGTCGCTGGGGTTGCTCAGGCCCGCAGCACCCGCGATCTCGCCAAGCGCCTTCATCGTGTTGCGGTGGAAGCGGGCCACCCGGTCGCTCTTGTCGCCGACGTTGATCGCCCGCTGGCGCATCGGATCCTGGGTGGCGATGCCGACCGGGCAGCGGTTGGTGTGGCAGGACTGCGCCTGGATGCAGCCGATCGCGAACATGAAGCCGCGTCCGGCATTGCACCAGTCCGCCCCCAGCGCCAGCGCCCGGGCGATGTCGAAGGCGGAGACGATCTTGCCCGCTGCCCCGATCCGCACCTGCTCGCGGATTCCGGCACCGCGCAGCGTGTTGTGCACGAAGGTGAGGCCCTCCAGCATCGGCATGCCGACGCGGTTGACGAACTCCACCGGTGCCGCTCCCGTGCCGCCTTCCGCACCGTCGACCACGATGAAATCCGGCAGGATGCCCGTGGCCAGCATGGCCTTGACCATGCTCATGAACTCGCGCCGGTGGCCGATGCACAGCTTGAAGCCCACCGGCTTGCCGCCCGAGAGCTCGCGCAGCTGGCCGATGAACTCCATCAGGCCGATGGGGGTGGAGAAGGTGCTGTGGGCCACCGGCGAGATGCAGTCCACGCCCATGGGAATGCCGCGCGCCTCGGCGATCTCCGGCGAGATCTTGGAGGCCGGCAGCATGCCGCCATGGCCGGGCTTCGCACCCTGGCTCAGCTTGAGCTCGATCATCCTGACCTGCGGGTCGGCGGCCTGCCGGGCGAACTTCTCCGGCGAGAAGCTGCCGTCCTCGTTGCGGCACCCGAAATAGCCCGACGCCACCTGGTAGACCAGGTCGCCGCCGCCCTGGCGATGGTAGCGGCTGATTCCGCCCTCGCCGGTGTCGTGGGCGAAGCCGCCCTTTTTGGCCCCGCTGTTGAGTGCCAGGATGGCGTTGGCCGACAGCGAGCCGAAGCTCATCGCCGAGATGTTGTAGAGGCTCGCATCATAGGGCTGGCGGCAGGCCGGCCCGCCGACCCGGACCCTGAAGTCGGTATCGGTGATGGTGAGCGGAGCTGCCGAGTGGGTGAGCCAGGCATAGCCGGAGCCGTAGACCTTCTCGATGGTGCCGAACGGCCGCTTGTCCTCCTCACCCTTGGCGCGCTGATAGACGAGCGCGCGATCCTGGCGGCTGAACGGCACCTCGTCGTGATCGCTCTCGATGAGGTACTGCCGGATCTCCGGCCGGAAGCTCTCGAAGAGGAAGCGCAGATGCCCGATCACCGGGTAGTTCCGCAGGATCGAATGCCTCGACTGCCGCAGATCGTGCAGCCCGAGCAGGAAAAGCGCCCCCGATGCCGCGGCAAGCAGGAACAGCCATCCGGCATAGAGCGCGCCGCCCACGAGCGAGGCGAAGGTGACGAGCGCCACGGCGACGAAGACCATGTAGCGCTGGGAGGAGAGAATGGTCGTTACCATTTCCTGGACCGGTCCGGGTTCGCGAGGATGCTTCGGGAAACGCGCGCGGATCGTGCCCGATACCGTCAAGGGCCGCAAACGCTGCGTCGTGCAGGGCTTCCTTGCGACTCGCGACCGACCGGAAGCCGGCCCTCCCGGCCCATGCGCCACCGCCAGCGCCGCCCGGCCGCAGCATGGCATGGCCGGGTGACCCTCATGCCGCCTGCCGGTGCCGCAGCCGCGCCTCCATCCGCCGCCGCTGGGCGCGGTTGAGGCCTGGCGAGGGAGCGGGCTCGGGTTCGTTCGTGCCGCGGCCGCCGAAGCCATCGCCGGGCCGGTCCTCTGCCGCCAGCATCCCGGCGACCATGTCTTGCGGGTCGAGCGCCAGCTGCGCGTCGAGTGCCGCGAGCCTTTGCCGCGCGGCCTGCCCCTCGCGCCTGGCCCGGGCGGCGGCAAGCTCGCCCGAAGCCTGCCGCCAGTCGCGCTCCAGCCGGGCGCGGTAGCGCAGCACCGTCGCCAGCGACGGCAGACGCTCCGCCGCCTCCTCGCCGTCCTCGCCCAGCGCCGCCGCCGTCACCCGCGCCTCGATCGCATCCAGCCGCCGCTCGCGCACCATCACCCAGGCCATCCGCTCGACCCAGTGCGCCTCGCCCGCATCCGCCGGCCGGTGCTGCGCCGACAGCGCCGCCAGCCGATGCTCGAAGAACGCCGTCTCTTCCGGGGCAAGGCTCTCGACGGCCCCGCAAAGCCCGTGCCGCACGGCGTTCCGCGCGCTCGCGTCCTTGCCCTCGGGCGTGACCGGCCCGCGCGACAGGACACCGTTGCGCCGGGAGGTTTCCGACTGGGCGGGGGAAGGGGTGGCAGGCATGGCAGGTCTCGCGGATTGAGGGATAAGTGCCGCGAGATTAGCATAGACGAGGAATTATTGCCATATCGGGGGAGGGGCGGCGGCGGTCCGGGCAGCGGAGCCGCGCAAGGCGCTGCGCGCGGCTTTAGTTCTTTTTTTTCGGGATTTTGCGGCGGTGTCTGGCTTGAGGTTGCGGCCGACATGGAGACGGACTCGTGGCGAAGCCTTAAGACGGGTGACATTCAGGTCGGCATGGAGAAAGCTGACGGGAGCTTTGGCTGTCAGCTGGGAGCCCGAAGCACCTGCAGCGCGCCAGTTTGGAGCGGCGGCCTCTCCGCTCGATGGCTGATCGCCTGCGCCCTTGGTGGTCAGCGAGCCGGATAATGTGCCCCTTCATTTCCTCAGTAAATTTTAGTCACCTGTAAGAAAGTTGGTACAAAGTTTCCATGTTTATCCTCGCGATAGTAGACTATGGCATCTGCCATCATGGGCTCATTTTCCGGGAGATATCTCAGGCGAACTCTATCGGCATCGTCGGGAAGAATCATACGCAGCCGGACAGAGGTTTCGTCGATGCGTACAAGTCCAGCCCATCCGGATTTATTGTTATCTAAATTCGTGGTTCGGATAAATATCGGTACATGTTGTAGCAATACCTCATATTTCCTATCGGAGTCGGGCTCAAGCATCTCTAGGGGCGGAAGTTCTGCAATCGAAGCAGGATTAACGGTGAAAATTCCGGGAAACTCTACCGTTGCTCCATCTTGTGATTTTGGTGGAGTCATAATTGTAATGGCATCTTTTTCAATCTGTCGGCGTTTTCGGCCCGAAAAGATTTTGTCAATGGAGCGTTCGATTTTCTCAGGAGGAACGTTCAGGGTTTCAGCGCTTATATTAATTATGATATTGTGATCGCCTTGAATGCTTGAAGAGGGAGCTTTGTCGGGGTATAATCGTGTATATGCCCACAGAGATCCTAATACTATTATAGTAATAACGAGAAGAGATATGCCATGAGCGTTCTTTTCCACTGTTTCTATTCCAAGCTTACGTCCACTTTCACGGACCAATTGTTCGATGCTACGTTGTACCCGTACAAATAAGCGCCCACCGAATTCCTCCATCGCTGGGCTGTTCCGAGTAAGTCGAATGATTTCACAATGAAAATCATCTATTATCGCATCGTCATATAATTCTTGCAATACCAGCGGAATGTGTTTAAAAATATTATCGTAGGATATTAGAGATCGACCGAGAATTGATATTCCGATAGTTGATGAATTAGTGAATCGCACAATGTGATTGAAGGGTATCTCCACAAATTTCGCTCCTGCGCAATGTTCTTTTGTTGTTTGAAAGACAATAGCCGTCTAAATACAAAAGGAACGTTTGTTCCGTCTCGCGGTTGATGAAATCGCGCGGTATTTTGGGCGCTGCTTGATCATTTCATGCTTCTTCCATTTGACACCGAAGGTGCCACGCGATGAAGCTCCGACCGAGCAGCCAGTCCGAGTGGGCCACCGCAGCCGTCATACCCAGCCGCCGTGGTGGGTGCCGAGGTACTGCCGAACGATGAACAGGTCAGCTATCTTTCCCGAGAGCATTTTGTCTAGCGCCGAATGCCCGGCGAACAGAGCTGCGCTGTTCGGGCGCCTGACCCATGCGTCCGCCGCCTTCTCGTCGGGCAGGAGAGGCTGGAGCGCTTTATAGACGCCCAGGATGCAGGAGATGCGTTCCAGCGTGTCCTTGGGCAGGACCATGTCGGGGTTCCTCTTCCACTCGCGCAAAGTCGAACGGGACGTGAGGCCGAGCAGGGTCCTCTGCTCGTCTTCCGAAAGCCTCCATAGAGCTGCGATGCGGCAGAACGTGCGCAGGGCCGGGCCGGAGAGGGCCTTGCGGTCGAGTGGCGTTGCCGGATGCGTCGGTGGTGCCATGCCCGCCTCCCGTGTCGGAGCACGGCGAAAGGATGGCCGGTTTATCGGCCCACGACAAGCTTGGGTGCCGGATCAAAGCGCTTCCGCCAGCCTCCGCACCATCGCGTGATCCGCATCCAGCGGCGCTCGTCGTCCTTCGATCCGCACCACCGCCCGCAGCCCTGTCAGGCTGCTCGTCACGAACACCGCCTCGGCCTCGTCCAGCACGGCCGGCTCGATTCTCGTCGCCTCCGCCGCGATGCCGAGCTTTGCTGCAGCCTCCAGCACGCGGGCGCGGGTGATGCCGGGCAGCACGCCCTCGTCCAGCGCGGGCGTCAGCAGGCGGCCATCTCTCGTGACGACGAAAAGATTGGCGGTCGAGGCGCAGGCGAGGCGGCCGGCGGTGTTGAGCATGAGCGCCTCCTCGGCGCCGGCGGCGCGGGCCTCCTTCAGCGCCAGGATCTGGTCCTGGTAGGCCAGGGTCTTCAGGCGGCTCGTGGGGCTGTGCTCGTTGCGGCGGATGGTGACGATGGCCGCCGTGGCGGGAGGCCGCGGCGGCGGGGCGGGGAAGGCGGCGAGCAGCAGGGTGGGCGTGGCGTCGGCCGGCGGGAGGAGGCCGCGCGGGCCGGGACCGCGGGTAAGGGTGAGGCGCAGGGCGGCCGGGCCGCTGACCAGGTCGTTGGCGGCCAAGAGGGCGGCGCAGGCTTTTGGGAGCGCGGCGTCGGTCGCCTCGAAGGGAATGCCCATCACATCGGCGCCGGCGCGCAGGCGGGCGAGGTGGCGGGCCAGGAGGGGCACGGCGCCGTCCTGCGCCCGCATGGTCTCGAAGAGGCCGTCGCCCAGCAGAAAGCCGCGGTCGGCGGGGTCGATGCGGGCCCGGGCGGCGTCGAGCAGCCGGCCGTTCAGCCACAGCGTGCTCACAGGCCGCTCATGCCAAGAAAGTTCCGCAACAGCTCGTGGCCGTGCTGGCTCAGCACTGCCTCGGGGTGGAACTGGACGCCCGCCACCGGCAGGGTGCGATGCGCAAGGCCCATGATCTCGCCCTCGGGGCTGCGGGCGGTGATGCGCAGGCAGGCGGGCAGGCCTTCCTCCTCGACGATCAGCGAGTGGTAGCGGGTGACGGTGAGCGGCGAGGGGAGCCCCTCGAAGACGCCGCGCTCGTCGTGGCTCACGGCGCTTGTCTTGCCGTGCATCGGCCGGCGGGCGCGCCCGACGCGGCCGCCGAAGGCCGCCCCGATGCACTGGTGCCCGAGGCACACGCCCAGGATCGGGATGGTGCCGGCAAAGCGCTCGATGAGCGCGCAGGAGATGCCTGCCTCGGCGGGGCCGCAGGGGCCGGGCGAGAGAATGATGTGGCTGGGGGCAAGCGTGGCGATCTCGTCCAGGGTGATGGCGTCGTTGCGGACCACGAGGCGGCTGTGGCCGAGCTCGGCCACGTAGCGGGCGAGATTCCAGACAAAACTGTCGTAATTGTCGAGCAGCAGGATCATGCGCCGTCCCTGAGCGCGCCGATCAGGGCGCGCGCCTTGTCGATGGTCTCGTCATACTCGGCCGCCGGGATGCTGTCGGCGACGATGCCGCCGCCCGCCTGGAAGGTCACGGTGCGGCCCTTGATGGCATAGGTGCGGATGGTGATGCTGGTGTCCATCCAGCCGTCGAAGCCGATCCAGCCGATCGAGCCGCAATAGGGTCCGCGCCGGGTCGGCTCCAGCTCGGCGATGATCTCCATGGCGCGGATCTTGGGAGCACCGGTGATCGAGCCGCCGGGGAAGGTGGCGCGCAGCAGGTCCACCGCACCCGTGCCCTCGCGCAGCCGGCCGGTCACGGTGGAGACCAGGTGGTGGACGGTGGCGTAGCTTTCGAGCACGCAGACCTCGGGCGTGAGCACACTGTGCTCGCGGCAGACCCGCGAGAGATCGTTGCGCAGCAGATCGACGATCATGACGTTCTCGGCGCGGTCCTTGCCGCTCGCCAGCAGCTCGGCCGCGAGCCTCTCGTCCTCCTCGGGCGTGGCGCCGCGGGGTCTGGTGCCCTTGATCGGGCGGGTCTCCACCACGCCGTCGGCAACCGACAGGAAACGTTCGGGCGAAGCCGAGGCGATGGCCGTCTCGCCGAAGTCGAGCAGGGCTGCGAAGGGTGCCGGGTTGCGCGCGCGCAGGCGCCGGTAGAGGCCGGCGGCGTCGAGCCCGTCGGGCAGCTCGGCCAGGAAGCGCTGGGCGATGTTGGCCTGGAAGATGTCGCCGGCGAGGATATAGTCGACCACCCGCTGCACCGCCGCCTCGTAGCGCTCGCGGGTGAAGTTGCTGCGGATGATGACCGGGCCGGTGGCCACGGGCGGCGGCAGCGGCCCCGCCTGCCCGACGAGACCGGCGAACAGCTCGAGCCGCTGGCGGCGGCGGGTCAGCCGCGCCGCCGGAACCTTCTCGGGCAGGCCGCTGGAGAGCAGCCAGCCGCGCTGCTCCACATGATCCAGCGCGACGATGGTGTCATAAAAGCCCAGGATCAGGTCGGGAAAGGCCAGATCGTCGCGCTCGGGCGAGGGCAGGCGCTCGAGATGATGCGCCAGATCGTAGCCCAGATAGCCGATGGCCCCGGTCTGGAAGGGCGGCAGGGCCGGATCGTGGCGCACCGCATGGGCCACCAGGATCCGCTGCAGCGCGGCGAACGGATCGCCGGCGAGCGTGGCGCCTTCACAGCTCATCCGCCCGTTCCTGCTGGAGAGGGTCACGAACGGATCGGCCGCCACATAGCTCCAGCGCCCCATCCGCCCGTCTGCCCGCGCGCTCTCGAGCAGCACCGGGGCCGGCAGATGGCGCAGGCTCTCGTAGACGGCCAGCGGATCGGCGAAGGGAATCTCGCGTGTGAGAAGGTCGGCGTCCATGCCCGGGTCTCGTGTCTGCGACGGCCCAAGTCTAGAGCGGTTCCCGGCCGGCTGGAACACGCCGTCGAGGCTGCCGCCACCGGAGCGAACGCCGCGGCGGCGGCCCCGCACCGCCGCCAACTGACAGAAAAGCGAAAAGAAAAGCCGCGCGCGGCGCCTCGCACGGCGTCGCCGGCCCGTGCATGCGCCGCGCTCCACCCGTGAACCGGCCTGCCTGCCTGTGACAGACCGGCGAGCCGCTCGGGGTGCTAGCCGTCCCTCAGACGGGCTTGCCGGCGATGCAACGCCAGCCGCCGCGGATGGTCCAGCCTTCATGCTCGGCGATCCAGCGGGCGGCTTCGCGCTGGCCGAACATGGTGCAGGCGAAGGACGAGCCTTCCCAGGCGAGCTCGACATTCCGGCATTGGGGCTGGGGGCCGTCGGCGAGGCAGGCGACGAAGGTGAGGACGAGCCACATGAGCAGGCGCTCCTGCTGGGGTGAACCCTCCCTATAGCGCCGGATGGCCGTTATTGACGAAAGAATGAGCGTGGCGGGCGCCGTTGCGATGCCCCTCGAACGGGCATCATGCCGGGAGGTTCCGCCGGCGCGGGCTTCAATGGCCGGTCCGGTTGTGCCCGCCGATGGTGCACCAGGCGTCGACTGCCTGCCGCGCCGCCGCCACGTCGTGCACCCGCAGGAGCCCTGCACCCATCGCCAGCGCCCACTGGTTGGCCGCCAGCGTCGAGGGCAGGCGATCCGCCGGCGGGTGGGCGCGCTCGATCCACTCCGCCCATCCCTTGCGCGACACGCCGAGCAGCACCGGGCAGCCCAGGCCCAGCAGGACCGCCAGATGGCGCAGCAGGTCGACATTGTGCGGCTCGTGCTTGCCGAAGCATAAGCCGGGGTCGACGATCACCCGCCCGCGCGGCAGCCCTGCGGCCTCGCAGGCCTCCAGCCGCGCCTCGAGCCGGTCGAAGACCTCGAGCGCGCACTGCTCGTAGGCCGGCGCCTGGTTCATCGTCGCAGGCGTGCCCTGCATGTGCATGAGCACGACCTTGGCACCGCTCGCCGCCGCCACTGCGAGGCTGCGCGGATCGTGGGCAAGGCCGCTCACATCGTTGATCATCCAGGCGCCGGCCGCCACGGCGGCCTCCATCACCGCCGCCCGGCGGGTGTCCACGGAGACCCTGAGGCCGGCGCCGGCAAGCCCCTCGATCACCGGCAGGACCCGGCGCAGCTCCTCCTCGGGCGGCACCGGTGCCGCTCCGGGCCGGGTCGATTCGCCCCCCACGTCGATCAGATCGGCGCCGTCCGCCGCCATGCGCAGACCGGCCTGCACCGCCGCCTCCGCGTCGGCATGGCGGCCGCCATCGGAAAAGCTGTCGGGGGTGACGTTGAGGATCCCCATCACCTGCGGACGCGGCAGCAGGTTTCCGCCGGTCAGCCGGTCGAGCAGCCGGCGGGCGCGGCAGCGCAGCTCCGGCGGGAGGGCGGCGAGCCAGCTCTCGATCTGCCGGGGCCGCAGGATGCGCCGGTCCGGCGGCTCCGGCGGCGCCCAGAGCGTCGCCTCGACAAGCGCGCAGGCGCGCGCCGGACCGCCCAGCGGCAGGCCCTGCCCGGCCCGCAGCACGGCCTCCGCCTCGTCGCCGAAGAACAGGCCCAGCGGGCGCAGGTAGAGCCGTGGCGCGCGCGGCGAGGAGGCGGGAAGGGGCATGGGCGGGCTTTCGTGAGCGGGGGCCAATCCGTGGCATGGCATGGGACCGACCTGCCTGTCGAGGCGGGCGCCGCGCCTTGACGCGCAGGCGGCATGGCTTCACGTCACGCAAGGGGGCTGGCTGCCCTCCGGGAGAGATTATCATGAGCCGGACCATCGGGCGGCTGCCGCCGCTCAACGCGCTGCGCGCCTTCGTGGTGGCCGGCCGCCATCTGAGCTTCTCGCGCGCTGCCGAGGAGCTCAACGTGACGCCCGCGGCGGTGAGCCAGCAGGTGCGCCAGCTCGAGGACCATCTGGGCTGCGCGCTCTTTCGCCGGGCCACCCGCCAGCTCTTGCTCACCGACGAGGGCCAGGCCTGCCTGCCGGGGCTGGCCGAGGGATTCGAGAAGCTGGCCGAGGCCCTGGCGGCCATCGAGAATCTCGACGAGGGCGGCCAGCTCACCCTCTCGGTGGCGCCGTCCTTCGCCGGCAAGTGGCTGCTGCCGCGGATCGACGCGTTCGCCATCGCCCATCCGGAGATCGACGTGCGCATCTCGGCCGCCATGCAGGTCGTGGACTTCGACGCCGAGGATGTCGACTGTGCCATCCGCTACGGCGGCGGCGACTATCCCGGCCTCGAGGTCGACAAGCTCTTGTCGGAGAGCGTCGTCCCGGTCTGCAGCCCGGCCCTGCTGGAAGGCGGCGAGCCGCTGGAGACGCCGGGGGACCTGCGCCGCTTCACCCTGCTGCACGACGACGGCGCCGAGCGGGACGCGAGCTGCCCCGACTGGGCGATGTGGCTCAAGGCAGCCGGCGTGGAGGGCGTCGACGCCGCGCGCGGTCCGCGCTTCGACCAGTCGAGCCTGGTGCTGGAGGCAGCGGTGCTGGGCCGGGGCGTGGCCCTCGCCAAGGAGCGGCTGGCCGAGGCCGACCTGCGCGCCGGCAAGCTGGTGCGTCTGTTCGATCTCCGCCAGCCGCTGGCCTTCGCCTATTACTTCGTCTGCCCGCCGCGCAAGCGCGGCCTGCGCCGCGTCCAGGCGATGCGCGCGTGGCTGCTCTCGCAGGCGGCGCCGGGACCGCTCGACTACTCGATCTGACGCGGTGGCGAAGAGAGCGCGGGCGCGCTTGTGCGTGCCCGTAGCGCGCATCAGCGGAGGAGCCCGAGCGCCCTCCCGGCGGAATGCGCCGCCGGCTCCCGTGCGGATGCCTGCGCCGTCGGCCGCGCGAGGGCGAGGGGACGCATCAAAAGCAGGCCAAGCGAGGCCGATGTGAAGCGGTCCTCGGCAAAGGCGCCGCTGATCAGCGAGAACACCATGTTGGCGGTGAACACCATGAGGGCGCAGAGCAGCGCCGGCTCGTGGCGCAGGCGCTGGAGGCCGAGGCGGCCGAGGACGAAGACGAAGCAGGCGCCCATCAGCAAAAGCCCCGTCGTCCCGGTCTCGTGCATCGCCTCGAGGAAGATGTTGTGGGGAAAGGAGCGCTCGTCGGCGCCTGCGAACATGATGCCGAACGAGCCGAGCCCGTGGCCGAGGATCGGCGCCCGCGCCCAGCTCTCGAGCGCGAAGAGGATGAAGTGGATGCGAGGTGCGGTGGAGCTGTCGCCGGAGCCCTGGCTGAAGAGCTGGCCGAAGCGCCGCAGCGTCCAGGTGACCTCCCCGCTGGCGAGCGTCCAGGTGATGGCCACGGCGGCGCCGGCCATCACGAGCAGGACAGCCAGCTGCGAGCGGTGGATCAGCGGGCCGCGCCGGGTCAGCCGGGTGTGGATCGCCATCGGCACCATCATCGCGACGACCATGCCGACGATGGGGCTGCGGCCGCCGATGATGAGAAGGACGAGGGTCAGGAAGGCGAGCGTGGCCGCGGCGAGCGACCAGTGCAGGGAAAGCGGGCGGGCGTAGAGCACCAGCGTGAAGACGGCGAGGGCGCCGCCGACGATGGCGGTTCCGGCATTGAGATAGCCCGACGAGCGGATGAAGCCGTGCTCCGTGACCTTGCCGAGCCCGTAGAAGCTGAGCCAGTCCCAGGCCAGCAGCACGGCGAAGATGCCCAGCAGGACCAGGAAGCGCACGACGCGGATGCGGCGGTTGGCGATCACCAGCGCCGTGCCTGCGACGGCCCACAGGCAGGCGCCCATGAGGCCGACGATCTTGGTGAGGCCGTAGATCGGGCCGGGGGTCCAGGCCCACGACAGCACGGCCCAGGCCGCGAAGGCGAGAAACAGCATCACCAGCCGCAGACCCGGCAGGTAGACCCGCTCGCGCCGGATGACCAGCGCCGCCACCGCGAGGCTCGCTGCGAAGAAAAGCAGGGTCAGATCCACCGGAACCCAGGCGAGGCGCGGGTCGGCCTTGAACCGGCCGGCGAACAGGAAAAGGAGGAACAACGTCTCGAAGGAGAAGAGATGAACGGCGAGGCGCCGCAACACCCGCATCGCCGCGAAGAGGTCCGCGTCGATCGCGCTGCGCCGCTGCATGCTGCGCGGCGCCCGGGCCGAAGCGCCGCTCCCGTCGCGGGCGCCTTGCTCCGGCGCCTCGCTCACCCCCATCGTCATCGCCGATCCCGTTTTTCATGACGTCAGCAAGGCAAACTGCGGCATCCGAAACTATCGGTACAGATGCCGAGGTGTGAAGAACATTCGCCATAAAGTAGCCCATGCGAAGGAGCAATCAAAAACGTCGGCCGTACAGGAAGTGTTAGCATAGCGATGGATAATGGGAGGTATTGTTCTCCTGAATGGCAGGCAGGCGGCATGGATGGCGAAGCGGACAGCAAGATTGCATCGGCTCATGTGCGGGTCGGCTGCAGGGCAGGGTAGCTTTGTCGCGGCCGCAGTGCCTGTCGGTCGGCCAAGAGCCGCTCGTAGAGTGACAGAAGGTTGGCGGCCTGGCTTTCCCAGTTGTAGCGCTCGCGCACGAGGCGGCGGCCGCGCTCGCCCATGGCGCGGGCCAGGGCGGGATCGGCGGCGAGGCGGGCGACGGCGGCGAGGGCCGCTGGCGTGTCGCCGGGGGTCACGCACAGGCCCACCTCGTTGCCCTCGACCAGCTCGCGCCACACCGGAAAGCCGGAGGCCACGACCGGGAGGCCTGCGGCCATGTACTCGAAGATCTTGGTGACCTCCTTCTCGCGCGAGTGGGGGGTGTCCTCGAAGAGGGCGAGCCCGGCGGTCCAGGACTGGCCGTAGGCCTCGAGGATGCGCTCGAAGGGCAGCGGCGCGCCGACCCCCTCCATGACCAGGCGGTGCGGATCGGGGCAGCGCTTGCGCATCGCCGCGGCGAGATCGGCCGGGCAGCGCCCCAGGCAGTGCAGCGCGCCGCCCTCGGGCAGGGCGGCGGCCAGCGCCGCCAGGCCCAGCGCCCCGCGGTCGGCCGAGAGATTGCCGGTATAGAGCAAACGCGGGTGCCGCGGCGGCTGCCGCCCGCCTTGCGGGAGGGCCTCCTCGATGCCGGCAAAGGCGTCGCGCCGCGGATAGTTGAGCACCGGCACCGCCTCGGGCAGCCAGCGCGCATAGTAGCGCTCGGCGATCACCACCGCCGAGAGGCCGCGCACGGCGAGGAGCTCGCCAAGCCGGTAGAGCGGGCCCGCCAGCCGGCCGAGCCCGCGGGGCAGATAGGGAGCCACGTGCAGGGCGGTGCTGAAGTCCTCGTGGACGTCGAAGATCACCGGCCGGCGGGTCACGAGCCGCAGCACCAGGCCCCAGGGCAACAGCTCGGGAACGTGGAGATGATAGAGGTCGGCGCGCTCGGCGAGGGCCGCGCGGAACACCCGCCAGGCGGTGCCGGTGACCCGGCCGAGTCGCCCCCCGGCAGGCTTCACGGCGCGCAGCCGCACGCCGTGATACTGCTCGTCCCGCTCGTGGGCGACGATCAGCACGGTCTCGTGACCGGCGGCGGCGAGGCTCGCGCACTCCTTGAGGAGGATGCGGTTGTCGTGGGCGACATGGACCGAGCTCATGTGGACCACACGCGGCGCCCTCGCCCGCCGGTCGTCCTCATCGGGCGGCCGCTCGCGGATCTCCCGATGCAGCGGCGGCAGTCGCGTGGCCGCCTCGTCCGGCTTCGGCTTCTCGCGCGTCAGGGTCCGCACGTCACGGCTCATGATCGATCCTCGCTTTCAATGGGTCGAAAGAGATTCCGGCCGGACGGCCGGCGGGGCTGCCGCCTGCGCGCCTCGCCTGGCTGCCGCCTGAGCGCCTTGCGGCATGGGCGTGGTGCGGGAGGAAGGGAGCTCCCGCGCCGGCATGGGCGTGAGGGGCCGGTGGCTTGCGGTAAGGGCGAACGGGCGGACGAGGAGCAGCCCGAGGCTGGTCCACAAGAAGCGCTCTTCGGCGACGGCGCCGCTCATCACCGCGAAAAGGAGGCTGGAGACGAGCAGCATCAGCGAGCACAGCAGGACCGGCTCGCGGCGCAGCCGATCGATCCCGAGGCGGCGCATGGCCATGACGAAGCAGGCGGCGAGCAGCAGGAAGCCCACCGTGCCGTTCTCGAACATCGCCTCGAGGAAGATGTTGTGGGGGTAGGTGCGGAAGTCGAAGCCCAGGAACATGATGCCGAACGAGCCCAGCCCATGGCCGAAGAGCGGGGCTTTGGCCCAGCCGTCGAGGGCGAAGGCGAAATAGGCGATGCGCGGGGCGGTCGAGCTGTCCTCGGCGCCGCGGCTGAAGAGAAAGCCGAAGCGCATCAGGGTCCAGGTGAGCTCGCCGCTGGCGACGGTCCAGGCGATCCCGCCTGCCGCCGCGAGGATCACGAGAAGCACCAGGACCTGCGAGCGGTGCATCATCGGGCCGCGCCGCGTGAAGCGGACATGGACGGCCATCGGCAGCAGCATGGCCACGACCAGGGCGATGATCGGGCTGCGCCCGCCGATGATGAAGAGGGTGAAGGCCAGCAGCGCGAAGACGAGCCCCGCCGCGATCCAGCGCAGCGTCAAGGGCGGCGCGTAGATCAGCACGGTGAAGGCGACGATGGCGCCGGCCCCGAACACCACGCCGGCGCCCAGATAGCCGCCCGACTTGATGAAGCCGAGCTCGGTGAAGTGGCCGATCCCGTAGAAGCTCAGCCAGTCCATGGCGATCAGGATCGCGAAGACGGTGAGCAGGACCAGGAAGCGCACCACCCGGATGCGCCGGTTGGCGATCACCAGGGCAGCGCCCATGAGGCTCCAGATGCTGAGGCTGAGGAGCATCTGCAGCTTGGCGAAGCCGTAGAGCGGCCCCGGCGTCCAGGCGTAGGTGAGACAGGCCCACAGCACGAAGGCCGTGAACAGCATCACCAGCCGCAGGCCGGGCAGGTAGATCCGCTCGCGCCAGACGACCGTCACGCCGACGGCGAGGCTGGCCAGGAAGAACAGCAGGGTGATGTCGAGGGGGACCCAGGCAAAGCGCGGGTCGGCTTTGAAGCGGCCGGCGAACAGGAAGAGCACGAAAAGGGTCTCGAACGAGAAGAGATGCAGCGTCAGGCGCCGCACCACCCGCATCCCGGCGGCAATGTCGGTGTCGATCGCGGTCCGCCGCCGCCGGGTTCGGCTGCCGATCGGCCCCGGACCGTGCGCCGGCAGGGCGACGCTCATGGCCGCCTCCGACGGGGTTCCGCAAGAGCCGGCGCAGCACCGGCGTTCTCGTCTCCGCTCTGCGCCCCCGCCGCCTCCGGCCGGGTCAGTGCCGCCACCACCAGGAGGAGCGGGCAGAGCAGGAGCAGCGCCAGAGCGACGGCCATGATGTCGAGCAGGGCCTTGGCGTAGCGCATCCCCGATCATCCGAGGCTGGCGCTGGGCGGGTGCAGCGTCGCCGCGATGATGACGGCGGCCGTGGCGGCAGCGGATGCCGCGAAAGGCGGCGAGCCTGTCCTGCCGGCGACGTTGAAGAATGACGCCATGTGAAATCTCCGGAGCTTTATGCGAAGACTAAAGAGCCTGTGCCCGGCCTCAATCGCCAATGATGGTTAATAACGGCTCGTCATCAGTACCTAGCTACATCGCGAACAAATACACGAGGGAAGTATAAATACCGTTAACGCAGTCGCTTGGGGCGAGGAGGCATGACAAGACTGCGCCACGCGGGAAGTCTGGGCGTGATCGGCCCCGCAAGCGTCTGCCGGGAATGCTGGTGAAAATTTTTTCTTACACCTGACAAAAGTATTTATCGTTCGTCGCCGCGCCGCCGCGGCGTGTACCCCTTGGCTGGGGAGCCTTCAGGATGCGGCTCCGGGACAGTGGCGAGGGGACCGACCGATGCTGCCGATCGTCGTCGATGCGGGCCGGCTGGAAATCGCGCTGGCGGGCCAGGGCGAGGCCTTTGCCCGGCGGATGGATTGGCTGCTGGCCGGCGGGGCCTCCCGCCTGACCCTGTTCACCGAGGACCCCGCCTGCCTGGCCTCCCGCCCCGAGAGCGTGGCGCTGGTGCCGCGCCTGCCGCACCCGGGCGAGCTCGGCGGCTTTCACCTGCTGTGGGTCGCCGGCCTGCCCCTGGACCACGCCAACGGGCTCGCGCGAGCCGCCCGGAGCATCGGCCTGCTGGTCAATGTCGAGGACGTGCTGCGGCTGTGCGACTTCCACACGCCCGCCGTGGTCCGCCGCGGCGATCTGGTGGTGGGCATCTCCACCGGCGGCCGCAGCCCGGCGCTGGCGGTGCGGCTGCGCCGCTGGCTCGAGGACCAGCTGGGCGAGGAGTGGGCCGGGCGGCTCGAGCTGCTGGCCCGCAAGCGCACGGCGTGGCGCCGGCGCAAGCGGCCGCTGTCCCAGCTCGCCGCCCTGGCCGATGCCACCATCGACCGGCACGACTGGCTGCCTGGGGAGCGCGGCGCATGACCGGCACCCGAGAGAATCCTGCCCGCCGCTGGAGCCGCCTGCAGGGCGTCGATCTGCTGGCGGCGGCGCTCGGCCACCCCTCTTATGCGGGCCGGGTGGCGCTGGTCTCCTCCTTCGGCACCGAGAGCGCGGTTCTCCTGCACATGGTGGCGGCGCTGGAGCCGGCGACGCCGGTGCTGTTCATCGACACGCTCAAGCATTTCCCGCAGACCCTGGCTCATCGCGATCTGCTGGTGCGCCGGCTGGGCCTGCGCGACGTGCGCAGCGTGCGCCCGGCCGAGGCGGTACTGGCGCGGGTCGATTCGGCGGGACTGCTGCATCGCGAGGATGCCGACTGGTGCTGCCACCTGCGCAAGAGCGAGCCGCTCGGGCAGGCGCTGGAGAGCTTCGCCGCGTGGATCACCGGCCGCAAGCGGTTCCAGGGCGGGCTGCGGACCGACCTTGCCACTGCCGAGCTGGAGGCGTCGAGCGGGCGGCTGAAGCTGAACCCGCTGGCCGGGTGGAGCGAGCAGGAAGTCGAGGGCTACCGCGTCCGCCACGATCTGCCGGCCCATCCGCTGCAGGCGCGCGGCTACCGCTCGGTCGGCTGCATGCCCTGCACGAGGGCGGTGGGCGCCGGCGAGGCCAGCCGGGCCGGCCGCTGGCCCGGCATCGACAAGACCGAGTGCGGCATCCATCTGCCAGGCGCGCCGTCATGAGCCGCGATCCGCTTCTTCCCGACCTGGCGCCCGGCGAGGTCTGGCTGGTCGGCGCCGGTCCCGGCGATCCGGGCCTGCTGACGCTGCTTGCCCGCCACGCGCTGGCGCAGGCCGAGCTGGTGCTGCACGACGCGTTGGTGCCTCCCGCGATCCTCGCCATGGCAGGCCCCGATGCCCGCTTCGAGCCGGTCGGCAAGCGCGCCGGCAGGCCCAGCGCCGTGCAGATGCGCATCAACGCCCGCCTTCTCGCCCATGCCGGGGCGGGGCGGCGGGTGGTGCGGCTCAAGGGCGGCGATCCGTTCGTCTTCGGCCGCGGCGGCGAGGAGGCGCTGGCGCTGCGCGCCGCCGGGGTGCCGTTCAGGGTCGTACCGGGCGTCTCCTCCGGCACCGCGGCGCCGGCCCTGGCCGGCATTCCGGTGACCCACCGCAACCTCGCCCGCAGCGTCGCCTTCGTGACCGGCTCGGGGAGCGGCGGCGCCGCCCCGGCGCATGACTGGCAGGCGCTCTCGCGCGGCGCCGACACGCTCGTCCTCTTCATGGCGGGCGGGCGGATCGGCGCCATCGCCCGGGAGATCATGGCGGCCGGCAGGGCGCCCGGCGAGCCGCTGGCGCTGATCGCCGCCGCCGGCACCCCGGAGCAGACACGCATCCTCTCCCGCCTCGGCGAGGCGGCCGAGGCCGCCGCACGGCTCCCGCCAGGCCTGCCGGTGCTGGCGGTGGTGGGGCCCACGGTGGGGCTCGCCCACCTCCTCGCCCCGGACCTTCCCGGCGGGACCGCCCCCGCTTTCCCCGCCCCCTCCCTCGTCGAAGGAGCGCGCTAGATGCCCGCCACGGCAGCCCCGCTCGTCCCGCCCTCCGCCCCCTTTCCGGGCGAGCACATCAATGCCCTCAACGCCGTGCTCGGCAATGCTTCCGCCGAGCAGCGCCAGTGGCTCGCCGGCTTCCTGGCGGGCTATGCTGCGGCGGGCGGCCAGGCTGGGGTGGCGCCGGCGTCAGCGGCCGGCAAGGCCCGGCCGCTGACGATCCTCTATGCCACCGAGTCCGGCAATGCCGAGGCGCTCGCCGGCAAGGCCCAGGCCGCCGCCCGCCGCCTGGGCTTCAAGCCCGTGCTCCTCGACATGGCCGACGCCAGCCCGGCCGATCTCGCCGGCGCCCAGAATCTCCTCGTGATCGCGTCGACCTGGGGCGAGGGCGACCCGCCGCAGCGCGCTGCCTTCTTCTACGAGGATCTGATGGGCGCCGGCGCGCCGCGCCTGGAGAAGGTCCGCTACTCGGTGCTGGCGCTGGGCGACAGCGCCTACGTCAATTTCTGCGAGACCGGCCGCAGGCTCGATTCGCGCCTTTCCGAGCTGGGTGCGGTGCGCGCCGCCGGGCGCGTCGAGTGCGACCTCGACTTCGAGAAGCCGGCCGCCGCCTGGACCGAGACGGCGCTGGCAGCGCTCGCGCCCGTGGACGGGGCTGCGGCCGAGGCCGGTGCCGAGATCATCCGCGTCGACTTCCACAAGGAGGCCGCCGGCCTCTGGACCCAGGAAAATCCCTTCCCGGCCGGGCTCGTGCAGCAGATCGAGCTCAGCGGCTCGCGCTCCACCAAGCATGTCTTTCACCTGGAGCTGTCGCTGGAGGGCTCGGGCATCGCCTTCGAGCCGGGCGACGCGCTCGCCGTGCTGCCGGAGAACGAGCCGGCACTGGTCGAGGAGGTTCTGGAGAAGAGCGGCCTTGCCGGCGAGGAGGCGCTGGGCCGGCGTCTCCTTGGCGAGCTCGACATCACGACCCTCTCGCGGCCGCTCATGGAAAGCTACCAGCGCCTGCGCCCGCACGACGGCCTGGCCCGGCTTCTCGACGGCGAGGACTGGCGCGGCTTCGCGAAGGACCGCCAGCTCGTCGACCTGCTCGAGGCCTTTCCGGCGCGGCTCGAGGCGGGCGAGCTGACCGGCCTCCTGCGGCCGCTGCCGGCGCGCAGCTACTCGCTCGCGAGCTCGCCGCTGGCCTTCCCCGGGGAGGCGCATCTGCTGGTGGGGGCGGTCCGCTGGCAGAGCCACGGGCGCGCCCGCGCCGGCGTCGCCTCGACCTGGCTCGGCGAGCGCATCCGCAGGGGCGGTGCGGTGCGCGTCTTCCTCAGGCCCAACCGGCACTTCCGGCTCCCCGCCGACGGCCGCACGCCGGTCGTGATGATCGGCCCCGGTACCGGCGTGGCGCCGTTCCGGGCGTTCCTGCAGCACCGCCGCGAGCAGGCCGCCACGGGCCGCAACTGGCTCTTCTTCGGCGACCGCAGCTCCACCCACGACTTCCTCTACCAGCTCGAATGGCAGGAGCTGGCCCAAGACGGGCTGCTCACCCGCATGGATGTAGCCTTCTCCCGCGACCAGCCGGAGAAGATCTACGTCCAGCACCGCCTGTGGGAGCAGCGCCGCGAGCTCTGGGCGTGGCTGGAGGAGGGCGCGCAGCTCTATCTGTGCGGCGATGCCACCGCCATGGCGGCGGACGTCGAGTCCATGCTGCTCGCCATCGCCGCCGACCAGGGCGGGCTCGACCGCGACGCGGCGCGCGTCTGGCTCGGCGATCTCGTGCGCGGCAAGCGCTTCCAGCGCGACGTCTACTGAGGATCATTGCGATGACCGGACCTTCCCGCAACGAGCGCATCAAGGAAGAAAGCCGCCTCCTGCGCGGCACCATCGCCGAGGGGCTGGAGCGCCGGATCACCGGCGCGCTCGCCGAGGACGACACGCAGCTCGGCAAGTTCCACGGCTTTTACCAGCAGGACGACCGCGACCTGCGGCCGGAGCGGGCAAAGAAGAAAATGGAGCCCGCCTACAGCTTCATGATCCGCGTGCGCCTGCCGGGCGGTGTCTGCACGCCGTCGCAGTGGCTGCAGATGGACGACATCGCCGGTACCTTCGCCAACGGCACGCTGCGCCTGACCACCCGCCAGACCTTCCAGTTCCACGGGGTCATCAAGAGCAACCTCAAGCGCACCATGCAGGCCCTGGATGCAGCCCTGCTGGATACCATCGCCGCCTGCGGCGACGTCAACCGCAACGTGCTGGCGACCTCCAACCCGTGGCAGTCGCAGGCGCACGGGGCGGCCTACGAGCTGGCGCGCGAGATCAGCGAGCATCTCCTGCCGAGAACGGGCGCCTGGCGCGAGATCTGGCTCGACGGCGAGAAGCTCGCCGGCGGCGAGGCGGAGGACGAGCCGCTCTACGGCCGCACCTACCTGCCGCGCAAGTTCAAGACGGTGGTGGCGGTGCCGCCCGCCAACGATGTCGACGTCTTCGCCCAGGACCTGGGCTTCGTGGCGGTGCTCGACGAGGCGGGCGCCGTCGCCGGCTGGAACGTCACGGTGGGCGGCGGCATGGGCATGACCCATGGCGAGCCCACGACCTGGCCGCGCACCGCCGACCTTCTGGGCTTTTGCACCACCGAGCAGGCGGTGGACGTGGCCGAGAAGGTGGTGCTGGTGCAGCGCGACTTCGGCGACCGCAGCAACCGCAAGCACGCGCGGCTCAAATACACGATCGACGACCGTGGCATCGGCTGGTTCCGCGAGGAGGTGGAGCGCTGGCTCGGCTACCGCCTGGGCGAGCCCCGGCCGATGGCGTTCGGGCATACCGGCGACCGCTTCGGCTGGGTCGAGGACCACGAGGGCTTCTGGCACTACACGCTCTTCATCGAGAACGGCCGCATCAAGGACACGGCCCTGCGCGCCATGCGCACCGGCCTCAGAAAGATCGCCGGGATCCACGAGGGCGAGTTCCGCCTCACCGCCAACCAGAACCTGATCGTCAGCCGCATCGCGCCGCCGATGCGGGCGCGGATCGAGGCCCTTCTGGAGGAGCACGGCCTCGCCAACGGATGGAGCGGGCTCAGGCTCAACTCCATGGCCTGCGTGGCGCTGCCGACCTGCGGCCTGGCGCTGGCCGAGAGCGAGCGGTATCTGCCAGATCTCGTCACGGCGCTGGAGGACACCCTCGAGGAGGCGGGGCTGCGCGACGACGAGATCGTCATCCGCATGACCGGCTGCCCGAACGGCTGCGCGCGCCCCTATCTGGCCGAGATCGGTCTCGTGGGCCGCGCGCCCGGCAAGTACAATCTCTATCTGGGCGCGGCCTTCGACGGCACGCGCCTCAACAAGCTCTACCGCCGCGACGTCGGCCATGACGCGATCGTGGAAGAGCTCCGCCCGCTCTTCGCCCGCTATGCGCGCGAGCGGGAGGAGGGCGAGCGGTTCGGCGACTTCGTCCTGCGCGCCGGCATCATCGCCGCCACCGCCGCCGGCCGGCGCTTCCACGAGGATCTGCCACCGGAGGTCGAGCGATGGGCGCGCTGACCCCTCCCGCACCGGCCGCGGCGCAGCCGCTATTCGAGCCGGACGAAATCGGCTGGCTGCTCGTCGAGGCCGACGCGCTGCTCGCCCGTGCCGGCCGGCGGGGAGCCGTCCCCGGCGCGCATCGCCAGGCCGGAATCTTCGCCCGCCTCGCGACCGACACACGGCTGCGCGACGGTGCGGCACAGGCGGCCGGTGCGCCGCAGCGGCTGCGCACCGCCTGGCTTCTGCGCGGCGGGGATCCACCGCCGCCGGCCGCCGGCGGCGTGCTCTACGCGGCGGTCGATCTCGGAGGCGGCACCGATGGCCGGGCTGGCCGGACGGTCTATGCTCCAGCGCCCCAGGCCGCTCTCGGCGCCCTTGCCGGGCACGGCGCCGTCTTCCTCGCGGCGTTCGAGCCCGGCCTGTCCGAGGCGGGGGCGAACGGCGGTCTCTGGCCCACGCCCTTCGTGTGCGGCGGCTGACGGCGAGGTGCACAGCTCGCGTCCAATGGTCCGATCTCTCTGGCGGGACACGCCGGAGTGCGATAGGGCCGGGATGTGGATGAGGTGCGGCGGCGCGCTGGAGCTTGTGACATCATGCTGGAGCCTCGGGCGGGAGCGGCGGCCACCGCGGTGACGGTCGATCTCACCGCGGTGATCGTGGCCGTCACCAGCGGGGATGCCCGTTTGCTCATCGTGGGCGGGCAGGGGGCCGACCGGCTTCCGGCCGGCCCGCTGCAGCCGGAGCATCCGACCCTGCAGTCGGGGCTGCGCAGCTGGGTCGAGCAGCAGACCCGCCAGAAGCTGGGCTATGTCGAGCAGCTCTACACGTTCGGCGACCGCTGCCGGACGCTCTCCGCCAGCGGCGTCGAGCGGCACCACCGCTCGCTCTCGCTGGCCTATCTGGCGCTCGTTCGGGAAGCCCGGCCGGCCGGCGGCGGCACCGGCCTGTGGCGCAGCTGGTACGATTTCTTCCCCTGGGAGGACTGGCGCACCGGCGATCCCGACGCGAGGCGCGTGATCGTCGACCGGCTTGTCGCTTGGGTTGCGGAGGGCGGGCAGGCGGAGGGGCGCCTGCGCCGCGAGCGCGCCGAGCTCCTGTTCGGCCTGGGCGAGGTCGCCTGGGACGAGGAGCGCACGCTGGAACGCTACGAGCTGCTCTACGAGGCGGGGCTGGTGGCGGAGGCCTGGCACGATCGGGGGCAGGAGCCTCCTGCCTCTATCGCCGGCGGGCCGGGCCGGGCCATGGCGGCCGACCATCGCCGCATCCTCGCCACCGCCATCAGCCGGCTTCGGGGCAAGACAAAGTACCGGCCGGTGCTGTTCGAGCTGATGCCGCCTTCCTTCACCCTGTTGCAGCTCCAGCGCACCGCCGAGGCGCTCTCCGGCGTGCTTTTGCACAAGCAGAACTTCCGGCGGATCGTCGAGAACCAGCGCCTCGTCGAGGAGACCGGCGAGATCGATGCGGAGACCGGCGGCCGGCCCGCCAAGCTGGTGCGCTTCCGCCACGAGGTGACGCTCGAGCGCCCGGCCCCGGGGCTGCGGCTCACCACGGCAAAGCGGGGCAGCCCCGTTACACAAGGCGGTTGACATCGCTTATGCTCGGTTCGAGCATAAGCGCAGGCCGGACAAGGGGTCCGGCGTTTTTTTGCGCGGCTAATGCTCAAAGCGAGCATAAGGGGGGGCGAGATGGCGCAGCTGCTCGAGGTCGAGGATCTTCCCGAGCTTTCCTACACGCCCGAGGTGGCGGAACGGACCCGCGAGCTCTACGAGCGCGTCCAGAACGTGATCCCGGCTTTCGAATGGCCGGCTTTTGCGCCCGAGATCGACGCGATCCGGCGCCTCAAGCGCGAGCGCAACGCGGTCGTGCTGGCGCACAACTACCAGACCCCCGAGATCTTTCACGGCGTGGCCGACATCGTCGGCGACTCGCTGGCTCTGGCCCGCAAGGCCGCCGAGACCGACGCCGAGGTGATCGTCATGGCGGGCGTGCACTTCATGGCCGAGACGGCCAAGCTGGTGAGCCCGGAGAAGAAGGTCTTGATGCCCGACATGCGGGCCGGCTGCTCGCTCGCCACCTCGATCACCGGCGAGGACATCCGCCTGCTGCGCGAGGCCTATCCGGGTGTGCCGGTGGTCACCTACGTCAACACCTCGGCCGAGGTGAAGGCCGAATCGGACATCTGCTGCACCTCGGGCAACGCGGTCAAGATCGTCGAGTCGCTGGGCGTCGACCGGGTGATCTTCCTCCCCGACACCTATCTCGCCAGCTATGTCGCCAAACAGACCGACGTCGAGATCATCAGCTGGCACGGACGCTGCGAGGTCCACGAGCGCTTCACCGGCGAGGAGATCCGCCGCTATCGCCGCGGCTACGAGAACGTCGTGGTGATCGCCCACCCGGAATGCCCGCCCGACGTCCTCGACGCCGCCGACTTCGTGGGCTCGACCGCGCAGATGATCGACCATGTGCGTGCCAAGAAGCCGCCCCGGGTGCTGATGGTGACCGAGTGCTCGATGAGCGACAATGTCGCCGCCGAGGTGCGCGACGTCGAGTTCGTCCGGCCATGCAACCTCTGCCCGCACATGAAGCTCATCACCCTGCCCAAGATCCGCCGGGCCCTCGAGACCATGGAGCCCGAGGTCACCATCGACCCGCAGGTGGCCGCGCGCGCCCGCGCCGCGGTCGAGCGCATGCTCGAGGTGAAGTGAGGATGGGCATGCTGGAGCCTTTGCCGGAAATCCTCCTCGAGCCTGTCGTGCGGGCCGCCCTCCTCGAGGACCTGGGCCGGTCCGGCGACATCACGACCAGCGCCGTGGTGCCGGCGGAGGCTGTCATGCGCGCCGTCGTCGCCGCCCGCCAGCCGGGCGTCGTCGCCGGCGTCGATGCCGCCCTGATGGCCTTCCGGCTGCTCGATCGCGAGACGGTCTGCCGTGTCGACTGTGCGGAGGGGGCGCGGGTGGCGCCCGGCCAGGCGGTTCTCCGCATCGAGGGGCGTGCCCGGCCGGTCCTCTCGGCCGAGCGGGTCGCCCTCAACATGCTGTGCCATCTCTCCGGTATCGCCACCGCCACGGCAGCGCTGGTGGAGGCCGTCCGCCCGCACCGCGCCCGCATCACCTGCACGCGCAAGACCACGCCGGGCCTGCGCATGCTGGAGAAGCACGCGGTCAGGGCCGGCGGCGGCGTCAACCACCGCTTCGGTCTCGACGACGCCGTCCTCATCAAGGACAACCACATCGCCGTGGCAGGCGGCGTCCGCCCGGCCATCGAGCGGGCCCGCGCTGCCATCGGCCATCTCGTCAAGATCGAGGTGGAGGTCGACACGCTCGAGCAGCTCGAGGAGGCCATGACCGCCCGGCCCGACGCCGTGCTCCTCGACAACATGACACCCGAGCAGCTCGCTTCGGCCGTGCGGCTGGTCGACGGCCGTGCCGTCACCGAGGCGTCGGGCCGGGTGACGCTGGAGACCGCGCCGCGGATCGCCGCCTCGGGCGTGGATCTCATCTCGGTGGGCTGGATCACGCACAGCGCCCCCAGCCTCGATCTCGGCCTCGACATCGATCCGGACCCGCGGGCGGCCGCGCTCCCGGCGGCGCCGCCGGCCGGCTGACCGGCTGCGCGGGCGGGAGCGGCTTCCTCGCGAGGTATCCCCGCCCGCTGCCCGCCGCTGCTCTCCGGTATGGCGGTGTGGAGACGCATGGGCACACCCGCCCAATGAAACGTCCAACCCCGCTTGCACCTTCGCGGAGAGCGTTTTATTCCTCGCCGCCAACGCGAACGTGATTCGCAATTTTCTACCGCTGGACGCGCACAGCCGCTTGCAGCGGAGAGGCGGACAAGGATGGTGGCTGGCGTCAGGACGCGCCTGTTGATGTCAGAAGGGGCCGCGTCGCTGGCGGCTCCGATTGCCGGCGTTTTCGTGCCGGGGCCCCAGTTGCCATCAAGCAAGGCGCTCGCCTTCGCGGGGATACCTCCTGACGTGCGCACGCGTGGAAGTTCCGCCAGTCGCAACTTGCGCATGGCGAAGAAAGCGCGATGCTCACACCGTGGGCGCACATAGTGATCAACGAACCCAACCAAAAGGCATGGATGCGCCGCGCGCACCTTGCCATTGCCGGATCATCACGTCCGGGCAATCGCGCAAGCTAGCCCGGAAACACTGGGAGGACGGACAATTGGATGCTTTGAGGAAACGCCTGCTGATGTCAATCTCGGCAGCGGCACTGGCGATGCCGGTGGCCGCCGGCGGGGCGCAGGCGATCGAGGTCGTCGTGCTCGGCCAGGTGAACGACGCCGCGCAGAGCGCCGAGCTGAGCTTCGAGGGCCTGTGGGGCGAGAGCCTTGCCGCCACCGCGGCGGCGATCGGCAACAGCGCCGCCTTCAACGTCGAGGGTGCGGACGACGCCGCGATCCTCGATCTCGCGCAGGCCAACATCGCCTCTTTCGGCGGCGACGGTGACGGCCCGCAGCTGGCCGCCATTGATCTCGTGGACATCGATCTCTCGGCCGGCACCAGCGACGGTCTGGCGCTGACCGCCGCGGCGATCGGCAACACCCTCTCGGGC
>JARGEQ010000103.1 GCA_029211145.1 Marinimicrococcus flavescens
AAATCGGCTACGGAGAAGGACCCGGACAAAGTCCGCGGGCGCCCGGCCTGCAGAAGCCACTGGGGACGGTGGTATCCGGCGGCCGCAAACATGCTTTAGTCACTGCATCTCTGGTGAAGCACTACGGCGGGGGATATACAGGGGCTGGTAACAGCTTGGACGAACCACTCAGCACAGTGACCACTGTAGATCATAACGCATTGGTCACTTCGCACCTAATCAAGCTGCGCGGAACCTGCAAAGACGGCCAATCCGTTACGGAGCCGATGCCAACGATTACTGCAGGAGGACTGCATGTCGGGGAAGTAAGGGCATGCCTAATCAAATACTACGGCAGCGGCGACAACAGCCAGACACTGGATGCTCCACTGCACACCGTTACCTCTAAAGCCCGTTTTGGATTGGTCACGATTGAGGGCACTGAGTATCAAATTGTTGATGTCGGTATGCGGATGCTTAAGCCACGGGAATTGTTCAGGGCAAATGGGTTTCCTGAATCCTACATCATCGACGTAGATGCAGACGGAAACAAGTATTCAGAAAAAGATCA
>JARGEQ010000104.1 GCA_029211145.1 Marinimicrococcus flavescens
GTTGGCCAGCTCGTCGACGATGATCTCGTGCGCCCGCTTGGCCAACCGGCTCGGCGCCTTGCCCACAACGAGACCGAACGTCTTCAACAAGCCGCGGATCTGGTTCTCGAGATCGCAGCGCATCCGCACCAGCAGGGTCCGCGTCGCCAGCTCCGCACGCACGGCATGGCTGGTCTCGGCCTTGACGTGCACCTGGCGGAACCACCCGGTCCGGACCAGCTGGGCGATGCCGGCCGCGTCGTTGCGGTCCGTCTTCGCCAGCATGACCTTCAGGCCGGCGTTGGCGTGCCGGGCATCCATGCAGATTACCGGCAAATCGAGCGCCCGGAGTTCATTCCAGAGCCAGACCGCCAGCGGCCCCGTCTCCATACCAAGGCGGATGGCATCCGGCGCGCGTTGGCGCACGAAGGCGGCGATGGCGCGAGGCTCAGTCGCCGTCATGCCCTCCGCCAGCGTCCGACCCTCTCCATCAACCACGCAGATCGCCGTCGTCGCCTGCGACACGTCCAAACCAACGTAAAGCTTCATCGCGTCCTCCAGTCCAGGCTGCCTGACGAGGTCATCGCAGGCCGGCGGGATTACGCTAAGTGGTGTAGGAGGCCGCGGGCGGAGCCTTGAACGGCTCCTTCGGGGCGGTAATCGGAGCGCGTGCGATCAGAGCGGGGTTGGCGGGGCGCGGGTCCGGCTTAGCGAGCTCCTTTGTCACCCTGCGCCGGTGCTCGGGTTCGAGCTTGCCGCGGCCGCATCGTTGTTAGCCCGCGGGCAAGGGTACCAGGTGAGATCAACGGAGGGTTGACGAGCTGCCGTGCCCGGCCGCGCCCTCCATCCGCTCCGCGGGCGCTGCGCGGCTTCTTCTCCTTTCGTCAGTTCAGGCCGACGCTCGGGTTCGGGTTTGCCGCAGCCGCATCCCCCTTAACCCGCGGCAAGGGGTACCAGGTGAGATTAATGCCAAGTTACCGGCCTCCTTGGTCAGCCTGCGCCGACGCTCGGATTCGAGCCTGCCGCAGCCTGCATCGCCGTTAACCCGCGGGAAAGGGTACCAGGTGAGATTAACGGAAGGTTGACGGCCTTTCGTCAGCCCCCTGGGCTCGGGTTCGCGTTTGCCGGCCGGCGCGGCACCGCCGCGCTGCCGCGCCAGCCGGGAAAGCCGCTGGCGGGGCTCTCGATGCGGGCGACCCAGTCGCAGCCCGCCGGATCGACGAAGACCGGGCTGTCGGGCACCGGATCGCTCGCCCGCACGAAGCCGGGCTGCGCCATGCGCGCCTCGGCCCGGGCGCGCTCGGCGCGGCGCTCGTTGCGCATCCGCCGCAAATAGCCGGGCCAGGAATGGCTGGCCTCCAGGGCCTCGCGCTGCTCCATCAAGGCCGCAAGCTCGCTTCTGGCGAAGACATAATCGCGCCTCGCCCGCGCCAGCAGCCGCCCCCACAGCTCGACCTGCTCGACCGCCTCGCGCCAGTCGTCCGGCACCCCGTCCACCGCCCGGCCAAGACACTGCATCTCGAGGACCTCGATCCGGTCCAGCCGGTGCAGCGCATGCAGCATCTCCTGCGCCCAGTGCACCTCCAGCGGACAGCGCGGATCGAACCGCCACTCGACACTCTCGAACAGCCCCGCCGCCTACTCCCGCCCCAGCCCCCGCCACTCCAGCCTCAGGGTCCGGGGCCGCTAGACGACTACGTCGTCGTGTGCCGCCTGCTCCACGACGCACCTCCTGACCGGCAAAAGAGGGCGCGAGGATAGCATGAAGTAGGAATAATTGCCACGACAGCGGGGCGGAACACGGCGGCGGCGCCCGCGAGGCGCTGCGCGCGGCTGATTCTTGTTTTCTGTCAGTTTGGCGGTGGTGCCGGGGATGGGCGGCTGATGCTTGCTTCGGGGGGAATCGCAGGCGTTGAGCCGGAGGCAAGGGTACCAGGTGACAATAACGGGAGGTTGACACAAAAAGGCCGCGCGCAGAGCGCGGATCGCTCTAGTCGTGGAGCCGGAAGCTGATCGGGATCTCGACCATTCCGGCCACCGTGCCGGCGCCGTTGCTGGCGGGCCGGAAGCGCCATTGTGCCACCGCCTCGCGCGCCGCCTCGTCAAGCAGGTGATGACCGCTTCCCTGCGCCACCGCCACGTCCCGCACGCCGCCATCCGCGCCCACGGCGATCCGCAGCAGCACGCGCCCCTCCAACCCGCGCCGCCGCGCCAGCGGCGGGTAGGCCGGCTGCGGATTGCCGGCCAGCGCCACCGGGCCGGATGCGGCAGCACCGGCGCCCTCGTGCCGCCGCTCGCCTGGCGTTGCGGCGGGCATGGAGGCGGCATCGCCATCAGCAGCGGCATCGCCATCAGCAGCGGCATCGGAGGATGCCGGCTGCGCCGGGGCTGGCGCGCCGGGCGGGGGCACCGTCAGCCTCCTCGCCTGCGGCATCTCGCGCGCCGGCCGCAGCGGCGGCGGCTCCAGGGCAGGTTCGGGAGGCGGCGGCTCCTCCCGTGCAGGCGGGGCCGGCTCCACCGGTTCTGCAGGGAATTCCTTCGCGGGAAGGGGCTGCGGGACCGGCAACTCCCGGCGCATCGGCTCCGGCTGCACCGGCAGAGCAGGCTCGCTCCCGGTGCCCGGCGGTGCGTCATCGCCCTCCTGCAGGACCGGCGTCTCCTCGCGGACGGGCTCGACCACCGGCTCCTCGGACTCCGTCTGCTGTCGCCCGGCAGCCTCGGCAGCATGGTTGGGCTCGGCGCCCCGGCCGCCCCCCGAGGCCGCCGCCTCGACAACGATCCCTACCGTGATGCCGACCGGCACCGGCAGCGGCGCGCGATCCTCCAGCAACAGCAGCGAGGCCATGGCGAGGCCGGCATGGAAGGCGGCCGACAGGCCGAGGGCGGCGAGCCAGCCTGCCCGGCGACGGGGCTTGCCCTGTGGGGAGCTAGGAGCCGGCCGCCGCATCGCCGTCGCAGCGCTGCCAGGGAACGATGCACTCGCGGCCGTCATGTCGCCAGCGCAGGCTGGTGACGCGGTAGGCGTGGCGCAGCTTGTCCTCGGCGAGGACTGCCCCCGGCGGGCCGGCGGCCAGCAGCCTGCCCTCGTGAAGCAGGACCAGCCGGTCGCAGAACCGGGCGGCGAGGCCCAGATCGTGCAGCACCACGACGACCGCGGCGCCGCGGCCGGCCGCCGCATGGAGAAGCTCCATGACGGCCAGCTGGTGGTAGGGGTCGAGCGCCGCCACCGGCTCGTCGGCGAGCAAAACGGGCGCCTCCACCGCCAGCGCCCGGGCCAAAAGGGCGCGCATCCGCTCGCCGCCCGAGAGCGTCGAGACCCGCCGGTGGCGCAGCGCCGTGACGCCCGCTGCCGCCAGGGCCCGCTCGACGGCCGTCCGGTCGCGCTCCTCGTCCGCTCCCCACACCCGCCGGTGCGGCAGCCGCCCCAGCGCCACCATGGTCTCGACCTGCAGCGGCCAGTGCACCTCGCCGTCCTGCGGCAGATAGGCGATCCGCCGCGCCCGCTCGCGCGGCCGGAGGCGGCCGAGCGGTTGGCCGTCGCACGCTACCTCGCCCGAGTCCACCGCCTGCAGCCCCGCCAGCACCCGCAGCAAGGTGGATTTGCCGGCCCCGTTCGGCCCGATCAGGCCCAGCAGCTCGCCGCCATGCGCCTCGATGTCGACCCGCTCGAGCAGCGCTCGCCGCTCGATCCGCACGGTGAGCTTCTGGCCGGCGAGCCGCATCACCCCTCCTCGCCGCGCAGCCGCACGACCAGCCAGAGGAAGAAGGGTGCCCCCAGCAGCGCCGTCAGCACACCGAGCTTGAGCTCCGGCCCGGTCGCCAGGAGGCGGATGGCAATGTCGGCCGCAAGCACGAGAAGGGCGCCGCCCAGGGCGCTCGGCAGGAGCAGGCGGCCCGGCCGGTGGCCCACGAGCGGGCGCAGCAGATGCGGCACCACGAGCCCGACAAAGCCGATCACCCCGGCCACCGCCACCGCCGCACCCACGGCCAGCGCGGTCGCCATGATGATGCGCAGGCGCACCCGGCCGAGATCGAAGCCGAGGCTGCGCGCCGTGTCCTCGCCGAGGCTCAGCGCATCCAGCGCCGGCCCGGCGCGGGCAAGGAGGAGCCAGCCCAGCAGCATGGGCGGGGCCGCCAGCGCCACCATGAAGAGGCTGCGGTCGGCGAGCGAGCCCATGAGCCAGAACACGATCTCGAAGGAGGCGTAGGGGTTGGGGGAGAGATTGAGGGCAAGCGCGGTCAAGGCACCGGCGAGGCTGTTGAGCGCCATGCCGGCCAGCACCAGGCTCAACAGGCCGCCGCGCCTGCCGGCCAGCGCATAGAGCAGCGCCACGGCGGCAAACGCGCCGGCGATGCCGCCCAGGGGCAGGGCATAGGCGAAGCGGGCGGAAAGGCCGGTGTAGAAGGCCACGACCGCGCCCAAGGCGGCGAGGCCGGAGACGCCGACCACACCGGGCTCGGCCAGCGGGTTGCGCAAGAGCCCCTGCATGGCCGCCCCGGCAAGACCAAGACTGGCGCCCACCAGCCCGCCCAGAAGGGCCCGCGGCAGGCGCAGCTCCAGAAGGATGATGCTGCCCGGCGTGCTTTGCCCGGCGGCGATCTCGCCCATGGCAGCGAGCAGCGGCAGCGTCACCCGCCCGGCCGCCGCGGAGCCCACGAGCAGGAGCAGCACCGCCAGCGCCAGAAGGCCGGAGAGCAGGCGGGGCGGCACGCGCTCAGCGGCCATCGACAGTTTCCGCAACAGCATGACGGGCCTGCGCCAGCCGCTCGACCGCCTCGAGATTGCCCATGCCGCCGCAGATCCACAGACGCTGCGGCACCACCACGCGGCGGTCCGGTCCGAAGAGCGCGCCCAGCGCCGGGTGGCGGATCATCTGCTCGGCGAGGGAAGGCGGCCAGGCGTCTTCCTTCTCGACCACGAGAAGGTCGGGGGCGTGGCGTACGAGCAGCTCGAGGGGCAGGTAGCCGTAGGCGGCGCCGCCGGCACGCCCGGCGAGGTTGGCGAGACCGGCCCGCTCGAAGACCGCGTCCACCAGGGTGCCGGGGCCTACGGTGGTGCCGTTCGCCTGGTAGAGGACCGCCACGGGCCGCTCGGCCGGCGCGGGCGGAGGCGGCAGGCCGGCCAGGCGCGTGTCCAACTCGGCAGCCATCGCGGCGGCCTTGGCAGGCTGGCCCAGCGCCTCGCCCGTCCGCAGAAGCTGGGCGCGCATCTCCTCTAGATCGCGCGGCGAATCGAGTTCGAGAACGGGCAGCCCCCGGGCGCGCGCCACGGACACCGCGCCGCGCGCCGCGTGGCGGCCGACCACCACCAGATCGGCGCTTGCCGCCACCAGCTCCTCGCCGGTGCCGTAGTGCACAGGCACGTCGCCTGCTTGCGCGCATCGGAAGGAGAGGGCGCAGTCGCGCGCCAGCCAGCTCACCGCCGCGATCTGGCCGGGCTCGGCCAGGGCCAGCACGAGCTGGTCGGTGCAAAGATCGAGGGAGACGATGCGCGCCGGCCGCGCCGCCGCTGTGGCCGCCATGAAGGCGGCCATCAGGAAGGCGAGCGCGGCCGGGCGCCTGGCCATGCTCAAAAGCGCAGCCGCACCCCGGCGAAGGCGCCGATGCCGGTGCCCTCGAAGCCCACCGGGTTCTCGTAGTTCTCGTCGAGCAGGTTGGTGACCCGCCCGAACACGGTGACCTCCTCGGTCACCGCATAGGAAGCCGCCACGTTCACCACCGTATAGCTCTCGGCATCGAGGCGCGGCACGGTAAAGCTCCGGTTGGCGTCGACCCACGCGCCCACATAGATGGCCTCGGCGTCGAGCGACAGGCCGTCGAGCGGCCGCCACTGGCCGGTCAGGCCGGCCTTGTGGGTGGGCCGGCGCAAGAGTTCGTCGCCGGTCTCGTCGTCCGTGGCCTTGGTATAGGTGTAGTGCGCCTTAATATCGACCGTCTCGTGCGGTGCCACGGCAACGAAGGTCTCGACACCCTCCGTGGTCGCCCGGTTCACGTTCTCCAGCGAGGTGAAGTCGGGCGTCGAGTTGATGAGATCCTCGATATCGTTGCGGAAGTAGGTCACGCCCATCCGCAGCCGCTCGTCGAGCAGCTCCTGCTCGATTCCGACCTCCCAGCCGAAGCTCTTCTCGGGGTTGAGGTCGGGGTTGGAGAAAAAGTTGAAGGACGGGAAGCTCACGAAGAGCTGGTTGAGGGTAGGCGCCTTGTAGGCCGTCCCGACGCTGCCCTTGAGCTTGGTGCCGGTCTCCTTGAAGAGCACCGCCGGAGCGATGCGCCAGGTGACCTCGCTGCCAAAGCGGCTGTTGTGGTCGTAGCGCAGGCTGGCCGTGTTGAAGAAGCGGTCGTCGAAGCTCGACTGGAGCTGCACGAAGCCCGCCTGGCTGTTGGTCTCGGCGGAGATCGGGCTGTCGTCGATCTGCTCGCGCTGGACCTCGGCGCCGAAGGTCAGGATCTGGCCCTCGATCACCCGGTAGTCGGCCTGCCAGTCGAGCCTGACGCGATCGCCCTTGGTCTCGCTCTCGCCGCCCTCGGCCGGGCGGTCGCGCCGCTCGTGACCGGTGAAGGCGAGGCCCAGGGTCTGCTCGAGATCGCCGCCCAGGGCGATGTGCGTGGCGCTCGCCCGGGTGAAGAGCTGGCGGATGCGGGTCTCGCTCTGCTCGGACGCCGGCACGCTCGGGAACACGCTGAGATCGTCGCCGGTAAACTGCAGCTCGGCGTCGGTGTAGCGGGTCACCAGGCCCAGCGAGAGGGTGTCCGTGAGATCAGCGCCGAAGCGGCCCGAGAAAGTGGTGTTCTCGTAGTCGTTGCCGGTGCGGTCGCCGCCGGGCGGCACCAGATCCTTGGGCGTCACCGGGATGTCGGCCGAGCGGAAGTGGGCGAGGTCCGCCGCGTAGGAGAAGCGGCCCTTGCTGCCGCTGAAGCCGGCTTGCTGGTTGAAGGTCTCGAACGAGCCTGCCTCGAGGCCGCCATGCACCTCCAGCGGCCCCTTGCCCTTCTTCGTGACGATATTGACGACGCCGCCGATGGCGTCCGAGCCGTAGAGGCCGCTCTGCGGTCCGCGCAGCACCTCGACCCGCTCGATGTCGGCGGTGAGCAGGTGGGCGAAGTCGAAGGCGCCGGTGGGCGTGCTGGGATCGCTGGCGTCGATGCCGTCGATCAGGACCTTGGTGTGATTGGAGTTGGTGCCGCGCAGGAACAGCGAGGCCTGGCCGCCGGCGCCGCCGCCTTGGACCATGTTGAGACCGGGCAACTCGCGCAGCACGTCGGGCAGGGTGCGAAGCTGGCGCCGCTCGATCTCCTCGGCGGTGACCACGCTGACGCTGCTCGCGACCTCGCGGGCGGGCGTGGGAATGCGGGTCGCCGTCACCACCAGCTCGGGCAGCGCGGTGCCATCCTGCGCTTGGGCGCCTGCGGCCAGGACCAGCGGCGAGGCTGCCGCAAGGAGGACGGAGAGGCGAGGGCGGCGCATCGCCCGGGCACGGGCGACAGAAGGATCGATCATGAACAGCCTCGCGGCATGTGGCCCGTCACCGCGAGACGAGGCGGGAGCTGTCGGCAGACAGCTCCAGCGACCCGCCGGAAATCACCCCGTCCGGCGTGCCCGCGCGTGACCACGGTCGATGGCAGGTCTCCTGGCTCGCAGGTCGCCGCCTCGCACCGCCTTCCCGGTCACCCCAGTGGCCTGCCGGATGCGAGGCTCGCTGCTCACAGTTGCGGGGGCAGCCGCGGAGTCGCGCCCTCGAGCGCTCACCGCGTTCCCTTTTCATCCCCGAAGGGAACCATCGGCGGCACGGATAGGTAGCCGCCGCCGCTCTGTCAATCGACGTGGGCGCCGCCCGCCCCGGCAAGCGTCCGCCGGACGCCCTGCCCGAACAGCCGGCACAGCGCGGCGGTCACCTCGTCGCGAAAGCGCGGGTCATCGGCCAGCGCCGGCTCGAACACCTCGCGCACCGCCAGAAGCGCCGGCGCCAGCCGTCCGGCCGCCGGGCCCGCCTCCTCGGCGATGGCGCGCAGCCGACCGGCGAGCGGGTCGCTGAGCTCGATCGGCCGGCCCGCCTCGTCGCGGCCGCTCACAAAGCGCATCCATGCCGCCACGGCGAGCGCGATGTGGCGGACCTGCCGGCCCTCGGCCAGCAGGTCGCGGGCCGGCGCCAGCAGCCGCTGCGGCAGCTTCTGCGAGCCGTCCATGGCGATCTGCGCGGTGCGGTGGCGCAGCGCCGGATTGGCGAAGCGCTGCGCGAGCGCCGCCGTGTAGTCGGCCAGATCGACGCCCGGCGGCGGCGGCACCGAAGGCACCAGCTCGTCCGCCCAGAGCTGCCCGATGAAGCGGGCGAGGTCGGCATCGGCCATGGCGTCGGCGACCGTCTCGTGGCCGGCAAGGAAGCCCAGATAGGCGATCGACGAGTGGGCGCCGTTGAGGCAGCGCAGCTTCATGTGCTCGAACGGGCGCACATCCTCCACCAGCATGGCGCCGTGCTCTTCCCAGCTCGGCCTTCCGGCGGGAAAGCGGTCCTCGATCACCCACTGGCTGAAGGGCTCGGCCACCACCGGCCAGGTGTCCACCGCACCCAGGGCAGCGCCCACCGCGGCCCGGTCGGCATCGGTGGTAGCCGGCACGATCCGGTCCACCATGGTACAAGGGAAGGCCACTTCCTCGCGCACGAAGCGGCCGAGCGCCGGATCGCGCAGCCCGGCCAGCTGCGCCACGATGCGCCCCACTGTGGCACCGTTCTCCGGGAGATTGTCACAGCACAGCACGGTGAAGGGTGCGAGGCCCGCTGCCCGGCGGCGGCGCAGCGCCTCGACCAGCAGGCCCGGCGCGCTCCTGGGCTCGGAGCCGGCGGCAAGGTCGTGGCGGATGTCGGGATGATTCTCGTCGAGATTGCCGGTCGCCGGATCGTGGCAATAGCCCTTCTCGGTGACGGTCAGGCTCACGATCCTCGTGTCGGCGGCGCACAGGCGGGCGAGCAGGGCTTCCGGCTGCTCCGGCGCCACCAGCAGCTCGCGGACCGCGCCCACCACCCGCAGCCGCTCGCCCTCGCCGGAGCGCACCGCCAGCGTGTAGAGCCCGTCCTGCGGACCGAGCGCGTCCCGCGTGGAGGGCGAGCGCAGGCTGGCGCCGCAGATCCCCCAGCGCTGATCGCCGACGGTCAGCACGGCGTCCGTGTAGACGGCCTGGTGCGCGCGGTGGAAGGCGCCGATTCCCAGATGCACGATGCCGGTCCGTACCGCACGGCGGTCGTAGGCGGGCCGCTCGACGCAAGCGGGCAGCCGCCCCAGCACGCTCTCCGACAGACGCTCCACCACCGCACTCCTCCCGCTGCTACCGGCCGCGGCCTTACCAGCTTCCACGCCGCGCGGTCCAGCCTCCCGCCCAAGCCCCTTGCCAGCCGCCGTGCGGCGCGCAAGAGAGGCGGACGCCGGCCCGGCCGGCCGCAGCAGGGAGGGAGCCATGCGGGCATTCTTTCACCGAGACCAGCATCTTCACGCGCCGCAGCAGTTCATGCGGGCGGGTGTCATCAGCGATCCCAAGGACCTGCCCGCGCGCGTGGATGCGCTGCTGGGTGCGCTGGGCGAGCGCGGCATCGCACCCGAGGCGCCGCGCGACCAGGGGCTCGAGCCGCTGCTGGCCATCCACACCAGACCCTATCTCGACTTCCTCGCGAGTGCTCATGAGCGCTGGCAGCAGATTCCCGATGCCGGCCCCGAGGTCCTGCCCAACGTCTCGCCCTACTGGAACGGCCGCCCCGAGTGGCCGCACCGCCCGGCCTGCCGGTCGAGCTCGGTGGTGGCGCAGGCCGGTCACTATCTCGGTGACCTCGCCGTCCCGCTGGGCCCGCATACCTGGCGCTCCAGCCTCGCTTCCAGCCACACCGCGCTTGCCGCCGCCGACGCCGTCATCGGGGGGACGGACAAGGCCTATGCCCTGTGCCGGCCGTCGGGCCATCACGCCCGTACCGACCGCGCAAGCGGCTTTTGCTACCTCAACAACAGCGCCATTGCCGCCGAACGCTTGCGCACCCGCTTCGGCCGCGTGGCGGTGCTCGACGTCGACGCCCATCACGGCGACGGCACCCAGGAGATCTTCTACCGCCGCAGCGACGTGCTGACGGTCTCGGTCCATGTCGATCCCGACGCTTACTACCCCTTCTATACCGGCTATGCCGACGAGCGCGGCAGCGGCGAGGGGGAGGGCTTCAACCGCAACCTGCCGCTGCCGCCGGGCGCGTCCGACAGACAGATGCACGACGCAGTGGCCGAGGCCCTGAAGGAGATCAGCGCCTTTGGCCCCGACGCGCTGGTGATTGCGCTGGGCTATGACAGCCACGAGGACGACCCGATCGGCCTGCTCAAGGTGACCACCGAAGGCTTCGAGGGCATTGGCCGGCAGATCGGCGCCATGGGCCTGCCGACCCTCGTGGTGCAGGAGGGCGGCTACCAGATCTCCGTCATCGGCGACTGCCTCGGCCGCTTCCTCGACGGGCTTCTCGACAAGGCCTGAGTATTGTCGACCCCGGAAGCTCGGCTGGCCGGGCTGCCGGGGTCCCGGACGCCTCCTGCACGCGAGGGAGAGCGGCCGCGTCCGCAAGGGGCGCCTGCCGACCGGCGCACGGCCGCCGGGGATCGCGCCAGCCGGCACCAGAAGATCGCTGCGGCGAGGGGCCCCCTCCACGGCCGGTCCCGCTGCCGGAGCGCGTTGCTCATACCCGGGTGAGCGCTCGGGTACCGCTCGCGAAATCCCATGCTACACTCCAGGGCACCTGATCCTTGTGGCGCTCAACTGCTGCTGGGTAGAATTTCCATCGTTGCTCTTCACGATCGGATCGGTGCTGATGACCGACGACTTGCGCCTCTGCCTGGAGGCTTCCAAAGACGCCGCGGCGCTCAAGAGCGCCCTGGCCGGGACCGACGTCTTGACGCTCGCCACGCGTGACGCGGAGCGGATCGTTCGTCGCCTGGAAGCGCTGGAAGCGGCGCCGGATCTCCGGGTGCTGTACCTGGGCAACCATACGCTCGACATGTTCGCTCGCATGGTGAGCGCCGCCTCCTTTTGCCGAGGGGCCCATGTCGACGGCCGCGTCGGCCCGTTCGACCAGCATATGCAGATGCTGCTCGACCCGTCGTTGGGTCTGGCCGACTACGATCCCCACGTGATCTTCCTGTCGCTCGAGCTCGAGCGCCTGCTGCCGCAGCTTCCCGCCGGCCTTGCCGGCCTTGGCGCCGCGGCGCGCGAGGGCCTGGTCGAGCAGGCGCTGGCCGCTGTCGCGAGCTGGGTCGAGACCGCCCGCAGCGTTACCGGGGCAACGCTGCTCGTCGGCAATTTCTGGCGCCCGTGCCGCCAGCATCTGGGCATCGCCGACGCCAAGCTCGGCCATGGCGAGGCGCAGCTCTACGCCAGCCTCAATGCCCGCCTGTTCGACGCCTACGCGGCCGATCCCCAGGTCTTCGTGGTCGATGTCGATCATGCGCTCGCCACGGCCGGACGCCGCGCTGCCCACGGCCCGCGGATGAAGCTTCTGGCGAAGATCGCCTGGGCGGAGCCGGCCTTGCCGCAGCTCGCCGACCTCTTGAGCCGCTACTTCGCCAGCATGGTTTTGCCGCCCAGGAAGTGCCTCGTGCTCGATCTCGACAACACGCTTTGGGGCGGCGTGCTCGGCGAGGAGGGGCCAGAGGGGATCCGCATCGCCGAGGGCGATCCGGTGGGCGAAGCGTTCCGCGCCTTCCAGTCGGCCATCAAGGCGGTGCAGCGGCGCGGGCTGCTGCTGGCGATCTGCAGCAAGAACAATCTCGAGGATGTCGAGGAGGCGTTCCGCCTCCACACCGACATGCCGTTGGGATGGAGCGACTTCGCGGCGCGGCAGGTCAACTGGGAGCCCAAGCACGCCAACCTTCAGACCATCGCGGCCCAGCTCAATATCGGCACGGACAGCCTCGTCTTCGTGGACGACAACCCGGCCGAGTGCGAGCTGATCCGCCAGCTGATGCCCGAGGTCCGCACCGTCCATCTGCCGAAGGACCCGTCGACCTATGCCGACCTCCTCCTCGATCTGCCGGAGCTCGAGCGCGTCGCTTTGAGCGAGGAGGATCTGCGCAAGACCGAGCAGTATCACGAGCAGGCCGAGCGCGAGGCCGTACGGGTGGCCGCCGGCGACATGCGTGCCTACCTCGAGAGCCTCGAGACGCGCCTGACCTTCTGGCCGGCGACCCGGGCCGAGATGACCCGGGTGCACCAGCTCTTCGCCAAGACCAACCAGTTCAACGTCACCACCAAGCGCTACCGGCCGGCCGACATCGAGCGTTTCATGGCCTCGCCGGACTGGCAGCTCGAGGTGGTGGCGGCGCGCGACCGGTTCGGCGATCTCGGCATCATCGGCGCGTTCCTCGTGGAGCGGCGCGCGGACGCGGTCGCGGTCGACAGCGTCGTGCTGAGCTGCCGGGCCATGGGGCGCGGCGTCGAGACCGCCATCGCCAACCGGATCAAGGCGATCGCGGCCGGCTGGCAGCCGCAGGGGCGGCTACTGGCCGAGGTTCGGCCGACCCGCAAGAACAAGCCCGTCCTGGAGTATTTCGACAGCCAGGGCTTCGCGCTTCTCGCGGCTACGCCCGAAGGCACGAAGCATTACGCCCTGGACATTGCACAGACCACCCCGCTCGATTGTCCGGGAATTACCATCGAAGCAGGAGCGCCAAGTCTTGAATCAGAAGCTAGCTGAACTCATCGCCGACGTCCTCGACATGCCGGTGAAGGAAGTGACGCCGCGCATGGTCCGCGAGGGCCACCCCAAGTGGGATTCGCTCAACCATCTGCGCCTGGTGACGGCCATCGAGGAGGAGTTCGGCGTCGCCCTGTCGATGGACGAGATCGAGGCGGTGGAGACCGTGGGCCAGCTCGACGAGATGATCGCCGAGCATTGCACCGCCGCCTGAGCGTGACCCCCGCCTTCAGGCGAAGGGCGGCTCGCCGAGATTGAGCACGATCTGCTGCCCGGTGATCGCGTCGGACCAGCATGACGCCAGATAGAGCATGGCCTGGGCCACCTCGATGGGCTGCAGGTTGCGGCCCATCCCGCGGGCCTTGGCCATGCGGCGGATAAAGTCGCTGGGGATCGACGCCAAAAGGTCTGTCTCGGTCATCGCCGGCACCACCAGGTTGACCTGGACATTGTCCTTCAAAAGCTCGACCGCGAGGCTCCTCGTATAGCCGACCACCGCGCTCTTGGCGGTGATGTACTTGCTCTGGCCCCGCACCGGCTGGTCGACCGCCACACTCGAGACGTTGATGATCTTGCCGCCGCCGCGGCTCTTGAAGCGTGACACCGCGGCATCGCAACAGGCGTGCAGCCCCTTGAGCGACACCTCGAGCTCACCCAGATAGTCCGCCCAACGAAGCTCGCTCACCGGCTTGGGGCGAAAATCCATCACCGCATTGTTGACCAGCACGTCGACGCCGCCGAAGGCGCTGTCGACGGCGGCGAAGAAGCGCGCGATCTCTGCTTCCTCGCGGATGTCGCAGGCGAGCGGCAGGGCGGTGCCGCCGGCCTCGGCAATCTCCGCGGCGATGGCCAGGGCGTCGCTGCGCCCCCGGAAGTAATGGACCACCACGCGGGCGCCGGCCATGGCGAAGAGCTTGGCGGCAGTCTCGCCGATCCCGCGGCTGGCGCCGATCACCACCACGACCTTTCCCTCGAGCCCATGCCCCAGATGGCGCTCGCGGATCTCGGCCGCCGACAGCATCGCCCGGGGCCTCGGGTTGATCACCGATCTCACCTCGCCCGTGGCGAGCTCTTGTCCGCCACAGGCGATCCGGGCCTGCGCCGTCAGCGTCTCGCTCGCCGCCGAGAGCTTGGTCACCGATCCCTCGAGGCGGGCCGGCGCATCGAGCGGCAGGTCGTCCTCGAAAGCGATGCGGAAGTCGGTGAAGGTGGCGCGGCGGCCGGGCAGCCGCATCCCCACCAGGGTCGAGAGGAGCATCGTGGCAGCGAGGTTGGGGCAGCATGAAGCCGATGCGGGGCGGTCCCCGCCGAGGAGCCGCGCAAGCGCCGCCAGCCCGCCCGTCGTGATCCGGAAAGGGAGATCCGCCCTCGCCTCGGCAAGCTCGTCGGCGCCGTGGTCTGCCTCCTCGACCGGCTCGAGCAGCAGGCAGGATCGACCTTCGACGGCCGTCACGGCGGGCGGCGCCTCGGGCAGCAGGACGAAGCTGCCGCTGGCCGTGATGGCCGTCAGTCCGTCCACCTCGCTGGTCCAGTCCGCCTCGAAGGTCCAAAGCTGACCTGCCTGCGGCGTGGCCCGAACCTCCAGCCGCAGGGCGGCGCCCACGGGAACGGGGTTGGTGAACCTGCCCTCGAGCGTGCGGAAGCGCAGCCACCGGTCGGGCCACGCATCCGCCAAGCGGCCGATCCGGGCGAAGGCCAGCATGCCGTGCGCGACCCGCTGCCTGAAGCGGCTCTTGCGCGCGAACTCCGCGTCGGTGTGGAGCGCGTTGTGATCGCCGGTGAGCCGTGCAAAGCCGTCAACCAGGGCGCTGGTGACGGTGAAAGTCTCGACGGTCTCTTGCATCTGCCGCTCCGGGGAAGATAGCGCCTTATACGGCGCAGCCGGTCGATTCCGCGCCCAAGCTGCCCATTTGCGCCTTGTGACGCCAGTGGATAGTGGATAACGCTGTCACAACCTGCACTATCTTTGGACGCACGCATGAACCTCGCGACGGCGATGCGCCGCTTCCTGATTCCGGCCTCCATCGTCAGCCTCTATGGCTATGCGAAGTTTCGCTGCCGGATCAGCACCCGGGCCGAGGTGGAGCTCGGGCCGTTCCTGAGGATCGGGCGCGGCACGCAGATCAGCTCGTTCGTCAAGATCAAGTCGAGCTACGGGCCTCTGGAGATCGGCCGGGGCGTGTCCATCGCCACCGGTTGCTTCATCGCCTCGCACGAGGGCGGCGTCGTGATCGGCGACGACACGATGCTCGGCCCCAACGTCGTCATCGTCGGCGTGAACTACCGGTATGACCGCCTGGACGTGCCCATCCAGCACCAGGGCGACACGTCCAAGGGCATCCGCATCGGCAAGGACGTGTGGCTGGGCGGCAATGTCGTGGTGACCGATGGTGCGGAGATCGGCGATCACACGATCGTCGGCCCCGGCTCGGTCGTCACCGGCAAGCTGCCCGACCGGGTGATCGCATCCGGCAATCCGGCCAAGGTGGTTTTCCGCCGCCGCTGAGCGAAGGAAGGGGGCGGGAGCACCGCCCCTTCCGTCACGCGGTCGGCCCCCGTCAGCGGTCGGCGCCGTGTGTGGCGAGGCTGCCTGCAAAGGCATCGCCGGCCGCCGCCGGTGCCGCCTTGATGGAGGCACCGTGCCGGAAGAACAGCCACGCGCCGGGCAGGGCGGTGAGCAGGTTGAGGGCCTCGCGCACGAGGATCAGCGCGAAGGCGCCGGCAGGCGCCACACCGGCCACGCCCAGAAGGCCGACAAAGGTCGCCTCGCGCGGGCCCAGGCCGCCGAACGAGATCGGCAGCAGGGCCACGAGAATGGCGATCGGCACGATGGCGACGAGCAATCCCGGATCGATCGAGAGGCCGAGCGCCCAGCCGCCGATCACGAAGCTCACCGCCCGCAGGAGCTGGTTCACGCAGCCGAGCAGGGCCGAATAGACGAGGGTCCAGGGCACCCGCGCATAGGCGTCGAGCTTGCCGGTGATGCCGCCGAGCGCATCGTTCAGCCGGTGCAGCGGCTTGACCGCGAGCAGCAGGCGGCGGGCGAGGCGGCGCACGCTTTGCAGGTAGAGTGCGATCGAGGCCAGGACCAGGCCGCCCGCGGCCAGCATCAGCAGGATCTCGACCTCCCGCGGCAGGCCCACCGGCGCCATCAGCAGGCCCACCGGGATGAGGGCGAACATGCCGGCGAGGCCGAAGATCCGCTCGACCACGATCGAGGAGAGCGCCAGCGGCAGGTCCGAGGCGTGCCGCGACAGGCCCCACACCCGCAGCATGTCGATGCCCACACCGCCGGGCATGAAGGCGCCCAAATAGTTGCTGATGAAGCTGATGCGCAGCACCGGCGCGAAGGGCAGGCCCGGCGCGTTGGGGCGCAACAGCACCCACCAGCGATAGGCGGCGAACACACGCTCGACGAACAGCGAGGCCAGGAGCAGGCCCAGGAGCCGGACGTCCGCGCCGGCGATCAGGCCGGGCAGGGCGCTGACGTCGAGCGTCCACAAGAGGATGCCGAGGACCACCACCGTGACGCCGAGCTTGAGCCAGACGGGCCCCTTGCCCTTGCCGCTGCGCGCGGAGGGGGCGGGCCCGCTCATCATGGGCACATCGGTCACGCAATCATTCCTTGGGAAAAATACCATTCGGCCGTGCGGCGCAGGCCTTCGTCAAGCTCCACCTTGGGAGCATAGCCTACCAGCCGCCGCGCCTTCTCGCTCGAGAACGCCCGCGACTTGGTGAAGAAGTCGCAGCGCCGGCGATGCAAAGGCGGCTCGATGCCGAACGGCCGGCAGACCGTCTCGCACAGGACGGCGGCGGCCAGCAGCGGCGGCAGCGGCAGGCGGCCCCGGGGCGGCGGCACGTCGACGGCACGCGCCACCGAGGTCACGAGCTCGTTGAGGGTCGTGTAGCGGGGGCCGGTGAGGATGAAGGTCTCGCCCACGGCCGCCGGATGCTCGCCGAGCAGCACGATCCCGTCGGCCAGGTCCTCGACGAAGGTGAGATGGTAGAAGATCTCGCCCTTGCCGAACATGCGGAACGTGCGGTTGCGGATCGTCCTGAAGAGCTTGAGGAACCGGGTGTCGCGCGGCCCGTAGATGCCGGCCGGCCGGAAGCAGGACACCTCGAGGCCCCTGGCGGCATACTCGGCGACCAGCCGCTCGCTCTCGACCTTGCTCGTCTGGTAGGCGTCGCCGGGGTTGAAGGGGGCCTCCTCGTCGGCGACCCCCTCGACGTCGCCATGGACACCCACCGTGCTGCAGTGGACCACGCGCGCGCCATGGCGCAGCGCCGCGTCCAGCACGTTGGCGGTGCCGCCGGCATTGACCTGGTGATAGACCTCGTCGCCGAACTTCGCCTCCCGGTAGAGCGCGCCGATGTGGAAGACATGGCTGCAGCCCTCGGTCGCGCGGGCGACGGCCGCCGCGTCGCGCAGATCGCCGATGGCGATCTCGTAGCCCAGCTCGGCCAGCGGCCCTGCCTTGGCGGCGTCGCGTACCAGCGTCCTCACCTTGTACTGCTTTCGCGCCAGTGCTTCGGCCACATACCAGCCGGTAAAGCCTGTAGCGCCGGTGACCAGTGCCGTGGGTTGCTGCGAGGGGGGAAGGGACATGGCGGCCTTCTTGGATGAACGGACTGGCTTGAATGAACGGACGGGTACCCGCGAGGTTCGATCTCGGTGCCCCAGATCATGACGTTCGGGCAACACCAGGCCAACAACCCTGGCACCATGATACTGCGCCCCAGAGGATGCTGTTCAGCCTCGGGTAGCTCCATGCTAGCAAAAACACAGTGGCGTGGTCGGCCCGGCTCCGCCACGCTCGGGGAGACCGCAGGCAGGAAGTGCCGGCGCGGTCGAGAAAGGTTAATGGAGCCGCATGATGTCCGACGTCCAACATCCGTCGGGCTGCGGCATGAAATTCTTCGGCAGAGGGTCTGCACGTTACAATGACGTTACCTGCGGGGGAAACTCTCGTGAGCCTCGGGGAACGGCGTGAAGAGGGTGATGCTGTCGATCGACGGGCCGTGCCGCAAGAGCGGCGCGTGACCGTAGCGGTCGACGCTCACGTTCATCTGCACCCGGTCTTCGACCGCCGTCGCTTTCTCGACGCGGCCATCGCGAACGCGGCCGAAAGCGGTCTCCCGCTCGGCCCCGTCTGGCTTCTGCTCACCGAGATCGCCGGCGTGCATGCCTTCCGCGAGCTGGCCGACCAGCCACCGCAGGGCTGGCGCGGCGAGCTGCGGCCGGATGGACGGACGCTCGAGCTGCGCCGCGCGGACGGCGCCACGGTCCTCGTGACCGCCGGCCGGCAGGTGCAGGTCGCAGGCGGGCTCGAGCTGCTGGCCCTGGGCACCGACGACGACATCCCCGACGGCATTGCCATGAGCGAGGCCATAGAGCGGGCACTGGCCGCCGATGCGCTGCCCGTCGTGCCCTGGGGTTTCGGCAAGTGGTGGGGCCGCCGCGGTCGGCTGCTCGAGGCGCTGCTCGACAGCCCCCAGGGCGCCTCCGTGTTCCTCGGGGACAATGGCGGCAGGGCCGCGTTCATCGCGACCCCGGGCCAGTTCGAGCGGGTCGAGCGGAACGGACGGCGGGTGCTGCCTGGCAGCGACCCCCTGCCGTTCGCCCGGCAGGTCGAGCGGGTGGCAAGCTACGGTCTGCACCTCGAGATCGACCCTTTCCAGCCTGCTCCGTTCGCCGCCCTCAAGGCCCGGCTCCTCGATCCGCAAGCGAAGGTGAGCATTTATGGGACGCGCGCGGGGGCCATTTCATTCCTCCGCGACCAGGTCGCAATGCAGTTGTACAAGCGGAGGCAGGCATGAGCAGCCGTCCCCGGGCTCTGGTGGTGGCGCCGCAGCCGTTCTTCGCGCCCCGCGGCACGCCCTTCTCGGTCTACTACCGCACCCTGATCACCGCCCAGGAAGGCTACGAGGTCGACCTGCTGTGCTATGGCCGCGGCGAGGATGTCGATCTGCCGGGGATCCGGATCGTGCGGATCCCGGCCATGTCGTGGCTCGGCCCGATCAAGATCGGCCCATCGGCCGCCAAGCTGTTCCTCGACATTTTCATCTTCGCCTACTCCCTCTGGCTGCTGTCGACGCGCCGCTACGCCTTCGTGCATGCACACGAGGAGAGCGTGTTCTTCCTGCGCTTCATGAAGCCGATCTTCGGCTTCAAGCTGATCTACGACATGCATTCGAGCCTGCCGGAGCAGTTGCGCAACTACAAGTTCACCGAGTCGAGGCTCATCATCGGCGCGTTCGAATGGCTCGAGCGGACCTGCCTCAAGGCGGCCGACGCGGTGATCACGATCTGCCCGGAGCTGGCCCACTACGCCCGGGCGCAGATGCCCGATCCCAGCCGCCACGAGCTGATCGAGAACTCGATCTTCGAGGATGTGAAGCTGGCGCGCCCGAAGCGCGGCGAGGCACCCGAGACCATCGAGATGCCGATGCCGAGCAACCGTCGCGTTGTCCTCTATGCCGGCACGTTCGAGGCCTATCAGGGGCTCGACATCCTGATCCCCGCCTTCGCCGAGGTGAAGCGGGCAGTGCCCGACGCCTTCCTGCTGATGGTGGGCGGCTCGCCGGCACAGGTCGAGCGCTACCGGACCCTGGCCGCCAGCCACGAGATCGAGCCCGACGACATCGCCTTTACCGGCAGCGTGCCGCCGACCGTGGCTCGGCGCTACACCAAGGCCGCCGACGTCCTGGTCTCGCCGCGCTCCTCGGGCAGCAACACGCCCTTGAAGATCTACGAGCAGCTCGCCTCGGGCGTGCCGCTGGTCGCGACCTCGATCCTCTCGCATACCCAGGTTCTCGACGAGAAGGTCTGCTTCCTGGCCGAGCCGGAGCCGCGTTCATTCGCTGCCGGCATGATCCGGGCCCTGACCGACGAGATCGGGCGTGCAAGGGTGAGTGCCGGGGCCCTGCAGCGCTACCGCGAGCAGTACAGCCGGCCGATCTACGAGACCAAGATGCGCCGTGTCCTGGCCATGGTCGCCTGAGGAAAATACCAGCATGTGTGGCATTGCCGGGGTCCTGACCCTGGGGCGCGGAGAGCTCCCGGAGCCGCCGGTGCTCGTCCGCATGACCGACGCGATCGAGCATCGCGGGCCCGACGACGCCGGGTTCCACATGGCACCGCCAGTCATGATGGGGATGAGGCGGCTGGCGATCATCGATCTCGAGACCGGCCATCAGCCGATCGCCAACGAGGACGGCACCATCCATGTCGTCTTCAACGGCGAGATCTACAATTATCGCGAGCTGCGCGCCGAGCTGGAGGCGCGGGGGCACGTCTTCAAGACCCGCTCCGATACCGAGGTGATCGTCCATCTCTACGAGGAGGAGGGGCCGGGCTTCGCCCGGCGACTCAACGGCATGTTCGCCATCGCCCTGCACGACCAGGCGCGCCGCCGGGTCCTGCTGGTCCGCGACCAGGTGGGCATCAAGCCGCTGTTCGTGGCCCGGCTCGGCACGCACCTCGTGTTCGGCTCGGAGATCAAGAGCCTGCTGGCCTCGAACCTCGTGCCCCGCGAGCTCGACCTCGACGCCCTGGCCGAGTTCTTGACGTGGGAGTATGTCCCGGCGCCGGCCACGCTCTTCAAGGCGATCAGGAAGCTCGAGCCCGGCACCCTTTTGAGCATCGGGCTCGATGACGGGAGCGTCGCCGAGCAGCGCTACTGGGATCTGCCGCCGCCTTGCGCAGCCTCGGCGGAACCCGACGAGGCCGGCTGGGTCGAGCGCATCGACGGCCTGCTGCACGAGGCCGTGCAGCGCCAGCTCGTGAGCGACGTGCCCCTTGGCGCCCTGCTCTCGGGCGGTGTCGACAGCTCCATCGTCGTGGCCGGCATGGGACCGGACGCGCTGACCTTCTCGATCGGCTTCGACGATCCCTCCTACGACGAGGTGCCGCACGCCAAGCGCGTGGCCAGCCATCTGGGGGTCCGCCACGAGGTCGAGATGGTGCATCCCGACGTGCGCGATCTCTTCGGCCATCTGATGCGCTTCATGGACGATCCGATCGCCGACGTCTCGATCTTCCCGACCTACATGGTCTCGCGGCTCGCCCGGCGGCATGTCACCGTGGCGCTCAGCGGCGACGGCGGCGACGAGCTCTTCGGCGGCTATGACGGCTATGTGGCCCAGGCAGCGGCCGCCCGCTTCCAGCGCCTGCCGGGCTTCCTGCGCAACGGCGTCATCGCCCCCACTTTGGCCTTGATCCCGCCGAGCCCGCAGAAGAAGGGCCTGGTCAACAAGGCCAAGCGGTTCGTCGAGGGAGCCGGTCTCGATCCGGCGCTGGGCCACGCCCGCTGGCGGCTGTTCGCCGACCAGGCGCTCCGCAGCCGGCTCTTCACCGCAGAGGCGGCGGGCGCCATGACCCGGCCGGTCGAGGCGCATATCGAGCGCTACCACGAGGCCGCGGCCGGCCGCGATCCTGTCGACACGGCGCTCTTCGTCGACTTCAAGAGCTACCTCGTCGACAACTGCCTGGTGAAGAGCGACCGGATGTCGATGGCGGCCTCGCTCGAGCTGCGGGTGCCGTTCCTCGACATGGAGGTGGTCGAGGCCGCCTTCTCCATGCCCTCCGCACTGAAGCTGCGCGGCGGCCAGACCAAGCCTCTCTTGAAGAAGGTGGCGGCGCGCCATGTGCCGTCCGATGCGGTCTACCGCACCAAGCAGGGCTTCTCGATCCCGATGAAGAACTGGCTCAAGGCCGAGCTCCGGCCGCTCCTGGAGGAGCTGCGCAGCCCGGGCGGACTGGCCGAGGGCCTGTTCCAGCGGGCCACCGTCAGCCGGCTGATCGACGAGCATCTGGCCAATCGCGCCAACCATGCGCACATCCTCTGGGCGCTGGTCGTCTTCCAGGACTGGCGCCAGCGCTGGGGCGCGTGACGGGCATGGCAGGCTTCGATGTCGTGGTGGTGGGCGGCGGTGTGCTCGGCCTGTGCACCGCCGCCGAGGCCGCGCGCAGCGGGCGGCGCACGCTCCTGGTCGAGCGCGGCGCGGAGCTGGCCGGCGAGACTTCGGCGGCCTGGTTCCGCCTGCTCCATGGCGGCCTGCGCTATCTCCAGCGGCTCGATCTCGTCCGTCACCGCAAGTCGATCGCCGCCCGCGCCCACTGGCTGCGCCGCTATCCCGCGCTGATCGAGCCGCTGCCCTGCCTGATGCCGCTTTATGGCCGCGGCCTCAAGCGGCCCTTGCCGTTCCGCGGCGCCTTCGCGCTCGACGCGCTGCTCGCCCTCGACCGCAACCGCGGCGTGCCCGCCGGCCGCCATCTGCCGCGCGGCCGGGTCCTGTCGCCGGCCGAGACGAGGGAGCGCTTTCCCGGCGTGAAGCCGGGCGGGCTCCAGGGTGCCGCCCTGTGGCACGACGCGGTGGTACGCAACGACCGGGCGCTGATCGCCGCCCTGGCCGAGGAGGCGGTGGCCGCCGGCGTCGAGATCCGTACCGGCACGAGTATCGACCGGCTGGCGGTGGACAGCGGCAGGGTGCGCGGCGTCGCTGCGGCGTGCGGCTGGCACGAGGCCGCCGACGCGGTGGTTCTCGCCGCCGGCCCATGGAGCCGGAGCCTCGCCGCCCGCTTCGATCGCGACCTCGCCGAGCTGTTCCGCCCGTCGCTGGCCTTCAACCTTCTCCTCGACCGGCCGCCGCCCGCCGATGCCGGGCTGGCTGTTCAGGCCTCGCGGCCGGATGCGCCGGTGCTGTTCGTCTACCCGCTCGACGGCGGCACCTATGCCGGCACCTGGCATCTGCCCTGGCCGGGCGCCGTCGCCCGGCCGGTGCCGGACGACGCCTCCATCGCGGCATTCCTGGCCGATCTCAACGACGCTTTGCCCGGCCTCGGGGCCGGGCTGCGGCATGTGCGGCGGGTCATGGCGGGATTGTTGCCGGCAGCGCGTGACGGCTCGGCCGATCTCGCCGACCGTCCGGTGCTGATCGAGCATGCCGCGCATGGCGGCCCGAAGGGCCTGATCAGCGCCGTCGACGTCAAGTTCACCACGGCCCCCATGCTCGCCGCGCGTATCGTCGCCAGCCTCGCCCGCCAGCAGGAGGCGCCGGCCCGCGGCCGATGACGTGGCAGGACCGGGGCGCCGCACTGCGGACACCCCGGCAAGCGCCCACCAGTGGCCCCCCGGCAGCGAAGGCGCTACAGGAGACTCCTGCCGGCCTGGCGCGGCACGCGCCCGACGGGGCCGCCGCCGTCGATCCGCGCCGCGAGGCGGGGAGGGCGGGGTGAGAACGCACGACGATAGGGAGGGGCCAGACCATGCCGTCAGGGCGCCATTTTCTGCAGATACCGGGTCCGACCAATGTGCCCGACCGGGTGCTGCGGGCGATCGACCGGCCGACCATCGATCACCGCGGGCCGGAGTTCCAAAAGCTGGGCCAGGAGGTGCTGGCCGGCATCAAGGAGATCTTCCAGACCCGCCAGCCGGTGATCATCTACCCGGCCTCGGGCACCGGGGCCTGGGAGGCGGCCCTGGTCAACACGCTCTCGCCCGGCGACCGGGTGCTGATGAGCGAGACCGGCCATTTCGCCAGCCTGTGGCAGCAGATGGCGGGCCGGCTGGGCCTCGAGGTGGAGCTAATTCCCGGCGACTGGCGCCACGGCGCCGACCCGCAGGAAATCGAGGCCCGCCTCGCTGGCGACCGCTCCCACGCCATCAAGGCCGTCTGCGTGGTCCACAACGAGACCTCCACCGGCGTCACCTCGCGGATCCCCGAGATCCGCCGGGCGATCGACCGGACCGGCCATCCGGCGCTCTTCCTGGTCGATACGATCAGCTCGCTGGGCTCGATCGACTACCGCCACGACGAGTGGGGCGTCGATGTCACCGTGTCGGGCTCGCAGAAGGGCCTGATGCTGCCGCCCGGCCTGTCCTTCAACGCGGTGAGCGAGAAGGCGCTGTCAGCCTCGCGGACGGCGCGCCTGCCGCGCTCCTTCTGGAACTGGGAGGAGATGCTGGCTGCCAACGCCACCGGGTTCTTCCCCTACACGCCGGCCACGAACCTCCTCTACGGCCTCAAGGAGGCCATCGCGATGCTGCTCGAGGAGGGTCTGCCGGCCGTGTTCGCGCGCCACGAGCGCCATGCCGAGGCGACGCGGCGGGCGGTGCGGGGCTGGGGGCTCGAGATCCTCTGCGCCGATCCGCGCGAATACAGCGCCGCGCTCACCACGGTGATGATGCCCGAGGGCCATGACGCCGACGCGCTGCGCAAGGCGATCCTCGAGAATTTCGACATGTCGCTGGGCGCCGGCCTGACCAGGCTCAAGGGCAGGGTCTTCCGGATCGGCCATCTGGGCCATTTCAACGATCTCATGCTCTGCGGCACCCTCAGCGGGGTCGAGATGGGCCTGAGGCTGGCCGGCGTGCCGCACCAAGCTGGCGGCGTCCAGGCGGCTCTCGACCATCTGGCCGGAAGCGCCCCGGCTGACGAGCCGGATCAGCGGCAGCGGCGAACGGCCTGAGGAGCGCCCGCCCTGAGCGGTCCCCCGGGGCCGCTCAGCGCGGGAACTGCACCGAGACCTCGCCCAGCCCGTCGAGCAGCGCCTCGATCCTCGCACCCGGCTCGACCCAACGCAGGCCGGTGAGCGAGCCGGTGGTCACGATCTGGCCGCGGCGCAGGCCGCCGAGCTCCCGGCCGGCACTTCCCGCCAGCCAGGCCACGAGGCGCATGAGGTCGCCCGCCGGGTTGCCGCCGCGGCCCTCGGCCACCGTGGCGCCGTCGATCACGAGGCGCACCGGCTGCGTCAGCGGGTCGACTTCCCGCCAGTCGGCACGCGGCGCGCCCACCACCAGCCCGCCATTGAGCTGGAAGTCGGTGAGCTTCCAGAACGGCTCGCCGTCGAGCGGGGGTGCCAGCCGCGTGTCCACCACCTCGATGGCCGGCATCACGGCGTCGATCGCCGCCGCCACCTCCTCGCGCGTCCAGGGCTCGCTCCGCGCCGGAAGATCCCGGCCGATCCTGTAGGCGATCTCCACCTCCACGCCCAGCCGGTGAAAGCCGGCGGCGGGCAGGACGGCGGGCGAGGCATGGACCAGATGGATCGGCGCCATGCCGGGCTCGGCTTCCGGCGAGGCAGCGCCCACCTTCCAGGCCGCCACCTTGCCCAGCTCTCCGCTCACCAGGCGCTGGATCGCGTAGGCGTCGGCGGCGCTTGCGGGTGCGGGAAGATTTTCTGCCGGAGCGAGCGGCAGCCTGCTGCGGCGCGCCTCGAGCAGCAGGTCGGCGATCTTCCGGGCATCCTGGGCGAGCACGGGCGTTCCTCGGCGAGGGCTGCAGAATCTTGGCTGGTGCGGACGGCCTAGCGCGAATCGCCGGCCGGATCCACGGGCCTCGCAACAGGCGCTGCGGCCGGCTGCGTCTGCAGCACCGAGCCCGAGGAGTCCTCGAGCGTCAGGGAGGGGTCGAGGCAGAGGATCTCCTCGAACTCGGTGACGTTGTGGATCTCGGTGCCCATGGCGATGTTGGTGACGCGCTCGAGGATGAACTCGAGCACCACCGGCACCTGGTGCTCCTTCATCAGCGCCCGCGCCCGGGCGAAGGCCTCCTTGAACTCGTTGGGACTCTTCACCCGGATGGCCTTGCACCCCAGCCCCTCGGCCACCGCCACATGGTCGACCCCGTAGCTGCCCGTCTCCGGACTGTTGATGTTCTCGAAGGCGAGGCTGACCTCGAAATCCATGGAAAAGCCGCGCTGCGCCTGGCGGATCAGGCCGAGATAGGAGTTGTTCACCACCACGTGCAGGTAGGGCAGCCGGTGCTGCGCGCCCACCGCCAGCTCCTCGATGAGGAACTGGAAGTCGTAGTCGCCGGAGAGCGCCACGATCTCGCGGTCGGGATCGGCGGCGCGCACGCCTAGCGCCGCCGGCAGCGTCCAGCCCAGGGGCCCCGCCTGGCCGCAATTGATCCAGTTGCGCGGCCGGTAGACGTGCAGGAACTGGGCGCCGGCGATCTGCGAGAGGCCGATCGTGCTCACATAGCAGGTGTCGCGCCCGAACTCCTGGTTCATCTCCTGATAGACGCGCTGGGGCTTGAGCGGCACCTGGTCGAAATGGCTGCGGCGCAGCATGTGCTCCTTGCGGTGCAGGCAGTCGGCGGCCCAGGCGCTGCGGTCGGCGAGCTTTCCGGCGGCCTTCCACTCCGTCGCGACCTCGACGAACAGCTCCAGCGCCGCCTTGGCATCCGAGGCGATGCCGAGGTCGGGATTGAACACGCGGCCGATCTGGGTGGGCTCGATGTCGACATGCACGAACCGGCGGCCCTCGGTGTAGCTCTCGATCGAGCCCGTATGCCGGTTGGCCCAGCGATTGCCGATGCCCAGCACGAAATCGGACTTGAGGAAGGTCCGGTTGCCGTAGCGGTGGCTGGTCTGCAGCCCGACCATGCCGGCCATGAGCCTGTGGTCGTCGGGAATCGCACCCCAGCCCATGAGGGTCGGGATCACCGGCACGCCCAGGAGCTCGGCGAGCTCCACGAGAAGCTCCGAGGCATCCGCGTTGATGATGCCGCCGCCGGCCACGATCAGCGGCCGCTCGCTGCCGTTGAGCATCGCCAGCGCCTTCTCGACCTGGCGGCGGCTGGCCTTCGGCTTGAAGGCGGCCAACGGCTCGTAGGTATCGATGTCGAACTCTATCAGGGCGGTCTGCACGTCGACCGGCAGGTCCACCAGCACCGGGCCCGGCCGGCCCGAGCGCATGACGTGAAAGGCCTGCTGCAGCACCCGCGGCACGAGGCCGGGCTCCCTGACGGTGACGGCCCATTTGGTGACCGGCCGGGCGATCGCCTCGATGTCGACCGCCTGGAAATCCTCCTTGTGCAGCTTGGCGCGCGGCGCCTGGCCGGTGATGCACAGGATCGGGACCGAATCGGCGATGGCCGCATAGAGGCCGGTGATCATGTCGGTGCCGGCCGGCCCCGAGGTGCCGAGGCACAGGCCGATATTGCCCGCCACCGCGCGGCTGTAGCCGTCGGCCATGTGGGAGGCGCCCTCGACGTGCCGCGCCAGGATGTGGCGGATCCTGCCATGGGCGCGCATCGCTGCATAAAGCGGGTTGATCGCCGCCCCCGGCACGCCGAAGGCCACGCTCACACCTTCCTTCTCCAGAACCCGTACCGCCGCTTCCACCGCCGTCATCATCGCCATGACGCAACCTCCCAAGCTCGCTCATTGAAGAATACGAGCCGAGGGCAGCGGCGCAACGCACTTCAAAAACCCCGCCACGATGTGGAAGCACCGAGGATTTCGCGGCCATGCCAGATACTTGGCGCAACCTGCGGATAAAAATCGGGCGGCTTCGCCCGGCCCGGCCGGCCCGCAGGTCGATCGGGCCTCTCGACGGTGCCGTGCCACGACGCTTCGTCCCACGATGCGGCGCTCCTCCGATAATCTGTCCGTTGCACCTTTGTCATAAGTCTCCTTCTGCACGTTTTTGCGCCCACGGATGGTAGGAAGCGGCGGCGCGCCACGCAATCTCCTCCCGGAGCCGGATCAACGGCTTGCATCCACGACGACACGAGGCGATCCTTCGGCCATCGCCAAGCGCGGACGGATCCGGCGGACGGGCGGCTGAAAGGACGCTCGTCCCCGGCGTGCGCGCCAATTCGTCGGTCAATCAATCGGGGCGCCGCCGCGCGCGCCTCGGGACAGGAGGCTATCGATGTTCTCGACACGAACCCTGGGCATCGCCGCCGGCATCGCCGGATCGCTGCTGATCGCCGGCGCCGCCAGCGCGCAAGAGCAGCTCAAGTTCGCCCATGTCTACGAGTCCTCCGAGCCCTACCAGAAGTGGGCGCTGTGGGCTGCCGAGCAGATCGCGGAGCGCACCGACGGCCGCTACACGATGGAGGTCTACCCTGCCTCCTCGCTGGGCAAGGAGTCGGACATCAACCAGGGCCTGACCCTGGGCACCGTCGACATCATCTATACCGGCACCGCTTTCGCCGGGAACTATTACGGGCCTTTGGCCATCGGCGGCGCTCCCTACATCTTCAGCGGCTTCGACCACTGGCAGAGCTACAAGGACAGCGAGCTCTTCGAGGAGCTCGCCGAAGGCTACAAGGAGAAGACCGGCAACAAGATCGTCGGGATGACCTATTACGGCGAGCGGCACGTGACCGCCAACAAGCCGATCCGTACGCCTGACGACATGAAGGGTCTGAAGATCCGCGTCCCCGACGCGCCCCTCTATCTGATGTTCCCCAAGGGCGTCGGCGCCAATGCCGCTCCGATCGCCTTCGCCGAGGTCTATCTGGCCTTGCAGACCGGCACGGTGGACGCCCAGGAGAACCCCCTGCCGACCATCCTGGCCAAGAAGTTCTACGAGGTTCAGGACACCATCAACCTGACCGGGCACATCACCGAGAGCCTGATCACGGTGATCGGCGCGCCGCTGTGGAACCGGCTCTCCGACGAGGACAAGACGATCTTCACGGAGATCTTCAAGGAGGCCGCTGCCGGGGCGACCGACGATGTCCGCGAGGCCGAGGACAGGCTGCGCACCGAGTTCGTGACGATGGGCGAGACGGTGATCACCGACGTCGACCGCGACGCGTTCCGTGCCGCCCTCCAGCCCTCGCTGACCGGCCCCTCGGCGACCTGGACCAAGGAGCAGTACGACCGCCTGCAGGCGCTGGCGGACTAGGCCTCAGGCAACAAGGCGGGGCAACGGAGGGTGAAGATGGCGGAACACGGCAGGCCCGTGGCCGAGAACGGCGCTCGAGAGCACCACGCGCCGGAGTTCGACGAGGAGCAGACCGACTTTCGGATGTCGGAGCTGGGAATCGAGGACGGCGTGACGTTCGTGCTGTTCTGGATTCTCGCGACAGTGGTGTTCGTCCAGTTCTTCACCCGCTATGTCCTCAACGACTCGCTTGCCTGGACCGAGGAGGTCGCGCGCTATCTCCTGATAGCCGTGACCTTCCTCGGCGCCACCATTGCGGTGAAGAAGAATACCCACATTCATGTGGAATTTTTCTACCGTTATCTGAAAGGACGCGCGAGCAGGACGCTGGCGACAGCCGTCGACGTCGTCCGCCTGCTCTTGCTGGGTTACTTCATCTATCTTTCCTGGAAGATCCTGAACTTGATGGGCAACCAGCGCATGGCGTCGATCGACCTGCCGATCGGCCTGCTCTACTGGGTCGTGCTGGCCGGCTTTGCCATCATGTTCCTGCGCGCCATCCAGGTCACCTGGCGTCACTGGCGCCAGGGCTATAGCGATCTCGAGAAGACCGACGACGCGCCGAGGCCGACCACATGATGCTCTGGACTCTCTTCATCGCCCTTTTGGTGATGATCGTGATGGGCCTGCCGGTGGCGCTGGCCCTGGCGGGCTCCTCGCTGCTGGCGATCCTCGTGGCCGGCACGGTGCCGGATCTCGTGGTCCTGCACCGCATGGTGGGCGGCGTCGACAGCTTCCCGCTGCTGGCCATCCCGTTCTTCATCCTCGCCGGCAACCTGATGAACGAGGCCGGCATCACCAACCGCATCTTCGCCTTCGCCATGGCGCTGGTCGGCTGGATGCGCGGCGGGCTCGGCCACGTCAATGTCGGCGCCTCGGTGATCTTCGCCGGCATGTCCGGGGCGGCCGTGGCCGACGCCGGCGGGCTCGGGACCATCGAGATCAAGGCGATGCGCGACGCCGGCTACGACGACGATTTCGCCGTGGCGGTCACCGCCGCCTCCTCGACCATCGGCCCGATCATCCCGCCGAGCCTGCCCATGGTCATCTACGGGGTGCTCGCCAACGCCTCCATCGGCCAGCTCTTCGCCGCGGGGTTCGTCCCCGGCCTGCTGATGGCGCTGGCGCTGATGGGGATGGTCGGCTGGTACGCGCGCCGCCGCAACTATCCGCGCGACGCGCGCTTCTCCGTCCCGCTGCTCGGCAAGACCTTCAAGCGCGCCTTCCTCTCGCTGATGACCCCCACCATCATCGTGGGCGGCATCCTCACCGGCGTGTTCACCCCCACCGAGGCGGCGATCGCGGCGGTCGGCTACGCCCTCGTGCTGGGCCTCCTCGTCTACCGCACCCTGACCTGGCGCCACTTCATGCGGGTCAGCATGGACACCATCGAGACCACCGCGATCATCCTGCTGATCGTCGCCGGCGCCTCGATCTTCGCCTGGATCCTCACCAGCGCCCGGATGCCCGAGCATCTTTCCGCGGCCATCCTGTCGCTGACCGAGAACAAGATCCTGATCCTGCTCCTCATCAACCTGATCCTGTTCGCGGTCGGCTGCTTCATGGAGACGATCGCGGCGATCACCATCCTGGTGCCGGTCCTGCTGCCGATCGCCATCAAGGTCGGCGTCGATCCCGTGCATTTCGGCGTCATCATGGTGCTCAACCTGATGATCGGCCTGCTCACCCCGCCGGTCGGCATGGTGCTCTACGTGCTCTCACGGGTCTCCGGCCTGCCGTTCGAGCGCTGCGCCTCGGCCACCATGCCGTTCCTGGTGCCGCTGGTGCTCGTCCTGCTGGTGGTGACCTTCGTCCCCGCTTTCTCGATGTGGCTGCCGACGCTGGTCTATCGCTGACCACGCGGCGGGGCGGACGGGCCTTGCCCGCCGCCCCGCCTCAAGCGGCGTTGCCGCGCGGCGCCACCAGCAGGGCGCGCAGATCGGCCGCCGCCATCGGTCGCCCGTAGAAAAAGCCCTGCGCCTCCTCGAAGCCCATGAGCCCGAGCAGCGCCGCCTGCTCTTCGCGCTCCACGCCCTCGGCGCACAAGCGCGCATCGAGCTCGCGCGCCAGTCTCGCCACCGCCTCCACCACCGTGCGCGACTGCGGCTGCTCGAGGATCTGCTCGGTGAACGAGCGGTCGAGCTTGATCTTGTCGAAGGGGAAGCGGTGCAGGTGGCTCAGGCTCGAATAGCCGGTCCCGAAATCGTCGATGGCGATACCTATCCCCAGCTTGCGAAGCTGCGCCATCATCGCGGCAGCCCCGACCGGGTCGTCGAGCAGCGCGCTCTCGGTGATCTCCAGCTCGAGACAGCGCGCCGGCAGGCCAGTGGCGGCCAGCGTCCGGCGTATCTCGGCCACCAGATCGCGCTCGCGGAACTGCAGCGGCGAGACGTTGACCGCAAGCTTGAGCCCGCCCCAGCCGGCCGCCTCCGCCGCCGCCCGGCGCAGCACCATGCGGCCGATCTCGGGCATCAGCCCCGCGTTCTCGGCCACAGGGACGAAGAGGCTGGGCGGAATGCTGCCACGGGTCGGGTGCAACCAGCGCAGCAGCGCCTCGGCACCCAGGAGCCGGCCGCTGCCGAGCTCCACCTGCGGCTGGTAGAACAGCTCCAGCTCGCCGCGTTGCAGTGCCTCCCGCAGCTCCGTCTCGATCCAGCCCGCGCGACTGGGGAGCAGCCTCCTCTTGCGGCCCCCGCGCAGCGCTCTCCAGGCCAGCACGCCTGCAGCCCCTGTCAGCAGGAGGCCAGGCGGAGCCCACGCCGGCAGGAGCGGCGCCGTCGCGGCGGCAGCCTCGTCCCAGGCAAGGACCCCCAAAGGAGTTCCGAGGCGACTGTGCAGCTCCATGGCCGCAGCGCCCACGGGCGCCTCCGGCGCGAACCGCAGGCCCGGCAGGCCCAGATGGCGCTCCAGCTCGCCGAGAATGAACGGGTCCAGCTGCTCGCCCACCACCCGACGCTGCCCGTCACTGTGCGCCGGCTCCGGTGCGACGGCGACGAGGGCAGGACCCGACGCGGTGAGCACGAAGCCGGAGGCCACTGCGTGGGCGGAGGCGAGCGGCGCTGCCAGAAGATCGTCGAGCCCCTTCCCCAGCAGCCCCGAAGCGGTCACCGCCAGCGCCCTGCCGCCGAGCGCGCCGTGGAGGGTGGTGCCGTCGCCGGCCAGCACGAAGGCGAAGTCGATATCCGGCTGCCGGAGCTCCTCCGGAAGATGGGCTATCGGCGCCGGCTCGTCTGTCGCCAGCGGCCGCTCGGGCTGCCGCTGGCGAAGATTGCGTTTGAGCGCCACGCGCAGACCCGCGAGGGATCCTGCCAGCCGGTCCCTTCCTGACTCTGCATCCAAGGGCTCGCTTTCCTGCACACCCTCCCGGTCGGGGCCAGGCCCGGCAGTCGCAGGAACCGCCATGCTCACGGCCAGCAGCACGAGCGCGGCGACCGCCCGGGCCATGGGTCGGTAAGAAACGGGCATAGCTGACTGATTGCTCACGCGATGGGCGAATATCGTAGAGTGTTGCGCTAGCAAAGCGCTAGTTTCGTCAGCGAGCGCCATGCTCCTGGCGGCGGTTTGCCGCGGCCCTGCCTCCGCCTCGGGGCACCGCTTCGCTCAGATCGCCGCCGACCACGCGGCCGGCGGCGCGGCGCGCAGCGCCCTCAGCTCCTCCGCGGGCATCGGGCGGGCGAAGAGAAAGCCCTGGGCCTCGTCGAAGCCGAGTGTGGCCAGCAGTGCCGCCTGCTCCTTGCGCTCGATCCCCTCGGCGCACAAGGAGGCGTCCAGGTCCCGCGCCAGACGCACGACGGCCTCGACCACGGCGCGGCTTGCGGCGTGCTCGAGAAGCTGCTCGGTAAAGGAGCGGTCGATCTTGATCTTGTCGAACGGAAAGCGGTGCAGGTAGCTCAGGCTCGAGTAGCCGGTGCCGAAATCGTCGATGGCGATTCGCACCCCGAGCTGCTGGAGCCGCCGCATCTTGGCGAACGCCGCGGCCGGATCGTCGAGCAGCGCGCTCTCGGTGATTTCCAGCTCCAAAAGGCTGGCCGCGAGCCCGGCCGCCGCGAGCGCCTCGCGGACCTGGGCCACCAGACCCGGCCGGCGGAACTGCAGCGGCGAGACGTTGACCGCCACCTTGAGCCCGCCCCAGCGGGCAGCCTCCGCGGTGGCCCGGCGCAGCACCATGCCGCCCAGCTCGGGCATCAGCCCGGCCTTCTCGGCCACTGGAATGAAGAGGCTCGGGGGGATCGTGCCGCGCGTCGGGTGCGACCAGCGAAGAAGTGCCTCGGCGCCGCTCATCACGCCGCGCCGCATGTCGATCTGCGGCTGGTAGTGAAGATCGAGGGCGCCGGCGCGAAGCGCCTGGCGCAGCTCCTTCTCGATCCACGCATTCCCCCGCAGCTCGGCCCGCGCCTTGCGAACGACAACCGGCCCCGACACCGCGAGGGCGAGGGTCAGAACGGCGAGAACGAACAGCAGCCCCCACGACCCGGCACCGCCGGCGAGCCCCTCCTGCGGGCCCGCTCCGTCCCAGACCAGCGAGCCGAGGAGCGCGCCGTCCCTCGTCCGCAAGGCGAAGCTCCGGGGCGGACCCGCCGTCCCCTGCTCGAAGCGGAGGCCGGGAAGCGTGAGAAGCTCGGCGATCCCGCCCAGCAGGTCGGGATCGAGCAGCTCGCCGACCACCAGCAGCGCGCGCCCGCCACGGTGGGTCGTGGGAGTCACCGCGGCAAGCGCAAGTCCCGATCGCGTGAGCACGAACCCCGAGGCGACCGAGGGGGCGGCTGGCTCGACCGCGGCAAGCAGCGCGTCGAGATCATCGCCGATCAGCGTGTGGGCCGTGGCCGTGGTCGGCCGCCCGTCGATCATCCCGTGCACGGTGAGGCCAACCTCGCCCACCAGGAACGCGAAGTCGATGTCGAGCTGCCAGAGGGATTCGGGCAGGTGGGACAATGGTGCGGCGGGCCTGCCCGTCAGCACATGGCCGACCTCGAGCTGGACGATCTGCCGCTTGAGCGCCACGCGAAGGCCGGCCAGCGAGCCGGCCAGCCACGCCCGCTGCGCCTGTAGCCCCTCCTGTTCCGTGACCGCAGAAGTCCGCTCCCACGGCGCCAGCAGCAGCACTGCCGTAGAGATGGCCACCACAGCGAGAGCGACACGCGCTCTCGCTGGAAAGCGTATTATAGGTTGCATGAAAATATCGATTGGTCGGCTGAGGGATGGCCAATCTATAGGACGACGAACCTCTCGCTGCCAGCATCAAAACGATGCCCGACGACACAAGTCTGTGTTCACTGCCCCGTCAATTGTCCGGCAGCGCATAGGCGATGATCGCGTCGCCGGCTTTGGTGCCCAGCGAGCCATGCCCGCCCGCCACCACGAGGACATACTGCCGCCCGTCGGCACCCGTGTAGCTCATCGGCGTCGCCTGGCCGCCGGCCGGCAGACGGTCCTCCCATAGCTGCTCGCCGGTGGTCACGTCATAGGCGCGCACGTAATAATCGAGGGTGCCGGAGAGGAAGGCCACGCCGCCCGCGGTCATCAACGGCCCGCCCAGATCCGGCACGCCCATCTTGAAGGGCAGCGGCACCGGCGCCCGGTCGCGCACCGTGCCGTTCCGGTGCATCCATGCGATCTGGCCGGTCTCCAGGTCGGCGCCGGCCACATAGCCCCAGGGCGGCGCCTGGCAGGGCAGGCCCAGAGGCGAGGTGAACGGGTAGAGCTCGACGGCGAAGGGCGCGCCGAGATTCTCGTTGAGCGGCACGTCCGACTCCTCCGTGACGAGCCTTTCCTCGGCATCCTGGCGCGGTATCAGCCGCGAGACGAACGCCAGATAGGCCGGCGTCGCGAACAGGGCACGGCGCGTCGGGTCGACCGCCACGCCACCCCAGTTGAAGACGCCGAAATTGCCCGGATAGACCAGCGTGCCCCGGGTGGAGGGCGGCGTGTAGCGGCCCTCGTAGCGCAGCCCGCGAAAGGCGATGCGGCACCAGAGCTGGTCGAACGGCGTCGCCCCCCACATGTCGCTCTCTTCCAGCGGCGGCGGGTCGAAGGAGAGCGCCGAGACCGGCTGGCTCGGCGCGGTGCGGTCGCCCTCGGCGGCACCCTGCGGCACTGCGCGCTCCTCGACCGGCAGCACCGGCTCGCCGGTGCGCCGGTCGAGGACATAGATCTCGCCCTGCTTGGTGGGCTGCACCAGCGCCGGCACCGTCTGCCCGTCGATCTCGAGATCGATCAGCGTCGGCTGGGAGGGCACGTCATAGTCCCAAAGGTCGTGATGCACGGTCTGGAACGCCCAGCGCAGCTGCCCGGTCGCGAGGTCGAGCGCGATCACCGAGGAGGAGAAGCGCTCCACCGCGGGATCGCGGTTGCCGCCCCACTGGTCCGGCGGCGCGTTGCCGAGCGGCACGTAGACCATCCCCAGGGCCTCGTCGGCGCTCATGATCGACCAGCTGTTGGGCGAGTTCGGCGTCCATGTCCGGCCCGGCGGCAGCGGCACGGTGAGATCCGGGTTGCCGGGGTCGAAGGCCCACACCAGCTCGCCGCTGTCGACGTCGTAGGCCCGGATCACGCCCGAGGGCTCGGTGGTCGAGACATTGTCGTTGACCGCGCCGCCGATCACGATCAGCCCGCCGGCCACCACCGGCGGCGAGGTCGAGTAGTAGAAGCCGGACTGGGTGAAGGGCATGTTCTCCCAAAGACCGATCTGGCCGTCCTGCCCGAAGGACCGGCAGACCTCGCCGGTCTCCGCGTCGAGCGCGATGAGGCGCGCGTCCGGGGTGGGCAGGAAGAGGCGGCGGGCGCAGGTGGCGTCCGGTGCCGCCTCCTCGGCCGCGTGCCAGGAGACGCCGCGGCAGGTCTGGTGCTGGAGCGCCAGCTCGTCCGTCACCTTCGGGTCGAACCGCCAGCGCTCCTCGCCGCTATCGGCGTCCAGCGCGATCACCCAGGCGTGCGGCGTGCACAGATAGAGCGTGTCGTCGATCTTGAGCGGCGTCACCTCGTAGGTGGTCTCGACCGGATCGCCGGGGCCGCGAACGTCGCCGGTGTTGAAAGTCCAGGCGACCTCCAGCCGGGCCACGTTGCCCGGCGTGATCCGCTCGAGGGGCGAGAAGCGCTGGCCTTCATGGGTGCGCCCGTAGGCGTGCCATTCGCCGGCCGGCACGCCGTCATCGGCCGCCACCTCCGCCCGGGGGCCGGGCAGCGTGCCGGCACGATCATGCGGATCCGCGAAGAAGGAGACGCCGCCCACGGCCAGGGCGAGCAGCAGCGAGAGGCTGAGCGGGAGCCCCGCCCCGCGCAGGACGCCCGGCGGCCGCTCGCCGGGCGCGCCGGCGAGCCCGCCGGTGATCCAGGGCATCACCAGCCAGAGTCCGATCAGGAAAACGAGCCAGCCGCGCGGCGCCAGCTGCCACCAGTCGAGGCCCGCCTCCCACACGGCCCAGCCGAGCGAGCCCAGCACCACCGCCGCCCACACCCATAAAGCCAGCGGCCGGCGCGCGATCAGCAGGGCGCCGGTGAGCAGGAAGCCCGCGCCGGCGAGAAGATAGTACCAGGACCCGCCCATGCCGATCAGCCAGACGCCGCCGGCGCCGAGCGCCAGGCCGAGAATGGCCACGAGGAGCCCGGTGATCCAGAGAACCGGCGAGGGACGGGGCATGCTCATGGAGGCGCTCCAGCACGAGGCGACACACACCATGAACACCCGGTTGCACCGATGGTTCACCGCGCTATCGACGCGCCGGGCGCCTTCTGCCCTCGCCCGTCCGCCGGAACGTCAGTCCTCGACGCGGAAGCCCACCTTGAGGACGACCTGGTAGTGGCCGACCTTGCCGTCCTGGACATGCCCGCGGATCTCGCTCACCTCGAACCATTCGATGTGCCGCAGGGTCTTTGCGGCGCGGGCGATCGCCCCTTCGATGGCATCGCTGATCGAGGTCGTGGAGCTGCCGACCAGCTCGGTCTTGCGATAGACATGGTCGCTCTGCACGCCCGCTCTCCCCTGCCTGTTGCGCGACATTGGCGGCGGCGCAAGGCTCGCCCGTGCGCCCGCCACGGCAACCGAGGATAGCATGGATCGCCACGCCCGCGGACACCACGGGCGACGGCGAGGCGCATGGGCGGCGGGAATCGTGTAGGATCGGCCCAGGACGCGTCTTTGCGGGAGATGGCGATGCCCGCGCGCAGGGCGGAGGCCGCGAGGCTCGAGGAGCGCGCCGTCGAGGCGGCGCTGGCGATCGCCGACGAGACCGGCTGGGAGGGCGTGCGGCTGGCGCTGGTCGCCGACCGCACCGGCCTGCCGCTCGAGGAGATCGGCCGGCGCTTTCGCGACGTCGAGGCGGTGGCCGATGCCTGGTTCGGCCAGGCGCGGCTGGCAATGCTGGCGCTGCCCCGAGACGAGCTGGACGGCAGCCCGGCCGACGAGCGCATCGCGCTCGCCATGGAGCGCTGGCTCGACACGCTGGCGCCGCACCGGCGGATCGCCGGCCAGATCATCCGCCACCGGCTCTACCCTTCGCACCCGCATCACTGGGTCCCGCTGGTGTTCGATCTTTCCCGGCTGGTCCACGACCTGCTCGACGTGGCCCGCGTGCCGGGGCATGGCCGGCTGCGCCAGGCGCAGGAGATCGGGCTCACCGCCATCACGCTCGCCACCCTGCGCGACTGGCTGCGCGACGAGAGTCCCGGCCAGGAGCGCAGCAAGGAGCGCCTGCGCCGCCGGCTGGCCGGGGCCGGCCGCCTGGCCCTTCGGCTGCATCGGCAGCGCCCCCGGCGCTGAGCGGCGCCGCATGCCAGCCTTGCCCGGGCCGGCTGTACGGCGCCGGTGGGTCCTTGTAATCCCCGATGCAGGCCGGCCGGAGGCGTGCCGGGAGCTGATGGAGGGGAACGGCGATGCGCGCGTGGCAGATCGTTGCTGAGGGTGGAATCGACGCGCTGAGACTGGTGGAGCTTCCATCCCCCCGCCCCGGACCGGGCGAGGTCCTGGTGCGGATGCGGGCAAGCTCGATCAACTATCGCGACTACAGCATCATCGGCGACCCGGTGAGCCGGGGCATCCCCCTGCCGCGGATCCCCAACTCCGACGGCGCCGGCGAGGTGGTCGAGACCGGGCCGGGCGTCACGGGCTGGGCGCCGGGCGACCGGGTGGCGAGCTGCTTCTTCCAGGGCTGGACCGACGGCGCCTGCTCGGCCGTGACCATGGCCAACGCGCTGGGCGGCACGCTGGACGGCGTGCTGGCTGAGGAGGTGGTGCTGCGCGCCGACGGCCTGGTGCGCATCCCCGACCATCTGGACTTCGCCGAGGCCGCCACCCTGCCCTGCGCCGCGCTCACCGCGTGGCACACGCTGGTCGAGGTGGGACGGCTCAAGGCCGGCGACACGATCCTGCTGCTGGGCACCGGCGGCGTCTCGATCTTCGCGCTGCAGTTCGCCCGGCTCATGGGGGCGCGGGCCATCGTCACCTCCTCCAGCGACGAGAAGCTCGAGCGGGCGCGGTCGATGGGCGCCTGGCAGACCGTCAACTACCGCCAGACGCCCGACTGGGAGAAGGCGGTGCTCGAGCTCACCGGCGGCCAGGGCGTCGATCTCACCGTCGAGGTGGGCGGGCCGGGCACGCTCCAGCGCTCGCTCGCCGCCACGCGGGTGGCCGGCACGGTGGCGCTCATCGGCATTCTCACCGGCGGGCAGATCGACCCGCTCCCGGTGATGCGCAAGTCGATCACCCTGCAGGGCATCTATGTGGGCTCGCGGCGCATGTTCGAGGACATGAACCGGGCGCTGGCATCGGCGGCCGGGCTCCGCCCCGTGATCGACAGCCGCTTCGCCTTCGAGGACGCGCCCGAGGCCTACCGCGCCATGGAGCGCGCCGGCCACTTCGGCAAGCTCGTCATCGACGTCTGAGCGTCGCGGCCGTGACGGGCCGGGCGATCACGCCGGGCCCGCTCCTGCGCCCATGAGAGGAAGTCGGCCGCGGGCATCGGCCGGGCGAAGTGATAGCCCTGCCCCCACGGGCAGCCGAGCTCGCGGAGCATGTCGCACTGGGCCTGGGTCTCGATGCCTTCCGCCAGGGTGGCTAGATCCAGGGTGGCGCCGAGAGCGATGATGGTGTGGACGATTGCGTCGTCGCGCCCGTTGGCGGCCAGGTTGGCGACGAACGAGCGGTCGATCTTGAGCACGTCCACGGTGACGTCGCGGAGCCTAGCCAGCGAGGAATGGCCGGCACCGAAATCGTCGAGCGCGATCCGAATTCCCATGCGCTGGAGGGCGGCGATCTGACCCTCCGCGTGGAACAGGTCGGCGAAGGATCCCTCGGTGATCTCGAGCACCAGGCGCTCCGGCGCCACGCCCGAGCAGCGCAGCTCCTCCTCCACGACCTCCACCAGCCCGTCCCAGCGGAACGAGCGGGCGGCGAGATTGACCCAGACGGAGAGCTCGAGGCCGTTCTCCTCCCGCCACGCCTTTTGCTGACGCAGCGCCTGGGCGATCGTCCAGCGGGTGATCGACATGATGACCGGCCGGCGGTCGGCCGCCGGGAGGAAGGCTCCGGCGGCGAGCAGGCCGCGGCTCGGGTGGCGCCAGCGCAGCAGCGCCTCGGCGCCGATCGGCTGCTCGGTCTGGAGGTCGAGGATCGGCTGGTAGTGCAGCAGAAGCTCGTCCTGCGCGATGGCCTTGCGCAAGGCGAGCTCCAGCGAGGCGGTGGCCTCGGCGTTGGCCGCCATGCCGCGCTCGAAGGCGCGCCAGCCGTGCCGGCCTGCCCGCTTGGCCGCATAGAGCGCCGTGTCGGCGTTGATGAGGAGCTGCTCGGCGTCGGCCGCGTGGTCGGGATAGACGGCCACGCCGAGGCTCAGCCCGGCAGTGATGCTCTGGCCGTCGATCTCGAACGGGCTGCGGAAGAGATCGACCAGCCGGTCGGCCAGGGCGCCGAAGCCCCGGTCGCCGTCCAGCGCGAAGGCCAGGATGGCGAACTCGTCGCCGCCCAGCCGCGCCACCATGTCGCCGGCGCGCAGCCCGCTCATGAGGCGCCGCCCCACCTCGATCAGCAGCCGGTCGCCGGTGGCATGGCCGAGGCTGTCATTGACCGCCTTGAATCCGTCGAGATCGCCCATCAGGACCGCAAAGCTCGAGCGCTCCCGCCCGGCGCGGGCCAGCACCCGCTCGAGCTCCTCGCGGAACATGCTGCGGTTGGGAAGATCGGTCAGCCCGTCATGCATGGCCATGTGGGCGATGGCGAACTCCATCTGCTTGCGGTGCGTGACGTCGCGCCGGGTGCTGACCACCCCGCCCTCGCTGGTCCGCCGCGTGGAGATCTGGATCCACCGTCCGTCGCTCAGGTGAATCTCGAAATCCTGCGGGCAGTCCTGGTGTCGCGTCACCTGCTCCTCGACCCAGCCCTCGAGCTCGTCCTCGGCCATGCGGTACTGCCCGCGCTCCACCATGGCGCGGACCAGCTCCTCGTAACTGGCACCCGGCACCAGCAGATCGCCGATCAGCGGGTAGATCTCCTTGAGGCGCTGGTTGAAGATCAGCAGGCGCCCGTCCTTGTCGAAGAGGGTGAAGGCATCGCCCATGCATTCGATGGCGTCGGTGAGCATCTGCTGGGTGCGCGCCAGCGCCCGTTCGGCCTCCTTGCGCCCCGAGATGTCGACCAGCACCGTGAGGCAGCCGGTGATGCTGCCCTCCTCGTCCCGCTCCGCCACCGTCGACAGCACCACCTCGACGATCCGGCCGTCCTTGCGAAGAAACTCGCACTCGACGCCGCGAACCGCGCCATCCTCCCTGAGCGCGTCGAGAATCCTGTCGCGGTTCCGGGCGAACGAGGCTTCGGTGACGAACGCCATGATGGGGCGGCCCAGGACCTCGTCGCGGGCATAGCCCATGCGGGCGAGCCAGTGGTCGCTGGCGGCGACCAGCCGGTACTGGGCGTCCACCGAGAGCAGCATCGCCGGCGTCGCGTCGTAGAGCCGGCGAAAGCGCGCCTCGCTCTCGACCAGCGCCGCCTCGCGCCGCCGCTCCTCGGTGATGTCGCGCAGCACGCCGAAGAGCGCGGCGGGCTGCCCCTCCGCCCTCGCCTCGCGATGGCCGATCCCACGCACCCAGCGCTCGCCGCTCCCGTCATCGAGGAGGCGCAGCTCGAAGGTGAAGGACGCGCCGCCCTCGCCCGCGTGAGCCATGTGGCGCGCCAGCTGCGCCCGATCCTCGGGATGGTAGAAGGCCATCATCTGCTCGAGGGAAGGCGGCGGATCGTCCGGCGCCAGCCCGTGGATCCGCAGCATCTCGGCGGACCATACCAGCTCGCCGCTCTCGAGGTCGTGCCGCCAGTGGCCTATTCCGGCGAGCGCCTCGGCGGCCTCCAAAAGCTCGGCCTTCACGCGGGCGCGCTGCTCGCTGCGCGTGACGTCGCTGATCTCGATGGCGGTGCCGACGATGCGCACGACGCTCGTCCCCTTGGGATCGAGAAGAGGCGTCAGCGTCGTGCGCCACCACGTCCGCCCGACCGGCATGTCGAGCTGCTCCTCGTACTCGAACGCCTCCCAGCCCGCCGCGCACCGCACGAAGTTCGGCCCGATCTTCGCCACCAGCGCCGGGTCCAGGCAGTCCTCGAGACGCCTGCCCTCGAGGTCGGCCGAGAGCAAGCCGGAATGACGCTCGTGCACGCGGTTCGTGGCGACGAAGCGGAAGCCCCCGTCCGGCTCGACGTCGAGAACGAAGACGGCGGCCCCGAACCGGTCGATCAGGGTGCGCACCCGGCTGGGGACGGAGTCGAAAAGCATGGGGACTCTGCAATCGTGAGGCGAACGACGCGCTGCTCTCTACCACTATCAGCACCGTTTCACCATCACGGGTTTTACCAGCGCGCGAGTTTCACCGACACGGTCTCAACCCCGACATTCCGGCTCGGGCCTTGCCGTCCCGGCTTCTCAGCAGGTGCCGCCGTTCATTGAACGCAGCAGGGCGGCGGTTGGCGGCGCGGCAGCGGCGCGCTCGAAGCGGCCCTCCTCGCGCACCGAACGGGCCACCTCGAGAAACGCGCCGAAGGCCACCCGGGCAAAGGCGCCGCCAATGCTGATGCGGCGAACCCCGGCCTGCGCCAGCTCGGCCACCGCAAAGGTTTCCGGGCGCAGCCCCATGACCACGTTCACCGGCTTGCCCACGGCCGCGCACACCGTGCGGATTGCCTCCAGGTCCGGCAGGCCGGGTGCGTAGAGCACGTCGGCACCCGCCGCCGCGAAGGCCTGGAGGCGGCGGATCGTGTCGTCGAGGTCGGGACGGCCGTGGAGGAAGTTCTCGGCCCGCGCGGTGAGGATGAAGGGCGCGGTGAGCCCCCGCGCCGCCTCGGCCGCCGCGGCGACGCGCTCCACCGCCTCCTGGAAATCGTAGACCGGCCGGCGCTGCTCGCCGGTGGCGTCCTCGATGGAGCCGCCGGCAAGGCCGGTCGCGGCGGCGAGACGGATGGTCCGGGCGCAATCCTCGGGCGCGTGGCCGAATCCGTTCTCCAGATCGGCCGAGACCGGCACGTCGACCGCCTCGACGATGGCGCGCGCGTTGGCGAGCGTCTCGTCCAGCGAGACGGCGCCTTGCCCGTCCGGCCGCCCGAGCGAGAGGGCGAGGCCGGCACTGGTGGTGCCGATCGCCTCGAAGCCCAGGCCCGCCAGAAGCCTGGCCGTTCCCGCGTCCCACGCGTTCGGCATGACGAAGGCGCCGGGACCATCGTGCAACCCGCCGAACCGCCGTGCTTTCGCGAGTTGGCTCGCCATGCCCGTCCCTCCTCGTGATCGGCATGACAAGAGCATGGTGGCGCAAGCCCTGTCCATGCCACGCGAGCGTGGTCCGACCGCCGTCCATCGCAATCATAGGGTTCACAAAATCGACGAAACATAGGACGTTGCCCCCCGTGCCGTCGCTGCGGACTCCTCCAAGAGCCGTGGAACCGGCGGACGGGGAGGCCGAGAAATGCTCATGAAAGCACGCCGTGGCGGGGCTGGCGCAGGGTGGCTGGCACTGTCCATGGGTCTGCTCCTGGGCCTCGCCGCTTGCGACAGCAACGAGGAGCAGGCGTCCTCCGCCCCACCCGCACCCCCTCCGGCGGTCGGCGTCGTCCAGGTCGCGAGCCGGGAGGTGACGCCCAGCGCCAGCTTCACCGGCCGCATCGAGGCGACCCACAAGGTCGAGCTGCGGGCGCGTGTCGAAGGCTTCCTCGAGAAGCGAGCCTTCGTCGAAGGCTCGGAGGTCGAGGCTGGCGAACTGCTGTTCGTGATCGAGAAAGCGCCCTATCTGGCGGCCCAGACGGAGGCCGAAGGCAGCGTCGTGGCTACCCGCGGCACGCTGAAGCTGGCCGAGCTCGAGCGCGACCGGCAGACGACCCTGGTCAAGAAGCAGGCGGCAGCGCAGGCCAGGCTCGACGAGGCGACGGCAAGGCTCGCCGAGGCGCGCGGCACGCTGATGCGCAACGAGGCCTCGCTCGACAAGGCGAAGCTCGAGCTCTCCTATACCGACATCGTGGCACCGGTGGCCGGGAGGATCGGCCGGGCCGCGTTCACTGTCGGCAGCCTGGTGGGCCCGGCCAGCGGACCGCTTGCCACCATCGTCAGCCAGGACCCGGTCTACGTGACCTTCCCGGTCACCGTCCGCGATCTTTTGAACCTGCGCAAAAAGACGACCGGGCACGAGCGCAAGCCGGGCGAGATACCCTTCAGGCTCGAGCTCGCGGACGGCTCGACCTACGCCCCTGAGGGCCGGCTCGACTTTGCCGACGTCGAGGTCGAGCAGGGCACCGACACGGTCCTGATCCGCGGCAGGCTTCCCAATCCCGACCGTCTGCTGATCGACGGCGCGCTGGTCAACGTGACGGTCGCCACCGCGGCTCCCGAGGCGGCCATGGTCGTTCCGCAGACCGCCGTCCAGCTCGACCAGGGCGGCACCTACGTCCTGGCCGTCGACGGCCAGAACAAGGTCGAGATGCGCCGGGTGGTCCTGTCACAGCGGCTGGGCGGGCTCGCTGTGGTGAAGGAGGGCCTCGAGGCGGGCGACCGGGTCATCGTCCAGGGCCTGCAGAAGGTTCGCCCGGGCCTGGCCGTCGAGCCCACGGAGGTGCCGATGCCGCCCGGCACGGCACCTGCCGCCGGAGCGCCCCGCCCGTGATCTCGGGCATCTTCGTCGACCGTCCGCGCCTGGCGATCGTCATCTCGGTCGTCATCACGCTGGCCGGCCTGATCGCCCTCCTGGCGATGCCGGTGGCGCAGTTCCCGGACATCGTCCCGCCGCAGGTGCAGGTGACGACGGCCTATCCGGGCGCCAGCGCCGAGGTGGTCGAATCGACCGTGGCCCAGCCGATCGAATCGCAGGTCGTCGGCGTCGACAACATGATCTACATGAAGTCGACCGCCGGCAACGACGGCAGCTACACGCTGACGATCTCCTTTGCGGTCGGCACCGATCCCGACATCAACGCCGTCAACGTCAACAACCGCGTCCAGCTGGCGCTGCCCAAGCTGCCCGAGGAGGTCGCCCCGCAGGGCGTCTCGGTCAAGAAGAAGTCGGCGGCGATCCTCCAGGTGGTCTCCGTTCATTCGCCGGACGATAGCCGCGACACGCTGTTCCTCTCCAACTACGCCACCATCAACCTGCTCGACAGCGTCAAGCGCGTGCCCGGCGTCGGCGACGCGTTCCTGTTCGGCGCGCTCGACTATTCCATGCGGGTCTGGCTCGACAGCGACCGCCTGACCGGGCTCGGCCTCACACCGGGCGACGTGATCGCGGCGCTGCGCGGCCAGAACATCCAGGCGGCGGTCGGCCGCATCGGCGCCCAGCCCATCGGCGCCGACTCCGCCTTCCAGCTCAACATCCAGACCGAAGGACGCCTGAGCGAGACGGCCGAGTTCGAGAACGTGGTGATCCGCGCCAATCCCGACGGCTCGTTCGTCCGGGTGCGGGACATTGGCCGGGTCGAGCTGGGTGCCCGCACCTCCGACTCGTTCGGCCGCTTCAATGGCGGCCCCGGCGCCCTGATCGCGATCTTCCAGGCGCCCGGCGCCAACGCGCTCTCGACCGCCCAGGGCGTGCTCGAGGTCATGGAAACGGCCAAGCTGCGCTTTCCCGACGGCGTCGACTACACCGTCACCTACGATTCGACCGCCTTCGTCAAGCAGAGCATGGAGGAGGTCGTCCACACGCTCGTCGAGGCGTTCGTCCTCGTGGTCATCGTGGTCTTCCTCTTCCTTGGCAACCTGCGGGCCACGATGATCCCGCTGATCGCCGTGCCGGTCTCGCTGATCGGCACCTTCGCGGTGATGCTGGCGCTGGGCTTCTCGCTCAACATGGTCTCGATGCTGGCCCTGGTGCTGGCGATCGGCCTCGTCGTCGACGACGCGATCGTCGTGGTCGAGGCGGTCGAGGCGCAGCTCGAGAAGGATCCCGGCCTGAGCCCGGCCGAGGCCACCCGCCGCGCCATGGCGGAGATCACCGCGCCCATCGTGGCGACGACGCTGGTGCTCCTCTCGGTCTTCGTGCCGACCGCCTTCATCCCCGGCATCACCGGCCAGCTCTTCCAGCAGTTCGCGGTGGCCGTGGTGGTCTCGATGGTCATCTCGATGATCAATGCGCTGACCCTCTCGCCGGCCCTGTGCGCGCTGCTCCTGCGCCACCGCCACGGTCCCGCGCGCGGGCCGATGCGCCATGTCCTGGCAGCGATCGACAGGACCCGCGACGGCTACCGCGCCGTGGTGGCGCGGCTGGTGCGGGTCTCGGTGCTCATGCTGGTGCTGCTGGCGGGCGTCTTCGCCGCCGATGCCTGGCTCTTCAAGGCGACGCCCACCGGCTTTCTTCCTGGGGAGGACCAGGGCGCCTTCTTCGCCGAGATCCAGCTTCCCGAGGGAGCCTCGGTCAACCGCACGCTGCAGGTGGTCGAGCGTGTGGAGTCCTTCCTCGAGGATATTCCCGGCGTTGCCGACATCAGCACGGTGGTCGGCTACAGCACGATGGAAGGCATCGCCAAGTCGAACAGCGCCTACCTGATCGTGCTGCTCGATCCCTTCGAGGAGCGCACGGCGCCGGGCACCGACGTCCGGTCGATCATCCGCAAGACCCTGGCCCAGGGCCGCGCGATCCTCGATGCCAACGTCATCGCCTTCAACGTGCCGCCGATCATCGGGTTGGGCACCGGCGGGGGCTTCGAGTACCAGCTCCTCGATCTGCGCGGCGGCGATCCCGCGGACCTGGCGTCGGTCGGCCGCGGCATGATCCTCGCAGCCAACCGGGACGACAGCCTCTCCGCCGTCTTCACGACCTACTCGGCCAGCACGCCGCAGCTTCATCTCGACATCGACCGCGACAAGGTGCAGACGCTGGGCATTGCCCTCTCGGACGTCTTCAACGCCCTGCAGGCCACGCTCGGCGGCTACTATGTGAACGATCTCAACCTCTTCGGCCGCACCTGGCAGCTCAACCTGCAGGGCGAGGCCGGCGATCGCGACGCCGTGCCGGACATCTACCGGATCCATGTCCGCAACAAGGCCGGCCAGATGGTGCCGGTCAGCGCCTTCGCGCAGGCCCGGCCGATGATCGGGCCGCAGTCGATCATCCGCTACAACAACAATCGCAGCATCACCATCAACGGCAGCCCCGCCCCGGGCGTCAGCTCGGGCGAGGCCCTGGCCGCCATGAAGAGCCTCTCGGCATCCACGCTCCCCGACGGCTACAGCTTTGAGTGGACCGGCACGGCGCTGCAGGAAAAGCTCGCGGCAGGCCAGACGACGGTGATCCTCGGCCTGTCGGTGGTGTTCGCCTATCTCTTCCTCGTGGCGCTCTACGAGAGCTGGACCATTCCGGTGGCCGTGCTGCTCTCGGTCGGCGTGGCACTGGGCGGCGGCCTCGCCGGGCTGTGGGTCACCGGCCTCGACAACAATGTCTATGCGCAGATCGGCATCGTCGTGCTGATCGCCCTTGCCGCCAAGAACGCCATCCTGATCGTCGAGTTCGCGATGGCGCGGCGTGCGGCGGGGCTGGGCATCGAGGAGGCCGCGGTGGAGGGTGCGGGCGAGCGGTTCCGCGCGGTCATGATGACCAGCCTCGCCTTCCTCGCCGGCCTGATCCCGCTGGTCGGCGCCGAGGGTGCCGCCATGCTCTCGCGCCGCGGCGTCGGCACCGCCGTCTTCGCCGGGATGATCGCCGCCTCCGCCATAGGCATCTTCTTCATCCCCTCGCTCTACGTCGTGGTGCAGAGGATGCGCGAGAGGCTCAAGCGACGCCGCACCGGTGCCGGAGCGGCGCTCTCGGCGCCAGCGTCGGCGCCCGGCGACCACCCCTAGCTCCGGCAGGCCCGGCCGGACCGCCGGTCTGCGGGGCAGCATCGGCCAAAGCGCCGGCACCAGCACGATCAGCCGGACGACGAGGCGGCTCAGCCCATGAACGCGCAGGCTGCCCGCAGCGCCGCGCGCGGGACCGGTGTCCCTTCTGCCGCCGTCTGTGGAGCCGTCTTGGCAATTTTTCCTGCTCTATGGTAATATGGCGACATATGATCCTCATGAAGCGAGGTCCGCCATGGCCACGTCTCCCTCCGCTGCCCGGTCCGACGCCTCCCGCCGCAACGGTGCGCTCTCGCACGGCCCCGTGACGCCGGAGGGCAAGGAGGCCAGCTCGCGCAACGCCGTGCGGCACGGGCTATGCGCGGCGGACACGCGGCCGGAGCCGGAGGAGAAGGCTCTTTTCGAGGCGCTGCATGCCGCCCTGGTGGCACAGCACGGGCCGGCCGACGAAGCGCAGGAGCACTGGGTCCGGCAGATGGCGCTGGTGATGCTCCGCGAGCGGCGGCTCAACGTGATCGAGGACCGGGTGACGGCAGCGCTGCTGGACGCCCCGGAGAAGGGACCGCCGGCCGGCCTGCCGTCGCTGCCGACGATCCTGCGCTATCGCGCCCGCCTCGAGCGGGACTGGCGCCACGCCTCCGGCCAGCTCGCCGCAGCCCGGACCCGGCACAAGCAGCAGGCCCGCCCGGGCCCCGCCGGCGCGCAGGCGCTTTCCGGGCTCGCAGCGGCCTTCGCGAGCGACCCGCGCGCCATGCAAGCCGCAATGCCGGCCTCAAGCGACGAGGCCGCCAACCCTCTGGCTGGTGGCACGAACGAACCCGGGCAGCACGCCCGGGGCGCCTTGAACCGCGCCCAGCGCCGGCGGCTTGAGGCCTGCCAGCGGCACGACAAGGCGGCGTGAGCGGCGGCAAGGCCGCAAGGATTGCGGCGGGACGTGCGGGCGGGCCGGAAGGACGGCGTCGCGCGACATGGCTCGTGAGACAGCCGCCGGATCGTGGCAGCGCCCGCGTCCCGCTCAGGCGCCGGCCGCCCGGGCCCCTCCGGCCCGACGCCGCCGCAGCCGCGCCCCGACCCTCTCGCCCAGCATCAAGAGGGCCGGCGTGAGCAGGAGGGTGAGTAGCGTGGCGAAGGCGAGACCGCCGGCGATGGCGCTGGAGAGCTCGGTCCACCACTGGGTGGAGGGAGCGCCGAAGGCGATGCTGCGGCCGATCAGGTCGATGTTCATCCCCAGCACCATGGGCATGAGGCCCAGGATGGTGGTGATCGAGGTGAGCAGCACCGGGCGCAGGCGCTGCGCGCCGGTGCGCAGCACCGCCTCCAGCGGCTCCATGCCCCGGCGGCGCAGGTCGTTGAAGGTGTCGATGAGCACGATATTGTTGTTAACGACGATGCCCGCCAGGGCGATCACGCCGATCCCGCCCATGACCACGCCGAACGGCCGGCCGGTGACCAGCAGGCCGAGCAGCACCCCGGCGGTCGAGAAGACGATCGCCGAGAGCACCAGCAGGGCCTGGTAGATGCTGTTGAACTGCGTCACCAGGATGATGAGCATCAAGAAGACCGCGGTGAGGAAGGCGCCGGCGAGGAAGCTCGCCGCCTCCTGCTGGTCCTCGGTCTCGCCGGCGAAGGAGAAGCGGACCGACTGCGGCAGGTCCGCCTCCCCGAGCGCGGCGCGCAGCCTCTCCGTTTGCTCGCTCACCAGGAGCCCGTCGGCGACGTCGGCCTCCACGGTCATGGCGCGGCGCGCGTCGATACGCTCGATGGTGCCGGTGCGCGGCGCCGGCCGGAACTCCACGAAGTTGCCGACCGGCACGAGCCCGCGCGCGGTGGGCACCCGGAGCTGCTCGAGCTGTGCCAGGGTGCGGTAGCCGGGCGGGAAGCGCACGCGGATGTCCACCTCCTCGTCGGCGTCGTCGGGGCGGTACTCCGCCACCGGGATGCCCACCGTCAGGAGCTGCACCGCCTGGCCCAGCAGGGTGACGTCGGCGCCGTAGCGCGCGGCCTTGCTGCGGTCCACTATCAGCTCCCACTCGACACCCGGAAGCGGCCGGTTGTCCTCGACGTCGATGAAGCCGCCGATCCGCTCCATGAGCGAGCGGGCCGCAGCCACCGCATCCTCCAGCAGCGCCGGATCGCGCGAGGTGAGGCGGAGCTGTACCGGCTTGCCGCTGGCCGGCCCCTGCTGCTGCTCGCGCACCTGCAGACGGATGCCGGGAATGTCGGCGGTACGGGTGCGGATCTCCTCGATGATGCGCGCTGCCGGCCGCCGCTGCGACCAGTCGACCAGCTCGAGCTGGATCACCCCGATCACGTCCTCGGCGAGGTTGCGGCCCTGCCCCTGCCCGATGGTCCGGGCATAGACGCTCTCGATCTCCGCCATGCCCAGGAGCCGCTCCTCGACCTTGCGCACCAGCGCGTCCTTCTCCCAAACCGAGAGATTGTCGCGAGCCTGGACCTGGACTTGCGCGAAATCCGGCTCGATGGCGGGGAAGAACTCGACGCCGCGGCCCAGCCCGGCATAGGCGGCATAGGCGCCGGCCAGCATGGCGAGGGCGGCGCCCAGGGTCAGCAGCGGGCGGCGCACGAGGTGCTCGAGCACGGCCAGATACCGGCCGGTAAAGCCCCTGATCGCGCGCAGATCGCCGGTCTCGGCGGCCTGCAGCACGGCCAGCTGGTGCTCCGCCCGGGCATCGGCCCTGCCCAGCAGCCCGCCCAGCACCGGCACGAAGACCAGCGCCATGAAGAGCGAGGCGGTGAGCGTGACGAGCACCGTGATCGGCAGGTACTTCATGAACTCGCCCACCACGCCGCCCCAGAACAGCAGCGGCAGGAAGACGGCGAGCGTGGTGGCGGTGGAGCTGACGATGGGCCAGGCCATGCGACCCGCCGCCTCGGCATAGGCCTCGCGCGGCTGACGCCCCTCGGCGAGGCGCCGGTCGGCGAGCTCCGTGGTCACGATGGCGCCGTCCACCAGCATGCCCACCACGAGGATCAGGCTGAACAGCACCACGGTATTGAGCGTGTAGCCGAGCGCCGCGATGGCGATGATCCCCGCCAGGAACGAGCCCGGGATGGCAAGCCCCACGAGGAGCGCGATGCGCGCGCCCAGCGTCGCCACGATCACGATCATCACGAGGATGATCGCCGCCAGGACGTTGTTCTCCAGGTCGCTCAGCATGGTGCGGACCTGGCGGGACTCGTCCTGGAGATAGTCCACGGCCACGCTGGCCGGCCAGTCCTCGCGCGCCTCCTCGATGACCGCCCTGGCGGCCTCCACCGTCTCGATGATGTTGGCGCCGAGCCGCTTCTTGATCTCCAGCGCCAGCGCCGGCTGCCCGTCGATCCGCGCGAAACCGTCCGGATCGCGGAACGTGCGGCGCACCACCGCGACGTCGCGGAAGCTCACCACCGTCTCGCCGTCGACCTTGACCGGCAGCTCCAGCACATCGTCCAGGTCCTCGATGATGCCGGGCACCTTGAGGAGGATCCGCCCTGCCCCGGTATCGAGCGCGCCCGCCGCCACGAGGCGGTTGTTGCGCCGGATCTGCGAGATCAGGGTCTCGAAGGAGATGTTGTAGGTCTCGAGCACGCTGGGCTCGACCAGCACCTCGAGCACCTCCTCGCGCTCGCCGCCGATATCGACCTCGAGCACCCCCGGCAGCGCCTCGATCGCATCCTGGAGCCGCTTGGCGAGCTCCACCAGCGTGCGCTCCGGCACCGGCCCCGAGAGCATCGCGGTCAGCACCGGGAAAAGGGCGACATTGACCTCCTGCACGACAGGCTCGTCGGCCTCGGCGGGCAGCTCGGGCTTGGCGCGGTCCACCGCCTCGCGGACGTCGTCGAGCGCCGTCTCGGAATCGAAGCCGGCGGAGAATTCCAGCATCACCGAGGCATGGCCCTGGGCCGCCGTGGCGGTCATCTCGTCGAGCCCCTCGATCGACTGCAGCTCGGTCTCGAGCGGCCGGATCAGCAGCCGCTCGGCATCGCCGGGCGAGATTCCCTCGAGGGTCACCGACACGTAGACCACGGGGATCGGCACGTCCGGCGCCGATTCCTTGGGTATCGTCAGGTAGGCGGTGCTGCCCATCGCGAAGATGAGCAGGAGCGCCAGGAGGACCGTGCGGCTGCGCTCGAAGGCGGCGGTGATGAGCGGGCGCATCAGCTCATCGTCCCGCGGCATCCGCCGGCAGTGCCGCAGGGGGCCCGGCAAGCACGCCGGAGGCCGCTGCCGCCTCCGCGGTCTCCACCACACGCACCCGGTCGCCGTCGCGCACGAACCCCTGGCCCGTGGTGATGAGCCGGATCTTCTCGGGAAGGCCTGCCACCCACACGCCGTCGGTCTCGGCCCGCACCAGCTCCACCGGGCGAAAGCGCACCGCGCCCTCGCCGTCCACGGTCTTGACCCCCAGCTCGCCGTCCGTGCTCAGCGCCAGGATGGCCGGCGAGAGGAAATGGGCCATCACCTCGCGGGCGGGAATCCGCGCCTCGGCGCTGATGCCGGAGGGCACCTCGCCGCCCGGATTGGGCACCTCCACCTCGACCAGGAACGTATGGGTGGCGCGGTCGGCATTGGCCGAGACGTAGCGCACCGTGCCCTTGGCCTGCTGCCCGGTGACGAAGGCGATCTCCACCTCCATCCCCTCGCGCACATGGGCGATGTTCTGCTGGGCCACCTGCACCTCGACCACGAGCGGGTCGTTCTCCACCAGCCGGCCCAGCTCGTCGCTCTGGCGCACATACTCGCCACGCTCGACGTCGAGCCGGTTGAGGATCCCGGCGAACGGCGCCTCGATGGTGGCGTTCGCGATCTCCTCCTCGACCTCGTCGACCTCCGCACGGGCCGCCTGGAGCTGCGCGAAGGTCTCGCGCTCGCGGGCCGCCGCGGCATAGCCCTTGCCGGCCAGCCGCCGCGCCGCCTCGTAGTCGCCTTCGTAACGCGCCACCTCGGCCTGCGCGCGCCGGAGCCGCGCCGGCCGGTCGCCCGGGTCGAGCCGCACCAGGAGATCGCCCGGGCCGACACGGGCGCCCTTGGCCACCGGAAGCTCCGCCACCCGCCCGGCGATCCCGGCGCGAAGCGGCACATCGCGTCGCGGTGCCACCTCGGCCTGGTTGACGAGATAGCGGGTGATCATTGCTGCCTGCGAGGCCCGGCTCGCGACCGTCACCGGCCGGGACGAGGGGGAGGCAGCGTCCTGCGGCGGCGCGCCGGCATCGCCGGCACCCCACATGCCGCTTGCCATCCAGACGACCAGGCCCGCCACCAGGGCTGCAGCGATCCAAAGCGACCGGCCGGTGCCGCCCGCCGTGCCTGCCGGTGCCGCCGGCCCGGCCAGCGTCCGGGGCGCCGGAGCGGCAGTCTGCTCGTCGGCTCGCGCCGGCCTGTCGCGAATCTCGTCAAGCATGGCTACATCCGGTTGGCGGGCGAGGAGGGTCAGCGCCTGCGCGAGAACTGCTCGATAAGACGGGCGAGGCTGGAGCCGAACTCAGCGTAGAACTCGTCCAGCTCGGCCAGCCGCTGATGGGCGCCATGACGATCGGGCGGCAGGCTCCGCCCCGCCCGCTGCACCACGTCGCGCGCCTTGGCCATGCGCTGCGTCAGCCCGCTCAGCAGCCTGACATAGGGGGCGGCAGCCAGCCGGAAGAAGTCCTGCCGCTCGCCGGGCACGGCCACCCGCTCGAGCACGCCCATCTGCTCGAGCAGCCGCGTGTTGGTGCTGACGCTGCCGCGGCTGATGCGGAGCCGCTCGGCGATCGCGGCGAAGGCCATGGGCCCGCCCTCGATCACCAAAAGGCCCATCACCCGCCCGGCAATACGCGGCAGCCCCTCGGCCTGGAACACCATGCCGAGCTGCTCGATGAACTGATCCGTGCCGTCGTGGTTCCTGCCGCTCATCAAAGCGACATGAGGCGTTCAGTTCATTCGGTCAAGACTGAACGAGAGGACTGCGGCCCCTCACCGCTGCAGCCGGCAGAGGCATGGTCGGCCGCCTTGTGGAGGATGGCGCGAAGAGCCACCAGCCCGGCTTCCTCCGAGCGGCCCATGAGCCCCATGAGCTGCAGCCAGTCCTCCTCGTCGGCGTGATCGAGGAAGTGACGCACCGCGCGGCTGGCATAGGCTGCCAGATGGACCCCCTCGGCCGCCGCGGCTTCCTGCAGGCGTGAGAGAAGCGCCATGTCGCCGGCCGCGATCAGGACCGCCTCGGCGATGCCGGGCTCCTCGAGGCGCGCGATCACCGTTCCGAGCATCATGGAGCCCTCTCCTACTGCACCAGCGGCGTTTCGGCACTGTCGAGCCGACAGCCCTCGATCACCGCGCGCCCGGCCAGAATGCGCACATATTGGGCGACCGCCCGGCGCCAGACCCGCCCCTCGAGCCAGGCGGCGATCCGCTCCCGCACCGCCTCGAAAGGCACAGCCCCGCCCTCGATGCGGCGGGTCAGGCGAATGACGTGGACGCCGTAGGGCGTGGCCACGGGCTCGGGCGTGATCTGCCCGACCGTGAGCCCGGCCAGCGCCTCCTCGAACTCCGGCGTCACCTGGCCCGTCGAGATCTGGCCCAGATTGCCGCCGGAGGCGGCCGAGGGGCAGGCGGAGAGCGAGCGCGCCAGCTCCTCGAATCGCTGCGGTGCCTCCGACAGCGCCGCGATCGCCGCCTCCGCCAGGCGCAGCGCCTCGGCGAAGGCATCCTCGTCCATGCGCGAGGCAGAGAATAGGATGTGCGAGGCCTCGAAGATCGCGGGGCTGCGAAACTGCCCGGGATTGGCGTCGTAGAACCGCCGGCACTCGCTGTCTTCCGCCGTCGGCACCGCGACCTCGTGCTCGACGAGCTGATGGATGAGCGCCTCCTCCTCCGTCTCGCGGCGGCCTTCATCGTCCTCGGCCGGCGCCGGATCCAGACCGAGAAGGCGGGCCTCCTGCAAGAGCAGCTCGCGCACCACCAGCGCCTCCACCGCAGCCCGGCGCGCCTCGGCGGGCGAGGATGCGGGATGATGCTGGATCTCGCGGGCGATGGCCGCCGGCGCGATCACGACCCCGTTCACCCGGACGACGGGCGGCGTTGCCGCTTCCGCCTGCCGCCTGCCGATGGCGAAAACCTCCATGGCGCTCACTCCGCAGGAGCCGCTGCCGAGCGGCCGGAATCCGCACGGCGGACCGGCTGCTCCGCCTCGCCCCGAAGCGCTCGATGCGGCCGCGGCGGCGCGCGCCGGGTGCGGACGACCTGATAGCCCTTGCGGCCCAGATACCAGACCGGCGCGCTCCAGACATGGACCAGCCGGGTGAACGGGAAGACCAGAAAGATGGTCAGCCCGAGGAACAGATGCAGCTTGAAGAGCGGGTTGGCGTCCCGGACGTAGAGGGCGGCCGAAGGCTGCAGCGTCACGATCCCCTGCGCCCAGGCCATGAAACGCACCATCTCGGCGCCGTCCAGATGGCCGAGCGAGACGAAGATGGTCAAAAGTCCCAGCACCAGCTGCACCGCCAGAAGGACGAGGATCGCGATGTCGCCGTTGCTCGAGGTCTTGAGGATGCGCGGGTCGGTGAGGCGGCGGTGCAGCAGGAGGGCGATTCCGGCAAGGCAGACGAGGCCGGCGATGCCGCCCACCACGATCGCCATGATCTGCTTGGCGCCGTGGGAGATGCCGACGAGGTCGAACAGCTGGATGGGAGTGAGCAGCCCGACGAGGTGCCCGAAGAAGATCACGATTATGCCCACGTGGAACAGGTTCGAGCCCCACATGAGCTGGCGGCGGCGCAGGAGCTGGCTCGAGCCGGTCTTCCACGAATACTGCTCGCGGTCGAAGCGGATCAGGCTGCCCAGCAGGAAGACGGTGAGGCAGAGGTAGGGATACCAGCCGAACAGGACGGTGTTGATGTAGTCGGCCATGGCCCGGCGCTCCTCAGTGGCCTGCGCGATCGGCGACGCTGCGCACGGCGGCGCGCAAGCGGGTGGCAAGGCGGGTGCGGCCGCAACTGTCGGCCATCGGATCGCCCGGCCCGAAGGTGACGGCAGTCTCCTCCCACTCGGCGTCGAGCGCCGCCAGATCCTCCGGATCGACCTCATCGGCCGGAGCCATCCGCGCTCCGGCCGCCGGCACTTCTCCGGCGAGGTCGAGCAGCGCCAGGAACACGCCGGCATAGATCGAGCGGCGCCGCCGCAGCCGCTCCTCGAGCGTGCGCAGCACCTCCGCCGGCTCCGCCAGGAGCGCCCTCGCCTCGCCTTCCGGCAGCAGCGACAGGAACTCCAGGAACAGCGGCAGGAAGTCGGGCAGCTCGCTGGCGGCGATGACGAAGCCGCGGCTCTCGTAGTGGCGCGCGAGGTCGACCATGGCCTGGCCGCGATCGCGGCTCTCGCCGTGGATGTGCTCGAAGAGATGGAGCGAGAGCGAGCGCGAGCGGTCGAACAGCAGCGTGTAGCGCTCCTGCAGGTCGTAGAGGTCGCGCGCCGCCAGCTCGTCGAGGAGCCGGTCGAGCAGCGCCAGCCGGCGCGAGGGCACGAGCGCCTCGCCGCGCAGCGCGGTGCGCAGCTCGCCCGCCGCCCCGCAAAGCTCGGCGGTGGGATAGGAGAGCAGGGCCGAGAGCGCCTTGAAGGTCCTTGCCATCACTCGACCTCCATGGGCGTACGGGCCTTCTTCCTGCTGCCGAACAGGCCGGTGCCGCTGATGCCATCGGAGCAGCCATTGCCGAAGGAGAAGCCGCACGAGCCGCGCAGGTCGTAGGTGTCCTCGCCGGCCTCGCGATGCGCCGTGGGGATGACGAACCGGTCCTCGTAATTGGCGATCGCCATGATCCGGTACATCTCCTCGATCTGCGCCCCGGTGAGGCCGACGCGGCCGGCAATGGCCTCGTCGATCACGCCGTCCACCGTCTTGGCCCGCATGTAGCCGCGCATCGCCAGCATCCGCTCGAGGGCGCGGATCACCGGCGCCTCGGCCCCGGCGGTGAGCAGGTTGGCCAGGTACTTCACGGGGATCCTGAGGCTGCGCACGTCGGGCATGCCGCCATCCACGCCCATCTTCCCCGCCGCCGCCGCCGACTGGATCGGCGAGAGCGGCGGGACGTACCAGACCATGGGCAGGGTGCGGTACTCGGGATGGAGCGGCAGCGCCACCTTCCACTCTATCGCCATCTTCCAGATGGGCGAGAGCCGGGCTGCCTCGAGCCATGCCTCGGGCACGCCGTCGCGGCGCGCCTGCTCGATCACCGCCGGGTCGTCCGGGTCGAGGAAGAGCTTGAGCTGCTCTTCGTAGAGCCGGCCCTCGTCGGGCACGCTCGCCGCCTTCTCGATGCCGTCGGCGTCATAGAGGATGACGCCCAGATAGCGGATGCGCCCGACGCAGGTCTCCGAGCAGACGGTGGGCTGGCCCGATTCGATGCGCGGGTAGCAGAAGAAGCACTTCTCGGATTTGCCCGACGACCAGTTGTAGTAGATCTTCTTGTAGGGGCAGCCCGAGACGCACATCCGCCAGCCGCGGCACTTGTCCTGGTCGATCAGGACGATGCCGTCCTCCTCGCGCTTGTAGATGGCACCCGAGGGGCAGGCGGCAGCGCAGCTCGGGTTCAGGCAGTGCTCGCACAGACGCGGCAGGTACATCATGAAGGTGTTCTCGAAAGCGCCGTAGATCTCCTTCTCGACACCCTCGAAGTTCACGTCCTTCGAGCGCTTGGCGAACTCGCCGCCCAGGATTTCCTCCCAGTTCGGGCCCCATTCGATCTTCTCGATCCGCTCGCCGGTGATCTGCGAGCGCGGCCGGGCGGTGGGGAAGGCCTGCACCTCGCCGGCGTTCTGCAGGTGCTCGTAGTCGAAGGTGAAAGGCTCGTAGTAATCGTCGATCTCGGGAAGGTCGGGATTGGCGAAGATCTTGGCCAGGATCCGCCACTTCGAGCCCATCTTCGGCTGCAGCCTGCCGCCACGGGTGCGGGTCCAGCCGCCGTTCCAGCGCTTCTGGTTCTCCCACTCGCGGGGGTAGCCGATGCCGGGCTTGGTCTCGACATTGTTGAACCACGCGTATTCCATGCCCTCGCGGCTGGTCCACACGTTCTTGCAGGTCACCGAGCAGGTATGACAGCCGATGCACTTGTCGAGGTTCATGACCATCGCGATCTGCGCGCGGATCTTCATTCGGCGGCCTCCTTGTGCGCGGCCTCGTATGGCCCCTCGAGCCAGTCGATGTCGGTCATCTTGCGGACGATCACGAATTCGTCGCGGTTCGAGCCCACCGTTCCGTAATAGTTGAAGCCGTAGGCCTGGTGGACATAGCCGCCGATCATGTGGGTCGGCTTCAGGGTGGTCCGGGTCACCGAGTTGTGGATGCCGCCGCGATTGCCGGTGATCTGCGAGCCCGGCGTGTTCACGATCTTTTCCTGGGCATGGTACATCAGGATCATGCCCGGACGGATGCGCTGCGAGACCACCGCGCGGGCGGTGAGCGCACCGTTGGCGTTGAAGGCCTCGACCCAGTCGTTGTCCTCGATCCCGGCCGACTTCGCGTCGGTCTCGCTGATCCACACCACCGGGCCGCCGCGATTGAGCGTCAGCATCAGCAGATTGTCGGTATAGGTGGAGTGGATGCCCCATTTCTGGTGCGGCGTGATGAAGTTCAGCACCAGCTCGGACCCGTTGCCGGGCACGACGCTTCGCACCTTCTCGACTGCCTTGAAGTCGACCGGCGGCTTCCAGGTGCCCAACGCCTCGCCGAAGCCCAGCATCCACTTGTGGTCCTGGTAGAGCTGCTGGCGGCCGGTCAGCGTGCGCCACGGGATCAGCTCGTGGACGTTGGTGTAGCCGGCGTTGTAGCAGACCTTCTCCGATTCCAGCCCCGACCAGATCGGCGAGGAGATGATCTTGCGCGGCTGAGCAGCGATGTCCCGAAAGCGGATCTTCTCGTCCTCCTTGGGGATCGCCAGATGGCCGTGGTCGCGGCCGGTGGCGGCCGAGAGCGCCTCCCACGCCCGCACGGCCACTTCGCCGTTGGTCTCCGGCGCCAGCATCAAGATCACCTCGGTGGCGTCGATGTCGGTCTCGATCCGCGGCAGGCCCTTCGTAGGGCCCTCCTCGGTGACGACACCATTGAGGGCGCGCAGATTGTCGACCTCGCGACCGGTCTTCCAGCCGATCCCCTTGCCGCCGTTGCCGACCTTCTCCATGAGCGGCCCCAGCGCGGTGAAGCGCCTGTAGAGATTGGGGTAGTCGCGCTCGACCACGCTCACCTGGGGCATGGTCACGCCGGGCACCGGCTCCACCTCGCCCTTCTTCCAGTCGCGCACGTCGAAGGGCTGGGCGAGCTCGGCCGGGGTGTCGTGGAGGATCGGCGTGAGGACCACGTCCTGCTCGACGCCCAGCACCTCGGGCGCCACCTCGGAGAACTTCCTCGCGATCCCCTTGTAGATCTCCCAGTCGCTCCTCGCCTCCCATGCCGGGTCCACAGCCGCCATCAGCGGGTGGATGAAGGGGTGCATGTCGGAGGTGTTGAGATCGTTCTTCTCGTACCAGGTGGCCGTGGGCAGGGCGATGTCGGAGTAGACGCAGGTGGTGGACATGCGGAAGTCGAGGGTCACCAGAAGATCGAGCTTTCCTTCCGGCGCCTTCTCGTGCCAGCGCACCTCCTTCGAGCGTGCGATGCCCTCCTGTCCCAGATCCTTGCCCAGCACGCCGTGGGTGGTGCCGAGCAGATACTTCAGGAAATACTCGTGCCCCTTGCCCGATGAGCCCAGCAGGTTGGAGCGCCAGACGAAGAGGTTGCGCGGCCAGTTGGCGGGATCGTCGGGGTCCTCGCAGGACATCTGGAGCTCGCCGCTCTTGAGCGCCTTTGCGACATAGTCCTTCGGCTCGAGGCCGGCCTCCTTCGCCTTGGCGGCGATGGTAAGCGGGTTCTGCCTGAGTTGCGGGGCCGAGGGCAGCCAGCCCATCCGCTCGGCGCGGATGTTGTAGTCGATGAGCGAGCCCGACCAGTCGCCCTTGGGTGCGGTGGGCGAGAGGATCTCGTCCACCGTCAGGGTCTCGTAGCGCCACTGCCCGGTGTGGGCATACCAGAAACTGGTGGAGTTCTGCTGGCGCGGCGGACGGCTCCAGTCGAGGCCGAAGGCCAGCGGCAGCCAGCCGGTCTGCGGGCGGAGCTTCTCCTGCCCCACATAATGCGACCAGCCGCCCCCCGACTGGCCCACACAGCCGCACATCACCAGAAGATTGATGATCCCCCGATAAGCCATGTCCATGTGGTACCAGTGGTTCAGACCGGCCCCCAGGATCACCATCGAGCGGCCGCCGGTCTTCTCGGCGTTGGTGGCGAACTCGCGCGCCACCGTGACGATCTTGTCAACCGACACGCCGGTGATCCGCTCGGCCCAAGCCGGCGTGAACGGCACGTCCTCCTCGTAGGACGTCGCCACGTTGGCGCCGCCGAAGCCGCGATCGAGGCCGTAATTCGCACAGAGCAGGTCGAAGACGGTGACAACCAACGCCTCGCCGTCCTTCAGCGCCAGCCGGCGCGCCGGAAGATGGCGCTCCAGCACCTCGCCATGCTGCGTGGCGACGAAATGCTCGGTGGCCCGGCCGCCGAAATAGGGGAAGGCCACCGGCACGATCCCGTCATGCGCGTCGGCCAGGCTCAGGCGCAGCCGGACGTCGCTGCCCTTGCCGTCCTTCTCCTCGAGATTCCACTTGCCCTTCCCGCCCCAGCGGAAGCCCGCCGAGCCCAGCGGAGCCACCGGCGCGCCGCTGGCCTCGTCGAAGGCCACGGGCTTCCACTCGGCATGCTCGCTCTCGCCCAGCGCGTCGGCGAACTCGCTGGCCCGCACGAGTTGCCCCGGTACCCAGCGCCCGTCCCGCTTTTCCAGCCGCACCAGCATCGGCAGATCGCTGTAGCGGCGCAGATAATCCTCAAAGTACGGAACCTGCCGGTCGAGATGGTACTCGCGCAGGATTACGTGGCCCAGCGCCAGCGCCAAAGCGGCGTCGGTGCCCTGCTTGGGGGAAAGCCACAGATCGGCGAACTTGGTGGCCTCGGCATAGTCCGGCGAGACCACCACCGACTTGGTGCCCTTGTAGCGGACCTCCGTATAGAAATGCGCGTCGGGCGTGCGGGTCTGGGGCACGTTGGAGCCCCAGATCATCAGGAAGCCGGCATTGTACCAGTCGGCCGATTCCGGCACGTCGGTCTGCTCGCCCCAGGTCTGCGGGCTGGCCGGCGGCAGGTCGCAATACCAGTCGTAGAACGAGCCGCACACGCCGCCCAGCAGCGAGAGATAGCGGGCGCCTGCCGCATAGGAGACCATCGACATAGCCGGGATCGGCGAGAAGCCGAAGATCCGGTCGGGGCCGTGCTTCTTCGCGGTATAGGCGTTGGCCGAGGCGATGATCTCGTTGACCTCGTCCCAGCTCGCCCGCACGAACCCGCCATGGCCGCGCACCTTCACATACTCGGCGCGCTTGGCCGGATCCTCGACGATCGATGCCCAGGCCGCCACTGGCGGGCGCACCGCGCGCGCGTCGCGCCAGAGCCTGAGGAGCCGCGAGCGCACCAGCGGGTATTTGAGCCTGGCGCCCGAATAGAGATACCAGCTGTAGCTGGCGCCACGCGAGCAGCCGCGCGGCTCGTGGTTGGGCAGGTCCGGCCGGGTGCGCGGATAGTCGGTCTGCTGGGTCTCCCAGGTGACGATCCCGCCCTTGACGTAGATCTTCCACGAGCAGGAGCCGGTGCAGTTCACGCCATGCGTCGAGCGCACGATCTTGTCGTGCTGCCAGCGCTTTCGATAGGCGTCCTCCCAGCTCCGGTCCTCCCGCGTCGTGACGCCGTGGCCGTCGGCGAAGCTGTCGACGTTCTTCTCGAAATATCTCAGACGGTCGAGAAAATGGCTCATCGCCGCGATCTCCGGGTCATTCGGCGGGCGCGGTGGCTGCATGCAGCCCGCGCTCGGTCTCGTAGAGCTCGCCGCCCTTGCGGGTGTAGACCGCCCAGGTGACGAAGGCGCAGACCAGGTAGAAGACCATGAAGCCCCACAAGGCCGCCTGCGGGCCGCCGGTCAGTGCTATCGAGGAGCCATAGGCCTTGGGAATGAAGAAGGCGCCGTAGGCGGCGATCGCCGAGGTGAAGGCGATGATGGCCGCCGATTCGCGCTCCGCCTGGCGGAGCTGGTCGCGGGCGCCGAGCTCGGGCATCAGGCGGGGCACCTCCCGGCGCATGATGATCGGGATCATCTGGAAGGTAGAGGCGTTGCCCACGCCGGTGGCGAGGAACAGCACCATGAACATCGCGAAGAAGCCCCAGAACGCCCCCGGCTGCTCCTTGATGCCGAGGAACCAGAGCACGCCGGCCACCGCCGCGATCATCAGCCCGAAGGTCCAGAACGTGACCCGCGCGCCGCCGTAGCGGTCGGAGATCCAGCCCGTGGCGGCGCGCGAGAGCGCACCCACCAGCGGCCCCAGAAAGACGAGCTTGAGGGAGTCCACCTCGGGGAACTGGGTCTTGGCCAGGAGCGGGAAGCCCGCCGAGTAGCCGATGAACGAGCCGAACGTGCCGGTATAGAGCAGGCACATGATCCAGTTGTGCTTGCGCTGGAAGATCACTGCCTGCTCGCGGAACGAGGCCCTTGCGCTGGCGATGTCGTTCATCCCGCTCCAGGCGGCGAGGGTGGCAAGGATCAGGAACGGGACCCAGACAAAGCCCGCATTCTGCACCCACAACATGCTGCCGTCGGAAAGTGCTGCCGGCTCGCCGCCGATGGCGCCGAACACGCCGGCGGTGATCACCAGCGGCACGAGGAACTGCATCACGCTCACGCCCAGATTGCCGAGCCCGGCATTGAGCGCCAGCGCGTTGCCCTTTTGCGCCTTGGGAAAGAAGAAGGAGATATTGGCCATCGAGGAGGCAAAGTTGCCGCCGCCAAGGCCGCATAGCAGGGCCAGCACAAGGAAGATCAGATAAGGGGTGCCGGGGTCCTGCACCGCGTAGCCGATGCCGAAAGCGGGCACCAGCAGGGAGGCGGTGGAAAGCGTGGTCCACAGCCGCCCGCCGAAGATCGGCACCATGAAGGAATAGAAGATCCGCAGCGTGGCGCCGGAAACGCCGGGCAGGGCTGCCAGCCAGAAGAGCTGGTCGGTGGTGTAGGTGAAGCCGATGGAAGGCAGCTTGGCCACGACCACGCTCCACACCATCCAGACCGAGAAGGCCAGCAAGAGGCAGGGGATCGAGATCCACAGATTGCGCTTGGCGATCCGGCTGCCGGTGTTCACCCAGAAGCTGTCGTCCTCGGGCCGCCAGTCTTCGAGGATGCGCGGCGGCCGGCCGTGGATCGCGGGCTTGTGGATCGTCTGCAGCTCGGGGAAGGACGGCAGGGCCTCGACGACGGCGCCGGCGGCCGCCCGCTCCATGGCGCGGATCGAGAAATGCATCCACGCGAGCGAGGCCGCGACCACCAGGAACAGCAGGGCAAAGGAGCTGGTCCACACGCCGGTGAGATCGAGCAGCACGCCGAAGATGATCGGCAGCACGAAGCCGCCCAGCCCGCCGATCATGCCGACGAGGCCGCCCACCGCACCGACATGCCCGGGATAGTAGACGGGGATGTGCTTGTAGACCGCAGCCTTGCCCAGCGACATGAAGAAGCCGAGCGTGAAGATGACGGCCAGGAAGGGCAGCAGGCCCATGCTGGTCGAGAAGATAATGGGCCCGTGGATGCCGTGGATGATGTAGTCGGTCTCGGGATATGAGAGCATGAAGAGGCAGATCAGCGAGAAGCCGAACGTCCAGTACATGACTGTCCGCGCACCGCGCCGGTCGGCCAGATGGCCGCCATAGGCGCGAAACAGCGAGGCCGGCACCGAGAAGAAGGCGGCCAGCATGCCGGCCATGCGGATGTCGACGCCGTAGACGCCCACCAGATAGTGCGGCAGCCACAGCGCCAGGGCCACGAACCCGCCGAAGACGAAGAAGTAGTAGAGCGAGAACCGCCACACCTGCTGGTTCTTCAGGGGCTCGAGCTGGAGGAAGGTGCTTTGGGCTTTCTCGCCCCGCTCGCGCCGGCGGCGCAGTGCCGGATCGTCCTTGGTGGTGAACCAGAACACCGCCGCCGTCACCAGCAGCGCCACCGCCCAGACCTGCGCCACCACGGTCCAGCCGAAGGCCACCATGACAAAGGGGGCGAGGAACTTGGTGACGGCCGCACCGACATTGCCGGCGCCGAAAATGCCCAGGGCGGTTCCCTGCTGCTCCGTTGGATACCAGCGCGAGACATAGGCGACGCCCACCGCGAACGAGCCGCCGGCAAGCCCGACGCCCAGTGCCGCAAGCAGCATCATCTCGTAGCTCTGGGCCCAGGACAGCAGGAAGGTGGCGATCGCCGCCAGCACCATCACGGCGACAAACACGACCCGCCCGCCATGCTGGTCGCTCCAGATGCCCAGCACGAGACGCGAGAGCGAGCCGGTGAGGATCGGCGTGCCGATCAGCAGGCCGAACTGCGCCTCGCTGAGCCCGAGGTCGTTCTTGATCTGCACGCCTAGGATCGAGAAAATCGTCCAGACGGCGAAGCACACGGTAAAGGCGACGGTGCTGAGCCAGAGCGCTCTGCTTTGCTCGCCGTGGGTAACGCCGTCCAGCTCACGCATGGCTGCGGGATCCTCCCGGGACTGGCATGGCCGGCCCGTTGGCCAGCCGAGTATGCAAAAGCCCAGAAGGACGGGCGCCACCTTGATCTCGATCAACGATAGGTATCGGGCCGCGAGCGGGTAGGAGAGGAACCGGCCCCGCCCGGCGGCGGTTGAGACACGGACAGGCGCGCCCGCGCGCCATGGCAGCCGTCAGCCGGACGAGGAGAAACCCATTACGCCGCGCACCGAAGGGCCGGGACGGGTCGTCGCCTGTGCGCAAAAGCCGGCGCGGCTCGCGCGGGCCGGCTTGCTCCTAGTGTTTCTCGGCAGCTGCAGCGGGCGGCAGTCGGCGCTCGACCCGGCCGGCGTCGAGGCCGAGAAGATGGCCGAGCTCTTCTGGCTGATGGCCGGCGGGGCTGCCCTGATCTGGGTTCTCGTGCTCGGCACCGCCTTTTATGCCACCCGCGTCCGGCCCCGGCCGCACGGCGAGCATGTCGGGCGGATGCTGATCCTGGGTGGCGGCGTCGCGTTTCCGCTGGTCGTGCTGACGAGCCTGCTGATCTACGGCCTTGCGCTGATGCCGGAGCTGCGCGCACCCGGCGACGGGCTGAAGATCAGGGTCTCGGGCGAGCAGTGGTGGTGGCGGGTGGCCTACTACCGGCCGGGCAGCGACGCGCCCGTCCATGCCGCCAACGAGCTGCGCCTCCCGCTTGGCCAGCGGGTCGAGCTCGAGCTCGACAGCCCCGATGTCATCCATTCCCTCTGGATCCCGCCGCTCGCGGGCAAGGTCGACATGATCCCCGGCCGGACCACGCGGCTGGTTCTGGAGCCCACGCGCACCGGCACGTTCCGCGGCGTGTGCGCCGAGTTTTGCGGTGCCTCGCACGCCTTGATGGCGTTCATGGTCGAGGTGATGGAGCCAGAGGCATTCGCGGCGTGGCTGGAATCCGAGGCCGCACCTGCCCGGCCGGCCAAAGATGCGCTCGCCCGGCAGGGCGCCGATCTTTTTCTCGAGCTGGGCTGCGGGGCCTGCCACACGGTGCGCGGCACCGAGGCGCGCGGTCCGGTCGGACCCGACCTCACCCATGTGGGAAGCCGCCTGAGCCTCGCCGCCGGCATCATGCCCAACGAGCCCGACGCTTTCGCCCGCTGGATCGCCGAGGCCGAGGAGATCAAGCCCGGCTCGCGCATGCCGTCCTTCAACATGCTGCCGGCACGAGAGCTCGATGCCCTGGCGGCCTGGCTCGAGAGCCTGCAATGAACGAGGCCCCGGCAGGTCACGACCCGGACATGGAACGGCGGCGCGGTCAGGAGAAGCGCCTGCGCGCCGCGTGGGCGACGCCCAGGGGCTGGCGTTACTGGTCGGCGGTGAACAATACCGAGGTCGGCGTCTGGTACACCGCCACCTCCTTCGCCTTCATGCTGTTCGCCGGCGTGCTGGGGCTGCTGATCCGCGTGCAGCTTGCCGTTCCCGACAACGACTTCATGACGGGCCCCTTCTACAATCAGGTGTTCACGCTGCACGGCACGGTGATGATGTTTCTCTTCGCCGTGCCGATCTTCGAGGCGGTGGCGATCACCATCATGCCGCAGATGCTGGCGGCAAGGGACCTGCCGTTCCCGCGGCTCTCGGCCTTCGGCTACTGGTGCTTTCTCATCGGCGGCGTCTTCGTGTGCGGCTCGATCTTCTTCGGTGCCGCACCCGACGGCGGCTGGTTCATGTACCCGCCGCTCAGCACCGATCCCGAGCAGGCCGGGATCGGTGCCGACATCTGGCTTTTGGGCCTGAGCTTCATCGAGGTGGCGTCGATCGCCGCTGCCGTGGAGCTCATCGTCGGCACGCTCAAATGCCGCCCGCCCGGCATGCGCATCAACATGATCCCGCTCTACGCCTGGTACATCCTGGTGGTGGGCGTCATGATCGTCTTCGCCTTTCCGCCGCTGATCGCCGGCGACATCCTCTTCGAGATGGAGCGGATGTTCGACTGGCCGTTCTTCGACCCGCGCCGCGGCGGCGACCCCCTGTTGTGGCAGCACCTCTTCTGGATCTTCGGGCACCCCGAGGTCTACATCATCTTCCTGCCCGCCATCGCGGTGGTGGCGATGATCGTGCCGACCTTCGCCCAGCGGCCGATCTTCGGCTATTCCTGGATCGTGCTGGCGGCGGTGGGCACCGGATTCCTGAGCTTTGGCCTCTGGGTCCACCACATGTTCGCCACCGGCCTGCCGGCCGTCTCGCTGGGCTTCTTCTCGGCCGCCTCGCAAGCCGTGGCGATCCCCACCGGCGTGCAGATCTTCGTCTTCATCGCGACCTTGCTGCTCGGCCGGGTGGTCTCCTCGACGCCGATGCTCTTCGTCTGGGGCACGCTGGCCGTCTTCGTCCTGGGCGGGCTCACCGGCGTCATGGTGGCGCTGGCGCCCTTCGACTGGCAGGTCCACGACAGCCATTTCATCGTGGCCCATCTCCACTACACGCTGATCGGCGGCGGGCTCTTTCCCATCGTGGCCGGCATCTACTACTTCTTCCCGCTGGTGAGCGGCAAGAAGCTCTCCGACCGCCTGGGCAAGTGGGTCTTCTGGCTCATGTTCCTGGGCTTCAACATCGCCTTCCTGCCGATGCACGTGAGCGGCCTGCGGGGCATGCCGCGGCGCGTCTTCTCCTATCCTGAAGGACTGGGCCTCGAGAATCTGAACCTCGTCTCGACAATCGGCGCCTTCATCTTCGCCGCGGGCTTCGTCCTTCTCGTCCTCGACGTGGTGCGCCCGCGGCGCGGGCAGCCCTACGCCGACACGAACCCGTGGAATGCCGGCACGCTCGAATGGCTGATCGAGATGCCCGGCGAGAGCTGGGGCGTGCGCTCGGTGCCGCAGATAAGCAGCCGCTACCCGCTCTGGGAGCAGGAGGGCCTGGCCCGTCAGGTCGCCGAGGGCCGCTGCTACCTGCCCGATGCCGAGGAAGGACGCCGCGAGACCCTCATCACCACCACCATCGACGCCCTGCCGGTGCAGTGCCTGCGGGTGCCGGGCCCGACCTTCATCACGCTGTGGGCCGCTGCCTTTACCGGCGGTGTCTTCGTCTTCGCCACCTTTCACTGGTGGTTCGCGACGCTGGTGAGCGGCATCCTCGGCGCCGGCGCCATCCTGCGCTGGTTGTGGACCGGCACCGCCGAGATCCCGGAAAAGCCCGCGAAGGACATCGGTCTGGGGGTGACGCTCCCGCTCTACATGTCGGGGCCGCGGTCGGTCGGCTGGTGGGCCATGTTCATCACCATGATGGGCGACATGGCGGCGTTCGCGAGCCTGATCTTCGGCTATTTCTTCTACTGGACCATCCATCCCGACTTTCCGCCGCCGGACCAGCCGGACCCCTCGGCCGGCTGGCTGGGTCTGGGGCTCGTGCTGCTGCTCGGCGCGTGGTGGCTCACGGTCCGGGCACGCGGGCGCAACGCCGCCGGCTCGCCCGGCGCCCTGCGCGGCGCTCTCGCGCTCGGCGCCGTGCTGGCCACGGCGGGCAGTGCCGCGCTGATCGCCGCCGCCTGGCTGCCGGGTCTCGACCCCACCAGCCATGTCTATCCGGCCATCGTCTGGATCCTTCTCATCTGGACGGCGGTCCACGGCATCCTGGGCGTCGTGATGCAGCTCTACTGCATCGCCGGCAGCGTCGCCGGCCGGCTCACCCCGCGTTACGACATCGACATCTGGAACGTGACGCTCTTCTGGCACTTCATGGCGCTCACCGCCTTCCTGACCGTGGCGGTGCTGGCGCTCTTCCCGATGGCGGTCTGAGGATGACGCGCGAAACCCGCTCCCCCCGCAACAGCCTGATCGTGCTGTCCCTGGGCCCCACCATCTGGGCCGTCCATTTCCTCGCGAGCTACGTCACCGCGGCGATCTGGTGCGAGAAGGCCGGCCTCGGCGCCACGTTGTCTCCCGTGCAGCTCCTCGTGGGGATCTTCACCCTGGCAGCACTCGTCGCCATCGGCGCCCTCGGGCTGAGCGCGTGGCGCCACTGGGGCTATCTCGAGAACGAGGGGCCGCCGCACGATGCCGACACCGAGGAGGAGCGCGGCCGCTTCCTGGGCCTGGCGACGCTGCTGTTGAGCGGGCTGAGCTTCGTCGCGGTGATCTACGTGGCCCTGCCCGTGGTCTTCATCGCGGACTGCCGCTGATGCGGCCGGTTGCGCTCGCCGCCGGCCTTGCCGCCCTGTTGGCTGCATGGGTCTGGCCGCTGCCGCAGCTGGGCGGCCACCTCTTCACCGGCCATATGGCGGGCCACATGACGGTGGTGGCGGTTGCCGCCCCGCTGCTGGCCGTGGCGCTCGCCGGATCGCGCCGCGACCCGCTGTGCCGCTTGCCCGTCCTCGCCTCGCCAGTGGCGGCCTCGCTGCTCGAGTTCGTGGTGGTGTGGAGCTGGCACGCACCGGCGCTTCATGACGCTGCCCGGGCGCTGCTGGCGGTCCGTGTGGCCGAGCAGGTCTCCTTTTTGGCGGTGGCCACGCTGCTCTGGCTGTCGTCGGTCGGCGGAAACGGCCGTGCCGGGGACGCCGCTGGCGTCCTGGGCCTGCTGCTGACCTCGATGCACATGACCCTTCTGGGCGGCCTTATCGCGCTGGCGCCCCGGCAGCTCTACGCCCATGCCGGCGGTAGCGGCCTGCTGGCACCGCTCGAGGACCAGCAGCTCGGCGGCACGCTGATGCTGACCGTGGGCGGGGCGGTCTATCTGGCGGGCGGCCTGTTCCTGCTCGCCCGCCTGCTCCGCGAGGACGGCCGGATCGACTGGAGGCAGGATGCGAATAGGCATTAAGGAGCTCGTGCTCATCCTCGCAGCCCTGGCGGCGGGCGGCCTGCTGTTCGCATGGTCGGGGATCTTCAACATCGCCGCCAGCAGCGGCCACTGGGCGATCACCAAGTGGTTCCTGCACTACACCATGCACCAGTCGGTCGAGACCCACGCCATGGGCATCGAGACACCGCCGCTGGACGACATCGCCATGGTCCAGCGGGGTGCCGGCCACTACGCCACCGGCTGCGCGCCCTGCCACGGCGCGCCCGGCACGGAACGCTCGCCGGTGGCGCTCGAGATGACGCCGCACCCGCCCACGCTGGTGCCGCACATCGAGGTGTTCGAGCCGCGCGAGCTCTTCTGGATCGTCAAGAACGGGGTGAAATACACCGGCATGCCGGCCTGGGCCGGCCACGAACGCGATGACGAGGTGTGGTCGGTGGTGGCCTTCCTGCTGCGGCTGGACGAGCTGGATGAGGCCGGGTACCGCGAGCTGGCCCACGGAGAGGCCGCCCGGAGGGGGGAGCCGCTGGACGGGCCGGTGCTGGCGGCACTCGGTGGCGCACCGCCCGAGCCGCTCGCCGGCTGCGCCCGCTGCCACGGACGCGACGGCAACGGCCGCGGCACCGGCGCCTTTCCCCGCCTCTCCGGCCAGAGCGAGGCCTATCTGCTGGCCTCGCTGCTGGCCTATGCGCGCGAGACCCGCAACAGCGGGATCATGACCCCTGCCGTCTCGGGCATCGGCGAGGGGGAGCTTGCGCGGCTCGCCGCCCACTACGCGCGGCAGGCGCCGCCCGACACCGGCTCCGGTCCTGCCCCTGACGAGGAGCTGGTCGAGCAGGGCCGGCGCATTGCCCGCGACGGCGTGCCGGTGGACGGGGTGCCCGCCTGCCTGTCCTGTCACGGCGAGCGGCGGCGGCCGGTCTATCCGGCCCTGGCCGGGCAACACGCGGACTATCTCGCCGGGCAGCTCAGGCTCTTCCGGGACGGCGGGCGCGGCGGGACGCCCTTCGCGCACCTCATGGAAACCGTCGCCCGGCGACTTGACGACGGGCAGATCGAGGCGGTCTCGGCCTTTCTGGCGAGCCTGCCACCAGAGCACGCGACCCCCTGACCGGAAAATTTCCCCGTTGCCGGGAAGGCCGCTCGTCATTATGAGCGCTTAACCGATTCAACGAGGGAATGGGTTGAGCCGACGCCCCACCATCCGCGACGTCGCCCGCGTGGTCGGCGTCTCGGCTGCCACCGTCTCCTACGCGCTCAGCGGCAATGGCCGCGTGTCACGGTCCCTGGCTGCACAGGTGCGGGAGACAGCAGCCGCCATGGGCTACGTGCCGCGCCACGCCGCCATGGCGCTGCGCACCGGGCGCTCGGCGCTGCTGGGCGTCGTCCTGCCCAACATCGCCAACCCGCTCTTCCCGGCCCTTGCGCAGGAGATCGGGCGCGCGGCGCGGCGGCGCAGCTATGCGCTGCTGCTCGCGGACTCGCTCGACGAGGCAGCCGGTCAGGATCTCGCCGTCACTCAGATGATGGCACGCGGCGTCGACGCCCTGATCGTGGTGCCGCGACGCGGCAGCACGCTGCCCGAGGCGCCGCTGCCGCTCGTGGTGATCGATACAGCGGCCAGTTCCGAGCGCGGCGTGTGCAGCGATCATCGCGAAGGCGGCCGGCTGGTGGCGCGCCACCTGCTGGGACTAGGGCACCGCCGCATCCTCGTCCTGGCCGGCCCGGAGAACTCGCGCGTGGCGCAGGAGCGGCTTGCCGGGCTGCACGACGTGCTGGCGGGAACCGAAGCGGCCGCCCTCACCATCCGCCACACGGCCTATCGCCCCGAGGGCGCCGCCGAGGCCGTGCAGGACCTCGGCGAGGCGGGATGGACCGCCGTCGCTGCGGTGTCCGACACGCTGGCGATCGGTGCGGTTAACGCGCTCGTCGCCCGCGGGATCGACGTGCCCGGCAAGGTCTCGGTCACCGGCTTCGACGACCTCGTCTGGGCCTCCATCGTGCGGCCGGAGCTGACCACCGTGCGCCAGAACCTGGCGCGCATCGCCGAGAGCGCCGTCGCCATGGCGCTGGGCGAGCGCGAGCCGGGCGAAATCGTGCCCGTCGAGCTCGTCGTGCGGTGCTCCACGGCCACGGCAGTTCCGGCTCGCCGCACCCCCGCCGGATCATCCGCCGCTACAAGGTCTTCCGCCCCTGCCAGATCTCCCGAAGGAGAGCCCGCATGAGACGCGCTGCCCTGACCTCCGTCCTGGCCCTCGCCTTCGGTGCCGCGGCACCGGCGGCGGCCGAGCCGACCCTCGTCCTCTCGGCCTACGGGATCAGCCAGGACGCCTTCAAGAAGATCCTCTACGAGCCGTTCGAGGCGCAGTGCGGCTGCGAGCTGGTGGTGGAGATCGGCAACAGCGCCGAGCGGCTGGCCAAGCTCGAGGCCAGGAAGGACAATCCCAACGTCGACGTGGTGGTGTTCGCCGACTTCAACGCGCTGGAGGCCGCCCGCAAGGACCTGATCCAGCCCCTCGACCCGTCGAAGCTCTCGAACCTCGACAAGCTCTACGACGTCGCCCGGGACCCCGTCGGCGACAATATGGCGGTGGGCTACACGCTCTACTCCACCAGCATCGTCTACCGCACCGACAAGATCACCGACATGGGCTCGTGGAAGGACCTGTGGCGTCCCGAGCTCGAGAACCGCGTGGCCTTCCCGAACATCACCACGACCCAAGGCCCCCTCGCCCTCTACATGGCCGAGCGCGCCTGGACCGAAGGCCAGCCCTCGCAGGGCCTCGAGACCGCCATCGCCAAGGTGGCTGAGATCAAGGACGACGTGGTCACCTTCTACGAGCGCTCCTCGCAGATCGTGCAGCTCTTCCAGCAAGAGGAGATCTGGGCCGCACCCATGGGCCGGTTCGCCTGGGGCAACATCATGAAGCTGCAGATGCCGCTGGGCTGGCTGCTGCCCGCCGAGGGCCAGACCGGCGGCCTCAACGTGGCCAGCATCGTCAAGGGCACGGAGCAGGCCGATCTCGCCCACCAGCTCATCGACATGTGGCTCTCCACCGAGGTCCAGACGGCCCTCGCCGAGGCGCTGGTCGACAGCCCGGTCAACAGGGAGGTCGAGCTTTCGGGGTCCGTCGCGCAGCTCATGACCTTCGGGCCCGAACAGGTGGAATCGCTGCGCCTCGTGCCGCCCGAGCAGCTCCTCGAGAACCGCGAGGCGTGGCTCGAGACCTGGAACGCCAAGGTCGCCCAGTAACGCCAGACAGACCGCGGGACTTTCCCCCATGTTCACGAGCCGGACCACCGGCCTCATGCTCGTCCTGCCGGCGGTGGTGTTCATCACCGTCGGCTTTCTCGCCCCCGTCCTCATCCTGCTGGCCCAGAGCCTGCGGCTCGAGGACGGCTGGGGTATCGGCAACTATCTGGCGTTCATGAACGACGGGCTGGGGCGCGAGGTGTTCTGGCGCACCATCAAGCTCGCCGCGCTCGTGACCCTCGCCGCCGCGGTCATCGGCTACGTCGCCGCCTGGGCGATCGTCGAGACGCGGCCGGAGCGGCGCGGCGTGCTGGTGGGCATGGTGATCCTGCCGCTGATGATCTCGCCGGTGGCCCGCACCTATGCGTGGCTGGTGATCCTGGGCCGCACCGGCTTTCTCAACGTGCTGATCACCAATCTCGGCCTCTCCGAGGAGCCGCTGCGCCTCCTCTTCACCGAGACGGCGGTCTTCATCGGCCTGCTGCAGCTCTTCTTGCCGCTCATGATCATCTCGCTGGTGAGCGCGCTCGAGAACCTGCCGCGCGACGTGGTGCCGGCGGCCCAGACCCTGGGTGCCGGGTGGATCGCCACCTTCTTCAAGGTGATCCTGCCGCTCACCCGCGAGGGTCTGGTGATCGGCGGCACGCTGGTCTTCACCGGCTCGGTGACCGCCTACATCACGCCCGCGGTGCTGGGCGGCTCGAAGGTCCTGATGCTCGAGACCCTTCTCTACCAGCGGGTCAGCGTCGCCAACGACTTCGCGAGCGCCAGCGTGATCGCCGCCATCCTCATGGTCACCACCCTTGCCGCCAACAGGCTCCTGCGCCGCCTGGCGACCCCGCGGAGGCGCTGAGCCATGTCGAGCCGCATGGGCGGGCTCATGCTCGCCCTGGTCTTCCTGTTCCTGATCGGGCCGTTCCTGATCATCATCGCCGCCGGCATGAGCGCCGGCGAGACCCTGGCCTTCCCGCCGCAGGGCCTCTCCTTGCGCTGGTTCTGGGCGGTCTTCGAGGTGGAGAGCTTCAGGGCCTCCTTCGTGCTGAGCATCGGCCTTGCCGTGGGCGCCACCCTGCTCGCCCTCGTGCTGGGCGTGCCGGTAGCCTATGCGTTGGCCCGCTATCCGCTGCCAGGCGGCGAGGCCATGAGCACGCTGCTGACCTCGCCGGTGATCGTGCCTGCCATCATCGTGGGCCTCGCGCTGCTGCGGTACGTGGTGATCCCGCTGGATCTGGGGATCATCCCGGCCCTCTTCGTGGCGCACACCGCCCTTCTCGTGCCCTATGCGGTGCGAGTGGTCTCGGCGAGCCTCGCCAACCTCAGGAGCGACATCGAGGAGGCGGCCGTGCTGCTCGGCGCCAACCGGCTGCAGGCGTTCTTCCTCACCGTGCTGCCCAACATCAGGAACGGCATCCTCGCAGCCTTCATCCTGGGCTTCGTCACCTCCTTCAACCAGGTGCCGGTCTCGCTGTTCCTCACCGGGCCCGGGGTCAGCACTCTGCCGATCCAGATGCTCTGGTACATGGAATTCACCTACGATCCCTCGATCGCCGCGCTCTCCGCCCTCCTCGCCCTCATGTCGATGGCGATCGTGCTGGTGGCCGAGCGATTCCTCGGACTCTCCCGCTATGTCTGACGCCGCCTTCCTCGATCTCGCCGGCCTGAGCCTGGGCTATGACGGCAGGCCTGCCGTCGAGGCGCTCGACCTTTCCATCAAGGAGGGCGAGCTCGTGGCCCTGCTTGGCCCCTCGGGCTGCGGCAAGACCACCACCATGCGCGCCGTGGCTGGCCTCCTCCAGCCCATGGGCGGCCGCATCACGCTGGGCGGCCGCGACATCACGCGAGTGCCCGCCAACCGCCGCAACATCGGCCTGGTGTTCCAGTCCTACGCGCTCTTCCCGCATCTCTCGGTGTTCGAGAACGTCGCCTTCGGCCTGCGCCGCCAGCGCACACCGAAGGACGAGATCGAGCGGCGGGTGGCCGAGGCGGTGGCCATGGTGGGGCTCACCGGCTTCGAGAAGCGCCTGCCCAAGGAGCTCTCGGGCGGCCAGCAGCAGCGCGTGGCGCTCGCCCGCGCGGTGGTGGTGCGCCCCCGCCTGCTGCTCCTCGACGAGCCGCTCTCCAATCTCGACGCCCGGCTGCGCCTCGAGATGCGCACCGAGCTTCGCCGCCTGCAGCGCGAGCTCGGTATCACCATGGTCTATGTCACCCACGACCAGGAGGAGGCGCTGGCCCTGGCCGACCGGATCGTCGTGATGCGGGACGGAAAGATCGAGCAGATGGGGCCGCCGGAGGCCATCTACGAGACGCCGGCCACCGACTTCGTCGCCCGCTTCGTGGGCTTCGAGAACGTCTTCCAGGTGAAGGACGGCCAGCTTCGCGCCGGCAATGGCGCCGCCCTGCCGCTCCAGGCGCCCGTCGACGGCGGCACCGCCTGGCTGGCGTGGCGGCCGCACGCCGTGGAGCTGGGCCAGGGCCCTTACGAAGGCCAGGTGCTGGGCACGTCCTATCTCGGGCAGAGCGTGGAGTACCTGATCGAGAGCACGGTCGGCCCCATCAAGGCAGAGGCACCCGCCGCCCTGCCCCGCCACGAGGCCGGCCGCACCGTGGCCTTCGGCCTGCCTCCAGCCACCGCTGCGGCGATTCCGCGATGAGGCCCGTCTGGATCGACACGGATGCCGGCTTCGACGACCTGGCGGCAATCCTGACGGTGCTGGCCCGGCCGGACATCGCGGTGGATGGCATCTCCCTCGTGGCCGGCAACACCCCGCTGGACGGCGTGGTGCGCAACGCCTGCCGCATGAAGGCCTTCTTCGGCTGGCGGGCGCCGCTCCACGCCGGCCGTGACCGGCCGCTGCTGGGCCCGCTCGTCACCGCCCAGGACGTGCTGGGCGAGGACGGCATGCGAACTGCCGGCCGCAGCCTGCCGGACGAGCAGGCACCGCTCGACGGGCGGAACGCGCTGGCCGCCATGGCGGCCTGGCTGGAGCGCAGTGAGGCTGCCACGGTCCTGGCGCTGGGACCGCTCACCAATCTCGCGGCCCTGCTGCTCGCCCGCCCGGACCTCGCGGCACGGATCGGCGAGGTGATGTGGATGGGAGGCAGTGCCGACCGCGGCAACCACACGGCCGCCGCCGAGTTCAACGCCTTCGTCGATCCCGAGGCGGTGGCGGTGGTGCTCGGATCCGGCGTGCCGTTCCGCATGGTGGGCCTCGATGCCTGCCGCCAGGTGCCGGTGCGCCTGGCGGACGCCGCGGCACTCCGCGCGTGCGGCACGCCGCGGGCACTCCTGCTGGCCGACCTGCTGGAGGGCTATGTGCGGATCGCCAGCCCCGACGGCAGCCGGCCCATGGCGCTCTACGATCCCGTCGCCGCCGCCGCCCTGCTCGATGCGCAGGCGGTGCGCTTCGATCCCATGCATGTCGCGGTGGAGCTGGCCGGCACCCACACCCGCGGCATGACCGTCTGCGAGTGGCGGATCCCGCGCAAGGCCGAGGCCAATGCGCGGGTCGCCGTGCAGGCCGACGCCGACCGCGTGCGCGGCCGCGTGCTGGCAGCACTCGCCGGAAAGGAGCCTTCGCAGTGACCAGCGATCTCGCCGACCGCAGCTTGCGCGCTCGCGCCGTCGCCGCCGCCCGCGGGCAGGCGCGGTTCGACCTGCTGCTGGAAGGCGGCACCGTCGTCGATGTCGCCACCGGCGAGCTGCGCGAGGCCGATGTCGGCATCATCGGACCCCTGATCGCCAGCGTGCACCCGCGCGGCGCGCGCACCGACGCCGCCTCACGCCTCGACTGCACCGGCCGGTTCATCGCACCCGGCTTCATCGACATGCACATGCATGTCGAGAGCTCGATGATGGTGCCCCGCACCTACGCGCAGACGGTCGTGCCGCAGGGCACCACCACCGCTGTGTGGGATCCTCACGAGCTGGCCAATGTGCTGGGCCTGGAAGGCGTGCGCTGGGCCATCGCCGCGAGCCGCGGCCTGCCGCTGCGCTTCGTGGTGCTGGCCCCCTCCTGCGTGCCCTCGGCGCCGGGGCTCGAGCTCGCCGGTGCGGAGATCGGCGGCGAGGAGATGCGCGAGATGCTCTCCTGGCCCGAGATCGCCGGCGTCGCCGAGGTCATGGACATGCGCGGTGTGCTGGAGGGCAGCGGGCGCATGCGCGCCGTCGTCGGCGAGGGGCTCGCCAGCGGCAAGCTCGTGTGCGGTCACGCCCGCAGCCTCGCGGGCGCCGATCTCCAGGCCTTCGCCGCGGCCGGCATAGGCTCCGATCACGAGCTGGTCTCGGGCGAGGACCTGCTGGCCAAGCTGCGCGCCGGCTTTACCGTCGAGCTGCGCGGCTCGCATCCCTATCTGCTGCCCGAGTGCGTGGCGGCGCTGCGAACCCTGCCGCTGGTCCCGCAGACCCTCACCTTGTGCACCGACGACGTCTTCCCCGACGATCTCGTGGCGAAAGGCGGCATGATCGCCCTGCTGCGCCTGCTCGTGGAGCACGGGCTCGATCCGGTGCAGGCGCTGCGCTGCGCCACCCTCAACGCCGCAATGCGTCTGGGCCGCGCCGATCTCGGGCTGGTGGCGGCCGGTCGGCGGGCGGATCTCGTGGTGCTGGAGGATCTCTCGAACCTCGCCGTCGCGCATACCATCGCCTCGGGCCGCCACGTGGCTATCGATGGCGCGATGCTGGAGGACCTGCCGGGCGAGGCCGTTCCCGCTCCCACCGGAACCGTGCGCGTGAGCCGGCTCGAAGCCGCGGACTTCATCATTCGCGTGCCGGAGGGCTGCAACGGGCAAGTCCCGCTCCGGGTGGTCCAGGGAGCGCGCTTCACCCGCTGGGCCGAGGCCGTGGCCAGGGTGGAGAACGGCCGGGCCGTGCTGCCGCCGGAGCTCTCCTTGATGGCGGTGGTCCACCGCCACGGCAGGCGGCCGCCCGTGCCGGCGCTGGCACCGCTCGGCGACTGGGGCTGCTGGCGCGGCGCCATCGCCACGACCGTCAGCCACGACAGCCACAATCTCGCCGTCTTCGGGCGCGAGCCCGCCGACATGGCGGCCGCCGCCAATGCCCTGATCGAGAGCGGCGGCGGCATGGCCGTCGCGCGCGAGGGGCGGGTGATCGCCCATCTGCGCCTGCCGGTAGCGGGCTTGCTCTCGCAGGAGGCGCCCGAGAAGGTCGCCGCCGCCTTCGCCGCGCTCAAGCAGGCGGCCGACGAGGTGGGCGACTGGAAGCCCCCCTACCGGGTCTTCAAGGCCATCGTCGGCGCCAGCCTCGCCTGCAACGCGGGGCCGCACCTCACCGACCTCGGCCTGACCGACGGCACCACCGGGGAAGTTTTTGTCAGCGCAGTGCTGTAGGCCCCGTGCAGTCCGCCGGCGATAATCGCGGGCGGAGACAAACAACATGTACTGGCCAATCGTCGATCCAACCGCTCCTTTTCATCGTGGTTAAAAGCAATACTCGAAGGTATCTACTTCGTCTTGCGATGTTCTCATTGAGGCCGCTTTCCGCAGAATAATGCCGTTGGCCTGATGCGCAGCCGATCATGCTGCGCCTGGAGGTTGCGGCATGGTGTCGGCGTTGTTGGTCAGGGGCGTTTGCGCGGCATGGGCTGCGGCATTTCCCGGCATCGCCGCCCTTCAGGCCGGGGACGCGCCGACGGCGCCGGCACGCCGTGCGGCCTGCGAGGATCTTCCCTATCGCGGGCTCTTTTATGGCAACCTCGTGCACGGCGACACCGTCTCCGAGGTGCGCATCGCCTGCGGCGAGCCCGTCCACCAGCCGTTCACGGCGGAGCGCTCGGGGCTGGTTCCAGCGGTCCAGTGGTATCTGCGGTTCGACCAGACGTGCCACGGCTGGGCCGGCTGCTACAGCGGCGGTGACGGCGGCGCGATCCGCATCGCCATCCACGCGGCGGATGCGGGCGGGCTACCCCGCGGCGATCCCCTGGGCCAAAGCGCCGTCAATGGCGGTAGCGCGTCGATCTTCGATACGGGTGGACCCGGGGGCGGCTTTCCGGTGTGGCGGCTCGACCACCCGGCCCGGCTCTCCGCTGGCCAGCGCTATGCGCTGGTCCTGCGCAACGAGAGCTGCAGCGGCTACGTCTCGACCGACGGGATGCTGGCCGACTGGGGTCCGGCCCGGCAGCATGACGGCCGCGCCGGCCCTTATTATGGCGCGGACCGTCCCATCTACCGCGGGGCCCAGCTCGAGCAGAACCACCTCTCGCTGTTCGCCCTGCATTATGCCGACGGCACGGTCGTCGGTCCCGGCGCCATCTGGGCCACCGCCTCGAACCGGGAAGAGATCGGCGGTGCGCTTCTCGCGCGACAGCGCTTCACGCTGATCGACGCCGCCCGCGAGGTCGACGCCGTGCATGTCTGGGCATGGCGCAGCGCCGCCTCGGCCGGAGACCTCACCGTGACGGTGCGCGACAGCGGGGGCGGCGTCCTCGGCACCGGGACCATCCCGGCCGCGGCCCTCGCCATCAGCAGCAACCACGAGGAAGGCGCACCGGCGAGGCCGTGGGCGCGCGCCCGGCTCGACGCACCTGTCAGGCTCGAGAGGGGTCGCAGCCATACGGTAGAGCTGCGTGCCGCGGGATGCTGCCATCAGACCATCCCCACCCATCGCTCAGCGCGCTGGCCGGCGCGCGAGGGGTGGACCGAGGGACGGGCCGAGTTCAGCGGGGACGGCGGCGGCACCTGGCGGTGCGCCGCGAGCAGCGACGGTCCCGCATGCGGCGTCGACCTCCCTTTGGGCTTCTCTGTCACCGCCACCACCCTCGATGACGGCACGCGCCTCCAATGCCGGGCGGACACAGCTCATTAAAAAACCGCATTCAAGAGCGCACGGAGACAGCGGCGCGTAGTTCTCGAGCATCATTGGACGCCGACAGTTCGGAGCATTACGTTCCATGCTCTTCAGCAGCGAATTTTTTGTCCTGGTGTTCCTGCCGACCGTCTGGCTCGGCTACCAGAGCATGCTGCGCATGGCGTGGCCGCGTGCCGCGGCTGCCTGGCTCGTGATCAGCTCGCTGGTCTTCTACAGCTGGTTCGAGCCCCTCCACCTCCTCCTGCTGCTCGGCATGATCGTCGGCAATTACGGCGCCGGCCTGGTGCTCGCCCGGCTGCCGCAGGGCCGACGACGGCTCCTGCTGACGCTGGCCATCGGCGCCGATCTCGGCATCCTCGCCTACTATAAATACGCCAACTTCCTGATCGCCAACCTCAACGCCCTGAGCCCCCTCGAGCTGGGCTTCCAGACCATCGTCCTGCCGATCGGCATCTCGTTCTTCACCTTCCAGCTCGTGGCCTGGCTGGTCGACGCCCACAAGGGCGCGGCGCGCGACTACGGCTTTCTCGATTTCTGCCTGTTCGTCTGCTTCTTCCCGCAGCTGATCGCCGGGCCGATCGTCCATCACGCCGAGATGATTCCCCAGTTCCGCCAGCTCGCGAGCCGGCGCCCGGGCGCTGCCGACATCGCCGGCGGGCTCATCCTTTTCACCATCGGCCTCTTCAAGAAGATCGTCATCGCCGACCATGTAGCGCCGATCGCCGATTCCGTGTTTGCCGCCGCCGAGACGGGTGCCAGCCTCGATCCGCTCAGCGCGTGGTGCGGCACGCTCGCCTTCACCGTGCAGATCTATTTCGACTTCTCGGCCTACAGCGACATGGCGCTCGGCATGGGCCTGCTCTTCGGCATCCGCCTGCCGATCAACTTCGCCTCGCCCTACAAGGCCGTCTCGATCATCGACTTCTGGCGGCGCTGGCACATCACCCTGTCGCGCTTCCTGCGCGACTATGTCTACATCCCTCTGGGCGGCAACCGCCGCGGCCCGAGCCGCCGCCACGTCAATCTCCTCGCCACCATGCTCATCGGCGGCCTGTGGCACGGTGCTGCCTGGACCTTCGTCGCATGGGGCGCGCTGCACGGGCTCTATCTCGTCGTCAATCACGCCTGGCAGGTCCGGCGCGATCGCCTGGGCCTCCCTGCCGGCTGTCTCGGTCCCGCAGGCCCATGGCTCGCGCGCAGCCTCACGTTCTTTTGCGTCGCCGCGGCCTGGGTGTTCTTCCGCGCCGAAAGCTTCGGCGGCGCCGCTGCTATCCTGGCCGGTCTTGCGGGAGCCACCGCCGGTGCCCCGACCGCCAACGCCACTGTCGGCGCGGGCGAGCTCGTGCTGCTGCTGGCGATCCTCGCCGGCACCTGGTTCCTGCCCAACGCGCCGGAGATCGCGGCGGCGTTCCGCCCGGCCCTCGAGCCGGTGCCGGAAAAGCCCGTGGCACGGCTCGTCCGCCGCCTCGTCGAGGCGCCGACCGCCGTCCCGCTGGTTGCGGGCGTCGCCACCAGCAGCGCCCTCGTGCTGGTGCTGGCCTACCAGGGCTTCAACATCGACCGCATGCAGGCCTTCATCTACTTCCAGTTCTAGGAGAGCGCAGGTGCGATCCGCTGGTCTCTGGATACTCGGCTTCATCGGTGGCGGTATGATGGCGGCCGCGATCGGCCTTGCCCATCCGGTCAAGCTCACCGGCCTCGTGCCGCCGCAGCTCGAGCCGCTCGCTGCAGACCCTTTCGAGGCGCTGCAGGCGGCTTCGCGCGACGCATGCCAGGAGCCCCATCCGGCGCGCTTCCACGATCAGGCGCCGGACTGTGCCGTGACCCGCCGCCACCTCGAGGCGGGCGAGATCATCTATCGGTGGAACGCCTGCCGGGTGCGCAGCGACCTGCCGTGCACGCCGCGCCCGCCGGGAACGCTGCGCCTCATGGCGGTCGGCGATTCGATGACCATGGGCGCCCTGGCCGCGGCCGGCGACACCTACCCGGCGGTCCTCGAGCGCCATCTGGCAAGGCGGGCAGGCAGCAGCTTCGAGGTCCACAATCGCGGGGTTGCCGGCTATGGGCTCTACCAGTCGAGCCTCCTTGCCCTGGAGGCCGCCGATCACGATGCCCAGCTGGTGATCCTGGGCCTCGCCGCGAACGATCTGGTCGACGACCTGTCGCCGGAGCAGCTCCGCGCCTGGGACCGGGCCGCGGCACGGTTCGCCGCCGCGGCGCCGGATGCGGGACCCGCAAGCCGCCTGGGCTTCCGCCTGACGGTTCTCGACGAGGCGAAGCGGCTCGCCGTCGCCAGCCCCCTCGCCTTGTCGCTCAAGCGGCTCCTCTTCCGCAGCGACTGGCTCTATGTCGAGCTCTACCGGCGGCGGGGCGCGGCGTGGCTCGACGATCCGGACGGCGAACGGTGGGGCGCGAGGCTTGCCCACGCCGAGCGACTGCTGGCGGGGCTCGCCGCGCGGCTCGATGCGCAGGGCCGGCGCCTCGTCGTGCTGGTCATCCCGCAGCGGGTCCAGGCGCTGCTCGTCTCGACGGCACCGCGGCCCGACCTGGATCCGCACGCCTTCGGCCGCAGCATCGAGGCGATCGGGGCACGCCATGGCATTCCCGTCATCGACGGGCTCGACATGCTGACCGGTCTTTCGCGCCCAGGCGACCTCTACCACCCTCTCGACGGCCACTTCGTACCAGAGGGCTACCGGCGCCTCGGCCGTCATGTCGGCGCCGAGCTGCTCCGCAGGAACCTGCTCGGTTCGAGCTGAGCACAGCGATCTTCGGTATCCCGGTGGTACGCCCTCTTGCATGACAGGTCGCCCGGCCTCATGCAGGAGCGGGCGCAACGGCTCTCGCCCCGACTGGACGCCTTACGAGCCGCCCCAATGGCCGGAACAGGGAGAAGCCGCTCTTGAACGTCAGGCAGCTCGAGGCCTTCAGGGCGGTCATGCTGACCGGGACGGTCACCGCGGCCGCGGAGATGCTCCACGTCTCCCAACCCGCCGTCAGCAAGCTGATCGCCGGCCTCGAAGCCACCTGCGGCTACGATCTCTTCGTTCGCAAGGCCGGCCGTGCGCTGCCCACACCCGAAGCGCAGCAGCTCTACTGCAAGGTCGAGCAGATGTTCGTGGGCGTGCATGCGATCAGGCGCGAGTCCGACCGTATCCGCGACCAGGCGAGCGGGCAGGTCGCCATCGCGGCGTTCCCGGCGCTGGCGGGACGTGCCTTGCCCCGTCTCCTGACCGGCTTCCTCGCCTCGCGCCCCGACCTGCGGCTGTCGCTGCGCAGCATGGCCTCGCGGCGCGTCCTGGAGACCGTCGGCGCCCAGCAGGCCGATATCGGGTTCAGCATCATGCCCTGCGAGCATCCGGGGGTCGATGTCGAGCATCTTCACCGGCTCGAGAGGGTATGCGTCGTGCCGCGCGGGCACCGGCTGGCCGGCGCCCGGTCCGTCTCCCCGGAGGACCTGCGGGGCGAGCCCTTCGTGTCGCTGAATGTGGAGGATCCCGACCATCTGGCGATCGAGAAGGTCTTTTGCGATCTTGGGATCCAGCGACGGCTCCGGATCGAGACGCTGCACTCGGAGACCGCCTGCTCCTTCGTCGCCAACGGTGCCGGCGTGACGATCATCGACCCGCTCACCCCGGCGGAGCACGGCGATGCGGTGATCGCCCTGCCCTTCGTGCCGCCCGTCTACCTCAATGTCTGGCTGCTCTGGCCCAGCCATCGCATCCGCTCGAAACTCGCCTTGAGCATCGCCGACCTGGTCCGCGACTGGCTGGCCGCGACGTACCCGCCCGGCAGCGCCGCGCCCGTTGCCCTTCCCGCTGACAACCTCCGCGGCTGAGCCGCCCTTTCTCCTCGGCTCATCGCCGCCACGCTTCCTCCCGGCACATCTTGCCCGCGCCTGCTGCATGATATATCATACAGCCAATCGAAGGAGGCAGGCGTTGAGAAAGACAATTCCGGAGAATGGGACGGGCTGGCCGGAGCTGGAGCCGCAGCTCGAGCGCTTCGCCGCCGAGTCGATCGACTGGCGTCATGGCCGTTCGCCGCTCTTCGTCTTTCTCGCCACCGAGAGCGCCTACGAGGTCGGCAAGAACGCCTTCTTCAAGTTCTTCTCGGAGAACGCCCTGGGCGGCAAGCGGGCCTTTCAGGGGCTCAAGCGGATGGAGGACGACGTCCTCGAGATGGCGCTCTCGCTGTTCTCCGCCCCGCCCGATGCCGCCGGCAACATGTCCACGGGCGGCAGCGAGAGCATCTTTTTGGCTGTGAAGGCCGCGCGCGAGCGGTTCCGGGCGCTCAAGCCCGGCATGCGCCACGATCTCAACATGGTCGTGCCGCACAGCGCGCATCCCGCTTTCGACAAGGCCGGCCAGGCCATGGACATCGAGGTGCGCCGCGTGCCGGTGCGCGCCGATCTGCGCGCCGACGTGAAGGCGATGGCCGACCGGATCGACGAGCGCACCTTCCTCCTGGCGGGCTCGGCGCCGTGCTTCCCGCACGGGCTGATCGATCCGATCGACGAGCTCAGTGCGCTCGCCATCGACAGCGGCCTGTGGCTGCATGTCGATGCCTGTGTCGGCGGCTATGTGGCGCCCTTCGTCAGGCGCGCCGGCTACAGCCTCCCCGAGTTCGACTTCGCCCTGCCGGGCGTGCGCTCCATCTCCGCCGATCTGCACAAGTTCGGCTTCTGCCCGAAGCCGGCCTCGACCGTGTTCTACCGCGAGCGCGAGGATTACGAGCGGCAGATCTTCGACTTCGACGACTGGCCGAGCGGGCGCTTCACCACCCCGATGCTCTCGGGCACGCGCGCCGGCGGCGCGGTAGCCGCGGCCTGGGCGGTCTTCCACCATCTGGGTGCCGAGGGCTACTGCGCTATCGCCCGCGACCTCATGGAGATGACCAGGCGGTATGTCGACGGCATCGAGGCCATCGAGGGCCTGCAGATGTGGGCGCAGCCGGACCTGACCCTGATCAATTTCGGCGCGCCGGATCTCGACATCTTCGCCGTCGCCGAGGGCATGAGGACGCGCGGCTGGCTGCCCGGCCTCACCCAGCGCCCCAGGGGCATGCACATGATGATGTCGCTGGTCCACGAGGAGGCACGGGAGGCCTATCTGGGCGATCTGCGCGCCGCCGTGGAGGCGGCCCGGGCGGGCCGTGCGAGTGGCGCCGCCATGAAAGCCACCTACTGAAGCGATGACGATGACCGGCCACCCTACCCAGCCGCTGGCCGAGGTGGAGCGCGAGAATCTCGCCTCGCGCGTCTACCAGGCACTGCGCCAGGCGCTCATGGCGGGCCATTTCAAGCCCAACGACCGGCTGCGGGTGCGCGAGTTGGCGGCCCGCATGGGGACCAGCGAGACGCCGGTCCGCGAGGCGCTGATGAAGCTCGTGAGCGAGCGCGCGCTCGAGCTCAAGGCCGGCCATTCGATCCGCGTGCCGCACCTCTCCCTGGCCCGCTACATGGAAATCCGCGGCCTGCGGGTGATGCTCGAATGCGCCGCCGCCGAAGCGGCCCTGGAGCATGCCGACGAGGCGCTCCTGGCTGAGCTGGAGGCGATCCAGAAGGACCTGCTGGAGGCACGGAGGAGTGGCGACCATGCGCGCGCCCTGGCCCTCAATCACGACTTCCACAGCACGCTGTGGCGCGCCTCGGGCAACGACACGCTGGTCGAGCTGATCGAGAACCTCTGGTTGCGGACCGGTTCGATACGCAGTCATCTCTACCCGTACGCAACCCCCTTCAGGCAGGGTCCGCACGGCCACGAGCCTGTTCTGGCGGCGCTGCGGCGCGGCGATCGCCTGGCCCTGCGCGCCGCCATCGAGGCCGACCTGATCGAGGGGGGCGCGCCCCTGGTCCGCTATCTCGAAACGATGGAAAAGGGGCAAGGTTAGGCTACCCTCGGCGACAAGAAAAACGGGAGGCAACAGAAATGATGCGATACTGGATCGGCGGTGCCGCGATGGCACTTGCCGCCGGCGCTCTGCCGGCACCGGCCCAGGCGGGCGAGATCCTCGACCGGGTCAAGGAGCGCGGCACGGTTCGCTGCGCGGTGTTCGACGACCAGCCGGGCCTGGCCACGCTCGGCAGCGACGGAAGCTGGGTCGGCTTCGACGTCGATTACTGCCGGGCCTTCGCCGCGGCCATCTTCGGCGATCCGGAGAAGGCCGAGATCGTGAAGATGAACTTCGCCCAGTCCTTTCCCGCGCTGCAGTCGGGCGAGGTGGACGTCGCCAACATGGCGATCACCTACACGCTCGGCCGCGATGCCGAGCAGGGCTACGATTTCGTCGGCCCGACGCTCTATAACGGCATGGGCTTCATGGTGCACAAGGAGCTGGGCATCACCAGGGCCGAGCAGCTCGACGGCGCCACCATCTGCCTTACCGCCGGCACGCTTCTGGATGCCTATCTGAGCGACTGGTTCGGCGCCCGCAACATGACCTACCAGGTCGTGGCGGTGGAGCAGTCGACCCAGCGCTACCAGATGTACGAGGCCGGCCGCTGCGACGTGGTCACCACCGAGCTGCCGCTGCTGGCGGCCCGCCGCTCGCGCATGCAGAACCCCGACGCCCACGTCATCCTCGAGGAAACCTTCATCAAGTCGCACATGGGCCCGCTCATCGTCGAGACCGATCCGCAATGGTCGAACGTGATGCGCTGGACCCACTACGCGCTGATCAACGCCGAGGAGTACGGGATCTCCCAGGCCAATATCGACGAGGTCGCGAAGAGCACCCAGGCGCCGGATGTCCGCCGCTTTCTCGGCCTGGAGGAAGGGCTCGGGGCCAAAATCGGGCTGCATGACGGCTTCGCCGCCGACATCGTGCGCGCGGTCGGCAACTACAACGACATCTGGGAGCGCAACTTCGGCATGAGCTCCGCCCTCAAGCTGCCGCGCGGCATGAACGCGCTGGCACAGGACGGCGGGCTGCAATGGGCGCCCACGTGGCGCTGACTGCCGGCCGGGACCGCATCTGATGTCGACGGCCCTGCGCCGGGACCGCCTGCCGGCCGATGCGCCGGCAGGGGCCCCGGCACTGCCGCCTTTCTGGCGCCGGCCGCGGGCGCGGCGCCTGTTCTGGCAGACACTGCTGGTCGTGCTGCTGGCCGGCGCGTTCGGCTGGCTCGCCGGCAACGTGCACAGCAATCTCGAGCGCTCGCGGCTCGCCTTCGGCTTCGACTTCCTGGACGACGCCAGCAAGTTCTTCATGGGCCCCAACCCCTACGGCTACGCGCCGGGCGACACGGTGCTCGAGGCCTTCCTGGCCGGTATCCTCAACACGATCCGCGTCTCGGCGCTGAGCATCGTGCTGACGACCGTGCTGGGAACGCTGCTGGCGCTCATGCGGCTGTCGCGCAACTGGCTCGTGGCGCAGGTCGCGTGGCTCTACGTGGAGACGATGCGGAACATTCCGCTGCTGCTCCAGATCCTCTTCTGGCACGCCATCCTCACCCATCTGCTGCCCAATGCCCGGGAGGCCTGGAAGCCGGCCGACGACGTCTATCTGAGCCGCAAGGGGCTCTATCTGCCCGACCTCGTCGTCGGGCAGGGGCTGACGGCGGCGCTGCTGGCCCTTCTCGTGGCAGGTACTGCCGCCTGGCTGCTGAGGCGGGGTGCCATCCGCCGGCGCGAGCGACTGGGGCATGCGGGCCGGCTGCGCTGGCTGGGGCCGGCGCTCATCGTGCTCCTGCCGCCCCTGGCCTTCCTCGGGGCCGGCGGCAGCCTCGGCCTGGACCGGCCGGTGGCGCGCGGGCTGGGCTTCGAGGGCGGCCGGTGGGTCTCGCCCGAGTTCGTGGCCCTGCTCTTCGCGCTCACCATCTACCAGTCGGCCTTCGCCGCCGAGACCATCCGCTCGGGGATCCTGGGGGTGCGCAAGGGCCAGATCGAGGCCGCCCGCAGCCTCGGGCTCAAGCCGTCGCTGGTGTTCCGCAAGATCGTCATGCCGCAGGCGCTCCGGATCATCGTCCCGCCGCTCACCAGCCAGTATCTGAGCCTCACCAAGCAGAGCTCGCTGGCCGTGGCGATCGGCTATCCAGACGTGGTGCGCGTCTCGGTGGCCATCACCAGCGACACCGGCCGGGCGGTCGAGTGCATCGCCATCATCATGGCGGTCTATCTGACCCTGAGCCTGCTGACCTCGCTGGCGATGAGCGTCTTCAACCGCCGCATCGCCTTCGTCGAGAAATAGCGCCGATGCCCGCAGCCTTCCCCCCGCCCGCCCATGGCCGCCCGCCGGCCCTGCCCAACCCGCCGGACCGGGCGGGGCCGCCGCGGGTCGAGCGCGGGCTGGTCCAGCGCAACCTCGCCTGGGCCCGCGCCAACCTTTTCGCCGGCCCATGGAACACGTTGCTGACCCTGCTGGTCGTGGCCCTTCTCCTCTGGACAGTGCCGGCCCTGCTCGACTGGGCGGTGTTCGACGCCACCCTGGCGCCCGCCGATATCGGCCTGTGCATGGAGCGCGGCGGGGCCTGCTGGGCGATGCTGCAGGACACCTGGCGCATGATCCTCTTCGGGCCCTACCCGCCCGCGGAGCATTGGCGCCCGGCCCTGGCGGTGGGCCTCTTCGCCCTGCTGGTCGTCATCAGCCTCGTGCCGGCAATGTGGCTCACGGCCGGACGCCGCCGCCTTCTGCTCGCGGTCTGGCCGCCCACCCTTCTCGTGCTCGCGGTCCTGATGCATGGCGGCGTGGCCGGCCTTCCGGTGGTCGAGACGCGGCTTTGGGGCGGCCTGCCGCTCACGGTGATCCTGGCCTCGGTGGGGATCGCCTTCGCCTTCCTCCTCTCGTTGGTCCTGGCGCTCGGCCGGCAGTCCTCCATGCCGGTCGTGCGGATCGTCTGCATCGCCTATATCGAGCTGATGCGCGGCGTGCCGCTCATCACGCTGCTCTTGATGGCGAGCATCCTCCTGCCGCTCACCCTGCCGGCCGACGTCACGATCCACCCCTATCTGCGCGCCCAGCTGGCCTTCATCCTGTTCTTCGCGGCCTACATGGCCGAGGCCGTGCGCGGCGGGCTGCAGGCGATCCCCAGGGGGCAGTACGCCGCCGCCAAGGCCATGGGGCTCAGCTACTGGCAGTCCATGACGCGGGTCATCCTCCCCCAGGTCCTGCGCATGATCATCCCCTCCATGGTCAACATCTTCATCTCGGCCTTCAAGGACACCTCGCTGGTCATCGTCATCAGCATGCTGGACCTGCTCGGCACCGCCAAGGCGGCGACCTCCAACCCCCAATGGTGGGGCCTCTTCATCGAGCCCTTCGCCTTCATCAGCGCGATCTATCTCGTCGTCTGCTCCGCCATGTCCTGGTACAGCCGGCTGCTCGAGCGCCGCTACGGCACGGCGGGCGCCCATGACTGAGCAGGCCCCGCCTCTGGTCCGCGTGCGCGGCCTCGAGAAGCGCTTCGGCGACTACCGGGCGCTGGCCGGTATCGATCTCGACATCGCCCGCGGCGAGCGGCTCGTCGTATGCGGCCCCTCCGGCTCCGGCAAGTCCACCCTGGCCTACTGCCTCAACGGCCTCGAGCCGCACGATGCCGGCCGGATCCTGATCGACGGCATGCCGCTCGACGAGGAGCTCGGCACCGCCCACGAGCTGCGCCGCTCCATCGGCATGGTGTTCCAGAGCTTCAACCTGTTCCCGCATCTCTCCGTGCTCGAGAACTGCACCCTGGCCCCGCGCCTGGTGCTGCGGCTGGGCGAGCAGGAGGCGCACCGCCGCGCCATGGAGAATCTCGAGCGCGTCGGCATCGCCGACCAGGCGGCCAAGCGGCCCGACCGCCTCTCGGGCGGCCAGCAGCAGCGGGTCGCCATTGCCCGCGCCTTGTGCATGCGCCCGCGCCTCATGCTGTTCGACGAGCCCACCTCGGCCCTCGATCCGGAGATGGTCAAGGAGGTGCTCGACGTCATGATCGAGCTCGCGCAAAGCGGCATGACCATGGTCTGCATCACCCACGAGATGGGCTTTGCCCGCGCCGCTGCCGACCGGATCGTCTTCATGGACCAGGGCCGCATCATCCGGGAGGCACCGCCCAAGACCTTCTTCGGCGACCAGCAGGACCCGCGCATCCGCCGCTTTCTGGCCGACATCACGGCTGGATAAAGCGCCCTGGGCGCTGCGCGCCTCTTGTCCGGTATGGCGGGCCGGCGACGGCGGCGAAGAAGGCCCGCCCGTGTCTCCTGATGCTTCTTCAACCCGTGCCGTGCCATCCTCGCAAATGGCGGGAGAGGTGCAGCCACAAGGCCTCGCTGCGGCGAAGCCCCACGCGAACAGAATGCCGACGACCGGTAAAGGCAGCGTAAACAGGCACACTCGCGACTGGAAGAAGGGAGAAGAAGAAGCCGCGCGCAGCGCCTTGCGCGGCACTGGCCTCTCCCCCCGCTCCGCTGCCGCGTCGATCCTGCGCCGCGCCTCACCCGCACGCCGCCTGCCGCTGCCGCGCCTCCAGCCGGCGCCGCTGCGCCCGGTTGAGGGTGAAGGCCGGCGCCGGCTCGGGTTCGTGTTTGCCGTGCGCGCCGCGCATGGCGAGCAGCCGGGCGATGTCGCGGTCGGCCGCGGCGGCGGCCTCGGCCTCGATCTGGGCGAGCTGTGCTGCCATGTCGGGTGTCGGGTTCGAGTTTTCCACGGTCTCGCGTCCGCGCGCCTCGCGGGCGGCGGCGAGCTCTCTCATGGCATG
>JARGEQ010000105.1 GCA_029211145.1 Marinimicrococcus flavescens
GATCCGCGCCCGGCACCATCTTGATCATCAGCAGATCACGGAAATAATACAGCAGGTTCTCCAGACATTTGTCGGCGCTTTTGCCTTCGTGCATAAGCTGCTCGACAAGTTCCAGAAGCAGACCCATATCACCCTCCAGAATGGCTGTTGCAAGGCAGGCAAACTGCTCGGAAGGAATTCCCCCCGTCATCCCCAGCACTTGCTGGTAAGTCACATTGCCGTCTGTAAAGGAAGAAATCTGATCCAGTATGCTGAGAGCATCGCGCATCCCCCCATCGGAGAGTCGGGCAATGTACTGCAATGCATCTGCATCCGCGGTAATGCCTTCCTTCTGACAGATTTCCGTTAGCCGGCCGCTCTGCTCCTCGAGCGATACTCTGCGAAAGTCAAAACGCTGGCAGCGTGAAATTATCGTCGCCGGCAATTTATGAGGTTCTGTCGTCGCCAAAATGAACATGACATGGGGCGGCGGCTCCTCCAGCGTCTTTAGCAGAGCGTTGAACGCTTCTGTTGTCAGCATATGCACTTCATCAATAATATACACTTTAC
>JARGEQ010000106.1 GCA_029211145.1 Marinimicrococcus flavescens
AAGCTTGAACAACTGGGCAATAAATTTGCCCCTTGTCATGGGTTCTTCCGGTTTAAATGTATCCTGATCCTGCTGAATCACACCCAATTGAACGAGCTTATAAATATATTTTGCGTAAGGATGATCCTCTGGAACATCAGAATATTTCGCAGGCTCAGGAAGCTTCTCAGACCAACTCCCCGCTTTGTTGTAGTAGAAGTATTTCATGTTACCGTCTTTATCCGCTTGGAAGCCGGCAGGTAATCCCTTATCATCATAGAACAGCAGATCCTTCGACTGGCGTAAGACATGCTCTCCTAAAGGATCTGACACCAGCAGAGTTCCGTCACCGGCCTTAATATCGTAGGTCCAGCCAGGCATACTCAAATCTCGATATAACCCTTCGAATGGATGCAGCTGCTCTTGCGTAGGCTTCGGCGTTTTGATCACAGGACTTATCCCTTTGTCAGGGAAATAGCGGTTCATAAACTGCTCAAAGAAGGGGGCCCGAAGGTTGCCTTTATCAGTGTTAAATGCAATGAATATTCCCGTATTTTCTTCAGGCAGCAACCATAAATTGCTATGAAATCCGGGTAAATCGCCCCCCTTCTCGACGACAGTGTATCCATTGTAAGATGACGGATAAATAGTCTCCAGGCCATAACCGCTCCCCGGA
>JARGEQ010000107.1 GCA_029211145.1 Marinimicrococcus flavescens
CATTAACAGAATACTACTGCCTGCTATGAATGGAGCGAACATATTGGCGTCAAATAAAACTCCGGCTAAAATGGGACCAATAATATTGCCTACACTCATGTAGGCATTACTCATACCAGCTACATATCCTTGTTCATTTCCGGCCATCTTTGATAATTGTGTATTTAAAGCTGGACGAAGCATAGCAGTAGCAAAGAAAATAACGGAAGTCAACAGGATTATACCCCAAAAATCTTTCGCAAGAAGAAGAATAACATAAGCTAATGAGGTCGTAAGTAGAGAGCCTTTTATTACCTTTTTCTCACTGAACTTCTTAATTGCTTTTGCAACAATTAATGCCTGCATTACAACCCCAATAACAGCGCCTGTTGTCAGAATCATCGCAATGTTTTGAGGTGTAAATTGAAAACGTTTTGTTACATATAAACCCAGAACAGATTCAAAATTAGCAAGTCCAAAGGTCATAACAAGGATCAGAACAAAGAGCATTGCATATTTTGATTTGAAAG
>JARGEQ010000108.1 GCA_029211145.1 Marinimicrococcus flavescens
GCCTTGCGGGGTTTGAGGCATTGTCTGCGGTGTACGGGGCGGGTGGTCGGGCGGGCTCAGAAGCCGGCCGGCCACGAGATCCCGCGGGCCCTCCTGCGAGCTGCGAGCTTGCGGGAAGCTGTCGCTCCGGCCTCGAGCGGGGAAGCCGAAGTTGCCGAAGCTTTGGCGCGCCGGGGAGGGGCCGGATGGACGTCCGTCGGAAGGCCAGCCTGACCGCGCGTGGTCGAGGGCACCTGGTGCATCGCGTGCTGCATCAGGGCGAGACGCTCGGGGCGGCCGCGACCGTTCTGGGCGTTTGCCGGCGCACCGCCGGCGAGCGGTGCGCCGCTATCGCGAGGAAGGTGTCGCCGGGCCCGAGACCTGCAGCTCGCAGCCGCACCGGTCACCCGATCGGACGCTGCGGGCCGTCGAGGATCAGATCCTCGCGCTGCGGCGCCAGCGCCGGACCGGCAAGCGGATCGCCGCCGAGACCGGCATCGCCCCGGCGATCGCCAGCCGCATCCTCCGGCGCCATGGCATCAGCCGTCGGCGCGGCCTGGAGCCGGCAGAGGCCGTCCGCCGGGACGAGCACGACCAGCCCGGCGAGCTGCTCCACCTCGACATCGAGAAGCTCGCCCGCCTCGCCGGGACCGGCCATCGCATCACCGGTCGCCACGAGGGCCTGGCGCACAGCCGGGGCATCGGCTGGGAGTTCCTGCGCGTCTGCGGCGACGATGCCTCCCGCGTGGCTCATGCCGACCTCCCGCCCGAGGAGCAAAACCAGAGCGCTGCCGCGTTCCTGGAAGCGGCCGTTCGCTACGATGCCCGGCGCGGCATCCGCGTCGATCGGGTGAGGGCCGACAATGGCGCCTGCCTGCGTCCAAAAGCCTTGGGCAAAGCCTGCAGGCGCCCCGCCCTGCGGCACATCCGGTCCCGGCCTTGCACGCCGAAGAGCAACGGCGCGGCAGAACGCGTCATCAAGACCCCGCTTCGCGAACGGGCCGACGCCCGTGCCTGCCGGTCCTCGCCTGCCGGGCAGGCGCCCTGCCGCGATGGCGCCACGCCTGCAACTCGCACAAGGCCCCATGGCAGCCCGGACGACAAGCCGCCCATCAGCCCCCTCGCTATGAGCGCGGACTGCCTCCCGAGGTTGCG
>JARGEQ010000109.1 GCA_029211145.1 Marinimicrococcus flavescens
ATGTCATCCCTTAGGGGTTAACATAAATAAGGCATAATAAGAGGAGGTCAATATTATTCATGAAAAAACACTACGCAATTCTATTAGCTGTGGTGCTTGCCCTTTCTACACTGGTTGGGTGCGGCAAGGCGTCTGATAATGCCGGCTCTGCCGGAGATAGGGGAAGTAATGCTTCATCTTCAAATTCGGAGAATAATAATTCTTCTGAGGTAGTCCGGATCAAATACGTGGTTCCCGGCACCGAGCCCAAAGACTACCAAAAGGTGTTTGAAAAAGTCAATAAGAAACTGGCTGCAGACGGTATTGGCGTTGAAGTGGAGAAAATCTTCATCCCGTGGGATGCGTGGGACCAGAAGCTGAACCTGATGCTGTCCACTGGTGAAGATTTCGATCTGTTTCATGTCATGCAGGACCGCACTCCGTACTCCAACTACTATACCCGGGGTACACTGGCAGATATCTCAAATGAAATTGAAAAGTATGGGGCAAACCTGAAAAAGTATATTCCGGAGGATATCTTCGACGGGGCAAAAATCAACGGGAAATATTATATCGTCCCCTCCTATTGGGTGGAAATGGCGAGTGAGGGAGAGTTCAATATCCGCCGCGATATTCTCCGCGAGCACAATTTGGAAGAGCCGGCAACCCCTGCTGAATTGATCAGCGC
>JARGEQ010000011.1 GCA_029211145.1 Marinimicrococcus flavescens
CCGAGCATGAGCCGGAAGCGTTGAAGCTGACTTGGACGGGATCAACGGATGATATGGGCGTAGAATCCTACCAGCTGTCGTACAAAAAAACAGACGCCCCGGACTGGAGCACAGTGAACGTACCTCATCAGGAGACAGTCACAACGTTCACCTATACGCTGAGTCAGCTGGACCCATTTTCAGTGTACGCTATTATGCTGCGTGCCAAGGATGCTGCAGGTAACTCTTCAGATGCGGTAATGGGACTGGAAGCAACTCCGGGGACAAACCTTGTCTCTAATAGCGGTTTTGAAAGCGGAAGTGTAGAGCCTTGGGAAACCACAGGAACTGTGCAGACGGTAACTTATGACACGTACTCGGGAGGGTATGCGCTGAAGCTCCTGAACGAATCCGGAATTAAGACCGCTGAGATGGCTGCCGAAGGCGATGTCTCTTATCTGGTTTCGTACTGGAGCAGATCTTCAGCTGACACGTCTGTCCCGCCTGCTACAGTAAGTCTTGCCGTCTATCAGGACAACGACATAA
>JARGEQ010000110.1 GCA_029211145.1 Marinimicrococcus flavescens
CGGCGGGATTACGCTAAGTGGTGTAGGAGGCCGCGGGCGGAGCCTCTGGCGTAGCGCAGCGCGCGGCCGTGGGTGACGCTGGCGGTCACCGCCGATCTTCGGAGAAGGTTCGGGTTGCAAGACCTGGGACCGACAACGGAGACGACGGTGACCGATGACAGACTGGCGCTGATCGAGCTGGTCGAGAAGCAGGCCGACGGCGACCTCGTGCGCGAGATGCTGGCCTTCGCTGCCGAGCGGATCATGGAGGTCGAGGTCGAGGCCCGGACGGGTGCGGCGAAGGGCGAGCGCTCGCCGCTGAGGGAGGTTCAGCGCAACGGATACCGCGACCGGGATTGGGACACCCGCGCGGGGCGGATCGCCCTGGAGATCCCGAAGCTGCGCAAGGACAGCTGCTTTCCGGGCTTTCTCGAGCCGCGCAGGACGGCGGAGAAGGCCCTCGTGGCCGTTATCCAGGAAGCCTGTGGGCATGGGGTGTCGACGCGCTTTGTGGACGATCTGGTGAAGGCCATGGGCGCGGGCGGCATGTCCAGGAGCCAGGTCAGCCGGCTCTGCGCCGAGATCGACGAACGGGTGAACGCGTTCCTGTCGCGGCCGCTGGAAGGGGCGTGGCCCTAGCTCTGGCTCGACGCGACCTACGTGAAGGTGCGCGATGGCGGTCGGATCGTCAGCCGCGCCGTGATAATCGCCGTGGCCGTCAACGAGGACGGCAAGCGCGAGGTTCTCGGCGTCGCCACTGGCCTCTCGAAAGCCGAGACCTTCCGGACCGGGTTCCTGCGCAGCCTTGCCGATCGCGGCCTGCGCGGCGTGAAGCTGGTCATTGCCGACGATCGCAAGGGGCTGCGGGCGGCCGCGCGCCGGGTCTTCAACGCGACCCATCAGCGGTGTCGCGTGGGGCTGTTGAAGAAGTCGGCGATTGCGGTGTCGGGGCGCGTGATCAGGCAGCCGCGGCCGATCGGAGATCAAAGCCGCCGGCACGACGACCGTGATGGGCGGCGGACTGGCGCCTGCCCGCGATCAGCGCCCTCCCGATGGCGTGAATCGTCGCCAGGAGAGCGGCCGCGAGCCGCTTCAGGTTGATCACCGCGGCGGTCAGATAGGCCTGGATCTTCATGTTGCCGAGGCCCCGGCGCACGGCGCGGGCGAGGCCATGCCAGGTCTTCGCCTCGCCATGAAAGCCCTCGGAGCGCCAGCGATGGCGCTGGTAGAGACGGTTCTCCTCCTCGCCCCATCGCTCGCGACGGCGGCGGGCGCGCAGGAGCGCGGGATAGTCGTGGACGATCACGAGGGCCTTGGTCACGCGCGACGGCGAGAGGCAGATCGCCGCCAAATCACAGCCCTTGCAGTCCCGCGCCTTCGAGGCGAAGAACCGCCCGTGGCTGATCCTGGCCTTGTTGGGCCGCAGGATCTTTCCCCGCGGGCATGTCACGTGATCATGCCTGGCATCGTAGCGGAACCGCCGGAGGGGCACCTTGCTGCGGATCGGCTCGGCCTTGGTCGGGATGATCGCCGCGATCTCCCGCGCCTCGAGCCCGGCGAACACCTTGGCGTAGGCGTAGCCGGCGTCCGCGGTCGCGACCTTGATCGCCGAGCCGGCGATCCGTGCGGCGGCATCGAGGCGCGCGAGAAGCTCCTGGCCCTCGTTGGTCTCGCCTGCCGTGACCTCCACGTCGAGCACCACGCCGCAGAGCTCATCGACCACCCCGTGCTGCTTGTAGCTCGGCTCCAGGCGCCAGTTCCGCCCATTGGTGGCCATGCTCGCGTCGGGGTCGGTGGTGCAGACCTTCTTGTACTTGCCGGTCTGCCGGCCGTTGCGGTGCTGGGCCTGCGCCTCGGGACCGGCATCGCCACTCTCGGCTTCCACCGCCTCGACATGACGGACAGCGAGGCTCTCCCAGCTCACATCCGCGCGGATCAGCGAGGCGTCGACATGCACCACCTCGCCCTTGGCGATGCCGGCGTCGACGCAGGCCATCACCGTGCGCTCGAAGATGCGCCGGAACCGCTCGGCGCCCCAGCGCTGGCGGATCCGGGTCAGGCTCGAGTGATCGGGCAGCGCCTCGTGCAACCCGTAGCCGGCGAACCAGCGGATGGCGAGGTTCACCTGCGCCTCGCGCATCAGCCGGCGGTCATGCACGATGCCGAGCAGGAAGCCGGCCAGCATGAGCCGGGCAGCCACCTCAGGGTCGATGCCAGGCCGACCGTTGTCCGCGCAGTAGGCGTCGCCCACCTCGCCGGGCAGCCAGCTCAGATCGAGAACCCGATCGACGCGGGCCAGCACATGCTCGTCGGGAATGAGCTGGCGCAGCGACCCGGTGATGAACAGCCCCAGCTGACCGCGTTCCTTCCGCCCCAGCATCCCCCATCCCCCGAACCCGCAACCGTTTCGAGGGAATCAGGGTGGGCCGACTTTTTCAACGACCCCTGCGTTCACTGGATGCGGAACGCGCTCGCCCACGCCCCGGCCAGGCAGCGCACGGCGGTCGCGGCGATGCTGAAAACGATCTTCGCCCAGGAAAGCAAGGCCGAGGCGGAGACCCAGTGGGAGACCGTCGCCGATGCATTGCGGGAAAAGCAGGACAAGCTCGGCGCCTTCCTCGACACCTCCCGCGAGGATGTCCCAGCCTACATGGACTTCCCCCGCGAACACTGGGCCCAGATCGCCAGCACCAACCCCCTCGAGCGCGTGAACCGGGAGATCAAGCGGCGCGCCGACGTCATCGGGATCTTCCCCAACGACGAGGCCATCGTCCGCCTGGTCGGTGCGCTGATGCTCGAGACCAATGACGAGTGGACCGTGGCGCGGCGCTACATGAGCCTTGGCCAAGCGGGCGCACGAGATCATCGTCGACGAGCTGGCCAAC
>JARGEQ010000111.1 GCA_029211145.1 Marinimicrococcus flavescens
CGGTGAAACCAAACTGACCATGGAACGCATGATGGCCTGGTTTGACAAGGTGCTCGGTATCAAATACGTGGCACTGCGCTACTTCAATGCTGCAGGGGCCCATGCCAGCGGCAAGATTGGTGAAGACCACCGTCCGGAGAGCCATCTGATTCCGCTGGTGCTGCACACCGCGCTGAAGCAGCGGGAGAGCATTGCTGTCTTCGGCGAAGACTATCCGACCGAAGACGGGACCTGCGTGCGTGACTATATCCATGTCAGCGATTTGGCGGACGCCCATGTCCGGGCGGTCAACTATCTGCGCAGCGGCAGTGCAAGCAATATCTTCAACCTTGGCAACGGCCTCGGTTTCTCGGTCAAACAAGTGATCGAAACCGCCAAGAGAGTGACCGGGCTGGACATTCCGGTTGTCATTCAAGAGCGCCGTGCGGGTGATCCCGCAGTGCTGGTAGCTTCTTCCGATAAAGCCCGCTCCATTCTCGGCTGGACTCCGCAGCATGCGGACCTTGAGGATATTATTCAGAGCGCCTGGAACTGGCATTCAGCGAATCCGCAAGGATACGGAGAAGAGTAACTCCCTGCTGCC
>JARGEQ010000112.1 GCA_029211145.1 Marinimicrococcus flavescens
CCGGCCGGCAATGGTGCCAGGTAAGATTAACGGGACGTGAAGGCGGGGGCGCGGTTGGGCATCAGGCACCACACCCGGACCTCGACCCGCGCGGCGCGCGTGTGCTCACGCAGGAGCCGCCTGTAGAGGGTGTAGTCATCCGCGCCGAAGAGCATCTTTTGGCTGGCGGCGGTTGCTGCGCTGGGTGACGTGGCGCGGCAGGCCGGGGGCAACGACGCGGGCGAGGCGGGCCAAGGGCGAGGGTAGCGCGGAGCGGGGCAATTAGGTGATGTGTTCCCGCAACTCCCATGAGGTTGTTGCCGGTGTTCCGGGCCGCTCGGCGGTGGGGGAATCGGGCGAGGTGGCTGTCTGATTCCCCGGATCCGCCGATTCCGGTCAGAGCGTCTCGAACCAGGTTTTCCAGTGCGGCACGGCCACCGCGAAGGTGCCGCGGTGGGTGGTGTCGCCGGTGGAGACGGCCTCGATCTGCGGGTTGCCGACGGCGCGCTGCCAGGTCATGGCGAGCTGGCCCAGGCCGGTGCTGATGGCCTCGTCGGTCTCGCCGTAATAGGTACGCACCGGGGTCTGCATGACCCAGCGGTAGCTCTGGGTCGCCGCGACCAGCCGGCCATAGGTGGAGTTGGCGAAGAACTGCGGATCGAAGTATTCGCTGCGGATCAGCTTGCGCAGGTCGGTGGGCACGTCGGCGGCGTCGAACGGCTGCCGCTCATAGGCCTTGCGGGAGACCTCGTAATACTCGTCGTTGAGGAGCGAGCGGGCGAGGCCCGGAACGCCGTAATAGTTCTCGAATGAGAACGACGAGAGGATGAACAGCGTGGTCACCCAGGGAGCGTCGATCTCGCGCGGAAAATTCAAAAACCCGTTCAGCGCCACGAAGACGTCGACCGGGGCGCTCGCGGTGGCGGCGGCTTTCACCTTCATGCCGGCGCTCTCGAGCTTCTCGAGCAGGGCCAGGGTCACGAAGCCCCCCTGCGACCAGCCCGCCAGATTGAGCCCGGTGGTCTCGATTTCCAGGTGGTCGAGCACCGCCCGGCTGGCCAGCAGCATGTCGTAGCCGGCCTGCTGATGGCTGCCCTTGACCATGTAGCCCTCGGGCTCGGTGGACAGGCCCATGCCGAAATAGTCGGCGCCGACAAGGACATGACCCTGGCCGGCGAACTGCGCGATCATGAGCTGGGTCTCGGGCGACTGGTCCGGGAAGGACGGCACCTCCTCTTTCCCGTACACGGTGCCGTGCTGGTAGGAGACCATGGGAAAGCTCGTGGCATCGGTGTCGGGGATGGCCAGAAGCCCGGTCGCGGTGGTGGGCTTGTTGCCGCGCTCGGGGATCACCGAGGCATAGGTCACGCGATAGAGCCGCACCGCGTTGCGGGCGGGGCTGTAGGTCACGGACACGCCGGCGAACTCGGGGATGTCGACCTCGAGGATCCGGTTCAGCCGATCGACGTCCCAGCGCTCCAGGAGCTCGTACTGGACGTCCGAGGTGACTCGAACAAGCCCATCGGGCTGGGCCAGCGACGGCGAGGGGGTCGTGGTGACCCCGAACAGCAGTGCCACGACGGCAAGCAGTCGAACAGGGGGCGACATCAACATCTCCAGCGGATTGCAAGGCAGAGCATTTGGAGTTTGCATAAAATTTTAGGCGAACATGATCGAGCCTTGTTGTCTTCCGGTCCGTAAGCCCGCGCCATTACAGTCTACCGTGCTGGTTGTTTTGCGCCAGTCCGCCCGGGCCGTCCCTTGATCACTCCTCCGGCAGCGTAGCGCGCCGTCCGTCCTGTGCCAGCCGGACAGAAGCGAGACCCGCACAAGCGGGTGCCCCCGCTGCACCGGCGCTGTCCTGGTCGTCACGCCGCCTCGCCCCGCCCTCGCGGCCCGGGCTTGCGGCGGCGCAGGCGGCGACCGAGCTTTTCCTCGAGCGTGGCGAGGAAGGCTTCGTCGCCGAGGGGGCGGCCGGTGCGCTGGGAGCGGCGCAGGGCCTAGATGGCGTGGTCGGGCGGGTCGACGGCGAGGAAGGCTTGCCAGTCGGGGACCAGGTCGAGCAGCGGCCTGGTCCGCACGAGGCCATCGCTGCGGCGGCGGAGATGGGCGCGGGCGCTGGAGAAGGGCCAGTCCCCGGGATGCTCGGCAAGGCCGGCGCGGACCGGGTTGCGCTCGATGTAGCGGGCGGCGCGCGTGGCGCCTTGGCTGACTCTGTCGGCGGGGGCCGGCGGCGGCGCCCGCCCGTTTACCGCGTCTTCATCTTTGCCGGCGATGCTGCTGGGGTGGGACTCCGCCGCCGCGCGATTCCGGGAGCGGACCTGTTCCAGCATCCGCGAGCATGGGGGGCGAGGCGTTGGGGAACGATGAAGGGCCGTAGTGGTCGCCGTGGCGGTGACGGGAGGCGAGGAAGAGGACACCGGACGACGTCAACTGATGAGAGAAGGAAGTGAGCCGCGCGCAGCGCCTTGGGTGGCTCTGCCGGTGGGGGCGTCTTCCGTTTACGGCGTCTTCATCTTTGCCGGCGATGCTGCTGGGGTGGGACTCCGCCGCCGCGGGATTTTGGGAGCGGGCCTGGTCCACCATCCATGAGGATGGGGGGCGAGGCGTTGGGGAACGATGAAGGGCGAGGCGTCACCGTCCCTGTGACGGAGAGGGAGGACGCTGTCCGCCGGTACGGTCAACCGACAACAAGAGAGAATGAGGCCGCGCGCAGCGCCTTGGGTGGCTCTGCCGGTGGAGAGCTGCGTGGGCGCCTGCCCGTTTACCGCATCTTCATCTTTGGCGGCGATGCTGCTGGGGGAGGACTCCGCCGCCGCGCGATCTCGAGGGGCGAGCCTGTTCCACCGTCCATGAGCATGGCGCGCGAGGTGATGGGGAAGGATGAAGGGCTGGGGCGTTGTTACCTTCGGGACGCGGGAGGAGGAAGCGGTCCCCCGACGCGGTCAACCGGCCGAAGGGAGAAGAGGGAAGCCGCGCGCGGCGGCTGGCGCGGCTCTGCCGTGCGGGCGAGTGGGCTCAGTTCGCGGCGAAGCAGTAGAACAGGCCGGCGCCGCCGGTGCTCTGGAGGGCCTGCTGGCTGCAGCCGCCGCGGGTGACGTGGGAGCTGTTCCAGGAGCGGGAGGGCTCGTCGTCGCGCAGGCCCATGCGGTCGTGATGGCCCACCATGGCAGCGCCTTGCGGGCCGCTCATGGTCCAGTTGCCGCAGGTTCGGTCCTCGCCGGGCGGGAAGGCGGTGCCGTCGGGCTGCGATCCGGTGAGGATGTCGTGCATGTTGGGCTGGTCGCCGCGGCCGTTGACCGGGCGGCCCTGCTCGTCGAGGGCGGTCTCCTTGGCGATCTCGTTCCGGCCGTGGAGATCCTCGACGCTCTCGGCGATCACCGTGCCCCGGGCATTGCGCCAGGGTCCCTGGCCGATCCGCTCGCGGGCATTCACGGCGGGCTCGCCGTCGGCCGCCTGGGTGCCCAGATAGGCGCGCCAGGTGCGCCCGCCGGCGCCGGCCGCCTCGGCGAGCTTCTGGCAATGCGCATCCGCGCCCTCGAGCCCGCCCAGATCGGCGCCGTTGCCCGAGCCGGTGCTGGTGACGAAGAAGCTCGTCTGCTCCTGGGCCTGCGCCGTGCCGCAGACCGCCAGCAGCAGCGCCGCTGCCGCAGGCAGCACCGGCACGGGTGTCGTTCCGCTCATCGCCGTCCCTCCCCGGACCAGGGGCCCCCTGGACCTGCGGCCACTTGCGCCGCTGGGGGCCAGACCGAACCTTGTAGCACGGCATGCGGCCAGTAGAGGAGCAAGGAGTGCTGGCCGCGTGCGCGCGCGGGCGCCGGCGGCAGGACGCGGCAGCGGAGCCGCGCAAGGCGCTGCGCGGCTCCGTTTTGCCGTCCTCCCGGAGGCTTTTCTGCGGCTGCTCCGGGCACGCCGCCCCTCGTCCGGCGACCGGGGCTCAGCCGGCGATGTCGCCCTCGCGCCTGAGGAGCCGGAGGGCTTCGCGGAAGGCCTCGCAGGTGTGGCTCAGGGACTCCTCGTCGTGAGCAGCCGAGGTCATGCCGCCGGGCCAGCCGGAGATGTCGACGCCGTTGACGAGGAGGGCCAGGCGCAGGCGGTGGGAGAGCGCGCCGTCGCGCTTCTTCATCTCCTGCCAAGAGAGGGCCATCGGGTCGAAGCGCTCGGGGTCGATGGTGCGGCCGTCGGGATTGGTGAAGATGTGGAAGCCCGAGAAGGTGCCGTAGACCGCCCAGGGGACCTGCTGCTCGGCGAGGATCGCGTTGAGCCGGTCGCGCAGGTCCCGGGCCAGGGCGTTGGCGCGCCTGTTGGGCTCGCCGCTGGCGATGATCTTGAGCGCCGCGATGCCGGCGGCGGCCGAGACCGGGTTGGCGTTGAAGGTGCCGGGATGCTGGACCTTCTCCTCCCCCTTGGCCGCCATGGCGGCGAAGTCGAGGGATTCCAGGATGTCGGCGCGGCCGGCCACCGCCCCGCCGGGCATCCCGCCGGCGACGATCTTGGCGAGCGTCGTGATGTCGGGCGTGATGCCGTAGGCCTCCTGGGCGCCGCCCGGCGCCACGCGGAAGCCGGTGATGACCTCGTCGAACACCAGGGGCACGCCGTGCTTCGCCGTGAGCTCGCGCAGCAGCGCCAAGAAGGAGGGCTCGATGGGCACCATGCCGAAGGAGCCGCCGGTAGGCTCGACGAAGACGGCAGCGATGTCCTTGTCGCTCTCGAGCGCCGCCCGGACCGCCTCGCCGTCGCCGGGGTCGCACAAGATCACGCTCTCGGCGATCGCCGGCAGCACGCCGCGGGTGGCGGTGCCGTCGAAATGGTTGGCGTAGCCCGAGGTCATGTGGTCGTGCCAGCCGTGGAACTGCGAGCGGAACCGCAGCACCTTGCGGCGGCCGGTAAAGGCGCGGGCGAGGCGCAGGGCCAGAAGCGTAGCCTCGGTGCCCGAGGAGGTGAACCGCACCTGCTCGGCGGACGGCACGATCTGCTGCACGAGTTGCGCCCAGCGCACCTCGCGGGCATGGCTGGAGCCGTAATGCGTGCCTTCCAGCAGCGCCTCCTGGCAGGCTTTCAGCACCTCGGGGCGGTTGTGGCCCAGCAGCAGGGCGCCGTGGCCGCCGAAGAAGTCGACATAGACATTGCCGTCCACGTCCCACTTGCGGCAGCCGGCGGCGCGCGCCGCATAGATGCCGTAGGGCCGCAGCCAGCGGGCGTCGTGGGCGATGCCGCTGGGAAGCAGCCTCACCGCCTCGGCAGCAAGCTTCGCCGAGCCCGGCGTGCGCTCGCGATAGGCGGCCTCGATCACAAGATTAGGCTGCGTTCCGTCGGACATATGGCCCCCCTCGAGGATTGGTTGGCGCGGAGCCTAGCGCGGCGTGGGGATCTTGTCCCCGCCCGCCCGTGCATGGATGGTGCCGGCTGGGAGCAGGGGCGGAGGCATGTCGACGGCAGGGCGCGGCAGCCGTGGAGACAATGCCGCGCAAGGCGCTGCGCGCGGCCTTTCGCGTCCGTTTCCGCCGGCCGGGTTCAAGGGGGAGTCAGGCTGCCCGGCATCGGGCCAAGGGCGTGCGTGACGGAGACCGGGCGGGCCGTCCGCCCGGTTCCCCGCCCGCAGCTAGAGGGAGCGGTCCAGCCCCATCTGCCAAAAGGCGATCTCGAGGCGCGTGGCGTCGCGGAAGATGGTGGTGAGCTCGGCAAAGCGCTCCGGCGTCACGCTGGCGAGCCGCTCGTCCAGCCAGGCGATCTCGGCGCGCATGGCGCCCTGGAAGGCCTCGCTCTCGTACATGGCGAGCCATTTCTCGTACGGATTGGCGTCGCCGCGAACCGTGAAGGGCTGCGCGTTCAGCCAGTTGCTGATCTCGCCATAGCCCACGAGGCACGGCGCCAGCGCCACGTGCATGTCGAGCAGGTCGCCGCGATTGCCGGTGTCGAGAACGTAGCGGGTATAGGCCATCGTCGCCCTGGCTTCCGGCAGACGGGCGAGATCCTCCTCGGAGATCCCCCACTCGCGGCAATAGTCCACGTGCAGGCCGAGCTCGACGTCGATGATCGTCTTGAGCCCCTCGAGGCTGTGGCGCAGCTCCGTGATGTTGCGGCTCTTGTAGGTGGCCAGCGCATAGGCGCGGCCGAAATGGATCAGGAAGAGGTAGTCCTGCTTGAGATAGTGGCGGAACGCCTCGCTCTCGAGTGTCCCGGCGGCAAGCTCGCGCACGAACGCGTGCTGGACATAGGCGTCCCAGTCCTCCCGGCACGCTTTTCTGAGATCGTCGAAACAATAGCTCATGAGGCCTCCGGCAAGAGCAGTCGATCCGGAGGTCGCGCAGCAAGGGCGGTGTGGGGAGCAGGTGCCGCGCCGGCACCGCGCCTGATTCCCTACGCCGGTACACGCGCCGCGCGCTCACCCGGATCAGGTTCAACGGGATCGGCGCTTCCCTGCGCCATCTCAGCCGGACCCACCGGCACCCCGTCAAGCGAGGCCGGAGGCTAGCAGGTTTGCCGGGGCGGGCAAGGGCAGGCGGGGTTGCCGGGCCGGCGGGTGCGGGGGCGACCCGATGCCAGAAGGGTATGGCGGACGCGGCGGCGGCGCCGGGCAAGGCGCTGCGCGCGGCCAAGGCTTTTTTTCTCGGGGTTGGCGGCAGCGCCCGGCCCGGGTCATCCATCGCGGATGGTCGACCAGGCGCGCCGCCACGATGATGCGGCGGCAGATTCCCACCCCGGCAGCATCGCCGGGAAAGCCGAAGAACCTCTGAACGCTCACCGTCACCAGCTGACAAAAATAAGAGAACGGAAGCCGCGCGCAGCGCCTTGCGGGCGACGCCGGCGCGTCGGCCCCGGTATCAGACCGGAGCGCTGCACTGCGGCCGTGGCTGACGACGTCGGCGGGCGGCGCAGGACCGTGGCGGCGGCGCCGGGCAAGGCGCTGCGCGCGGCTTTCTTCCCGTTTTTTTTGCAAGTCGGGCCGGTGCGGGAGGCGGGGGTGCGCCGGGCCTTCGCAGCGCGGGGAGGCTGGCGGCCGGGGGTGCATGTTCACACTTCCCCTACCTTCCCCGTGGCATTCTCGCGGATGGTGGGAGAGGTGCGGCCGCCGGGTTCCGCGGCGGCGGATTCCCACCCCAGCAGGATGCCGAAGGGCGGTAAAGACCGGGTAAACGGGCACAGCCCCGACCGGGAAAGGAAAAAAAGAAGCCGCGCGCAGCGCCTTGCGCGGCCCCGGCCTCTCCGGCCCGCTCCCCCGCCACGTCGGCCCGCGCCGGCTTCGCTTGAGCCGCAGGAAGGATTACTAGGGTCTGGACTCAATCAGATCCAGAAGGCCGCGACGGCCGCC
>JARGEQ010000113.1 GCA_029211145.1 Marinimicrococcus flavescens
ACTGCTGCCGGCATTTACCTTGTATTTTGAACGGATATTCGGACCTGGAAAAAGCTTGTGGCTGGTCCGTTTTCGTAATTTTCAACTGGTCTATTCGGGATTTTGTTTCGGCTTTCTGCTGCTGAATATATTGCTTTCCTCCCGCCTGGATCACCTGTATAGACTGATGAGTGTTCAGGTGATCGGCATTATGATGATCCTGCAATTCTTTTACTTGCTGGTCCTTGCTGTCAATTATGCGCTTAGAGGCAACCGGGAAGCTCTTATCTTCACAATAGGCTTTGCTATTTTCGCGGTTCCTTCGCTTAGTGAGCTGATCCTGTATTTTTCATCCACTCATAGATACCACTTGTATTGGTGGAAATGGGGAGTGGTTGGGTTCCTCCTTTCTCTGATCGTTATCCTCGGGAGAAGGCTGGCCCGGAATTATGAGCAGACCGTGGAATATTCCCGGGATCTGGAGAAATTCAACAACGACCTGCAGCGCTCGGAGAAGATGGAGATCATCAGTGAG
>JARGEQ010000114.1 GCA_029211145.1 Marinimicrococcus flavescens
TCGGTGACCAGGCTGCGCAGGCCTGCCCGACAGCCCGGGACCTTCTGCCGTCTTACTACTATCTCAGCATTTTACCTGACAGCGCCCGTTCTGTGCGATGTTCTCGTCATGGAGCGGCAGGACTTTCGCAGCATCGGGCGGGCGGCGCAGGAGGCACTGCGGCGGCGGGCGTTGTGGCTGCTCGAGCAGGAGGGGCTGAGCCAAAGCGAGGTGGCGCGGCTGATCGGGGTGCAGCGGCAGACGGTGAACGGCTGGGTCCGGCGGCAGCGCGAGCTTGGCCCGGCCGGGGTGCTGGACGGGCGGCGGGTGTCGCCGCGGCGCGGCAAGGGGCTGCTGAGCGAGGCACAGGGCCGGCAGGTGCAGGCCTGGATCGCCGACAAGGCGCCGGAGCAGCTGAAGCTGCCCTTCGCCTTGTGGACGGCGCGGGCGGTGCGGGAGCTGATCGAGACGCAGTTCGGCATCCGGCTCGGCCTGTCGACGGTGCAGCTCTACCTGCGGCGCTGGGGGATGACGCCGCAAAAGCCGCTCTTGCGGGCGCGCGAGCGCTCGCCCGCGGCGATCAAGGCCTGGCTGGAGCAGGATTATCCGGCGATCGCCGCCCGGGCGAAGCGCGAGGGGGCGGTGATCTGTCGGGGCGACGAGACGGGGGTCAGCAATGTCGACCAGACCGGCCGCAGCTGGGCCTCCAGGGGTCAGACGGCGGTGGTGACCCGCCACGCGAGGCGTCTGGGCGGCAGCATGATCTCGGCGGTCAGCAATCGCGGCCTGATGCGCTTCATGCTCTACGACGGGGCCCTGAACGCCGGGCTGTTCCTGACCTTCCTGCGCCGCCTGGTGAAAGACACCAAAGGCAAGACCGTCCTCATCGTCGACAATCTCCGGGTGCACCACGCCCGCACGGTCGAGGCCTGGCTCGCCGCGCACCCGCACGAGATCGAGCCCTTCCACCCACCGCCGACGCGCCCAGGCACAACCCCGACGAGCGCCTCGGCAACGCCTCGAGCAGCCCAAGACCAAGGACCAGCTGAAGTCCAGCATCCGGCCGGTGATGCGGACCATCCAGCGCAGGCCGGAGCGGATCGAAAGCTGCTTCTCCCTGCCGCCCGTCCGGTATGCCGCGTGAGCTGTCGGGTGTAACGTTGGATATTAGTAACCCGCGCCTGTCATTTTGCTGGCGTGGAACTCCGTCGCTGCGAGACCCTGAGGCGACCCCTCTCCCACCATCCGCGAGGATACGCTTCCAGGGGTTGAGGAAGGGTGAACGCAACGGCCGTCGCCGGCAGCACCTCGTTCGCAGAGGCAAACGGCGCCACTGCGAGGTGCCGCCGTCGGCGGCGTCATGCCGCCGCGGCCCGGCCGCATCGATTCCCCCATCATGCCGCCCTGCCCGATCCGGCCGTCGCCGCGGACATGCGGCGCGGCCCCATTCCTCCCGCGGCCGCGGAGGCCAAGGAAATTTGGAATTGCCTCGCTGCCGCCCCTCAACCGCGCGCAGCGCCCCCGGTTGGAGGCCCGCCAGCGCCAGGCGGTGAGCGGTTGAGGCGCGGCGCAGGATCGACGCGGCAGCGGAGCGGGAGGAGAGGCCCGAGCCGCGCAAGGCGCTGCGCGCGGCTTCTTTTTCCTCTTTTGTCAG
>JARGEQ010000115.1 GCA_029211145.1 Marinimicrococcus flavescens
TAAACGGAAAACTGTACATGGTTCCGCAAAACAGAGGGGAGTCCGTCGAAAAGCTGATTTTGTATCGTGAAGATTTGCGTAAGAAACACAACCTGCCTGAAATCAACAGCCCGGAAACCTATGCTACTTATTTGAAAGCGATAGCACAAAACGAGAAGGGCGTATCGCCTTTCACTCCGGAGACAGGGGACTGGAAATTTCATAATTTGGACCGCGTCTTGTTGAAGCAGCAAAATGAATGGAATATGTTTGATCTCGACCTTCCGTTTGCCTTTAAATTGACGGATGAAAAAGGGCAAATCTTTAACGTATATGAAACGCAAGAGTTCAAAGATCTGCTCGTGTATTACAAGGATCTTGCCGACAACAATGCATGGTCGAAGAACGTTCTGAACAGCAAAAACGATCATCAGGCGGATTTTAAAGCAGGCAAAACGGCATCGATTACGCACAACAACGGAACGCTTGGAGCCCTCATGGCTTTGATGCGCCAAGAAAATTCTCCTTATGAGGTAGCA
>JARGEQ010000116.1 GCA_029211145.1 Marinimicrococcus flavescens
GCTCAGAAGCGGTAGGTGATGCCGCCCTTGACCGCACCGCCCTGGATGTCGTTGCCGACATGCGCGTCGCCGCCGAGGAAGCCGCTCAGGCCGCCGGTGCCGCCGATGGCGATGCCGGCGCCGAGCTTGCCGCGGACCTCGCCGCCGGCATCGTCGCGGGCCTCGAAGCCGCCCACGTCGGTGACGTTGTCGCCGGTGAAGTCGTGCAGCAGGCCGGCCTCGGCGAAGGGCCTGAGCTCGAGCCCGCCCCCGGTGACGTGGCTGGCGCCCAGCCGCACGCCCAGCTCGCCGCGCAGGTTCTCGCCGTCCTTCCACTCGACCGCGGTGCCGCCGATCTCCTCCTCGTCGATGCTCGAGCGCACATAGCCGAGCCGGGCGTTGGGCTCGAGGAAGAGCTTTTGCCCGAGATCGATCCGGTAGCCGACATCGATGGCGCCGCCCACCGCCAGGGCGCTGGTGTCGCCCTTGGTGTCCGGCCGGCCGCCATTATAGTCGAGCTTGAGGATGTCGCTCTTGAGGAGGAGGTCGATGTGCAGCTTGCCGCGCAGCAGCGAGGTGTAGGCGCCCAGCGTGCCGCCCTCGAAGGTGGCATTCGAGGAGGTGCCGTCGAAGTCGAGATCCGAGCGCACATAGCCGCCCAGCAGACCCGCCACCAGGCGCGTCTGGTCGTCCAGCGCATACTCGTGGTCGGCGCCGGCCTGCAGGCTGTAGACGTGTTGCTTGTACTCGACCTCGTTGTCGGCATCGCGCTTGGAGAAGTCGCCCACCGCCTTGAGCCAGACATTGCTCAGCCGCCCGCCCTCCTCGCCGGCCGGGGCGTCGCGCAGCTCGGTGGCGCGGTCGCGCCACAGGCTGGCGGTGCGGTGCCAGGTGTCCTGCTGCGCGGTCATCAGCGAGGGCAGCTCGAACGCCTCGCGGGCCACCTGGGCGTTCAGCTGCCAGGTGTTGGCGCCGCCCAGCTGCAG
>JARGEQ010000117.1 GCA_029211145.1 Marinimicrococcus flavescens
ACGCCAAAGATAAATATCAAGTCTGGTACCGATATGGATAAAATCGTACGTTCAGTCACGAACAAACTGAATGAAGCGCTTGGAGCATCTTCCTCAATAGGTTAAAAATAAGGGAGGATTCATTATGGACATGAAAAGAGCAGTTGATGCTTATTTGTCATCAGAGATAGCAGAAGAACAGGGAAAGAGTGAAGAGAAAAAGAGGTTCCTATGCGAATTGATGCTTAAGGAATTCCATAACGCAACGACAGACGATTTCCTCGAATATTTGCAAAATGCATATTTTTTGAAGACGGGTCCGGCTTTCGTTTTAACGCTCTCATTTCCAATAGATCGGAGGTGAGCTTGTGGCTGATGGCTACAGCATTGAACTCAGCTTTAATAACCGGGCCATTTGGTTTGAGATTCCCGTGCTGCCAGAGGAAATAGAAATCTCAGGCGAGGGAGACGGTGAAACCTATTCAATTACAGATTTGGGCCAGATCAATGTGATTAAGGCCCCGGGACTTAAAACGATTAACTTTGAAAGTTTCTTCCC
>JARGEQ010000118.1 GCA_029211145.1 Marinimicrococcus flavescens
GAGATGGGGGTCGAAACGGCTTCGGGGAGCGCCGGTGCGGGGTTTTCGGTGAGTTTTCGGTCCGCCGGCACCGTGCCATGCTCTCGGTGGACCGCTCGATGGCGCCCGGGCGGGGGCGTGGGCGCCGGGTTCAGGCGGCTTGCCTGGTCTCCAGCCAGAGGAAGCGGGTGAGGTTGTAGGCGAGGTTGGCGAGGGCGAGCTTCGCGGTGGCGCGGGCTTTGCCGACGGTGCGGATCACCAGGGCGAAGCGGCATTTTTGGGCCGCGAAGACATGCTCGACGCGGGAGCGGATGCGCGCGCGTCGGGCGTTGCCGCGGGCGACGTGGCGCGGCATCGGCTTGCCCCGAGGCTTGGATCGCTGGAACTGGGGCTTCAGGCCGCGCCTCTCGAGCAGCGCGATGTTGGCGGCCGAGCGATACGCGGTGTCGGCCCAGACCGGGCTCGCGGTGTTGGCCGGGTCAAGCACCGCACCGAGTTGGGCGCCGTCATGGGCGGCGGCGTCGGTGATCTTGAAGCGGCGCACGAACCCGTGCTCGCGATCGATGCCCACGTGGTTCTTGTAGCCGAACATCGGCACGGCGATCTCCGCCGCCGCGCGCGCCGAACCGCCCGGCGGGACGGGCTTCTTCTTCCCCCGCTTGAGCGTCCAGCGCCCTTCGCGGTCGATCTGGCGGGTGCGGGCGGGTCTCCAGTTGTCCGGCACGCCGCCGCCCTTCACCACGTCCTTCTCGGCCTGCGTCAGCCGCGGGCGCCGCGCCTCCACAATGGTGGCGTCGACGATCTGTCCGCCCATGGCCAGATAGCCGCGCTCGGTCAGCGCCGCGTCGAACCGGGCGAACAGCCGCTCGAAGACGCCGGCGCGGACCAGCTGCTCGCGATAGAGCCAGATCGTCTTGGCGTCGGGGACCGCGTCGCAGAGCGACAGCCCGGCGAAGCGCATGAAGGAGAGCCGGTCGCGCAGCTGATACTCGGTCTGGTCGTCGGACAGCGTGTAGAGCGTCTGGAGAACCAGCACGCGGAACATCATCACCGCGTCGTAGGGCGGGCGGCCGCCCTTCGTCCGGTCGCTGCGGCCGAGCGCGGCGTCGAGCTCGGGTCGGAACAGCTCGAAATCCACCACCGACGACAACCGCTCCAGCGGGTCGCCCGCCGCAGACAGCCACAAGAGCCGCTCATCCGTATCGAAGAACCCGCGCTGACCTGTCATCGTCGCCATCCATGCCGCTACAGCGAGATCGAATCATGCCAGGCCACTCAAGGCCATAGGTTTTTCGAGGTGTTC
>JARGEQ010000119.1 GCA_029211145.1 Marinimicrococcus flavescens
TGGGGCTGGGTGCCGAGGTCGAGAGGCGCTTTGCCCGCCAGCTGGCCTCGCCGCACGGCATGATCCTGGTGACTGGCCCCACCGGCTCGGGCAAGACCACGACGCTCTATGCGGCCCTGCGCCAGCTCAACCGAGACAGTGAGAAGATCATCAGCATCGAGGATCCGGTCGAGTACCAGATCGACGGGATCGCGCAGATCCAGGTGCGTCCCGAGATCGGCCTCGACTTTGCCCGGGTGCTGCGCTCGGTGGTCCGCCACGACCCCAATATCGTGATGGTCGGCGAGACCCGCGACGCCGAGACCGCCGAGATCGCCGTGCATGCAGCACTCACCGGCCATCTCTTGCTCACCACGCTGCACACCAACAGCGCTGCGGGCGCCGTGGCGCGCCTGCTCGACATGGGCGTGGAGCCCTATCTGCTGGCCTCGGTGCTGCGTGGCGTCGTGGGCCAGCGGCTGGTGGGCATTCTCTGCCCGCACTGCAAGGAGCCGCACGAGGCCGAGCCCGAGGAGCGGCAGTTCTTTACCGATGCGGGCATCGCAACAGACGGCCCGGTCACGCTCTACCGTGAGCAGGGCTGTCCGAAATGCGAGCAGGTCGGCTTCGTCGGCCGGATCGGCATCTTCGAGTTCCTCGAGGTCGACGACGCGGTGCGCGAGCTGGTGCGCCAGCGCGCCTCGACCCAGCAGATCCTCCAAGCGGCCTTGCAGCGCGGCATGCGCACCATGTTCGTGGACGGGCTCGGCAAGGCGCTGGCCGGCGAGACCACGCT
>JARGEQ010000012.1 GCA_029211145.1 Marinimicrococcus flavescens
TCACCGGATCATCGACCTCGCCGATTACAGGATTAATCTCACCATAAAAAGAAGGGGCGTTAGGGTACTTCTTCTTCAATTCATGCAGATAAATCACCGCAGGAATCGGCTCCAGCCACAGCGGCCGGATCTTGATGCCTTCTTCGACAGCAATGTTGGAGAGATACTCATTAATCCTGCTAATCTGCTTCTCCGGATTGGCCTGTCTGATTTTTCGTTTATTCACAGTTGTTTGCTTTACAATACGGCCCAGCCTATCAATTATCGTGAGGTTCTGATCCGGTGTACGTTCCATCCGGTCCGATGGCTCATACGGTGCGCCGGCCCATGCAGATTGCCCTAGTTCAAACAGCTCGTTAAAGCCTACCTGCACATAAAATCTGCCAGTAACGGACAATTCGGCGGCATCCGGTCTTTTGATTACATCCATACTATCGGCCCGCTCCTGGACCTTCAATGAAATGCGGAATTTGCTATTGCTCCAAATTTGGTCGTCTACGACACCCGCAGGCTTCTGTGTGGCTAGAATCAAGTGTATACC
>JARGEQ010000120.1 GCA_029211145.1 Marinimicrococcus flavescens
CAAACTCACTGTCATTGGCGAGCGCAATCGCTTCATCCAGGTTAGCAAAAGAAATGATCGGGATGACCGGTCCGAAGATTTCTTCTTGTACAATTTCCATATCATTGGTGGCACCGGTAATGACCGTCGGTTCAAAAAAGCTGCCTGCCCCCTCTACCTTTTTACCGCCGCAGGCGATCTTGGCGCCCTCTTGTACAGCACGGTTAACCTTCTGCTGCACGGATTCCTGCGCTGCCTTGTTAATGAGCGGTCCCATTTGAATATCCTTGTCTTTCAGCGGATCGCCATATTTCACCGCCTTCATCGCCTCAACGAGACGGGTGGTGAATTCGTCCTTGATCTTCTCATGCACATAGACCCGCTCCGCACAGTTGCAGACCTGCCCTGTATTGATCACCCGGGAATCCACAATTGCCTTGATGGCCAAATCCAAATCGGCGTCATCCATGACAATAGCAGGCGCCTTACCGCCAAGCTCCAGACTGACCTTGATGATATTTTCAGCAGCCGCCTTCATCACTTGTTGTCCTGCCGGTACGCTGCCTGTTAAACTGACCATACCGACTTTAGGGTTACTGGCCAATTCATTGCCGACCTCTCCGCCTTTACCGGTAACCAGGTTGAA
>JARGEQ010000121.1 GCA_029211145.1 Marinimicrococcus flavescens
TAGCTGTAGCTCCAGTCGAAGCCGGTGTAGCCCGGCGTGCGGTCGACGGCCCGTTCATCGCATCTTCATCTTTCCCTGCGATGCTGCTGGGGTGGGACTCCGCCGCCGCGTGATCCCGGAGCGGGGCCTGGTCCACCATCCGCGAGTATGGCGGGCGAGGTGTCGAGGAAGGATGAACGGCCGTGGCGTCCGGCGTGGCGGTGACGGAAGGCGGGGAAGGTGGTTCCCGGCGACGTCAAACCGACCAAAAGAGAGAACCGGGCCGCGCGCAGCGCCTTGCGTGGCGGTGACGTCGCAGGCCAGCGCCGGTCTCTGTCGGTTCAGCGGATCTTCATCTTTTCCGGCGACGCTGCTGGGGTGGGAGTCTGCCGCCGCGGGATTGCGGGAGCGGGCCCTGTCCATCATCCGCGAGCATGGCAGGCGAGGCGTTGATGAAGGATGAACGGCCGTGGCGTTTGGCGTGGTGGTGATGGAAGGGGGGGACGGCGGTTCCGAGCGACGTCGAGCCGACCAGGAGAAAGAACCGGGCCGCGCGCAGCGCCTTGCGTGGCTCCGCCGTCACGGGCCTGCGCCGGTCTTGGACCGTTCAGTGGATCTTCATCCTTTCCGGCGATGCTGCTGGGGTGGGACTCCGCCGCCGCGTGGTCTGGGAAGCGGGGCCTGGTCCACCCTCCGCGAGTATGGCGGGCGAGGTGTCGAGGAAGGATGAACGGCCGTGGTGGTCGCCGTGGTGGTGACGGGAGGCGGGGAAGGTGATTCCCGGCGACGTCCAGCCGACCAGAAGAGAGAACCGGGCCGCGCGCAGCGCCTTGCGTAGCTCCGCCGTCACGGGCCTGCGCCGGTCTTGGACCGTTCAGCGGCTCTTCATCGTTCCCTGCGATCCTGCCGGGCTGGGACTCCGCCGCCGCGCGATCCGTGGGGCGGGCCTGGTCCACCATCCGCGAGCATGGCGGGCGAGGTGTTGACGAAGGGTGAACGGCCGTGGTGGTCGGCGTGGCGGTGACGGGAGGCAGGGAAGGTGGTTCGCAGCGACGTCAAACCGACCAAGAGAGAGAACCGGGCCGCGCGCAGCGCCTCGCGCGGCTCCGCCGTCACGGGCCTGAGCCGGTCTTGGACCGTTCAGTGGATCTTCATCCTTTCCGGCGATGCTGCCGGGATGGGACTCCGCCGCCGCGTGGTCTGGGGAGCGGGGCCTGGTTCATCATCCGCGAGCATGGCGGGCGAGGTGTTGAGGAAGGGTGAACGGCCGTGGTGGTCGCCGTGGCGGTGATCGAAGGCGGGAAAGGTGGTTCCCGGCGACGTCAAACCGACCAGAAGAAAGAACCGGGCCGCGCGCAGCGCCTTGCGTGGCTCCGCCGTCACGGGCCTGCGCCGGCGTCTGTCCGTTCAGCGGCTCTTCATCTTTCCCTGTGATCCTGCTGGTGTGGGAGTCCGCCGCCGCGCGATCCCGGGAGCGGCTCTGGTCCACCATCCGCGAGCATGGCGGGCGAGGCGTTGGGGGAGGATGAACGGCCGGTGCGCCGGTGCGCCGGTGCGCCGGTGCGCCGGTGCGGGCAGACGAGCAAGAGGTCACCGGGCGCGGTCAACTGACCGGAAGAGAAAGCCGGGCCGCGCGCAGCGCCTTGCGTGGCGTGGGCGGCGCGGGCTCGCGCCGCGCCTGCGGCGGGACGGGTGCTGGCGTAGCTGCCTTCCCCGTTCCGCGCCGCCCCTGCCCCCTTCCCTGCCCCCTTGTCCTAAGCGCGCTCGAGGCGGCCGTCGCTGAGGCGCCAGGTGGCGTCCATGCGGGCGGCGAGCTCGGGGTTGTGGGTGGCGATGAGCATGGCGGTGCCGCTCGCCCGCGCCACGCCCAAAAGCTCGGCAAAGACCGTGTCGGCGGTGTGCGGGTCGAGATTGCCGGTGGGCTCGTCGGCGAGGATGAGGCGGGGCTCGTTGGCGAGCGCCCGGGCGATGGCGACGCGCTGCTGCTCGCCGCCCGAGAGCCGTCCGGGGCGGTGCCCGACGCGCTCGGCGAGACCCATGCGCCCGAGCAGCTCGCCGGCGCGCCGGCGCGCCTCGCCCCGGCCCCGGCCGGCGACCAGTTGCGGCATCATCACGTTCTCCAGCGCGGTGAAGTCGGGCAGGAGGTTGTGGAACTGGTAGACGAAGCCGATCTGCTCGCGACGCAGGCGGGTCCGCTCGCGGTCGCCCAGCGGGCCGCAGGAGCGTCCCTCGATGGTGACCTCGCCGGCGCTGGGCCGCTCGAGCAGGCCGGCGATGTGAAGGAGGGTCGACTTGCCGGAGCCCGAGGGCCCGACGAGGGCGGCGATGGTGCCGGCCCCGAGCTCGAGGTCCACGCCCTGGAGGATCTCCAGCTCGCTCATGCCCTGGCGGAAGCGCCGCCGGACGCCGCTCAGGCGAAGGAGCGGGTCACTCATAGCGCAGCGCCTCCACCGGATCGACGCGGGCCGCCCGCCACGCCGGATAGATCGTGGCGAGGAACGAGAGCACGAGGCCCATCCCGACGACCCGGCCGACATCGCCCGTCTCGACCCGGGCGGGAAGCTGGGAGAGGAAGCGGATCTCGGCCGACCACAGCTCGGCGCCCGTCAGCGCCTCGAGCCAAAGGCGGATCGTGTCGACATTGAGCGCGAAGGCGAGCCCGAGGCCCAGGCCCAGGAGCGTGCCCAGGACGCCGATGCTGGCGCCGCTCAAAAAGAAGATGCGCATGACCGCGCCCTGCGTGGCGCCCATGGTGCGCAGGATCGCGATGTCGCGGCTCTTGGAGCGCACCAGCATGGTGATGCCGGTGATGATGTTGAAGGCCGCCACCACGATGATGAGCGTGAGGATCAGGAACATCACGTTGCGCTCGACCTGGAGCGCCGCGAAGAAGTGGGAGTTGAGCTGCTGCCAGTCGACCAGCCGCTGGCCCTGGCCGAGCTCTGCGCGGAGGCGGGCGGTCCAGGCGCCGATCTGCTCGGGGCTTCTCACCATCACCTCGACGGCGCTGACCCGCTCGCCCAGCTGGAAATAGGCCTGGGCGTCGGCCAGCGGGATGTAGACGAAGCTGTTGTCGTACTCGTACATCCCGACTTCGTAGATGGCCGCCACCTCGAAGCCCTTGACCCTCGGCACGGGTCCGAACGCGGTGGCGGCACCCTGCGGCGAGACCAAAGTGAGCCGGCTGCCCAGGCGCAGCCCCATGCGGGCCGCCATGCGCGAGCCGATCATCACGGTATCGGGCCGCTCCAGCGCCTCCAGGCTGCCGGCGACGACGGAATCGCGGAACAGCTCGCGGCGCTCCATGTCGGCCGGCCGCACGCCGCGCACCACGGCGCCGCCGCTGGCATTGTTGGCGGAGGCCAGCACCTGCCCCTCGACATAGGGCATGGCGCCGGTGACGCCGTCGATCTTCAGGATCCGGCCCACCAGGTCATCGTAATCGTCGATGCCGGCGGGCCCGGCCACCACGGTGGCGTGGCCGTTGACCCCCAGCACCCGGCCCAAAAGCTCGACGTGGAACCCCTTCATCACCGCCAGGACGACGATGAGGGTGCCGACACCCAGGGCGATGCCGACCAGCGCAAAGCCGGCGACGATGGAGATGAAGCCTTCCTCGCGCGTCGGCCGCAGATAGCGCCAGGCGACGAGTCGTTCGGCGGGCCGGAACAGCATCAGGCGGAGAGACGCGCGAGCAGGGCCTCGGGCGTCATCTCCTCGCGCTCGCCGGTGCCGCGCGCCTTGAGCTCGACCGTGCCGGCGGCGACACCGCGCGGCCCCACCGTGACCTGCCAGGGCAGGCCGATCAGGTCCATGGTGGCGAACTTGACGCCGGCCCGCTCGTCGCGGTCGTCCAACAGCACCGTGACGCCCGCCTTCTCCAGCTTCGCGTAAAGCTCGTCGGCCATGGCCGAGGTGGCCTCGTCGCCGGGCCGCAGATTGACCAGGCCCACCTTGAAGGGAGCCACATCCTCGGGCCAGACGATGCCGCGCTCGTCGTGGAAGGCCTCGATGATGGCACCTACCAGGCGCGAGATGCCGATACCGTAGGAGCCCATCTCGACCGGCACGTCCGAGCCGTCGGGGCCCGTCACCGTGGCACCCATGGCCTCGGAGTATTTCGTGCCGAAATAGAAGATGTGCCCCACCTCGACGCCGCGGCCGGCGCGCAGCCGGTCGGCCGCGACCTCGCATTTCTCCGGCTCGTGCATCTCGTCGGTGGCGGCATAGAGTGACTTGAGCCGCTCGATGTCGAGATCCGGGGCGCCGAGATCGACCTCCTCGAAGGCGGCGTCGTAATAGACGGCACTCTCGCCGGTCGAGGCCAGGATCTGGAACTCGTGGCTCATGTTGCCGCCGATGGGGCCGGTCTCGGCCACCATCGGGATGGCGGTCAGGCCCATCCGGCTGAAGGCCCGGAGATAAGCCAGGAACATGGCGTCATAGGAACGCTTGGCTCCCTCGAAGTCGGCGTCGAAGGAGTAGGCGTCCTTCATGAGGAACTCGCGGCCGCGCATCACACCGAAGCGCGGGCGGATCTCGTCGCGGAACTTCCACTGGATATGGTAGAGGTTCAGCGGCAGCTGCTTGTAGCTCCTGACGTGCCGACGGAAGATGTCGGTGACGTTCTCCTCGTTGGTGGGCCCGTAGAGCATGTCGCGCTCGTGGCGGTCGGTGATGCGCAGCATCTCCTTGCCATAGGCGTCGTAGCGCCCGCTCTCGCGCCACAGATCGGCCGGCTGGATGGTCGGCATGAGGATCTCGATGGCGCCCGCCCGGTTCATCTCCTCGCGCACGATCTGCTCGATGCGCTTGAGGACCGCATGGCCCAGCGGCAGCCAGTTGTAGATGCCGGCCGAGAGCTGCTGGATCATGCCGGCGCGCAGCATCAGGCTGTGGGAAGCGATCTCGGCCTCGGCCGGAGCCTCCTTGAGAACGGGGAGGAAATAGCGGGACAGGCGCATGCTTGCTCGCGGGGCTGTTCTGAAACGGCCGCCAATCTAGGCGCGCCCCGGTGCTTCGGCAACGCAGGAGGGTCATGCCCCGGCGGCACCCCGCCTTTCCTCCTTCTCAAAATGCGAGCGTGACCACCAGCCGCCCGGCATAGCCCCCCTCGGGCAGCGCCGACTGGCGTGGCACGCGGCCATAGACGGTGACCTGTGCCGGCTGCTCGCCGTCGGTGGCGGCAGCGACCCCTTCCTCGTCGAACGGCACCCGGTGGCCGGGATCGCTGTAGAGCCGGTAGGTCAGCCGCGCCTGGCCGGGACCGTCCATGAAGAGGCTGCCGTCACCGCCCTCGATGCCGACGCGAAAGCCGGTGCTGGCGTCGCAGGTCACGGTGAGCCTGCCGGTGCCGTGGCTGTCGCGGGCGAGATCGACCTCGCCGAACTCGACGGCGCGCGTCGCCACCCGGCAGGCGGCCACGGCCGGGACCGCGGACCCCGCCAGGCACAGCAGGGCCAGGAGCGTCACTCGCATCGCACGTCCCCCAGATCCGGCACCAGCTCGTCCGCGGCCCTCGCCGGCAGGAGGCAGCGCCAGCGCCGCCCCGCCGCCTCGCCGACCACCACCGCGGGTGCCGCCAGCGGGCCGGTGATCGCGGCGAATCCGTCGCGGCCGACCTGCACCTCGACGGTGCCCCCTTCATCCGCCAGCACGAGGCCCGGCGGCAGGGCCTCGCCCGCCGCGTCGTCCAGCCGCGCCGTCGCCTGCTGGCGGCGCTCGACCTCGAAGGGCACCGGCACACCGCTGCGCGCGAACGGCACGGCGCTGGTCTCGGGCCGGGTGACCACGGCGTCCAGCGGCAGGTCCTCCAAGGCAAGACGCACCCGGTTCTCCTCCCACGGCCTGAGGCCCGGCAGCAAAAGCCGGCCTGACTCGTCGGTGCGCCCGGCCTCGCGGTTCTCGAGATAGACCCGCACGCCGGGCAGCTCCGGCAGGTCCACCATCCCGAAGGCGCTGCCGATGCGCCGCGAGGCGGCGAGATTGCCGTCGAGCAGGGCGAGGCTGCCGCCCAGGCCTGCGCGCATGGCGGTGGCGTCGTCGAAGCGCGCCAGCTCGAGCTCGGCCGCGCCATGCGCCGTCTGGTAGCTGAACCTCGTGTCCAGTGTCCGCGGATCGTCGCCGGCCTCGACGGCCACACGGTAGTCGAGCCCCAGATCGCTGGCGCCGCGGGTCTGGCGGAACTGCAGGCGGGCGGTGCGCCGGTCGTCGCGCGAGCGGCCCTCGATCACCCCGGTGCGGTGCAGACCCAGCGGAATGACGTAGCTGGCGGTGAGGGCCAGGTCGCGCTCGGGCTCGAGGCTCTGGCCGGCATTGAGGAGCAGCGATCCCGGGCCCACCGGCACCGACCAGGAGGCGCCGGCCGAGCGTCGGTCGGCCCCTTCGTGGCGCTCCTCGTTGAGCAGCAACAGGCCGAGCCGGCCGGCACGGCCGATGTCGACGCCGAGGCTCGCCTGATCGACCCGCGCGGTGCGGCCGTCGTCGAGCCCGAGCTGGCGGAAGCCGGCGCTGGTCCAGCGCGTGCGCAGGCCGAGATTGAGGCGCTGGCCGTTGTGCTCCCAGGCGAGCTGGGCCATGGCGCCGGTGCCGGCCTCCTCCTCGGCGCTGGCCCCGAGCCCGCCGCTGAGCACGCCCAGCAGGCCGAGGCGCAGCGCGCCCCCGCCGGCGAGACTGGCGCGGTCGGGCTGCAGCTCGCCATGCGCCTCGACGGTAGCCGTCTCCGACAGGCCGAGCCGGTGCGTGCCGGCGGCCAGCGCGTCGCCATAGTCGAAGCTCTCGAGGCCATAGGCCCGGCGCTCGAAGCCGAGCTCGTAGGAATAGTCGTGCAGCCCCTCCTTCAATAGCCGGGTGCTCACATAGTAGGGCCGGGTGACGATGCGCTCGCGGCCCAGAAGGTCGCGCACCTTGAGCTGCACCTCGCCCGCTCCGGTCACCACCGGCAGGTTCTCGAAGCTGAACGGCCCGGGCGGCACCTGGCCGCCGGCCTGGCGCAGATTGTCGATATAGACGTCGACGATCGAGCTCTCCTCGGCGAGCCCGCCGATGCTGGGCAGCGGGAAGGTGACGAAGCTCGGGTCGGTGGCGAAGTCGGTGGCCCACTGGAGCCCGCCGAAGCGCACCGGGCTGGCGAAGGCGCCGCCGGCGGTGAGACTGTCGCCGAGCCTGAGCGAGGTGCGCCGCTCCGGCATGTCCTTGACCCACTGGCTCTCGAGCCGGACGAGCTCGGCATCCTCGCCGGCCAGATCGCCCATCCTGACGCTGGTGGTGGCGACGCCGGCGGCACCGAAGACACCCAGCTCGGCCAGCGCATCGAGACGGGTGTCCAGCTCCTGGCCGCCCGAGAGAAGGAGGTCGTAGTCGAGGAAGCCGCCGGTGCCGCGTGCCGCCTGCGGCCGGGGGGCGGCCTCCGCCCCCACCACGGTTCGCGCGAAGGCGCCGGCCGGCAGGCCTAGAGCCAGCGCGGCATGGTCGAGATCGGCCTCGACTGTGGCGCCGGGGATCGCGTCCAGCGGGTAGAAGGGCTCGCCCTCGAAGGTCAGCACCGCCGCGGGGTCGATCCTGACGTTCCACGCCCGGAGCCGGGGCACCGGCAGGGCCAGCCTGCCGCTTTCAGGCTCGCGCAGCGCTACTATGCCCTCCCCGTCCACCATCTCGCCGTTGAGGGTCACGGCGAACAGCAGCACCTGCCAGCCCTCCTCCGGCAGCAACGGCGGCTCGAGCGGGTCGCGCCGGCGCACGAACGGGCTGTGGAAGGGCGGCGGAGCGCCATTCGCCAGCACCACGTTGCCCAGCCTGCGGCGGGAAGCGGCCGGTCCCGGTTTTGCGGGAGCGGGCGCCGTGTCCGCCTCCTCCGCCGGCCCGGCCGGCGGCACTGGCGGTGGCGGCAGCGAGATTGGCGGCTCGTGGGCGATCAGCGCCCTGGGCATGGGCCGTGGCGGCGGCGGCACGGGGCCTTCCGCCTCGCCCGGCGCCGTGCGGCGCGCGCCGGCGATCAGCCAGAGCAGAAAGCTCGCCCGCGAGCTGTCGGTGGCCGGCGCCAGGTGCCGCGGCAGGCTCTCGCCGCCGGCGGGGCGCAGCGCCCCCCAGCCGACCGCCAGGCCCAGCAGCCCCGCGAGGCTAGCCGCCCTGAGCAGGCAGCTCGAGATCGATCGGGCCAAGGGATGTCTCGCCGCGCAGGGCGAGCCTCGGGTGAAGGCGGGCCAGACCGTCCAGCCGCCAGCTCTCCTCGCGACCGGCAAGCACGTAGGCCGGCCCGGGCACGGCCACCAGCTCCGCGCCGCCCGCATCGTGCAGCAACAGGCGCTCGATGCGCAGATGCGCGTTGCCACGGTTGGCGAGGCGCAGGACCAGATCCTCGCCGGCCCGCTCGAGCCGCCAGGCCGGCTCGGCCGCCGCCGCCTGCGGCTGCACGAAGACGGGGATGCTCAAGCGCAGCGCGAAGCGGACGCCCAGCGCCCCTTCCCCGGCGAGCGGCACCTCGGTGAGCAGCAGGCGAAAGCTCTCCTCGCGAGCCGGCGGCTCGGCGGCGCGCCGGGCGACGCGCACGACGCGGCGCTCACCGGGCTCGACGGTGAGCATCGGCGGCACCGCTACCAGGCCGCGGGTGGGCTCGAGCGCCTCGAGCTGCGCGGAGCCCACCCAGGCGCGCGGCTCGACCTGCACCATGACCGGCTCCGCCCCGTCATTGCGCAGCGTGACGCTGGCGGCCCGCTGGCCCGGCGCCAGCTCGACCCGCACCGGCGAGACACCCAGCGAGCCGGCCATGGCGGCCGGCGCCCCCAGGGCCGCGGCGAGGATCAGGGGAAGAAGGGCGCGCACCCCGGGCTCCTTGCCTAGAAGGTGAGCGTGATGGTGACGGTGTCGGTATAGGTGCCGGCCGGCACGACCTGGCCGCCGGGGATGCGACCGTAGACCTCCAGCTGCCCGCTCTGCGGCACCAGAAGCTGGGTCTTGAGGGCTTCCTCGCCCATGCCCCAGACGGTGGTGCGGGTGGTGTTGCGGTAGATCTGGTAGCGCAGCTTGCTGGCGCCCGAGCTCATGCGGCGGTCGGCGGTGCTGCCGTTGGTGCCGCCGTCCAGCTCGAAGGTCACCACCGCCTGCGGGCAGTTGGCGAAATGGATGCTGCCGACCGCATCGAGCGCGTTGGGCTGGCCCGAGACATAGTCGCCGAAGGCGAGCGAGCCGCCGGTGAGCGAGCAGCCGCTGCGCACCGTGGCGGTCACGGTGAGCTGGCTCTGGTCGGTGCCCGCCGAGGCCGGCCCCGCGAGCGCCAGCAGGGCCAGCGCACCCAAGCCTCCCCGCAGGCTTTGCAGGCTCTTCATGTGACGTTCTCCGATGATCCGGGGCCGGCGATGCCGCCGCGCCGCCGCTTATTCGGCCGCATGCCGCGAGCCCGCCCGAAACTGCGCCTCGACCGCGGCCAGGAGGCTCGCCCCGTCGATCGGCTTGGTGAGGTAGCCGTCCATGCCGGCCTCGAGGCAACGCCGCTCGTCCTCCTGCATGGCGTTGGCGGTGACCGCGACGATCGGCAGCCCGCTGCGCGAGGGATCGCCCAGCGCACGGATCCGCCGGGTCACCTCGAGCCCGTCCATCTCCGGCATCTCGACGTCGAGCAGCACGAGGTCGAAGCGCCGGTGGACCACCAGGCGCAGCGCCGCGGGCCCGCTTCTGGCGATCGTCACCTTATGGCCGGCGCGCTCCAGCATGATCGAGGCCAGCCGGCAGTTTAGGGCGTTGTCGTCGACCACCAGCAGATCGAGCGGCCGGCCGCGCCGCTCCGCCATGCTGTGCACCGTGATGAGCGCTTCCTCGCCGCGCTCCTCGCCACGCACCTGGCGCAGGCAGTCGAGCAGGGTGGCGGCCGTCACCGGCTTGCTCAGATAGGCGGCAAAACCCGCGGCGCGCGCGCTGGCGGCGTCGCCGCGCAGGCCGGAGCTGGTCAGCAGGACGAGCCCCACATGGCCGCCGCCGGAAAGGCCAGCCGCCCGCCGCGCGAATTCGGCCGCCTGCATGTCGGCCGCGGCGCTGTCGAGGATCACCAGGTCGAAGGGCCTCGACCGCCCGGCCGCCTCCATCAACACGCTCAGCCCCTCGCGGCAGGTCCGGGCGGTACGCACCTCCATGCCCCACAGCAGGGCCAGCTCCCGCATGGTCGAGCGCGAGCGGGTCTGCGGGTCGATCACCAAGAGCGCGCTCCCGGCAAGGGCGGCCGCCGTGGCGCCCTCCTCGAGCGCCGCCTCCGGTGGCGCCTCGAGCGGCACCCGCACCTCGAACAGGGAGCCCTCGCCGGGCCTGCTGGTGCAGGCGATGGTACCGCCCATCGCGTCGATGATACGCCGCGAGATCAGCAGGCCGAGCCCGCTGCCGCCATAGAGCCGGCCGATGCGCGGCCCGGCCTGGGCAAACGGCGCGAAGATGGCCTCGATGGCCTCGGCGGCGATGCCGGGGCCGGTGTCAGCGATCCTGAAGGCCACGCCGGTGCGCTCGCCCTCGCCCAGCCACGGCTCGGCGCGCAGCGAGACGCCGCCCTCTTCGGTGAACTTCACCGCATTGCCCAGGAGGTTCAGCAATACCTGGCGCAGCCGCGCCGGATCGGCCCGGACCACCGACGGCAGGCCCGCATCGACGTGAAACTCCAGCGCCAGACCCTTGGCCTCGGCGCGCCCCGCCAGCATCACCCGCAACCGCTCGAGGAACGCGCGCAGCGCCAGGTCAACCGGCTCCAGCTCGAGCTTGCCGGCGTCGATGCGGGCCAGGTCGAGCACGTCGTTGATCAGGGTCACCAGCGCCTCGGAGGAGGTCAGGATGGCATCGAGATAGTGCGCCTGCTCCTTGTCGAGCGGCGTCTCGTGCAGCAGCCGCGCCATGCCCAGGACGGCGTTCATCGGCTCGCGGATCTCGTGGCTCAGGGTGGCGACGAAGGCGCCGCGGGCGCGCGCCGCGGCCTCGGCGTGACGCGCCCGGCGCTTGAGGGCCACGACGCGGCGCTTGAGGCCGCGCGCATCGATGCGGCCCCCGCTGCGGCGTCCCCGGCTCGTTCGCCGGACGGCTCGTTCGGCTGTCATCACTCCCCCCGCGCGCATGTTTCGATAGCAAGGGGACCCTTATATCTACTTACAGGCGAGATCCTTTCGGTGCAAGAACATCATCGATCAAGCAACCCTCAGGCGATCATTCACACCGCCGGGGCGTGCCTCGCGGTGGAGCGGGCGAGATAGGCGTCGAAGCAGGCGGCGACCGCCCGCACCAGCGGCCGGGCCGCCGCCTCCACCTCGACGAGATCGCCCCGGCGGCGCACCAGCCCGTCCGCCTCGAGCCGCGCCAGGGCGGCGGCCTCCTCGCGCAGCTCCGCGGCGTCGCGGCCATGGCGCCGGCACACCGCGGCGAGGTCGACGCGGAACTCGCACATCACCCGCTCGATCAGCTCGGCCCGCAGCCGGTCCTCGGGGGAGAGGTCGCAGCCCCGGACGGTGGCGAGGCTGCCGGCAGCAATCAGCCGCCCATAGGCACCGGGGCTGGTCGCGTTCTGCACATAGCCTTGCGGCAGCCGGCCGATCGCCGAGGCGCCGAAGCCCAGCAGCAGATCGGCAGGATCGGTGGTGTAGCCCTGGAAGTTGCGGTGCAGCCGCCCCTCGTCGAGGGCGCGCGCCATAGCATCGCCGGGGGCCGCATAGTGGTCGAGGCCGATCCGCCGGTAGCCGGCCCCCACAAGCGCCGCGGCGATGGCCTCGGCCTGGGCGTGGCGCTCCGCGGCGCCGGGCAGCATGGTCGCGTCGATCCGCCGCTGATGCGGCTTGAAGCCGGGCACATGCGCGTAGCCGAACACCGAGAGCCGGTCGGGCCGAAGCTCGAGGCAGCGCGCCACGGTCTCCTCGCACGAGGCGACGGTCTGGTGCGGCAGGCCGTAGAGGAGATCGAGGCTGATCTCCCGGATGCCCGCCGCACGCAGGCGACCGACGGCGGCCTGCGTCTCCTCGAAGCCCTGGACGCGGTTGATGGCGTGCTGGACGGCCGGATCGAAGCTCTGGACGCCGAGGCTGGCACGGGTGACGCCGGCTCGGGCCAGCGCCGCCACCATGTCGGCCGTCAGGGTGCGCGGGTCGATCTCGACCGCCACCTCGGCGTCGGTGCGAAGCGCAAAGCGCTGCCGCAGCAGCGGCATGAGCCCCTCGAAGTCGCGCGGCTGCAGGATGGTCGGGGTACCGCCGCCGAAATGGACATGGGCCGCCTCGAGCCGGTGCGGCAGGGCGTCGGCCACGAGCCTGATCTCGCCTCGCAGCGCCTCGAGATAGCGGCTCACCGGCGCCTCACGCCGGGTCACGGTGGTATGGCAGCCGCAATACCAGCACATCGAGCGGCAGAACGGGATGTGCAGGTAGAGCGAGGCCAGGGCGCCGCGCGGCACGCCGGCGAGCCAGCGGCGGCATGTTTCCGGGTCGACCTCCCCGGCAAAGCGGGTGGCGGCCGGATAGCTGGTGTAGCGGGGAATGCGCTGATCGCCGTAGCGGGCGAGGATCTCGGGTCGCATGAGGCTTCTCCGGCTCGGGGAACGAGCCGGGCCTAGCGCCGGAAGCAGGCCGCCTCCTTGATCGAGCGCAAGGGCCGCGCGTGCTGGCGGTGGGCTTGCAGCCGGGACGCGGACGGCAAAAAGGCCCGCTTGCGCGAGCCTTCTTCCTCGACACCGCTCTCTGCTGGCAGAGATTGGCGTCCCCTAGGGGACTCGAACCCCTGTTTTCG
>JARGEQ010000122.1 GCA_029211145.1 Marinimicrococcus flavescens
AAACGGGCAAAGGCAATACGACGATAAAGACGCTACAGTATTACAAGAGTTAAAGGCGCTATGTGAACGTAGCGGTATGACTGTAGATGCGGCAGCAGAAGTAATAGCAACAAGGAATATAAGGTCATTAGGTGTTATAGCGTCTTCTGCATTAGAACCGGAAAAACAGGGCCTAATGCAATATGATAAGCGCTATGACCAAATGATGGAGACCGTTAAGGCGATGGCCGAACGCAACGAGCAGCAAGCGGCAGAGCTGGAACGAGTTCATAAGCGAATGGACGACCAAAACGCTAACATATCGGTCATTTTGCGGGAGGTGTTGGAGACTCGTCGTATGCTGGCGGCTGCAAATGATAAAAAGTGGTGGCAATTTTGGCGTAAGTCTAATGATTCTTCTCAATCCTAGTTGATTTTCAAGACTTCGGCGTGTCTTGAAAACAAAAAAATATTTAGCGGTAGGGTGATTTTTTGCGCGCAGGAGAATTAATATATTATATATATTAATCTAAGTGCTTATTTTTAACATATAATTACAATTAAAACATGGAAGAACACTAGTAATTCCGTTGACAAATATTTATTCAAAGGTTACTGTTTAGACAAATTTAATATCCAACCCCAACCCTTGATGCGTCAACATCAAGGCCGGGAACTCAGCGAAGGTAGGCCCCGACGCTGAGTTATACATAAAGTACGATGGACTAACACAGTTTAGTCCATCGTATATATTTTGGCAATGGAAAAGGACGGGGGCGAACCCTGTCCTTTTTTTCGTTTTCAAGAGTTGGTGTGGATAGGATCAAGGGGGAATTACGATGGCATATTTAAAGTTACCTAAGACCTATATTGATGATTGCAACTATTTCGGAGAAGAAGTTAATCCTGTGAAATTAAATGCTCTGTGGGAAGATCAAATTGAAAAGATTTGTCTCAGACAACTTTTACAAACCTGTAAATTCAGCGAAAGAATCGCAGTGAATGGAGAAGTAATGACTAGAACAGAACGAGATAAGTATAAAGAAAACCGATATTTCTGTTATAAAAAAACATATTATTTATTCCCTTTTGATCAAATTCCATTGTACGTATATATAAAAATAAGTCCAAAAGAAGACCGACTAATTTATGAGTTTAACTAATATCCGATGAAGGAGAATGCCGATATGGGAATGTCTTTAAAAATAGGTGATTTTATCGGTGGAAATAAAGAATGGGATTACGATATAAAAAAACTTTCGTCAAATGCCTATATTATTGCTCGTCAAACCATGTCGCAGGAGGAGTCTATTAACGCTGCGAAAATGTTCACTCTGTCTAGCTTTTTTACTTTAACTGAAAACCTTTCATATGATAAAAGAATCACCTCAGACCAAGCAAGAAGAATCTTGAAAAGGAAGATTTTTGAGTTTGCTAGTGTTTTGGATTCAGGAATAGATTCCTTTGAAAACCCTAAACATCCAAAGTTTTAAAAATATAAATCGGCATTATGAAAATTCATAAAACAACAAGGCAGGATCCTTTTGAAAAACGAGGATTCTGCCTTGTTTATCTTCGCCGGGAGGTAAGCTTCATGGTTTAGTGGAGCGCCGCGGGGGATTAGGGTTCTCCTGTGTGCACCGGAGGTGTATAAGTGCGCTTTTATAAAAAAACATAAGATCGTCCAAACGCAGAATATCACAAACGTCATTATACAGCCCTCATATTGTTTTTAAGGCGAAAAAATAATTTCACTTACTTAAATGCGGATATGAAGAGAAAGTGGCTTAGGAGAGTCCACAGGACCCTTAAAATACACATTTCGTTAGAGTTGGTGGAATAATAAGCGATTTCAAAAGAGAAGATGTTTTATTTTATGGTTCCCTCATAAGTTCCTGATGTTAGTTCCCGGAACTTGCAGAAGGCAAATCCTTATAATAAAAGGCTTTTTCCTCGTCATTTCAACGGAACTATAACAGGAACAGAAATCCAATGAAATAGGTTCCCTTTTTTCATTATCCTGTGTTATTATTGAAATAGGGAGTCTATTTCAAATGGGGGATGGAATTTGGATGAAAAAGAGTTTTGGACAAAGGTAACTGGACTAAGAGCAATGAAGAGTGTTGTAATTCGGATTCTTAAGAGTCCAGAAGCATCAAAAAATAAGGGTTTTAGGGAAATGGCGGAGAAATTCAAGGATCAAATACCATCAAAAAATAAGGATTTAGAATGGAATCATGATTTGAAGGGTTTCGCAACGCGCTTTGAAGAGCTGGAGAGTGAATATTTGTCCTTATACGATTGGAATCGGAGATTGAAAGAGACTCCCGAAACCAAAAGCGAAAAAATAGAAGAAAAAGATTTTTTGAAAAAAGAACCCCAAATCAAAGAGGGGCAAGTTTCGTTATCTCTTCGTGGTGGGGCACGGCCGGGAGCTGGGCGTAAATCTTTAGGGGTTAAGCGCAAGGTATCAATTGTCTTGCCTGCGGAGGATTGGGAGTACATAGATTCGTTAGTGGCAGACAAGAAATTCGCAAGTGTTGCTGAATATTTCAGGCATAGCACTGGGTTAGGGCTATAAGGTGAATCTCGATTTTATGGTTCCCAACGTTTAGTTCCCACCATCATTTCATTTATGTTGTTGAGAAAAAACCTT
>JARGEQ010000123.1 GCA_029211145.1 Marinimicrococcus flavescens
AAGAGCAATTTGTAGCATTGGGATTGTCAGAGGAACAAGCAGATAAGGCCGCCGCCGCTAGTCAAGATGAACTTAAAGGATTTGTACCGAAGGCCCGTTTTGACGAGGTGAACGAGGCGAAGAAGCAGGCCGAAAAAGGAAACACGGATCGGGATAAGCAACTAGAAGACCTGAAAAAGTCTACTGGTGACAGTGCAGCCCTTCAAGAGCAGATTACAACTCTGCAGGCCGATAATAAGACGGCAACAGAGAAATATGAAGCTGATCTAAAGGAGCTTAAATTGAGTACCGCCGTCAAGTTGGCGCTGGCTGGTGAAGCGCATGACCCGGATATCGTGGCGGGGCTGTTGGATAAGACCAAGATCGAGTTGGATGACAGTGGCGCCGTGAAAGGCGGATTAGAAGACCAGGTGAAGGCCCTGCGGGAGAGCAAGGGCTTTTTGTTTGTGGAAAAAGAACCTGAGACAACTCCCAAGCCTAAAGGGTGGACACCACCTGAAGGTAAACCTAAAGGATCAGAAACTCAGATCAACCCTTGGAAAAAGGAAACTTTCAATCTTACTGACCAGGGGCGTATTATCCGTGAAAACCCAGAT
>JARGEQ010000124.1 GCA_029211145.1 Marinimicrococcus flavescens
AGAGATCGTATGAGAAAGGCACCTCTCTTTCTTTATCTCCTTTTCCAATCACCAGGAGTGTGCGTTTGTTATGATCAAAGGAGTTGACTCTTAACTGCAAGGCCTCGTTAATTCGTAATCCGGTGCTGGCTAGTAGATAAACCAGCAGGGACATGCGATCTTTGTAGCGCGGGTTAGTTCTAACGTTGCGCACCTCAATAATCAGAGCTTGTAATTGTTGTACAGAAAATCCCTGTACCATGGTTCTGCGCCGGACTGGCCGGCGAATACCCTCAATTAAGGAGCTCCCAAGAAGGCCACGCTCTATCAAGAACATACTAAGTCTGCGAAGACAAATATAATGTTTTGCCCGTGTGGCTGTCGAAAGCGGCTTGCCATTATTGTAATTGGGGCGCTCAGCCAACCAGACCATATATTCACGTGCTACCCCTACAGATAGATCAGGGATCGCAATTCCGCGATCCCCACAAAAAGTGCTGATTTCTTGATACTGAGAAATGAGGTTCCGTCTATTTTCAGCAGCTAA
>JARGEQ010000125.1 GCA_029211145.1 Marinimicrococcus flavescens
ATGCCATATCGGACTTTCATTGAAGTACAGCAGCCGCAGTCATTGTTTGTTTTCCGGATGAAGACGGGACCATATGCAGCGCTGTTTGAAGCAGACGGCGGCGCCTGGAAGGTTGAAGCAATGGATACAATCAGGGCTTATCTGCTTACTGCTCTTGAAGATGAAATCAAGGCTGGAAAGATCGTTCTTATCGCTTAATCAATTATACCGGGGCGGCTACGGCTGCCCCACCCTTAAAGGGGAGATCATCATGCCCGACCAAAAAGGGAGATACACCAGAAATGAAATGATGGATACCGGAGCAGCCTGTTTTATACCAGACGCGCCAGGCGCATTAACTGGGCGGTGGTATGGCGAGCCCCCAATGGATGGAATCATCCTAACTCGAAGACGCTGCGCCGCGCTGGGAGCACCAGTGCAAGACCGCGAATATCCCGTTGCTTTTATATACCGGATTGAAATCAAAGACGATTACAGATATGTGCCTTTTTATCATAGACTGCCTGAACATTTGGACCTGAAGAAGAGCACCTATTATGAAGACCGATGGTTAAAACGGCAAAGGCCGGTGATGACATGAAGGAATTGAACTGGAGAAAGGCCAAGCGGGATCAACTCTATGAGATTGCTTATAACGACCCGGG
>JARGEQ010000126.1 GCA_029211145.1 Marinimicrococcus flavescens
CCTCCCGTAGGCCGTGTCGTCCATGCCTGACCCCGCTTCCAGCGCATGGATTCTGCACAACCACAGCATGGGCGCATATCAATCGCGAACCGAGCCTTTTTCTTGCGGGGTGGGCAGCGGCATCTGGAAGCCGGGCCATGAAGCTCACGGCGCAGCTCCTGCACCTGCCCACTCGTCGTCGAGCGCTCGCGTGCAATCCCCGCGGACGGTGGACCAGGCGCGCCCCCGCGATGATGCGGCGGCGGACTCCTGCCCCAGCAGGATCTCCGGAAGAGATGAAGATCCGCTGAACGGACAGACGCCGGAGCAGATCGCCGCCAGCGGAACCGCGCAAGGCGCTGCGCGCGGCTGACTCTTTTCTCATTTGGTCGTTCGGCCAGGGCCGGGCATATCTCCCCCGGCTCGTCCGGAGGCGGCAGCCGCGTCCGCGCCGCTCATCCTTCTTCACCCCCCCGAGTGGCATCCTCAGGGACGGTGGAGAAAGAGGGCGCCGCGGACGGGCGCGGCGGCGGAGTTCCCACCACGACACCGTGCCCGTGAAAGCTGCACATCCTGCCAGCCCTCGCCGCCGCCAACTGAGCGAGAACAGGGGACGAAAGCCGCGCGAAGCGCCTTGCCGGCTGCCCCGTCCCGGGGAGCGGGACCCGCATTATCCGCCGAGCGGGTCCACCACGAGCCGCTCCTCGCTGCGGCAGGCTTCGAGGGCGCGGGCGGCCAGGGTGTCGAAGCGGCGGCGCTCGGCGTCGGTGGGCAGCTTCTTGCGGGCAAGCTCGGCCACCCGCGAGAGCTGCTCCTCGATGGCGTCGCGCCAGACCGGGTGGGCCAGGCGAGCAAGGCGGCCGAGCATCTCGGTCACCGGCCCGATCACGTCGAGATTGTCGGCCCCGTGCCGGGCGATCCAGGTGGTGCCAGCGTCGAGGAGGAGCGGAAAATCCGGCCGCCTCAGCCGGACCCGGCCGTTCGCCACGACATCGGGCGCCCACTGCGCGGGCCCGCGCAAGGCGCCGCGCGCCAGCAGATCGCCGGCATATTCCAGGCACACCAGCGCGGTGCCGGGATCGTTGACGCCGGGCGAGAGGGCGCGGGCGGCGATCTCCGCCAAAAGCCCCAGGGCAAAGACCGGGTCACGGGTGGCAATCCGCTCCTGGGCGATGGTGAGCGCTGCGCGGAGCTGGCGCAGGACTTCCTCGCGCTGCCCGGTCTCGAGCCGGTCGAGGCGGTCGATGCGGGCTATCGGGCGCAGCGGCGAGGCGAACTCGCCCTCGCGCAGCAGGATGTCGATCACCAGCCCGCGCCGTGCCGCCAGCCCGGCCAGCGCCTCGCGGTCGACGAGCACCAGGAATCCGCTTTGCCGGTGGTGCACCAGCTCGCCCTCCGCGATCCCGAGAAAGGCCACCGACGCCCCGGCAGCGGCGGCGTCGCCGTCGGCAAAGCAGCGCGCCAGGGCCCGGGCGGCACTGCGATGGACCCGCTCCACCAGGCGGCCGAGCTTGAGGAGGTCGGTGACGTGGGTGATCAGGTGGACCAGCCAGCGCAGCAGGAAGAGTGCCGCCAGCACGCCCAGGAGGAGAAGGATGGCGCTGCGCTCCCTGCCCAGCGGGAAGCCGGTGGCGAGCAGCCCGGCCACGCCGAAGACGAAGGTGCCCACAAAGGCGCCGAGCGCCGACTGCACCACCTTGTCGGCCATCAGCTCCGGCAGGGCCCGCGGCGAGCCCTGCGAGCCCACCATGTTGAGCAGCACCATGATGACCGACAGGCTCACGGTGGCGATGGTGAGCGAGCTGCCGGCCACCAGCCGGAACAGCGAGCCCACATCGTCGAACTCGGGCAGCGGCAGCGGCACGGCATCGAGCCAGCCCGAGGGGATCGGGACGACGACCACCGCCACGACGATGGCCAGCGCCACGATGCTGAAGAGCGTGGGCCGCAGCCAGAAGCTCGAGCGCAAGGTGGCCATGACCTGCTGCGCCAGGCCGTGAAGCCGGCTGCGCAGCGAGGAGCCGTCCACGGCCGCGCCCGCCCTAGCCGCGCACCACCAGCTTGACCTTCTGCCCCGGCACGAGCCGCCCGTCCTGCAGGCCGTTCAGCAGCACGAACCACTCCCGCGCCGCCTCGTCGACCTGCATGCGCCGGGCGAGGCCGTCGATCGTGTCGCCGGGCTGCACGGTGTGGATGCGGATGCGCAGCGGGACCGCGTCGGCGCGCTCGGCGGCGGTCAGCCGCCGCAGGCTGCGCACCACGCCCTCGAAGGCGGCGCTGTCGGCGCCGAGCTGCGGGCTCGCGAAGACGAAGCGGTACATGCGGCCCTCGCCCATCGCGACCGCCGCCAGCAGCGCCTGGGTTTTCTTGCCGTTGATCGCCACCGGCGCGGTCGCCGTGGCGGCCGGCCGGCCGTTCGCCTCGAAGCGCCGCAGGTTCTGCGGCTGCAGCTTGGCGGCCCACTCCTGCGTCAGGTAGGCGGCCGGATCGGCGCTTTTGGCGCTGGCTGCGTCGAAGCGCATGATCTGGCCGCGCGGCCCCTTGCCCAGGACCGCCGCCGGCGTGTTGACGAGCTTGAAGCCGGCGGGTGCCTCGAAGCGGAAATCGAGCTTGGGGTGGACGAAGACATTGCCGCGCACATGGCCTTGTTCCGGACTGTCGCCGAAGATCATGCCGTCGACGGCACTCATGTAGGCGGCGGACTCGACCCGCCCCTGCCCGGCCTGCGCCTCGGCGGTCTGCGCCGCGTCACGCACCCGGTCGCGGGCGCGCGGATGGCTGGCGAGCCAGGTCGGCGTCTCCTCGCTCCGCCCGGAAAGCTGCCGGTTGAGGGCGCCATAGCCGTCCATGGCGTCGAGGAAGCTCACCATCGCCTCGGGATCGTAGCCGGCCCGCGCCATGTAGCGGATGCCGAGCTGGTCGGCCTCGAGCTCCTGGCTGCGCGAGAAGCCCTGGACATAGGCAGTGGCGCCCAGCGAGCCCACCTGCTGCCCCATCTGCGCGCCGGCGTCGCCGAGCAGGACGCCGCCCAGGATGGCAGCACCCAGCGAGCCCAGCTGGCCCAGCATCGCCCGGTCGTAGCGCTGGGCGGTGTGGCGGGCGGTGACGTGGCCGATCTCGTGGCCCAGCACGCCGGCCAGCTCCGCCTCGTTGTCGGCCAGCGCGAGGAGGCCGCGCGAGACATAGACATAGCCGCCCGGCAGGGCGAAGGCGTTGACCACGTCGCTGTCGAGCACGGTGAAGGTGAAGGTCTGGTCCTTCAGCTCGGAGACCTGGCCCAGCGACCTGCCGACCCGCTCGACATAGGCCTGCAGCGCCGGATCGGCGTAGGCGCCGCCGAACTCGGCCAGGACCTTGGGATGCTCGTCCTTGCCGATCGCCGCCTCCTGGGCGGGCGACATCGAGGTGTACTGCGTGTCGCCGGTCGCCGGGTTGCGCACCGGCGTGCAGGCGCCGGTCGCAGCGATCGCGACCGCTGCGACCGCGCCGAGAAAGGGCCTGCGCCAAGCCTTCATGCCAGCTCCTCGATCTGTCCTCGTTCCGTCACCTCGATCATCGGCCCGCCCATGGCGAAGAGCCAGCCGCGCACCCGCACGACGCGGTCGGCCAGCTCCTGCGGGTCGAACCCCGCCCGCTCCATCACCCGCGCCTCGGGGAGCGGCACCCTTGCGGTGAAGTCACGCCGCCAATCCGCACCGAAGTTGAGATAGACATAGCGCCGCTGCCGCGCCGTTTCGAGGACCCGGCCGCTCACCAGGGCGAAACGGGGGGCATTGGCGCGCACCGACGCCGCCGCCTCGGGGCGCAGCCAGGGCATGGCCCAAAGGCCGCGGCCGGCGGCCTCGGCCGCCCGTTCCTCCTCCAGCAGGGCGGCGAAGGCGGCTGGCGGCAGCGGACCGGGCCAGACCCAGGCGAGGCCGCGCTGCACCAGCCCGCCTTGCAGCGAGCCGCCGCCTTCCACCGCCACCTCGGCCAGGATGCGCCCGTGCCGGTCGCCGCCCAGCGGAACGAACGCGACCTTCCTGCCCGCCGCGGCGTCCTCCAGCGCCGCCCGCGCTTCCTCGGCCAGCGGCGCTGCCCGGTCGTGTCCGCTCAGCGGGCCCGGCGTCACGATGCCCGCCAGCCGCAGCTCGCGTCCGTCCTCGAGACGCAGAAGATCACCCCGCGTCACTGCCCGCACGACACCGCCGCCCGCCTCGTCGGCGAGCGGTCCGCGACCCGCCAGCAGGAGGGCGGCGGCACCCGCCGCAAGGCCGCGCAGCACCGCGCGGCGAGCCTTGCGGCGGCAGGCCCGGGGCTGGTATAGCTCGCCGCGGGCGCGCCCGTAGCTCAGCAGGATAGAGCACGGGATTCCTAATCCCGGGGTCACAGGTTCGAATCCTGTCGGGCGCACCATCCCCCGCCTTCAGGCCTTCGGGTGCGGCACGAACTCGATTCCGTGCTCGGCGGCGAGCCGCACCACCTGATCGGGCTCGCTGACCCCGCTGGCCTTCTCGAAGAACGCCCGCGTCCTGCCTGCCGGGGCCACCCAGGCGAGCATCCGCACCGGCGCGCCGGAGCGGTTGAGGAAGGCGTGCGGCACCTTCATCGGCAACCGCACCAGATCGCCGGGAGCCGCCGTCTGCGTGGCGCCGTCAAGCTCGACCTCCAGCTCGCCCTCGAGGATCCAGAAGAATTCGTCCTGGTCGCGATGAAGGTGTGGCGGCACGAAGGCCTCCGGCGGCAGCAGGCACTCCCAGGCCATCGAGTGCTCGCTTGCCTGCTTGAGGGTGTAGCGCTGGCCCAGGATGTCCCAGCTCACACCTTCATACGCATCGCCCGAGGCGGTCACGCCCCCGCTCATGCTCGCCATCAAGATCCTCCCCGGCACGCCGCCGCGGCGCGCTGCCCGGCAGCAGGCCATGACGCGCCGATCCTGACAAGCCCCGCACCCGGGCTGCATGCCCACCACCTACGGCGCGCGCTTCAAGCGAGGCTGCTGCGGGTGTAGGAGAAGCCCCGGGCCGACGACGAGCGGCTCGCGACGTCAGGGGGACAGGACGACGATGACAGACGTGGTGACGGCGCTCACGCAGGCGCTGGGCAAGGAGATCGTGTGCGCCGGAGACGACGTCCCGGCCCGCAACCGGCGCGACTGGACGGCCCCGGAGGTCCTGCCGCTGGCGCTGGTGCGACCGCGCACCACCGAGCAGGTCGCCACCGCCATGCGGCTGTGCCACGAGCACGGCACGCCCGTCGTCCCCCAGGGCGGCCTCACCGGCCTTTGCGGCGGCGGCCGCCCGGTCGAGGGCGGCATTGCCCTGTCCCTCGAGCGGATGACCGGCGTGGAGGAGATCGATCCCGCCACCGCCAGCATGACGGTGCGCTCGGGCACCCCGCTGGAGGCGGTCCAGAAGGCGGCCGACGAGGCGGGCTTTCTCTGCCCGCTGGATCTCGGCGCCCGCGGCTCCTGCGCCATCGGCGGCAATCTCTCGACCAATGCCGGCGGCAACCGGGTGATCCGCTACGGCATGACCCGCGAGATGGTGCTGGGGCTCGAGGTGGTGCTGCCCGACGGGACGGTGGTCAACAGCCTCAACAAGATGCTCAAGAACAATGCCGGCTACGACCTCAAGCAGCTCTTCATCGGCTCGGAGGGCACGCTGGGCGTGATCACCCGGGCGGTGCTGCGCCTGTGGCCCAAGCCGCGCACCGTCTCCGCCGCCTTTTGCGGTCTCGCCGACTTCGACGCGGTGCTGCGCCTGCTGGACGAGGCCCGCGGCGGGCTCGGCGCCACGCTCTCGGCGTTCGAGGTCATGTGGCCGTCCTTCTACGATCTCATCACCGCGCACGCGACCGGCGTCAGGACGCCGCTCGCCGGCCGGCACGGCCTCTACGTGCTGCTCGAGGCCCAGGGCTCGGATGCCGCCTTCGACGATCCGCGCTTCGAGGCGTTCCTCGAGCGGATGATGGAGGAAGGCGTGATCGAGGACGCCGCCGTGGCCCAGTCGCAGGGCGACATCAAGGCGTTCTGGGCGCTGCGCGACGCGGTGGCGGAGTGGGACCAGATCCTTGGCGGCCATGTGGGCTACGACATCGGCCTGCCGACCCAGCTCATGGACGAGTATGCGCTGGCCTGCGAGCAGGCCATGGAAGCGCGTTTCCCGGGTGCCACCACCGTCTGCTTCGGCCATGTCGGCGACGGCAATCTCCACGTCGTGGCGCATGCCCCCGGCCACGAGGTGCAGCCCTATGACGAGATCTCGAAGATCGTCTACGGGCTGGTCCGCGAGCGCGGCGGCACGGTCTCGGCCGAGCACGGAATCGGGACGCTCAAGAAGCCCTACTTTGCCTATGCCCGCACACCCGAGGAGATCGCCTTGATGGTGACCCTCAAGCGGGCGATCGACCCGAAGAACATCCTCAACCCCGGCAAGATCCTGAGCCTCTGAGACGCATCAGGCGGCGGCCGGCGCCAAGGGTGCCGGCCGCCGCCCCGGCAGGACCAGGGCTGCCATGAACTGCAGCGCAGCAAGGCCGGCCATGAGCAGGAACAGGGCGGCCGAGCCGCCGGTGCCGGCGTGCATGCCCGAGATCAGCGGCACCACGAAGGCGTTCACGCCCAGCGCCAGCAGGAACTGCAGACCGTAGGCGCGCGAGCGAAAGGCGGGCGCCACATAGTGGCCGAGCAGCCAGCTCGAGACCGGGATCACCCCGAAGACCACCAGCATCAGCGGCACCGCCGGCGGCACCACGGCAGCCCCGCCCAGCAGGCCCAGGAGGAGCAGCAGCGGCGCCTGTAGGCCGAGGCCGGCCAGCAGCAGCGGACGCGGGCCCAGCCGGTCGATCAGGCTGCCGGTGAAGAGCTGGGTGAAGGAGGCGGCGAGGAACACCCCGGTGGTCACCGCGCCCACCCCCACGAGCCCCAGCGCCTCGACGTCGAGGCGCTCCTCGAACAGCTTGGGAAGGGCGATGGTGACGCCGTTGAAGACCAGCCCGCCCAGGAGTGCCGAGACCGCCACCACGAAGAACACGCGGCGCTGGTCGCGCGGGTCCATCGAGAAGCTCTTCCGCTCCGCTGCGCGTCCGCCGGCGGCCGTGGCCACCGGCCTGCGCGAGAAGAGGACATAGGCCGCCCCCAGCGCCAGCGTCACCAGGCCCGGCACGAGGAAGGCCATGCGCCAGCCGGCCCAGGCGGTGAGCCCCGCGGTGATCGCCGCCGCGAGCGCCACCCCCAGATTGCCCCACACGCCGTTGATCCCCAGCTCCCGCCCCGGCCGCTCGGCGAGCTGCACCACCATGGCGGTGGCAACCGGATGGTAGATCGCGGTGAACAGGCCGATGGCGGCAAGACCCAGCGAGAGCGAGAACGGCCCCTCGGCAAAGCCTGTGGCGACCGACGCCGCGCCCAGCCCGAGAAAGAACAGCCGCATCATCGGCACGCCGCCCCAGCGGTCGCCCAGCCAGCCGCAGGGATATGTCGCCAGCGCGAACAGCACGAAGGCAGGCGTGGCGAGGCTGAGCGTCTCCGCGTAGCTCATCCCCCACTCGACGTGGATGGCGAGCACCGCGGTCGGGAACACGAGCAGGAAGAAATGGTCGAGAAAATGCGCGACGTTGAGGAATCGCAGCGCCAGCCCATTCGACATCACGGACCGCCTCCCGTTTCCCCCATCCTACCGCCCGCCCGGCGCTGCGTCCCATGCCGGAACCGGCTGCCTGCCAGCCGCAAACGATCCACCCGCCGCAAGCTTCCGTTCATGCGACCAGCTATGATCAACGGCACGTTGGCCCGAGCCCCGTCCGCGGGCGGCGGGCCGGTGCGCTAGTCCCACATGCCGCGGAGCTGTGCCGCGAGGTCGACCGGGGGACCGGAGGCGGCGCCGGCGCGCTCGCCCACGGGGATGGCGCCGGCGACGCGGCGCTCGAAGAGGGGCAGCAGGCTGTCGGGCAGGAAGCGGGTGCGGGTCGCCCGCACGAAGCGGTCGCCGAGGCGCGCCTGGCGGCCCACGAAGAAGCGCTCGGGCTGCATCAGGCAGAGCTCGTCGCGCGCCCGGGTCATGGCGACATAGAGCAGCCGCCGCTCCTCCTCGATCTCGGCAGGCGTGCCGGTCGCCATGTCGGAGGGAATGCAGCCGTCGACGATGTTGAGCACGAACACCGCCTTCCACTCCTGGCCCTTGGCCGAATGGATCGTCGAGAGGGTCAGCCAGTCCTCGTCCTTGAGCGGCACCCCTGCCTCCTCGCCGGTGGTCTCGGGCGGGTCGAGCGCCAGCTCGGTCAGGAAGCGCTCGCGGGTGGCAAAGCGTGTGGCCAGCGTCTCAAGCTGGTCGAGATCCTGGAGCCGCGGCCGCGGGTTCTCGTGCAGCTCGGGCAGCAGCGGGTCGTAGAACCGCCGCACCCGCTCGATCTGCCCGGCCCACTCGCGGCTCGCCGCCAGTGCTGCCAGGAGCTCTGCGAAGGCGGGCCAGAGATCGGCGGCGGCTTGCGGCGGCCGCAGGCCGGCGAGGCCCGCAAGGCCGCGCCGGGTTGGCTCGAGCGCCTCGACCAGGCGGCGGGCATGGCCCGGGCCGATGCCAGGCAGGAGCTGCAGCGTGCGGAAGGCGGCGATGCGGTCGCGCGGGTTCTCCGCCCAGCGCAAAAAGCCCAGCACGTCCTTGATGTGCGCCGCCTCGAGAAAGCGCAGCCCGCCGAACTTCACGTAGGGAACGTTGCGCCGGACCAGCTCCAGCTCGAGCGCAGCGCTGTGGCTGGAGGCGCGCATCAAGACGGCTTGGTCCTTGAGCCGCATGCCGGCCTCGCGGTTGGCGAGCAGCCGTCCGATCACCCAGTCGACCTGCTCGGCCTCCTCGCGCACCGCCACGAGAAGCGGCCGCGCGCCGCCCCCGCGGGCGGCCTGCAGCTCCTTCTCGAAACCCTCGGCGGCGAGCGCGATCATGGCGTTGGCGGCATCGAGCAGGGGCTGGGTCGAGCGGTAGTTGGCGTGGAGCCGGACGATCGCGGCGGGCGGGGAGAAGCGTTCGGGGAAATCCAGGATGTTGCGCACGCTGGCCGCCCGGAACGCATAGATCGACTGGGCGTCGTCACCCACCACGGTCAGGCCGCGCCCCCCGGGCTTGAGCCCGGCCAGGATCGAGGCCTGGAGGAGGTTGGTGTCCTGGTACTCGTCGACCAGCACATGATCGAACCGTGCCCCGACCTCCTCGGCGAGCCCCGGCACGCGCATCATCAGCTCCCAGCAAAGGAGCAGGTCGTCGTAATCGAGCAGGTTCTGGCGCTGCTTTTCCGCGACATAGGCGCGAAAGAGCCCCTTGAGCTCGTCGGCCCATTCGGCGCACCAGGGAAACTGTTTTTCCAGCACCGCGGGCAGCGCCGCCCGGGCGTTGACCGCATAGGAGTAGATCGCGAGACAGGTGCCCTTGCGGGGGAAGCGCCGGTCGGTGCGGGCGAGGCGCAGCTCGTCGCGCACCACATCCATGAGATCGGCGCTGTCGCTGCGGTCGAGCAGCGTGAAGTCCTCGGCGAGGCCGATGCGCGGCGCGTGGAGCCGCAGCAGGCGGTTGGCGACGGCGTGGAAGGTCCCCGCCCAGTCGATGCCGGCGGCAGAACCCGGCGTGCCTTCCCGCGCCGCGGCGGTGATCCGCTCGACCCGGCGGATCATCGTCTGGGCGGCGCGCCGGGTGAAGGTCAGGAGAAGAACGCGGCGCGGATCCGCGCCGTTGAGGAGCAGATGCGCGACCCGGTGCGCCAGCGTCTTGGTCTTGCCGGTGCCCGCCCCGGCGATCACCAGGAGCGGCGGGCCGGGCGTGGCCGCGGCGCCGGGGGTGATGCCGTGCACCACCGCCCGCCGCTGCGCCTCGTTCAGCCCGTCCAGATGATCCGCTGCGGCACTCAGCCCCCGGCCGCCTCGCCGCCGGCCGTGCCCTCCTGCAGGGCCTGCTCCTGCTCCTCGCGCAGCTTCTCGCGGGCAGCGAGGCTGAGCTGGATGTGAAGCTCCTTGAGCTGCTTCTCGCCCACCGTCGAGGGCGCGCCCAGGAGCAGCTCCTCGGCCCGCTGGGACAGCGGGAAGGCGGTGACCTCGCGGAGATTGGGCGTGTCGGCCAGGAGCATCACGATCCGGTCGAGGCCCGGCGCGATGCCGCCATGCGGCGGCGCGCCGTAGCGCAGCGCCTTGAGCATGCCGCCGAACCGCTTCTCCAGCTCGTCGGCGGGGTAGCCGGCGATGGCGAAGGCCTTCTCCATGATATCCGGGCGATGGTTACGGATGGCACCGGAGGAGAGCTCGGTGCCGTTGCACACGATGTCGTACTGGAAGGCCAGGATATCGAGCGGGTCCTTGCTCTCCAGCGCCTCGAGCCCGCCCTGGGGCATCGAGAACGGGTTGTGGGAGAAGGTCACCTGCTTGAGCTCCTCGTCCCACTCGTACATCGGGAAGTCGACGATCCAGCAGAAGCGGTAGGTGCCCTTCTCGCAGATGTCGAGCTCGTCGCCGATCCGCAGGCGCGCCGCACCGGCGAGCTTCGCCGCCGCCAGCTCCTTGTCGCAGGCGAAGAACACCGCATCGCCGGTCTTCAGGCCGGCGAGCTCCTTGAGCTTCTCCAGCCGCTCCTCGTCGAGGAACTTGGCGATGGGGCCCTTGGCACCGTCCTCGGCGAAGGCGATCCAGCCCAGGCCCGGCGCTCCCAGGCTCTGCGCATAGCCCACCATGCCGTCGAAGAAGCTGCGCGGCCGGCCCACCGCTCCGGGTGCCGGAATGGCGCGGACCACCGAGCCCTTCTCCACGGCCCCGGCGAACACCTTGAAGGCGCTGCCGCGGAAGACCTCCGAGACGTCGGCGATCTCGATGGGGTTCCTGAGGTCGGGCTTGTCGACGCCGTATTTGAGCATCGCGTCGCGGTAGGTGATGTGCGGGAACGGCGCCGGCGTGACCGTCCAGCCCTCGGGCTTGAACTCCTCGAACACGCCGTGCATCACCGGCTCGACCGCCGCGAACACGTCCTCCTGCTCGACGAACGCCATCTCCACGTCGAGCTGGTAGAACTCGCCGGGGCTGCGGTCGGCGCGGGCATCCTCGTCGCGGAAGCAGGGCGCTATCTGGAAGTACCGGTCGAAGCCGGACATCATGTAGAGCTGCTTGTACTGCTGCGGCGCCTGTGGCAGCGCGTAGAAGCGGCCCGGATGCAACCGCGAGGGCACGAGGAAGTCACGCGCCCCTTCGGGGCTCGACGCAGTGAGGATCGGCGTCTGGAACTCGGTGAAGCCCTGCTCGTGCATCCGCCGCCTGATGCTGGCGATGATCGCCGAGCGCAGGCGGATGTTGCGCTGCATCTTGTCGCGACGCAGGTCGAGGAAACGGTAGGCGAGCCGCGTCTCCTCGGGCTGCTCGCGGTCGCTGTTGACCTGCAGCGGCAGGACATCGGCGTGCGAGCGCAGCTCGAGGCGCTCGGCCACCAGCTCGATGGCGCCGGTCGGCAGGCCCGGGTTGACAGTCTCGGGCGAGCGCGCCACCACCGCGCCGGTGACGGTGACCACGCTTTCCAGCCGCAGGGCCTCCGCCTCGGCGAAGATCGGCGTGTCGGGCTGGAACACCACCTGGGTGATGCCGGTGTGATCGCGAAGATCGACGAACAGAAGCTGCCCGTGATCGCGTTTCCTGTGAACCCAGCCGCTCAGGCGGGCGCTGGCGCCCACGTCGGTCTTCCTGAGCTCGCCGCAATGATGCGTTCGGTAGAGGTGCATGCCCGATCTCATAGCTGAACAGACCGCGCGGCGGCCGGCCGTCGCAGACCCGCGGGAAAAGGTCATAAGCCCGCCCGCTCTGTCAAGCGACCCGCCCGCCGCAACCCGCCTTCTGCACGTTTCCTGCCCCCGCAAGCCCCGGATTTTGCCTGCATGCGCCTGATTACCACCACCGCCGAGCTCGAGCAGGTCTGCGGGCGGCTCCGCACCGAGCCCTATGTCACGGTCGACACCGAGTTCCAGCGCGACCGCACCTACTGGCCCAAGCTCTGCCTGCTGCAGCTCGCCGGCAAGAACGACGCGGTGGCGGTCGACCCGCTGGCCCCCGGGCTCGACCTCGCCCCGGCCCTCGCGCTCATGGACGATCCCGCGGTCGTCAAGGTGTTCCACGCCGCCCGCCAGGACGCCGAGATCTTCTGGCGGCTCACCGGCCGGGCGCCGCAGCCGCTGTTCGACACGCAGATCGCCGCCATGGTCTGCGGCTTCGGCGAGGAGGTCGGCTACGAGACCCTGGTCAACAAGATGGCCAAGGCCCAGCTCGACAAGAGCTCGCGCTTCACCGACTGGTCCAAGCGGCCGCTGAGCGACGCCCAGCTCCACTATGCGATCTCCGACGTCACCCATCTGCGGGTCATCTACGAGAAGCTGCGCGCGCGCATCGAGAAGGCCGGCCGGCTGCCCTGGGTCGAGGCCGAGATGCAGGCCTTGTGCGATCCGGAGCTGTTCGAGCAGCCGCCGGAGGAATCCTGGCGCCGCCTGAAGATCCGCTCGCGCGATCCGCGCTTCCTGGCCGTGGTGCAGGCGCTGGCGGCCTGGCGCGAGCGCGCCGCGCAGAGCCGCGATCTGCCCAGGAACCGGGTGCTGCGCGACGACATTCTCCTGGAGGTCGCCGCCCACAAGCCCGGCAGCCTCGACGAGCTGCGCGGCCACGAGCGGGTCAATCTCGACCGCGAGAGCGCCCGCCAGGTGGTGACGGCGATCGAGGAGGCGCTGGCCCGGCCGGCCGACGAGCTGCCCCGCCTGCCGCCGCCCAGCGTGGCGCCGCGCGGCCTGGGCCCGCTCATGGATCTCCTTCGCGTGCTCCTCAAGCTGCGCTGCGAGGAGGCCGAGGTCGCCCAGCGGCTGGTCGCCACCAGCAGCGACCTCGAGGCCATCGCCATGGACGACGAGGCCGACGTGCCGGCCCTCAAGGGCTGGCGGCGGGCGATCTTCGGCGAGCAGGCGCTGGCCCTCAAGCAGGGCCGGCTGGCGCTCACCGTGGAGAAGCGCAAGCCCGTGGTGATCGAGCTCGAGGAGGAGGGCTGAGGGCGGTACGCGCCCCCGGCCCTCCGGTCGCTCAGCGCAGCCGGTGGGCGCCGAACCGCTGGCGCGGCGCCACCAGCTCGTCCTGGGCGGCGATCAGCACCAGCTCGCGGGACTGCGCCCGCCAGGTGGCCTCGACCAGCCCGAACATGGCGGACCCGGCAGCCTCGAGCGCCAGGTCCGGCCGGCCGGTCTTGAGGAAATTGCCCAGCAGCAGCGACATGAAGACGTCGCCGGTGCCGCTCAGCTCGACCGGCAGCCGGGGCGTCCACAAGGCCCACGCACCCTCGGGCGTGTCGAGCACGATCGCCAGTTCGTTCTCGCGCTCGGGCAGCACCAGGCTGGTGCACGCCACCAGCTTCGGGCCCATGCGGCGAACCCTGGCGGTGGCCTCGAGCGCGTCTTCGACCGAGGCGATCTCCATCGCCGCGAGCCAGGCCAGCTCGAACTGGTTGGGCGTGACGAGGTCGGCGGCAGGGACGGCGTGCTCCCTGAAGAATTCCGGCAGACCGGGCCGTACGAAGAAGCCGCGCCCCTCGTCGCCCATCACGGGATCGCAGGCATAGAGCGCGTCGGGGCGCTCGCGGCGCACTGCGGCCACCGTGTCGAGCACCGCCCGGCCCAGCTCGGCGGTGCCCAGATAGCCGCTCAGCACGGCCCGGCAGCGCAAGAAGGCGCCGCGCTCCTCGACCCCGCGCACGATCTCCTCGATCTCCTCCAGCGCCACCCCGTGGCCGCGCCAGGCGCCGTAGCCGGTATGGTTGCTGAACAGCACCGTGTTGACCGGCCACACCTCGAAGCCCAGCCGCTGCAGGGGAAAGGCCGCGGCGCTGTTGCCGACATGGCCGTAGGCCACGGCCGACTGGATGGAGAGGATGCCTTCGAACATTGCGGATCGGGCCTTCTTGCGCTGACCAACCGTGCGATGGCCCCGTGAAAGCCCCTCGCGGCGGCTCTTGCCAGTCCCACCCGGCCCGCTAGGAAGGGAGCCAATCGACGGAGGGACCGATGAGCAGACCGGCGGACATGAGGGTGAACTACGACAGGGCGACGCTCCTCGAGAGCGATGCGGCGGCCGACCCGTTCGTGCAGTTCAGGCAGTGGTTCTCGGAGGCGCTGGCGGCCGAGATCGTCGAGCCCAACGCCATGGCCCTGGCTACCGCCGACGCTGCCGGCCGGCCCGCCGTGCGCATGGTGCTGCTCAAGGAGCTGGACCAGCGCGGCCTGACCTTCTTCACCAATCTCGAGAGCCGCAAGGGCGGCGAGCTCGCGGCCAACCCGCACGCCGCCCTGCTGTTCTGGTGGGACAGGCTGCACCGCCAGGTGCGGGTCGAGGGCCGGGTCGAGCCGGTCAGTGCCGCCGAGGCCGACGCCTATTTCGCCTCGCGCCCCCACGGCAGCCGGATCGGTGCGCTGGCCTCGCCGCAGAGCCGCCCGATCGCCTCGCGCGAGGCCCTCGAGGCGCGCGAGGCGGAGCTCCGCCTGGAATATCCCGACGAGGTGCCGCGGCCCGCGCACTGGAGCGGCTTTCGCCTGCTGCCGGAGCTTTTCGAGTTCTGGCAGGGACGGCCCAGCCGCCTGCACGACCGGCTGGCCTATCGCCGCACCGGCGAGACCTGGCGCATCGAGCGGCTGGCGCCTTGAGGCGGGCTTGCGCGAACGCCTTGCCGCGCCTACTTCCCTCCACGGTTCCCTTCCTTCGAGGCGACGCATGAGCGAGCGCAAGACGGTCTTCATCACCGGTGCGAGCCGCGGCATCGGGCATGCCACCGCGGCCTACTTCGTCCGTCATGGCTGGAGCGCCATCACCTGCTCGCGCGAGGCGGTGCCGCCGCAATGCCCGCGCAACGAGCGGCACGCCCACATCACGCTGGATCTTTCCGACGGCGAGCGCCTGCCCGAGGCGATGGTCGAGCTGCGCCGGATCCTGGGCGACCAGCCGCTGCACGCGCTGGTCAACAATGCCGGCTACTCGCCCAAGGACGAGAACGGCAAGCGGCTCGGCTGCCTCGACGGCGACATGGAGGTGTGGAAGCGGGTCTACGCGATCAACTTCTTCGCCCCGGTCTTCTTCAGCCGGGCCTGCGCGCCGCTGCTGGCCGAGACCAAGGGCTCGGTGGTCAACATCACCTCCATCGCCGGCCACCGCGTCCATCCGTTCGCCGGCAGCGCCTACAGCACGTCGAAGGCGGCGCTGACCGCGCTGACCCGCGAGCTGGCAGCCGACCTCGCCCATCTGGGCATCCGCGCCAACGCGGTGTGCCCCGGCGAGATCAACACCGCCATCCTCTCGCCCGGCACCGAGGACATGGTCGAGCGAATCCCGATGCGCCGTCTGGGCTCGCCCGACGAGGTCTCCTCGGTGATCTACTATCTGTGCAGCGAGCAAGCCTCCTACATCACCGGCGCGGAGATCCCGGTGAACGGCGGCCAGGACGTCTTTTGAGGCCGTGACGAGGCAGCCGCGCGAGGCGCTGCGCGCGGCTTTCGTTACCTGATTTCTGTCGGTAAGCGGGGTGCCCGGGGACGTGTCGCGCGTCGTCCGGCCCGTGCTTCCGGCAGGGCGGCAGCGCCTCTAGCCGGCGTCCAGCGCGCGGCAATCCTCGGCCCGCCAGGCCACCGTCACCGCAGCGCCGGGGCTCAGCGGCGTGAGGCCGGGGCGGTTGGGCACCTTCACGACGAAATCCTCGTGACCCAGCAGGCTCAGCCGGGTGCGGATATGGTCGCCGTGATAGATCAGCTCCTCGACCCGCGCCTCGAACCGGTTCGCCCAGTCGCCGTCCACAGGATCGAGCACCGCCCGCTCGGGGCGCAGCGACAGGCAGGTCGAGCTGCCCTGCCCGCCGGCCGCGACGCTCAGCGCGTGCACCGTCTGGCCGGCCACCTCGACGGCGCAGAACCGGCCGTCCTGGCTGCGGACCAGCCCGCGCAGGCGGTTGTTCTCGCCGATGAACTGGGCGACGAAGGCGTTCTCCGGGTGCTCGTAGAGCTCGTCCGGCGGGGCCAGTTGCTGGATCACCCCGTCGTTGAAGACGGCGACCCGGTCCGACATGGTGAGGGCCTCGCCCTGGTCATGGGTCACGTAAACGACGGTGACGCCCAGCCGCTCGTGGAGATGCTTGATCTCGTACTGCATGCTCTCGCGCAGCTGCTTGTCGAGCGCCCCCAGCGGCTCGTCCATGAGCACGAGCTTGGGCTCGAACACGAGGGCGCGGGCGAGCGCCACGCGCTGCTGCTGGCCGCCCGAGAGCTGGGCGGGGCGCCGCTGGCCGAAGCCGTCGAGGCGCACCATCGAGAGAGCCTTCTTGACCCGCTCCTCGGCCTCCGCCTTGCCGACCCGCCGCACCTGCAGCGGGAAGGCCAGGTTCTCGGCCACCGTCATGTGCGGAAAGAGGGCGTAGTTCTGGAACACCATGCCGATGTCGCGGCGATGGGGCGGCACGTTGGTGATCGAGCGGCCGTCCAGGACGATCTCGCCCTGGGTCGCCGTCTCGAAGCCCGCCAGCATCATCAGGCAGGTCGTCTTGCCCGAGCCCGACGGGCCCAGCATGGTCAGGAACTCGCGCCGGGCGATCGCCAGATTGAGGTTTTTGACGACGAGCGTCTCGCCGTCATAGCTCTTCTGCACGTTCGCGAAGCGCACGAAGGCCTGCTCGGCGTCGCTCATGAAACTCCCCGTCTCGATGCTTGCCGCCACGCCGCCGCGGCTGCAGGCTGCTTAGTAGAGAAGCCGTTGCAAGCTGTAAACGTGGCGGACGCGCCGAGCCGCCGGGAGGCCATGTGAAGACCCAGCCCCTGTACCGCGAGGACGCCTATCTGCGCCGCTGCGAGGCGCGCGTGCTTCGTGCCGGCCCGGAAGGGATCGTTCTCGACCGCACCGTCTTCTACCCCACCGGCGGCGGCCAGCCGGGCGACAGCGGCACTCTCCTGCTCGAGGACGGATCGAGCCTTGCGGTGCGCGAGGCCCGCAAGGGCGAGGAGCCCGGCTCGGTGCTCCATCTGCCCGCCGATGATGCCGCCCTGCCCGCGCCCGGCACCCCGGTCGAGGCGGCGATCGACTGGGACCGGCGCTACCGCCTCATGCGCACCCACACCTGCCTTCACCTCCTGTGCCGCGCCGTCGACGGCGTGGTGACCGGAGGTTCGGTGGGCGAGCTCAAGGGACGGCTCGATTTCGACATTCCCGAGCCGCTGCTGGAAAAGGAGGCAATCGAGGCCCAGCTCGCCGCCTGGGTCGGCGGGGCGCTGCCGGTGTCGGCGCGCTGGGTCGAGGAGGAGGAGCTGGACCGCCGGCCAGAGCTGGTGCGCACGCTGTCGGTCCAGCCGCCGCGCGGCCATGGCCGGATCCGGCTGGTCGGGATCGAGGGCGTCGACCTCCAGGCCTGCGGCGGGACCCATGTCCGCAGCACCACGGAGATCGGTCCCGTCACGGTAGCGAAGATCGAGAAGAAGGGCCGGATGAACCGGCGCGTCGTGGTGACGCTGGGGGCGTGAGCCTCAAAGCGTGCGGAAGCGGTCGGCCCCGTCCTCGGCGGTCCACCGCTCGACGCGCCCCTGATGGACGAGAGCGTGCAGGTGGGCGAGCCCCTCGGCGATCGCAAAGCCCAGCTGCTGCAGGTCGAGCGGGCGGGTGAAGAGCCCCTTGGTCACCTCGAGCGCCGTGGCCGGCTCGCCGCACAGCTCCAGCGTGCGGCCGAGGCGCTCCTCGTGATGCCGGCGGAGATCGGCGATGCGCGGCCGCAGGCCGTAATAGGGCCGCTCGTGCGAGGGCAGCACGAGACAGTCCTCGGGCAGGAGCACGAAACGGCCGAGCGAGGTCACGAAATCGCCCAGCGGGTCGTTCTCGGGGGTCATCGGCCAGACCCCCACCACCGGCGTGATGCGCGGCAGGATCTGGTCGGCGCCGATCAGGATGTTGCGCTCCTCGCAGAACAGCGTGACCTGCTCGGGCGCATGGCCCTCGCCGATGATGACCCGCCAGCGCGAGCCCGCGGCGACGATCTCGCTGCCCGCACGCAGGCGCTGCATGGGTGCCGGCACGTCGCGCACGCCGCGCCGGTAGAGATTGCCGCGCTCGCGGCGCTGTCCGACGATCTCCTCGGGAAGCCCGGCCCGGCGGTCGAACCGCTCGCCGGCGGCGACGAACAGGCCGCTGTCGTCGAGCGAGAGCATCCGCCCCATGAGCCATTCGGTGCGGCTCATCAGGAGCGGCGCTCCGGTGCGGGCGCAAAGATGCCCCGCACAGCCCAGATGGTCGGGGTGGAAGTGGGTCACGAGAACCCGTGCCACGGGCTTGCCGGCGAGCGGCCCCGCCAGCATCCGGTCCCACAAGGCCCGCGTGGCCTCGTCGCCATAGCCGGTGTCGATCACCGTCCAGCTGTCGCCGTCGTCGAGCAGCCAGATGTTGATGTGGTCGAGGGCGAACGGCAGCCGGGTGCGCAGCCACCAGATGCCCTCGACGAGCTCGACCGGGTGGTCCTGCTCCGGCGGAGCGGCGGCATAGGCGATCTCCGCCGCCGGATCGCGATCGGGCGCTAGAGCCAGCAATGCCAACGGATCCTCCGAAGGAAGTCTGCCGCGCCGGTGCGGCAGGCGCGCTACATAAGGGCTCGGGCTGCCCGATGGCAAGCCGCCGCGCCGCGATGCTTGACGTGCCCGGGGCACTGACCATTCTAACCCTGCCATGCCCATGAACGACGAAACACCCGCCCGGACCATCCGCAGGCTGATGCGCAGCCTCGACATGGTGGCACTCGGAACGCTGCACTGCCGGCAGCAGGCCGCCCCCTACGTATCGCTGGCGATGGTGGCGCTCGACCAGGACGGGAGCCCGCTCCTGCTCCTCTCCGACCTCGCCGACCATGCCCGCAACATCGCCGCCGACGACCGCGTCTCGCTGCTGTTCGACGGCACTGGTGCGGCCGAGGTCCCCCTCGCGGCCGCCCGGGCGAGCGTCCAGGGCCGGGCCACACCCGTCGAGGACGATCGCGCGCGGGCCCGCTACCTCGCCCGCCATCCCGATGCCCGGCTCTACGCCGGGTTCAAGGACTTCCGCCTCTACCGCGTCAGCGTCGAGCGCGCCCATCTGGTGGCCGGCTTCGGGCGCATCACCTGGGTCGACGGGGCGGCGCTGCTGCCGGCCGGCGTGCCCGAGGCGCTGGTGGCGGCCGAGGAGGAGATCGTGGCCCACATGAACGAGGAGCACCACGACGCCGTCCAGCTCTGCGCGCGGCTTGCGGGACGCGCCGGCGAAGGCTGGCGGATGACCGGGATCGATCCGGAGGGCCTCGACCTGCGCCGCGGCAGGGACGTTGCCAGGGCCGAGTTCGACAGGCCGGTGAGCGACGCGCAGAGCGCCCGCGCCGAGCTGGTGCGCCTGGTCAGGCGGGTGCGCCGGGAGACCGAAGAGCGCAATGGGGGAATGGACGCCGCGCAGCCGCGCGGATAACGAGGCTTCGGCCGTGCAAGAACGGCTGCATCAAGAGGACGAACCCGTGAGCGACCGCGCCACTACCGCCTTTGCCTTCGACCATGCCGCACTTGCCGGGGCCCGGCCGGGCCGGCTGCTGCGCAACCTCGCGCCCGCAGCCCTCGTGACCGAGGCGTTGCGCCGTGGCGAGGCGGAGCTGAGCGCCTCGGGCGCGCTGGTCGCCGACACCGGCGTGTTCACGGGGCGCTCCCCTGGCGACAAGTACGTGGTCGACCACCCGGCGATCCACGAGGCGATCGACTGGAGCACCAACAAGCCGCTGGCACCCGGCCGCTTCGACGCGCTCAAGGCCCGCGCCCTCGAGCACCTGGCCGGCCGCGAGCTGTTCGTTCAGGACCTCTATGCCGGCGCCGACCCGGCGCACCGGCTGAGCGTGCGGGTGGTGACCGAGCAGGCGTGGCACAGCCTTTTCGCCCGCAACATGTTCATCCGCCCCGCACCTTCCAAGCTCCCCGGGTTCACCCCCGACTGGACGGTGCTGCAGCTACCGAGCTTCGCCGCCGAGCCGGCCAGCGACGGCACCAGCTCGTCCACCGTGATCGCCCTCGACTTCAAGGAGCGCCTGGTGCTGATCGCCGGCACCGCCTATGCCGGCGAGATCAAGAAGTCGATCTTCACGGTGCTGAACTTCCTGCTGCCGGAGGCCGGCGTCCTGCCGATGCACTGCTCGGCCAACATGGACGGGGCGGGCAGCACCGCGCTCTTCTTCGGCCTCTCGGGCACCGGCAAGACGACCCTCTCGGCCGATCCCAACCGCATCCTGATCGGCGACGACGAGCATGGCTGGGGCGAGCACGGCGTCTTCAACTTCGAGGGCGGCTGCTATGCCAAGGTGATCCGCCTCGATCCCGAGGCCGAGCCGGAGATCTGGGCGGCCTCCAACCGGTTCGGGACGATCCTCGAGAACGTGGTGCTCGACCCCGACAGCCGCGAGCCCGACTTCGACAGCGCCTCGCGCACCGAGAATACCCGCAGCTCCTACCCGCTGCCCTTCATCCCCAATGCCAGCGAGAACGGCCGCGGCGGCCATCCCCGCGACATCGTCATGCTGACCGCCGACGCGTTCGGGGTCCTGCCGCCGATCGGCCGCCTGTCGCCGGGCCAGGCGATGTACCACTTCCTCTCGGGCTACACCGCAAGGGTGGCCGGGACCGAGCGCGGCGTGACCGAGCCGCAGGCGACCTTCTCGGCCTGCTTCGGCGCGCCTTTCATGCCGCGTCGCCCGACGGTCTACGCCCGCCTCCTGGGCGAGCTGATGCGCCGCCACGAGGTGCGCTGCTGGCTGGTCAACACCGGCTGGACCGGCGGGGCCCACGGCACCGGAAGGCGGATGCCGCTGGAGGCCACGAGGGCGCTGGTCCAGGCCGCTCTCGACGGCTCGCTGGCCGGCGTGGAGACCCGCACGGATCCGGTCTTCGGCATGGAGGTGCCGGTGCGCTGCGCGGGGGTCGACCCGCGCATCCTCAATCCCCGCGAGTGCTGGGACGACGCCGCCGCCTACGAGCGCACCGCCCGCGAGGTGGCGGCGCTGTTCCAGAAGAACTTCGAGAAGTTCGAGGCGGGCGCGGATGCCGAGACGAAGGCGGCGGCGATCCGCGCTGCCGGCTGAGGCGTCAGCGAGCGGACTGGTGGCGGCCTAGAGGGCCGCCACCGCCACGAACACCTCCTGGCCGCCGTCCCAGATCATCTTGAGGGCGACCCACAGGATGACGAGCAGGCCCACATAAGCCATCCAGCGATGGCGGTCGATGATCCTGGCGATGAAGCCGGCGGCGACCGCCATCAAGGCGATCGAGAGGGCGAGGCCGAACATCATGATCCAGGGATGGTCGCGGGCCGCCCCGGCCACCGCCAGGACGTTGTCGAGCGACATCGAGATATCGGCGATGGCCACCTGGGTGACCGCCGAGGCGAAGGTCTTGGTCCCGATCGGCTTGCTGTCGGCCATGCCGGGCAAGGTGGAGGGCAGCTCGCCCTTCTCGGCGGCGGACTGGGCACGCAGCTCGCGCCACATCTTCCAGCCGACCCATAGCAGCAGCAGGCCGCCCGCCAGCAGCAGGCCGATGATGTCGAGGAGCTGGGTGGCCACCAGCGCGAAGGCGACGCGGGCCACCAGCGCTAGCCCGGCGCCCAGCCAGATGACCTGGCGCTGCTGCTGCGCCGGCAGACCGGCGGCGGCCGCACCGACGACCACGGCATTGTCGCCGGCCAGCACGATGTCGATCAGCACCACCGTGACCAGAGCCGTGAGCTCTGCGGCAAACTCGCCAGAAAACATCGAACCTCTGCGTGTGATGGGTCGCGCGACGCGCAAGCTAGAGCGCGCCGCGCCGCTTACCACCCGCTTCCTGCGCAGGAAAGCATTGCGCCCACAAAATTGCCCGGCGGTGTTGCAGGGCGGCGCCATAGCCGCGGCGGCGGTGTCGTGCGGGGCGCGGCGCGCGGCCGGGCCGGACGGGATGCCGCTCACGCCAGGGCATCGCACCTGCCCGACTTTCGTCGACCGGTCCTGCGTCCCCATCGCGGATGGTGGAAGAGGCGCGCCCGGACGCTGATGCAGCGGCGGACGCTCGCCGCTGCCGACCGACAGAAAGAAGGGAATGAAAGCCGCGCGCGGCGCCTTGCACGGCTCCGGTCGAGCGGGGCCCGGCCTAGAAACGCAGGTCGAGGCGCACCAGGCCGCCGAGATCCGGGCCGACGCCGGCCCGGTGCCCCGGCTCGGTACGGGCGATGGCATTCACGGCGAGCCGCACGTCCTGCGCCAGCGGCCGTGACCATGCGAGCTCGAGGTCGAGCTCGCGGCCGCTGGGCTCGAGCCCGGCCCGCCGTCCCCCGGCCAGCTCGAGCACGCCGCTCTCGACGCGCATCGGCTGGGCCAGGGCGGCATGGAACCGGTCGTCGGGGGCAAGGAGGCCGTCACGCTCGACCGCCAGGGCGAAGCTGCTGGTCACCACCGCCCCCATCGGCCCCCCGCCGCCGCGCGGCTCGCTGCGCGCCACCACACCGCGCGCCAGCAGGCGCGTGCGCCCGTCCAGCGGCAGCGTCGCGGCCGCCCGCACGAAGCGGCTCCTCGCCCCCGCGTCGAGACCCAGCCCGCCATCGTCGCGGCTGCCGAGAAAGCTCTCGTCCTCGTCGACGAGGCCGATGCCGAGCAGGAACCGCCCGGCCCGCCCCGCCGCCACGAGATCGGCCGTGCCGCCGGCCAGCGTGCCGCCCTCGCCCGCCAGCCCCAGCCGCGCCTCGAGACCGCCGCCCAGCTCGCGGGCGAGACCGAGCCGGGCGGCGCCGCGATCCTCGAACAGGCCGGCCTCCCCGGTGAGGAGCGTCTGGCCGGCCCGGCCGGGCGGATCCTCGTCGAGAAGTGCGGGCGCTCCGGTAGCGGCCAAGGCCAGCCGCGTTGCCGTGCCGGCAGGCATGAGCAGAGCCACCTGCGGGACCGGCGCTGCGCCGGGCGAGCCTGCTCGTTCGTCCCCCGAGCCGAGGAAGAGCAGCGAGCCGCCGGGCCCCGGCACCAGCGCAAGTTCCGGGGCGACGCCGATCAGCCCGTCCAGTCCCGTTTCATCCGCGGCCCGGCTCACCTCGAGCCCGCCGGTGCCCGTGGCCAGGGCGTCGCCGAAGGCCGGTCCGAGCAGCAAGCGGGCCGGGGCCGCGGCGACGGAGACGCGCCAGCCGCCCTCGCGGGCCGCTGCCAGCGCCGCCTCGATGTCGAGCTCGCCGTGGCCGGTGCGCCGGTCGGGGCCGGCCCGGCCGATGTCGCGGGCCGTGGCGAACAGCAGGGCCACGGCCTCGCGCGAGGTCAGCTCCGGCACCTCGCCGAGCAGCCGGCTCACCGCGGCGCTGATCTGCGGGGCGGCGAAGGACGTGCCGCTGACCAGCCACGTCCCGCCGCCCGGCCGCGCCGCCTCGATCCCGACCCCGGGGGCGAGCAGATAGTTGTCGCGGGTCTTGCCGGCCCGGTTGCTGAAGCCGGCGAGCGCGTGATGATCCGTCGACGCGCCGGCCACGATGGCGTTCTGGCGAAGCTTCTTGTGGGCGACCCAGCGGGCCGGAAAGGCGGGCTGCGCGGCACCGCCGTTGCCGGCCGCCACCACCAGAACGCTGCCCGAGGCCACCGCGCGCACGAGCGCCTTCTTCAGACGCTTGGACAGCCTGCCGCTGCTCTGGATGCTCAGGTTGATGACGTCGGCCTGCTGCCCGATCGCGTGGTCGATGGCGCGGATCAGCTCGGCCTCGCGGAACGAGCAGCGGGCGGGGCAGCTGTCCGGCGTGTCGGCCCGAAGCACCAGGATCCTGCTGTCCGGATCATCGCGCGCCACAATGCTGGCGACCGCCGTACCGTGCCCCGCCACGTCGCCGATCCCCGCCGGGCCGGCCACGTTGGCGCTGCCCTCGGCGAGCCGCCCCCAAAGTGCCGGATGGTTCGCGTCGGCGCCGGTATCGATCACCGCCACGGTGCGCGCGGTCCCGATCATGGCCGCCCGGGCGCCGGGCGGCGGCAGCACCGCGGCCAGCAGCATGGCCGCCAGCGCCGGCGCGATCATCCTGTTGCTCATCGGCGTCCCCGCACCGGGCGGCACGGGGCGAGCCCGCCGCGCATCGTCTCTCCAGCTCCATAGCCGCATAACTTTTGCGCGAGAAGACCGCAACGGCACGGGCGCCTGCGTGCGCTGCTCCGGTACCGTCGATCCCTCCCGGCTTAGGACTTGCTTAACCAACGACGGTTAGGGTGTGGTGGTGACAGGCCAGGAGAAGATCAACCATGCTCTGCGAAGCCGCCAGCCGCGACCAAGCGGCCCTCCGAGAGCGCACCGGTGCCGTGAACCCGCCGGTCGAGGACACGCCGGGCGCCGGCCGTGCGGTCATGACCGTGCACTTCCCGCGCGGCGTCCCCGGCTTTCCCGGCAGCCGCGACTACGAGCTGGTGGCCCCGCCCGATGCCGCGGGCCCGTTCCTCGTCCTGCGCGGCTGCGCGCGCGAGGCGCCCTCCTTCGTCACGGTCGCCGTCGAGCAGCCGGACCGGCTGTTCGATCCCGCCGAGATGGACGAGGCGGTGGCCGCGCTCGGCGGTTCAAGCAGGGATCTTCTGGTGCTGCTGATGGTCGGCGGCGGCGACGGGGAGGAGCTGCACGTCAACATGCGCGCCCCGGTCTTCATCGACGTCCACACCCGCTCGGGCGCGCAGATCGTTCTCTCGACCCCGCGCCATCCGCTGCGCGCGCCCTTGCGGCCCGGCGCCTGAGCAGCCTCGCGCCGCCGCTTCCGGTCCGCCACCGAGGACCCCGACACCGGCAGGCCTGTCGCCTGCGGGTGCCGCAACCGCAGGTCCCGCGCGGCGGGTCCAGGGCGAGCCTCGCCGCGGATCGGTGCTTTGGCGGCACGCCGGCATGAAAAAGCCCGGCGCGCCCATGGCTGCCGGGCTTTTCGCCTGTAAGGCGCGATCCCGCCCGAGCGGCGAGGCGTAGGCGCCGGCTACCAGTAGCGGCCGCTCGCTCCCACCGCCACGACCACCACGCCCAGTACGAGATTGATGGCGATGGTCCGGCGGATGCTCTCGAGATGGGCCGCAGCAGCCTGCACGTCGCCATCGTCGACGGCGTTGCGGAAGCGCTTCCAGGGGGCGCCCACGAGGTGGCCGTAGAGCAGGAACATCAGCCAGCCCAGCGCCTGCATGAGATGCACGTGCCCGCCGCTGATCCCCGCGCCGAGGAAGAGCCAGTAGCCGGTCACCAGCAGCACCAGGATGGCACCGCCGACCGCCGGGAGAAAGCGGCCGAACAGGCGCCGCCACAGGCCCAGCCGCTCGGCGGCGGCAAGCGGCGGCAGGCTCGGGCGCAGGAACATGTAGGCGAAGGCCATGCCGCCGACCCACAAAAGAGCCGCCAGCGCGTGCAGCGCCACGGCGAGCGAGGTCATCATCATGGCTTCCTCAGTGCGCCATCAGGACGGGGATCTCGGCCTCGGCCAGGATGTGGCTGGTGGCCCCGCCGAAGATCATCTGGCGCAGCCGGCTCTGGGTATAGGCGCCCTTGACCAGCAGGTCGCAGCCGAGCTGCATCGCCTCCTCGACCATCGCCTGGCCGACGCTGCGCTCGCCGCAGGGCGCCTCGCGCCAGTCGCAGTCGATGCCGTTGCGCACGAGATTGCGGGCGAGCTCGGCGGCGCTCGGGCCCGAGACCAGGCCTTTCTCCACGCTGAGCACGGTGACCTTGGTGGCGGTGCGCAGGAACGGCATGGAGAAGGCCACGGTGCGCGCCGTCTCGGTCGAGCCGTTCCAGGCGATCACCGGATGCTCGCCGAGCTGGGTTGGGGCTTTGGGCGGAGCGATCAGCAGCGGCCGGCCGGTCTCGAACAGCGCCGCCTCGAGCGAGGCCATGCTGGGGGCGATCGAATCGCGCAGCGGCCGACCGACCACGACCAGGTCGAACACCCGGCCGAGGCTGCCCAGCGCCGACTGGCCGCTGGAGAGCTCGACACGCCAGTCGGCGGACAGGCCCGTGCGGCCCTCGCTGAAGCGCGGCAGCTCGTGCTCGCGCATGAAGGCCTCGAACGTCTCGCGGGCCTTCTCGGCACGCTCCTTGGCCTCGCGCTCGAAGCCGGCCACGAGGTCCGGCGCGGCGGCAACGAAGCCGTCGGCGCCGGCCGCGATCACGTCCGGCTGGCCCGGGCGCATGTGCAGGCCCTCGATGTAGCTGTCGAAGCGCCGGCCAGCCAGCAGCGCACACTGGAGCACCGACTCCAGCACCGGGCTGATCTCGAGATGGGCGAGAATGGTCTTCATCGGCGTTCCGCAGCCTCCGGGGCACCCCTGGCCCCTCTTTCTAGATCAAGCTTGCCGCACGCCCGGCGACAGCGTCAACCATCGCCAGCCGCTGGTAGAGCTGGGGACGGCGATCCCGAAGGTCGATGGCGGCCGCCGCCGGGGGCAGATCCGCGACGGCGACGGCCGGCGCCTCGGCCAGCCGGACGAGCGGCCGTCCGTCCGCGCCCAGCACCCGGCTCGGCGGGATCGCCGCGCCGTCGCCCGTAGCATGGCTCGCCCAGGCCAGCGGCACGCCGTTCTCGAGCGCGCGTGCCGGCAGCAACACCTCCAGCAGGTGGGCATCGCCCCAGGACCCGCCGCCGGCGGCGACGAGCAAGTCGGCGCCGCTCAGGACGAGGCCACGGGCGGCCTCGGGAAAGGCCAGGTCGTAGCCCAGCAGGAGCCCCAGCCGGCGTCCCTCGAACGGCACGATGGTGAGCCACTGGCCGCGCGCGACGAGCTGCTCCTCCTCCGGCCGGACATGGGTCCGCCGGTAGCTGGCGAGCGAGTGGCCGTGGCGGTCGACCAGCAGGGCGGCACTGTAGATGCGGCCGGTGCAGCGCTCGGGATAGCCGATCAGGATGGCGAGCCCGGCTTCCGCGGCAATCCGGCCCACCGCCCGCGGTCCCTCGCCGTCGGACGGCTCGGCGAGGGCTGCCAGCTCGCGCGGCGCCACCTCGCCCACCAGCCCCAGCTCGGGCGCCAGCAGCAGGCGCGCCCCCTGCGCTGCCGCCTCGAGCGCGGCGGACCGCAAGGCTGCGAGCCGCTCGCCACGCTCCTGCGACTGCCCCGCCGGCTGCCCCGCCGCCTGCCCCGCCGCCTGCCAAAGCGCAATCCTCACGGCCCCTCCCTCACCCCTCGCCACCCGCCGGGCTGTGGCCAGTTAATGAAATGTCACCCGCCCGACAAGCGCAGGCCATGTGCCATCACTAGCTTGTCGGCTGACACGAGAGCAGCACCCGCCGGGCACGGCAAGGCTCAGGGTGCAGGCAACCAGGGATCATCGCCAATGACTTTCCCCGTCCATGCAAGCGCCGGCCGGCGCCGCCTGTCCCGGCTCGGCATGGCCTCGGCGCTGACGCTAGCCCTCGTGGGCGGCGCGCCGGCCTGGGCCCAGCCGGGCTCGGTGACCGAGCAGCTGCGCAGCCACGGGCCCACGGACTTCTCCTCCTCTTATGCCGAGCTGGTCGAGGCGGTCCTGCCGGCCGTCGTCAACGTCTCGGTCGAGCGCACCAAGCAGGTCGGCGGCCCCGGCGCCGGCCCCATGGCCGATCCCGAGATGCGCCGCTTCTTCGAGCGCTATTTCGGGCAGCCGCCGCAGCAGGCGCCGCGCGAGGAGCTGCTGCGCGGCGAGGGCTCGGGCTTCATCGTCTCGGCCGACGGCCTGATCGTCACCAACGCCCACGTGGTCGGCGGCGCCGACCGGATCACCGTGACCCTGCAGGACGGCACCACGCTGGAGGCGAGCCTCAAGGGGATCGACGAGAAGACCGATCTGGCGCTCATCGAGATCAAGGCCGACAAGACCCTGCCCTTCGTCGAGTTCGGCGACAGCAGCAAGGTCAAGGTCGGCGACAAGGTGGTGGCCGTGGGCAACCCGTTCGGCCTCGGCGGCACCGTCACCGCCGGCATCGTCTCGGCCACCGGGCGCGAGCTCGGCAGCGGCCCCTACGACGACTTCATCCAGGTGGACGCGCCGATCAACCGCGGCAATTCCGGCGGCCCCACCTTCAACCTCGACGGCCAGGTGGTGGGGGTCAACAGCATGATCTTCTCGCCCTCGGGCGGCAGCGTGGGCATCGGCTTCGCGATCTCGGCCAATCTCGCCCAGTCGATCGTCGACGACCTCAAGGACGACGGCGAGGTCCGGCGCGGCTGGCTCGGCGTGAGCATCCAGGAGGTGACGCCCGACATCGCCGAGGGGCTGGGCCTCGAGGAGGCGGCAGGCGCGCTGATCAGCAAGGTCGAGCCGGGCAGCCCGGCGGACAAGGCAGGCCTCGCGAGCGGCCAGGTCATTCTCGACTTCGCCGGCACGAAGATCGAGCGTCTCCGCCAGCTCACCCGTGCCGTGGCCGAGGCCGAGCCCGCCAAGCCGGCCGAGGTGACGGTGTGGGCGGACGGCGGACGCAAGACCGTCGAGGTCGAGGTCGGGACGATGAAGAAGGCCGAGCAGGTCGCGGCCGCCGAGGAGGCCGCCGAGCCGCAGAAGGCCCGGCTCGGCATTGCGCTTGCCGAGGTCACCCCCCAGATGCGCGCCCAGCTCGGCCTCGAGGGCGGACGCGGCGTGCTGGTCAGCGGGGTGCAGGCCGACAAGCCGGCGGCCGAGAAGGGTGTCCAGGCCGGCGACGTGATCCTGGCCATCGGCGGCAAGGACGTGACCAGCCCCGCCGAGGCCGCCTCCGCCATCAAGGAGGCGGAGGAGAACGGCAAGAAGGTGGCCCTCCTGCTGGTCTATCGCGACGGCGCGCAGATCTTCATGGCGGTTCCCTTCGCCCAGTCCTGAGCGTTCCGAGGCAAGGGCCGCCGCTCATGCGGCCCTTGCCGCCCCCCGACAGGCTCCTGCATATGGAGGCGAGGATGGTCGAGGCGATGGCCTCCCGACATGACACCTCTCAGGCCTTTCACATGCGCATCCTGGTGATCGAGGACGACAAGGACGCCGCCGCCTACATGGCCAAGGGGCTGGGCGAGAGCGGCCATACCGCCGATCTCGCCCACCATGGCAAGGACGGCCTCCTGATGGCGGCGACCGAGCGTTACGACGCGCTGGTGGTCGACCGGATGCTGCCGGGCCTCGACGGGCTGAGCCTGGTCAAGACCCTGCGGGCGACCGGCAACGGCACGCCGGTCCTGTTCTTGAGCGCGCTCGGCGAGGTCGACGACCGGGTCAAGGGGCTGCGCGCCGGCGGCGACGACTATCTCGTCAAGCCCTACGCCTTCTCCGAGCTACTGGCGCGGCTCGAGGCGCTGGTGCGGCGCAGCCTCGCCGAGACCGACGGCGGCCGCGAGACGGTGCTCCGCCATGCCGACCTGTCGATGGACCTGCTCTCGCGGCGGGTCGAGCGGGCCGGCGTCGAGATTGACCTGCAGCCGCGCGAGTTCAAGATCCTCGAGGTGCTGATGCGCCATGCCGGCCAGGTGATGACGCGCACCATGCTGCTCGAGAAGGTCTGGGACTACCGTTTCGATCCCCAGACCAACGTCATCGACGTCCATATCAGCCGGCTCCGGCAGAAGGTCGACCGTGGCTTCGACTACCCGCTCATCCACACGGTCCGCGGCGCCGGCTACAGCCTCCGCGCTGCGGACAAGGCTCCTTAGATCCTCCACCTTCCGGCTGACGCTGGCCTACCTGCTGGTGTTCTCGGCCTCGGCGCTGGCGCTGCTCACCTTCGTCTTCGTCTCCAGCGTCAACTTCATGGAGCAGCAGACCACGGAGACCATCGAGGCCGAGGTCAAAGGCCTCATCGAGCAGGATTTCCTCTATGGCGTCGAGGCGGTCCGCGACACGGTGACGCTGCGCTCGCAGCACGATCCCGACCGCCGCAGCTTCTATCTCCTGGTGCGGCCCGACGGCCGGCCGGTGGCCGGCAACCTGGTGCGCTGGCCCGAGACCCCGCCTGAGGGGGACGGCAGCTACCGCCTCACCCTCCAGCTCGCCCACGACACCGACAGCACCGAGCGGCACCGCGTCATCGCGCGCCCGGTGGCGCTGCGCGACGGCTACCGGCTGCTCGTCGGCCGCGACATCGAGGACAAGCGGCGCACCGAGCATCTCCTGCGCAACGCCATCTTCCTCGGCGCCGGCATGATGCTGCTGCTGGGCGTGGTCGGCGGCTTCGCCATGAGCCGCTGGACCACCAGCCGGCTCGAGCACATCAACCGCGCCACCGCCGCCGTCATGGCCGGCCATCTCGGCCGCCGCGTCCAGCTCGACGGCGGCGGCGACGAGTTCGACGAGCTGGCCGCCAACCTCAACGCCATGCTGGAGCGGATCGAGCGGCTGGTAGCCGGCATGCGCGAGGTCACGGACAATGTGGCGCACGACCTGCGCACGCCGCTGACCCGCCTACGCTCGCGGATCGAGGTGGCGCTGCTCCACGGTCCGGGTCGCGAGGAGGCGCGCGAGCTGCTCGAGGCGACCATGCGCGACGCCGATGCGCTGATCGCCACCTTCAACGCGCTCCTCAACATCGCCCGGGCCGAATCCGGCGCCCAGCGCAGCGAATGGGAAAGGGTCGACCTGGCCGAGCTCGCCCGCGACGTCTTCGACCTCTACGAGCCGCTTGCCGAGGAGAAGGCGATCGAGCTGGCGATCGAGCCCGACGGGCCGGTCGAGGTGCTGGGCAACCGCCAGCTGCTGGCCCAGGCGATGGCCAACCTGGTCGACAATGCGGTGAAGTACACGCCGTCCGAGGGCCATGTCCGCATCGCCACCGGCAGCACCCCCGCCCCCTTCGTGACCGTCACCGACGACGGGCCGGGCATCCCCGAGGAGTCGCACGAGCGGGCCCTGCAGCGCTTCGTCCGCCTGCATGGCGAGCGCACGACGCCCGGCAACGGGCTGGGGCTGAGCCTGGTGCTGGCGGTGGCACGGCTGCACGACGCCACCCTGGAGCTCGCCGATGCCGGCCCCGGCCTCAAGGTGCGGCTGACGCTGCCGCCGCCGGTCCCCGGGGCCGATGCCGCATGAGGCGCCAAAGCAGCGCATCGCGGTACCGTCCGCCGTTATTGTTGCCAGGACGTTAACGATTCGCCGCGGCCCTCCATGCTTCCTTGCTGCGGGCAAGGTCATGTCGTTGGAGGATCGAGGAATGCTTCGGCCCGTGGAGAGGTTTGAGGTGCGCTGCGCGCCGCCCCCCGCCACCCACCGCGCCTCGCGACTGGTTCGGGTGCTGGTGGCCGGCATGCTGCCGGTGCTGGCCGTGGTGGGCGCGCTCACGACGCTGGCGGCAATCGACCGCGACTTCGACCGCACCGCCCGGCGCATCGCCGGCTACGTGCCCTACGAGGCGGCGGCGAGCCATGTGGCTGCCATGCTGGCCACGGTCAAGGGACCGTCGATGGCATCCGAGAGGGCCCCCGAGGCGGTCCCGGCGTCGCTCGGCCCCGCTCGCTGAGCGGCGGGTCTATTCCGGGAAGGAGCAGGCCATGGCCATGACCTCCTGTGCCATGCCGCGGTCGGCAGCGGAAATCGACAGGGCCGCCACCGCAGCGGCCAGCGCCAGGGCGCAGGCGAGGCCCACGACCCCGTCGCTCAGCATCGGCTGCGAACCGAGGTCGGCCGGGGTTATCCTCATCCGGCTTCCGTCGGGTAGCCGGATGATGCATTGCGGCTCCCGGTCGTGCTCGACGATATGAACGAGCTCGATCGGAACGTTGGTGCCGCGCAGGACAAACCGTCGCGGCCAGCGGCGGGCGAGCGCCTTCCACCCAGCCCTCATGGTGCGGAGCGGATCGTTCATTCTCGTTCTCCGATCCTGCTGTCGATCTTCCTATAGAACGTTTAGAGCGGATAATACAACCAAAAGTTACCTTTCGCGCGTTTTCGGCGTGACCTCCGCATGTGACGCGCCCCCATCTCGCGACCGCTTGCGGAGCCGGGCGGGCTGGTGTTGATATGCGCCCGGCCGAGGCCCCCATGCAGGGAATGCAATGCTGGGCATGTTTCAAGCGGTTTGGCACGCGAGGGAGAATGGGATGACTGGACGTCTTGCCACTGCGCTGCTGACGGGCGCTGCGATAACGGTACTCGCCGGCGGCGCCCAGGCGGAGACGCTGACCATCGGTACGGCTGCCGAGCCGAGCGCCCTGGATCCGCATTTCCACAATCTTGGGCCCAACAACGAGACCCGGCGCCACATCTTCCAGAGCCTCGTCGACACCGATGCGGCCCAGCGCCTCGAGCCCGGCCTCGCCGAGAGCTGGAAGGCGGTCGACGACACGACCTGGGAGTTCAAGCTCCGCAAGGGCGTGAAGTGGACCGACGGCAAGGACTTCACGGCGCAGGACGTGATCTGGACCCTGTGCCGGATCCCCAACGTCAAGGACAGCCCGTCCTCGTTCACGATCTACACCAAGGCGGTGGCCGACGCGCAGGCGCCCGACCCGCACACGCTGATCGTGAAGACCGACAGCCCCTATCCGCTGGTGCCCACCGAGTTCTCGACCTGGGGCGTGATCCAGGCGCCCGAGGACGCCCAGGACCTGAAGTTCAAGAAGGACGGCTGCGAGTACGCCGGCGAGTGGCCCAAGACCGAGGACTTCAACGCCGGCAAGCAGGTCGGCACCGGCCCCTTCAAGCTCGAGCGCTACACCAAGGGCGACCGCATCGTCCTGTCCCGCAACGAGACCTACTGGGGCGAGCAGCCGGCCTGGGACGAGGTCGTGTTCCGGCCGATCACGAGCCCGGCGCCGCGCGTGGCGGCCCTGCTCTCGGGTGACGTCGACATGATCGACAGCCCGCCGATCCAGGACCTCGAGCGGCTCAGGAGCGACGCCTCGATCGAGGTGGCCCAGGGTCTCTCGAACCGCGTCATCTACCTGCACATGGACCAGCACGACGAGACCCCGGGCGTGAAGGGGACCGACGGCAAGAACCCGATGCAGGACAAGCGGGTCCGCGAGGCGCTCTCCAAGGCGATCAACCGCGAGGCCATCGTCGAGCGCATCATGGGCGGCGTCGCCGAGCCTGCGGCCCAGCTCCTGCCCGAGAGCATGTTCGGCAGCGACCCCGAGCTGAAGGTCACCGCCTACGATCCCGAGGGTGCGAAGAAGCTGCTGGCCGAGGCCGGCTATCCGGACGGCTTCGAGCTGGTCATCGGCACCCCCAACGACCGCTACATGAACGACGAGAAGGTGGCCCAGGCGGTCGCCCAGTTCTTCACGCGCGTCGGCATCAAGACCAGCATCGACGCCTCGACCGCGCCGGTCTTCTTCAAGCGCCGCAACGCCGTCGACTTCACCATGTACCTGGCCGGCTGGGGTGCTGCGACCGGCGAGATGTCCTCGCCGCTCAAGAGCCTGGCGGCGACGCCCGACAAGTCCCGCGGCTACGGCACCACCAATCCGGGCGAGTACTCGAACCCGGAGATGGACAAGCTGCTGACCGAGGCGCTCCAGACCGTCGACGACGAGAAGCGCGAGGAGCTGCTGCGGGCCGCCAGCCGTACGGTCATGAACGATTACGGCATCATCCCGCTGCACTACGAGGTGACGCCGTGGGCGTTCCGCAAGGGCCTCAGCTACGAGCCCCGCGCGGACCAGTACACGCTCGCCATGTACGTCAAGCCCGTCAACTAAGCCTCGCGCGGGAGGCGGCCCGGCGCCGCCTCCCGCCCTGGATCGCCCGTGCTCGTCTATCTCATCCGACGCCTCGGACAGGCCATGCTCACGCTCTTCGTGATGGCCGTCCTCGTCTTCATCGGCATCTATGCGGTCGGCAACCCGATCGACGTGCTGATATCACCCGACGCCGACCAGGCGGAGATCGCTGCCGCCACGGCGCGGCTCGGCCTCGACCGGCCGCTGTGGGAGCAGTTCCTGACCTTCCTCGGCAATGCCGTGCAGGGCGACCTCGGCCGCAGCTTCGTGCACAACATGCCGGCCCTGGATCTCATCCTCGACCGGCTGCCGGCCACGTTCGAGCTCGCCGTCTTCGCGATGCTGCTGGCCGTCTTCCTCGGCGTGCCGCTCGGCATGTGGGCCGGCCTGCATCCCGAGAAGCTGTCCGGCCGGGCCATCATGACCGGCTCGATCTTCGGCTTCAGCCTGCCCAATTTCTGGCAGGGCATGATGCTCATCATGATCTTCGCGGTCATCCTCGGCTGGCTGCCGTCCGGCGGCCGCGGCGAGACCGTCGAGCTTTTGGGCTTTCGCGTCAGCTTTCTGACGCTCGATGGCCTTTCCCACATGATCCTGCCGGCGCTCAACCTGGCGCTCTTCAAGACCTCGCTGGTGATCCGCCTGACCCGGGCCGGAACGCGCGAGGTGGCGCTCATGGACTATGTGAAGTTCGCCCGCGCCAAAGGCGTGAGCCCACGCCGCATCGTGCTCGTGCACATGCTCAAGAACATCCTCATCCCGGTCGTCACCGTGCTGGGCCTCGAGTTCGGCAGCGTCATCGCCTTTGCCGTGGTGACCGAGACCGTGTTCGCCTGGCCGGGGATGGGCAAGCTGCTGATCGACAGCATCGTGCTGCTCGACCGGCCCGTCGTCGTGGCCTATCTGATGCTCACCGTGTTCATCTTCATCCTCATCAACCTCGTGGTCGACGTCGCCTATTCGGCGCTCGATCCGCGGGTCCGGCTCGCGGACCGTCAGGGATGAGCGCCGCCAGCACCCCCCGGCGCCGCGCCGACAGCCCGGCCGCCCGCTTCGCCCGCGAGTTCGCCGAGAGCAAGCTCGCTCTGGTGGGCCTGCTCGGCTTCGTGGTGATCGTCCTGGCGGCGGTCTTCGCCCCGCTGATCACCCCGCAGAACCCCTACGATCTCGGCCAGCTCGACATCATGGACGGGCGGCTGCCACCGGGCAGCGCCGGCGGCTGGGGCTTCACCTACTGGCTCGGCACTGACGACCAGGGCCGCGACATGCTCTCGGGCATCATCTACGGCCTGCGCACGTCCCTGGGCGTGGGCGCCATGAGCACCGTCGTGGCCCTGCTGGTGGGCAGCTCCGTGGGCCTGCTCGCCGCCTATTACGGCGGGCGCGTCGAATCGCTGGTGATGCGGGTGGTCGACCTGCAGCTGAGCTTTCCCGCCATCCTCGTGGCGCTGATCCTCCTGGCCGTGCTCGGCCGCGGCGTCGACAAGGTGGTGATCGCGCTGATCATCGTGCAGTGGGCCTACTATGCCCGGACGATCCGCGGCTCGGCCCTGGTCGAGCGGCAGAAGGAATATATCGAGGCGGCGCGCTGCCTGGCGCTGGGCGACCGGCGGGTGCTGTTCCGCCATCTCCTGCCCAACTGCCTGCCGCCGCTGATCGTCGTGGCGACGGTGCAGGTGGCGCACGCCATCGCGCTCGAGGCCACCCTCTCCTTCCTCGGCGTGGGCGTGCCAGTGACCGAGCCTTCGCTCGGCCTGCTGATCGCCGAGGGCTACGGCTACCTGCTCTCAGGCGACTACTGGATCAGCGTCTATCCCGGCGTGGCGCTGCTGATCGCCATCGTCTGCATCAATCTGGTCGGGGACCAGCTCCGCGACGTCATGAATCCGAGGCTGCGCCGATGAGCGACACGGTCCTGTCCGTCGAGGGCCTCAAGACCTGGTTCTTCACCAAGGCAGGCACCCTCAAGGCCGTGGACGGGGTGAGCTTCAGCCTCGCCCGCGGCGAGATCCTCGGGCTCGTGGGCGAGAGCGGCTCGGGCAAGTCCATCACCGGCTTCTCGATCCTGGGCCTCGTCGACGCGCCCGGCCGCATCGTCGAGGGCTCGGTCCGCTTCAAGGGCGAGGAGCTCGTGGGGGCCGGCGAGGAGCGCCTCAGGGCGCTGCGCGGCCGGCGGATCGCCATGATCTTCCAGGACCCGATGATGACCCTCAATCCGGTCCTGCGCATCGACACGCAGATGATCGAGGCGATCCGGGCCCACGAGACGATCGACGAGCGCAAGGCCCGCGAGCGCTGCGTGGAGGCGCTGGCCAAGGTCGGCATCCCCTCGCCCGAGGAACGGCTCAAGAGCTACCCGCACCAGCTCTCCGGCGGCATGCGGCAGCGCGTGGCGATCGCCATCGCCCTGCTGCACAGCCCCGATCTCATCATCGCCGACGAGCCCACCACCGCCCTCGACGTCACCATCCAGGCGCAGATCCTCTTCGAGGTGCAAAAGCTCTGCGCCGAGACCGGCACGGCGTTGATCTGGGTGACCCACGACCTTGCCGTGGTCTCCGGCCTCGCCGACCGCATCGCGGTGATGTATGCGGGCCGGATCGTCGAGCAGGGACCGGTCGGCGACGTCGTCCAGCGGCCGCTCCACCCCTATGCCCGCGGCCTGCTCGACAGCGTGCCCTCGGCCAACGCCAGGGGCGAGCGCCTGCGCCAGATCCCCGGCATGGCGCCCTCGCTGGCCGCGCTGCCGCAGGGCTGCCCGTTCCGGCCGCGCTGCCCGCGCGCCGACGATGTCTGCCTCGCCGAGCCGGCGGAGACCGAGATCCTGCCCGGCCGCACCGCCCGCTGCTTCCATCCTCTCGAGACGGCCTGATGAGCGAACCCATCATCGCGCTGGACAACGTCTCCAAGCGCTTCACCCGCCAGCTTGACTCGGCCGAGCGGCTCGCCAACATGCTGGGAGCGAAGAACCGGCCCGTGACCGTGCACGCGGTCGATGGCGTGTCGCTCTCCGTCAACGACCGCGAGGTGGTCGGCCTGGTGGGCGAATCGGGCTGCGGCAAGAGCACGCTGGGCCGGGTGGTGGCCGGAATCCATGCGGCCAGCGAAGGCACCGTGCGCTTTCGCGGCCGCGAGATCGGCGGCCTCAAGGGCGCGCAGGCGCGCGAGGCGGCGCTCAAGATCCAGATGATCTTCCAGGACCCGTTCGCCTGCCTCAACCCGCGCATGCGGGTCAACGAGATCATCGGCGAGGCGCCGGCGGTGCACGGCCTCGTGCGGCGCGGCGAGCGCGACGGCTACGTGGCCGAGATCATGCAGAAGGTCGGGCTCGACCCGTCCTTCGCCAAGCGCTACCCGCACCAGTTCTCGGGCGGCCAGCGGCAGCGCATCGGCATCGCCCGGGCCTTGGCGGTCAAGCCGGACTTTCTCGTGTGCGACGAGGCGATTGCCGCTCTCGATGTCTCGATCCAGGCGCAGGTCATCAATCTCTTCATGGACTTGCGTGAAGAGTTTGATCTGACGTATCTCTTCATCAGTCATGACCTCGGCGTGGTCGAGCACATCTCCGACCGCATCGTGATCATGTATCTGGGGCGGGTGGTCGAGAGCTCGCCCACCGACGAGCTGTTCAAGGCGCCCAACCACCCCTACACCCAGGCGCTGCTCGCCGAGGTGCCGCGTGTCACCCCCGGCAAGCGCAGCTTTGCGGCAATCAAGGGCGAGATCCCCTCACCCATCGATCCGCCGCCGGGCTGCCACTTCCACCCGCGCTGCCCCTTCGCCATGCCGCGCTGCCGCACCGAGCGGCCAGCACTCAAGGAGATCGCGCCCGGCCGGGTCTCCGCCTGCCATCTCAACGACGAGGCCTGATTCATGGAAGATCGCGAGCTCCCTGGCGTCCTGCGGCTCACCGCACCGCGAGCGAGCCTCGTGCCGCTGGTCCTCGACAGCCCGCACAGCGGCACCCAATGGCCGGAGGACTTCGCGCCGGCTGCGGACGAGGTGGCGGTGCGGCGCACCCAGGACAGCCTCGTGGACGAGCTCTTCGGCGCCGCGCCCGAGCACGGCGCGCCGCTGCTGGCAGCGCTCTTCCCGCGGGTCTATATCGACCCGAACCGCTCGCTGGGCGATCTCGACCCGGCCCTTCTCGCCGAAAGATGGGACGGGCCGCTGGCGCCGGGCGAGAAGAGCGAGCTGGGCAAGGGGCTGATCTGGCGCCTCGCCGCCCCCGACACCCCGATCTACGACCGCAAGCTCACCGCCGGGGAGGTGCGCCGGCGGATCGACTCGTTCTACGAGCCCTATCACACGGCGCTGGCAGCACTCCTCGACGGCATTGCCGAACGGTTCGGCGGGGTCTGGCATATCGACTGCCACTCGATGCGGCCGATGAGCACCAGCGTCGACAAGGAGGGGCCCGGCGTGGCCCGCCCGGACATCGTGCTGAGCGACCGCGACGGCACCAGCGCCGGCGCCTCCTTCATGGACCAGGCGGTCTCGTTCCTGCGTGGCGAGGGTCTCGAGGTCGCCATCAACGAGCCCTTCAAGGGCGCCGAGCTGGTGGCCCGCTACGGCGATCCCGCCCGCAACCGCCACAGCATCCAGATCGAGGTGAACCGGCGGCTCTATCTCGACGAGGGCGGCATCGCCGCCGGCGACGGGTTCGCGCGCACCCAGGCGCTGCTCGGACGGTTCGTCGGTGCCATGGCCGAGCATGTGCGGGCAGTGGCGCGGGCTTGATCGGCCCGGCCGCCGGCCACACTTGCCTCTTGATGAGCCTTTTGCCGCGGGGCGCGCTGCGCGTTGCAACAATCGCCGTTACGCAAGTTCTACGCCACGGACCTGACGCCGTGCCCCTATCTGCCCGGGCGCAGCGAGCGGCGCCTCGTGACCCTGATCGATCCCGAGGCCACGGACGACGGGCTCGATCTCTTCACCGAGACGGGCTTTCGCCGCAGCCAGCGCTTCCTCTACCGCCCCGCCTGCCCCGGCTGCTCGGCCTGCGTGCCGGTGCGCATCGTGGTGGCGGGCTTCCGGCCGGGCCGCACCTTCCGCCGCATCGCCCAGCGCAATGCGTCGCTGGTGGCAACCGAGCTGCCGCCGGTTGCCACCGACGAGCAGTACGCGCTGTTTCACCGCTATCTGCGGGCCCGGCACGGCGACGGCGGCATGGTGCGGATGAGCCGCGCCGACTATGGCGAGATGGTCGAGCAGGCGGCTCGCGGCACCCGGCTCGTGGAGTTCCGCGAGCCCGACGGAACGCTCACCGCGGTGAGCCTCACCGACTTCCTCGGCAGCGGCCTTTCCGGCGTCTACAAGTTCTTCGAGCCGGAGGATGCCGGCCGTTCGCTGGGCACCTACGCGATCCTCTGGCACATCCAGCGGGCCCGCGAGCTCGGTCTGCCCTACGTCTATCTGGGCTACTGGATCGCCGGCAGCCGCAAGATGGTCTACAAGGCGCGCTTTAAGCCCCTCGAGCGACTGGACGGCTGGAGCTGGCAGCCCCTCGTGCCGGAACAGCCGGCGCGCGAGCCGTGCGCCGACGGCACCGCATGAACGCTGCCGGCGAACGCTGCCCGTTGCGCGGCCGTCGCAGCGTGGTATAAGCGCGACGCTTTGTTCGCGACAGGCGGACATTGTGTCCTGTCGCGCGCGGGTGCTTCGGCACTGCCTGCCCGCGCGCCCGCAGCGGAACAGCGCATGCTCCCTTCGATCCTCGTCCTCAACGGACCGAACCTCAACCTGCTCGGTCAGCGCGAGCCCGAGCTTTACGGCCGCGAGACGCTCGACGACGTGCGTCGCCTGTGCGAGCGGGAAGGCGAGACGCTGGGGCTGCGGGTCGATTTCCGCCAGAGCAATCACGAGGGCGTGCTGGTCGACTGGGTCCACGAGGCCCGCGGCACGGCGGCCGGCCTTCTCGTCAATGCCGGCGCCTACTCGCACACCTCCCTCGCGCTGCACGATGCGCTGCGCGCCTTCGAGGGCCCGATTCTCGAGGTCCACCTCTCCAACATCTATCGCCGCGAGGCCTTCCGCCACCATTCCTACGTGTCGCTCGCCGCCACGGGAGTGATCTGCGGCCTCGGCAGCGAAGGCTACAGAATCGCGTTGCAGGCGCTGCGCGCGAGGCTCGCCGCGGCCGCCGGCTGATGGCCCGGAACGGGAAGCCGAGCAGGAAAGACATGTCCAAGCTCGAAATCGACATCGACTATATCGCCCAGCTCGCCGAGCTCCTCCAGCGCACCGGGCTCACCGAGATCGAGATCGGCCAGGGCGAGGCGAAGATTCGCGTCGCCAAGCAGATCCAGACGGTCATGGAGGTGTCGGCGCCGGTGCACCAGCACGCGCCGCAGCTCCAGGCGGCGGCGCCGGCCCCCGCGGCCGAGCCCGCCCCCGTCAGCGACGCCGCCCATCCGGGCGTCATCACCTCGCCCATGGTCGGCACCGCCTATCTGGCCGGCGAGCCGGGCTCGCCGCCCTTCGTGACCGTCGGCCAGGAGGTGCACGAGGGCGCCACCCTGCTCATCATCGAGGCCATGAAGGTGATGAACTCGATCCGCGCGCCGCGCAGCGGCCGGGTCACCAAGATCTTCGTTGAGAACGCCGCCCCGGTGGAGTACGGCGAGCCTCTCATGATCATCGAGTAGACCGCCTTGTTCAGGAAGGTCCTCATCGCCAATCGCGGCGAGATCGCGCTTCGGATCCTGCGCGCCTGCCGCGAGCTCGGCATCGCCACCGTGGCCGTTCACTCGACCGCCGACGCTGCCGCCATGCATGTCCGCCTCGCCGACGAGAGCGTGTGCATCGGGCCGCCCTCGGCGACCGATTCCTACCTCAACGCCATCGCCATCCTGGCCGCCGCCGAGATCAGCGGCGCCGACGCGATCCATCCCGGCTACGGCTTTCTGGCCGAGAACGCCGACTTCGCGCAAATGGTCGTGGAGCACGGTTTCACCTTCATCGGCCCCGATCCCGAGCATATCCGGATCATGGGCGACAAGATCCGCGCCAAGCAGATGGCGGTCGAGTTGGGCCTGCCCGTGGTGCCCGGCACCGACGGGCCGGTGAGCGGCGACGACGAGGCGATCGCCGCCCTCGCCCGCGACATCGGCTTCCCGCTGCTCATCAAGGCGGTGGCCGGTGGCGGTGGCCGCGGCATGACCATCGTCCATGGCGAGGAGCAGCTGCGCGAGTCGCTCCGGCTCGCCCGCTACGAGGCCCGCATGGGCTTCGGCGACGACCGGGTCTATCTCGAGCGCTTTCTCGACCACCCCCGGCACATCGAGGTCCAGGTGCTGGCCGACCGGCACGGCAATGTCGTGCATCTGGGCGAGCGCGACTGCTCCTTGCAGCGGCGCCACCAGAAGCTCGTCGAGGAGGCCCCCTCGCCGGTCCTCGACATGGCGGCCCGCGAGGCGATCGGCGAGCGCGTGGCCACCGCCATGCGCAAGTTCGGCTACACCAATGTCGGCACGGTGGAGTTCCTCTGGCAGGACGGCGAGTTCTTCTTCATCGAGATGAACACCCGCCTGCAGGTCGAGCATCCGGTCACCGAGGCCATCACCGGCGTCGACCTGGTGCGCGAGCAGATCCGCGCGGCGGCCGGCGAGAAGCTGGGCTTCACCCAGAAGGACGTGCGCTTCGAGGGCCACGCCATCGAGTGCCGGATCAACGCCGAGGACCCCCGCACGATGGTGCCCTCGCCCGGCAAGGTGCAGGCCTTCCATGCCCCCGGCGGGCCCGGCGTGCGGATGGATTCGGCCCTCTATGCCGGCTACACCGTGCCACCCTTCTACGACAGCCTGATCGGCAAGCTGATCGTCCACGACGTCGACCGGGCGGCGGCGATCCGCCGGCTCGACCGGGCGATCGCCGAGTGCGTGATCGACGGCATCCCGACCGGCCTGCCGCTGCTGCGCGCCCTCTTCGCCGAGGACGACATCCGCGCCTCGCGCTTCGACACCGGCTGGCTCGGCCGGTTCCTCGAGCGCTGGCAGGGCTGAGGCGCATGGCGGGACGCGGCGGCCGAGGCCGCGCCCTGCCCGCCCCCGGCAGGGCGTCATGCCGGAGATCCTGACCTCGGAGTTGCTGCTCGACGTCTACCGCCAGGGCTGCTTTCCCATGGCGCGCGGCCGCGACAGCGACCTGGTCCACCTCTTCAGCCCCGATCCGCGCGGCATCATCCCGCTCGAGGCCTTCCACGTCCCGCGCAGCCTGCGCAAGGCGGTGCGCGGCGGACGCTTCGAGATCCGCGTCGACACGGCCTTCGAGGCCGTCATCCGGGCCTGCGGCGAGCCCGCCCCGGACCGCCCCGAGACCTGGCTCAACGAGGGCCTCATCCAGCTCTATCTGGACCTGCACCGGCGCGGCTTCGCGCACAGCGTCGAGACGTGGCGGGACGGCCTGCTGGTGGGCGGGCTCTACGGGGTAAGCCTCGGCGCGGCGTTCTTCGGCGAGAGCATGTTCAGCCGCGTCACCGATGCCAGCAAGGTGGCCCTGGTGGCGCTGGTCGACCGCCTGCGCCGCGGCGGCTACCGGCTGCTCGACACCCAGTACGTCACCGACCACCTGATCCGCTTCGGCGCCTGCGAGGTGCCGCGCGAGGACTACATGGCGCTGCTCGCGGAAGCCCTCGGCCACGAGGCGAGCTTTTGACACCCGCTCTGGAAGCAGCCGGGAAGGCGGCGGGCAGCGGGCCGATCCGGTGACGGCATAGCCGTACAGGGTGCTGCGCGCGGCTTTCGGTTTCTGCTTTCTGTCGATTGGCGGCGGCGGGGCTTCACGGGATCTTCATCTATTCCGGCGATCCTGCCGGGGCGGGACCCTGCTGCCGCATCATCTTCTGGAGCGCGCCTGAAGGGCTGAGAAAAACCGGCCGCGCGCAGCGTCTGGCGCAGCGCCGCCCTAAGGCTGCGTGGCGCTGCCCCCGGGGGCGGGCAGCGGATCGGCGCAGTCGAGCACCCAGACGTCGTAGACCGGATGCTCGAGTGCCGAGAGACCCGGGCTGGAAGCGAACATCCAGCCGCTGAAGATCCGCTCGTCGAGGCTTTCGCGCTCGTCGATCTCGAGGAAGGCGGCGGATTCGGGCGGCTCGGTGGGGGGCGTCTCGAGGCAGGCCCGCGCGGTGATGGCGAGCGAGCCGAAGAGGATCTCCTCGCCTACCCGCAGCTCGATCTGCTCGACCCGGGCGGTCACCTTGTCGAGCCCCTGGAGGACGACCTTGCCGTGCGGCAGCGTCGCCGCGGCGTGCGCTGCCGGCGCCGCCAGGAGCAGCGTCGCGCCGAGGACGGCGAGCCGCCTCACGGCATGGCGCTCCCGGCGGCACCCTGCTGGCCGCCGCCGCCGCTGAAGATGTAGCGGCCGATCAGGTCCTCGAGATTGACCGACGACTGGGTCAGCGTGATCGCCTGGCCGTCGCCGAGCATGCGGTCGTCGGCGCCGGGGGTGAGGGCCAGATACTTGCCGCCCAGCAGGCTGGCGCTGACCACCGCGGCCGAGCTGTCGGTGGGCAGCTGCACACCGTCGCGGACGCTGAAGCGGACCTCGGCGCGGTAGGTATCGGTGTCCAGCGACTGGCTCAGCACGGTGCCGACCTTGATGCCCGAGATGCGGACGTCCGAGCCCGTGTCGAGGCCGTCGACGCGATCGAAGCTCGCGACCAGCTGGTAGCCGCCCGGGTCGCCGGCATTGCTGCGGCTGTAGGCCCAGCCCAGGAAGACCACGGCGACGATGAGCACGACGGCGCCCAGCACGGTCTCGACGACGTTGTGGTGCATAGGGGAAGCTACTCCGATCGCGACCGCGGGCCCGCCGTCAGGCCGCGTCCTTGTTGTCGAGGCCGAGGAGCGCGCGGGCGAAGGCGAGTGCCTCGAAGGGGCGCAGATCGTCGATCCCCTCGCCCACGCCCACGGCGTGAATCGGCAGGCCGAAACGGCGTGCCAGCGCCACCACCACGCCGCCCCTGGCGGTCCCGTCGAGCTTGGTCACGACGAGGCCCGAGACGTCAACCATGTCGGTGAAGATCTCGACCTGGCTGTGCGCGTTCTGTCCGGTGGTGGCGTCGAGGACCAGGAGCGTGTCGTGCGGCGCCGACATGTCGAGCTTCTTGATGACGCGGATGATCTTGCGCAGCTCTTCCATCAGCTCCGCCTTGTTGTGCAGGCGGCCGGCGGTGTCGATGAGCAGCAGGTCGGTGCCGGCGGCGCGTGCCCGGGCTAGCGCCTCGTAGGCGAGCCCGGCGGGATCGGTGCCCTCCTTGCCGCGGATCACCGGCACGTTGTTGCGCTGCCCCCAGACCTCGAGCTGCTCGACCGCCGCGGCGCGGAACGTGTCGCAGGCGGCGAGCATCACCGAGAGGCCGGCCTCGCTCGCCTGCCTCGCCAGCTTGCCGATGGTCGTGGTCTTGCCGGTGCCGTTCACGCCGCACACCAGCACCACCTGGGGGCGGTGCTCGGCGCGGTGCGGCAGCGCCTCGACGGCGCCCGCCAGCATCCCGGCCACCGCCTGGGCCAGGGCCTCGCGGATCTCGACGTCGCCGACCTCCTTGCCGAACCGGTCCTTGGCGATCAGCCTGACCACCTCGGCAGAGGTCTCCACGCCCAGATCGGCCATGATCAGCGCCTCCTCGAGCTCCTCGAGGGTCGCCTCGTCGAGGCGCTTTTTGGCAACGATGCCGGTGATGCGGTCCTTGAGCGCGGTCGAGGAGCGCGACAGGCCGCTTTTCAGGCGGCTGAACCAGCCTTGCTTTGGCGTCTCGCTCATGCGGCCATACGTCCCTCGAGCATGCCCTCGCCCATCCCGGCGATCTCGAACAGGGCGATGGTGCCGGCCGGCGGCACCTCGCCCAGCACCCGCAGCGGGGCGAAGTGATCGGTGTGGCCTGTGCCGCTGCGCTCGATCAGCGCCCGGCGGCGCTGGCCCAGCTGGCCGGCGAGGAAGGCGTCGAGGGCCGCCTCGCCGGCGGCGCGCAGGCGCCCTGCGCGCTCCTTGCGAACGTCCTTGGCCACCTGCGGCATGCGGGCCGCCGGCGTGCCGGGCCTGGGCGAATAGGGGAAGACGTGAAGGAAGGTGAGCCCCGCCTCGCCGACCAGCCGCAGCGAGTTCTCGAACATCTCCGCGCTCTCGGTCGGAAAGCCGGCGATCAGGTCGGCGCCCAGCACCACGTCCGGCCGCAGGCGGCGCAGCCGGGCGGCGAGCTCGATGACATCGCCGCGCAGATGGCGCCGCTTCATCCGCTTGAGGATCATGTCGTCGCCTGCCTGCACCGAGAGATGCAGGTGCGGCATCAGCCGCGGCTCCTCGGCGATCAGCCGCTCGAGTTCGGGGTCGAGCTCGGCCGGGTCGATCGAGGACAGCCTGAGGCGCGGCAGCTCGGGCACCTCATCCAGCACCGCCGCCAGCATGGCGCCGAGGCTCGGCTGACCGGGCAGCTCCTTGCCGTAGGAGGTGATGTCGACGCCGGTCACCACCAGCTCGCGATAGCCGTTCTCCACCAGGGTGCGGGCCTGCGCCACCACGTCGGCCACACGCACGCTGCGGCTGTTGCCGCGGCCGTAGGGGATGATGCAGAAGGTGCAGCGGTGATCGCAGCCGTTCTGCACCTGGAGGAAGGCGCGGGTGCGGCCGTCGAAGCCGCTGACCAGATGGCCGGCGGTCTCGGTGACGCTCATGATGTCGCCGACCAGCTCCTGGCGCTCCCCGCTCGCGGCGAGGGCGGCCCAGGTCTCCGGGCGCATCTTCTCGGCATTGCCCACCACGGCGTCGACCTCCTGCATCGCCGCATAGCCGCCGGAGGCGACCTGCACGCTGCAGCCGGTGACGACGATGCGCGCCTCGGGGTTCTCCCGGCGGGCGCGGCGGATCGCCTGGCGCGCCTGGCGCTCGGCCTCGGCGGTCACCGCGCAGGTATGCACGATGATGACCTTCTCGAGCCCGGCGCGCTGCGCATGGGTGCGCATCACCTCCGACTCGAAGATGTTCAGCCGGCAACCGAAGGTGACGACCTCGACGCCTTCCATCTCTATCTGTCCAGAAGCTCCGCCGACAGCACGCCCTCGAAGCTGAGGGCGGCAGGGCCGGTCATGGTGACGGGTCCGCCGGGGCGCCAGGTGATCTCCAGCTCGCCGCCGCCGTCGAGCAGCACGCGGGCGCGCTCGCGCACCAGGCCGCGGCGCACCGCCGAGACCAGGGCGGCGCAGGCGCCGCTGCCGCAGGCCAGCGTCAGCCCGGCGCCGCGCTCCCAGACCCGCAGGCGGATGGTCTCGGGGCCGAGCAGCTGGGCAAAGCCGATATTGGCGCGGTCGGGGAAGAACGGATGACGCTCGAGCAGCGGTCCCACACGGGCGATCTCGACCCGCTCCAGATCCTCGACGAAGAAGACCCCGTGCGGGTTGCCCATGCTGACGCCGGCCGGATGCGGCAGGTCCTCGAAGTCGAGCGGCATCTCGACGGTATCGCAAGGCACCGCCACCGGCACGTCGCGCCAGTCCAGCAAAGGCTCGCCCATGGTGACGGCGATCCGGCCGTCGGCCAGGCGCTCGGCCTCGAGCAGCCGCTCGCCCACGCGCAGCCGCAGGGTGCGGCCCGGGCACTCGTCGAACAGCAGCCGGGCGGCACAGCGGGTGCCGTTGCCGCAGGCGCCGGCGCGCGTGCCGTCGCTGTTGAAGAACTCGATGCGCGCATCGGCGTCCAGCGCTTGCGAGATCCGCACGAGCTGGTCGAAGCCGACGCCGCGATGCCGATCGGCGATGCGGCGCATCTGTCCGGCGTCGAGCTCGACGGGTACATGGCGTGCGTCGACAACGACGAAATCGTTGCCGAGCCCGTGCATCTTGTAGAAGGGGAGCGCGCGCATGGCGCGGGGATAGCGGCGAACGGCCGCAAAAGCAAGCCGCACCCCGGCAATGCTTGACTTTGCCCGCCCGCAGGCGCAAAAGCCTGTGGCTTGCGGCGGGGCGTCCGCGGGCCGTTGTTTCGTCTGCACTTCATCGACGCGCTGGGCCCCACCCTGCCGCGGTGGTTTTCTGCGCGCGATCGGGCTTGAATGTTCGAGAATCTCTCCAGCCGGCTGACCAAGGTCTTCGACCGCCTCAAGGGTCGCGGCGTCCTCTCCGAGGAGGACGTCGGCACCGCCATGCGCGAGATCCGCGTGGCGCTGCTCGAGGCCGACGTCGCCCTGCCGGTGGTCAAGGACTTCGTGGCCGGGGTCCGCGAGAAGGCGGTCGGCCAGGAGGTCGTCAAGAGCATCAGCCCCGGCCAGATGGTCGTGAAGATCGTTCACGACCATCTCAAGGAGCTGCTCGGCGGCGAGGGCGACGAGATCCGCCTCGCCGGCTCGCCGCCCACCGTCATGCTGATGGCCGGCCTCCAGGGCTCGGGCAAGACGACGAGCTCGGCCAAGCTCGCCCGCCGCCTGCGCGCGCGGGACCGCAAGAAGGTGCTCCTGGCATCCCTCGACGTGCAGCGGCCGGCCGCCCAGCACCAGCTCGAGGTGCTGGCCCAGCAGGCCGAGGTGGCGAGCCTGCCGATCGTCCAGGGCCAGCAGCCGGTGGAGATCACCCGGCGCGCCCTCGACACGGCCCGCCGCGAGGGCTTCGACGTCCTGATCCTCGACACCGCCGGCCGGCTCTCGATCGACGAGGCGCTGATGGGCGAGCTGGTCCAGGTGCGCGACCTCGCCCAGCCTCACGAGACCCTGCTGGTGGCCGACGCGCTGACCGGCCAGGACGCCGTCAACACCGCCAGGATCTTCAACGAGCGCATCGGCCTCACCGGCATCGTGCTGACCCGCATGGACGGCGACGCGCGCGGCGGTGCGGCGCTCAGCATGCGGCACGTCACCGGCCGGCCCATCAAGCTGGTCGGCATGGGCGAGAAGCTCGACGCGCTCGAGGCGTTTCATCCCGAGCGCATCGCCTCGCGCATCCTCGACATGGGCGACGTCGTGTCGCTGGTCGAGAAGGCCGCCGAGACGATCGACAAGGACGAGGCCGAGAAGCTCTCGAAGAAGCTTCAAAAGGGCAATTTTGACCTCGAGGACATGCGCGCCCAGCTCCAGCAGGTCACCAAGATGGGTGGCATGGGCGGCATCCTCGGCAAGCTGCCGGGCGTCGGCAAGATCAAGAAGCAGATCGCCGAGGCCAATATCGACGAGCGGATCATCGTGCGGCAGTGCGCGATCATCGATTCGATGACCCGCAAGGAGCGGCGCAATCCGCGTCTGATCGACGGCTCACGGCGCAAGCGGATCGCCCGCGGCTCCGGTACCGAGGTCCAGGAGGTCAACCGCCTCCTCAAGCAGCATCGGCAGATGCAGGACATGATGAAACAGATGAAGAAGGCGGGCGGGCTCAAGGGCCTGCTCGGCCGCGGCATGCCGCCGGGTCTTCCGCCGGGGCTCCTTCCCCGCTAAGCCATCGGCCAGCCACTACAAGCACCCCAAACGTCAGAGCATCAAGGAGCGACAGGACAGCCATGGCCGTTCGTATCCGCCTCGCCCGCGGCGGCGCCAAGAAGCGCCCCTACTACCGTATCGTTGCCGCCGACTCGCGCAGCCCGCGCGACGGCCGCTTCCTCGAGAAGCTGGGCACCTACAACCCGCTGCTGCCCGGCGACGCCGAGCAGCGCGTCACCCTCAACGAGCCGCGCATCCGCCACTGGCTCGAGCAGGGCGCCCAGGTGAGCGACCGCGTCGCCCGCTTCCTCGACCGGGCCGGCATCACCAGCAACACCGTCCACCACAAGGGCACCGGCAAGCGCGCCGCCGAGATCGCCGCCAAGAAGGCGGCGGCCGAGGCCGAAGCGAACGCCTGAGCCCGGTCGTAGCGTGAAGCCATGCAGCGCCCCGCCCCCCAGGGACTGGTCTGTCTCGCCGTCATAACGACCGCGCACGGTGTGCGCGGGGCGCTCAAGCTGCGCTGCTTCACCGAGGAGCCCGAGAACGTCGCGGCCTACGGGCCGCTGTGCGACGAGCACGGGCACGAGCTCTTCGAGCTCGAGATCGTCGGCCGCACCAAGGGCGGTGTCATCGTCCGTGCCCGGGGCATCGACGACCGTGACGCCGCCGAGGCGCTTCGCGGCACCCATCTCTACGTGCCGCGCGAGCGCCTGCCCGAGCCCGACGAGGACGAGTTCTACGTCGAGGATCTGGCGGGCCTCGAGGCGGTCTCGCCGTCCGGCGAGGTCCGCGGGAAGGTTCTGGGTGTGTTCAATTTCGGCGCCGGCGACGTCGTCGAGATCGTCACGCCCGAGGGTCGCCCGCTCCTCGTGCCGTTCACCCGCGAGGCGGTTCCCGAGGTCGATCTGGCGGCACGCCGGATGGTCGTCGACCCGCCGGCGGAAAGCGCCCGGGGCGGGGAGGAGGCATGACCACCCAGCCCTGGACCGCCACCGTCCTCTCCATCTTTCCCGAGATGTTCCCGGGCCCGCTCGGCCATTCGCTGGCCGGCAAGGCGATGGAGCGCGACCTGTGGCGGCTGGCCGCCGTCAATCTGCGCGACCACGCGAGCGACCGCCACCGCACCGTCGACGACACGCCCTTCGGGGGTGGCAGCGGTATGGTGATGCGGCCGGACGTGATCGGCCGGGCGGTCGACGCGGCCCGCGAAGGGGGCGCGCAGGGCCCCCTCCTCTATCTCTCGCCGCGCGGCCGGCCGCTCACCCAGAGCCGTGCCCGGCAGCTCGCCGACGGTCCGGGCCTGCTCGCTTTGTGCGGGCGGTTCGAGGGCGTCGACGAGCGCGTGCTCGAGGCGCGCGGCTTCGAGGAGGTCTCGATCGGCGACTTCGTGCTGTCGGGCGGGGAGCTCGCGGCCATGGTGCTGATCGACGCCACCGTGCGGCTGCTGCCGGGCGTGATCGGCGACGCCTACTCGCTGGAGGAGGAAAGTTTCTCTGGCGGCCTTCTCGAATATCCGCAATATACGCGCCCACAGGTCTGGGAAGACAGACAGGTGCCCGAAGTGCTGCTCTCCGGGCACCACGAGCGGATTCGCGCCTGGCGACAGGCGATGGCCCTCGAGGTCACGCGCCGCCGCCGTCCCGACCTTCTGGGCGAGATGACTGGTCACAACCCAAGGACCGTCGGCGCAGCGCAGCCGTCGGCCGATCCCGAGCGAGGATGACATGAACCTTATCGAGCAGTTGGACCGGGATCAGATCGCCCGCCTGACCGCCGAGCGCGGCGTGCCCGACTTCAAGGCCGGCGACACGCTGCGCGTCAACGTGAAGGTCATCGAGGGCAACCGCGAGCGCGTCCAGGCCTTCGAGGGCGTGTGCATCGCCCGCCGCAACCGCGGCATCAGCTCGGCCTTCACGGTCCGCAAGCTGAGCTATGGCGAGGGTGTCGAGCGCGTGTTCCCGCTCTACAGCCCGCGCATCGAGAGCATCCAGGTGGTGCGTCGCGGCCGCGTGCGCCGTGCGAAGCTCTATTACCTGCGTGGCCGTACCGGCAAGGCCGCCCGTATCGTCGAGCTGCGCGAGGACCGTGCGCCCAAGGCCAGCGCCCAGGCCTGAGGCCGGCACCGCGTCAATCGGGAGGAAGTACGTCGTGGCCACCGCCAGGACCTTGTTCGAGAAGATCTGGGACAGCCATCTGGTCGATCAGCAGCCGGATGCCACCGCGCTGATCTACATCGACCGGCACCTCGTTCACGAGGTGACCAGCCCGCAGGCCTTCGAGGGCCTGCGCAACGCCGGCCGCAAGGTCCGGCGCCCGGATGCGACCCTGGCGGTGCCCGACCACAACGTGCCCACGAGCGACCGCTCGAAGGGCATCGCTGACGAGACCTCCCGGATCCAGGTCGAGACGCTGGAGAAGAACTGCCGCGAGTTCGGCGTCCAGCTGTTCGGCATGAACGATGTCCGCCAGGGCATCGTTCACGTCATCGGCCCCGAGCAGGGCTTCACCCTGCCCGGCACGACGATCGTCTGCGGTGACAGCCACACCAGCACCCACGGCGCCTTCGGCGCCCTGGCCTTCGGCATCGGCACGTCCGAGGTCGAGCACGTGCTGGCGACCCAGACGCTGCTGCAAAAGCGCCCGAAGACGATGCGGATCAACGTCGTCGGCGATCTGCCGGTCGGCTGCACCGCCAAGGACGTGATCCTCGCCATCATCGGGCAGATCGGCACCGCCGGCGGCACCGGCTATGTGGTCGAGTATGCGGGCGACGTCATCCGCGGGCTTTCCATGGAAGGCCGCATGACGATCTGCAACATGTCGATCGAGGCCGGTGCGCGGGCCGGGCTGATCGCCCCGGACGAGAAGACCTTCGCCTATCTGAAGGGCCGGCCGATGGCGCCCAAGGGCGCTGCCTGGGAGGCCGCGGTCAGCTACTGGAAGACCCTGCCCTCCGACGAGGGTGCGACCTACGACAAGGAGGTCGTGCTCGACGCCGCCGAGATCGAGCCGCAGGTGACCTGGGGCACCAGCCCGCAGGACGTGGTGGGCGTGACCGGCCGGGTGCCGGACCCCAAGGCGGTCAAGGACGCCGAGCGGCGGGCCTCGATCGAGCGCTCGCTGCAGTATATGGGCCTCGAGCCCAACACGCCCATCGAGGAGGTGAGGATCGACAAGGTCTTCATCGGCTCGTGCACCAACGGGCGGATCGAGGATCTGCGGGTCATCGCCGGGCTGGTGAAGGGCAAGAAGGTCGCCCAGAGCGTCGAGGCGATGATCGTACCGGGCTCGGGTCTGGTGAAGCACCAGGCCGAGGAGGAAGGCCTCGACGTGGTCTTCAAGGAGGCCGGCTTCGACTGGCGCGAGGCGGGCTGCTCGATGTGCCTGGGCATGAACCCCGACCAGCTCAAGCCGGGCGAGCGCTGCGCCTCCACCAGCAACCGCAATTTCGAGGGCCGGCAGGGCAAGGGCGGACGCACCCATCTGGTGAGCCCGGCCATGGCCGCCGCGGCGGCGCTGACCGGCCGTCTCGCCGACGTTCGCAAGCTGGCCTGAGGAGAGCGCCGATGCAGGCTTTCACGACCCTCACCGGTGTCGCAGCCCCCCTGCCGATGATCAATGTCGACACCGACAAGATCATTCCGGCCAAGTGGCTCAAGACGATCAAGCGGACCGGCCTCGGCGTCGCCCTCTTCGAGAGCATGCGCTACAACGAGGACGGCAGCGAGAAGCCGGACTTCGTGCTCAACAAGGAGCCCTACCGCAACGCCGAGATCCTCATCGCCGGGGACAATTTCGGCTGCGGCAGCTCGCGCGAGCACGCGCCCTGGGCGCTCCTCGACTTCGGCATCCGTTGCGTGATCGCGCCGAGCTTCGCGGATATTTTCTACAATAACTGCTTCAAGAACGGCATCCTGCCGATCGTCCTGCCGCAGGACGAGATCGACGCCTTGATGCGCGAGGCGGAGCAGGCCCAGAACCCGACCTTCACGATCGATCTCGAGAAGAAGGAGATCGTGCGGCCGACCGGCAACGCGCCGATCCATTTCGAGCTCGACCCGCACAGCCGGAAGTGCCTCCTCGAGGGCCTCGACGACATCGGCCAGACCCTGGAGCGGGCCGCTGCCATCGGCACCTTCGAGGGCGGCCAGCGGCGCGATCAGCCCTGGCTCTACCGCGAGGCCTGAGCGGCGCGGCGGGCGGGGCACGGCCCCGCCCTCATTCCGAGATTTCAAGAACCAGAAGAGGCAGTTAGCGCGATGGCTGAGCTTGGCCGCATCCTTTTCCTCCCCGGCGACGGTATCGGCCCCGAGGTCATGGAGGAGGTCCGCCGAGTCATCGGCTGGCTCGACCGTCGCCAGATGGGCTTCGAGGTGCACGAGGACAGTGTCGGCGGCGCCGCCTACGAGAAGTACGGCACGCCGCTGGCCGACGATACGCTGGCCAAGGCCCTGGAGATCGGCACGGTGATGTTCGGCGCGGTCGGTGCCGCGCAGTACGACACGCTGCCCTTCCACCTCAAGCCCGAGCAGGGCCTGCTGCGGCTCAGGAAGGAGCTGGGCCTCTTCGCCAACCTGCGCCCCGCCATGGTGTTCCCGGCCCTGGCCGAGGCCTCGACCCTCAAGACCGAGCTGGTCGAGGGGCTCGACATCATGATCCTGCGCGAGCTCACCGGCGGCGTCTATTTCGGCGAGCCGCGCGGCATCGAGGAGCTGCCCGACGGCCAGAAGCGCGGCATCGACACGCAGGTCTACACGACCTTCGAGATCGAGCGCATCGCCCGGGTCGGCTTCGAGCTGGCGCGCAAGCGCGGGAACAAGGTGACCTCGGTCGAGAAGGCCAACGTGATGCACACCGGCATCCTGTGGCGCGAGACCGTGAAGCGGCTGCACGAGGCCGAGTACCAGGACGTCGAGCTCTCCCACATGTACGCCGACAACTGCGCCATGCAGCTGATCCGCGCGCCCAAGCAGTTCGACGTCATCGTCACCGACAATCTCTTCGGCGACCTCCTCTCCGATGCCGCCGCCATGGCGACCGGCTCGCTGGGCATGTTGCCCTCGGCCGCGCTGGGCGCCCCCGATGCCGACGGCCGCCGCAAGGGCATGTACGAGCCGGTGCACGGCAGCGCGCCGGACATCGCCGGCCAGGGCATCGCCAACCCGCTCGCCACGCTGCTCAGCTTCGCCATGATGCTGCGCTATTCCTTCGACCTGGATGAGGAGGCCGACCGGCTGGATGCCGCCATTGGCCGCGTGCTCGACAAGGGCCTGCGGACCGGCGACATCATGCAGCCGGGCATGACCAAGGTGAGCACCTCCGAGATGGGCACCGCCGTCCTCAAGGAACTGGACGCGTCGCTCTCCTGACAGGTCGTTTTCCCGCGGCGGGCGGCGCGGACCCCGGTCCCGCCCCCGCCGGCTTTCCCAGAGGTATTCTCCCATGGGCTATCGCGTAGCCGTCGCCGGCGCCACCGGCGCCGTCGGATCCGAGATCCTCAACATCCTGGCCGAGGTGAACTTCCCGGCCAACGAGGTCATCGCCCTTGCCTCCGAGCGTTCGGTGGGCAAGGAGGTGAGCTACGGCGAGGAGCGGACCCTCAAGGTCCAGAACCTCGACACCTTCGATTTCGAGGGCGTCGACATCGCCCTGTTCTCGCCGGGCGCCGCGGTCTCCGCCGTGCATGCGCCGCGGGCCGGTGCTGCCGGCTGCGTGGTGATCGACAACACCTCGCAGTTCCGCATGGACCCGGACGTCCCGCTGATCGTGCCGGAGGTCAACCCGCACGCCATCGACGGCTTCCGCGCCCGCAACATCATCGCCAACCCCAACTGCTCGACCATCCAGATGGTCATGGCGCTCAAGCCGCTGCACGAGCTGGCGCGCATCAAGCGGGTGGTGGTGTCGACCTACCAGTCGGTCTCGGGCGCCGGTCAGGAGGGCATGGACGAGCTCTTCGACCAGACCAAGTCCATCTACATGAACGACAAGAAGGCCCCCCAGGTCTTCCAAAAGCAGATCGCCTTCAACCTCATTCCCCAGATCGACAAGTTCCTCGAGGACGGGTCGACCAAGGAGGAGTGGAAGATGGTGGTCGAGACCCAGAAGATCCTCGACCCCGAGATCGAGGTCAGCGCCACCTGTGTCCGCGTGCCGGTCTTCGTCGGTCACTCGGAGTCGGTCAACGTGGAGTTCCACGAGCCCGTCGACATCGAGGAGGCGCGCGACGCGCTGCGCAACTTTGACGGAATCGTGCTGCTCGACGATCCGGCCAAGGGCGAGTACGTCACCCCGGTCGAGTGCGTCGGCGAGTTCGCCACCTTCGTCTCGCGCATGCGCGTCGACCCCACGGTGCCCTACGGGCTCAACATGTGGGTGGTCTCCGACAATCTGCGCAAGGGCGCTGCCCTCAACACCGTGCAGATCGCCCAGAAGCTGATCGAGGACGGCCACATCTGAGGCTTCGTGCCGGGACGTCCGCGCGAGGCGGGCGTCCCGTGCCGCGCAAGGCGCTGCGCGCGGCTCCTTTTCTGTCTTCTTTCAGTTGCCGGCCGGGCGGGCGGCGGCGGCAGTGCCACTGCCCACCGCCAAACCCCGAAAAAGACGAGGAAAAAGCCGCGCGCAGCGCCTTGAACGGCCCCTTCGCCCCGCTGGTCTTCCAGCCGCGGGGCAACCGCTCTAGAGTGCGGCCATGCTGGCACCTGCCTCCAACATCACCGAATATTCCGTCAGCGAGATCTCCTTCGCGCTCAAGCGGACCGTCGAGGACACCTACGGCAATGTCCGTGTGCGCGGCGAGATTTCCGGCCTCAAGCGGGCAGCCTCCGGCCACGTCTATCTCTGCCTGAAGGACGACAAGGCGGTCCTGGACGCCGTCGCCTGGCGGGGCACGGCGAGCCGGCTGGGCTTCGATCTCGCCGACGGGCTCGAGGTGATCTGCACCGGCAAGCTCACCACATATCCCGGCCGCTCGAAATACCAGCTCGTGGTCGACCGGATCGAGCCCGCCGGCGTGGGCGCGCTCATGGCGCTGCTCGAGGAGCGCAAGCGCAAGCTCGCCGCGGAAGGCCTGTTCGACGCCGCCCGCAAGAAGCCCCTGCCCTATCTCCCGGCCGTGGTCGGCGTGGTGACCTCGCCCACCGGTGCGGTGATCCGCGATATCCTCCACCGCCTCGCCGAGCGCTTTCCCTGCCGGGTCATCGTCTGGCCGGTGCTGGTCCAGGGCGAGGGTGCGGCAGGCCAGGTGGCCGAGGCCATCAGCGGCTTCGACGCGCTGTCACCAGACGGCCCGGTGCCGCGGCCCGACGTGCTGATCGTGGCGCGCGGCGGCGGCAGCATCGAGGATCTCTGGTCGTTCAACGAGGAGATCGTGGTGCGGGCGGCCGCCGCCTGCACGATCCCGCTGATCTCGGCGGTAGGCCACGAGACCGACACGACGCTGATCGACCACGCCGCCGACCGCCGCGCGCCCACCCCCACCGCCGCGGCCGAGATGGCGGTGCCGGTGCGCCGCGAGCTCGTCGTGCAGGTCAAGAGCCTGAGCGAGCGGCTCGAGCGCGCTGCCGATCGCGAGCTGCGCGGCCTCGCCGAGCGCCTCGAAGGGCTGCGCCGCGGCCTGCCCGAGCCGCGCCAGATCCTTGGCCTGGCGGCCCAGCGCCTCGACGATCTTTCCGAGCGGCTGCGTCTGCGAAGCCCGCAGGAGATCGTCCGCGACCGGCGCGAGCGGCTGGCGCTGCGCCAGGCGCGGATGACCGAGCTGCTGGCCGACCGGCTGCGCCAGGCACGCCGCCATCTGGAAACGGGCGGCGCCCGGCTCAGCCCGGCGCCCATCGACGTGCAGATCCGCCAGGGAAGCCGCGCCCTGGCCCGCGAGGCCGCAGCGCTCGACCAGTGCGGCAGCGTGCTTCTCGAGGCGCCCAGGCGTCGTCTCGAGCAGGCCGCCGCCATGCTCGGCAGCCTCGGCCACGAGCGGGTGCTCGAGCGCGGCTACGCCATCGTGCGCCGCCGCCCCGAGGGCCAGGTGGTGCCGCGCCTCGCCGCCGCCGAGGGTGCCGTCGAGCTCGACATCCAGTTCGCCGACGGCTCCATGACCGTCCAGCGCGCCAACGGCGGCGCAGCCCGCAAGCCGAGACGGAGCGGCCCCGTCTCGCCGCCTCCCGAGCAGGAAAGCCTCCTTTGAACGCACCCGCGAACACCACCGCCGGCATCGAGCGGCTGCTCGAGGTGATGCGCCGTCTGCGCGACCCCGAGGGCGGCTGCCCCTGGGACATCGAGCAGGATTTCTCGACGATCGCCCCCTACACGATCGAGGAGGCCTACGAGGTCGCCGACGCCATCGCACGGCAGGACTGGGCCGATCTCGAGGGCGAGCTGGGCGACCTGCTGCTCCAGGTGGTCTATCACGCGCGCATGGCCGAGGAGGCCGGACTGTTCGACTTCGAGCGCGTGGCGCACGCCATCGCCGAGAAGATGATCGCCCGGCACCCCCACGTCTTCGGAAAGGCCGAGATCGAGGACTCCAGTGCCCAGCGGGTGGCCTGGGAGGAGACCAAGGCCGCCGAGCGCGCCCGCAAGGCTGCTGCCCGCGGCGGCCAGCCCAGCGTGCTCGACGACGTCCCGCTGGTACTGCCGTCCCTGACCCGGGCGGAGAAGCTGCAGAAGCGCGCGGCCCGGGCGGGCTTCGACTGGAAGGAGACGGCCCCCGTCGTCGCCAAGATCCGCGAGGAGCTGGACGAGGTCGAGCAGGCCGTGGCCGCGGGTGACCTGCCGGGCCGCCACGAGGAGATGGGCGACCTCCTCTTCGCGGTGGCCAACCTCGCCCGCCACCTGGGCGTCGATCCCGAGACCGCGCTGCGCGACGCCAACCGCAAGTTCGAGCGCCGCTTTCGCGCCGTCGAGGCGGCAGTCGCCGCCGAAGGCCGGCGCTGCGAGGAGGTGGGCCTCGACGAGCTCGACCGCCACTGGGACGAGGTCAAGCGCCGCGAACGCTAGGCCGGTCGAGCGCAAGGCGCTGCGCGCGGCTATTTTGTCTGATTTTTGTCGGTTGGGGTGGTGCCCGTTCAGCGGATCCTCACGGCACGCCGCCCTCCTGCTGGCGTGGGACTTCCCCGCGCGACGGCCTGCAGCCGCCCGTCCCCACCATCCGGCAGCATGGCACGGGATCGGTTGAGGAGCCCCTGGAAGCCGCCAACCCCCAACGATCAGAGAAGAGAGAAAAAGCCGCGCGCAGCGCCTTGCACGGCACCGCCGCCCCGGCTGGCACAGCGTCGCCTCGACATGGCATTTATTCCTCATTCATGCTACCCTCGCGCCATTCCCCCATCCCCGCGAGGTCATCATGCCGAGCACCTCCACCGCCGCCCGGTCCGGCGCCCCGCCCCGGCCGGGGGCAAGGCGGCCAGCGCCAGGGCCGGCACTACCGTGCTGCGCTACCGCGCCCGCCTGCGGCGCGACCACCAGCACCCCATGCGGGAACGTGCGGCAGCCCCGGCGCCGGGCGGGCGTGAGACTGTGGCAAACTCGAACCCGAGCTCCGACATGGCGGCCCGGCTCGCGCAGCCCGAGGCCGAGGCCGCCGCCTAGGCCGGGCAACTCCTGGCCCGCCTCCCCGCCGTGCGCAGCGCGGGCGGCAAAGACGAACCCGAGCCTGCTGCAGGCAATCGCCGCCGGCTGCGGCGCGGCCGCGAGCATGCATTGCAGGAGCTGGATGCGGATCGGGCGTCGCGTGGACGGGCGGCCGTGGAAAACTCGAACCCGAGGTCCGACATGGCGGCCCGGCTGGCGCAGCCCGGGGCCGACACGGCGCATGCCATAGTCCCCCTCCTCGCCTTGCGCGGCGCAGGGGGCAAAGACGAACCCGAGCCGGCGCCGTCCTTGCGCGAGGCCGCTCAGTCCAGGTCGCGGGGCCGCACGAAGCGGTCGAGGCGGAAGCGTCCCTGCCCGGCCTCGCGCCAGCCGTCGCCGGTGAAGGTCAGCCGGGCCAAGGCAGCGGTGGGGAACTTTTCCTCCATCCGCGCGAGCTCGTCGGCCTCGCCCTCGCCAGCCAGCCGCGAAGCAAGGCTGGCCATGCCGGGATTGTGGCCGACCAGCAGGAGGCGGCGCACTGCCGGATTCTGCCGCCGGACGATCTCGAGGAGCCGGCCCGGGGTTGCCAGATAGAGCGAGCGCAGCTCCTTGAGGGGCGGGTCGTGGCGCAGGGCTTCGGCCACGAGCTGCCAGGTGCGGCGGGCCCGGCGGGCGCTGGAGCAGAGCACGAGATCCGGCACGAGGTCGCTCTTGCGGAGGAACTTGCCGATCGCCGCTGCAGCACGCTCGCCGCGCGACGTCAGGTCCCGGTCGTGGTCGCCGGCCTCGGGCTCGTCCCAGCGCGACTTGGCGTGGCGCAGAAGCAACAGCTCGTGCATGCTCTCTCCCCGACGATCCTTTGCGGTGCCCGGCATGACAGGCGCGCGCCGCATTTGTAACATGGCTGCAGAGTAGCGGCCGCAGTATCGCCCGCGGCACGTCCGCAGTGGACGACGGGCAACAAGCGAGGGGCCATGACGGCAGCATGCGAGAGGGCGGGCACGCCCGTGTCGGTCACCTCGGGCGAGACCGCCGCCCCGACACCGGCGCGGCCGGCCGAAGGCGTCTCGATGCACGGCCCCGACCATTTCATCAACCGTGAACTTTCCTGGCTCGCCTTCAACGGGCGGGTTCTGGAAGAAGCGCACAACACCAACCACCCGCTGCTCGAGCGTCTGCGCTTCCTGTCGATCTCGGCGAGCAATCTCGACGAGTTCTACATGGTCCGCGTGGCCGGCCTGAAGGGGCTGGTGGCGGCCGGCGTCAACAGCGTCAGCGCCGACGGCATGACGCCCGCCCGGCAGCTCGCCGCCATCAACCAGCGGGTGGCGCAGGTCATGCAGGTGCAGCAGAGCTGCTGGCACACGCTGACCGGGCTCCTGCGCGAGACGGACTTCGCGGTGCTCGACGTCGAGGAGCTGAGCGCCGACGATCTCCAGGCCATCGAGGACCGCTTCCTCGAGCAGGCGCTGGCCGTCCTGACGCCGATCGCCATCGACCCCACCCACCCCTTCCCGTTCATCCCCAACCGCGGCATGGGCGTGGTGATGGAGCTCGAGCGGCCGAGCGGCGAGATGCTGGTGGGCCTGGTCCTGCTGCCCTCGCAGCTCGAGCGCTTCATGCGTCTGCCGGGCGACCGGGCACGCTTCGTGCGCATGGAGCAGCTCATCCACCGCTTCGTGCACCTGCTGTTCCCGGGCTTCGTGGTGCGCAGCGAGGGCTATTTCCGGATCCTGCGCGACAGCGACATCGAGATCGAGGAGGAGGCCGAGGATCTGGTGCGCCTCTTCGAGGTGCTCTTGAAACGGCGCCGGCGCGGCAGCGTCATCCGCATGACCATCGACCAGAGCATGCCGGAAAGCCTGCGGCAGTTCCTGATCGACCAGCTCCATGTGGCGCCCGAGGACGTCTTCCATGTCGACGGCATCCTCGGACTCTCGGAGACCAGCCAGCTGATCAGCGGCGACCGGCGCGATCTGCTCTTCCCGTCCTACACGCCGCGCTTTCCCGAGCGGATCAAGGACTTCGACGGCGACTGCTTCGCCGCCATCCGCTACAAGGACTTCGTCGTCCACCACCCCTACGAGAGCTTCGACGTCGTCGTGCAGTTCCTGCGCCAGGCGGCGAGGGATCCGGCGGTGGTGGCGATCAAGCAGACCCTCTACCGGACCAGCGAGAACAGCCCCATCGTGGCGGCGCTGATCGAGGCCGCCGAGGCCGGCAAGTCGGTGACCGCGCTCATCGAGCTCAAGGCGCGCTTCGACGAGGAGCTCAACATCCGCTGGGCGCGCAACCTGGAGCGGGCCGGCGTCCAGGTGGTCTACGGCTTCATCGAGCTCAAGACCCACGCCAAGATCTCGATGGTGGTGCGCCGCGAGCAGGGCGGGCTCCGGAGCTACGTGCATTTCGGCACCGGCAACTACCACCCGATCACCGCCAGGATCTATACCGACCTCTCGTTCTTCACCTGCGATCCGGCGCTGGCCCGGGACGCCGCGCGGTCCTTCAACTTCATGACCGGCTACGCCCGCCCGAGCAATCTCGAGAAGCTGGCCATCGCGCCGGTCGATTTGCGCGAGACGCTGGTGGGGCTGATCGACGCCGAGATGGCCCACGCCCGGGCCGGCCGCAAAGGCCACATCTGGGCCAAGCTCAACTCGCTGGTCGACGAGCAGATCATCGAGAAGCTCTACGAGGCCTCCTCGGCCGGCGTGAAGATCGAGCTCGTCATCCGCGGCATCTGCTGCCTGCGGCCCGGCGTCCCGGGCCTCTCCGAGAACATCCGGGTGAAAAGCATCGTCGGCCGCTTCCTCGAGCACTCTCGGGTCGTGTGCTTCGGCGCCGGGCACGCCTTGCCCAGCCGCCACGCCAAGGTCTTCATCTCCTCGGCCGACTGGATGCAGCGCAATCTCTCGCGGCGCGTCGAGCTTCTCATCCCGATCGAGAACGAGACGGTCCACCAGCAGATCCTCAACCAGGTGATGATCGCCAACCTGAAGGACCTCACGAACAGCTGGACGCTGGAGCGCGACGGCAGCTACAAGCGCCTCCGCTTCGACAAGGACTCTTTCTCGGCGCATCGCTACTTCATGACCAATCCCAGTCTCTCCGGGCGCGGTAGTGCCCTTCGCAAGCGCAGCGTGGCCCAGTTGCAGCTCATGCGCTCGTCCAGCGACACGGCGGCCGAGTGAATCCCGCCGGCCGCAGCGAAGCCGGGCGCGCGCCCGACGGCGGCCCCGTTGCGGTCGTCGATCTCGGATCCAACTCGGTCCGCTTGGTGGTCTACGACGCGCTCTCGCGGGCGCCGGTGAGCCGCTTCAACGAGAAGAAGCTGTGCGCCCTGGGGCGTGTCGTGGCGGAGACCGGACGGCTCGGCAGCGAGGGTAGCAGCTGCGCCATGGCGAGCCTGCGCCGCTTCGTGGGGATCGCCCGAAGCATGGGCTGCGGGACGGTCGACATCATCGCCACCGCCGCGGTGCGCGCCGCCGAGGACGGGGACGAGTTCGCGGCGATGGCGCAGGCGGCGCTGGGCGAGCCGGTGACCGTGCTGAGCGGCCCCGAGGAGGCGCGGCTCGGAGCGCTGGGCGTGGCCTGCGGCTTTGCCGCACCCGACGGGCTCAGCGGCGATCTGGGCGGCGGCAGCGTCGAGTTCGCCAACGTGCCGAACCCCGAGGACGGCGCGCGCGTGAGCCTGCCGGTGGGCGCGCTGACGCTCAGCGCCGCGATGAGCGCGGACCGCAAGGCGGCGACGCGCATGGTCGACACGGCGCTGGAAGCCCAGCCGTGGCTGCGCGACGCCTGCCGCGGGCGGACCTTCTACGTGGTGGGCGGCAGCTGGCGGGCGCTGGCCCGGGCACGGATGGCGATGCTCGACACGCCGCTGCGGGCGGTGCACGGCTACCAGCTCACCCCGCGCGAGGCCGAGACTCTCGGCCGCAGCATCGCCGGACGCACGCCCGCCGATCTCGCCGCCATCCCGGGCGTGCCCAAGCGGCGCGTCGAGATGATGCCGGCGGCCGCCCTGCTGCTCGAGCGTGTCACCCGCCTGCTCAGGCCGGCCAGGGTGGTGTTCTCGGCGACCGGCCTTCGCGAGGGGCGCCTCTACGAGCGGCTGCCGGCGGCAGAACGCGCGGTCGATCCGCTGATCGCCGGTGCTGCGGAGCTCGGCGGCGCCACCAACCGCCTGCCCGGCGTCGGCGAGGCGATGCAGCGCTGGACGGACGGGATCGTCGCCAACGAGACGCCGGCGCTGCGCCGGCTGCGCCACGCCGCCTGCCTGCTCTCCGACAGCGCCTGGCGCGAGCACCCCGACAGCCGGGCCCGCGAGGCGTTCTTCAGGCTGGCGCAGTACCCGTTCCTGGGCATGACGCAGGCCGAGCGGGTGCTGCTCGCCTTCATGATCTTCGTGCGCTACCAGGGCCGCCGCAAGGACCCGGCGGTGCGCCGGCTGCTGACCATGCTGGACGAGCCCGCCAAGCTCGCCGGCGAGGTGGTGGGCGAGGCGCTGGATCTCGGCTACCGCCTGTCCGGCGGTGTGCCGGCGATCCTCGACGCCTGCCGGCTGCGGCGCGATGGCGGCGAGCTGCTGCTGGAGACGGGCCATCCCGCCGTCGATCCCCAGGACGACGCGCTGGGCGGGCGCCTCAGGCTGCTGGGCGCGGCCATCGGTGCCGAGCGGGTGCGCGCGGTCGGCGTCTGAGCGCGCCGACCGCGGCATCACCCGTCGCGAGACGGGGTCAAACCGGGCGTCCGAGCCGCTCCGCCAGCTGCGCCCGGGTCTTGGGCTCCATCGCCACCTTGAGGCGCAGGCAGCCCTCCTCGTCCTCGCGGCCGAGCACCTCGCAGCGCTCGTGCAGCCAGGCGAGCAGCGCCCCGTCCTCGTAGGGGACCTCGACCTCGACGATCTCGTGGGTCTCCAGCAGGCGCCGGTCGACGAGCTGCAGGAGCTCGTCGAGGCCGCTGCCCCGAACCGCTGAAGCCAGCACCACGCCGGGCCGCCGCGCGGCGTCCTCGCGACAGGCGGCGAGCTCCTCCTCGCCAAGGAGGTCGGTCTTGTTCCACACCTCGACCAGCCGCTCGTGCCGCCTCGCCTCGTCGATCCCCAGCTCGTCCAGCACGGCGCGGACGTCGGCCGCCTGGGCATCGCTCTCGGGGTGCGCGATGTCGCGGACATGAAGGATCAGGTCGGCCGCCAGCACCTCCTCGAGGGTGGCGCGGAAGGCCGCCACCAGCGTGGTCGGCAGGTCGCTGATGAAGCCCACCGTGTCGGAGAGGATGGCCTTGAGGCCCGACTCCAGACGGATCAGGCGCATGGTCGGGTCGAGGGTGGCGAAGAGCTTGTCCTCGGCCTCGACGCCAGCACCGGTCAGGCGGTTGAAGAGGGTCGACTTGCCGGCATTGGTGTAGCCGACCAGCGCCACGATCCGGTAGGGCACGCGGTCGCGCGCCGTACGGTGCAGCGTCCGGGTGCGGCGGACATCCTCCAGCTCCTGCTTGAGCCGGGTGATGCGCTCGGTGATGCGGCGCCGGTCGAGCTCGAGCTGGCTCTCGCCGGGACCGCCCAGGAAACCGTAGCCGCCGCGCTGCCGCTCGAGATGGGTCCATGAGCGCACCAGCCGGGAGCGCTGGTAGCTCAGCGCCGCCAGCTCCACCTGGAGCACGCCCTCGCGGGTCCGCGCCCGCTCGCCGAAGATCTCGAGGATGAGCCCGGTCCGGTCGATGACCTTGGTCTTCCAGGCGCGCTCGAGGTTGCGCTGCTGCACCGGGCTCAGCGCGGCGTCGATCACGACGAGGCCGACCCCGGCCTCCTCGAGCCGCTCCTTGATCTCCTCGACCTTGCCGGTCCCCATGAGGGTGGCCGGCACGACCCGCCGGAGCGGGACGAGCTCGCTGCCGGCGATGTCGAGCTCGATCGCCCGGGCGAGGCCGTTGGCCTCCTCGAGGCGGGCCTGAGGATCGCGGGCGGAGTCGCCCGGCTGCGGCAGGACCGGGTGCAGAACCCAGGCCCGGTCGCTGCCGGCCGCCCTGTCCTCGTGCGCGGACGGATCGCTCAACTAGAACGCACCGCCGCCCTGCGGCGCCTGCTCCTCGGCCGGCGGCTCGTACAGGCGCACCGCGGCAGAAGGCATGACGGTCGAAACGGCATGCTTGTAGACGAGCTGCACGTGACCGTCGCGACGGAGGAGAAGGCAGAAATTGTCGAAGGAGCCGATGACTCCCTGCAGCTTCACGCCATTGATGAGGAAGATCGTGACCGGAACCTTGTTCTTGCGGACGTGATTGAGGAAGACGTCCTGCAGGTTCTGTTGTTTTTCGGCCGGCATTCCGCTGGTCCTTCTTGGTGATTCAGCGATCGGGCGAACCCGGACCCCACACCCACGCATCCATGATGATGGCTGCATGGCGTGGGGAGCAAGTGGCAAAAAATTCGGTCGCCGGTAGAAAGGCCGGCGCCGTTGCCGAGCGGGGATGTAACGGGACCCGCCGGGCGCCACAAGCGGCAAAAGATCGCGCCCCTGCCGCCGGCTCGCCGGACGTGTCGCCGGCCCTCGTCAGGCGGCCGTGGCCATGCCCTCCGCCTCGGCATAAAGCTCGGCCAGGCGGCGGGTCACACTGCCGGGATGACCGTTCGCCACAGGGGTACCGTCGATCGCGGTAACCGGCAGGACCAGCGAGGTGGTGCTGGTCAGGAAGGCCTCGCGGGCGGCCTTCGCCTCCTCGAGGGTGAAGGCCCGCTCGACCACCTCGATCCCGTCGCGCTTCGCCAGCTCGATCACGACCGAGCGGGTGATGCCGCCCAGGATCTCGCGACCCAGGGGCCGGGTCACCAGCCGACCTTCACCGTCGACGATCCAGGCGTTCGAGCTGGAGCCCTCGGTAACGCGGCCCTGCTCGTCGAGCAGCCACGCCTCGCGGCAGCCAGCCTTGGCCGCCTGCTGCTTGGCCAGGATGTTGGGCAGCAGGCTGATCGACTTGATGTGGCAGTTGGCCCAGCGCTCGTCCGGCAGCGAGATCACCCCGACGCCCTTCTCGAGCTCGGCGCCCGAGGGGAACTTGGCAGCGCGCACGGTGACCACCAGGCTCGGCCGCATGCTGGCGCCGAAGGCGTGGTTGCGGGGAGCGGTGCCGCGGCTCACCTGGAGATAGATCACCGCGTCGGGAAGGGCGTTGCGGCGCCAGGTCTCCTCCATCACCAGCGCCAGCGCGCGGCGCGACATCGGCATCGGCATGCCCATCGCGTCGAGCGAGCGCTCGAGCCGGTCGAGATGGCGCTCGAGGTCGCAGAAGCGGCCACGCACCACCTTGCAGACCTCGTAGATTCCGTCGGCGAACTGATAGCCGCGATCCTCGATCGCGACCGCAGGCGTGTCGATCGAGACATACCTGCCGTTGACATAGGCGATGCGCGCCATGAACCCTCCCGCTCCGCCGCACCGGGCGGCCGCTTGCATCAAAAATAATCGAGACGGACGGCGAAGAGCTGCTCGACCTTCTTCACCGCCTCGCTGCGCGCCGCCACCACCACCCGGTCGCGGGCCTTGACCACCGTGTCGCCGCGCGGCGTGATCACCTTGCCCTCGCGGACGATGGCGCCGACCATCAGGCCCGGCGTGCGCACCTCGCGCAGCGGCTTGCCGACCAGCGGCGATGTCTCCAGCGCCTCGGCCTCGAAGATCTCGGCCACACCGTTGCGGATGGTGTGCACCGCCTTGATCCGGCCGCGCCGCACATGCTGCAGGATGCCCGAGATCGTGGTGTCCCTCGGGTTGATGGCGACGTCGATGCCGATCGAGCGGATCAGCCCGTCATAGGCGCTGTTGTTGACCAGCGCCATGGCGCGGCCGCAGCCGTGCTGCTTGGCCAGCAGCGCCGTCATGATGTTGACCTCGTCGTCGTTGGTGACGGTCACGATCGACTCGGCCGTGGCGATGCCCGCCTCCTCGAGGATCTCGCTGTCGCGGGCGTCGCCCAGCAGGACCACCGTGCGCTTGAGGCGGTCGGCGATGAAGGCGGCGCGCTGCGGGTTGGTCTCGACCAGCTTGAGGCTCAAGCCCGGATGACGGCGCTCGAGCTCGCCCGCCAGGAAGAGGCCGATATTGCCGCCGCCGGCGATCACCACCCGCTCGGAGATCCGCTCCTCCCGGCCGAAGGCCGGAAGGGCGCGGCCGATATGCGCGGTATCGACCACGAAATAGACCTCGTCGTCGACGAGGATCTGGTCGTCGCCGTCCGGCACGAAGAAGCTGTCGTTGCGCGAGATCCCTACGCACACCAGGTGCAGGTCGGGGAAGAGGTAGGTCAACTGGCGCAGCGGGGTGTCGATGATCGGCGTGTCGGGCGTGGCGCGCACCGCCACCATCCGCACCCGGTCCTCGGCGAACGGCACCACGGCGAGCGCGCCCGGCACGTCGAGGCGCAGGGCGATGGCCTTGGCGACCTCGACCTCGGGGGAGATCACCACGTCGATGGGGATGTGGTCGCGGCGGAACAGGTCCTGCCAGCGGCCTTCGAGATAGTCCTGCTGGCGGATGCGGGCGATCCGCGTCGGCACGGTGAAAAGGCTGTGGGCGATCTGGCAGGCCACCATGTTGACCTCGTCGACATGCGTCACGGCGATCAGCATGTCGGCATCCTCGGCGCCCGCCCGCTCCAGGGTCGAGGGATGCGAGGCGAAGCCGACGACGGCCTGGATGTCGAGGCTGTCGCCGATCTTCTGCACCAGATCCGGGCGCTGGTCGATGATGGTGACGTCGTTGGCGCCAGCCGCCAGATAGCGGGCGATGTTGAAGCCGACCTGCCCGGCCCCGGCAATGATGACCTTCATGGCGGGAACGTCCTGGAGACGGCTCGATCAGTCGTCGCTGTTGAGGCCGAGGGTCTTGAGCTTGCGGTGCAGGGCCGAGCGCTCCATGCCGACGAAGTTGGCGGTGCGCGAGATGTTGCCGCCGAAGCGGGCGAGCTGCGCCTGGAGATAGGTCCGCTCGAAATGCTCGCGGGCCTCGCGCAGCGGCATCGCCACCAGCTCGCCGTTGGCGGCCGGGTCCATGGACGCCGCAGCGCTGTTGGTGAGCTCCGGCGGCAGGTCGTCGACCTCGATGGCCCGGCCGGGATCGCCCTGCGTCATGATGAGCATCCACTCCACGCAGTTGCGGAGCTGGCGCACGTCGCCCGGCCACTCGGCGGTCTGCAGCACCGCCATGGCGTCGTCGCTCACCGGACGGCGCGGCAGGCCGCTGCTGGCGACGGCGAGGTCCATGAAATGGGCCACCAGCTCGGGAATGTCGGTGCGCCGCTCGCCCAAGGGAGGCATGAGCACCGGCACCACGTTCAGGCGGTAGTAGAGGTCCTCGCGGAAGCGGCCGGCGTTCATCTCGGCGCGCAGGTCGCGGTTGGTGGTGGCGATCACCCGGACGTCGACCTCGACCCGGGCATCGCCGCCCAACCGGCTGAAACGCTGCTCCTGGAGCACGCGAATGATCTTGCCCTGGGTCTCGAGGGGCATGTCCGCCACCTCGTCCAGCAGCAGCGTGCCGCCATCTGCCCGCTCGAAACAGCCGACGACCCGTCCCTGCTCGGTGCCGGACCAGCCGGGCTCGCAGCCGAACAGCTCGAGATCGACGCGGTCGGGGCCGAGCACCGCGGCGTTGAGCACGATGAAGGGTGCGGAGCTGCGCCGTGAATGGGCATGAAGCAGCCGGGCGCAGACTTCCTTGCCGGAGCCCGGCGGGCCGCTCACCAGCACCCGCGAGTTGGTCGGCGCCACGCGGTCGACGAGCTGGCGGACCCGGCCCATCGCCTGGGAGCTGCCGATCAGCTCGATGCCGCCGCCGATCCGGGTCTTGAGCTCCTCGTTCTCGCGTCGCAGCCTGCTCGATTCCATGGCATGCTCGAGGGCGAGCAGCAGGCGATCCGACTTGAACGGCTTCTCGATGAAGTCGTAGGCACCCTTCTTGATGGCGGCAACCGCCGTCTCGATGGTGCCGTGACCGCTGAACATGATGACCGGAACGTGCGGGTGGTCGGCCTTGATGCGCTCGAGAATCTGCACGCCGTCGAGGCGGCTGCCCTCCAGCCAGATGTCGAGCAGGACCAGGCCCGGCAGCCGCCGGTCGACCTCGCGCAGAGCCTCGTCGCTACTGGCTGCCTGGCGCGGCCGGTACCCCTCGTCCTCGAGGATCGCGGCAACCACCTCGCGGATGGCCGCCTCGTCGTCAACGATCAATACGTCCTTGCTCATCCAGCCGTCCGCACCGCGCCCCTAAGCCCGAATCCATCCGCGAGCCCGCCGGCGCCGACCTGTGGGCTCGCGCTCATGCCGCCCCGCGGGCAGGAAAGGTCAGCCGCACCAGGGCGCCGCCTCCCCGACCGTCCAGCAAGTCGACCTTGCCGCTATGTTCCTCCATGATCTTCCGGACGATGGCAAGCCCCAACCCTGTTCCCTTGGCCCGGGTCGTGGCGTAGGGCTCGAGAAGCCGGGCCCGGTCACCGGCGGGGAAGCCCGGCCCGCTGTCCTCGACCTCGACGATCACGGCCTCGCCCTCGCGGCGCCCGCGCACCATCACCTGTCCTGCAGCCATCTGCCCCTCCGCCCCGCCGGCGGGGTGCTCGGCAATCGCGTTGGCAGCGTTCTGCAGCAGGTTGGTGAGCACCTGACCGACCTTCTCGGCGTCGGCCTCGAGACGCAGCGGGTCGCGCTCGGGGATCTCGATGGTGAAGCTCACCGACGGCCAGGCGGTCTGCTGGAGAAGGACGGCGTGGCGGATCATCTCCGTCATCGGCTCGCTTTTGAGCACCGCCGCCGGCATCCGCGCAAAAGCCGAGAACTCGGTCACCAGCCGACCGATGGCGTCGACCTGGCGCACAATGGTGTCGACCGAGCGCGCGAAGCCGTCCTGGTCCTCCTCGGCGATCTGCGCGCGAAAGCGGCGGTTGAGCCGCTCGGCGGAGAGGCGGATGGGGGTCAGCGGGTTCTTGATCTCGTGGGCGATGCGCCGCGCGACCTCGGCCCAGGCGGCCTGCCGCTGGGCGCTCAGAAGATCGGAGATGTCGTCGAAGGTCACCACGTAGCCGGCGATGGCGTCACCCTCGGCCTGGGCCGCCAGACGCACCAGGAGCGTGCGCTGAAGGCCGTCGCGGCGCACCTCGAGCTGCTCCTCGACGGCCTCGCCGGGCCGGCTTTCCAGCCGCTCGAAGAGCGGCGCGATCTCCGGCAGGATTCCGGTCACCGCCTGGCCCTCCACCGCGCCTTCGCCGTGCAGCAGCAGCTCGACGGCGGCGCGGTTGTGGAGCAGCACGCGGCGCTGCCCGTCGAGGCTCAGTACGCCGGCGGTGACGCCGGCCAGCACCGCCTCGGTGAAGCGCCGCCGCTGGTCGAGCTGGCTGTTGGCGGCGACCAGCTCGCGCCGCTGGCTGTCGAGCTGGCTGGTCATCCGGTTGAAGGCGCGGCTCAAGGTGGTGATCTCGTCCTCGCCGCCGGTCTCGGGCACCCGCGCCATGAGATCGCCGCCGCGCACCTGCTCGGCGGCGCGGATCAGGCGGCTGATCGGCATGGCGAGCTGGTCGGCGAAGTTGAGGCCGACCCAGACCGAGGCGAAGAGCAGCAGCAGCGCCACGACGATGAAGATCAGCGAGGAGGTGATCTGGATGCCCGATCGCTCGCTCTCGAGCCGGCGATATTCCGAGACGACCTGCTGGGTGCGCTCCATGAAGGTGAGCACGCGAGGCTCGATGAAGCGGCCGACGAAGAGGTAGATCTCGCCGAAGCTCTCGAGCCTCAGGAGCGCGCGCACCCGGTCGTCGCTCTCGCTGGTGAGCGTCACGACCTCGCCCACATATGCGCGGTCGAGCGCGTCTTTGGGGATCTGCCCGACCTCCAGCGAGAAGCCGAGGCCGGAATGGGCGAGCACCCGGCCGGTGCCGTCGAAGACGATGGCCTCGGTCAGCGCCCTGAGCGCTGCCTGGGCCACCACGAACTGGCGCAGATAGTTGGCGTTCTCGAGGAGGGCCGGTCCCTCGCGGTTGAGATCGGCGGCCATGGCCAGCGCGTCGGCGCGGATTACCTCCTTGTGCTCGACCAGATAGGCCTCGGCGACCGCCAGCGAGTTGTCCAGCGCGGTCCTGACCCGCTCGCTGAACCACGCCTCGAGGCCGGAGCTCAAGAACAGGACCGAGAAGATCGCAACAAGGATGGCCGGCGTCACCGCGACGACGCTGAAGAGCGCCACCAGGCGCGAATGGAGCCGCGAGCCCGCCGAGCCCTGGCGCCGCTCCAGCATCAGCCGGACGATCCGCCTCGTGACCACCACGCCCAGCGCCAGCAGCAGCACCAGGTCGAGATTGAGGAGGATCAGCACCACCTGCACGCTCGCCCAGGGCGGCGCCCAGGTGATGATGCCGTAGGTGGCGATGCTGAGGATGACCGCACAGACGGTGAGCAGCAGTGCCAGACGCCGCTCGACGTCGAAGCGGCGCACCGCGGCCTTCAGGCCCGGCAGCGCGGAGTTTACCGAGGAAAGCACGCGCGACGCTCTCAGAAACGGGCCCGATCGATGCGAGAAGGGACGATCATGGACCGCGCAACAGCTGGATGTCCAGTTCGCGGATCTTCTTCCTCAGCGTGTTCCGGTTCAGACCGAGCATGTCGGCGGCCCTGAGCTGGTTGCCGCGGGTGGCGGCGAGAACCCGCGTGATGAGCGGCCGCTCCACCTCGCGCAGGATCCGCTCGTGCAGGTTCTGCAGGGGGATGTCGGCGTCCTGGGCCCGCAGATAGCGCTCGACCTGCCGCTCCACCACGGCGGCGATGCTGTCTTGGGCTTCTGGCTGCGGCCCCGCGCCCGGCTCCTGCGGCACGCCTTCGCGGGGTTGGCCGAGCTCGGCCTCGATCACCGGCTCGTCGATGGTCTCCTCGGCGTAGAGCACCGCCAGGCGCCGCACGAGATTCTCCAGCTCGCGGACATTGCCGGGCCAGCCATGCGCCTTCAGCCGGACCATGGCCTCCGGCGTCAGGGTCTTGACCGGCAGGCCCTCGGCGTGGGCGCTGGCGAAGAAGTGCTGGGCCAGGGCCGGAACGTCCTCCAGCCGCTCGCGCAGCGCCGGCAGGCGGATCGGCACGACGTTGAGGCGGTAGTAGAGATCCTCGCGGAACTGCCCCTGCCCCACCATCAGCCGCAGGTCGCGATGGCTGGCGGCGACGATCCGCAGGTTGGTGCGGATCGGATGCAGGCCGCCCACCGGGATGAACTCGCCCTGCTGGAGGACCCGCAGCAGGCGGGTCTGGGCCTCCAGCGGCATGTCGCCGATCTCGTCGAGGAACAGGGTGCCGCCGTTGGCCTGCTCGAAGCGGCCGATGCGCCGTGCCGCAGCCCCGGTGAAGGCCCCCTTCTCGTGGCCGAACAGCTCGCTCTCGATGAGCTCGCGGGGGATCGCCGCCATGTTGACGGCGACGAACGGGCCGTCGCGGCGCTTGCCGAAATCGTGCAGGGCGCGGGCCACCAGCTCCTTGCCGGTGCCCGATTCGCCGGTGACCAGCACGGTGAGGTCGGTGCCGGTGAGCCGGGCGATGATCCGGTAGATGTCCTGCATCGCCGGCGAGCGGCCGATGATGGGGAGCTGCTCCTCGCCGGGCAGGGTCTCGACCGGCGCCGAGCGCTGCCGGCGGCGGCTCAAGGAGCGCTGCACCGCCCCCACCAGGCTCGCGATGTCGAAGGGCTTGGGCAGATAGTCGAAGGCGCCCCGCTCGGTCGCCCGCACCGCGGTCAGGAGCGTGTTCTGCGCGCTCATCACGATGATCGGCAGGTCCGGCCGCAGGCTGCGGATGCGGGGCAGCAGGTCGAGACTGTTCTCGTCGGGCAGCATGACGTCGGTGACGACCACGTCGCCCTCGCCGTCGGCGATCCACCGCCACAGCCCGCTCGCCACGCTGGTCGCCTGCACCCTGTAGCCCTGGCGCTCCAGCGCCCGGGTCACCACCGTGCGGATACCGGCATCGTCCTCGGCGATCAGCACCGTCTCGCCGCTCATCGGCCCTCGCTCCCGCCCTGTCTCGCCGAGCGTCCCGCCGCCGGCAGCCGCACCCGGAAGATCGCCCCCGGATCGCCCGGCGCATAGGCGATCATGCCGCCATGGTCGCCGGTGATCTTGGCGGCGAGCGGCAGACCCAGACCACTGCCGCGCGCCTTGGTGGTGACGAACGGCTCGAAGAGATCCTCGAGCAGCCCGTCGCGCACGCCGGGCCCGTTGTCGCGCACCTCGACGGTGATGGGCAGCTCGAGCCGCTGCCTGGTGCTCGGCAGGCTCACCCGCAGGCCGTGCTGGTACTGGGTCGCCAGGGTCAGCACCCCGCCTTTGGCCGGCGCCGCCTCGGCGGCGTTCTTCACGAGGTTCAAGAAGAGCTGGATCAGCCGGTCGCGGTCGCCCTCGACCTCCGGCAGCGAGGGATCGTAGAGCTCGACGATGCGGTGGTGCCGGGCAAAGCCGTTCTCGGCGATCCTGCGGACATGCTCCAGCACCTGGTGGATGTTGACCGACTGGCGGCGGATGGCGCCACCCTCGGCAAACTCCTCCATGCGGTCGATCAGCCCGACGATCCGGTCGGCCTCGTCGCAGATCAGCCGCGCCAGGGCCCGGTCCTCGGGATCCTCGACGCAGGGCTCGAGAAGCTGGGCCGCCCCGCGGATGCCCGAGAGCGGGTTCTTGACCTCGTGCGCCAGGGTCGCGGCCAGCGCTGCCACCGAACGCGCGGTGCCGCGCTGGGCCAGGTGGGCGTCGAGGCGGCGGGCCACCGAGCAGGGCTGGAGCACCAGCAGCACCGCCCCCGGCGTCTCGGCGACCGGCGCCAGGTGGCAGTCCACCTGGAGCACATCGCCGCGTGCCAGCGCCAGCTCGACCGCATAGTCGGAGATCGAGCTTCCGCTTTCCTGCACCTGCGCGACGAGGCCGACGAGCGTGGCGTGGGGGGCCAGCAGTTCCTCCAGCGTCCGCCCCTGGAGCGTCCGTCGCCCGGCCGAGAAGAGCTGCTCGGCCGCCGGGTTGACGTAGCAGAGGCGGTGCGTTGCATCGAGGTGAAGGACCGCGCTCGGCAGGTTGGCCAGCAGGAGCTCGGCGGCGGGCTGCACCGGCGGGCGTTCCTGCCGGGCATGCGGGCCCGACGCGGCGGCAGTGGGAATGACCAGATGCCTACTCCTTGGGCACGCGGTGGAGGCTGCACAGGAACAAGGCATTGATAGCACGAAGTTGCGGTGCAGCAAGCCCCGCGCCTATGGTCGCGCCCGTCTCGCGGAGGGATGGTCTTGAGGAAGGAGCGGGCATGCGTTGCGTGGCGCTGATCGTGGCGGCGGGTCGCGGCGAGCGGCTTGGCGGGGATCTGCCCAAGCAGTTCCTGCCCCTGCTCGGGCGGCCGATGCTGCGGCGCACGATCGAGAGGTTCCTCGGTCACCCTTCGGTGGACGCGGTGCGGGTGGTGATCGACGGGCGCCATGAGGAGCTCTACCGCACCGCCACGGCCGGGCTCGCGCTGCTCGAGCCGGTGGCGGGCGGCGCCAGCCGGCAGGAGAGCGTCCGTCTTGGGCTGGAGAGCCTGGTGGAGCTGGCACCCGGGCAGGTGCTGATCCACGACGCCGCCCGCCCGCTGGCGAGCGCTGCCCTGGTCGAGCGGGTGGCGTCCATGCTTCGGACGGCCGATGCGGCGCTGCCGGCCCTGCCGGTGGTGGATACCCTGAAACGTGCCGAGGGCGCCCGTACGGCCGGCGATGTGCCGCGCGACGGGCTGTGGCGCGCCCAGACCCCACAGGGTTTCCGCTTCGCCGCGATTTTGGCGGCGCACCGGGCGCAGGCCGGGGGCGCCTTCACCGACGATGCGGCGGTGGCGGCGGCGGCGGGCATCGAGGTGAGCCTGGTCGAGGGCGAGGAGGACAACATGAAGATCACCCACCCGGCCGACCTGGCGCGGGCCGAGCGGCTGCTGGGCGGCGGCCAGCGCCGATGGCGTACCGGCCTGGGCTTCGACGTCCACCGTCTGGTCGAGGATCGCCCGCTCATCCTGGCCGGCGTGCACATCCCCTTCGAGCGCGGCCTTGCCGGCCATTCGGATGCCGACGTGGTGCTGCACGCGGTCACCGACGCCATCCTGGGAGCCATTGCCGCAGGCGATATCGGCCAGCATTTCCCGCCCAGCGACCCGCGCTGGAAGGACGCCGATTCGGCCCAGTTCCTCGAGCATGCGGTGGGCCTCGCGGCCGAGGCCGGCGGGGCGCTCGAGAATGTCGACGTGACCATCCTGTGCGAGCGCCCCAAGATCGGCCCGCACCGCGACGCGATGCGTGAGCGGCTGGCAGCGATCCTGGGTCTGCCGGTGGGACGCGTCGGCATCAAGGCCACCACCACCGAGCAGCTGGGCTTCACCGGCCGCGGCGAAGGGATCGCCGCCCAGGCGGTCGCCACCCTCTCCTTCGCGGCGTAGCGCCCCACTCCGGAGTGACGCGATGTTCCCGCAAGCCTGCCTCGACGCCGCCCGCCGCCTGCTGGATGCCTGCGAGGCGCGCGGCGTGCGCCTCGTCACCGCCGAATCCTGCACCGGCGGTCTCATCGCCGGCTGCCTCACCGAGCATGCCGGCTCGTCCGCCGTCGTCGACCGCGGCTGGGTGGTCTACGACAACGACGCCAAGCAGGAGCTCTTGGGCGTGCGCGCGGCGAGCCTCGAGGCCGAGGGGGCGGTCAGCGAGCGGGTTGCCCGGGAGATGGCCGAAGGCGCGCTGGCGCGCTCGGGCTGCGGCCTCGCCCTGGCCGTCACCGGCGTAGCGGGCCCCGGCGGCGGCAGCGAGACCAAGCCGGTGGGCCTCGTCCATCTCGCGGCCGCCGTGCCGGGCCTGGTCCTCCATGCGCGCCGGGTGTTCCCCGGCGATCGCGGCGCGGTGCGGCTCGCTACGGTGGAGACGGCGCTCCTCCTGGGATTGCGGGCTCTCGAGGAGCGGCCGGCCACCGCCTGAGGAGTCCCGCCAGTCGCCTGCACAGCCACGCCCGTCCCCGCGGCGTGGCGAGTGCCGAAGGCGCCGAGGTAGCGAGCTCGACGGCTTCCAGCAGGCGGTCGCGCCGTACCTCGTCGTCGAGGCGGCGCCTCCAGAGCCGGCGGGCGCGCCGCCCCAGCCAGGTCGGCCGCACCGGCGGCGTCGGTCCGCCGAGCAGCGCATGCGCCGTCGCAGCGTGGAACCACAGCGCCCCGCCCATACCGTGCCGGCGCATCCGCCGGCCGATCGCCGCCCAGTCGATCGCCTGGCCGAATCGCCGCTCGAGGAGCAGCAGGTCGAGGGCATCGCGCAGAAAAATCTCGCCGCGCCAGTAGAGGCCGTGGGGAAGCTGGGCGTGGACAATGCTGTGCAGCGCCAGATGGGTCGGGCTCGGCACCAGGAAGCGGCTGCCGCTCCCGGTCCGCACGGCGCGGGCGTCGCGGCGCAGTCCGGCCGTGCCGAGGAGACGGCGGCACCGTGCGGCGACCGGGGCGCGGTGCAGCTCGACGGCGAGCGGCGCACCGTCGCGCAGCAGCGCCGGCAGGTGGTGATGTCCTGCGCCGTCACCCGGCTCGAGCGCGCCATAGCCGATCCGCCGCAGGCACGCCGCCGCCTCGTCGATCCGGTCCGGCCCGATCAGCAGATCGAGGTCGCTGGCGAGACGCGGGGCGCTGGCCTCGTGCAGCCCCTCGGCCATGTAGGCGGCACCCTTGAGGAGGAGCGGCACGATGCCCGCCGCGTTCAGCGCCGCCACCAGCTCCTCGAGCTGCGCCCGGGCGGCCCGGTCGCGCTCGGCGGCGAGCAGCACCACCGCCTCGGCGAGCCCGGCGATGTCGGGCGGCAGGCTCCGGGCCAGGTCCGGCTCGAGCAGCCGCGCTGCCATCGCCGGCAGCACGAGATGATCGCCCGCAAGGGTGATCATCTCGTGCCAGTCGACGGCCACCGGCAGGCTCCCGCCGCCCCGCCCCGCCTCGCCGAGCAGCCCGGCGACGAGGAAGAGGGCGGGCGGGTTTGCGAGATCCCGGCCGGCGCCTTCCATCAGGCTTCTTCCCAGCCCGCGCGGGGTCGGCGCTAGGGCGGACCGCGACGCACCGGGGGACCCCGCCGCACCGGCGGCCCCCGGCGGGGCGGCGGCCCGCGCCGCGGCCCGCCATGGCGGGAGCGGGCCATCGCCTTGGGCGAGGTCAGCAGCACCATGGCCAGCGGCGCGCTCGCCCCGGCGTAGCCGGCGATCTTGCGGATCGCCTCGCGGCGCGTCTCGCTCCCGTCCTCGCCTTCCCTGTCGGGTACCGGATCCTCGCTCATCGCGTCCTCCACTCTCAGAGCCCGTTGACCAGGGCGACACCCTCCTCGAGCGTCCGGTAGCGGCCCTTGAAGGCCGGCACCGTCTCGAGGAGGCTCAGCAGGCGCTGCAGGAGCGGCCGCTCGCGCGACAGCCAGCAGCGCCCTTCCACCAGCGCCGCCAGGGCCTGGCCGGGGTCCAGCCGGTCCAGCCCGGGCGCGCCGGACGGATCGAATTGCGGCACCAGCAGGGCGCGCAGCGGCGCGGGCTCCTGCGCGACGTACCGGGCGAGATCGAGGAACCGCCGCCGCCCCTCCTCGAAGGCCAGCGTCGCCACCGGCCTCATGCCGGGGAAGAGCTGGCGCAGGATCGGCCAGCTGCCCTCCCGAGCGGAGAGCGCGAGCGGCACCGGCGCCACCTCGGCGCGCCCGGCGTCGACGGGCGCGATGTCGTCGCTGAGGAAGCGCCAGCCGGCAGCGACGAGGCCTGCCGCCAGCGTGCTCTTGCCGCCGCCGCTGGGGGCCGGCAGGAGCACGGCGCCGCGGGCGTCGGCGACGGCCCCGGCATGGGCCACCGCCATCCACCGGGCGGCCGGCCAGGCGCGGTCGAGCACGGCGTCGATCAGCAGGCCCAGGGCGTGGTCGGGATCCGCGCTGGCCGCGATCGCCTGTCCGTCGGCCCACAAGACCACCCGGCGGCCGTCACGGGCGAGCCGCAGGTGGTGCGTCGGCGACGCCGCGCCGGATGTCCGCAGCGGTGCGAAGAGCGTCTGGACCATCGGGTCGAGGCCCGGGTCGTCGCAGGCGATGGCGACGCGCACGCCGCCCAGCGCATGAAGGCGGTCGCAGATGGCGGCGGGAGGGGTGGCGGCGGCGCGTGGCGGGAGGGCGCCGCGGGTCCGGCCAAGGGCCAGCTCGCGACCGATGCGGCGGGCGAAGGCGCGGCCGGCGGCGGCACCCCGGGCGCGCCAGAGGTCGGCCGCACGGCCGTCGAGGAGCGCCATCCCCTCGCCTGCCGGATCGACCAGCAGCGTGCTTCCTGCGAAGGGAAGCTCCATGATGGCGCAGCCCGCCTGTGCTCCACCCGCCGGCCCCGTCCGCACGTCCGCCTCCGCAAAACCAGAGCGTTCTGCGAAGCTAGGTCGCTCCTCGCGAGACGATCAAGGAGCAGAAAGGGTCGTCATCCTGAGGGCTTAGGGACGGCGAAGCGAGCAGTCGGCGGGCTCTCTACCTGCAGGCGATCGGCTCAACCGCCGGAGCCGGCCGGAGCCGGGGTGACGTCGGCCATCTCGCGGCCGTCGAGCCCGTAAAGCTGCCGGGCACGCTCCTCGAAGGCGCCCACCATGCGCGTTACCGCCTCGTTGAACAGAAGGCCGATCAGGTTCTGGAGGATCTTCGAGCGGAACTCGAAGTCGACATAGAAGTCGAGAATGCAGCCGCCGTCGGGCGCCGGCTCGAACCGCCAGTGATTGTTGAGGTAGCGGAACGGGCCGTTGATGTATTCCACGTCGATCCCGCTCTTGGGGATCACGTGGACCTTGGAGCCGAAGCGTTCGCGGAAGACCTTGAAAGCCACCACGAGGTCCGCATAGAAGGTGTCGTCTTCCCGTCTGGTGATCCGGGCCGCCTTGCACCACGGCAGGAACTCGGGATAGCGCTCGACCTGGGCCACCAGCTCGTAGAGCTGCTCGGGGCGGTAGGGCAGATGGCGCTTCTCGGCGTGGGTCGGCATGGCTCAGACGAGGCCCGCGGGGGTCGCCTTCGCGAGCTGCGCCTCGCGCGCCGCCCGGAGCCGGGCGAAGTCGTCGCCGGCGTGGTGCGAGGAGCGGGTCAGCGGCGAGGCCGAGACCATGAGGAAGCCCTTTGCCCGCGCCATGCGGGCATAGCCCTCGAACTCCTCGGGCGTCACGAACCGCTCGACCTTGTGGTGGCGCGGGGTCGGCTGGAGATACTGGCCCATGGTGACGAAGTCGATCTCGGCCGAGCGCATGTCGTCCAGCACCTGGTAGACCTCGCGCTTCTCCTCGCCGAGACCCACCATGATGCCGGACTTGGTGAAGATGCCCGGGTCCAGCTCCTTGACCCGCTGCAGCAGGCGCAGCGAGTGAAAATAGCGGGCACCGGGCCGCACCGTGCGATAGAGCCGCGGCACCGTCTCGAGATTGTGGTTGTAGACGTCGGGCCGCGCCTCGACGATCGCCTCGACGCCGCCGGGCTTCCTGAGAAAGTCGGGGGTGAGGATCTCGATGGTGGTCTCGGGCGCGCTCCTCCTGATCTCCTCGATGCAGCGCACGAACTGCGAGGCCCCGCCGTCGGGCAGGTCGTCGCGGTCGACCGAGGTGATCACCACGTGCCGGAGGCCCATCTCGCCCACCGCCTCGGCCAGATGCGCAGGCTCCTTCGGGTCGACCGCCCGCGGCACGCCGGTCTTGACGTTGCAGAACGCGCAGGCGCGCGTGCAGGTGTCGCCCAGGATCATCACCGTGGCGTGCTTTTGGGTCCAGCACTCCCCGATGTTCGGGCAGGCCGCCTCCTCGCACACGGTGTGCAGGTTCTTCTCGCGCATCAGCCGCCGCGTGGCGTGGAAGCCCTCGGAGGTCGGCGCCTTGACGCGGATCCAGGCCGGCTTGCGCTGGGCCCGGCCGCGATCGACTACAGTGACGGTGCTCATGGCCACAGAAGTGCTCGGCGTCGTCTCCCCCGTCAAGGGCCGCTGCCGCAGGAGGCCGGGCCTGGCAAAGATGACATCACGCGCAGCGATTGATAGGCTCGCAATGGGCGACTGGCGGGAGCGAGATGCGAACCATCCGGGCGGACCGAGAGGATCGTGATCAGCGGTGGCAGCAGCGCGTGTGGCCGGTGAGCGCGGTAGCCCTGGGCGCCGGGCTCGCCGGCTGGGCCATCGGCTTCCTGCAGGCGGGCCAGGCGTGGTTCTCCGTTGCGGCAGGGCTGACGGCGGTGGCGGTGGTCGCCATCATCGCGGTCTGCGCCGTCTACGTGGCCGCGCTCTTCTCGGCAGCAAAGGCGTCGCAGCGCCTGGACCGCGGGATCGAGGCCTCGCTGCGCGGCACCCAGGCATCGCTGGGGCGCGCCAGCCGGCTTGCCAGGGCCGAGGAGATCTTCGCCAGCGACCCCGACGGGCGGACCATCGACCCGCAACGCGAGCCGGAGCTCTTCCGGCTCTACCTCTTCCATACCGGCCGGATCGACGCCAGCGGCCTCGCCTCCCACTCCGACCGCGAGGCCGCCCTCGAGCGTCTGGCCGATGATGCCGATCGGATCCGCGAGCTGTTCGCGCAGCAGGACGTGCTGTCGACGGCCGACGCGGACGCCGCGACACAGCAGCAACGCATCGAGGAGATCAGCCGCTCGCTCGCCGGCGTGACGCACCAAAGAGGGCAGCCGGGCTGAGCGGATGGAGCGGTCCTTCGTCCGCTCCTGGGAGTTGCGCGCCTACCGGATCCGCCCGGCCGCGGCGATCGCCTCCGGCTACCGCGGACGGCAAGCCGCTCTCGAGGCACTGCTGGCCGAGATGGTCTTCCATCTCGGCCACTGTCAGGGGGAGCTGGCTGCGCTGCGGCGCGAGCGCCAAGGGCTTCGGCCCGTCTGGAAGGAAACCTCGGTCGGCGTTGGCGGCGCCTGTCTGTCCGCCGCGGGCCTCCTCGGCCTGTTCGGCGGCCCGGTTACCGGCGCCTTGGCGATAGCGGGAGCCGCCGCCACGGCGGCGGGCTTCCCGCTCGCCGTGATCGGCGGCAAGTGGAGCCTCGACGGGATCCGCCAGCGAAGGAGCCTGCGCCTGAGGGCCGAGGACCTCGAGAGAGAGGTCCGCCAGCTGGAGGCGGCGATCGCACGGGTCAAGGAGGCGGAGGCGCTCGCGAGGGCCTTCGCTCCCGGCCCCTGATCCGCTCGCCGCCACCTCCTGCCGCGACCTCAGAAGTGGATGGCCCGCCCGTATGCGTCAAGCACGGCCTCGTGCATCATCTCGGAAAGGGTCGGATGCGGGAAGACCGTGTGCATGAGGTCGAGCTCGGTGGCCTCCATGGTCCGCGCGATGGTGTAGCCCTGGATGAGCTCGGTGACCTCCGCCCCGATCATGTGGGCGCCCAGGAGCTCGCCGGTCTTGGCGTCGAACACGGTCTTCACCATGCCCTCGGGATCGCCCAGGGCGATCGCCTTGCCGTTGCCGATGAACGGGAATTTTCCCACCTTCACCTCGTGGCCTGCATCGCGCGCGGCCTTCTCGGTGAGGCCGACGCTGGCCACCTGCGGGGTGCAGTAGGTGCAGCCCGGGATCTTCGTCACGTCGAGCGGGTGCAGGCCCTTCACGCCGGCGATCTTCTCGACGCAGAGCACGCCCTCGTGGCTGGCCTTGTGGGCGAGCCAGGGAGCGCCCACCAGATCGCCGATGGCGTAGACGCCGGGCTCGCCGGTGCGGCACCACTCGTCCACCACCACATGGGCGCGCTCGACCTTGACCTTCGTGCCCTCGAGGCCGAGATCCTCGGTGTTGCCGACGATGCCGACCGCCATGATGACGCGCTCGACCGTGAGCTTCTCCGTCTTGCCGCCCGTCTCGATGGTGGCGGTGACGCTGTCCTTGCCCTTCTCGAGCGCCTTCACCTGGGCGTTCGTGCGGATCTTGATGCCGCGCTTCTCGAACTGCTTGTGGGCGAAGGCCGAGACGTCCTCGTCCTCGACCGGCAGCACCCGCGGCAGGACCTCCACGACCGTCACCTCGGCACCGAGCGAGCGGTAGAAGCTCGCGAACTCGATGCCGATGGCGCCGGAGCCCACCACGAGGAGCGACTTCGGCATGGTCTCGGGGACCATGGCCTCCTTGTAGCTCCAGACCAGCCTGCCGTCGCTCTCGAGGCCGGGGAGCTGGCGGGCGCGGGCACCGGTGGCGAGCACGATGTGCCTGGCCTTGAGGGTCTCCGAGCCGCCCTTGGTCAGGGCCACCTCCAGCGTCTCCTTGCCGGCGAGCTTGCCTGCCCCGTCGAAGACCGTGACCTTGTTCTTCTTGAGGAGGCCCTGCACGCCGCGGCTGAGCTGGCCCGCCACCTTGCGCGAGCGCTTGACCACGGCATCGAGATCGAAGCTCGCCTTCTCGACCGTGAGGCCGAAGGACTTGGCATGCTGCAGATGGTCGAAGATCTCGGCGGAGCGCAGCAGCGCCTTGGTCGGGATGCAGCCCCAGTTCAGGCAGATTCCGCCCAGATGCTCGCGCTCGACCAGGGCCGTCTTCATGCCGAGCTGGGCCGCCCGGATCGCCGCCACATAGCCGCCGGGTCCCCCGCCGACCACCACCAGGTCGAACGTCTGCGCCATCACCCTCTCCCCGCTGTCCGGCCCGGGCCGGCCGCCTCGTGCGCAAGGCCGTGTCCGATCGGGCCGGGCTTGTCAACAAGGCAGCGCCGGGCGCCCCTCGGGTTCGTCCGTGCCGCGGCCTCGCGCCCGCACAACCGCCCTGCAAGCGTTGCACGCGGCCGCCGCCCGCGGCAATCCCCTCACGCACCATGCCGCAGGCGGGCCGTCATTCCCTTACGCAAGCCTCTGCACACGCCCCGAAAGGCGCGGCCGTCGGGTTCGTTTCTGCACGGACAGCCTCACGGGTGCCTCCGCGACGCGATGGCAGCGCGCCTTTCGGACAATCCACATGAACCACGGTCCCAAGAGCGCTCGGGCTCGTTTCTGCACGCATGCGGCGAGGCGCCCTGCAATCATGCCCGAGACCACGGCCCGCCTCGCTCGGGTTCGTCTTGTCCGCTGCCGTGGCCGATGCCCTGTCTGCGGTCCGAGCTTGGACGAAAGGTGAATCCTATCCTACAACCAAGCGCGGGGCCAGCCGACGATGGTGCCGCGGAGAGTTTGGCACGTTCCGCGGCTACGAATGTTTAACCAAATGCGTTCATCATGGCGTCGGCGATCATGAAGAGGATCTTTGTCCCGCATGCGCGAAAAACCCGAGCCCATGGACCGGAAACCCCCGGATGGCCTGAACTTTCACACGGTTTTCGCCAGCGCGCCCACGCAGCTCATGATCATGGATCGGCAGCTGGTCATCGTCTACGCCAACGAGGCCTATCTGCGGACGACCATGCGCACGCTCTCCGACATCCAGGGCCGCTACGTGTTCGACGCGTTCCCGGAAGCCCCGGAACGCACGGCCCTGTTCAAGGCCGCCTTCGAGCGGGCGCTGGCGGGAGAGGAGAACGTTCTGCGGACCGAGCCCTTCTCCGTGCCGGCGCCGGAGGAGGAGGGCGGCGTGCGCGAGATCGTCTGGACGTGCACGCATGTGCCCGTTGCGAATGACGCCGGCGAGATCGCCTTCGTCCTTCAGAACGCGGTGGACGTGACGGCGGAGCACGCGCTCCATCGCCACAACGAGATGCTGCTGCAAGAGCTCAATCACCGCGTCAAGAACTCCCTGGCCACGGCGCAGGTGATCGCGCAGCGCTCGCTCATCGACAGCAAGACCATGGCGGAAGCGCGCGACGATTTCGTCGCCCGCCTGCACGCGATGGCGGCCATCCACGATCTGCTCGTTGCGAAGAGCTGGTCCGGCGCCGAGCTTGGCGCCGTCCTGCGCCAGACGCTCCAGCCCTTCGACGGCGGCAGCCCGGTGCGACACGGGATCACCCTGCAAGGGCCGCCCGTGCCGCTCACCGTGAAGCAGGCCCAGACAATGTCCATGGCGATCCACGAGCTTGCGACCAACGCCACCAAATATGGCGCGCTCTCCCACGCAAGCGGCGCCATCGACATCGCATGGTCGCATGACCCGTCCGCCGATGGCGCGTTCAGGCTGTCATGGAAGGAAAGGAACGGTCCGGCGGTAAGCCCGCCAGGAAAGAAGGGCTTCGGCACGATCATGCTAACAGGCGTCCTGGCCCAGGAGATCGGCGGCACGATCACGCTGGACTACCCCACGCACGGCGTGATCTGCCTGATGGAGGGCAGGATCGGCCCGTGACCGCCGTCCTGCGCGCCCGGTGATGGTGCCCTCTAGGCATGCTGAAGGGCGCGAAGGAGCGGCCGCGGCCGACGTTGCGCCCAGGTCCCGCGGCGAGCAGATCCAGCGCATCATCGCGGAGCCGCAGGCAACCCGCGAGAAGCCGCGCGCGGGCTTCGCCGGGGTGAGAGACGAGACTCCGGCCGGTTGGCGACGGCGGCGGGTGGCGGGAGCCGGCGGCGCCGCCATGCCGGCCGTCGGCGATCCGGCGGATCAGTCGTCCGGCGGGGTGGAGCCGGGAACGGGTTTGCCGGCATCGTCGATCAGGAGACCGTCGGCGGTCACCACGACGTGAGGCCCCTGCTCCGCCTCGTCCTCGCTCTCGGGGTCGCCCCGGTAGAGCCGAACGCTGTTGCCCGGATTGTCCGGGTCCGACCAGTGCCAGCCCCGCCCCGATCTCAGGGGCCTGCCCTGCCAGCTCGCCGGCATCCCCGAGGGACGGCGGGTGCCGTTGAAGAACTCTTCGTCGCTGTCGTCGTCCATGACCCGTTCCCCCTTGGTGTTCCGGCGCGTCCCGCGAAGCGCCGCCCCTCATGCCGCCATGCCGCGCGGTGTGACAGGGGCAGACCAGCGGCCGGAGGCGAGCAGACCGGCAACACCGCGCCGGCCCCGCTGTTCCGGACGCTTGATCGTCCACGCCCCCCTCGCTGGCAACGCCATTTCGGCTGGATGGTTCTCGACGGGCCCGAAAATCTTAAGTCCGGCTGCGTGGGGTCGCGCCACCGGCTCGATCTCCGGCCCTGCATTCCACCGATCGTCCCGGCCAGCGCGTTCTGACCCGGGCCACGCCATTGACGGGTACGCGCCGGGGCCGCTGCACGGCATGAGGTAGCGTGGACGCACGGGGCGCGCCGCCGAACCCGCCCTGCCCACGACACCGCCAGGCTGGCCGCGCCCGTTGAAGCCGCGACCACAGGACCAGCCCATTGCTTCGCTTCCCTGCGCCGGGAAAGCAGCGCTCGCCCGCGCTTCTCCTGCCGAGCGCGCCGGCTCAGCGGCCGCCCAGCCCTGCCAGCCGCTGCTCCAGCGCATCGATGACCCAGGCGTCGGCGGGTGCCAGGCGGTCCGCCGCCTCCATGGCGCGCGCGAGCTCCAGCGCCTTGCGGAAATGACGCTCGGCGTCAGCGGGCGATCCGCTGGCGGCCGCGAGATCGGCGAGCTTCCAGTGCGCCACCACGAGATCGCGCTGCCAGAGGGCGTTGGCAGGGCCGGCCGCGGCGAGCCGCGCCGCGATGGCCCGGCTCTCCTCGTAGGCGGCGAGCGCGCCCGCCGCATCGCCCTGCGCCCGGCGGAGATCGCCCTGCCGTCCCCAGCCGATCGAGAGGTCGCGCTGCCAGACGGCATTGCCCGGATCGGCCGAGGCCAGGCGAGCGACGATCGCCCGGCCCTGCTCGTAGGCCTCGCCGGCGGCGGCGAGATCGCCCTGCGCCATGCGCACGTCGCCCAGCCGGTCCCAGCTGACGGCGAGATCGCGCTGGCGCTCCGCGTTGTCCGGGTCGGCCGAGGCCAGCCGGGCGGCGATCGCCCGGCCCTGGTCGTAGGCATCGAGCGCCGCCACCAGGTCGCCCTGCGCCCGGCGCACGTCGCCCAGCCGGTCCCAGCTCACCGAAAGCTCGTGCTTCCATACCGCGCTCGCCGGGTCGGCCTCGGCGAGCTGCGCCATGATCACCCTGCCCGCCGCGTAGGCCTCGCCCGCGGCGGCCAGGTCGCCGTGCGCCATCCGCATGTCGCCGATGAGGTTCAAGGTGGTCGCCAGATCGCTCTGCCACAAGGCGTTGCCGGGCTCCCTGGCGACCAGCCCGGCCACGATCGCCCGCGACTCCTCATGGGCCTCGAGCGCCGCTTCGATCTCGCCTCGTGCCGCCCGCACGCTGCCCAGCATGTTCCAGCTCACCGAGAGGTCCCGCTGCCAGTCGGCATTGCCGGAATCGGCGGCGGCGAGCCGCGCGGCAATCTCCTTTCCCTCGGCATAGGCAGCAAGCGCGGCGTCGAGATCGCCCTCGGCCATCCGCACCGCGCCCAGCCGCGAGAAGGCCAGGGCCAGATCGCGCTGCCAGCGCGTGTTGCCGGCGTCGGCGGCGGCAAGGCCGGCCGAGATCTTGCGGGCCTTCCCGTAGGCCTCGCCCGACGCGGCGAGATCGCCCTGCGCCATGCGCACATCGCCCAGCCGCAGCCAGCTCACCGAAAGGTCGCGCTGCCAGGCGGCATTGCCCGGATCGGCAGCGGCGAGCCTCTCCGCTATCGCCCGGCCGTGCTCGTGCGCCTCCAGCGCTGCGGCCAGATCGCCCTCTGCCGTCCGCGCCTCGCCCAGCCTGTCCCAGGCCACCGCGAGGTCGCGCTGCCACTCGCCATTGTCCGGCTCGGCGGCAGCGAGGGCGGAGCGGATCGCCAGCATCTGCTCCTGAAGCTTCAGCGCCCCCGCCAGATTGCCCTCGGCCATGCGGACCTCCGCCAGCCGCTCGAGCAGGACCGAGAGATCGCGCTGCCGGCCGGCATCGTCCGGCGCCAGCGCCGCCAGCCCGGCGTGGACCGTCAGGGCCTGCCGGTAGGCCTCGCGCGCGCCGGCCAGATCGCCCCGGGCACGGTGCACATCACCCAGCCGCTCAAAGCTGACCGCCAGATCGTGCTGGCGTCCGGCATCCTCGGGCGCCTCGGCGGCGCGCCGTTCGGCAATCGTGCGGGCGCTCCCGTAGGCAGCGAGCGCGCCTGCGAGGTCTCCCTGCATGACCAGCACGTCGCCCTGCTCGTCGAGAGCGGCCATCCTGTCGCGCGCGCTGCCGCTCGCCGCCGCGGCCTCGACCGCGCGCCCGGCGGCCTGTGCCGAGCGGTCGAGATCGCCGGCCTGGCGCTCCAGCCGGGCCAGCAGGATCCATGCCCAGGCGTCAGCCGGATCGAGGCCGGTTGCGCGGCGATAGGCAGCCAGCGCCTGCGCCGTGTCGCGGCCGAAGGCCAGGGCGCCGAGGCGGCGGAACTCCTCCGCCGCCTCCAGCCGCAGCGCGTCGGCCCGCTCCTGCGCGCCCGCCGCCTGCGCCGCCTTCGCCTCGGCCGCCGCGAGAGTCAGCGCCTCGACCGGGTAACTGTCGCCGCCGGCGAAGCTCGCGAGCGCCTCCGCGGCTTGCCCGTGGCCGGCGTCCGGCCCCGTGCGGGTGCGCAGCGCCTCCAGCGCCTCCTCCCGGGCCGCTAGCAGCCGGTCCTTGAGCGCCGCCTCGAGGCGCAGCGCCTCGACCTGCTGCCGGGCTACCGTCCGGGCCTCCTCGAGCCGCTGCTCGAAGGCCGCCTCGACTGCCGCCAGCGCCGCCTCGTGGCGGGCGGTGCGCCAGAGATCGTGCCCGACGAGACCTGCTCCCAGGACCGGCGCCACGAGGGCGGCGGCAGCGAGCCCGCGCACTACCAGGATCCGGTTGCGGTCGCCGGTGGCGAGAACGCTGTCGCGGACGCTGCCGCCTATGCCGACGGCGCGCGCGCCGGGCCTCTCCGCCCCTCGCCCGGCCCCGGTCATGCCGGTCCTGCCCTCAGACCATCAGACCGACCACCGGCAGCAGCCGGTGCCAGTTCTCGCCGAGCCAGCCGACGGCGTTCCTCACATGCGGCACCAGCTTCTCCACATGCTCGGCGAAGCCGCTGGCATCCTTGGCGTATTTCAGCGCGCGCTCGAGCGCCCCGCCGATCTCGTCGCGGTCGGGCTCTGGCCGTGCCGCCTCGTCCTCGGCATCGGCCAGGGCGCGGCCGATCTTGCCGGCGTCGGCGCCGCCGAGGCCGCCCAGAATGGCGCGGATCGCCGCCACCTCGCCGGCGATGTCGACGGCCGAAGCCGGCGGCAGCGTGACCTTCGTGTAGCTGGTGGCGACGCGGTTGCCGTCGCCGGTGACGATGCTCGAACCGACGACATTGCCGCCGATCTGCACGGACCGCTCCCCCGCCATGCCCGCCTCCCCCTCGGTCTTGCGCCAGGAGGAAAAGGATGCGGCAACCGCAAGGCGACGTCAAAGGGGGCGCGTGCAAGCACGCCCGATTTCGAAGGTAAATAGAAAGCTTCACGGACTGCAAAATCAGACACTTGCAAAGACACATAAGCAAGCATATCAATATACGATATCTAGCAAGCATGAGGTTCATTCGGCGATGCAATCGAAGCAAAGCAAGGGCGGAAAAGTTCGCGCAGAGGCGCTTTCAGAAGATGATAGGCGCGAGATTGCGAGGACCGGGGCGCGGTCCCGCTGGGAGAAAGAGAAGGTTCAAGGCCCTGTTCCCAAAGCGACTCATCGCGGAGCGGTAGAGATTGGCTCCGCGAAAATTCCGTGCGCTGTACTTGAGGATGGCCGGAGAATTCTCTCCGAATATGGCATCACGCAAGCGCTTGGATCGCGCAGCGGAGCATCGAAGCGAATCAAGAAAGCCGGGTCGGAGAGTGGCAGCAGCATTCCCGTGTTTCTCGCGCCGAGAAATCTCTCGACCTTCATCACCAAGGAGCTGGCCGATGGACCTCTCAGTCCAATCACCTACAAGGACGGACGAAGAACTTTGATCGGCTATGAGGCGACGGCCCTTCCAAAGATCTGCAATGTTTGGTTGCAGGCGCGAGATGCAGGCGAGCTACAGCCGCAACAGCTTGACAGAGCCTTCAAAGCGGAGCTGCTCATTCGAGCCCTCGCGGATGTCGCTATCGTAGCTCTCGTTGACGAGGCTACTGGCTTTCAGAACGAGCGCGATCGCAATGAGCTTCACCGACTTCTTTCCGTATACCTCGCTGAAGAGCGGCTCGCATGGGCGAAGCGGTTCCCGGACGAGTTCTACAGACAAATATATCGCCTCAAAGGCTGGAAATGGCCTGTTGGAAAAGCGAAGACACCGCTCTTGGGCCATATCACCAATGATATTGTTTACGACCGCCTCCCTGAAGGAGTTCTCCAAAAACTTCGCGAGCTAAATCCTACGCTTGAAGATACCAAACGGCGGAAGTGGAAACATCATCAGTTTCTTTCTGCAGAGGTAGGTCAGCCGGATCTGCGCGATCACATTCTACAGCTTCTTCCTATCATGCGAATCTCAAAGAGCTGGCCATCTTTCAAGAGACATCTTGATATCGCTTTTCCGAAAACCGGGACACAAATTGATATGCTTGCCGATTATGAGTAAGCAGCATCCATGGCCCTTCGAAAGGAGCTCCGTTCGCGCCATCAAAGGGGGCGCGGGGGAGTGCTGCTCCCCCGGGCTTTTCCGCGGCGCCCGCTGCTAGAGCAGGAGCCCCATCGGGTCCTCGACGAGCTTCTTGAACTCGCCGAGGAACTCCGCACCCAGGGCGCCGTCGACCACGCGGTGGTCGATGGAGAGGGTGACGGACATGACGGTGGCGATGGCGAGCGCGTCGTTCTTCACGACCGGGCGCTTCTCGCCGGCGCCGATGGCGAGGATGCAGGACTGGGGCGGGTTGATGACCGCCTGGAAGTCGCGAATGCCGTACATGCCGAGATTGGAGATGGAGAAGCCGCCGCCCTGGTACTCCTCGGGCTTGAGCTTGCCCTCGCGGGCGCGCGCGGCGAGGTCCTTCATCTCCCTGGAGATGGTGGAGAGGCCCTTTTGGTCGGCCTGGCGGATGATCGGGGTGATCAGCCCGCCGTCGATGGCGACCGCGACCGAGACGTCGACGTCCTTGTAGACGAAGACCTTGTCGCCGCCCCACGACGCGTTGCAGCCGGGCTTCCTGCGCAGGGCCACGGCCACCGCCTTGATGACGAAGTCGTTGACCGAGAGCTTGTAGTCGGCCCCCGGGCGGGCGTTGAGCTGGCTGCGCATGGCGAGCAGGGCGTCGAGCTCGCAATCGACCGTGAGGTAGAAATGCGGGATCTGCTGCTTGGCCTCGGTGAGCCGGCGGGCGATCACCTTGCGCATGCTGGAAAGCTGGACCACCTCGTGCGGGGCGGCCGGCGCCTCGATGGGGCCTGCAGGCGCGATGGGTGCGGCGGCAGCGGCGGCAGCCGGCTGCTTTGCCTCGGCGGCGGCAGCGGGGGCGGCCTTGCCGGCGCCGGTCTCGAGGGCCTTCTCGATGTCGGCCTTGACGATCCGGCCGTGCGGGCCGCTGCCCGCGAGACCGGCCAGGTCGAGGCCTGCCTGCTCGGCCATGCGGCGGGCGAGCGGGCTCGCGAAGACGCGGCCGTCCTGGCCGTTGCCGCTGGCTGGCGCCTTGCCGCCCGAGACCTCGGTGCTGGGCGTGGCGGCGGCAGCGGCGGCCGGCTGCGGCTTTTCTGCCTTGGGCTCGGCCCTGGGAGCCTCCGGCGCCTCGCCGTTGCCACCGGCCTGCTCGAGCGCTGCGGCGTCCTCGCCCTCCTCCAGCAGCAGGGCGATGGTGGCGTTGACGGCCACGCCCTCGGTGCCGGCCGGCACGAGGATCTTGCCGAGCTTCCCCTCGTCGACCGCCTCGACCTCCATGGTGGCCTTGTCGGTCTCGATCTCGGCGATCACGTCGCCGGGGTTGACCTCGTCGCCCTCGTTCTTGAGCCAGCGCGCGAGATTGCCTTCGGTCATCGTCGGCGACAACGCCGGCATCAGGATCTTGATGGGCATGCCCTTGCTCCTCCCCGCTGGCTTACTTGCGGTAGCAGACGGTCTTTGCCGCCTCGACGATGTCCTCGACCTGCGGCAGCGCCATCTTCTCGAGATTGGCGGCGTAGGGCAGCGGCACATCCTTGCCGGCGACCCGCGCGACCGGCGCGTCGAGCCAGTCGAAGGCCTGCTCCATCATCACCGCGGCGAGCTCGGAGCCCACCCCGGCGACCGGCCAGCCCTCCTCGACCGAGACCAGGCGGTTGGTCTTCCTCACCGATTCCACGATGGTCTCGGTATCCAGCGGGCGCAGCGTGCGCAGGTCGATGACCTCGGCCTCGATCCCCTGCTCGGCCAGCACGGCGGCGGCCTCGAGCGCACGGGCCACCATCAGCGAGTAGCCGGTGATGGTGACGTGCCTGCCCTCGCGGACGATCTTCGCCTTGCCGATCGGCACCACGAAGTCGTCGAGCCTGGGGACCTCGAAGCTCTGCCCGTAGAGCATCTCGTTCTCGAGGAAGATCACCGGGTTGGGATCGCGGATGGCGGCCTTGAGGAGACCCTTGGCGTCGGCGGCGCTGTAGGGAGCCACGACCTTGAGGCCGGGGCAGTGCATGTACCAGGAGGCATAGTCCTGGCTGTGCTGGGCGGCCACCCGGGAGGCAGCGCCGTTGGGCCCGCGAAAGACGATCGAGCAGCCGAGCTCGCCGCCCGCCATGTAGAGGGTCTTGGCGGCCGAGTTGATGATCTGGTCCATCGCCTGCATGGCGAAGTTCCAGGTCATGAACTCGACGATGGGCCGCAGCCCGGCCATGCCGGCGCCGACGCCGAGGCCGGCAAAGCCGTGCTCGGTGATCGGCGTGTCGATGACCCGCCGCTCGCCGAACTCGTCGAGCAGGCCCTGGCTGACCTTGTAGGCACCCTGGTACTGCGCGACCTCCTCGCCCATCAAGAAGACGGTGTCGTCGCGGCGCATCTCCTCGGCCATGGCGTCGCGCAGCGCCTCGCGCACCGTCATCCGCACCATCTCGGTGCCCTCGGGCACCTCGGGCTCGGGCGGTGCCGGGGTCGTTGCGGGGAAGGCCCCGCCAGCCGCCTCCTTGCCGCCCTCGGGCTGCTTCGCCTCGGCCTTGGGCGCCTCGGCCGGCTCGGGCCGGCGCGCAGGCGCCTCGGCCGCGGCGCCGTCGAGGGCGGCCGCGTCCTCGTCCTCGCCCAGGAGCAGGGCGATGGGCGTGTTGACCTGCACGCCCTCGCTGCCCTCGGGCACGAGGATCCTGCCGAGCGTTCCCTCGTCGACCGCCTCCACCTCCATGGTGGCCTTGTCGGTCTCGATCTCGGCGATCACGTCGCCAGCCGCCACCTTCTCGCCTTCCTTCTTGACCCAGCGCGCGAGGTTGCCCTCGGTCATGGTCGGCGAGAGCGCCGGCATCAGGATCTCCGTGGGCATCGGGATCTCCCTGTCTTCGCCGCGGCCGGCCCGCACGCAATGGGCCGCGGCAGGGCCGTCAGGGCCCTGCAATCGTTGAATCTCAGGCTTCTACGAGGACGTCCGTCCACAGCTCCGCGGCATCGGGCTCCGGGCTGTCCTGGGAGAACCGGGCGGCGTCGTTGACGATGCCGCGGACCTCCTTGTCGAGCTCCTTGAGCTGCTCCTCGGTGGCCGCCTTGCCCTCGATCATGCGCCGCTTGAGCTGCTCGATCGGGTCGTGCTTCTCACGCATCTCCTGGACCTCCTCCTTGGTCCGGTACTTGGCCGGGTCGGACATGGAGTGGCCGCGATAGCGGTAGGTCATGGCCTCGAGGATGACCGGGCCCTTGCCGGCGCGGATCTCGCCGGTGATCTCCTTGGCCTTCTCGAGCACCGCCACCACGTCCATGCCGTCGACCTGGTGGCCGGGGATGCCGTAGGCGTGGCCGCGCTCGCACAGGGCCGGGCCGGCGGCGGCACGCTGCACCGAGGTACCCATGCCGTAGCGGTTGTTCTCGATCACATAGAGGACCGGAAGCTGCCACAGCGAGGCCATGTTGAAGGACTCGTAGACCTGGCCCTGGTTGACCGCGCCGTCGCCCATATAGGCCACGCACAGCCCGCCATCGCCGCGATATTTGTGGGCAAAGGCGATGCCGCTGCCGAGCGGCACCTGGGCCCCCACGATCCCGTGCCCGCCGTAGAACTTCTTGTCCCGGGCGAACATGTGCATCGAGCCGCCCTTGCCCTTGGAGTAGCCGGTGGCGCGGCCGGTGAGCTCGGCCATCACCCGGCGCGGCTCCATCCCGCAGACCAGCATGTGGCCGTGGTCGCGGTAGCCGGTGATCACCGAATCGGCCTCGGTCAGGGCATGCTGGATACCGACCGCGACCGCTTCCTGGCCGATGTAAAGGTGGCAGAAGCCACCGATCAGCCCCATGCCGTAGAGCTGGCCCGCCTTCTCCTCGAAGCGGCGGATCATCAGCATCTCGCGGTAGAGGTCGAGCAGCTTCTCTCTGGAAGGCAGCGCCTGCTGCCCGCCGGATCCGCCCTTGTCCGCTCCGCGGGCCTTGCTGCCCGAACGCGTGGCGGTGCTCATCGGTGCACTACCCTCCCAATGAAATCTTCGGTGCGCGCCCCGGGCGCAGGCGGCGGCCGGGGCAACCCCTGCCCCATGCCCGTACCACGAGATTGCGTGTCTTTACAGGCAGGAAGCAGGTCCGGCCAGCGGTGCCGCCGTGTCCCAGCCCTGCTTCACTGTGCAGCCTGGGGCGCGGTCGGAGGCGCCGGCGGCGGCCCGCCCTCGGGCAGGACCACGACCTCGCCCTCGCTCATATAGCCCATCTTGCGCAGCTGCTCCTCGAGCAGATCGGGGTCGATCCGGTCGGGCTGCAGCGCCTCGACCCGTGCCTCGAGCCGGAGGCGCTCGTCCACGAGACGCTCGTGCTCGACCTTGACCGCCTCGATCTCGCGCTCGACGTCGAGCCAGGCCAAGAGCCCGCGCTCGCCATGCACGGCATGGAAGCCGAAATAGAAGAGCAGCAGCAAGGAGAGCAGCAACAGCCAGTGCTGGCGCAAGAAGCGTCGCAAGCCGTCCGGCATCTGCCGCTCTCCCAGGGGCGTCGTCCTGCTCAGCCGCGCGCGAGGGCGGAGCGTCCGGCATAGCGCGCGGCGATGCCCAGCTCCTCCTCGATGCGCAGGAGCTGATTGTACTTCGCCAGCCGGTCCGAGCGCGAGAGCGAGCCGGTCTTGATCTGGCCGCAATTGGTGGCGACCGCCAGGTCGGCGATGGTGGCGTCCTCGGTCTCGCCCGAGCGGTGCGACATCACCGCCGAATAGCCGGCGCTGATCGCGAGGCCGACCGCGTCCATGGTCTCGCTGAGCGTGCCGATCTGGTTGACCTTGACGAGGATGGCGTTGGCCACGCCCTTCTCGATCCCCTCGGCGAGGATCGCCGCATTGGTGACGAAGAGATCGTCGCCCACCAGCTGCACGCGCTCGCCCAGGCGGTCGGTCAGCAGCTTCCAGCCCTCCCAGTCGCCCTCGGCCATGCCGTCCTCGATCGAGACGATCGGGAAGCGGTCGCAGAGATCCTCGAGGAAGTCGACCATGCCGGCGGCATCGAGCGACTTGCCCTCGCCCGCCATCTCGTAGCGGCCGTCCTTGAAGAACTCGCTGGCGGCGCAGTCCAGCGCGAAGACGACGTCCTCGCCGAGCTCGTAGCCCGCCGCCGCCACGGCCTTCTCGAGGAACGAGAGGGCCTCCTCGGCGCTGGCGAGGTTGGGGGCAAAGCCGCCCTCGTCGCCCACATTGGTGTTGTGGCCGGCGTCCTTGAGGCTCTTCTTGAGAGCGTGGAAGATCTCCACCCCCATGCGCAAGGCGTCGGAGAAGCTCTCGGCACCGACCGGCATCACCATGAATTCCTGGATGTCGATCGGATTGTCGGCGTGCGCGCCGCCATTGATGACGTTCATCATCGGCACCGGCAGGACCCGCGCGGCCGCACCGCCGACATAGCGGTAGAGCGGCAGGCCGGTGGCCTGGGCGGCGGCCTTGGCCACCGCGAGGCTGGTCCCGAGAATGGCGTTGGCGCCAAGCCGTTCCTTGGTCTCGGTGCCATCCAAAGCGATGAGCGCCTCGTCGATCGCCGCCTGGTCGACAGCGCTGCGGCCGAGAAGGGCGTCGGTGATCTCGCCGTTGACCGCCTCGACGGCCTTGGTCACGCCCTTGCCCAGATAGCGGTCCTTGTCGCCGTCGCGCCGCTCGATCGCCTCGCGCACGCCGGTCGAGGCACCCGAGGGCACCGCGGCGCGCCCGAACGCGCCGCCGGCGAGGCGGACGTCGACCTCGACGGTCGGGTTGCCGCGGCTGTCGAGAATCTCTCGCCCACGGATCGAGACGATGTCGGTCTCAGCCATTCCTGCTTTTCTCCCCAATCGTCGTCAGAGCCGCGGCAGCGGGCGCGCCTTGGCAAGCTCGTCGAAGGCCTTGAGATCGGCCAGCACCTCGCGCAGGCGGGCAAGCGGCACCATGTTGGGCCCGTCGCTCAGCGCCCGCTCCGGCGCCTCGTGGGTCTCCATGAACACGGCGGCAACGCCCAGCGACACGGCGGCCCGCGCCAGTACCGGCACGAACTCGCGCTGCCCGCCGCTGGTGCCGCCCTGACCGCCCGGCTGCTGCACCGAGTGGGTGGCGTCGAACACGACCGGCCAGCCGGTGTCCTCGAGGTAGCGCAGGCCGCGCAGGTCGGTCACCAGCGTGTTGTAACCGAACGAGGTGCCGCGATCGGTCACCAGCACCTTCTCGCAGCCGAACGCCTCGAGCTTGCCGGTCACCTGCGCCATGTCCCAGGGGGCCAGGAACTGGCCCTTCTTGACGTTGACGGCGCAGCCGGTCGCGGCCGCCGCGTGGAGCAGGTCGCTCTGCCGGCACAGGAAGGCGGGGATCTGCAGCACGTCGACCGCCTCGGCGGCAGGCGCGCACTGGGCCGCATCGTGGACGTCGGTAAGCACCGGGCAGCCCAGCGTCTCGCGTATCTCCGCCAGGATCGCCAGCCCCTCGGCGAGGCCGACGCCGCGTGCGCTCGAAGCGCTGGTGCGGTTGGCCTTGTCGAAGGAGCTCTTGAAGATGAACGGGATCGACAGCTCGCCGGCGATCGCCTGTACCGCCCGGGCCATCTCCAGCGCGTGCTGGCGGCTCTCGATGGCGCAGGGGCCGGCGATCAGCGTGAAGGGGCGGCCCTGGGCGACCTCGAGGGAGCCGACCTGGACGCTGCGGGAGGTTTTCTCGGTCACACCAGCCTCGACTGCTCGAGCGCCGCCTTGATGAAGGCGGCGAACAAAGGATGCGGGTTCAAGGGCTGCGACTTCAGCTCGGGGTGGAACTGCACGCCCATGAACCAGGGATGGCCGGGCAGCTCGACGATCTCGGGAAGCTGGCCGTCCGGCGACATGCCGGAGAAGCGAAGGCCGACCTTCTCGAGCTCGTCCTTGTAGTTGATGTTGACCTCGTAGCGGTGGCGGTGGCGCTCGCTGACCTCGTTGGCGCCATAGACCTTCTCCGCGAGGCTGCCCTCGGCGATGGCGCAGGGATAGGCGCCGAGCCGCATGGTGCCGCCGAGATCGGCCTCGGCGGAGCGCCGCTCCACCACGCCCTTGCGCTCCCACTCGGTGAGCAGGCCGACGATCGGGTCGGGGCACGGGCCGAACTCGGTCGAGCTCGCCCCCTCGATCCCCGCGAGGTTGCGGGCGGCCTCGACACAGGCGAGCTGCATGCCGAAGCAGATCCCGAGGAAGGGAAGCTGCTTTTCCCGGGCGAAGGTCACCGCGTCGATCTTGCCGGCATGGCCGCGCTCGCCGAAGCCGCCGGGAACCAGGATCGCGTTGACGTCCTGGACGGCCTCGCTGGCGTCGCCGCGACGGAACGCGTCGGCGTCGATCCAGCGCAGGTTGACCCGGACATTGTTGGCGATGCCGCCGTGATTGAGCGCCTCGTTGAGCGACTTGTAAGCGTCGGCCATGCCCGTGTACTTGCCGACCACCGCCACCGTGACCTCGCCCTCGGGCCGCCGCAGCCGCTCGTTGAGCTTCTTCCAGGCGGCAAGATCGGGGGTCTCGTCGGCCGGCAGGCCCAGCGCCTTGAGGAGCTGCGTGTCGAGCCCCTCGTGATGGTAGCTGATCGGCACCTCGTAGATCGAGCGCACGTCGAGGGCCGGGATCACCGCCTCCTCGCGGACGCTGCACTGCAGCGCGATCTTGCGCCTCGCGTCCGGCTCGATCGGCCGCTCGGAGCGGCAAAGGAGAATGTCGGGCTGGATGCCGATGCCCCTGAGGGCCGCCACCGAATGCTGCGTGGGCTTGGTCTTCAGCTCCTGGGCCGAGGCGATGTAGGGCACCAGGGTGACGTGCAGGTAGGCGCACTGGCCGCGCTCGAGCTCGTTGCCGAGCTGGCGGATCGCCTCGAGGAACGGCAGACCCTCGATGTCGCCCACCGTGCCGCCGATCTCGCAGATCACGATGTCGGCGTCGTCGGTATCGCCGAGGACGAACTCCTTGATGGCGTTGGTGACGTGCGGGATCACCTGGACGGTCCCGCCCAGATAGTCGCCGCGCCGCTCGCGGGTCAGCACGCTCCAGTAGATCCGGCCCGCCGAGACGCTGTCGGTGGCGCGCGCCGGCACGCCGGTGAAGCGCTCGTAGTGGCCCAGATCGAGGTCGGTCTCGGCGCCGTCGTCGGTGACGTACACCTCGCCATGCTGGTAGGGCGACATCGTGCCGGGATCGACATTGAGATAGGGGTCGAGCTTGCGCAGGCGGACACGGTAGCCGCGCAGCTGGAGGAGCGAGCCCAGCGCCGCCGCGGCAAGGCCCTTGCCGAGCGAGGAGACGACGCCGCCTGTGATGAAGACGTAGCGTGGCATCGGTGAGATCAGTCTCGTCTGGCCGCGACCACGAGCAGGAGCGCGGCCCGGACCAGGTCCCAGCCGTCGTTCCTCTCCCGGGGATCGGGCATCGGTGCTACTGCGCGAGAGGCGCGCTGGGCGTCGCCGGCTGCGCCGGCGCGGTGCCGGCCGGCGCCTCGCTCGCGGGGCGCGCCGGCAGATCGAGGATCGAGGGCGCCTTGCTGTAGTTGCCGGCGAGGATCGCCAGCAGCAGGCTCGTCGCCATGAAACCGCCGGCCAGGACGGCGGTGCTGCGGGTAAGGAGATTGGCCGAGCCGCGGCCGCTCATCAGCCCCCCGAAGGTGCCGCCGCCGCCGCCACCGCCGCCGAGGCCCAGCCCGCCGCCTTCGCTGCGCTGCACGAGCACCACGCCGACCAGCGCCGTCGCCAGCACGATATGAACGAGAAGTACGATCGTCTGCATCCGTCGATCCGTCGCTTGCCCCGGCCGCCAACCGCCGGCGCCTTTCCCTCAGGCGCCACCGCCAGCCTGGTAGATGCTCCAAAAGCCCGCGGCGTCCAGGCTGGCGCCGCCGACCAGCGCGCCGTCGACATCCGGCAGCGCCATGATGTCGGCCGCGTTGCCGGGCTTGACCGAGCCGCCATAGAGGAGCGGCACGTCCTGCGCGGCGGGCAGCCGGCCCACCAGCTCGCGCCGCAGGAAGGCGTGCGTGCCGGCAATGTCCTCGAGGCTCGGGGTGCGCCCGGTGCCGATCGCCCAGACCGGCTCGTAGGCGAGCACCAGCAGCGCCGCATCCACCGTCTCGGCGAGCCCCTCGTGGATCTGCCGGCGCAGCCGCGCCTCGCGCTCGCCGGCCTGCCACTCCGCCTCGGTCTCGCCGACGCACAGCACCACGAGAAGCCCCTCGCCCTGCGCCGCCAGCACCTTGCGGCGGATCACCGCATCGTCCTCGCCGAGCCCGTGCCGGCGCTCGGAATGGCCGACCAGCACCGCGGTACCGCCGGCGTCCTTGACCATCGAGGCGCTGATGCTGCCGGTGAAGGCGCCGCTCGCCTCGGGGTGGCAGTCCTGGGCGCCCGCGAGGATCCGCGAGCCTTCCAGCCGCCGCGCCACGTCGCGCAGCACGGTGGCAGGCGGGAACACGCCCAGCGTGCCGGTCGGCCGCACTGCCCGCTCGACCAGCGAGCCGGCCAGCGCCAGGCTGTCGGCGCGAAGCCCGTGCATCTTCCAATTGCCGAATACGACCGGCCGCGCGAGACCCATCTGCCCGTCCGCTCCAATGAAGTTCGCGGGCTTGCTATCACACCGCCCCGGCGGTTTCCAGCACCGCAGGCGGCGACGCGACGCCTCGCCCGGGTTCCGGGTTGCGACGCGGATGGCGCAACCCTATCTTGCCGCCGTCCGCGGCGCCCGCCGGCTGCGCCCTATTTTTCGAGGCTTACCGATGCTCGATGCAATGCGCAAGCAGGCCACCGGATGGGTGGTCAAGATCTTTTTGGGCCTGCTCATCCTGAGCTTTGCGGTATGGGGCATCGGCGACATCTTCCGGGGCGGCCCGCCGAGCCGGACGGTGGCCGAGCTGGCCGGCCTCGAGGTTCCGGCCGACGAGCTCCAGCGCGAGGCCGACAACTCCTTCCGCCGCCTCCAGAGCCAGCTCGGGCAGGGTCTCGAGCGCAACCCGGCGATCATGGAAGGGCTGCTGCGCCAGGCCCTCGAGGCCAGCATCGCGCGCCGCCTGATCGATGCCCAGGCGGCCGGGATGGACCTCGCAGTGGACGACGAGACGGTAGCCCGCGCGATCCACGGGCAGCAGGTCTTCCAGACCGGCGGGCGCTTCGACCGCAGCCGCTTCGAGATGTTCCTGCGCCAGGCGGGCATCGGCGAGGCTTCCTATGTGGAGCAGACCCGCGGCGACCTGATGCGCCAGCGTCTGGTCGACGCGGTCACCGGCGCGGTGGCAGCACCCGAGAGCGAGGCGCGCCAGCTGGTGGCGTGGCGCGAGGAGCAGCGGCGCGGCCGCGCGCTGGTGGTGGCGGCCGCGGAGATGGAGGTCGAGGCTCCCGACGAGGCCGCGCTCGAGACCTATCTCGAAGCGAATGAAGGCGCCTACCAGGCGCCCGAATATCGCGGCGTCGAGCTCGCCGTCCTCGGCCCTGCCGATCTCGGCGAGGAGATCGAGATCGGCGAGGCGGCGGTGGCCGAGGCCTATGAGAGCCGCAAGGCCGCCTACCGCACGCCCGAGCAGCGCCGGGCCGTCCAGCTCCTTGCCGCCGACGAGGCGACGATCCGCGAGGCCGCACGGCGTGTCGCCGAGGGCCAGAGCTTCGCCGAGGTGGCCGGGGCGATGGAGGGCGTGAGCACCTCCGAGCTGGGCCCGGTACGTCAGGGGCAGCTTCCCGACGCGCTCGACAAGGCGCTGTTCGCCCTCGACAAGGGTGCCGTGGGCGAGCCGCTCGGCACGGCGTTCGGCTGGCATCTGCTGCGCGTCGCCGCGATCACGCCCGAGCAGGTCCGGCCGCTGGGCGAGGTCCGCGACGAGCTCGCCGCCGAGCTCAAGCTGCACGAGGCCATCAACCGGCTGCCCGACGCCGCCAACGCCATGGACGACGCGATCGCCGGCGGCGGCACGGTCGAGGAGGCGGCAGCCCAGGCCGGCGCGCGCTTCGTCCGCCTCGACGCCGTCGACAGCACCGGCCTCGACGCGAACGGCCGGCCGGTGGAGAGCGTGGCCCTCGACGAGGAGATGCTGCGCGAGATCTTCCAGGCCGGAAAGGACCAGCCTTCGCTCCTGCTGCAGACCGCCGACGACCGCTTCTACGTCTTCAACGTCACGCGCATCGACGCGGCGCGCCCGCGCCGCCTCGAGGAGGTCCGCGAGGAGGTCGCCCAGGCCTGGCGCGAGGACCGGCAGATGAGCCTTGCCCGCGAGGCGGCCGCCGGTCTGCTGGAAAAGGCGCGCCAGGGCACCAGTCTCGAGGAGCTGGCCGATGCGCAGCCCGCAGCCTCGCTTCGCACCATCGAGCCCGTCACCCGCGACGCCAGCGGCTTCGACCGGCTGCTCAGCCCCGCCGCCGTGCAGGCCCTCTTCGCCACGCCGCCGGGCGCGCTCGCCGATGCGCCGGTCGAGGTCCCCGACGGTGCCGCGATCGTCGCCACGACAGAGATCATCGAGGCCGCGCCGGACGCCGAGATCGCCCAGACCGTGGAGGCGCTGCGCCAGCAGATGCGCGGCGACGTCCTGGTGGCCTGGCAGCAGGCCCTGCGCGACCGCTTCCCGGTCGAGATCGACCAGCGTGCCCTCGATTCCGTCATCCAGTCGGTGAGTCAGTGACCATGGACGTCAAGCCCGACCGCCAGAGCTTTTGCGCCACCTACGAGACAGGGCGGCCGCAGGTGGTCTGGACCACGCTGGTGGCCGACCTCGAGACACCGGTCTCGGCCTTCCTCAAGCTCGCCGAGGGCCGGCCCTACAGCTTCCTTCTGGAAAGCGTCGAGGGCGGTGCCGTGCGCGGCCGCTACTCGATCATCGGCCTCAAGCCCGACCTGATCTGGCGCTGCTTCGGCGAGCGTGCCGAGGTGAACCGGCGCGCCCTGGTCGAGCGCGACGCGTTCGTCCCCTGCGACGCGCCGAGCCTCGAGAGCCTGCGGGCGCTGCTCGAGGAGTCGCGGATCGAGATGCCCGAGGGGCTGCCGCCGCCGGCCGCCGGCCTGTTCGGCTTCATGGCCTACGACATGGTGCGCCTGATGGAGCGCCTGCCGGCCGACAATCCCGACCGGCTGGGCCTGCCCGACTCGGTCTTCATGCGGCCGACCATCGTCGCCGTCTTCGACAATATCGCCGACAGCGTCACGCTGGTGACGCCGGTCTGGCCGTCGCAGGACCTGGGCGCCGCGCGCGCCCACGACCTGGCGCTCGAGCGGCTGGCCGACGCGGTGGCCGACTTCGACCGCGGCATGCGCCACGACCCGCCGCGCGCCTCGAAGGTGACCATCGAGCCGCAGTCGAACGTCACCAAGGCCGAGTTCATGGCCATGGTCGAGAAGGCCAAGGCTTACATCGCCGCCGGCGACGCGTTCCAGGTGGTGCCCTCGCAGCGCTTTGCCGTGCCCTTCGACCTGCCGCCGCTCTCGCTCTACCGGGCGCTGCGCCGGCTCAACCCCTCGCCCTTCCTGTTCTGCGTCGATCTCGACGGCTTCACCCTGGTGGGCTCCTCGCCGGAGATCCTGGTGCGGCTCAGGGACGGCAAGGTCACCATCCGGCCGCTCGCCGGCACCCGCCCGCGCGGCGCCACGCGGGCCGAGGACGAGGCTCTGGCGGCCGAGCTTCTGGCCGATCCCAAGGAGTGCGCCGAGCATCTGATGCTGCTCGACTTGGGCCGGAACGATGTCGGCCGGGTGGCCGAGGTCGGCAGCGTCACGGTCACCGAGAAGATGGTGATCGAGCGCTACAGCCATGTCATGCACATCAGCTCCAACGTCGAGGGCCGCCTGCGCGACGGATTCGACGCGCTCGACGCGCTGATGGCGGGCTTTCCCGCCGGCACCGTCTCGGGTGCTCCCAAGGTGCGGGCGATGGAGATCATCGAGGAGCTCGAGCCCGAGCGGCGCGGCTTTTATGCCGGCACCATCGGCTATTTCGCCGCCGACGGCTCGATGGACACCTGCATCGGCCTGAGGACCGCGCTGGTGAAGGACGGGGTGATGTACGCCCAGTCCGGCGGCGGGGTGGTCTATGACAGCGATCCCGAGGCCGAGTACCAGGAGAGCATCAACAAGGCGCGTGCCCTGATGCGGGCTGCCGAGGAGGCCGTGCGCTTCGCCAGCCGCAGCCGCTGAAGCGGCAGGGGCGCAACAGGCTGGGCGTTGGTCTTGCCAGGTGTGATTGACGGGAGGTTGACGGGGATGCCGCAGACGGCTTCCCGAAGCGGCGTGACGTGAGCTTCATGGCCTGCGCGCCGGGCGCCGCCGCCTACCCCGAAAAGAAGGAAAACCCGCCGCGCGCAGCGCCTTGCGCGGCTCCGTCGCCACGGGACGTGCGCTACCTTGTGACGTCGCCCGGGGCGGAGCGTCCGTCCGCAGCGGGCGGTTCCGGTGAGCGGACGAAGGAATGCCGGCGAGCGCCCCCGTTCTCGTTCAGCGGCGGGCTTCCGCGCGGGCGTTGAGCAGGCAGCCGGCGGCACCGTCGCCGCAGCGCCTGATCTCGATCATCTCGCTGGCGCTGACCAGGCGGATGCCGCGGCGCCGCGCTTCCGGCAGCCAGCTCTCCAAGACCTTCATGGTGGCCGGATAAGGGTGGCCGATGGCCACCGCGGTGCCGTTGCGGCGCGCCAGCCGCTCGGCCCGCGCCAGCTGCGCGCTGATCGCCCCGGCCTCCGCCTCGTTGTCGAGAAAGACGTCGCGGTTGGTGTGCGGGATACCGAAGACCGCGGCGGTGGCGCCGGCGACCGAGGCCGGGGTGGTCATGCTGTCGACGAACAGCAGCTTTGCCCGCCGCAGCTCGTCCATGACGACCCGCATCGGCGCGGCCTCGGCGGTGAGCCTGCTGCCCATGTGGTTGTTCGCGCCGACGGCATCGGGCACCCGACCGATGGCCCAGGTGATGCGCCGCCGCAGCTCCTCCTCGCCGAGCGAGGCCAAAAGGGCGTTGGGCCCCGGATCGGCATTGCCCTGCGGCTCCATCGCCAGATGGAGAAAGATCTCGTGGCCGTTGGCCCGCGCCTCGGCGGTGAGCTCGGGCAGATGGTCGGCATAGGGCAGGAACGCCAGGGTCACCGGTGCCGGCAGCCGCACCGCGCGGCGCGCCCAGCCCTGCGCGACGCCGACATCGTCGATGATGATGGCCACGGCGGCCGAGGCCGGGGCCGGGGGTACCGCCGGACGCAGCGCCGGCCCCTCGGGCCGGGCCGCCGGCAGGCGCGGTATGGCCGCCGGGGCGGGAAGCGTCGGCAGGCCGGCGGTCTGGACCGAGCCGGCAGCGGCCGGCGGGATGGAGGGCGGCGGCTCGGCCGGTGCGATGGCCTGCGGCGCCGGCCGGACAGGAGCGGGCAGCGGCGGCGCCTCGCGCTCGTCGCGCTGGAGGACAGCGATCCGCTCGGGCGATGGCGCCGTCGGGCGGGCGGCCGGGGCTGCGGGCATCGGTGCGGTGTAGCTGGCGCGCGGCGCCGGCGCCGCCGGCCGGCGCTCCCCCCGGTCGAGCCAGAGCACCAGGACGAGCCCGGCAAGGGCGACGAGACTGATGTCACGCAGGCCGAACGGCACGCTCCCGGTAAGCCTTGTCAGGCGCTGCCACCAGGAGCCCCTGCGGTGGTGCCGGCGCCTTGCCGGGGCACGCGCCGGGCGCTTGGCCGTGCGGCGTGCCGTGGGCTTGGCGGCGACCTTCTTGCGCGCCATCGATCCTCCGTCTAGGCGTGAGCAGACCACCCGGCCCGGGCGCGCGGCGACCGCGGCGCTGCGCCCTTGACGAAGCGTGCCCCCACGGCTTTCCTGACCTGCGCGGCGCCTGCCGGCGGCGCCGGGAGCGGACGTTCATGCTGCTACTCATCGACAATTACGACAGTTTCACCTGGAACCTCTACCACTATCTGAGCGAGCTCGGGGCGGTGGTGAAGGTCGTCCGCAATGACGAGATCACGGTCGAGGAGGCGCTCGGCTGGCAGCCCGAGGCGATCTGCATCTCGCCCGGCCCGTGCGACCCCGACCGGGCCGGCATCAGCCTTCCCCTGGTCCGCGCCGCCGCCGGACGATGCCCCGTGCTGGGCGTGTGTCTCGGCCACCAGGCGATCGCCCAGGCCTTCGGCGGCGAGGTGACGCGCGCGCCGCTGCCGATGCACGGCAAGATGGGCAGCGTCACCCATGACGGGACCGGCGTCTTCGCCGGCCTGCCCTCGCCCTTCGAGGCGACCCGCTACCATTCGCTGGCCGCCGTCGAGGCCGTGCTGCCCGAGGATCTCGTGGTCAACGCGCGGACCGAGGACGGCGTGATCATGGGGCTGCGACACCGGCGCCTGCCGATCCACGGCGTGCAGTTCCACCCCGAGAGCATCGCCACGCAGCACGGCCATCGCCTGCTCGGCAACTTTCTCGAGCTGGCGCGCCCCGGAGCGGCTGCATGAGCGCCGAGCTGCAGCGTTTCCGCACCCTCCTCAACAAGGTCGCCGAGGCCCGGCCGCTGGAGATGGCAGAAGCCCGCGAGGCCTTCGCCACGATGATGGCGGGCGACGCCACGCCGGCCCAGATGGCAGGCTTCCTGATGGCGCTCAGGGTGCGCGGCGAGACCATCGACGAGATCGCCGCCGGGGCCGCCGTGCTGCGCGAGCGCATGGTGCGGGTCAAGGCACCGGCCGGCGCCATCGACACCTGCGGGACCGGCGGCGACGGCGCCGGCACCTACAATATCTCGACCGCCGCGGCCCTCGTGGTCGCCGGCTGCGGCGTGCCCGTGGCCAAGCATGGCAACCGCAGCCTGTCCTCGCGCTCCGGCTCCTCCGACGTTCTGGGCGAGCTGGGCGTCGACATCGATGCCGAGCTGCCGCTGATCGAGCAGGCCATCGCCGAGGCCGGCATCGGCTTCATGATGGCGCCGCGCCACCACGGCGCCATGCGCCATGTGGCCGGCCCCCGGGTCGAGCTCGGCACCCGTACGATCTTCAACCTGCTGGGCCCGCTGGCCAACCCCGCCGGGGTCAGGCGCCAGCTCATGGGCGTCTTCGCCGCCCGCTGGGCCGAGCCGCTGGCCGAGGTGCTGGGCCGGCTCGGAGCCGAGAAGGCGTGGGTGGTGCACGGCAGCGACGGGCTCGACGAGCTGTCGACGACCGGCCCCAGCCTCGTGGCCGAGTGGCACGAGGGCAAGGTGCGCAGCTTCGAGGTGACGCCCGAGGATGCGGGCCTGCCGCGCGCCTCCCTGGCCGATCTCAAGGGCGGCGATCCGGCCCACAATGCCGAGGCGATCCGCGCCGTCCTGAACGGCGTGCGGGGTCCCTTCCGCGACGCCGTGCTGTTCTCGGCGGCCGGCGCCCTGATGGTGGCCGGAAGGGCCGCTTCGCTCAGGGAGGGTGTGGCCCTGGCGGCCGATTCCATCGACCAGGAGCGCGCGCTCGCCGCCCTCGAGCGCCTCGTGCGCATCACCAACCGCAAAGAGTAAGCCCTTGAGCGACGTCCTCGCCCGGATCTGCGCCACCAAGCGCGAGCATGTGGCGGCCCGCAAGGCCGCCTGCCCGCCGAGCCGGCTCGAGGCGGAGGCGAAGGCGGCCTCGGCCCCGCGCGGCTTCGCCGCCGCCCTTGCCCGCAGCGACGAGGCCGGCCGCCCGGCCCTGATCGCCGAGATCAAGAAGGCCTCACCCAGCAAGGGCCTGATCCGCGCCGACTTCGACCCGCCCGCTCTGGCCCGGGCCTATGCGGCGGGCGGTGCGAGCTGCCTTTCCGTGCTGACCGACGCGCCCTGGTTCCAGGGCGCCGACGAGTATCTGGTGGCCGCCCGCGCTGCCGTCGATCTTCCCTGCCTTCGCAAGGACTTCATGATCGACCCTTACCAGGTGCTCGAAGCCCGGGCACTGGGCGCGGACTGCATCCTGCTGATCATGGCGGCGCTTGAGGACGGGATGGCCGCCGAGCTGGCGGACCATGCGAAGGAGCTCGGCATGGACGTCCTGGTGGAGGTCCATGACGGCGCCGAGCTGGACCGGGCGCTCCGCCTCGACACCCCGCTCGTCGGCATCAACAACCGCAATCTCAAGACCTTGAAGGTCGACATTGCGACTACGGTGGAGCTGGCCCCGCGCGTGCCGGCGGACCGGATGCTGGTGGCCGAGAGCGGCCTCTACGGCCATGACGACCTTCTGCGCATGCGCGAGGTGGGCGCCCGCGCGTTCCTCGTCGGCGAGTCGCTGATGCGCCAGCCCGACGTCACCGCCGCCACCCGCGCCCTCCTGGGCCTGGAGACGGCGGCATGAGCGGCCTCACCCATTTCGACGCCGAGGGCAACGCGGTAATGGTCGACGTCTCGGCCAAGGACGTCACCGTGCGCAGCGCCACGGCCACCGGACGGGTGCTGATGCAGCCCGGGACCGCCCGGAAGATCGCCGAGCGCGGCTTCAAGAAGGGCGACGTGCTCTCGGTGGCGCAGCTCGCCGGCATCATGGGCGCCAAGCGCACCCCTGATCTGATCCCGCTGTGCCACCCGCTGCCGCTGGAATCGGTCAAGGTCGAGCTGGCGCTGCTCGAGGCGGAGGCGGGGGTCGAGATCACCGCCACCTGCCGGCTGACCGGACGCACCGGCGTGGAGATGGAGGCGCTGACCGCGGTGACGGTGGCGGCCCTTACCGTCTACGACATGTGCAAGGCGGTCGACCGCGGCATGCGGATCAGCGAGGTCCGGCTGGTCCACAAGAGCGGCGGCCGCTCCGGCGAGTACCGCGCCGATGGCGCGCCGGGCGGCGGCTGAGCATGCTCGCGGTCGCCGAGGCGCGCGCGCGCATCCTCGAAGCCCTGAACCCGGGCCCGGGCGAATGGCTGCCCCTGTCCGAGGCGCTGGACCGCGTGCTGGCGGCCGACCTCGTGGCACGCCGCAGCCAGCCGCCCTGCGCCGTCTCGGCCATGGACGGCTATGCCGTGCGGGCCGGCGAGACGCAGGCGCCCGAGCGCTGGTTCGGCGTGGTGGGCGAATCGCGCGCCGGCGGGCCGCCGCCGCCGCCGGTGGGCGCCGGCCAGGCGGTGCGCATCTTCACCGGCGCGCCACTTCCCGAGGGCGCCGACGCCATCGCCATCCAGGAGAACGCCCGGCGCGAGGGCAGCCGCGTCCGCTTCCTGCGCGCCTGCACGGCCGGCGAGTTCGTCCGCCCGGCCGGGCTCGACTTCGCCGAAGGCTGGACCGGGCTCGCTGCGGGCATGTTGCTGGGCCCCCTCGAGCTTGGCCTTGCCGGGGCGATGGGTCATGGCTGGCTCCCGGTGCGGCGCCGCCCGCGCGTCGCCATCCTCGCCACCGGCGACGAGCTGGTGCGCCCCGGCGAGCCGGTGCCGCCAGCCGGCATCGTCAGCTCCAACAGCACGGCGCTGGCGGCACTGGTACGCCGGTGGGGCGGCGAGCCGGTCGATCTGGGGATCGCCGCCGACCACCACGACGCCCTTGCCGACGCCCTCTCCCAGGCCCGCGGCGCCGATCTCCTGCTCACCACCGGCGGCGCCTCGGTCGGCGAGTACGACCTTTTGCGCCCGGCGCTGGGCGAGGCCGGCATGGAGCTCGACTTCTGGAAGATCGCCATGCGGCCGGGCAAGCCGCTGATCTTCGGCAAGGTCATGGGCGTGCCGCTGCTGGGCCTTCCCGGCAACCCGGTCTCGGCCGCGGTCTGCGCGGTGGTGTTCCTGCGCCCGGTGCTGCAGCAGCTCCTCGGCCGGCCGACCGGCCTGCCGCTCGAGAGCGCGCCGCTGGCGGCCCCGCTGCAGGCCAACGACGAGCGCGAGGAGTATATGCGCGCCACCATCGAGCAAGGCCCCTCGGGCCCGGTGCTGCGGCCCGCCTCGCGCCAGGACAGCTCGATGTTCGCAACCCTGGCGCGTGCCGATGCCCTCGTGGTGCGCCCGCCCCATGCTCCCCCGGCGGCCGCCGGCGAGCTCGTCCCCTGGGTACCGCTGGCCCGCGTCCTGCGCGCTTCCTGAGCGCCGCAACGCACGCCGGACCGTCACCACGGCGCCGACAGGTCCGCCAACACGCCGTTGACCGGCGACAAGAACTTAATTAGAACATTTTCTCCACTCGTCGCCCTTCCGCCTCCGGCCGGGGAGTCCAGGCGTGCTCACGCAGCGCCAGCTTCAACTGTTGCGGTTCATCCACGAATTCGTGGAGCGCAACGGCGTGCCGCCATCCTTCGACGAGATGCGCAAGGCCCTCAAGCTCAAGTCCAAGTCGGGCATCCACCGGCTCATCTCGGGGCTCGAGGAGCGCGGCCACATCCGCCGCCTGGCCTACCGGGCGCGCGCCATCGAGGTGGTCCGCCCGCCGGCCCCGGAGCCCGAGCCGGCAAGCCGCCGGGCCGCTGCGGCGCGGCTCCCCTCCTCCAACATCGTGCGGCCGGAGTTCGGCGCGGTGCGCCGCTCGCCCATGCTGATCGGCGCCACCGGCCATGTCGACCTGCCGGTCTACGGCCGCATCGCCGCCGGCACGCCGATCGAGGCCCTGGCCGAGACCAGCACCACCATCGACGTGCCAGCCATGCTCGTCGGCGACGGCGAGCACTACGTGCTGCAGGTGGTCGGGGACTCGATGATCGAGGCCGGGATCCACGACGAGGACTTCGTCATCATCAAACGCGCCGACACAGCCGAGAACGGCGAGATCGTCGTGGCCCTGATCGACGAGCGCGAGGTCACCTTGAAGCGGCTGCGCCGGCGCGGCGCCTCCATCGCCCTGGAGGCCGCCAATCCCGACTACGAGACCCGCATCTTCGGCCCCCATCAGGTGAAGGTGCAGGGCCGGCTGATCGGCTTGCTGCGCCGCTACTGAGCCCGTGCCCGGGCAGGCCCGCGCGGCGCCGCCCCGCTAGGCCCTTGCGCCGGCCCCGACGAGCGGCAGGATGCGCTCCGGCGCGTCGGTGATGACGGCGTCGGCGCCGGCCTCCAAAAGCTCCCTCGCGCGTTCCGCCTCGTTGACCGTGTAGAGCAGGACCGGGACGCCCTGCTCCTTGAGCAGGCGCAGCTCGCCCGGCGAGAGGCGGCGGTGCGAGGGGTGAAGCGTGGTGCAGCCCAGATCCTGCATCGCCTGCGCCCAGTCCTCGGGCAACGCTTCCACCAGAAGGCCGCGGGGAAAGTGCGGGACGCTGCGCTGCAGGGCCGCCAGCGACGCCCGCTTGAAGCTCGAGAACAGCAGCACCGGCCCGTCCTTCGGCCACAGCCGTGCCAGCATCTCCCCGGCCACCAGGGCGGTCTCCTCCTCGCGGCCCGGGCAGGGCTTGATCTCGACATTCACCGCCATGCCCAGCTCGAGAAGGAGGGCCGCCAGCGCCTCCAGCGAGAGGAGCGGCTCGCCGCGGAACGCCTCGCCGAACCACCCGCCGGCATCGAGGGCGGCAAGCTCCTGCCAGCTCTTCCCCGCAGCCGGTCCGCTGCCGCTGGTGGTTCGCTCCAGGCTCTCGTCGTGCAGCAGGAAAGGCACGCCGTCGCGGCTGAGCTTGACGTCGATCTCGACCCAGCGAGCGCCCAGCGCATGCGCCTTCCGGATCGAGACCATGGTGTTCTCGGGCGCGTGCAGGGCGGCGCCGCGATGGCCCACCACCGGCGCCAGCCCCGGGAGCGCCGGCGCACTGCCCGGCCGCCAGGCTTTCCAAGCACTGCTCGTCATCGCGGTCCCTCTCCCTCTAGGTGACGCGGCCCTGGGGCGCTAAGCTCCTTGCGCGCGGCGCGCTCTTAGGGCGGCGGCGCACGCCAGGCAATTGCGGAAATTCCATGTCGCCCTTCGCCGTCCCCGCGCGCCCGCCGCACGCCGACCCCGAGCGCGGCGCACCGGCATGAGCGAGCCCGCCGCCACGCTCTCGGGCACCATCGAGCGTGTCGTCTACCACAACCCCGAGAACGGCTACACGGTGGTGCGGCTGCGCGCCGAGGGCTCTGAGGAGCCGGCGACACTGGTCGGCGTCCTGCCGCCGGTCCACCCCGGCGAGGTGCTGCGGGCGCAAGGGTCGTGGCGGCAGGATCCTTCCTGGGGCCGCCAGTTCGCCGCCACCGAGGTCGACGTGCTGCCGCCCAGCAGCCCGGAGGCGCTGGCCGGCTACCTGGCCTCGGGCGTCGTCCAGGGGCTCGGCCCCGAGCTCGCCAAGCGGCTCGCCGGGCATTTCGGCACTACCCTGCCGCACATCCTCGAGCGCGAGCCGCACCGCCTGCGCGAGGTCGGCGGCATCGGCCCCAAGCTCGCCACGCGGATCGGCGAGGCGTGGCAGCAGGAGCGCTCGATCCGCGACATCCTGCTGTTCCTCCACGCCAACGGCGTGGGCCTCGCCCGCGCCCGGCAGATCCTCGCGGCCTGGGGCAGCCGCGCGGTAGCACGGGTGACCGCCGATCCCTACGCGCTGGCCCGCGAGGTGCGCGGCATCGGATTCCTCACCGCCGACGCCCTGGCGCGCCGGGTGGGCATCGCCCCGGATGCCCCGGTGCGCCTCGTGGCGGCCCTCGAGCAGACCTTGCGGGATGCCGCCGAGGACGGCCACAGCGCCCTGCCCCGCGAGCGCCTGCTGGAAGCGGCGGGCGATCTCCTGGAGCTTCCCGGGGAGGCCATGGCGGCGCCGCTCGACGCGGCGCTCGCCCGGGACCTGCTCGACGAGGCCAGCTTCGACGGGCGCCGCTGGGTGCAGCTCCCCTCGCTCTGCCATGCCGAGCAGGCCATCGCCGAGGACGTCCAGCGGCTGGTGCGCGGCCTGCCCGCCTGGGACGGCGAGGCGGCCGGCGAGGCGGTGCCGCGGGCCGAGCGCTCGCTGGCCGTCGAGCTGGCCCCGACCCAGCGCGAGGCGGTGCTCCAGGCCCTGCGCAGCAAGCTCCTGGTCATCACCGGCGGGCCCGGCACCGGCAAGACGACGCTGGTCCGCGCGATCCTGGCGGCCCTGCCGGAGAAGAAGCTGCGCCTCGCCCTGGCAGCGCCCACCGGCCGCGCCGCCAAGCGTCTCGCCGAGAGCACCGGGCGCGAGGCCAAAACGCTGCACCGCCTGCTCGAGGCCGACCCCGGCCGCGGCTTTCGGCGCAATGCCGAGCGGCCGCTGGAGCTCGACCTTCTCGTGGTCGACGAGATGTCGATGGTCGACCTCGCCCTCATGGAGGGGCTGCTGCAGGCCCTGCCCGACGAGGCCTCGCTGCTCATGGTGGGCGATGTCGACCAGCTCCCCTCGGTGGGACCGGGCCAGGTGCTGGCCGATCTCATCGCCTCGGGCGTCGTCCCGGTGGTACGCCTGACCGAGATCTTCCGGCAGGCCGCGACCAGCGCCATCGTGCGCAACGCCCACCGGATCAACGAGGGCCTGCTGCCCAGCTTCGAGCGGCCCGGGGGCGAGCTCGCCGACTGCTACGGGATCCGCGCCGAGCTGCCCGAGGATGCCGCCGCCAAGGTGGTCGAGCTGGTGGCCGAGCGGATTCCCGAGCGCTTCGGCCTCGACCCGTTCGCCGAGGTCCAGGTCCTGTGCCCGACCAATCGCGGCCCGGTCGGCACCCGTGAGCTCAACCAGCGCCTCCAGGCCCGCCTCAACCCCGACCCGCCCGACAGCATCGAGCGCCGCTTCGTCCGTTTTTGCATCGGCGACAAGGTGATGCAGGTCGAGAACGATTACGAGCGCGAGGTCTATAACGGCGATATCGGCCGGGTGACCGGCCTCGACCGCCAAGGCCAGACCCTGGCCGTCACCTTCGACGGCCGCGAGGTGGTCTACGCCTTCAACGATCTCGACCAGCTCGCCATGGCCTATGCCGTGACGGTACACAAGGCGCAGGGTTCGGAATATCCGGCGGTGGTCGTCGTGCTGATGCGCCAGCACGGCCGCATGCTGCGCCGCCGCCTGCTCTACACGGCCCTCACCCGCGCCCGGAGCCTGGCCGTGCTGGTGGCCGAGCCGCTGGCACTCGAGCGCGCCGTGCGCGACCTCGGCGAGCAGCCGCGCCTCACCCTCCTGCGCCACCGCCTCCTCGAAAGGAAAGCCTCTTGATGACCGACCGCGACCTCGCCCTTAGGCTCGCCGCCGCCTCCGACGTGATCCGCGCCGCCGGCAGGCGTGCCGCCGCCCTCTCCGGCGACCGGGAGAAGCTGGGCGTCGAGAGCAAGGGGCTGCAGGACCTCGTGAGCGTGGCCGACAAGGAAGCCGAGGCGCTGATCCGCGGGAGGCTGGGCGCCCTCTTCCCCGGCGACGGCTTTCTCGGCGAGGAGGAAGGCGGCGAGATCAGCGAGCGCATGTGGGTCATCGACCCGATCGACGGCACCGCCAACTTCGTGCGCGGCATCCCCTACTGGTGCAGCGTCATCGCCTATGTCGTCGAGGGCCGCACCGAGCTCGCCCTCACCTACGACGCCGTCCACGACCAGCTCTTCACCGCCCGCCGCGGCCACGGCGCCTTCCGCGACGGCAGGCCGATCCGCGCCAGCGCCGTTGCCAGCGGCGAGGAAGCCTGCATCGGCCTGAGCTACACCTACAAGACCCCGCCCGCCGTCTACGGCGAGCTGGTGGGCAACCTCCTGGCCGAGAAGGTCGACCACCGCCGCCTCGGCTCCAGCGCGCTTACCCTCTGCCACGTCGCCGACGGCCGCCTCGACGGCCTCGTCTGCCCGAGCTGCAGCTCCTGGGACGTCATCGCCGGCCTGCTCACCGTCGAGGAAGCCGGCGGCCGCGCCACCGACTACACCGACGGCGCCACCCTCCTCGACCGCCGCGCCGTCGCCGCCGCCGCCCCCGGCATCGCCCCCCTCATCGAGCGCGCCAGCGGCATCCCCATGGCGCGGCGCTAGAGGGCAAAGCCGCGCCAGGGCGCTGCGCGCGGCTTTTTCTTTCGTTTTTCTGTCAGTTGGCGGCGGTGTCCGGGAACGGATATTGCCGCTTGCATCTTGGGTGCTCAGACTTACGTGCACCCATCCGGCTCAGCTTCTGCTGAAGCTCACGCCTCGCGAGAAGAGGCGGAGTATCGTCGCACTCGGCGGCCATCCCTGAATGCGGCGTCGCGCGCTTGTTAAATACGGTTGAAAAGGGGGACACCCGACTCATTTAACCCCTTGCGCCCTAAAGCGCCGCAAATCGCACCCCGGCCGGCAGAGACGAGTCAAACGGAGCCGCTGCGGTTAAACCAGGTGGGTGCCCCCGATTTCAACTGTCCCCTATTTCAACCAGCGCTTCGATCACCGCCGCATGGGCTCCAGCGCGCTCAGCCTCTGCCACGTCGCCGACGGCCGGATCGACGCGCTGGTCTCCCTCTACTGTGCCTCCTCGGACGTGATCGCCGGCCTGCTCACCGTCCGGGAAGGGGGCGGCCTCGCCACCGACTGGACCGATGGCGCCACGCTGCTCGACCAGCGCGCCGTCGCCGCCGCCACCCCGGGCATCGCCTCCCCTTCATCGAGCGCGCCAGCGGCATCCCCCTGTCCCGAGGCTGACCCGCCACCCGAACCCGGCCCCGCCGTCACCGCCACGCAAGGCGCTGCGCGCGGCCGTTTTCTTTCGATGCTCAGGGGTCGGGAGCGTTGCATGGCCCGGCCTCGCTCCCCGCGACTGGAAATGCCCGCCAGTTCAGATGGTTAACCGCCGTTAATCATTTCTGGCATGATCAACGCGGCGCTTTGTCTCCGCCGGGCGTCCCCCGGCCGGGGTAGCCGATGTGTGGGACTGAGCCTCCGGCGGCCTGCGCGCTAGGCTTTTCGGCTCCACCCGCACCATGCCGGAGGCGCCGACACCATGCTGATGCAGACCCGGCCGCAGCCCGGCGGTCCCGACCGGCTCACCACCCTTGGCGCCCTCGGCACGGCCGCCATGGTCAAGCGGCTCGGAGAGCTGGCCAGGCGGGCCATGGCAGCCGGAATTAGCGACGTCGACGCCATCACCGACGCGATCTTCCATGCCCTCCATCCGGCCCGCCTCGGACGGAAGCTGCAGCGCGGCGAGCCGGGCTTCCGGCAGCTCAGCCGCCAGTGGCTGGCCCTGCGGGACGGGATCGTCCGGCCGCTGGTCCGCCGCCTGCGGAGCCTTCCGGCGACCCCAAAGGCGAGGCCGCCCGCCATCCGGCGCGGAACGCACGAGCCGGTGCCGGTGGACCAGGGCCTCGTGGCCAGGGCCTTCGGCTGGTCGTCGGGGAGCATGAGCGGCGGGCCGGGCGCCGGCTCGCTGCGACGTGGCGACATGCCGCCCGACGTGCACGGAAGGCGGCGGCTGATCGTCAGGATCGGCCCCGCCGACGTGATCTATCTCGACGGCAGCCGGGGCTGGGTGCAGAGCCGTGCCGGGTTTCGCAGCGACGTCAACTTCGCGGCGCTGGCGGATGCGGGGCGGCGCGGCCGTCCCCTGCAGCGGCTGGCCCTGGCCGAGATGGAGCTGCTGCGGGGGATCGCCACCAGCGTGAGCCTGCCGCTGTGGCTCGCCGATACCGGCCTCACCGCCACCCGCTTCGTGCTGGCGCACCGCGAGGACTTTCCCCGCTGGCTCGCCGCTGCACGGCTGTTCCTCGAGGCCCGCCGCAGGATGACGCGGCACGCGCCCAACCTCCTGCGCCTGCTGGAGCGCAAGGCGCTGGCCGAGGTGGCGCGGCGCATCCCCGGCGAGATCACGGGCCAGCAGACGGCCCGGTTCCTGGGGCAGATGCTGGGAATGATCGTGGCGCGCAAGCTCGACTTCTCGACCGCGCTCAGGGCCATCCGCACCATCGGCTCCATCGCCGCCAAGGTGGTGCTGCCGGGCCGCGCCGCCGCCCGGCTGGTGCGGCTGCTGCGCCGCGAGGGCATCGCCGCCAGCATGGCAGAGGCAAGCCGCATCGTCCGCGAGCGCGCCATGGCCGGGCGAATTGCCGAGGCAGCGATCGCCGACATGATCCTGGCCCTGCACCGCCTGCGCAGCGCCGTTCCCGCCGCCGCCCGCGATCGCGAGACCGCCCTGCTCCTCGCCGAGGCGACCCCACGCGCAACGCCGCGGCCGGCACTGGTCCTGTAGGCGCGGGCCGAGCCTCCCGACCGGATCCGCCGGAGTGCCTGCCGGGCGCTGAAGGTTAAGGCGCCGTTAATCATACCTAGCATGACTAACGCGCGCCGTTGCCGTCACGCAAGGCGCTGCGCGCGGCCTTTTCTTCTGTTTCTCTGTTTATTGGCGGCGGTGGCGGCGGCATCAGTGCAGGTGGCGCAAGCGGCCGGGTCAGTCTCGTGAAGCCGAAGGACGTTGCCAAGCACCATTGCATCCCGCTTACGCCTGCGCCCCCGCCCGTGCCTGATTCAACGCGAAAAGTCGCTGCAGCACCTCCTCGTCGCCCAGATCGGCCGGCCAGCCGTAGGCGGCGGCGACCGCCTCGTCGAGCGCGCGGTGGGCGTTGTCCAGCCATGCCGGGCGCTGGTTGTAGAGATTGGTGAGTGTCCGCTTGCGCAGTTCCTTCGCCGCCGCCTCGTCGACGGGCAGAACCCGGTCGGGATAGCCCGGCACCACCTCGGGGACGCGTCTCACGAGACCGTCGGGGTCCAGCCACGCCTCGCGCTACGCGTTCAGTTGCCGGGCGGCCTCGGCGATCCGCCGGGCACGGGGGTCGTTCCGGTAGTCCTCGCTCGGGATGTTCGGGGTCAGGCCCCCCGGGAAGAGGAAGGTCTCGAACGTGGTGGACGGCGTGTAGCGCGGATCGTTCCCAACCCCCAGCCAGGTGCACAGACGCAGGGTCCAAAGCTCGTGAATGCGCGACTGCAGGATGCCGAACGTGGTGTCGTCGGAACGCGCGATCACGATGAGTTGACTGTCAGGAACAACTCCGGGGGCAAGCCAGGCGAAGAGGCGGTGCTTTGCCACCCGGGGCGTGACCACCGCACGGACGCATCCCTCGAGCGACGCCACATACCCGGCCGTGGCTCTACGTGCCGCCACCAGAACTTCTTGTAGATTTCTCGCCTGTTCGTGGTGCGCGCAGGCCAGACATTCGCGCGCACGTAACCGAACGGCTGCTCATAATATGCCGCCTCCTGCTGGGTCATCTCCCAGCCGAAATCGATGATCCACATGTCGCGCGGGCGCCGCGTGACATCCAGGCCATTGATCCATGGGCGTAGAACGTCGCCATTCAGTCGGCCATTGGGGTTCGTCGGCGCTTGCAGCCACTGCCGGGCCAGATCGCCCGAAACATCGAACGCTCCGCCCTTCGTATCGCCCATGAACGCAACGCCCGCATTCTCGCGCAGCCTCGCCACCCGGGTCAGATCGACTCCCCCGCAAGCGCGCCGGGCCGTAAGGTCACTGAAGATTTCTGCGACCTGCTCGCCGGCGAGACGGGTCTGCACCAACGTGCCGTCAGCCTTCGAGGTGAAGCACACCAGCGAGACCCGCACGCTGGCGCCGTCCACCACCCATGGCTCATCGGCCCAAGCTTCGTAGAGGCGCTGCGTCGTGGCGATGCGGTCGAGCACCTTGCGGTTCGCGCCGCCACGGATCGAGTTGGTCGCCACCAGCCCGACGCAGCCCGCGCGGCCCGCCTCGACCTGCTCTCCGGCCTTGGCGAACCAGTAGCAGACCAGATCGGCCTCGGCGGGAACGCGTCCCCGGAACGTCGCGAACATTCTGTCGACATGAGGATCGCCGAGCCCTTCGCGCAGGAGCTTCCCGCCGAGAAAGGGCGGGTTGCCGACGATGGCGTCGGCTTGCGGCCAGCGCGCTTCGCTGCCGTCCGCACCGAAGAGCGCATCCCGGCGTTCGATCGTGTCGAGCGGCCGAAGGACGGGGTTTTTTGAAACCGAGAAGCCGTGGCGCTGCATCCACTGGATCTCGCCGATCCACACCGACACCCGCGCCAGCTCGGCGGCGTAGGGATTGAGCTCGATCCCCAGAAGCTGCTCGGGTCCGACGCCCGGAAACTCGCGCTGCAGGCCCAGCGCCTCGGCCTCGATCATTGCCCGCAGCTCCAGATCCTTCAGGGTCTGCAGGGCGAGGTACAGAAAATTGCCGGAGCCGCAGGCCGGGTCCAGCACCCTGAACGCGCGCAGCCGGTCCAGAAAGCCGCGAAGCAGATCCTTGGCCGCGTTCCCGGCTCTGGTGCGGGCACTGGCGCTCCTCGCGCTTTTCGCCCGGGACATCGCGTCAGCGATCTTCGTGCGCACCTCCTCCCATTCGGCGCGCAGCGGGCGCTCGATCACCGGCTCGATGATCTGCATGATCTTCTCGCGGTCGGTGTAATGGGCGCCGAGCTGGCTGCGCTTGTCCGGATCGAGGCCGCGCTCGAAGAGGGTGCCCATCACCGAGGGGTCGATCTCCGACCAGTCCATGGCCGCGGCATCGAGGGCGAGCTCGATCTCGGGCCTGGAGAGCGCAAGCGCCGAATCGTCGTCGAAGAGCCCGCCGTTGAACCACGCGATGGACTCGAAGCCGACGATGCCGCCCGCGCCCATGGCGCCGAAGAGCTGGCGTGCCATGGGCTCGAACTGCGCCGGGTCCGGCTTCGCCGCCTCCAGCATCCGCGTGAACATCGTGCCGGGCAGCAGCCCGATATCCTCGGCGAACATGCAAAAGATCAGGCGATTGATGAAATGGGCCACCATGTCGGGAGCATGGCCCTTGGCGCGCAGATCCCGGGCGAGCGCCGCGAACTTGCCGGCGGCGATCTCCGTCACCGTGCGGCGCGTCAGGCCCGGCCGCAGGCGCTCGGGCTCGGAAAAGGCCCACTTGAGGAGCCTGAGCTTCGTCGGCTCGCGGAGATCCTCCAGCGTGAGGTCGTGCCGGTGCGATACCGCGTTCGTCCAGTTGGTGACGATCCGGAAATGGTCGAGATTGCAGACGATCAGCAGCGGCGGGTTTTCCAGCGCCAGGGCGTAACGCTTGAGCTGGTCGATCATCGAGGCTTTTCTTCTTCCCCTTGTACTCCCAGCCGAAATGCCCGCTTTTCCAGGCATCGGCCCAACCCTCGCCGCCCGTGGTCTTCGTGGCGCCCTTCTCGAAGTAGAACCACTCCCCGCCGGGGTCTGCCTCGCCCGGGGTCGACTCGCCGAGCAGACGGCAGAGATCGATGAAATGCTCCTGCGCCGCCTGACTCTCGTTGCGCGAGGCGTTCTTCCACTTGGCGATGAACCGTTCCGGCGTCATGACCCGGATCTATCGACGGTTTGGAATAGCCGCATCCTCCCGCCCGGAAAGCGTTGCCGCAATCCGCGCTGCGCCGATGAGCGAAGCTCCCGGATGACAACGGAGCGTGCAAACCGCGTGGCCGACGTCATGCTCAGCCCCTCTTCACCTTTCCCGGCCGTCCTGCCGGCGTGAGACTCCCTGAATGCGAGACGACCCACCGCCGCACCGCTCCCACCACCAACGAGAATGCCCAACAGGCATTGATGACCAGTAAAGCCGCCGAGGCCCGGCACCATCCCCAACCGACAGAGTCAAAGAATCCAGCCGCGCAGCGCCTTGCGCGGCGACACCGCCGCCGCATCCTCGACGTCCGCCCGTCTTGGCTTATTTTCCTATATCGTGTTATCCTTGCGCGATCCCTCCTTGCGCGCGAGGGTCCATGCGCACCGCCGAACCCGCTGGTCACGGTCCGGAGCCCGTGAATGTGGTGGCCCTCGACTGCGAGGGCTTCGCGTTCCGGCGCGGCATCGACGGACCTGAGGGCGCGTTCGGAACAAGCAGGCGGCTGCGGGGCCGGCACGCGCGCGATGCACCTTCCAGTGGCACGACCGAACCCGAGAGCGCTCCACGCGGCGGTACCGGTCATGCCGGCATCTACAGCGGCACGGACGAACCCGAGAGCGCGTCAGACAGCGGTGCCGGTCATGCCGGCATCTACGGCGGCACGAACGAACCCGAGCGTTCGCGCGCTGGCGCAGTGAAGCTCGCCGTCGGGAACGGCACGAACGATTCCGCGAGCCGGTCGGTCAGAGCGTCCGCCACGGGTTGCACGAACGAACCCGAGAGCGCTCCACGCGGCGGTACCGGTCACGCCGGCATCTACAGCGGCACAGACGATCCCGAGCGTTCGCGCCCGGGCACAGTGAGGCGCGCCGCCGGGAACGGCACGAACGATTCCGCGAGCCGGTCGGTCAGAGCGTCCGCCACGGGTTGCACGAACGAACCCGAGAGCGCTCCACGCGGCGGTAGCGGTCATACCGGCATCTACAGCGGCACGAACGAACCCGAGAGCGCTTCAGACAGCGGTGCCGGTCATGCGGGCATCTACAACGGCACAGACGAACCCGAGCGTTCGCGCGCTGGCGCAGTGAGGCTCGCCGCCGGGAACGGCACGAACGAACCCGAGGCCCCGGGGGGCTTCATGCAACCGCCGGAACGGCGCCCGTATCCCGCGTCCCCGCAGGCATCGGGGAAGAGGCCGGGCCGCCCGCGTAGCGCGCCTTGCCCCGCCGCCTCACCCCGCGGCGGCGCGGGCCTCGGGCGTCACGCCGGCATAGATCCCGGCGAGCTGCCGGATGCGGTTGATCATCGAGTAGAGGCCGTTGGAGCGGCCGGGGGTGAGGAAGTTCTTGAGGCCGATCTCCTCGAGGACGGTGGGCGGGTTGGCGAGGATCTCCTCGGCCGTGCGGCCGTCATAGAGGCGCAGCAGCAGGGCAATGAGCCCCTTGACGATGATGGCGTCGCTGTCGGCGGCGAGGTGGATGCGACCGGCCTGCTCGTCGAGCTCGGCCACCATCCAGACCTGGCTCTGGCAACCGCGGACCCTGTTGCCCTCGGTCTTGTGGCGCTCGTCGAGCGGCGCCAGGCGCTTGCCGAGGTCGATGATGTACTCGATCCGGTCGCGCGGGTCCTCGAGCAGCTCGAAATCCTCCTTGAGCTCGCGCTGGGTGTCGGCGATCGTCGCGTCCTCTGCCATGGGCTCCGGCCTGTGCTTGTCCTGCGGCAAAGATGGGGCCTGGACGGGCCCGGATCAATCCGTGCGGCGCCGCAGCGGCCTTGCCTCCGGCCGGCCGGTCGGGGCAAAGAGGCGGCTGCCCTTGCAACGGATCGAGGATCCCGCTCATGCGCATTACCGGCACGGCCACCGCCCTCGTCATGCTCTGCCTCGCCGCCGGCACGCTGCCGGCGATGCCGGCGGCGGCCCAGCAGGCCACGGCCTCGCAGGACGGCGTCACCATGCTGCAGCTCAGCGAATCGGCGCGCCGCGAGGTGACCCCGGATCTCCTGACGGTGGTCCTCGGCCATCGCGCCGAGGCATCCGAGGTCGCCAAGGCCCAGGAGGAGGTCAACACGCGCATCGCCCGCGTCCGCGACGCGGTCGCCGGCAAGGAGGCGATCCGCCTCGCCACCGGCGGCTACAATACCTGGATGGAGCGCCGCGAGGACGAGAGCAGCCGCTGGGTCGCCCAGCAGACGATAAGGCTGGAGAGCAAGGATTCCGGCCTCCTGCTGGAGACCGTGGGCAGCCTGCAGCAGGAGGGGCTCGCGGTCGAGGGGATGCACTGGAGCCTCACCGCCGAGCGCCGCCGCGAGCTGGAGCGCGAGCTGATCGACGAGGCGCTGGAGGCCCTGCGCTCCACCGCCGGCAAGGCGGCGGCCTCGATGGGCATGAGCGTCCAGGGCTGGTCGGGCATCGCTTTGGGCCAGAGCGGCGGCGGCCACTTCCCGCCGCCCATGCCGCGCATGGCGGCCATGAAGGCGGAGGCCGCGCCGGTGGCCGAGCCCGGCACCACGGTGGTCGAGGTGAGCGTCTCCGGCGAGGCCCGCCTGCGCTAGACTAGTCGCGGCTGAGGCCGTGCGCCGCCGCAGGGCGGGTTGCGGGGCCGTGGCCGGGGCATGACGACGGGGCCGTGCAAGGCGCTGCGCGCGGCCTTTTCCTCTTTCTTCTGTCGGTCGACCGGGAGCACGGGCGTCGGCCGCCGGACCGGCAGGTGCCGCACCCTCGGACCGTGCGGTTCCGGCAGTCGGGAGCCGCTCCGGCATGCCAGCCGCCCGTCTCGCTCATGGCGGACGGCGGCGGGCGGGGCTATGGTCGATGACTGGTGCGATCTGCAGCCCAAAGGGAGGCTTCCATGCCGGTCGACGTCAAATACACCACCCAAGCCACTGCCACCGGCGGCCGCGACGGCCGGGCCAAGACCAAGGACGGCTCGCTCGACGTCAAGCTCTCCACGCCCAAGGAGCTGGGCGGCGGCGGCGGGCCCGGCAACAATCCCGAGCAGCTCTTCGCCGCCGGCTACGCGGCCTGCTTTCTGGGGGCCATGAAGCACGTGGCCTCGCAGGGCGGGCCCAAGGTGCCCGAGGGCACCACGGTGACCGCCCAGGTGGGCATCGGTCCGCGCTCGGAGGGCGGCTTCGGCATCGATGTGGGCCTCGACATCTCCCTGCCCGGCATGGACCGCGCCGAGGCCGAGGCGCTGGTCGAGAAGGCCCACCAGGTCTGCCCCTACTCCAACGCCACCCGCAACAACGTCCCGGTCCGCCTGCGCGTCGTCTGATCTTCTGCCAGTTGCGGCCCGGCGGCTCAGGTGAGATGCAGGGAGACGCGGCCGAGAGCGCCGTGGTCGGCGATCACCTCCTGGCCGGGCCCGACGGGCAGCGGCGCCATGCAGGTGCCGGTGGTGACCACCTGGCCGGCCTTGAGCGTGATGCCGAGGCTGGCCAGCTCGTTGGCGAGCCAGGTCAGCGCCACCCGCGGATCGCCCAGCACGTTGGCGCCGGTTCCCTCGCGCTCCGGACGGCCGGCGCAGGCCGCCACCACCCGATGCCGCGCCAGTTCCAGATCGCGCCAGCCCTCCGGCGCTGCCGGGCCCAGCACGAAGTGATGCGCGCACGCATTGTCGGCAATGAGCTGCGCTGCCCCGGCACCGACGAAATCCTCGAATCGGGAGTCGGGCAGCTCGATCGCCGGGTGCAGCGTGCCGACCGCCGCCAGCACCTCCTCCACCCCGTAGGGCTCGAAGCGCGGCTCGAGGTCGCGCGCCATGCGGAAGGCCAGCTCCGGCTCGGCCACCCGCATCAGGCTGTGGCCCAGGGCCAGACTGCCGCCGTCCGGCACGACGCGCTCGGCCAGCAGCCGCCCGGCGAGCGGCCCGTCGACCCCGATATGCGCCTGCCCCTCCTTGCTGGTGGCGGCGATCTTCCAGCCGAACGGCGGCACCGCGCTGCGCTCCTCGAGCAGCGCCTGCACCGCATAGCCCTCGCCGCGCGTGCGCGGCCGGATCTCCTCGGGCAACGCTTCCAGCCGCGTGCCCTCGCTCCAGTGCCGCCACAGGAGATCCGCCGCCTCCCGCACCGCCGCCTCGCTCATCATCTCTTGTCGCTCCCCCCTGCCGGACCGGTCCGCTTTACGACGAAAGGCGGGGGCGAGAAAGCCGGTGGTATCGGTCGATGGCCGCAGCGTCGGGCAAGCCACGACGAGAGTGCTGCGCAAGGCACGGCGCGCCGCCGCGCCTCAGGGGGTCGCGGCGCGGCGCTGCGGGCCCTGCGGCGGCTCGCTGCTGTCCTGCATGAGGAGGCCGATGATCGGGAGCAGGTCGCGCTGGTTCACGGTGAGCTGGCCGGCCTCGTCCAGCGCGAAGACATAGTCGAGCCTGCCGCCCTCGGCCGGCTGGCCGAAGGCGCGCAGCATGGCGAAGATGCCCCTGGCATCCTCGCTGCCGTCGAACTCGGCCTCGAGCGCCTCGATGCCTTCCAGCGAAAGGCTCGCCTGCATCACCGCCCCCAGCGCCGCATCGGCAGCGCCCCTCACCCGACCTTGGCCCGCCAGGCTGGCGCCGGGGCGGGCGAGCCGGAGATCGCGCAGCTCGAAGGCGGCGCCGGCGGCGATGATCCGCTGGAGGAGCCCCTGGCCTATGAGGGCATCCGCGCCGGGCCCAGGCCCGTCCGCCAGGTGGTCGCCAAGAGAGTCGACCAGCGCCTCTGCCGGCACGCCTCGGAAAGCCGCGGAGAGTGCCAGGTTCCCGATCGCCTTTCCGGCCCAGCTCGCGTCCTCGATCCCGATGTCGATGACCAGGGCCCCGGGCTCTTCGCCACTGCCGCCGCGCAAGCCGAGGGAGAGGCGGTTGATGAGAAGCGTCGCTTCCTCGTCGGGCTCGAGCGCCAGATCCCGGATTACGAGTGAGCTGCCGCCCCCTTCCACCCCGTCGGCCAGAAGCAGGCCGAGGAGCGCGTACATGACCACCTCACGGTCCCCCTCCTGCTCCAGGTGTTGCACCAGCGCGGCCGGCGCCTCCCGGGCGTCCGCGAGCATCCTCTGCCAGTCACCGATGACGTCCGGCTGCAGACCGTTCAGCCGGCTGATCATTGTGAACCGTCCGATCCGCAACAGTGTGTTTTCCTCGTCCAAGCCGGCGAACTCTATCCCCCATGCCGACGTCTCGTCGGAGACATCAACGAGACTGTCGCTCGTGGGTGTTCCCACGCCCACGATATTGCCCCCTTGGACGCTCCAGACCGGCTCGCCAGAGAGGGTCCTGGTGGAAAAGTTGCGCCAGCTCAGCTCGTAGCGTCGAAACCGCTGCTGCCCGAGGTCATAGAAGGCGCGGTTGTCTTGCACGCCGTACGTCTCGATCCACGGCTCCAGGTCGGGATCACTGAACGAGTGGACGAGCGAGGGGTACGCCCAGCGGGCCTCGAAGAGGTTTCCGTCCACGGCCTCAAGGCGGATCTCGTAGGGCTCGGCCCTGACCGTATCGCCGTCGCCCGAGGAGAAGCCGAGGGCCGGGACGGATGCCACGTAGCGGTTCCCGCCGGTCGGATCCTCGCGAACGACGATGGTGCCCTCGTAATGGACATTCGCCGCGGGACCCTGCAGGGCGACATCCTCGGCGACGAGCTTCTCGATCTCCGCCTGCAGCCGCTCGGCAATGACGGGATCGGCATTCGCAGTAGTGCAGGCGAGAAGGAGGCAGCCAAGGCCCGCGCCAGCGAGCCGGACCCGGCCGGACAGAGGGGCACGATGGCTGGAATGAGAGGCGCCATGGAGGATCACGCGAACCACCCTTGAACAGCAGTATCGAAAGGAGGAACAGCTCTCGTCGCCAATGCGGCAAGCACAAGGAAGGGCGTTCCTCCCGGAACCGGCGGGCGCCGTGGAGAAGCCCCCAACGGCGCCGCCGCGCCTCAGCGGGTCGCGGCGCGGCGCTGCGGGCCCTGCGGCGGCTCGCTGCTGTCCTGCATGAGGAGGCCGATGATCGGCAGCAGGTCGCGCTGGTTCACGGTGAGCTGGCCGGCCTCGTCCAGGGCGAAGACATAGTCGAGCCCGCCGCCCCCGGCCGGCTGGCCGAAGGCGCGCAGCACGGCGAAGATGCCCCTGGCATCCTCGCTGCCGCCGAACTCGGCCTCGAGCGCCTCGATGCCCTCGAGCGAGAGGCTCGCCTGCATCACCGCCCCCAGCGCCGCATCGGCAGCGCCCCTCACCCGACCTTGGCCCGCCAGGCTGGCGCCGGGGCGGGCGAGCCGGAGATCGCGCAGCTCGAAGGCGGTGCCGGCAGCGACGACCTGCTGGAGGAGGCCCTGGCCGATGGCGGCAGCGCCCGCCTCCGCTCCGGGCCCGGGCTCGATCATCATGAGCTCTCCGATGCTCTCGATGAGGGCCTCGCTCGGGACGTCGCGAAGCGCCAGGGACACCTTGATGTCGCCCAGAACGTCGTCGGCCGTGCGGATCCCGGCCATCTCGTAGTCGAGAACGACCCCGCGCGGCTCCTCGCCGGCGCCGCCTCGCATGCCGAAGCCCAGCCGGTCGACACTGCCACCCGGCTGGCCGGGGCCTGTCGCGGCCAGGTCATGAAGGGTGACGGCGAAGGACCCGCCTGCCAGCATGTCGCGGGAGAGAATGGCGAGCACCCCGTCGCGGATCTCTGCCCGCCCTTCCGCCGGCAACTCGCCCCATTCCCCGGCAGTGGCCACGTTGCGCATCATGGCAGCCTGTTTCTGCCAGTCCGCCATGAAGCCGGTCTTCAGGCCGGTGGCCCGCCCGACGGCCTCCAGCCGCCCGATCCGCACCATGCCGCGCCCCTCGCCGGAAAGCTCCAGCCCTTCGAGGCTCATCCGCTGGTCGATGGCGACCAGCTCGTCACCCTCGGGCTTCTGCTCCGACGCCGTCATGAGCCTGGCAATAGTGAGCAGCGGGCCGCCCTCGGCCTTCGCCAGGACCGCGCCCTCGCAGCGCTGCTCGTGACGAAGAAAGGTCCGTCGGGAGATGTCGTAGCGCGCGCTGTTGTCCTGCGACGTGCAGCTCAGGGCAAGATCCTGTCCTGCCGCCTCGCCGTGTCCCCGGAACGCGAAGACCGGACTGTCCCAGCGCACCTCGAACAGCCCGTCACCGAGGTCGCGGATGCGGGTCTCGTAGGCCGGAATCGTCAAGGTGACGTTCTCGTGAACCGGCCATGTCAGGGCGGGCGCGGTGCCGACATAAGCACCTTCGACCTCGGGATCCTCCTCCACCGTCACCTTGCCCGAAACCTCGAACCCCTCGCCGTGGATCTCGGCCAGGGCGGCGATATCGGCCTCGGCCGCCTCCCGCAGGCGCTCGGCGGTGGCGGGGTCGGCGTGCACGGGGGCGGCGCCGAGGAGGAGGCCCGCTGTCACCAGGGCGAGGAGGCGCGGGGCGCGCGAGGTCTCGGTTCTCATCATTACGGATCCTGCAGGAGACAATCGTCAGGGGAAAAAATCACCTGCAGTTCAAGCGCACCGGCCATGAGCCGTCCAGTCATAAGCCGCGCCGGTGCGCGCAGGATGCTACGGCCTCACCCATTGCTCCAGGCGCGCCCCTCCCGCCTCACGAGAAAAGCGGCGAGCGGCCCTTCACGCTCACCCGGTGGAGCAGGCGCGCCATCGGGTCGTCGGGGCTGTCGACCGGGGCGAGCGGGGTTGCCGCGTGCAGCGTGCAGCTCGTGTCCCACACCGCGATGTCACCCGGCCCATACTCCAGCTCGCGCACATAGCGCTCCTGCGTGGCGTGCGCCTTGAGTTCGTTCAAAAGGTCGATCGCCTCGTCGTCGGGCATGCCGACGATGCCGAAGGAGCTTCCCGAGACGCCGTAGAGCGCCTTGCGCCCGGCGACCGGATGCGGCCGGACGAGGCGATGGAAGACGTTCCTGACCTGCTTCTTCTGCTCGTCGGTGAGCTTGGAGGCGGAGCCGGTCGAGTTCTCGTCGAGATCGTCGCGGTTGCCGTAGTGGTGCAGCACCACGAGCCCGTCGATCCGCTTCTTCATGGCGTCCGGAAGCTCGTCATAGGCGGCATACATGTCTGCCACCCGCGTGGCACCGCCTTGCCTGGGCGTCTTGAGCGCGTAGACGATGGTGGCCGCACCCGGCGGATCCTCGAAGGCCATGTCGGTGTGCCAGTAGTTGGCCCCGTCATAGATGCCCCACTGCTTGCCGTCGGTGACGATGTTGGAGAGCTTGAGAACGGCGCTGTGGCCCTCGACGTGGAAGTGGGTGAGGATGTGCGGGACCGGCGTGCCGAACCGGCTGGCCAGCCGCAGGAGCGCCGCCGGGTCCGCCTTCTGCCCGCGCAAGCGAATCACGCCATGGGTGTGCGAGGCCCCCACCAGCCGCCGCCAGTCCTCCTGGCCCGTCTCCCGGGTCATGTCGAATCCGCTGATCTCGGCCCCGAAGGAGCCTTCCCACATCGGACGCACCTCGAGCGCCATGGACGCCGCCTCCCCTGTTCCCTGACCGTTTGCGAGGTTCAGTCTAGGCGGCGCCGCGGCGGACGCAAGGTCGCGCCCCGGGCGCCACCGCCGCTCCCGCTGCACTGCTGCTTTGCCAAACCCGCTTCGCCCGCTAGATAGACGCGGCTGGAGCAGAGGCATCCGGCGACTGGTCACCACGCGGGCGACGTAAGCGATGCGGCTATCGGATGGAAACGGGGATGCGGCGCGGGTCGATCGGACCAGGCGCCGCCTGGTGGCGGGCCTCGCCGCCGTGGCGCTGGCGCCGTCCGGCGCCATGGGCCAGGCGCTGGAGGCGCTGCCGATCCCCGAAGGCCTGCGGCTGCCGGTCGACGACCCGCTCGCCCGCACCGTGCTGGGCACGCCAGAGGCGCTGCGCGCCGAGCTTCCCGTCTTCGACCTCGACAGCAACTTGCGCGCCGGCCGGGTGAAGATCTTCCCCGACCGCAAGGTGCCCGAGGTTTTCTGGTACGCCGAGGGGCTCGAATATCTGCTGGCCGAGCAGCCGGGCCCCGCCCCGCTGGTCTTCGTGATCGGCGGCACCGGCTCCAGCGCCCACGGCGACGGCATGATCCTGCTGATGCGCGGGCTCTATGCCGCGGGCATGCACGTCGTCTCGATCGCCTCGCCGACCTTCCCCGGCTTCATCGTCTCGGCCTCCGAGACCAGCGTGCCGGGTCGCCTGCCCGAGGATGCGGAGGATCTCTACCGGGCGATGATGGCGGTCCTCTCCGACATCGGCCCGCTTCTGCCCGTCACCGGCTTCAGGCTCGCCGGCTACAGCCTGGGCGGGGCGCATGCGGCGTTCGTGGCGAAGCTCGACGCCCAGGAGCGCGCCTTCAATTTCGAGAAGGTGCTGCTGGTCAACCCGCCGGTCGACCTGCTGAGCTCGGTGCAGATCCTGGATGCGATGTTCGACCGCCACCTGCGCGACGACCCGCAGCGTGTGAACCTCTTCATCGAGCGGCTCATGAACGAGCTGGGCGAGCTCTACCTGGAGAGCGGCGAGGCGGTGTTCGACGGCGACTTTCTCTACCGCGCCTATGCCCGGCTGACACCCGACGACGACCGGCTCGAGACCCTGATCGGCCTCTATTTCCGGCTGCTCGCCAACGACATGTCGTTCACCGCCGACCTCATGACCGGCGGCGGCTACATCGTTCCGCGAGGCCGCGAGCCGGGCTTCACCTCCTCGCTGACGCCCTACCTCGCCCGCGGCCTGTCGCGCTCCTTCGAGGACTATTTCGAGGAGCTCTACTTCCCCTTCTACAAGGCCCGCGACCCGGACTTCGACCAGCAGGAGGCGCTGGCCGAGCTGCGGCTCGCCCATGTCGAGCCGTTCCTGCGCCAGGCCCGGCACCTGGGCGTCTTCACCAACCGCGACGACATCATCCTGGCACCGGGCGATCTCGACTGGCTGGAGCGGGTGATGGGCCCGCGCCTGCGGGTCTTCGAGCATGGCGGCCACCTGGGCAATTTCCAGGAGCGCGCCTTCGTCGACGCACTCGCCGCCTTCTTCGGCGCCTGAGGAGCAAGCAGAGGCATGCGCTTTCCCGCCACGACGGCCCTCGCCGCCCTGACCCTCTCCGCCTGCGCCGGCACTGCCCCGCTCGAGGCGCCGTCCGCACCGGTCTACCCCATTGCCGTCTACGATCCGTTCGAGCCGGTCAACCGCAGCATCTACCGGTTCAACGCGTCGTTCGACCGCTACATCTTCCTCCCGGTGGTGCGCGGCTACGAGTGGCTGCTGCCCGACCCCGTCGAGCGCCGCGTCTCCTCGTTCTTCTCGAACCTGGGCGAGATCCGCAACGCGGCCAACGGCCTCCTGCAGGCCCGTCCCGAGGTGGCAAGCCGGGCCACGATCCGCTTTGCGGTGAACTCGACGGTGGGCCTGCTGGGTCTCTTCGACGTGGCCGGGGCCATGGGCGTGGAGCAGCAGCGCGAGGATTTCGGGCAGACCCTGGGACGCTGGGGGGTGAGCAACGGCCCCTATATCGTCCTGCCGATCCTGGGCCCCTCGAACCTGCGCGACACCACCGGCACGGTGGTCGACCGGGGTGTCATGACGCAGCTTCCGCCCTGGGACATCGTGATCGACGAGGTCTACGTCAATCCCGCGGTCTACGGCCTCGAGGCGGTCGACGAGCGGCACCTCAACCCGTTCCGCTACTACGGCACCGGCTCGCCGTTCGAGTACGAGTATGTGCGCTACCTCTACACGAAGAAACGCGAGTTCGACGTGAAGAGGTAGCGCTGCCAGCGGGCGCTCAGGCGCCCGCTCGCTCCTCCGTGCCGGCCGGCCGCCGCCGGCCGATCAGGCCGAGCCACCGGCACACCACGTAGAAGACCGGCGTGAAGAGCAGGCCGAAGAGCGTCACGCCGAGCATGCCGGAGAACACCGCGGTGCCCAGCGCCTGGCGGTTCTCCGCACCTGCTCCCTGGGCGATCAGCAGCGGCACCACGCCCAGGATGAACGCCAGCGAGGTCATGATGATCGGCCGCAGCCGAGTGCGCGCCGCCTCGACCGCCGCGGCAAAGCGGCTCTGGCCCTCGTTCTCGGCCTGCCGGGCGAACTCGACGATCAAGATCGCGTTCTTGGCGGCGAGGCCGACCAGCACCACGAAGCCGATCTGCACGAGCACGTTGATGTCCATGCCGCGCATCTGCACGCCGGTGACGCCGGCGAGCAGGCACATCGGCACGATCAGGATGACCGCCAGCGGCAGGAGCCAGCTCTCGTACTGGGCCGCCAGCAGCAGGAAGACGAACACCACGGCGGCGCCGAACACGAGCAGACCGGTATTGCCCTGCTGCTTCTCCTGATAGGAGAGGTCGGTCCACTCGTAGGCGAAGCCGTCCGGCAGCACCTCCTCGGCCAGCCGCTCCATGATCGCCAGCGCCTCGCCCGACGACACGCCGGGCACCGCCGCGCCCTGCACCTCGGCCGCCGGGTAGAGGTTGAAGTGCGGCACGCGGTAGGGCCCCGTCCGTGTCTCGAAGGTGGTGACCGAGCCCAGCGGTACCATCCGCCCTTCGTCGTTGCGGGTCTCGAGGTCGGCGATGTCCTTGACCTCGCGGCGCCAGCCGCCGTCGGCCTGGGCCGTCACCCGGTAGGTGCGCCCGAGATAGCTGAAGTCGTTGACGTAGGCCGAGCCCAGATAGACCTGCAACGTCTCGAAGATCGACTGTACCGGTACGCCCAGCATCTCCGCCTTTACCCGGTCGATGTCGGCATAGACCTTCGGGCTTCGGGTGTTGAAGAGGGTGAAGACGTCCGTCAGCGCCGGCTCCTTGCGGGCCGCAGCGGCCAGCGCCTGGGTCGCCTGCTCGAGCGCCTCGAGGCCGCGGCCGCGACGGTCCTCGACCATCATCTTGAAGCCGCCGCCGGTGCCGATGCCCTGGACGGGCGGCGGCGGGATCACCATCACGAAGGCCTGCTCGATGGCGAACAGCCGCTGCTGGAGCTGGCCCAGGATGCCCTCCAGGGTGAGCCCCGCCTCGATCCGCTCGGAGAACGGCTCGAGCGTGATGAAGACCGCGCCGGCATTGGGTGCCGGCGTGAAGGTGGCGCCGTCGAAGCCGGCGAAGGCTACCGCGTGGGCAACGCCCTCGACCTCGAGGATCTGGCGCGTCGCCTCGCGCACCACCGCGTCGGTGCGCTGGAGGGTGGCGCCGGCCGGCAGCTGCAGCACGCCGATGGCATAGCCCTGGTCCTGGGAGGGAATGAAGCCCTCGGGCGTGCGCTCGAACTGCCAGGCGGTGATGCCGATGAGCCCGCCATAGACCAGCAGCACCAGAACCGACACCCGCACCAGCCGTCCGGTGAGCCAGGCATAGCCGTTGGCAAGCCCGTCGAAGGCGCGGTTGAAGCCGCGGAAGAAGAAGCGGACCGGCGCGCCCAGCCGCGAGGGTCGCGCGTTCTCGTCGTGCGGCTTGAGGAGAAGCGCGCACAAGGCCGGCGAGAGGGTCAGCGAGACCACCGCCGAGATGATGGTCGCTGCGGCGATGGTGATCGCGAACTGGCGGAAGAACTGGCCCTGGATGCCGGAGACCATGGCCGCCGGGATGAACACCGCGGAGAGGACCAGGGCGATGGCCACCAGCGCCCCGCCCACCTCGTCCATGGTGCGGTGCGCCGCCTCGCGCGGCGCCATCCCCTGGCGGAGGTTGCGCTCGACATTCTCGACCACGACGATGGCATCATCGACCACGATGCCGATCGCCAGCACGAGGCCGAACAGCGAGAGGGTGTTCAGGCTGAACCCGGCAGCCGCCATGATGGCGAAAGTGCCGATCAGCGAGACCGGGATCGCCAGGATCGGGATGATCGCGGCGCGCCAGGACTGCAGGAACAGCACCACGACGAGCACCACCAGCACGACCGCCTCGTAGATGGTCTTCTCGACCTCCTCCACCGACTGGGCGATGAAGCGGGTCGTGTCGTAGGCGATGTCGTGCTGCATGCCGGCCGGGAACTCGGCCGCCAGCTCGTCCATGGTGGCGCGGATGGTGGCCGCCGTATCCAGGGCGTTCGAGCCGGGCCGCTGGAAGACGCCCATCGTCACCGACTCGCGCCCGTCGATGTAGGAGTTGGACAGATAGTCCTGGGCGCCCAGCTCGACCCGGGCGATGTCGCGCAGCCGGGTCACCCGTCCGTCGGCCGCCGTCTTGACGATGATCTGCTCGAACGCCTTGGCGTCGGGCAGCCGGCCCAGCGTCTCGATGTTGAGAGCAAAAGCGCCGGGATCGACCACCGGCTCCTGGTTGAGCACGCCCGAGGCCACGTTGACGTTCTGCGCGCGCACCGCTGCCACCACGTCCCCGGTGGTCAGCTCGAGCGCCGCCATGCGGTCGGGATCGAGCCACAGGCGCATCGAATAGTCGCGCGCGCCGAAGACCTGGACCTGGCCCACGCCCTCGAGCCGGGCCAGCACGTCCTCGATATGCAAGGTCGCGTAATTCGAGATGTAGAGCTGGTCGAGGCTGCCGTCGGGCGAGCTCAGATTGACCGCCATCAGGAAATCGGGCGAGTTCTTCTTCGTCTGCACCCCCTGACGGCGGACCTCCTCGGGCAGGCGCGCCTCGGCGATCGCCACCCGGTTCTGGACCAGCACCTGGGCGGCGTCGAGGTCGGTGCCCAGCGCGAAGGTCACGGTGATCGACACGCTGCCGTCGCCGGTCGACTGGGAGAGCATGTAGAGCATGCCCTCCACACCGTTGATCTCCTGCTCGAGCGGCGTGGCGATGGTCTCCGCCGCCACCTCTGCCGACGCGCCGGGATAGCGCGCGCTCACCACGATGGTGGGCGGTGCCACCTCGGGATACTGCGCCACCGGAAGCTGGAAATAGGCGAACCCGCCCAAAAGCGTGATGAGGATCGAGACGACCGTCGCGAAGATCGGCCGATCGACGAAGAAATGGGCAAAGCGCATCGGGACCTTCCGCCGCTCAGCCGGCCTGCTCGGGCAGGGTGATCTCGCCCGGCTTGGGGGTGACTTTCGCTCCCGGGCGGGCGCGGATCAGCCCGTCGATGACGATGCGGTCGTCGGCCGCGAGCCCCTTGCGGACGATTCTCAGGCCGAACACCCGCGGTCCCGGCTTCACGATCCTGGGCGTCACGGTGCCGTCCTCGCCCACCGCCATCACGATACGCCGGTCCTGGTCGGTGCCGATCGCGGCGTCGGGGATCAGCAGCGCGTCGTATTCCGGCGAGCCGGGGATGCGGATCGTGCCGAACTGGCCGGGCAGGATAAGATGGTCGGGATTGTCGAGCACGGCGCGCGCCCGCACCGTCCCGGTGCCCTGGTCGACCACGTTGTCGACGAAGTTCATCAGGCCGCCGCGCGGCCAGCCCTCCTCGTCGGACAGCCTGACCTGGATGGGGGTCGCCTGGTCGCGGGTCGAGGGCAGCACGCCTGCCTGCACCGCGCGCTGGTAGGCGAGGAAGTCCTGCTCGCTCATGTCGAACACGAAATGGATCGGGTCGAGCGAGACGATGGTGGTGAGCAGGCTCTCGGGGTTCACGAGGTTGCCGACGTCGGCCCGGCGGTTGGAGATGCGGCCGGCCACCGGCGCCCGGACCTCGGTGAACTCGAGCTCGAGCCGTGCCTGGCGGAGCTGCGCGCGGGCGGCGTCGAGGGCTGCGGTGGCGCCGCGCGCCTCGGCCTGGCGCTGGTCGAGCGTGGCGCGCGAGACTGCCGAGCTGTCGACGAGCTTGCTGGCGCGGTCGAGATCGAGCTGGGCCAGCTTGAGCCGCGCCTCGGCACTCTCCACCTGGGCCTCGGCCTGCGCCACCGCCGCCTCGAAGGAGCGCTGATCGATGACGAACAGGAGCTGCCCCTTCTCGACCAGCGTGCCGTCCTCGAAATGGACGGCGTCGAGATAGCCGGAGACGCGGGCCCGGACCTGGACACTCTCGACCGCCTCGAAGCGGCCCGTGAACTCGTCCCACTCCACCAGCCGCTTGACCAGCGGGGTCGCCACCGTGACCGGCGGCGGAGGCGGCGCCTCGCGCGCGGCCTGGGCGCTGCCGTCGGCCCCGCCCTCGCCGCAGCCGGCCAGAAGCAGGAGCCCGGCAAGGAGCATCGTCCCGCGCCGGATCGTCCTGCCCCATGCCCGTTCCATCGCCACCATCGTCATCTGCGTCTCCAAACTCGGCACCCGTGGCAGATGAGCTTCGATCGCTTCCGGGTCAACCGCTGTTATTGTGCGATGCAGCATGCGCGGAGGGCATGACAAACCTGCAGGGCTGCGGCACAGTCCCGTCCGATAAAGCAATCAGGGAGGAACAACCATGCGGGCGATTCGCCTCGCCAGCCTTGCACTGGGAAGCGTCCTCGCGGTCGCCATGGCCGCCGGCGCGCAGGCCGAGCCGATCAAGCTGATCGGCGCCAGCCAGTTCGACGAGAACCACGCCTTCACCAAGACCATGCGAAAGTTCGAGGAGCTGGTGAAGGCCTGCTATGCGGAGCCGGTCGAGTTCCAGATGCACCTCAACAGCGAGCTGGGCCTCGAGAAAGACTATTTCGCCTACATGAACCAGGGCATCTCGGTGGACTATGCGGTGGTCTCGCCGGCCCACATGTCGACCTTCTCCAAGATGGCCCCGCTCATGGACATGCCGTTCCTGTTCAGGGACGAGGACCACTGGCGCAAGGTCATCGACGCCGACGCCCTGAAGCCGGTCGCCGACGACATCCTCAAGAAGGCGGACGTCAGGATCATCGGCTACGCGGGTGGCGGCACCCGCAATGTCTTTGCCAACATTCCCGTGAGCAACATGGAGGAGCTCAAGGACCTGCCGATCCGCATGCAGGGCGCTCCGATCTGGACCCGCGTCTTCACGGCCTTGGGGGCCGCCCCCACGGTGATCGCCTACAACGAGGTCTACAACGCCATCCAGACCGGCGTGATCAAGGCGGCCGAGAACGAGGCGGCCGGCGTCGAGCAGATGAAGTTCTACGAGGTCGGCCCTCATCTCTCGCTGACCAAGCACGCCATCACCGTGCGGCCGCTGGCGTTCTCCAACAAGACCTACCAAAGGCTCCCGGCCGAGCTGCAGAAGTGCATCGACGAGGCCGGCACGGAGGCCGGCAAGGTCGGGCGCGAAATCGAGAGCAGCCAGGACAGCGAGAAGCTCAAGGCGCTCGAGGACAAGGGCCTGCTCGAGACCGTCGAGTTCACCGAGCGCGACAAGATGCTCGAGCTCGCCCAGCCGGTGATGAAGGCCTATGCCGAGGAGCTCGGCGCCGGCGACGTGCTCGACAGGATCAACGCCATCGAGTGACCGCCCTTTGGTGGCAGCACTGCTCGCAACCGGCGGCGCGGCCCGGGTGGCCCGCCGCCGGTCGGTCGTCTGACAACGGGCCGGCCATTTCATGAAGAAGCTGCTCGACCTCTATTACCGGCTGCTGCGCTTCGCCATCACCCTGTCCATGGCGGTGCTGTGCATCCCGGTCACCATGCAGATCATGGCACGCTACTTCGACTTCGTGCCGCGCTACATCTGGACCGAGGAGATCGCGCGCTTCTGCTTCGTCTGGGTCATCATGCTGGGCGCGATGATCGCGGTGCGCGACGGGACCCACTTCGACCTCGACGTCCTGCCGCACGGCCGCAGCCCGCGCGTGGAGGGCGCCATCCGCCTGTTCGCCCATACCGGCATGCTCGTGGTGGCGCTGATCTTCGTTCACTATGGCTGGCAGTTCGTGGAGTTCGGCTGGTACCAGACCTCCGAGATCTTCGAGCTCCCCATGACCTACATCTTCATCGCCTGGCCGGTGACCGGCCTCACCTGGCTTGCCTTCCTGGGCGAGAAGGTCGCCGAGGACATCAGGCTGCTGCGCGGCCACGCGCTGCCCGCCGCAGGAGACGCCCCATGACGGCCGGCATGGTGGCAGCGATCCTCTTCGGCACGTTCCTCACCCTCATCATCCTCAGGATCCCCGTGGCCTTCGCCCTGGCGCTGGCCTGCATCCCGGTATTCTTCATCGAGCCGCGCCTGACGCCGATCCTGCTCTTGCAGGAGATGTTCAAGTCCTACAACTCGTTCGTCCTGCTGGCCGTCCCGTTCTTTCTTCTGGCCGCCAACCTCATGAATGCCGCCGGCATCACCGACCGGCTGATCCGCTTCGCACGAAGTCTCGTGGGCCACCTGCCGGGCGGGCTCGGCCACATCAACGTCGTGGTCTCGATGTTCTTCGCCGGGATCTCCGGCTCCTCCACGGCCGATGCCGCCGGCATCGGCTCGCTGCTCATCCCGCAGATGAAGAAGGAGGGCTTCTCCGCGAGCTTCGCCGTGGCGGTGACCGCCTGCTCGAGCGTGATGGGAGTCATCATCCCGCCCTCGATCCTCATGGTGGTGTGGGGCGGCCTGATGTCCGTCTCGATCGGCGGCCTGTTCCTGGCCGGCGTCATCCCCGGCGTCCTGATCGGCCTCTCGCAGATGCTGATCGTCTACATATACGCAAAGAAATACGATTATCCGCTCTACCCGCGCAGCACCATGGTGGAGCTCGCCGTCTCCTTCGGCAGCGCCTCGCTGGCGCTCATGACGCCGATCATCATCGTGGGCGGCATCGTCGGCGGCTTCTTCACGCCCACCGAGGCCTCGCTGATCGCGGTGATCTATTCGCTGCTGCTGGGCATGCTGGTCTACCGGACGGTGGGCTTCGCCAAGCTCTCGGGCGTGCTCTACGATACCGGCCGGTTCGCCGCCATCGCCCTCTTCTGCATCGGCACCGCCAGCGCCTTCGGCTGGCTGCTCGCCTATTTCAAGATTCCCGCGCTGCTGATCGCCGGGGTCGAATCGCTGGGCCTCGGGGTCACCGGCATGGGCCTGCTGGTGGCCGCCTCCTTCCTCGTGATCGGCTGCTTCATCGACGCCATCCCGGCAATCATCATCCTGGGCACGGTGCTCTTTCCGGTGACCCAGCATGTCGGCATGCACCCGATCCACTACGCGATCATCGGCGTGGTGAGCCTGGGCTTCGGCCTCGTGACCCCGCCCTACGGGCTATGCCTGCTGATCTCCTGCGCGGTGGGCGAGATCCGCGTGGTCGACGCCTTCAAGGACGTGTGCATCATCCTCATGCCGATGCTCTGCATCCTCGGGCTGATCATCTTCATCCCCGAGCTCGTCCTCTATCTGCCGCGGCTTCTCATGCCGCAGTTCGTCAACTGACGAAGCGCCGCGGACGATGAGGAGGGGCAAACGGGCGGGCGCGGTCGCCTGCCCGTGGCGGCGGAGCCGCACAAGGCGCTGCGCGCGCCGGGTTTTCTGTCTTTGGTCGATTGACCGGGCCTCGGGGACACCCGGGATCATCCCGAGCCCCGGCAGCGATCCGCCTGCCGGTGGGGAGATTGCTGCTCCCGCGGCGGCTTTGAGAAGCTCGCGCCGAGGGGACCGGCCGCCCGCTCCTCATCCGCCCCCGGCTTCCCCGGCCGCTCATTCTTCATCATCCCCTCCCGTGTCATCCTCGTGGATGGTGGAGGAGATCCGCCGCGGGCGTTGGCGCGGCGGCGGAGTCCCACCCCGGCTGGATCACGAAGAAAGGTGAAGGCACCCTGAACGGGCGGGTGCCGGTTCAGGCCGGAGGCGACGGAGCTGAGCAAGGCGTCGCGCGCGGCACGACGACGGATCGGCTCCGGCAGTGGGCACCGCCGTCAGCCGGCCGGAACAGAGGAGAAGAAGCCACGCGCAGCGCCCCCGGCCGCTTCGACGCCACGGCCACCCGGCTTCGACGCGTTCTGCACCACCGGCGCCGGCGAGCTCCGGCCCGTCGGGTGCCGCCCTAGATGCGGCCCATGAGCAGCAGGATCAGGACGATGACGAGGAGGAGGCCGAGGCCGCCGCTCGGGTAGTAGCCCCAGCCGCTGCTGTGGGGCCAGGTCGGCAGCGCGCCGATCAGGAGCAGGACGAGGATGATGAGCAGGATCGTGCCGACACTCATGGGGATGTCCCTTCCGCCAGCGTCGCGCCCATCGGCGCGCCCGGAATGACAACCGTCGGCGTGGGAAAAGGATCCCTGCCCCAGTCTCTCATTCGCCGCCTGCCGCCAGCTCGAGCATGCGGTCGCGATCCGGCCGCGGCGGCCGCTTGCGCCCGGCCCCGCGGCGGCTCTTGTAGGTGTGGAAGGCGACCACGAGCCAGGTGCCGTGGAAGAGGAAGCCGGCGAGGATGACGAGCTGGCCCGGCACCGGCCCCATCCGGGCCCGTTCCCAGACCTCGTCGAGCAGGCCGATCGGCGTGGGGTGGATCAGGATCTTGGCGAGGTAGGCGGCGACCTGGATGGCGAAGATCCAGCCATAGTTCCGCCGCAGCCGGCGCCCGGCCGCCTCCAGCATGGTGATGTGCAGGCTGGGCGCGCGGTAGTCGCCATAGAGGACCTCGTTCCAGCCGTTCTCCGTGCGCACGCCGTCGCCGCGCAGGATCGGCCCGAAGAAATGCACCTCGAGCACGTGGGCGCGCATCCTCCAGAAGTCGAAGAAGCGGTAGCGGCGCGCCTCGATATAGAGGAATACCGCCACGAGCAGTCCCACCAGGGCGAGCGGCAGCGGCGACGCCTCGGCGCTGGAGAAGGTGAGCGAAAGGGCGATGCCGGTGGTGACCACGGCCCAGTTGGTGGTGGCGTCCAGGCGCGTACGCCAGATGATGCTGCGGTAGAGCTCGCCCCGGTAGAGGTGCGAGAGCGCACCGATCTCGGCCGGGCCAAAGCCGGCCTCGCCGGTCGCCCATTCGTGCTTCGCCATGACCGCCTCCCTGCCACGCTGCCGGCGCCACGCCGCGCGCCGGCGCCGAAGCCGCCATCCTAGCAAAGGATGCCCTTCTCCCGCGGCTTCGATCCGCCGCGCCATGGAACCTCGCTCGACCCCATCTGTCTGCTCGAGGAGGGCCCCTATTGCCCGGGGCCGCGCCACAGAAGGAGGAAACAAGGCGATGCCTCTCGTCACACGGCTGAAGCGCCTCGTCCGCGGCCGGAAGCTGCCCAGCCCCTCCCGTCGCGACTATTACGCCACGCCCGAGCTGGGGCTGGACGGCCACCGCTGCCCCGAGCGGCGGCTCGCCGGGTGGGAGGCGCTGGCCCGCCATGCCAGGAATCGCACGGTGCTCGATCTGGGCTGTGCCGAGGGCCTGATGCTGCGCCGCCTGCTGCGCGAGGGCGCGCGCCGCGGCCATGGGCTCGACAACAGCGCCCACCGCATCGCCTCCGCCCGCCGGGTGTGCGCCCTGGAGCCCGCCCGTTTCGACGTGATGGAGCTGAACCGGCCCGGCCAGCTCGATGCCGCCCCGTTCCTGGAGCCGTCCTACGATTGCGTTTTGATGCTGGGCGTCTACCAGCACCTTCTCGAGCGGTCGCGCGACGCGGCGCTAGTGAAGGCCCTGGCCCGGTGCCGCGAGATCTTCGCCTTCCGGGTGCCGCGCCGGCGCCTCCATGGCGCGCCACGCGTCATCCGCGAGCAAGGCTTCGAGCTCGTCGAAGAGCTCGATCCGCGGGGCGCCGAGCAGCTTCTGATCTACCGCCGCCGCGCGCCCGCCCTTCCCGCCGCTGCCTGACGCCGGCGCGGCGAGCCGACCGGCGCTGGTGCCGGCTCGTCGTGATCAAGCCGTGCAAGGCGCTGCGCGCGGCTTTCGTTCTTCGTTTCCGTCAGGCGGCGGCGGTGGGGGTTCACCGGATTTTCAGCTTCTCCGGGGATCCTGCCGGGGCGGGAGGTCGCCGCCGCATCATTCCCGGGCGCGCCTGTCTCACTCGCCGCGAGGATGACACTGGCCAGCATGGATAGGTGCAGGAGCCGTCGCGCGAGCGTCATCGCCTGAAGGCCAGACAGCACCCCCAACTCCGAAAAACAGAAGCCTGGCCGCGCGCAGCGCCTTGCACGGCTCCGGGCTCGACGGCCTCGGTCCCCGCTACTACTCGGCAGCGGCGGCTGGCAGGGGCTCGGAGAGCACGCTGCGGGCCTGCGGGTCGATGACCAGGCGGCGGTCGTGGAAGCGCAGCAGCGAAGGGTTGTGGGCGATGCTCACCAGCGTCACGCCCGGTAGGCGCTCGCGCAGCTGCCCGTAGATCGCAGCCTCGGTTTCCCGGTCCAGCGCCGAGCTCGCCTCGTCGAGGAACAGCCAGTCGGGCCGGTAGAGGAAGGCGCGGGCGAAGGCCACGCGCTGCTGCTCGCCCGGCGATAGCGCCAGCGACCAGTTGCCGCTCTCCTCGAGCCGGTCGACCAGCCCCGGCAGACGGCACGCCAGCAGCGCGGCGCGGAACGCCTCGCGGTCATAGGCGTCGGGGCGCTCCGGGTAGCTCAGCACCTCCTCGAGCGTGCCGATGGGCAGATAGGGCTTTTGCGGCAGGAACAGGATGCGCGCCCCCTCGGGAACCGAGATGCGCCCGTGCCCGAAGGGCCACAAGCCCGCCAGCGTGCGAAAGAGCGTGGTCTTGCCCGAGCCGGACGGGCCCTGGATCACCACCGCCTCGCCTCTGGCGATGGCCAGCGTGGCATGCTCGATCAGGGCCGTGCCGTCGGGCACCCGCACCTCCACATCCTCGAGCCGCAACTCCGGCCGTGCCTGCCGGACGATCTCGAACGGCCGCTCGGTCTCCGCCCGGCGCCGGGTCGCGGTCATTGTGTCGGCGAAGCCGGTGAGGCGATCGACCGTGGCCTTCCAGCTCGCAAGCTCGGCGAAGCTGTCGATGAACCAGGAGAGCGAGCCCTGGACCTGGGCGAAGGCGCCGGCTGTCTGGGTGAGCACGCCCAGCATGATCTCGCCGGCGAAGAAGCGCGGCGCCTGGACGATGATGGGGAAGATGGACGCTGCCTGGCCATAGAACACGGTGATCCAGGTGAGCCGCTTGGTGACCCGCATATAGTCCCACCAGGTGGCGAAGATCCGCCCGAAGGCACCGCGCAGGCGCTGCTGCTCGTCCGCCTCGCCGCCATAGAGGGCGATGCTCTCGGCGTTCTCGCGGATCCGCACCATGCGGTAGCGGAAGTCGGCATTGTAGCGCTCGAGGTCGAAATTGATGCGCACGAGGCGCCGACCGATCAGCCAGGTGAGCCAGGAGCCGGCAATGGCGTAGAGCAGCGCCACCCAGACCATGTAGCCGGGCACCGGGATGCCGCCCATGAGCGGCAGTACCAAGCTGCCCGAGAGGCCCCAGAGAACATAGACGAAGGTGCCGAGCGTCAGCAGCTCGCTCACCAGCCCGAGCCCGATGGTCAGGGTTTGCAGGCTGAAGAGGCCGATGTCCTGCTCGATCCGCTGCTCGGGATTGTCGGTGCCGTGGTTGGCCAGCTCCATGCGGTAGTAGGTCCGCTCCTCCAGCCAGTCGCGGAAATAGACCTCCGTCAGCCAGCGCCGCCAGCGGATGGTCAGGTACTGCCGCAGCCACACCCGGTAGACCGCCACCACGATGTAGACGAGGACCAGGCCGGTGAACGAGAAGAAGAACGCCTCGAAGCTCTCCACGGAGAAGATCAGCTTCCAGAAGGTGGCAGCGTCCTTCTCCTGGAGCGCATCGAAGAAGGCGCGGTTCCACTCGTTGAGCAGCTTGGCCATCCAGACCAGGAAGATGCTCATGGCCAGGATGAGCGCCAGCACGCCGCGGGCGAACCAGCGCTCCTCGGAGAACCAGTAGGGCCTGGTCAGCGTCCAGACCTTGCGGAGAAAGCCGCGCCCTGCGGCGATGCGGGTGACGAGGTCGTCGATCATGCGGGGGATCCGGCCGGTGGCACGGCGCGGGAAAATACGCTCCGCTCACCCCGAGGCGAGTGAAATTTTCTGCAGAAAGCGCTGTTGCCCGCTCAGCCCTTCATCGCGCGCAGCGCATCCTCGAGAATAACCGCGGCCGCATAGTGGTCGAGGAGCTGCCCCTTCCTGGGGCGCGGCAGCCTGCCCTCCTCGATGGCGAAGGACACGGCCGAGCTGGTCAGCCGCTCGTCCTGCAGCAGCAGCGGCAGGCGCAGCGCCTTGCCCAGATTGCGCGCCCAGTCGCGCATGCGCTGGGCGGCCGGGCCCTCGCTGTCATCCATGTTGAGGGGCAGGCCGAGCACCAGCCCGACCGCCTCGCGCTCCTTCACGAGCCCGGCCAGCCGCCCGCAGTCCCGCGCCCACTTGTCGCGCTGCAGCGTCACGAGCGGCGTCACCAGGCGACGCTCGACATCGGTGCCGGCGACGCCGATGCGCCGCTGGCTCATGTCGAGGCCGAGCAGCGAGCCCCTGGGCGGCAGAAGGTCACGAAAGTCGCAAGGCCGGTCGAGCACGGGCAAGCTGGTCTGGTCCGGGTCTGGAGGGAAGCGGCGGCCCGAGCGTAGAGCGGTTCCGGGACGGCTGGAACCTCGGCGGCGGACAAGATCGCTCCGCGCAGTCAGCGTGCCCCGGCCAGCCCCCTCGCCCGCCGGCCGGTGCTGGTGCACCATGCGCGCCTATCGCGGCAGGATGAGGAGAGAGTCATGGAACAATCGGTCGAGGAGCGGGTGGCCGAGTGGGACCGTCGGTTCGGCAGCGAGGATTATCTCTTCGGCACCGATCCGAACGCCTTTCTGGTACGCCAGGCGGACCGGCTCCAGCCCGGCATGAAGGTGCTGGCGGTGGCCGACGGCGAGGGACGCAACGGCGTGTGGCTGGCGGGGCGTGGCCTTGACGTACTGTCCGTCGAGGCCTCTTCGGTGGCGCTGAAGAAGGCGCAGCGGCTCGCGCGGGAGCGCGGCGTGGCACTCGCCACCGAGCAGACCGACATTCTCTCCTGGGACTGGGGCCGAGACCGGTTCGACGCCATCGCGGCGATCTTCATCCAGTTCGCCCGGCCCCGCGAGCGCACCCGGCTCTTCGAGCTGATGCAGGAGGCGCTGAGGCCCGGCGGTCTGCTCCTGCTGCAGGGCTACCGCCCCGAGCAGGTGGGACGGGGCACCGGCGGCCCGCCCTTCGTCGAGAACATGTACACCGAGCCGATGCTGCGCGAGGCCTTCGCGGCGATTGAGATCCTCGAGCTGCGATCCTACGAGGCAGACATCCGCGAGGGCACCGGCCATGCTGGCATGTCGGCACTGATCGAGCTGGTGGCGAGGAAGCCGGCGGGCTGAGTCCGCCTTTCCTCGCCGAGAACAGGACGGCTCAGCGCAGCAGCAGGACCGGTACGCGGCAGGAGCGCAGCATCGCCGTGGTGGTGCTGCCGATGATCAGGCTGCGGATCCGCGAGTGGCCGTAGGCGCCCATCACCAGGAGATCGACGCCGCCGGTCTCGACCTCGTGGGCGATGACCTTGTCGGCGTCGCCCGCCACGATGCGGGCATCGACCGCAAAGCCGCTGCGCAGCAGCTGGGTTGCCGCCTCGTCGAGCCGCTCGCGGGTCTGCGCGTCCTCGCGGCCGACCGTCAGGAGCCGGCATTCCAGCCCCTTGAGCAGCTTCTGGGCGGCAACGTAGGCAACCGCCTTCCTGGCGCTAGGGCCGCCGTCGAACGCGATGAGCAGGCGTCCGATCGGGCGGAAGGCGCGCGAGGCCACGAGGATCGGGCGGTGACTTGCGCGGGCCACCCGCTCGAGGTTCGAGCCCAGATGCAGGCTGGCAAAGTCGGCACCCTCGCCACGCTTGCCGATCACTACGAGCTCGGAGCGCTGGTCGAGCTCGGCGATGGTCTCGACGAGAGCGCCGTGGCGCTGGGTCAGGGCGACGTCCTCGATGCCGGCCTCGCGCAGCCGCCTTGCGGCTTCCTCGAGCACCAGCTTGCCCTTGCGCTGGCCGAGGCGGGCGCGCGTCTCCTCGAGCTCGGTGAGCTGGCGCAGCAGCTCCTCGCCGGCATCGATGCCCAGGGCGCCACTCAGATCGCTCAGCGAGGCCCGCTCGCGGTGATGGTCGAGGACGTGCAGCACCTCGACCCCGACGCCCATGCGGGCGGCCGCCCAGGCGGCATGGTCACAGACGCTCGCGGCGTAGAGCGAGCCGTCGGTGCAGGCCAGGATGCGCCCCATGTTCCGCTCCTCAGTGCTGGGTGACGCGGTCGAAGGCGTCGGGCCGGTCGAAGGCGGCGAGCCTGTCGACCAGCGTGGCGCTCGCCTCGTTGAGACCGACCAGCTCCACCGCGGTACCCTGACGTCGCAGCTTGAGGACCACCTTGTCCAGTGCCGCCACCGCAGAGATGTCCCAGAAATGGGCGGCGGTCAGATCGATGCGGACCTTCTCGACGGCTTCCTTGAAGTCGAACGAGGCGGCAAACCGGTCGGCCGAGGCGAAGAACACCTGGCCCACCACCCGGTAGACCCGCAGCCCGTCCGCGACCAGCTCCGAGCGCACCCGCATCAGGCCCGAGACCTTGAAGGCGAAGAACACGCCGCTCATCAGCACGCCGGCAAAGACACCCTTGGCCAGGTCGTGGGTGAGGACCACCACCACGACGGTGGTGAGCATCACCATGCTCGAGCTTTTGGGATGGGTCCTGAGGTCGCGCAGCGAGGACCAGCTGAAGGTGCCGATCGACACCATGATCATCACCGCCACGAGCGCCGCCATGGGGATCTGCCGGACCCACTCGTCGAGCACGAGAATGAGGAAGAGGAGGAAGCTGCCGGCCCAAAGGGCCGAGAGCCGGCCACGGCCGCCCGACTTCACGTTGATGACCGACTGGCCGATCATCGCACAGCCGGCCATGCCGCCGAAAAGGCCCGCCACGATGTTGGCGGAGCCCTGGCCGACGCACTCGCGGCTCTTGTCGCTGCCGGTGTCGGTGAGGTCGTCGATGATGCTGGCGGTCATCATCGATTCCAGCAGGCCGACCACGGCCAGCGTCAGCGCATAGGGAAAGATGATCTGCAGCGTCTCGAGGGTGAGCGGCACCGTCGGCAGGAAGAAGGCCGGCAGCTCGGAGGGCAGCTCGCCCATGTCGCCCACCGTGCGCAGCTCCATGCCGGTCGCCAGCGCGAGGCCGGTGATCACCAGGATGCAGATCAGCGGCGAGGGCACGGCAGTCGTCAGGCGCGGCAGCAGGTAGATGATGGCAAGGCCCAGCGCCACCAGCGCGTAGGTCTCGACACCCACGCCGATCAGCTCGGGGAGCTGCGCCATGAAGATCAGGATCGCCAGGGCGTTGACGAACCCGGTCATCACCGAGCGCGACACGAAGCGCATCAGCGAGCCGAGCTTGAGCAGGCCGAATCCTATCTGCAGAAAGCCGGTGAGCAGCGTGGCCGCCAGCAGATAGTCGAGGCCATAGTCGCGCACGAGATCGACCATGACCAGCGCCATGGCACCGGTAGCTGCCGAGATCATGCCCGGCCGGCCGCCGGTGAAGGCGATCACCACCGCGATGCAGAAGGACGCGTAGAGGCCGACCTTGGGGTCGACCCCGGCGATGATGGAAAAGGCGATCGCCTCGGGGATCAGGGCCAGGGCGACCACGGTGCCGGCGAGCAGATCACCGCGCACATTGCCGAACCATTCGGCGCGCAGACGGGAAAGCGACATGAAGCGGGCAAAGCTCCGACGTCGCCTCGCAACGCGCCGCGACGTTTGGATGGTCGGGGGGACGGAGGAGAGACGGCCGTGCGGCCGTCCGCAAGCGCTATGCTGCAGTGCAGCAAGAGGCTGCTTCTTACAGGCTTTTGCCCGTGCAGGCAACCCGAGGGAGCGCAGGCCGGCTCGCGGGCGGGCTGCAGCGGGGCGTGCTGCGGTCTTGACCCACCGGCGCAACGCCTGTTCGATCGGCGCCGTTGTTGCAGGAGCGGCGGTCGCCGCCATGGAGGACAGGCAAGGTGGTCGAGGGCAAGGACAGGCGGACGGTGTTTATCGACGGCGAGGCTGGCACGACCGGCCTCGGGATCCGCGAGCGGCTGGAATCGCTCGCCGGCGTCGAGGTCCGCAGCATCGATCCTGCACGCCGCAAGGACGCCGAGGCGCGCCGCGCGCTGATGGCAGAGGTCGATCTCGTGGTGTTGTGCCTGCCCGACGACGCAGCCCGCGAGGCGGTCGCCATGGTGGACGCAATGGGCGAGGCCGGCCCCAAGGTGCTCGATGCGAGCACCGCGCATCGCGTGGCGCCGGGCTGGGCCTACGGCTTCCCCGAGCTCTCGGCCGAGCAGGCGGCGGCGGTGGCCTCCTCCAGGCGGGTCGCCAATCCCGGCTGCTATCCAACCGGTGCCGTGGCCCTGCTGCGCCCGCTGGTGGACGCCGGCCTGATGCCGGCCGACTATCCGGTGGCGATCCATGCGGTCAGCGGCTACAGCGGCGGCGGCCGGCAGATGATCGAGACGTTCGAGAGCGGCAAGGCGGCTGCCTTCGAGCTCTACGGCCTGAGCCTCGAGCACAAGCACATCCCCGAGACCCAGCTCTATGCCGGTCTCGAGCGGCGGCCGATCTTCGTCCCCTCGGTAGGCAGCTTCCGTCAGGGCATGCTGGTGACGGTGGGCCTGCATCTCGACCTGCTGCCGGGCAAGCCCTCCGCCCGCGATCTCGAGGCCGCGCTCGAGGCCCGCTACCGCGGCTGCGAGCTGGTGCGTGTCGTGCCCTGTGCGGGGGATGGCGGGAAGATCGAGCCCGAGGCGCTCAACGGCACTGACCGCCTGGAGCTGCGCGTGTTCGCCAACGAGGAGCGCGGCCACGCGCTGCTGGTGGCGCGCCTCGACAATCTCGGCAAGGGCGCCTCGGGTGCTGCCGTGCAGAACATCGGCCTGATGCTGGGCCTCACGGGCTGAGGCGCCGCCAGGCCGGCCAGGGCGGCGCCAGGGCCATGAGCCACACCGCGAGAACCGGGACCAGATAGGTCACGAGCATGTCCTGATGAGCCCAGGGCGGCAGCTCGACGCGGCCTGATGCCTCACGCAGGCCGAGGATCAGCAGCGCCCCCAGCGCCAGGCGCAGGCCGAGCCTGAAGAGGGTGAGATCGCGGCGGTAGTGGCCCTCGACGGCGCCGGCCACCAGCCGCTGCGCCTCGCCCGGCTCCAGCCGGAAGAACTCGCGACGACGGTTGACCCGGTGGCGGGCCAGCAGCCGGTGCACCCGCCGCTCGACCTTGCCCCGGTCGGTGACCTCCACCGCATAGTGCAGGCGGAACGGCGTGGGCACCCCGCTCACCTGCGACAGCTCGCGCACCCGCAGCCGCGGATCGCGCCCGGTCATCCCGATCTTCACGAGGCCGGGCATGGCGGCGTTGGTCATGACATAGACATGGCCGCCCTGCGGCTGTCTGCCCCCGCCCCTCCGCCGTCGCTGCACCGCTGCCATGGCCGCAAGGGGCCTCCTCGCCCACACGCCCCGAGATTGCAAACCGCCAGCAATCCCGTAAAGGGTGAACTCACCCGGTCAAAGCACGGTTTTCAAGGGATGAATCGGTCCAGACGGAGCACAGGCCGACGAAACCGGGCGCCAGCGCCCCCGGCGCCGCGCGCCGTGACGCTGCCGAGGCTGCTCCTGCTGCCGCTCACCATCCTCCTGGGCCTCGCCTTCGCGCGCTTCCCGCTGCCCGCCTCATTGGCCCTGTGCGGTTGCGCCACCATCGCCCATGGAGTCCTCGCATGGCGCGCCCGGGGCACCCGCCTCAAGGCGCTGGAGGACGGCGTGCGCTTCGCCGTCTTCTGCACCGCGCCCACCGCGCTGTCGCTGGTCTATGCCATCAATGACGGACTGCCCGGCCTCGGCCTGCTGGCAGAGCTGCTGCCCGGCGCCGGCCTGCGGCATGGAGTGGCCGCCCTGCTCGCCCCCGGCGGCTGGCTCCATCTGGCGCTGTCCTGGTGCCTCCCCGCCTTCTTCATGGGCTGCGGCCTGGCACGGCGCTGGCTGGCTCAGTCCGCGGGCAAGGCCCGTGCGGGCCGCGCGCTGGGCGTCGGCGGCGGCGGTATGCTCTCATGGAGCCTGTGCTATACCGTCGCCTCCTTCGGCATGTGGTTCGCCGGCTGACGGCAGGCCCAAAACGCAAGACGCCGGCTCGGGCTGTTCTCCCTCACCGGCGTCCCGCTTGCCCGAACAATGGTCGCAGTGCTACCCGCCGCCCGACCAGGCGAGCCCGGTCTCGTTTGGAGGAGAATGCGCACGGGCGCCTTGCAACCAGCGCGATGATGTCCGCAGCTGCGTCGAGCTGTCGACTGCCGAGGCGTCAGCCGGCGGCCGCCCGAAGCACCATGTTGCAATTTTGCCGCAAAAACCGCAGGCACCTGTGTTGCGTGCGCACGCCGTCCACTTCGGCTGGCTCAGGTTGTCAAGGCACCTGGCCGAGTGTAGCTTCCGCCCCGGCTTTTCCGGGCTCCTGAGGCCCGTGTTCAACATTCAAGGGATCGTCATGTCGCTCGATAAGGCCACCGTCGCGCGCATCGCGACGCTCGCGCGCATCGAGGTGCCCGAGGACCAGCTCGAGCCCCTCGCCCGGGAGCTCTCCGGCATCCTCGGCTGGATCGAGCAGCTGGGCGAGGTCGACACGAGCGCCGTCGAGCCGATGCGCTCGGTGATGGACATCCGCCAGGACTGGCGCCCGGACACCGTCGACGCCGGCGACTGCCAGGCCGACATCCTGAGGAATGCTCCCAAGGCGCATGACGGCTTCTTCGTCGTGCCGAAGGTGGTCGAATGACGAGCGATCTCACCCGCCTCACGCTGAAGGCCGCCCGCGACGGCCTCGCCCGCAAGGACTTCTCGGCAGGCGAGCTGACCCGGGCACATCTGGCCGCCATGGAGAAGGCGCGCGGCCTCAACGCCTTCATCACCGAGACGCCGGAGAAGGCGCTCTCCATGGCCGAGGCCGCCGACCGGCGTCTCGCCGACGGCGCGGGCGGCCTGCTCGAGGGCCTGCCGGTCGCCATCAAGGACCTGTTCTGCACCGAGGGCGTCGCCACCACCGCCGCCTCGCACATCCTCGACGGATTCGTGCCGCCCTACGAGTCGACGGTGACGCGCAAGCTCTGGGAGCAGGGCGCAGTCTGCCTTGGCAAGACCAATCTCGACGAGTTCGCCATGGGCTCGGCCAACATCACCAGCCACCACGGCCCGGTGAAGAGCCCCTGGACGCAGCCTGGCGACACGGCCGACCTCGTGCCCGGCGGCTCCTCGGGGGGCTCGGCGGCGGCAGTGGCAGCGCGCGTGGCGCTGGCTGCCACCGGCACCGACACGGGCGGCTCGATCCGCCAGCCGGCCTCGTTCTGCGGCATCGCCGGCATCAAGCCGACCTATGGGCGCTGCTCGCGCTGGGGCACGGTGGCGTTCGCCTCCTCCCTCGACCAGGCGGGCGCGTTCGCCCGCACGGTGGAGGACTGCGCGCTCTTCCTGCAGGCCATGGCCGGCCACGACCCCAAGGACAGCACCTCGGCCGACCTTGCCGTGCCCGACTGGTCGGGCAGGCTCTCGGGCCGGGTGAAGGGGCTGCGGATCGGCTTGCCGAAGGAGTACCGGGTCGAGGGCATGCCCTCGGAGATCGAGCGGCTCTGGCAGCAGGGTGCGGACTGGCTCAAGGCGGAAGGTGCCGAGGTTGTCGAGATCTCGCTGCCGCACACGAAATACGCCTTGCCGACCTACTACATCATCGCACCGGCCGAGGCGTCCTCCAACCTCGCGCGCTATGACGGCATGCGCTTCGGCCTGCGGGTCGAGGGGAAGAACCTCGCCGAGACCTACATGAAGACCCGCGGCCTGGGCTTCGGCGACGAGGTGCGGCGACGCATCCTCATCGGCACCTACGTGCTCTCGGCCGGCTACTACGACGCCTACTACCTCAAGGCCCAGAAGGTCCGCCGACGTATCGCCGAGGACTTCACCGCGGCCTTCAAGGAGGTCGACGCGATCCTCACGCCGACCGCCCCCTCGGCGGCGTTCCGGATCGGCGAGAAGATGGACGATCCGGTGGCGATGTATCTCAACGACGTCTTCACGGTGCCCTCGAGCCTCGCCGGTCTTCCCGGCATGTCGGTTCCCGCAGGTCTCTCGGCCGACGGGCTGCCGCTGGGCCTGCAGGTGATCGGCCGGGCGTGGGACGAGCAGACGGTGCTCGACGTCTCCCGCGCCATCGAGGACGCCGCCGGCTTCGCCACCCTCCCCTACGGCCTGGAGGCCTGAGCCGATGGGCTACACGATCAAGGGTGCCACGGGCGACTGGGAGATCGTCGTCGGCCTCGAGGTGCACGCCCAGGTCATGAGCAGCTCCAAGCTGTTCTCGGGGGCCTCGACCCGCTATGGCGGCGCTCCCAACAGCCAGGTCTCGACCGTCGATGCCGGCATGCCGGGCATGCTGCCGGTGGTCAACGAGCGCTGCATCGAGCAGGCGGTGCGCACCGGCCTCGGCCTCAAGGCGCAGATCAACCGGCTCTCGGTGTTCGAGCGCAAGAACTACTTCTATCCGGACCTGCCGCAGGGCTACCAGATCAGCCAGTACGAGCACCCCATCGTGGGCAAGGGCGTGCTGGTGATCGACATGCCCGACGGCTCGACCCGCGAGATCGGCATCACCCGCCTCCATCTCGAGCAGGACGCCGGCAAGTCGGTCCACGACCAGCGCGACGACGAGACGCTGATCGACCTCAACCGCTCCGGCGTGGCGCTCATGGAGATCGTCTCCGAGCCCGACATCAGGACTCCCGACGAGGCCGTCCTCTACATGAGGAAGCTGCGCTCGATCCTGCGCTATCTGGGGACCTGCGACGGCAACATGGAGGAAGGCTCGCTGCGCTGCGACGCCAATGTCTCGGTGCGTCGGGTGGGCGACACCGCGTTTGGCACGCGCTGCGAGATCAAGAACGTCAACTCCATGCGCTTCGTCGCCCGGGCGATCGAGTACGAGGCGCGTCGCCAGGTCGAGCTCCTCGAGAACGGCGAGAAGGTGGTCCAGGAGACCCGCCTGTTCGATTCCGCCCGCGGCGAGACCCGCTCGATGCGCGGCAAGGAAGAGGCGCACGACTACCGCTACTTCCCCGATCCCGACCTGCTGCCGCTCGAGCTCGAGGAGCACTTCATCGAGCGCATCCGCGCGGATCTGCCGGAGCTGCCCGACGAGAAGAAGGCGCGCTTCATCGAGGCCTACGGCCTCTCCGCCTACGACGCCGGGGTGCTCGTGGCCGAGCGGGCGACCGCCGCCTATTTCGAGGAGGTCGCCAGCAGCAGCGACGCCAAGCTCGCCGCCAACTGGGTGGTCAACGAGCTCTTCGGCCTCCTGGCCAAGGCGGGCGTGGGCATCGAGGAGAGCCCGGTGAGCGCCGCGAACCTCGCAGCCCTCATCCGGCTCATCGGCGACGGCACCATCTCCGGGCGGATCGCCAAGGACGTCTTTGCGATCATGTTCGAGACCGGCGAGGCGCCGGCGAAGATCGTCGAGGAGCGCGGGCTGAAGCAGGTCACCGACAGCTCGTCCATCGAGCCCATCGTCGACCAGCTCATCGCCGACAATCCCGGACAGGTCGAGACCTGGCGCAAGAACCCGAAGGTCTCGGGCTGGTTCGTGGGCCAGGTGATGAAGGCCACCGGCGGCAAGGCCAATCCCGGCATGGTCAACGAGGTCGTGGCGAGGAAGCTCGCCGCGCTGGGCTGACCGTCTTGCTGGAAATCTATGTCGACGCGGACGCCTGCCCGGTGAAGGACGAGGTGTACCGCGTCGCCGGCCGCTACCAGCTCAAGGTGTTCGTCGTCTCGAACGGCTGGATGCGGATCCCCGAGACGCCGCTGATCGAGCGGGTGGTGGTGACCGAGGGACTGGATCGCGCGGACGACTGGATCGCCGAGCGGTCCGGCACCGGCGACGTGGTCATCACCGCCGACGTGCCGCTCGCCGACCGCTGCGTGAAGGCCGGCGCCCGGGTGATCGCCCCCAACGGCCGGCCCTTCACCCCCGACTCGATCGGCGCCGATCTCGCTATGCGCAACCTCATGACCGAGCTGCGCGAGACCGGCGAGATCCGCAGCGGCGGCCGTCCCTTCGGCAAGCAGGACCGCTCGCGCTTCCTGCAGACCCTCGACACCGCCATCCAAGCGATCCGCCGCACCGGACGCTGAGGCAGGAAACCTAGGCGCGCATCGGGCTGTTGAAGCCTTGGCGCCCTGCGGCGCTTCCGGCCCACCTCGAAGCGGTGTCGAGGCGATGCAGCAGACAGATCACGACGCGGAGCGCAGCCGGATCCGGCACCGGGTGCACGAGCTCGCCCCCTGGTTCCACAATCTCGATCTCAAGGGGGTGCCGACGGCCCCCGACCATTTCCTGGGCGACTACCCCCGCTTCAAGTGGCAGCGATTTGCCCATGCCGTGCCCGAGGACCTGAGCGGCAGAAGCGTGCTCGACATCGGCTGCAACGCCGGCTTCTACGCCATGGAGATGAAGCGGCGCGGGGCCGAGCGGGTACTCGGGGTAGACGACAGCGAGGCCTATCTCGAGCAGGCGCGCTTCGCCACGCGGACCGCCGGGCTCGACGTGGAGTTCCGCCGGCTCTCCGTCTACGACGTGGCGCGCATCGGGGAGCGGTTCGACCTCGTGATCTTCATGGGCGTGCTCTACCACCTGCGCCACCCGCTCCTGGCCCTCGACCTGATCCACGAGCACGTCGCCCGCGACCTTCTCCTCTTCCAGTCCATGCAGCGGGGAAGCCGCAGCGTCACCCCGATGAAGGCGGACTACCGCTTCGACGACGAGGCGCCCTTCGAGCACCCCGACTTTCCCGCCATGCACTTCATCGAGCAGAGCTATGCGGGCGATCCCACCAACTGGTGGATTCCCAACCGGGCGGCGGTCGAGGCCATGCTGCGGAGCGCCGGATTCGCGATCGTCGAGCACCCCGAGGAAGAGGTCTATCTCTGTCGCCGGCAGCCGCCTGGCGCGGCCGTGCGCTAGCCGCACCAGCCGGAAGAAAATCCGCCGAGCGACACTCCCGGGTGCGTCGTCCCGTCGCGCATCAGCGTGTGCGGAGACACGGGCGCTTGCTACCAACGGCAGCTGCACAAGCACTCGGGGAAGGCAGGAAAGATGAAGCTGCGCAACGTGGCGGCGCCCGCATGCGTCGCCCTCTTCTCGCTCGTGCTCGCCGGCACCGCCGGCGCCGAGGATGCGGCGCGGATCGAGCGCGGCCGCTATCTGGCGACCATCATGGACTGCGGCGGCTGCCACACACCGGGAGCGCTCAAGGGCGAGCCGGACATGGCACGCGCCCTGGCCGGCTCCGACATCGGCTTCGAGATCCCGGGATTGGGCATCTTCTACCCGCCCAACCTCACCGCCGACGAGGCTACCGGCCTCGGCTCGTGGAGCAAGGAGGACATCGTCGCCGCCCTGCGCGAAGGCGTTCGGCCTGACGGGCGCGAGCTGGCGCCGGCCATGCCGTGGCGCGCCTACGGCAATGCCAGCGACGACGACCTGGACGCGCTCGCGACCTATCTTCGAGCCCTGCAGCCCGTGGAGAACCGCGTGCCGGCCCCGGTAGGCCCCTCGGAAAAGGCTATCGCCCCCTACCTGACCGTCAAGTTTCCGGGCTGACGCCGGCGCCTCAGTCGCGGGTGCCGTCGAGGGTGGCGAGCCAGGCCAGGAGATTGTCGATGTCGCGCGGCTCGAAGCGGAAGACGGGCATGGCCTCGTGGCCGGTGACGATCCCCTCGGCGAGCGCCTCGGCGAGACTCTCCAGCGGGTAGAGGCTGCGCAGCTCGCGGAACGGCACCGCCTCGGGCAGCGGACTTTCGTCGGTCGGCCCGGTGGCGTGGCAGCGGCCGCAATACTGCTCCGCCAGACGCTGGCCCTGCGCCGGATCGGGTTGCTCCGGCCTGCCGGAGGCGGCTGCGGGCAGCGCTGTGGCCTGGACGGCCAGCGGCAGCGCCAGCAGAAGGGTGGCAACGCGCTGGCGGACGCGATGGTTGGTGCCTTGCATCTCTCTCCTCCCGATCGGCGGCCGCCTGCTTGCGGGCGCCACCGCTCTAGCAACGCCCGGCCCTGCGGTCGAGATGCCGAAAGGCGGGCGCACCTCGTGGCAGGGTGCCGGGTCGTGATAGGTTGCACAAAGGTTGCCCGTTCGCGTCGGCAGCCGCGTCCACCCCGAGCGCCGGATCCGCCTTGCACGCCATCGTCCCGCATCACGTCGAGCAGCATGCCGAGGCGGCCGCCGCCTTGTGGACGCTGCGCCACGCCGCCACCGATCAGCCGCACTGCGCGATCCGCCATCTGGTACGGGTGGAGGAGCGTCTGGGGGCGCATCTCGGCGCCGTCAGGGCGGGCGGCGGAGACGGGCTCGCCGCCGCCTGCGAGCGCCTCGCGCAGCGCGGCGGCCCGGGCGAGCTCTTCGTGGCGGCCCTGCTGGCGCTGGAGGCGGGCGACCGGGCGCTCCTCGACGAGCTGGTCGAGCTCGCCCGCCTCCAGCCGGAGACCCAGGCAGGCCTTCTGGGCGCCCTGGGCTGGATTGCTCCCCGGCGCCTTGCCCCGTTCCTGCGGCCGTGGCTGGCCGGCGACGGCTTCTCCCGCTGCCTCGGCCTTGCCGCCTGCTCCGCCCACCGCAGCGATGCCGGCGCGGCGCTGGAGCGGCTGGTGGAGGACCCGGAGCCCGCGGTCCGCGGCCGGGCGCTGCGCCTCGCCGGCGAGCTGGGGCGCGCCGATCTGTGTGCCGCCGCCGCCGCCGCCGCCGACGAGAGCCATGGCCCGGCCGCCTTGTGGGGCGCCTGGGCGGCAGCCTTGCTGGGCGATCCGGCAGCCGGCCTGCCGGTGCTCGAACAGGCGGCCGAGAACGAGCCCGACGGCGGGCCGGCGCTCGACGCGGCCGTTCGCGCGGCTCGGCGGGAGACCGCCCGCGCCTGGATCCGCGGGCTGGGCGAGGATCCCCGCCGCGGCCGGCTCATGGTGCGCGCATTGGGCATCCTGGGGGATCCGGCGGGCGTGCCCTGGCTGCTCGGCCGCATGGCCGATCCCGAGCTCGCGCGGGCCGCCGGCGAGAGCTTCGCCTTGCTGACCGGAGTCGATCTCGCCCATGACGATCTTGCCGCCGACACACCCCCTGATCTCGCCCTCGGGCCGGAGGCCGGGCTCGCGGCGGACGGCCTCCCGGCGGACCCCGATGCTGGCCTCCCCTGGCCCGATCCCGACCTGGTGCGCGACTGGTGGGAGCGGCGTGGCGGCATGCTCGCCCGCGGCAGCCGCTACATCCTCGGCCGGCCGGTCGACACGGACGGCTGCAAGGCGGCATGGAGCCAGGGCTTCCAGCGCCAGCGGCGCGCCGCCGCCTACGAGCTGGCGCTGATGCGGCCGGATGTGAAGCTCCGCAATTGGCGCGCCCGTCTGCTGCCACGGGGCAACAGCTAAGCGGACCGCAGACAGGCGGAGGGGTGCGGCGACGTCATGGAGATGTCTTGCGGATCAGCGCCGGGCCGGACGGCCCTTGCGGAAGAAACTGTGCATCGGAGAGCTTGGTGGAGCCGATGGGAGTCGAACCCACGACCTCTTGAATGCCATTCAAGCGCTCTCCCAACTGAGCTACGGCCCCACCGGGATGCGGGCGGATATTTAGAGGGTTCACCGCCCGCTGGCAAGCCGCCGATGACAGCCGCGAGGCAGGAAAAACGACCTGCGGTGGGGTCGTGGCGGAAGAGCTGCGCCCCGGCCCCGCCCGGCCCGCCCCGGCGAGCGTCACGAGAAAGACGGCAGAACGCAAAAAGCCGCGGCCCATGCTGAACCGCGGTCACCGGCGGGCCAGAGGCCCTGCGCCGAAGAAGATGTGCATCGGAGAGCTTGGTGGAGCCGATGGGAGTCGAACCCACGACCTCTTGAATGCCATTCAAGCGCTCTCCCAACTGAGCTACGGCCCCACCGGGATGCGGGCGGATCTCTAGGAAGTTCACCGCCCGCTGGCAAGAGGTTTTTTTCAGCGGTCCTCGTGGTCGCCGATGTCGCTGTCGATGACCTCGCTCATGTCCTCGTCGTCGCCGAGATCTGCGGGATCCTCGATCAGCGCGCGCTCCTCGTCGGCGTCGTCCTCGTCGTCGCCGGCATCATCGGTCTCGACCTCCTCGACATCCTCGGCCTCGGTCTCGTCCTCCTCGACCTCGACCTCTTCTTCGATCTCGTCCTCGACTTCAGGCTTCTTCGCCACCGCGGCCGCGGTGGTGCGGGTGCTCGTGCGCGAGCGGCGGGCACGCCCGGCCGTCTCGAGGTCCACCACGGCCCCGCAGGCCGGGCAGGCAACGGGCGATCGCCCGAAATCGTAGAAGCGCGCACTGCACGCCTGGCAGGTGCGTTTGGTGCCCCATTCCGGCTTGGCCACGCGCGTCTCTCCCAATAGGGTCCAGTATGGCGTTGGGCGAAGGCAATTGCCATGATCGCCCCCACCTGTCAAAAGCAAAGCGCGCCGCCTTTCCGGGCCTTTTTCGTGACGTCCGCGATGCGGCCCGAGGCCACGCTCGGTTCCCAGGAGACGGGTCTTTTCATGCAGCTGCGAGCTTCGCCGCACGACGCGCTCTCGGGCGCCGTCGCGCTCCCCGGCGACAAGTCGATTTCCCATCGCTCCTTGATGTTTGCCGCCCTGGCGGTGGGCGAGAGCCGGATCACCGGCCTGCTCGAGGGCGAGGACGTGCTGAGCACCGCCTCGGCCCTGCGCCGGATGGGCGTGCCGGTCGAGCGCCACGCCGACGGCACCTGGGTGGTGCAGGGCGTGGGCGTGGGCGGCCTCGCCGAGCCGGAGGAGCCTCTCGACCTCGGGAATGCCGGGACCGGCGCCAGGCTGCTCATGGGCCTCCTGGCAGGCCACCCCTTCACCAGCTTCATGACCGGCGACGCCTCGCTTCGTGCCCGGCCGATGCGCCGGGTGATCGAGCCGTTGCGGCAGATGGGCGCAGCGTTCCTGGCCCGCAGCGGCGAGCGCCTGCCGCTGGCCGTCACGGGCCGCGCCGATCTGCTGCCGCTCGCCTGGGAGAGCGGGGTCGCCTCCGCCCAGGTGAAGTCGGCGATCCTGCTGGCGGGGCTGCACACACCAGGCCTTACCACGGTGATCGAGCCGCTTCCCTCGCGCGATCATACCGAGAGGATGCTCGCCGGCATGGGCGCGCGCGTGACCCGCGAGGCTCTTTCCGGCGGGCGCGTGCGCATCGGCATCGAAGGCCAGCCCGAGTTGCGCCCGCAGTCCTTCCGGGTTCCGGGCGATCCCTCCTCCGCGGCGTTCCCGGCTGTTGCCGCGGCGATCACCCCGGGGGCGGTCGTTCGCCTCGAGGGCGTCGGCCTCAACCCGCTGCGCACCGGTCTCTACACGACGCTCGCCGAGATGGGGGCCGATATCGCGGTCGACAATCGCCGCGAGGAAGCGGGCGAGGAGATCGGCGACATCACCGTGCGCGGCTCGGCTCTCGTCGGCGTCGAGGTGCCGCCCGGGCGCGCGCCCAGCATGATCGACGAGTACCCGGTGCTGGCGGTGGCCGCCGCCTTCGCGCGCGGGCGCACCGTGATGCGCGGGCTGGGCGAGCTCCGGGTCAAGGAAAGCGACCGGCTGAGCCTTATGGCCGAAGGTCTTGCCGCCTGCGGCGTCGATGTCATGGTCGAGGGCGACGACCTGATCGTCGAGGGCGGCCGTCAGCCGGCCGGCGGGGCGCTCATCGACGCCCATCTCGACCACCGCATCGCCATGAGCTTTCTCGTGCTGGGCGGCCGTGCCGCAGCACCGGTCACGGTCCAGGGTGCCGAGACCATCGAGACGAGCTTTCCGGGCTTCGCGTCGCTGATGACCGGGCTCGGCGCGCGGATCGGCGCGGTGGCCCCGTGAGCGGGCCGCTGGTGATCGCTGTCGACGGCCCGGCGGCTTCCGGCAAGAGCACCGTGGCGCGCCGCCTCGCCGCCCATTTCGGCCTGGCCTTTCTCGACACCGGTCTGCTCTACCGGGCCGTGGCCCGGCGCATGATCGACCGGCATCTCGACCCGGGCGACGCGCTCGCCGCCGCAGGCGAGGCCGAGGCGCTGGTGCCCGAGGACGTCGACGAGCGACGGCTGCGCGGCGAGGGCGTGGGTCAGGGCGCCTCGAAGGTGGCGGTGGTGCCGGCCGTGCGCGCCGCCCTCCTGCCCTTCCAGCGGCGCATCGCCACCAGCGGCCGCGGCGCCGTGCTGGCGGGCCGCGACGTCGGCACCGTCATCTGCCCCGACGCCACCTGCAAGCTCTACGTCACCGCCTCGGTCGCCGAGCGTGCGCGGCGGCGTTTCGAGGAGTTGCGAGGGCGTGGCGAGGCGCCTATATACGAGCGCGTTCTGGAGGAGCTCATCGAGCGTGACCGGCGTGATCAGGCGAGGTCGGTCGCGCCGCTGCGCATTGCCGACGACGCCTTGACGCTGGACACGACCCGGCTCGACGCCGACGCCTCCTTCGCCGAGGCGGTGCGGCTGGTCAGTGGACAGCTCTCCGGGCATGTCGACGCCGCCGGACGGCCGCAGGCCCAGCCGCGGACCGATTGAGACCTTTGTCTATAACCCTAACCCCGTCCGGCCATCCACCGGGCGGGCTGCTGGAGCAAGAATGACCGAAAGCACCGTTGCCACCGACTTCAAGGCGTCGCGCGACGAGTTCGCCGCGATGCTCGACGAGCAGTTCGGCTCGTCCAGCCGCCTTGAAGGCACGGTCGTCAAGGGTCGCGTCGTCGCCATCGACGACGAGGTGGCGGTCGTCGACGTCGGGCTTAAGTCCGAGGGTCGCGTCCCGCTCAAGGAGTTCGCCGCGCCGGGGCAGGCCCCCGAGGTCAAGGTCGGCGACTCCGTCGAGGTCTATGTCGAGCGGTTCGAGAACCGCAGCGGTGAGGCCGTTCTCTCGCGCGACAAGGCGCGCCGCGAGGAGAGCTGGAACCGCCTCGAGAAGGCCTTCAACGACCAGGCCAAGGTCGAGGGCCACATCTTCGGCCGGGTCAAGGGCGGCTTTGCAGTCGACCTCGGCGGCGCCGTGGCGTTCCTGCCGGGCAGCCAGGTCGACATCCGCCCCGTGCGCGACGTCGGCCACCTGGTGAACAAGCAGGAGCCCTTCCTGATCCTCAAGATGGACCGTCGCCGCGGCAATATCGTCGTGTCGCGCCGTGCCGTCCTCGAGGAGAGCCGCGCCGAGCAGCGCAACGAGCTGCTGGCCAGCCTGCAGGAAGGCCAGATCCTCGAGGGCGTGGTCAAGAACATCACCGACTACGGTGCGTTCGTCGACCTGGGCGGCCTCGACGGTCTGCTGCACGTCACCGACATCTCCTGGCGCCGGGTCAACCACCCCAGCGACGTGCTGGGTGTCGGCCAGACCGTCAACGTGCAGGTCATCCGCTTCAACCGCGAGACCCAGCGCATCAGCCTCGGCATGAAGCAGCTCGAGGCGGATCCCTGGGAGGGCGTCGAGCTCAAGTACCCGAACGGCGCGAAGTTCAAGGGACGCGTCACCAACATCACCGACTACGGCGCCTTCGTGGAGCTGGAGCCGGGGGTCGAGGGTCTGGTCCACGTTTCCGAGATGAGCTGGACCAAGAAGAACATCCACCCCGGCAAGATCGTCTCGACCAGCCAGGAGGTCGAGGTGATGGTGCTGGAGGTCGATCCCGACAAGCGGCGCATCTCGCTTGGTCTCAAGCAGTGCCTCGAGAACCCCTGGGAGCGCTTCGTCGAATCGCATCCCGCGGGTGCGGAGGTCGAGGGCGAGATCAAGAACATCACCGAGTTCGGTCTGTTCATCGGCATCGACGCCGAGATCGACGGCATGGTCCACCTCTCCGACCTCGACTGGAACATGTCGGGCGAGGAGGCGGTCAAGCAGTACAGCAAGGGCGATACGCTCCGTGCCGTGGTGCTAGACGTCGACGTCGACAAGGAGCGGATCTCGCTGGGCGTCAAGCAGCTCTCCAGCGACCCGTTCAAGGAGGCCGTCTCGGGCCTCAAGCGCGGCGACCGCGTCACCTGCGTGATCAAGGAGATCACCCCGGGCGGCATCGAGGTCGAGACCGCGACGGGTGCCACCGGCTTCATCCGCAAGGCAGAGCTGGCTCGCGACCGCGATGCCCAGCGGCCGGAGCGGTTCGCCGCCGGCGAGAAGCTGGACGCCAAGGTCATCAACCTCGACGCCACGAACCGGCGCCTCTCCCTCTCGATCAAGGCTCTCGAGATCGAGGACGAGAAGCAGGCCATGGCCGACTACGGCTCGACCGACAGCGGCGCCAGCCTGGGCGACATCCTGGGTGCCGCACTGCGGCAGAAGCAGCAGGAGGACAAGCGCGAGGACTCCACCGAGGAGTAATCGGCGCCTGACGCTCCGAAGCTACCGACCGGCCGGGCCCTCGCCCGGCCGGTTTTCTTTTTGCGGCGGCTACTTGCAGGGCCTGCCGTTCCTTGACGCTCGATCGGCCTCTCTGGCAGTCTCCTGCGGTCCAAGCGCGGCCGGGCATCCTGCCACGGCCGCGCCGGCCCCCGCGCATGGTGACCGGCACATGACGAAGTCTGACCTCATCAAGCGGCTGGCGGCTGCCAACCCGCATCTCTACCAGCGCGACATCGAGCGCATCGTGGCGACGGTCTTCGAGGAGATCAGCGCCGCCCTGGAGCGCGGCGACCGGGTCGAGCTGCGCGGCTTCGGGGCCTTCTCGGTGCGGCCGCGCTCCGCCCGGGTCGGCCGCAACCCGCGCACCGGCCGCGAGGTCGAGGTGCCCGACAAGGTCGTCCCCTATTTCAAGACCGGCAAGGAGTTGCGCGAGCGGCTCAACGAGTCCTGAAGCCGGCCGCCTCGGAACGGAAAACATGCTCAAGATCATCCGCCTTCTTCTGGCCGTCGCGGCAGCGGTGGCGATCATCCTGTTCGCCGTGGCCAACCGCCAGCCGGTCGATGTGAGCTTCTGGCCCACGCCGTTCGTGACCGACATGCCGCTTTGGGGCGTGTTCGTGATCGGCCTGCTGGTGGGCGTGCTGGTGGGCGGCGTCGCCTCGTGGCTGGCCGGCTGGAAGTCGCGCCGCGAGGGGCGCCAGGCACGCCGCCGCGTCGTCGCCCTCGAGGCGCGTGAGCAGCTGCGCCGCGAGGAGCAGGCGCGCGCCGAGGCCCAGGAGGTTCGTCAGCGCCGCGAGCGCAGCACCGCCCTTGCCCATACCGGAAGCTGATCTCATGAGCCCTGCCGACCGCGCCCGAATCGCGCGCACGCCCCGCCTGTTCGATGCCGCCGCCGTCGCCGCAGCCCTGCCCTACGGGCCGCTCGTGGACCGGCTGGGCGAGGCCTTCCGCAAGGGCGCCCACGCGCCGGTGCGCCACCATCATGGGATCGAGCGGCCCGGCGCCGTCGACGCCACCTTGATGCTGATGCCGGCCTGGATTCCGGGCGAGGCCACCGGCGTGAAGCTGGTCCATGTCTGCCCCGGCAACGAGAAGCTGGGCCTGCCCAGCGTGCCGGGCCTCTACGTGCTCTATGACGGGCCCACGGGGATGCCGCAGGCGGTCCTCGACGGCACCGAGCTCACAGTCCGGCGCACCGCCTGTGCGTCGGCTCTGGCGGCCCGCCATCTCGCCCGCGCCGACGCCTCGCGGCTGCTCATGGTGGGTGCCGGCGCGCTCTCGGCCCATCTCGTCCGGGCCCATACCTCGGTACGGCCGATACGCCACGTCACGGTCTGGAACCGCACCGCGGCGCGGGCCGAGGCGCTTGTCGACCAGCTTCGCGGCGAGGGGTTCGAGGTGGAGCTGGCGCGCGACCTCGAGGCGGCCGCCGGCAGGGCCGACATCGTCTCCTGCTGCACCATGAGCAGCGAGCCGGTGCTCCACGGCGCCTGGCTGCGCCCCGGCACCCACGTCGACCTGGTGGGCGCCTTCAAGCCGGTCATGCGCGAGAGCGACGACGAGGTGATGCGCCGCGGCACGGTGTTCGTCGACACGTTCGACGGCGCCATGGCCGAGGCCGGCGACATCCTCCGGGCCATCGAGTCCGGCGCCCTGACCCGCGAGAAGCTCGCCGCCGATCTGGCCCTGCTGTGCCGCGGCGAGCATCCCGGCCGGCGCAGCGAGGACGAGATCACCGTCTTCAAGTCGTGCGGCACCGCGCTCGAGGACCTGGCGGCGGCACGCATGGTGGCCGAGAGCGCAGCTTGAGGATCATCATCGTCGGCGCCGGGCTGATGGGCCTGGCCACCGCCTGGGCCCTGGCCCGGGCGGGCCATCGCCCGGTGCTCTACGAGCGCGGGCCGGTGCCCAACCCTTTGGCCTCGTCCTTCGACCGCCACCGCGTCATCCGCTACGGCTACGGCCCGATGCACGTCTATGCGGCGATGGTGCGCGAGGCGTTCGATGCCTGGGAGGAGCTCTGGGACGATCTGGGCGAGCGCCACTATGTGGAAGCCGGCCAGCTCGCCACCGGGCCGGCCGACGATCCGTGGCTGGCGGCCTCGCGCCGCTCCCTGGAGATCCTGGGCGAGCCGGTCGAGGAGCTTTGCAGCACCGATCTCGCCGCCCGTTTCCCGATGATCGACCCGGAGCGCACGCCGCACGCCTGGTTCACGCCCCATGCCGGCGCCCTGCTGGCCGACCGGATCGTCACGGGCCTTGCCCGCCATCTGGTCGAGAAGGGCGTCGCCATCGAGAGCAACCGCGAGGTGGTGGCGCTCGACCAGGAGCGCGGCATCGTCCGCTTCGCCGACGGGAGCCACGACCAGGGCGACATGGTGCTGGTGAGCGCTGGCGTGTGGGTCGGGCGGCTGCTGCCGGAGCTGGCCCCCCGCCTGCGCCCGTCGCGCCAGGTGGTGGTCTATGTCGAGCCGCCCGCCGACCTCGCCCCGGCCTGGCGGCAGGGTCCGGTCCTCACCGACGTCGACAGCCGTGCCGGCAGCATCTTCTATACGCTGCCCTCGGTGGCCGGCGCCGGGCTCAAGTTCGGCGATCACCGCTTCACGCTGGGCGGCGACCCCGATGGCGACCGCACGCCGCGTCCCCAGGAAATCGCCGAGGTGATGGCGCTGGCCGGCCGCCGGCTGCGCACGCCGGAGCGCTACCGCGTCGCCGAGGCCAAAAGCTGCTTTTACACGGTGGCCGAGGACGAGCGGTTCGTGGCCGAGCTGCAGGGGCGCACCCTGGTCGTGAGCGCCTGCTCGGGCCACGGCTTCAAGTTCGGCGCGGCGATCGGCCGGCGCACTGCTTCGGCGCTGACCGGCGGGCTCGATGTCGCGGCCTTCCGCGAGTGGCTCTCCGCGGAAGGCTGAGCCGCACCGCCTTTCTTTGGCAAGCGCCGCCGGCTCTGGTATAAGCCGCGCCGCATCCGCCATGATCGATCCAACAGGCAGGCGTACCGTGACCTTCGCCAACCCGATCTTCTGCGCCGTCGACCGCCCCGATGTCACCGGCGCGGCAAGCCTCGCCCGCTCGCTGGACGGGCTCGTCGGCGGCATCAAGCTGGGCCTCGAGTTCGTCACCGCCAACGGCCCCGACGGGGTGCGCAAGGTAGCGGCAGCGGGCCTGCCGATCTTCCTCGACCTCAAGTTCCACGACATTCCCAACACGGTGGCCGGTGCGGTGCGCTCGTCGATGGATCTGGGCACCGCCATGCTGACCCTGCACGCCAGCGGCGGGCCCGCCATGATGCGCGCGGCGGCAGAGGCCGCGGGCAGCGCCGAGAAGCGCCCCTGGGTCCTGGCGGTGACCGTGCTGACCAGCCTCGACGGCGCGGACCTCGAGGCCACCGGCGTCGCCAGCGACCCGATGGCGCAGGCGGTGCGCCTCGCCCGCCTCGCCGCCGAGTGCGGCCTCGACGGCGCCGTCTGCTCGCCCCGCGAGATCGCTGCCATTCGCGCCGCCTGCGGCCCCGGCTTCAAGCTGGTGGTGCCGGGCATCCGGCCGGCGGGCACCGCGGCGGGCGATCAGAAGCGCGTGATGACGGCGGCCGAGGCGCTGGGTGCGGGTGCCGACGTGCTGGTGATCGGCCGGCCGATCACCGAGGCTGCCGATCCCAGGGCAGCCGCCGCCGCCATCGGCGCCGGGATCGGAGCCTGAAGGTGGACGGCCACCACGAGGCGAGGCCGGCGGTCAAGGTCTGCGGGCTCACCCAGGCCGAGCGGATCGGCGAGGCCTGCGCGCTCGGTGCCAGCTATGTGGGCTTCGTGTTCTTCCCGCCCTCGCCGCGGGCGCTGACGCCCGAGCAGGCGGCGGAGCTCGCCGAGGCCGTGAAGCCACCGGTGAAGATGGTGGGCGTCTTCGTCGATGCCGCCGACGAGTGGATCGATCACGTCCTCTCCTGGGTGCCGCTCGACGTGCTCCAGCTGCATGGCCACGAGTCGCCCGCGCGGGTGCGTGCGCTCGCCACCCGCACCGGCTGTCGGGTGATGAAGGCGCTCAGGATCGAGGAGAAGGCCGACCTCGAGAGCATCGCGCCTTATGCCGAGGCCGCCGACATGCTGCTGTTCGACGCCAAGCCGCCGCGCGACGCCGGCTGGCCCGGCGGCCATGGGCTGCCGTTCGACTGGACGCTCCTCGAGGGGCTCCGGCTGCCGGTGCCCTGGGCGCTGGCGGGCGGGCTGACCGCCGGGAACCTCGAGGCGGCGGTACGGCTGGTGCGGCCGCCGCTGGTCGACGTCAGCTCGGGCATCGAGGAGCGGCCGGGGATCAAGGACCCGGCAAAGCTGCAGGCATTCCTGAAGGAGGCGGCGCGCCTGCGGGCAGCCGACGTCGCCGGAGAAGGGGCGAACCCATGAGCAAGCCTAACTCGCTGCGCACCGGGCCGGACGAGCACGGACATTTCGGCATCCATGGCGGCCGCTACGTCGCCGAGACCCTGATGCCGCTGATCCTCGAGCTCGAGGAGGCCTGGGAGGCCGCGAAGAAGGACCCGTCCTTCAAGGCCGAGCTCGACCACTGGCTCAAGGACTATGTCGGCCGCCCCTCGCCGCTCTATCTCGCCGAGCGGCTGACCGAGCAGCTGGGCGGTGCGAAGGTCTACTTCAAGCGCGACGAGCTCAACCACACCGGCGCGCACAAGATCAACAACTGCATCGGCCAGATCCTGCTCGCCAAGCGGATGGGCAAGACCCGCATCATCGCCGAGACGGGAGCCGGCCAGCACGGCGTGGCGACCGCCACGGTGTGCGCGCGGCTGGGCCTCGAATGCATCGTCTACATGGGTGCCCTCGACATCGAGCGGCAGCAGCCCAACGTCTTCCGCATGCGCCTTTTGGGGGCCGACGTGCGCGCCGTGCACTCCGGCTCGCGCTCGCTCAAGGACTCGATGAACGAGGCGCTGCGCGACTGGGTCACCAATGTCCGCGACACGTTCTACCTGATCGGCACGGTGGCCGGCCCCCACCCCTATCCCGTCATGGTCCGCGACTTCCAGTCGATCATCGGCAACGAGGCGCGCGAGCAGATCCTCGAGAAGGAGGGCCGCCTGCCCGACGCGCTGGTGGCGGCGGTGGGCGGCGGCTCGAACGCCATCGGCCTGTTCCATCCGTTCCTCGACGACGGGGGGGTGCGGCTGGTGGCGGTCGAGGCTGCCGGCGACGGTGTGGAGACCGGGCGCCATGCAGCCGCGATGACGGCCGGCACGCCCGGCGTCCTGCACGGCTCGCGCTCCTACCTCATGCAGGACGATGACGGCCAGGTGCTCGAGGCCCACTCGATCTCGGCCGGCCTCGACTATCCCGGCATCGGGCCCGAGCATTCCTGGCTCAAGGACATCGGCCGCATGGAGGTGGCCTCGGCCACCGACCGCGAGGCGCTCGATGCCTTCCAGCTCTGCTCGCGGCTCGAGGGCATCCTGCCGGCGCTGGAGCCCAGCCACGCGCTGGCGCATGTGACAAAGCTCGCGCCCGCGATGGGCAAGGACAAGATCCTGATCATGAATTTGTGCGGTCGCGGCGACAAGGACATCTTCACGGTGGCAAAGGCCATGGGGGTCGAGATATGAGCGGCCGGATCGACGCGCGCTTCAAGGCACTGAAGGAGGAAGGACGCGCCGGTCTCGTGACCTTCCTGTGCGCCGGCGACCCGGACATCCCGACCTTCGAGACCATCCTCGCCGGGCTGCCGCAGGCGGGCGCCGATCTCATCGAGATCGGCATGCCGTTCAGCGATCCGATGGCCGACGGCCCGGCCATCCAGGCGGGCAATCTGCGCGCGCTCAAGAACGGCATCTCGGTCGCGAGAACGCTCGAGATCGTGCGCCGCTTCCGCGCCGCCGACCCGGCCACGCCGATCATCCTGATGGGCTACTACAACCCGATCCATCACTATGGCCGGCACGGCTTTCTCGACGATGCCAAGGAGGCCGGCGTCGACGGGCTGATCATCGTCGATCTGCCGCCCGAGGAGGACGAGGAGCTCTGCCTCCCGGCCCTCGAGCGCGGCCTCAACTTCATCCGCCTGGCCACGCCCACGACGGACGCGAAGCGGCTGCCCGCCGTCCTCGCGAACACCTCGGGCTTTCTCTACTACGTCTCGCTCACCGGCATTACCGGCGTGAAGTCGGCGGCAGCCGGCGAGGTCGGCGAGGCGGTGGCCCGCCTGCGTGCCTCGACCGACCTGCCGATCGCGGTGGGCTTCGGCATCCGCGAGCCCGAGCAGGCGGCCGCCATTGCCCGTCATGCCGATGCCGCGGTGGTGGGCTCGGCGCTGGTGAGCGAGCTGGCCTCGTGTCTCGACGAGGAGGGCCGGCCGCAGCCGGGGCTCGTCGAGGCGGTGCTCGGCAAGGTCCAGGCCCTGGCCCAGGGTGTGCGGGGAGCGCGCCGCAAGTGAACTGGCTCAGCAACTACGTTCGTCCGCGGATCCGTGCGCTCGTCGGCCAGAGCAAGCCCGAGGTGCCGGAGAATCTGTGGCACCAGTGCGCGTCGTGCGAGCGGATGGTGTTTCACCGCGACCTCGAGGCCAACCAGCAGGTCTGCCCGCGCTGCGACCACCATCTGCGGGTCGGCCCCGACTACCGCTTCCGCTCGCTCCTGGACGAGGGCTGGACGCGGATCGAGATGCCCAAGGCGCCCGCCGATCCGCTGAAGTTCCGCGACCTCAAGCGCTATGGCGACCGGCTCAAGGAAGCCCAGGCGCGCACCAAGGTGCAGGACGCGCTGGAGGCCGCCAGCGGCGCCATCGACGGCATGCCGACGGTTCTCGCCGTCATGAACTTCGAGTTCATGGCGGGCTCCATGGGCGCCGCGCTGGGCGAGGGCTTCGTCACCGCGGCACGCCGCGCGGTAGCCGAGAAGGCCGCCTTCATCGTGGTCACCTCCTCGGGCGGCGCGCGCATGCAGGAGGGTGCCATCTCGCTCATGCAGATGGCGCGCACCACGATCGCCGTCGAGGAGGTGAAGGAGGCGGGGCTTCCCTACATCGTCATCCTCACCGATCCCACGACCGGCGGCGTCACCGCCTCCTTCGCCATGGTGGGCGACGTCCACATCGCCGAGCCCGGTGCGGTCATCGGCTTTGCCGGCGCGCGGGTGATCGAGCAGACCATCCGCGAGAAGCTGCCCCAGGGCTTCCAGCGCGCGGAATATCTGCGCGACCACGGCATGGTCGACATGGTCGTGCACCGCTTCGAGATGCGGGCGACCCTGGCGCGCCTGCTGGGCCTGCTCCTGCGCCCGGTGCCGGTGGTCGAGGAGACGGCAGTCATCGACCCGCCCGCCGAGGCCGAGGCGGTCGAGGAGACGGTCCCGGCCGAGAAGGCGCCGCATGACGAGCCCCAGCAGTGATCTGATCCTCGCGCGGCTGCACGAGCTTCACCCCAAGAAGATCGACCTGTCGCTGGCGCGGATCGAGGACCTCCTCGCCCGGCTGGGCAACCCGGAGCAGCGGCTGCCGCCGGTGGTGCACATTGCCGGCACCAACGGCAAGGGCAGCACGCTGGCCATGCTGGACGCCATGCTCACGGCCGCGGGCCTGCGGGTGCACCGCTACATCTCGCCCCATCTGGTGCGCTTCAACGAGCGCATCCTGCTGGGCGGCGCGCCTATCGAGGAGGAGCGGCTGGCAGCCGTGCTCGACGAGTGCGAGCGCGCCAATGGCGGCGAGCCGATCACGTTCTTCGAGATCACCACGGCAGCCGCCTTCCTGGCCTTCGCCCGCGACCCGGCCGACTGCGTGCTGCTCGAGACGGGCCTGGGCGGCCGGCTCGACGCCACCAACCTCGTCGACCGCCCCCTCCTCACCCTGATCTCGCCGGTCTCGATGGATCACGAGGCGTTCCTCGGCGACAGCCTCGCCGCGATCGCCGCGGAGAAGGCCGGAATCCTCAAGGCAGGGGTGCCGGCGGTGATCGGGCCGCAGCAGCCGGAGGCCCGCCGCGTGATCGAGGAGCGGGCTGCGAGCCTGGGAGCCCCGCTCTTTCTTCACGGCCGCGACTGGGAGGCCGTCATGGAGGGCGGCCGGCTGGTGGTGCGCGACGGCGACGAGCGCCTCGAGCTGCCGGCGCCCGCCCTGCCGGGCGTGCACCAGATCGAGAATGCCGGCCTCGCCACCGTCGCCGCGCGCCGGCTGGGCGACTTGAGCCCTTCCCCCGACGCCATCGCCCGGGGCCTCGTGCACGCACGCTGGGCCGGCCGCCTGCAGCGGCTGACCACCGGACCGCTGGTCGGGCTGCTGCCGCCCGGCAGCGAGCTGCGCCTCGACGGCGGCCACAACCCGGCGGCCGGCACGGTGCTGGCGCAGAGTCTGCCGGCGATCGCCGCAGGGCGGCCGCTGCATCTCGTGGTGGGCATGCTCAACACCAAGGACATCGGCAACTTCCTGGCACCGCTGGCGGGGCTGGCGGCGAGCCTGCAGACGGTGGCGGTGCCCGGCGAGCCGGCAAGCCGCGATCCGGCCGAGGCCGCGGGCGAGGCTGCATCCCTGGGCGTTCCCGCTTCGCCTGCCCCCTCGGTGCAGGCGGCGCTCGAGCGGATCGCGCGCGAGCATCCGGGGCCCTCGCTGGTGCTGATCTGCGGCTCGCTCTACCTGGCGGGCCACGTGCTGCGCGAGAACGGCTGAAAGGCGGGCTCGATCAGCCGCGGGCGCCGGTGATCCGGTGCCCGACGAGGCGCGCATCCTCGCCCTCGCAGCTCTGCGAGGCCTGCTCGATCTCCAGCGTGGTGTGGGCGATCCCGAAGCGCCCGGCGAGCAGCGCCTTGATGCGCTGCTTGACCGCTTCGCCCCCCAAGGCGGTGCCGTCGGCCACCACGACATGCGCCTCGAGCGCGGTGTGCCGCTCGTCGATGGCCCAGACATGGACGTGATGCAGGCCGGCCACGCCGGCCACACCGCGCAGCGCGCCGATCAGCTCGTCCAGATCGATCTCCGCCGGGGTGCCCAGCATCAGGAGGCGGATGACCCCGCCGATCTCGGTGAAGGACTGCCACAGGATCCAGGCGGCAATCATCAGCGTCACCAGCGGATCGACCAGCTGCCAGTCCCGGAGGATGATGAGCGTGCCGGCGACGATGACGCCGATCGAGCCCAGCGCGTCGGCCACGTTGTGGAGGAAGGCGGCGCGAATGTTCATGCTCTCCTTCGAGAGCGCCCATGTCAGCGCCGCGGTCGCGAGATCGACGGCAAGCGCCACGCCCGCGATCACCACCACGAGCCAGCCCTCCACCGGCTGCGGGTCGAGGAAGCGCAGCACCGCCTCCCAGACCAGATAGAGGCCGACCACGATGAGTGTCGTGTAGTTGACGAGCGCCGCCACGATCTCGGCCCGCACATAGCCGAAGGTCATGGCGCGGTCGGATGGACGCCGGGCGATCCTGCGCGCCGCGAAGGCGATCCCCAGCGACATCGCATCGCTCAGATTGTGGATGGCGTCGGCGATCAGCGAGAGGCTGCCCGAGACGATGCCGCCGGCGATCTGGGCCACGGTCAGCAGGACATTGACCAGCACCGCGCCCAGCACCCGCCGGTCGCCCCCCTCCGCGGCATGATGGTGATGATGGCCGCTCATGGCCTGACACTCCCTTCAGCCTGGCAAGCCGGCCGTCGGGCTGCGCAATCCGACATTGATGGAATATGCTCGCGGCGCGATATCGGGGCGCTGCACCGCCCCGACCCCGCCCGCGACCCGCGGCGCCGCCGGCGGGCGCCACCGGAGCCCCTCGAGACATGATCGAAGTTCATTTCCAGCTTGCCGAGGAGGACCGCTCGGCGCTGATGAGGATCGCCCGCAGACGCGTCGCTGCCGCTCCCGGGGCGGGCTTCAGGCTCGGTATCGCCAACGCGCTCGCGTGGGCGCCGCTGGGCATGGCGGTGATCGCTTTTGCGGATCTTTACGGCCAGGACGGAATCAGTGTGGTCCAGCTCAACGTCATTGCCGGCCTGATCGCGACCTGGGTGTGCGGCACCCTGGCCGTGTCCCTCTACCAGCGACGCCTGCTGGCGGATGCGGCACTGCCGCGCGGCGGCCGCTTCTTCGAGCGGCAGACGCTCAGGGCGGAGGAGAACGGGCTCGAGATGTGTTCCGCGGGCGCGAAGAGCTTCTACAGGTGGACCGCCTTCAGCAGCGTCGCCGAGGACAAGGCGCGGCTCTTTCTGTTCCTCGACGTTGCCGAGGCGATCGTCGTGCCCAAGGCGGCCCTCGCCTCGGCCGAGCGGGAGCAGGCTCTCAAGAGCCGGATCGAGTGCCCGGTCGCGGCGGCGTCCGGCGCCTGACCGGCCGCCTGCCATGCCTACTCGCTGCAGCTGTGACCGAAGGCCGCCAGCCCCTCCTCGAGATAGTCGCCCAGAAGCGGCATGCCGAGCAGGTACTGGGCGGTCCGGGCATTGTGGCCGCGGCGCGCCTCGGCGCGGGCGTCGGTCCATTCCTCCACCGTGTAGGTGCCGCGGCCCAGCCATGCCAGAGCCACCAGCGTCACCTGCTCGTCGACGTTGAGATCGCCGATGAAGCTCACCAGCTCGCTGTAGGTGGCGTCGTCGCCGGTGTCCTCGAGCACGTCGATCATCGCCTCGTCGGCCGGATTGCCGCCGGTGTCGCTGCCCGCCGGCTCGGCCGGCTCCACCTTCGCGTCGAAGGCGCGTGCCCGCATGATGACGTAGCACACCTTGTCGATGTCGATGCCCAGCTCCGCCATGGTCACCTCCCGTGAAGACGTCGCGGCCGGCCCTCTGGAAGGCAGCCGCCTCCAAGTGAACCATAGTGGAGGCTCGCGGTTGCACCAGCCGTTCTGCTGCGGCTTTCACACAACGGATGCGCACTTTCCCGCAGCGCACGGTGGAAAGGCCCGCTTTCGCGATGAAGGCGGACAGACGACGCGCTACAGTGTCGCCACATCATGGCCCTGAACGTGCCACATCATGACCCCGGACGTGATTGAGTCGATGACCAAGCCGCAACGTTTCCTCAACCGCGTGATCGTGTTTCTGGTTCTTGCGGCGCTCGTCGTCGGCGCCATGTTCCCGGTCGTGTGGACGGCCTTCCTCCACAACGTGTTCCTCAACGGCCTGATCCTGGCCGTCCTGCTCGCCGGCATCGTCTACAATCTGCGCCGCATCATCCGGCTGCGCACCGAGATCGGCTGGATCGAGACGGTCCAGACGATGGGCACCGGCGCCACCCTCAAGAACCCGCCGCGCCTGCTGGGCCCGGTGGCCCAGGTGCTCGGCGAGCAGCACCGGCGCGGGCGGATGCTCTCCGCTCCTTCGCTGCGTCATCTCCTCGACGGGATCAGCGCCCGGCTCGACGAGAGCCGTGACATCGCCCGCTACGAGACCGGCCTTCTGATCTTCCTGGGCCTCCTCGGCACCTTCTGGGGCCTGCTCCAGGCGATCAACGCGATCGGCGGGGTGATCGGCGGGCTTACCATCGGCGGCGGCGACTTCGTCACCCTCTTCAACGAGATGAAGGCCGGCCTGTCGCGCCCGCTGGGCGGCATGGGCACGGCCTTCAGCTCCTCGCTGTTCGGCCTCGCCGGCTCGCTCATCCTGGGCTTCCTCGACCTCCAGGCGACCCAGGCGCAAAACAGCTTCTACAACGATCTCGAGGACTGGCTGACCGGCCTCACGAGGCACGCGGTCGCCGATGCCGGCCTGCCCGAGATCGGCAGCGGTGGGCCGCCGATCCCGGTCTACGTCCAGGCGCTGCTTCAGCAGACGGCCGAGAATCTCGACCGCCTGCAGGGCGCGATGGCGAGCTCCGAGGACACGCAGCGCCATCTCCACCACAGCCTCCACGAGCTCAACGACCGGCTCAGCATGCTCGGTGACCGGCTGATGCGCGAGCAGGAGATGCTGGGCCGGCTGATCGATGGCCAGCAGGTCATCGCCGAGCATCTGGCGCGGCCGGCAGCCGTGCTCGACGAGGCGACCCGCAACCATATCCGCAACACCGACGTGCAGATCGCCCGCCTGGCCGAAGACATGGCCCGCGGCCGCACCGAGATGGCCCGCGAGATCAAGAGCGAGATCAAGCTGGTTGCCCGGACCATCGCCATTGCCGCGGGTGACCCGCAGCTCGTGAGGGACTGAGCCCCATGGCCCGCTCCCGCCGCGAGACGCGGCATGTCGACATCTGGCCGGGCTTCGTCGACGCCCTCTCCACCCTGCTCCTCTCGATCATCTTCCTTCTCGTCGTGTTCGTGCTCGGCCAGTTCTTCATGGGGCAGATGCTGCAGGGCCGCGACGAGGCGATGACCCGCCTCGAGCGCATGGTCCACGACCTGCGCCAGCAGCTCCAGCTCGAGCAGGACAGCAACGCCGAGCTCAAGCGCAGCGTCGGCCGGCTCTCCACCGACCTGCAGGGTGCCATGGCCGACCGGGACGAGCTGCGCACCCGGCTCTCCGACAGCGAGGCCTCGCGGGCCGAGCTGGACGACCGGCTGCAGCAGGCCACGGGCCAGCGCCTGTCGCTGGAGCGGACCCTCGAGGAGATGCGCCTGAGCCAGGGCGATCTCGAGCGCCAGGCGGCGGCCACCCGCGAGGAGCTGGAGGCGGCGCGCCAGAGCATGGCCGCCGACAAGGAGGCCATCGAGCTGCAGCTGGCAGAGCTCGTCCAGCTGCGCCGCGACATCGAGGCGCTGCGCGAGGTCCGCACCGACCTGGAGAGCCAGGTGGCGGCGCTTGGCAGCCAGCTCCAGACCACCGAGGAGGAGCGCAAGGCGCTGCTCGACCAGCTGGGCCAGGCTCGCGACCAGGGCCGGAGCCTGGAGGCCGAGCTCGAGCAGAGCCGCGAGAAGACGATGCTCGTGCAAAGGGAGGTCGAGGAGAAGGCGCTGCGCATCGAGGAGCTGGTGGCGAGCAGCGCCGAGCTCGAGCAGGCGCGCTCCGGCGAGGCGGAGGCGCGCAGCGAGGCGGAAGCGCGCCTCGAGGAGCTGCGCCGCCAGCTCACCCTGCTCACCGGGCAGCTCACCCGGCTCGAGAGCGTGCTGGGCGACAAGCAGGACGAGATCGCCCGTCAGAACACGACCATCGCCGAGCTCGGTCGGCGCCTGAATCTGGCACTCGCCACCAAGGTCGAGGAGCTGACCCAGTACCGTTCGGAGTTCTTCGGCAAGGTCCGCACCCTGCTGGGCGAGCGCGAGAACGTCCGGGTGGTGGGCGATCGGTTCGTCTTCCAGTCCGAGGTGCTGTTCGCCTCGGGCGAGGCTGAGATCGGTCCCGGCGGCCGCGAGCGGCTGGCCAAGCTGGCCGCCGCCTTCAAGGAGATCATCGCGGAGATCCCCGACGAGCTTCCCTGGGTGCTGCAGGTCGACGGCCACACCGACAGGCGGCCGATCAGCACGCCGCGCTTCCCCTCGAACTGGGAGCTCTCCACCGCGCGGGCCATCTCGGTGGCCGAGTTCCTGATCTCGCAGGGCATCCCCCCGGACCGGGTGGCGGCACGCGGCTTCGCCCAGTTCCAGCCGCTGGACGATGGCGACACCGAGGAAGCATTCCGCCGCAACCGACGGATCGAGATCAAGCTCACCACCCGCTGAGGACACGGCGGCGGCAGCCCGCCGCCGCATGGTTGTGCTCTGCGGCTCGAGGCGCAAGAGTGCGCGTGACGGGAGAATGCGGATCGGCCGGGACGGGGTGACCGCGACGCCGGGTCGGGGACAGGCAGGCATGACGGACGAACACAGGGGCGCCGCGCCGCGCCGCAAGAGAGGCAGGATGAGGCGGGTCGCCCTCGTCTCCCTGCCGCTGCTGCTGGCCGCTGGGGCGGTCTGGTATCACATCGACCGGATGGGGCGGATCGAGGCGCGGCTGGACCGGGCCATCGATGCCGCCGGCCTGCCGGCGGCGCGGGTTCCGGGTGTGGCCGGCCAGGTCGATCGCCTGCACCGGCTGGGCGTCGAGCTGGAGGCGCTGCGGGCCCTTCCCGCCGAACTGGCGCGGGCCAACGCGCTCAACGATCTCCTGAGCAAGGAGCTTGCCTCGACCCGCGTCGCCCTGAGCGATGTGCGGGCCGACCGGGCGACCGTCTCGCAGCGGGCGAGCGCGGTGGAGCGCCGCATCGCCGAGCTGGTCGGCGAACGCGACGCGGCAGCGGCGCGGCAGGCGGCGCTGGCCATGCGGTCCGACGAGCTGCGCCGCGAGGGCGAGCGGCTTGCCGCGGCCCTGGCCGGCAAGGAACAGGCTCTCCAGGCGGCGCAGGCCGCCCACGACGAGGAGCGCGCGGCGCTTCAGGCACGGCTGGAGGAACAGGGCGCGACGGCGGCGGGAAAGCTGGCGGCCGCTGAGCAGCACCTCGCGGAGAGCGAGCAGGTGCGGCGGCGGCTGGAGGGCGAGCTTGCCGCTGCTGTCGGCGAACGCGACCGGCTGGCCGCAACGGCACAGCGGCTGGAGCAGGAGACGGCGCTGGCTCGCGGCGCCGGCGGGCAGGCAGAGGCACGCGCCGGCGCGCTGGAGGAGGCGCGTGCCCGCCTCGCGGCGGATCTGGACGAGGCGCTGCGCCGCCGCGACACGCTGACGGCCGAGCTCGCTGCGCTGGAGCGCGAGACCGCCAGCCTCGCCGGCAGGCTCGAGGCGGCGATGGCCGAGCGTGACGCGCTCGCCAGCCGGGTAGCGGCGCTGGAGAGCCAGGTCGCGGGCCTCACCGAGGAGCGCGACGGGTTGGCGGCTTCCCTCTCGGGGCTGCGCGAGGAAGCAGCAGGGCGCGAGGAGAAGCTGGCCGAGGCCGAGCGGGCGCTGGCCGACCGGCCGGCCCGTGCCGAGCTGCAGCAGATGGCCGAGCGCCTTGCCGCCGCCGAGGCGGAGCTGGCTACTGCCAGCGAGGCGCTCGCGGCGCGAAGCACCGAGAGCGGGGAGCTGGAGCGTGCCCTGACGGCGGCGCGCGCGGAGGCCGACGGCCTGCGGGCGGACCTGGCGCGGGCCGAGCAGCAGGCCGGCAGCCTGGCGGCAGCCCGCGAGTCGGCCAGTGCGCTCGAAGCGCGGCTAGCGGCGGCCGAGACGGCGCGCGGCGCGACCGAAGCGGCGCTGCGGGCCGCGGAAGCCCGCGCGACGGGCCTGGCAGCCGAGCTCGCCGCCGCGAAGGCCTCCGGCGAGGAGGCGCTGGCCCGGGCCCGGGAGACCGCCCGCCGCGTCGAGATGCTCGCGGCCGAGCGCACGGTGGCCGAGGCGCAGGCCGAGGAGAGCAGCCGGCGCGTCGAGGCGCTGGAGGCCGAGCTGGCGGAGACTCGCGAAACCGCGCGGCAGACGCTGGCGCAGGCCGCGCGCGAGCGCGAGGCGACCGAGGCCCAGGTGCAGGAGACGGCCGGTAGGATCAAGAGCCTCGAGGCCGAGCTGGCGGAGGCTCGCGAGGCCGCCCGCCAGGCGTTGGCGCAGGCCGTGGGCGAGCGTGAGGCGGTCGACCGGCAGGCGCGGCGAGCAGCCGAGCGTGCCGAGGCACTGGAGTCGGAGCTGGCGGCGCTCGAGACCGGGCGGTCGGAGCTAGCAGAGCGGGTGGCCGGGCTGGAGAGCGAGCTGCAGGCGGCGCGCGAGGCCGCAGCCGGGCAGGCAGCCGCCCTCGCCCAGCGCGAGCAGGCCGTGGCCGATCTCAAATGGGCGCTCGACGAGACGGTGGCCGAGTCCGGGCCCGAGGACGATCCGCGCCTCCTCCAGCTGCGCGCCCAGCTGGCCGGCAGCATGGCGCCGCAGCGCCCGCTGCTCGAGGCGGCGGCCCGTGAGGTCCGCGAGCGACGGGCGGCGGCGCTGGCGGCCTTCAAGGCCAGCCTGCCCGGGCCCGAGGACCAGAAGCTGATCGACGGCTCGCGGATCCGCCTCGAGCCCGGCCTGCTGTTCGAGCTGGGCCGGGCGCAGCTCGGCGACGAAGGCCGCGCCATGCTCTCGGCACTGGCGATCCGCCTCAAGGGCGCGGTCGCCAGCCTGCCGCCGCAGCTCGACTGGGCGCTCCGGATCGAGGGCCATACCGACGACCTGCCCATCAGCACCACGCGCTTTCGCTCCAACTGGGAGCTGGCGGCGGCGCGCGCGGCCGCGGTGGCCCAGCATCTGGCGGGCCAGGGCCTGCCGCGCGACCGGTTGGTGGTGGCGAGCTTCGCCGACACGCGACCGGCCGTGGAAGGCTTCGACGAGGAGGCCCGACGCCACAATCGCCGCATCGAGATCCGCCTGACCACCCGCTGACGGCGTCGTGATGTTCCGCCACGCCGGCCGGCGCGTAAGAAGCAGCGGGCTTACTCGCGCAGGACGGGACCATGGCAGGCATCACTGACGCGCAGCGGCCGGCACCGCTGGACGGGCTCGACGCCTGGGCCGGCCTGCCGGTCGTGGGCGATTTCGGGCGGCTCGCCGATCCCGCGGCCTATACGCCGCTGGCGGACGGCTGGGTGCTGGGCGTGGCCGACGTGGTGCGCTCGACCGAGGCGATCGCCGCGGGCCGCTACAAGGCGGTCAACACGGTAGGGGCCTCGGTGATAGCGGCCGTCACCAACGCCCTTGGCGGCCGGCCCTTTCCCTTCGTCTTCGGGGGTGACGGTGCGAGCTTCGCGGTGCCCGGCAAGCATGCGGGCCTGGCGCGCGAGGCCCTCGCGGCCACGGCTGCCTGGGCCCGCGACGAGCTGCACTTCGAGCTCCGCGCCGCCCTCGTCCCCGTAGCCGCGGTGCGGGCGCAGGGGCTCGAGGTGCTGGTGGCCCGCTTTGCCGCCTCGCCGAACCTCGCCTTCGCCATGTTCGACGGCGGCGGCCTCGCCTGGGCCGAGCGCGAGCTCAAGCGCGGCGCCTTCGCGGTGCCGCCGGTGCCGCCCGGCTCGCGGCCCGACCTCACCGGCCTGTCCTGCCGCTTCGAGGAGATCGCGGCACGGCGCGGCGTCATCCTCTCGCTCATCGTGACGCCGGAAGCGGGCGGCGATGCCGGTGGCTTCAGCCGCCTTGTCGAGGAGATCCTGTCGCTGGCCGACGAGGGTGCGACGAGCCCGGTGCCCGAGAACGGGCTCCGCGCGGTCTGGCCGCCGGCCGGCTTCGAGCTGGAGGTCCGCGCCCAGCGCCGGGGCTGGCCCCTGCCGCTGGCCCGCCTGCGGACGGGCCTCTACAGCCTGCTGGCCTGGCTGCTCTTCACGACGGGCCTTCCCTTGGGCGGCTTCGACCCGGCCCGCTATCGCCGCGAGCTGGCCCAAAACACCGACTTCCGGAAGTTCGACGACGGGCTGCGCATGACGCTCGACTGTGCGCCGGCGCTGGCCGGGCGGATCGAGGCGCTGCTCGCCCGGGCCGAGGCGGCGGGCGTGGCGCGCTGCGGGACGCACCGTCAGGCCGCGGCGCTGATGACCTGCTTCGTGCCGGCGCCGGCGCGAAGCGACCATGTCCACTTCATCGACGGGGCCGCCGGCGGCTATGCGGCGGCGGCGACCGCCCTCAAGCGGACAGCGGCCTGATCAGGCCGCCTCCTCGAGCTGGAACTGCAGCGTGGCGAGCCGCGCATAGAGGCCGTCGCGGGCGATCAGGTCCTCGTGGCGGCCCTGGTCGATCACCCGGCCCTCCTCCATGACCACGATGCGCTGGGCGTTGCGCACGGTGGCGAGGCGGTGCGCGATGACCAGGCAGGTGCGCTCGCGCCGCAGCTGCTCCAGGGCCTCTTGCACCAGCCGCTCGTTCTCGGCATCGAGCGCGCTGGTCGCCTCGTCGAGCAGCAGCAGCTCGGGATCGCGCAGCAGCGCCCGGGCGATCGCCACCCGCTGGCGCTGGCCGCCGGAGAGCCGCACCCCCTTCTCGCCGAGAAACGTCGAGAAACCCTGCGGCAGGGCCTCGATGAAGCCGCGGGCGGCGGCCGCTCCGGCAGCGGCCACGACCTCGGCGTCGGCGGCCCCGCGGCGCCCGTAGCGGATGTTCTCCATGGCGTTGGCCGAGAAGATCACCGGCTCCTGCGGCACCAGGCCCAGCCGCGCGCGCAGCTCCTGCGGGTCGAGCTCGCGCAGGTCGACGCCGTCGAACAGCACGCGGCCGGCCTGCGGATCATAAAAGCGCATGAGGAGCTGGAAGACGCTCGACTTGCCGGCGCCCGAGGGGCCGACCAGGGCCACCGTCTCGCCCGCCGCCACCTCGAGGTCGAAGTCGCGCAGCACCGGCCGCCCGGGCTCGCTCGGATAGGCGAAGGAGACGCCCTCGAAGCGGATCGTGCCGCGGCCGCGCGGGCCGAGGCTGCGGGGCCTGGCCGGCGCGGTGATGACCGGCTGCGTGTCGAGCAGCTCGAACATCCGCTCGGCGGCACCGGCGGCGCGCTGCAGATCGCTGGTGATGTCGCTGAGCCCGCCCACGGCACTCGCCACCACGCTGGCATAGAAGACGAAGGAGGCGAGCTGGCCGGCGCTGATGCGGCCCGCCAGCACGTCGTAGCCGCCGATCCACAAGACCGCGACAATGGCCGCGAACACCAGCGCGATGACCATGGCCCCCATGCCGGCGCGGGCCAGCGCATAGCGCCTGGCGGCGGCGAAGGCGGTCTCGGCGGCGCTGGCGAAGCGGGCGGTCTCGTGGTCCTCCTGGGTGAAGGACTGCACGGTGCGCACCGCGTTCAAGCTCTCCTCGGCGGCGCCGCTGACCTGCGCCACGGCATCCTGGGCGGCGCGGCTATGGCGGCGCACCCGGCGGCCGATGACCACCAGCGGCACCACGACCAGCGGCACCACCACGAGGATCAGCCCGGTGAGCTTGGGGTTGGTGACGGCAAGCAGGACCAGGCCGCCCACCAGCAGGAGGACGTTGCGCAGCGCCTGGGTGACGCTCGAGCCGATCACCGCCTGGATGACGCTGGTGTCGGTGGTGAGCCGCGAGAGCACCTCGCCGGTGCGGGTCACCTCGAAGAAGCCGGGCGACAGGCGCACCACATGCGCGTAAAGGTCGCAGCGCAGGTCGGCCACCACCCGCTCGCCCAGCCAGGTCACCAGATAGGAGCGGAAGAAGGTGGCGGTGGCCAGCGCCAGCACCACGAGGACGACCGCCTCGAGCGCATGGTCGAGCGCCCCCTCGCGGCCGGCGCCGAAGCCTTTGTCGACCAGGAAGCGCAGCCCTATGCCCAGCGACAGCACGGAGGCGGCGGCCACCGTCAGCGCCACGATGGTGCCCAGCACCCGCCAGCGATAGGGGCGCAGATAGTGCCACAGGCGGCGGAGCTGGCTCATGTCGCGGCCGGAGTCGCGCCTCGAGCCGGCGCCGGCGAGCGAACGTGCTGCACCCTCCATTGGGGGCTCGACCTCTCTGGGTTGGCGACGGCGGAGGGCACACGGCAGGCTGACGGGCGGCCTCCGGCGCGCAAGACGACGGAAAGCGGCGGCGCCGGCTTGCATCCGGCGCGGACGCTGGCTATATACCGGCGGCCCGTCGCGGAGGAAAGAGCAGTGAAGTCCGAGATTCATCCCGATTACCACGAGATCAACGTGGTCATGACCGACGGGAGCACGTTCACGACCCGCTCCACCTGGGGCAAGGCCGGCGACACGATGACCCTCGACGTCGACCCGAAGTCGCATCCGGCGTGGACCGGCGGTCAGGCGCGTGTCTCCGAGCGCGGCCAGGTCGAGAAGTTCAACCGTCGCTTCCAGAACTTCCGGCGCAAGTCGTAAGCGCAGGCCCCCTCAGGAGATCACCCCATGAAGATCCGCAACTCGCTCAAGGCCGCCAAGGCGCGCCACAAGGATTGCCGCGTCGTGCGCCGCAAGGGCCGCGTCTACGTGATCAACAAGACCAACCCGCGCTTCAAGGCCCGCCAGGGCTGAAGCTTGACAGGCCGCCTCGCGGCGGCCGACGGGCTTGCGTGTGGAAAAGGCGGGTCGCCTTCGGGTGCCCCGCCTTTCTGTCGTTCGTGAGCCGGCCGTGAGCACCGCTCCGGCATGGCCCGTTGACCCGCCGCGCCGGGCCTTCCATCCTCGGCGCCGAGGCCCCCTGCCAGCGGAGGCATGCCCATGCTGATGCCCGAACCCGATCGCGACTCGCTTGCCAAGCGCGAGCGCATCGTCGAGGCGCTGCGCGCCATTGTGCCCGGCGAGGGGGTCATCGCCAGCCAGGACGAGCTGCGCGCCTACGAGTGCGACGGGCTCTCGGCCTACCGCGCGGTGCCCATGGCGGTGGTGCTGCCGTCCACGACCGGCCAGGTCGCCGAGATCCTCAAGCTCTGCAACGAGGAGCGCATCAAGGTGGTGCCGCGCGGTGCCGGCACCTCGCTCTCCGGCGGCGCCCTGCCGCTCGAGGACGGGATCGTGCTGGGGCTGGGCAAGTTCAACCGCATCCTCGACATCGACTACGAGAACCGCACGGTGACCGCCCAGCCGGGGGTGACCAATCTGGGCATCACCAAGGCGGTGGAGGACGCGGGCTTCTACTATGCCCCCGACCCCTCCTCGCAGATCGCCTGCTCGATCGGCGGCAACGTGGCCGAGAACTCGGGCGGCGTGCACTGCCTGAAATACGGCCTCACCACCAACAACCTGCTGGGTGTGGAGATGGTGCTGCCCAACGGCGACGTCCTGCGCCTGGGCGGCAAGCATCTCGATTCCGAAGCCTACGACCTCCTGGGCATCATGACCGGCTCGGAGGGTCTCCTGGGCGTGGTCACCGAGGTTACCGTGCGGATCCTGCCCAAGCCCGAGACGGCGCGCGCCGTGCTCGTGGGCTTTCCCTCCAACGAGCAGGGCGGCGACTGCGTGGCCTCGATCATCGCCGCCGGCATCATCCCGGGCGGGCTCGAGATGATGGACCGCCCGGCGATCCACGCCGCCGAGGCCTTCTGCCAGCCCGGCTACCCGATGGACGTCGAGGCGCTGCTGATCTGCGAGCTCGACGGGCCGGCCGCCGAGGTCGACCACCTGATCGAGACCGTCACCTCCATCGCCCGGCAGCACGGCGCCACCTTCGTCAAGGCATCACAGAGCGAGGAGGAGCGCCAGAAGTTCTGGCTCGGCCGCAAAGCCGCCTTCCCCGCCGTGGGCCGCATCTCGCCGGACTATTACTGCATGGACGGCACGATCCCGCGTGCCCAGCTCTCCCATGTGCTGCGCCGCATGCAGGAGATGAGCGAGGAGTTCGGGCTCAGGGTCGCCAACGTCTTCCACGCCGGCGACGGCAACCTCCACCCGCTGATCCTCTTCGACGCCAACAAGCCCGGTGAGCTCGAGCGGGCCGAGGAATTCGGCTCGGCGATCCTGCGCCTGTGCGTCGAGGTGGGCGGGGTGCTCACCGGCGAGCACGGGGTCGGCGTGGAGAAGCGCGACCTCATGCCCGAGATGTTCACCGAGGACGACCTCAACCAGCAGCAGCGCCTCAAATGCGCCTTCGACCCGGCGCAGATCCTGAACCCGGGCAAGGTCTTCCCGCGCCTCCACCGCTGCGCCGAGCTGGGCCGCATGCACATCCACCGCGGCCAGATCCCCTTCCCCGACCTGCCGCGCTTCTAAGGCGCGCTCCGCGGGCCGGCGCCGGCAGCGCGACGCCGCGGCGAACCTTCGCGCCGCCCCGGCGTTAGCCTCGTGGGGCCACGACTGTCGTGCCCCGCACCCGGGGACCAGAGGATGAAGCTCCAGGCAACGGGCAGCGCACCCGCCGGTCACGCCGAGGCCGCCATCCACGACGACTTCCGCAACGCGGTGCTGGCCGGCCTCGCCGCCCGCCCCAGGGCCATTCCCGCAAAGTTTCTCTACGACGCCGAAGGCTCGCGGCTGTTCGACGCCATCACCCGGCTCGACGACTATTATCCGACCCGCACCGAGCTCGGCATTCTGGAGGCCTGCGCCCCCGAAATCGCCCGCCTCGCCGGCCCCGGGGCGGTGCTGGTCGAGTTCGGCAGCGGCTCCAGCACCAAGATCCGTCTGCTGCTCGACGCCCTCGAGGAGCCCGCTGCCTACCTGCCGATCGACATCAGCGGCGAGCATCTGCTCCGAGCCTGCCGCGCGCTCGCCCGCGACTATCCTGCGCTCACCGTCCAGCCGGTGGTGGGCGACTTCACCCGCAGCCTCTCCCTGCCCCCGCTCGACCGCGGCCGCCATGTGCTGGGCTTCTTCCCCGGCTCCACCATCGGCAATTTCACGCCCGAGGAGGCCGGGCAGTTTCTCGGGCAGGCGGCGCTGACCCTGGGCCCCGGCGCCTCCTTCGTGCTGGGCGTCGACCTCGTGAAGCCGGCGCACATCCTGCGCGCCGCCTACGACGACGCCAAAGGGGTCACCGCCGCCTTCAACCTCAACCTGCTGCGCCGCATCAACCGCGAGCTGGGCGGCACCTTCGACCTCGCCCGCTTCGCCCACAAGATCGTCTGGAACGAGGCCCTGGACCGGATCGAGATGCACCTCGAAAGCCTCGCCGACCAGACGGTGAGCGTCGCCGGCACATCTTTCGCCTTCGCCGCCGGCGAGACGATCCATACCGAGAACTCGTACAAGTACCGCCTCGACGCCTTCACCGGCCTGGCCTTCAGCGCCGGCTGGCGCCCGCTGGCCCACTGGACCGATGAGCAGGCGCTGTTCAGCGTGCATTTCCTGCGCCGCGACTGACGGGTGGACCCGGACGGCGCGACGGCTGCTGCCGCAGGCGCTGCGCGCGGCTTTTTTCGCTCCTTTCCTGTCAGGCGGAAGCGGATAGGGCGCGCTGGCGGCGTCGCTGGGCGCGATTGAGGCCGGCGGAGGGAAGACCGTCGGGTTCGACTTTTCCTTCCGCGCCACGCATGGCGAGGAGCCGGGCCATGAAGCGCTCCGTGTCGGCCGCCGCCGCGGCCTCGACCTGCGCAAGCTGGGCCGCCATGTCGGTTCTCGGGTTCGTCTTTTCCGGTTCGGCCGGCCGGCGCTGCGCCTTGGCCGCCGCCAGCTCGCGGGCCGCGTGCTCGTGGTCCCGCTGCAGCCGCGCCCGGTAGCGCAGCACCGTGGCCGGCGACGGCAGCCGGGCCTCGCGCACCGCCCCGGCACCCTCCAGCGCCGCGTCCAGGACCCGGAGCTCCAGCGCGTTCAGACGCTCGGTCCGCACCATGCAGATCGCCATCTGCCGCACCCAGTACGACTCGACCTCGTCGGCCGGGCGATGGCGTGCGCCGAGACTGTCGAGCAGCCCCTGAAAATGCGTCTCCTCGGCCGGCTCCAGAGCCAGCGTCTCCGAGAAGAGCCCGTGCCTCTGCCCGTTCCCGGCACTCGCGGCCTTCCCCTCGGGCGTGACTGGCCCGCGCGACAGAGCGCCGTTGAAGCGGGAGGCGTCCGACTGGGCAACGCTGGGAGCATGCGGCATGGCGACCTCGCAGGATGAGGAACAGATTGCATATTAATAGTGGAAAGAAGGAAAAAATGCCAGCTTCACAGCAAGCCGGACGGCACCGGGAGCATAGGTGCCGGGCAAGGTGCTGCGCGCGCCCGGGCTTTCTTCAGGGTCGTTCCCGGCCACGCGGCGCGGCGATGCCGGTTGCTGACGCGGCCCCTCTGCGTGCAGGCGCGAGGGGAGCGAGCCTGTCGGTTCCTGCGTCCCTCGACGACCGGCGGAGGAAAAACCGGCCGCGCGCAGCGCCTTGCGCATCATCGACGGCGCGGCCGGGCCATCGTTGAGGGATGCGCAAGCAGCGCCTATTCCTCCTGCTCGTCGCCGAAGACCAGCGGCAGGGCGTGGCGGAAGTCGCGGCCGGCGGTGGGGCCGGACTTCTCGTCGAGGAAGGCGGCCAGCAGCTCGGCCAGGCGCGCCACCCGCGCCTGGGGCAGACCGGTTTCCTGGGCGATCCAGGTAACCCCGCCCTCGCCGCCGAACTGGCCGATCGCCCCTGTGCCGACGTCGCCGCCGATCTGCGCCAGGGCGTGCTCGTCGGGCCGGCTGGCGTCGAGCATCGCCATGGCTCCGGGGACGGGCTTCACGATCTCCTCGAGCCGCTGGCTGCCGAGACCGGCCTCGGCGATGGCGAGCAGCCGGCCGCTCACCTCGCGGACCGTGGTGACCGAAAGGCCGGTCTGGCGGGCGGCGTCGGCGATGAAGACGTCGATCACGGCGGTGCTCTCCTCTGGCGTGCGCTGCGGGCCGCATGGAGCGGCCGACGTGCTACAGGAACGGCCGCCTGCGGGGCGCGGTTTCAACCTGCCTCGCACACCTGCCGTGCCCGACGGGCGACAAGTCCAGCAGCGCAGCATAGGATCGCTCGTCGCGCTGCGGCAAAGAAGAAACGAAGGAGGTGCGCCGATGAGCGACGGCACGATCTTTCTGGGCCTGGCCCAGGAGCCCCAGCTCCTCCATCTGGCGCTGGCCAACCGGCACGGGCTGGTGGCGGGAGCGACCGGCACCGGCAAGACGGTGACGCTCCAGGTGATGGCGGAAAGCTTCTCGCGGGCTGGCGTGCCGGTGTTCTGCGCCGACGTGAAGGGCGATCTTTCCGGCGTCGGCGTGGCGGGGGGCGGCCATGCGGGGATCGAGAAGCGCGCCGCCCGGCTGGGCCTCGAGGGTTTTTCCTACGAGGCGGCGCCGGCGGTCTTCTGGGATCTCTTCGGCGAGCAGGGCCATCCCGCCAGGGCCACCGTGGCGGAGATGGGGCCGCTGCTGCTCGCGCGTCTGCTGGAGCTCAACGACACCCAGGAAGGTGTCCTCAACATCGCCTTCAAGATCGCCGACGAGGAGGGGCTGCTGCTGCTCGACCTGAAGGACCTGCAGGCCATGCTGCAGTTCCTGGGCGAGCGGTCCTCCGAGCTCACCACCCTCTACGGCAATGTCAGCAGGGCCTCGATCGGCGCCATCCAGCGCCGCCTGCTGACCCTCGAGCAGCAGGGGGCCGCGCATTTCTTCGGCGAGCCGGCGCTCGACCTCGACGATCTCCTGCTCTTGACGCCGGACGGGCGCGGGGCCGTCAACGTGCTGATGGCGCAACGGCTCATGCAGGCGCCCCGGCTCTACGCGACCTTCCTCCTGTGGCTGCTCTCCGAGCTGTTCGAGGAGCTGCCCGAGGTGGGCGACCAGCCCAAGCCCAAGCTGGTGTTCTTCTTCGACGAGGCGCACCTGCTGTTCCGCGACGCGCCCAAGCCCCTCGTCGAGAAGGTCGAGCAGGTGGTGCGGCTGATCCGCTCCAAGGGCGTGGGTGTCTATCTCGTCACCCAGAACCCGGCCGACATCCCGCCCTCCGTGCTGGGCCAGCTCGGCAACCGGGTGCAGCACGCGCTGCGCGCCTTCACGCCGGTCGAGCAGCGCGGCGTGCGGGCGGCAGCGGAGACCTTTCGCCCGAACCCCGCGTTCGACACCGGCGAGGCGATCACCCAGCTGGGGGTCGGCGAGGCGCTGGTCTCGGTGCTGGAGCCGGGCGGCGTGCCCTCGATGGTCCAGCGCACGCTCATCGCCCCGCCGCGCTCGAAGCTCGGCCCGCCCGACACCGCGGAGCGCGAGCGGATCCGCGCCGCGAGCCCCCTGGGCGAGCGCTACACGGAGCTGGTGGACCGCCAGTCGGCCTACGAGATGCTCACCGGGCGGGCGACCACCGTGCCGGCCGAGGCCGAGCCGCATTCGCCCTGGGGTGCAGGACCGGCGCCGCGCCGCGAGGAGGCCGACCCGTGGGGCACCGGCGGACGGCCGTCCCGGGCGCCGTCGCGGCGGATCGGCGGCGGGCAGCGCGCCCGGCCGCCAGCACCGCGCATGGAGCGGGAGAAGCCGGCAGGCGGCGGCTGGGGCGGCATGGTGGCCGACATCCTCTCCGGCGGCAGCGGCCGCCGCCAGGGGGTCGGCGAGGCGCTCACCAAGTCGGTGGTGCGCAGCATCGGCAGCCAGGTCGGCCGCAGCATCGCCCGCGGCATCCTGGGCTCGATCCTCAAGCGCTGAGGCGGGGCCGGCTGCCGCCGGCCGGCGTCACGGCGCGCCGCCGGTGCGGATCACCATGAGCCGGTCGGTGCCCGATTCCGGCAGCCACACCTCGCCCGCCCGGCCGAGGATCTGGCGCACCTGGGCCTGCGGCCCGCTGCCCGGATGGCTCGCCGTGAAGCGCTCGGTGGCCGGATCGAAGGACAGCACCGCGTTGGCGCCGAAATCGCTCACCCAGACGATGTCATGCTCGTCGACCCAGACCGCGTAGGCGCTGGGGTCCTCGCCGGGCAGCGTCCACGATGTCCAGGCGCCGGTCGCGGGAACGTAGCGGCTGAGCTGGCCAGTGTTCCACTCGGAGATCCAGAGCGCGCCCCTCGAGTCCGACCACACGCGCCGCGCCCCCTGGTCCGGGGTCGGCGGCTCGGCCACCGTGGCCTCGCCGGTCGCGGTGTCGATCCGCGCAAGGTAGCTGCCGGCCAGCGAGACATACCAGATCCCGCCGTCCGGGGTTGCGGTGATCCCGTAGGGCCCCCGGCCCTTTGGGGCATCGAACACCCGCATGGCGCCGCTGCGCGGATCGAGGCTGCCGTAGATCCCGCCCTGGCCGGTGAACCACAGGAGGCCGTTGCCGTCGAAGGCGGCGGTGTTGAGGTTGGCGCGGCCGGTCCCCTCCGGCAGCTTCCAGACCTCGACCGCCTCGCTTTGCGGGTCGAACCGCACGATGGCGTTCTGGCCGCCATCGGTGATCCACGCCGCCCCGTCGGGCCCCTGTATCACCCCGTGCGGCGCCGAGCCCCGGCCCAGCGCCACCTGGCGGACCTCGCCGCTGGCAGGGTCGAGAATGCCCAGCGCCCCCTGCCGCTGGGCGGTGTACCAGACCCGGCCGTCGGGCGCCGGGGCCACGTCGTGCGGCCGGGCGCCGGAGGGAACGGGGAAGACCTGCACCGCCGCCTGCTGCGCGGCGCCGGGCGTCGCCAGCGTCAGGCCGGCGACCGCCGCGACAGCCACAAGCCACGCGCCCATGAGCCCCTCCCGTGGTCACCGCCCCATCCTCGCCCCGGGCGGCCGGGAATGCACTACAACTCTGCGGGAGCGGGAGCGGGAGCGGGCGCCGGGCGGCTTCAGCCAAGCACCTCCGGGTGCCACTGGTAGAGCCAGGTCTCGGTCAGCGGCTTGCCGTCCAGCTCCATGAAGAGGCGCAGATCGATCGGCTCGCTGCCCTCGGCCGCGAGGTCGAACTCGGCCCGCCAGCGCGGCGTGTGCCAGATCGGCTCGGCGCGCTGCAGCGAGACCCGGCCGCGCGAGGCGGTGGCGACCACCGTCGGCCGCACGCCCCAGGGGATCGACTTGAGGATGGGCCCGTCGAACTCGACGACGAACTTCAAGAGCCCCTCCTGGCGCACCTTCCCGGGCTCGCCGCCGCGCCCCAGCCGGGTGGCCACCGCGCGGGCGAGATCGGCCGGAAAATACGGCTCCTCGGCCAGCCAGTGCATCCGGTAGCGAAAGCGCAGCGCGTCGCCGGCGCGGGCCGGCGCCTCGGGCCGCCAGAAGGCCACGATATTGTCGTAGATCTCGTCGTCGGTGGGGATCTCGACCAGCTGGACCATGCCGCGGCCCCAGCTCTCCAGCGGCTCGATCCAGCAGCTCGGGCGCCGGTGATAGTCGACGCCGTCGAGATAATGGTCGTAGTTGCGGTCGCGCTGTGACAGGCCGAAGCCGCGCGGGGCGTCGTCGAGGAAGCTCGACGTGGTGATCCGCGGCGGGTTGTTGGCCGGCCGCCAGATATGCTCGCCGGCGCCGGTCCAGATCGCTAGACCGTCGCTGTCGTGCACCTCGGGCCGCCAGTCGTGCGCGTGGCTGCCCGGATACTCGCCGTACCAGAACATCGAGGTGAGCGGGGCGATGCCCAGCTGCTCGATGTCGCGGCGCAGGAAGAGGTGCTTGTCGACGTCCATGACCACGCCGCCGTCGCGGCGGATGACGAAGCGGTAGGCGCCGGCGAGGCTCGGCCCCTCGAGCAGCGCCAGGACGGTCACCGGATCGCTCTCGCGCGCCGCCGGGGAGATCCAGAAGGCGGTGAAGTCGGGGAACTCCTCGGGCTCGGCGGCAGCGACGTCGAGCGCGATGCCGCGCGCCGACAGGCCGACCTGGCCCAGCTCGCCCACCGTGCGGAAATAGGAGGCGCCGAGAAAGGTGACCCACGGCTCGCGCCCGCTCCACTCGCCGAGACGGCGGGATTCGCGCAGCCAGAAGCCGGCGAAGGCCGGCGTGCCGGCAGGGAGCCGGGCAGCCGGGCTGTCCCCGTCGATGGTGAAATAGTCGGGCGAGTAGAGCACCTCGCGCGCCTCGCCGCCTTCCAGCGCGTGCATCCTCACCGACTTGGTGAAGTAGCGGCCCAGATGCATGAAGGTCACGGGGTAGACGCTGCCCTCGCGGCCCCACAAGGCATGCTCGGGGCGGAAGCGGAGCTTGCCGTGGGCGTCGTAGTCGATCGCCTGGACGAGCTCGGGCGCGGGCCTGGGCGGCGCCTCGTAGGGCGCGGCGGCCCGGGCCCTGGCGAGCGTCACCAGCGCCTCGAACGAGAAGGGCTGCGGCGGGCCGAGCCTCAGTCCGCCGGCCTCCTCCGCCCGGGCCTGCGAGAGCAGGCCCAACGTGGTAGCCAGGCTTGCGGCGGAAAGCATGAACGACCGGCGGTCGTGGCGCGCGGATCGCATGGGCTGGATGTCTCCGATGGAGCTGCCTTGCCGGAGCGATCCCCCGATCGCCCCGATCCCGCCCCTGTGGGCGAGCGCGCGGCGGCCGTCAATGCGGCTTTGGTGCGAGCGGCTGCCGATCGGCTCGACGCAGGCGCGACGGGAGCAGCGCTCCCCTCGGCACCCCCTCTCCGCCCTGGCTGCGAGCATCCGCGCTAGCGGCGATGGCTGTCCACATAGTCGCGCACGAAGCTCTCGAGCTGCGGCGTGTCGCACTCGAAGCCCATCTCCGCGGCCTTGGCGAGCACCTCCTTGCCGCTCATGCCCTGCTCGGCCGCCACGTGCATCATCGTGAAGGCGCCGGCCCGCTTGCCCGAGGCGCAGTGGACGAAGACCGGCCCGGGCAGGCCAGCCACGCCCTCGCGGAACCGGTCGACCAGCCCGTCGCTCAGGCTGTCGGCCTTCACCGGCAGGTGGAAGTAGCTCATGCCGGCGCGGCGCACCGCCTCGCCCTCCTCGGCCGGCGACATCTTCTGGCCATCCGCGCCCTCGACCCGGAGATTGACCACCGAGCGAAAACCGTCACGGGCGATCTGCGGCACGGCCTCCGCCGATGGCTGCGCCTTGCCGACGGTGAAGCGGTCGTTGATGGCGATCTTCTCGATCATCGCGCTTTTATCCTTGCTGATGCAGGAAAGGCTCAGGGCTGCGGCGGGAAAGGCTCAGGGCTTCTCGACCGGCAGGCCCGCGGCCCTCCAGGCTTTCCAGCTCCCGGGGATGTTGCGGACGTCGGCGAAGCCGGCCCGGGCAAGGAGGCTGGCAGCGATGCTCGCGCGAAAGCCGCTGGCGCAGTAGGTGGCGACCGGCCGGCCGCGGTCGAGCCCGTCCATGCTCCTCGCCAGGTCGGGCACGAAACGGTGCACCGCCCCCGGCACATGGCCGCCCTGCCATTCGTCGGGAGCGCGCACGTCCACCACCTGGATCTCGTCCAGTTGCCGCGATACCTCGTGGACCGTGCTCTGGCGGAGGCGGCGCAACGGGCGGCCGGCCTCCTGCCAGGCGGCCATCCCGCCGGCCAGGTATCCGGCGAAGTGCGTGAAGCCGGTGCGCCACAGCAGCGCCACCACCTCCTCGACGCGCCGGTCGTCCTCCAGCACGAGGAGGATCGGCTCTTGCGGGTCGAGCAGCCATCCCGACCAGACCGAGAGCTCCGGCCGGGCCGCGATGTTCAGCGCCCCCTCGATGTGGCCGCCGCCGAAGGCCAGCATGTCGCGGGTGTCGAGAAGCTGCACGTCGCCGCGCAGCGCCGCATCGAAGGCCGCTACCGGCAGGGCGGGACAGCGCGGGCCCGGGCGCATCACCGGCGGCCCTTCCGCATTGACCTTCTTGAGGCGCGGATAATGCGTCGGCACCGGCGGCGAGCCGCCGAGCGTGGCCTTCTTGAAGCTCTCGAGGTCCGCGCACTGGAGGTAGGGGTTGTGGCGGCGCTCGAAGCCGATGGTGGTTGCGATCTTCTCGCCGATGTCCGGGCCACAGGCCGAGCCGGCGCCGTGGCAGGGATAGATCAGCACACCGTCGTCGAGCTTCAAGTAGAAGTCCCGCATGGTCGCGAAGAGCTGCCGCGTCAGCGCCTCGGTCTGCTCGTCGCCCAGCAGATCCGGCCGGCCGACGGAATCGGCGAACAGCGAATCGCCGGTGAGCACGGCGAACGGCGACGCCGCCCGGTCCTTATCGGCCAGGAGGAAGGCCAGGTGCTCGGGCGTGTGGCCCGGCGTGAAGCGGGCGGTCAGGACGAGCCCGCCCAGCTCGAGACGGTGCCCGTCGCGAAGCGGCTCGTGCGCGAAGCCGTACCGGGCACCACCCTCGACACTGAGGCACAGCTTCACGTCGCCGCCCACGCGATCGGCCAGCTCGCGGGCGCCGCTCAAGAAGTCGGCGTGGATGTGGGTCTCGAGAATGTGGGTGATGGCGAGCCCATGGCGCCTGGCGGTCTCGAGATAGATCTCGCAGTCGGGACGGGGGTCGATCACCGCAGCCACCCCCGCGGCGTCGTCGCCGACGAGATAGGAAAGCTGGGCAGTACCTTCGGTCAGGATCTGCTCGAAGCGGATCGTCATGGCAGCACTCCCCTCTGGCAGGCACGCGGAACGGGCCGCAAGGTGCCGCTGCGGCGCTCGCAGGGAGAAGGGCTGCCGGTGGAGCTTGGTTCCCGTTCACGCTTTGGCAAGAAAGCGCTGGCAGAGTGGGCTGGCCGGCACCGCAGCAGCGTGGCGCCGGAACTGTGCCGGAGCCTCGCATGCCATTCCTGCAGCCCCCTCGCACCTGCCGGAAACCGGACGAGACGAAGCGCCGGTGCAGCCTAGTGGCATCGGACCCGTGCAAGGCGCTGCGCGCGGTCTTCCGGGCACCCTCGCCGACCGACCGGAAAGAGGAAGAAAATGCCGCGCGCAGCGCCCCCGCCCTGCTCCGGGGCCACAGATCGCACCGCCCGTCCCGCGCTCGAGCACCCACCTCCGGCATCGAGCTCGGGCAGGCCCGGGCACCTCCCGCCGCGACCGCCGCTTCAGCGGTGCTCGTCCTCGCGCCAGCGGGTGACGGTGCCGGTGTCGATGTCGAAGAGGTCGAGGACCCGGCCGATGGTATGATCGACCATCTCCTCGAGGCTCCCGGGCTTCGCATAGAAGGCGGGGACCGGGGGGGCCACGATGGCGCCCATCTCGGTGACGGCGGTCATGTTGCGCAAATGGCCCAGATGGAGCGGCGTCTCGCGCACCAGCAGCACGAGCCGGCGGCGCTCCTTGAGGACCACGTCGGCGGCGCGGGTCAGGAGATTGTCGGTGTTGCCGGTGGCGATGGCGGCGAGGGTGCGCATCGAGCAGGGAGCGACCAGCATCCCCGCCGTGCGGAACGAGCCCGAGGCGATCGAGGCGCCGACGTCGGCGAGCGGATGGACATGATCGGCCAGCGCCTTCACCTCGTCTATCCGGCGCTCCGTCTCGTAGCCGATGGTGAGCGCGGCCGAGCGGGTGAGGACGAGATGGGTCTCGATCCCGGTGCCGCGCAGCAGCTCCAGGGCGCGGATGCCGTAGACCACGCCCGAGGCGCCGGTGATGCCGAGGATGAGGCGGCGGCTCATGAGGCGACGCTCCTGCGCATCGATGTTGCTTCCGGGACCCTGGACCCGCGCTCCGGCGCGCGGGGCTGCGTCGCCCTGCGTGACATGGCTGGTGCAGGCGGTCCGGCGGTACCGCGTGACGGCGCGGACAGCGTATCAGACACGCCGCCCGATGCAGCAGGACAGGCGGGCACCCTGCCGCACGCGGTGGCATGGAAGGCCGGGGGCCGGTCAGGCGCGGGCCGAGGCATCGGTGTCGCTTCCCTGGCAGCGGGCGCAGGTGCCGGCCAGCTCGACCGTCTCGTTCTCGATGGAAAAACCCCTGGACGCGGCGCAGCTTGCGAGTGCCGCGTCGATCTCGGCGTCATGGATCTCCACCGCGTTGCGGCAGCTCGTGCAGATGAGGAAGCAGGCCTTGTGCGGGGCGCCGGGGGCGGCGCAGCCGACGAAGGCGCTCAGGCTGTCGAGCCGGTGGACCAGCCCCTGCTCGGCCAGGAAGTCCAGCGCCCGGTAGACCGTGGGCGGGGCAACCCGGCCGCGCTCGCCCGCCAGCATCTCCATGATCTGGTAGGCGCCAGCCGGCGCATGGCTCTGCCACACCAGCTCGAGGACCCGCTGGCGCAGCTCGGTGAGCCGCACGCCACGGCGCGCGCAGAGCGCCTCGGCGCGCTGCAGCGCCGCTCGGACGCAGCGCTGGTGATCGTGCCCGCAGGCGGGAAAGGGGTCGGTGTCGTTGCGCATCGCTCTGCTCATGCGCCCTCCACGCTAGGCCGAGCGGCCGGGGCGGACCAGCCTCTCATCGCGCGCGGGGCGCCAGGGCCAGCGTTGCGGCGAAAAGGCCTGCCGCCGCCACCACCACCGCGGGGCCTGCCGGCAGGTCCCAGAGAACCGAGCCCGCGAGACCCGCCGCGATCGCGGCGCAACCGATCGCCGCCGCCATGGCGGCCATGGCTTCCGGCGTGCGGGCGAGGCGGCGGGCGGCGCCGGCCGGGATCACCAGCAGCGAGACCACCAGAAGAATGCCGACCAGCCGCATGCCGACCGCGATCACCAGCGCCAGGAGGAGCGTGAGCACGAGACGCATCCGCTCGACCCGGATCCCCTCCACCGCGGCGAGGTCGGCATGCACCGTCATGGAGAGCAGCGGCCGCCAGAAGAGGCCGGTGACCACGGCGACCAGGGCGGTGGTGCCGGCGGCCAGCGCCAGGTCGGCACGGGAGATCGCCAGCACGTCGCCGAAAAGATAGCTCATCAGGTCGAACCGGACCTGCTCCATGAAGGCGAGGATCACGAGGCCCAGCGCGAGTGAGCCGTGGGCCAGAATGCCCAGCACCGTGTCGAGCGGCAGCACCCCGCGCCGCTCGACGAGCAGCAGCAGCATGGCGAGGAGCACGGTGAAGGCCGGGATCGTGAGGGTCATCGGCAGATGCAGGAAGAGGCCCAGCGCCACGCCCAGGAGGCCGGCATTGGCCAGCGTCTCGCCCAGATAGGCCATGCGCCGCCAGACGACGAAGGCGCCGAGCGGTCCTGCCGCCAGCGCCAGGCAGAGGCCGGCCAGGAACGCCCTCAGGAGGAAGTCGTCGAGCATTCCTGCGGCTCCCCGGCCTCGATGGCGGCGTGATGGTGGTGCTCGTCGTGATGATGCGGATCCTCGCCGTGCCGGTAGAGGGCCACCACGTCGGCCAGGCGCTGGCCGAACAGGCGCTGGAAGACCGGGTCGCGGGCGACCTCGAGCGGCCGGCCGGCGCAACAGACATGACCGTCGAGGCAGAGCACGCGATCGGTGCGGGCCATGACCAGGTGGAGGTCATGGCTGATGATGAGCACACCGGCGCCGGTCTCCTCGCGGATCCGGCCGATGAGCGCGTAGAGCTCGGCCTGGCCGTTGATGTCGACACCCGAGAGGGGCTCGTCGAGCACAAGGAGGTCGGGCTCGCGAAGCAGCGCGCGGGCCAGCATGACGCGGTGCAGCTCGCCGCCCGAGAGGCCGCTCATGGGCCGGCCGAGGACATCGTCGAGACCGACCCGCGCGAGAAGCGCCAGGAGGTGCCGCCTGTCGGCCGCCATTGCCAGCGTCAGGAAGCGGCGCACGGTGAGCGGCAGGCTGGGCTCGAGGTGCAGGCTCTGCGGCGTGTAGCCGATCTTCAGACCGGCGCGGCGGCGCACCTCGCCGCCATCCGGGCGCAGCAGGCCCAGCAGCAGCCGCACCAGCGACGTCTTGCCGGCACCGTTCGGGCCGATCAGCGTGACGATCTCGCCGGCGCGCACCTCGACATCGACCCGGTCGAGCACGTCTCGGCCGCCGCGCCGCAGCACGAGGCCGCGGCCGCTCACCAGGACGGGATCGACCGGCTGGGCAGGATTGTGCTTGCCGGTCACGGGTTTTGTTAGTTTATAACGTCGCATCACGCCTTTCTCATAGCAGGTCCCGAGGAGAGAGATCCAGTGGTTCGTACCGTGTCGAGAGCCGTCCTGCTGGGGTGCTGGGCGATGCTCGCCGCGCCCGCCGGGGCAGCGGAGCCCGCCGCCGCCCCGCCCCGGGTCGTGGCAAGCGTCCAGCCGGTTCATGCGCTGGCCACCCGGCTCATGGAAGGTGCGGGCGAGCCGGTGCTTCTGGTGCGCCCCGGCAGCTCGCCGCACGGCTACCAGCTGCGCCCCTCGGAGGCCTCGGCGCTGGAGCGGGCGGATCTCGTGTTCTGGGTCGGCGAGCCGCTCGAGACGTTCCTGATCCGGCCGTTGGCGAACCTGCCGGAGAAGGCGCGGGTGCTGGCGCTGGCCGGGGCGCCGGGGATGGAGCTGTTGGCGACCCGCGAGGGCGGCCTGTGGGCACCCCATGACCACGACGACCATGCCCACGCCGGTCAGCACGGCGACCACGACGACCATGCCCACGCCGAGCCTCATGGCGACGATGACGAGGGCGCCGTCGACGGGCATGTCTGGCTGGCGCCGCACAATGCCCGCGCCATGGCGGCAGCGATGGCAGACGCGCTGATCGCGGCGGATCCGGCGCGCGCCGATCTGTACGGCAAGAACGCGGCGGCGCTCGATGCGCGCCTGATCACCCTCGAGGAAGAGTTGCGGGCCGCCCTCGAGCCGGTGCGCGAGCGCCCGTTCATCGTCTTCCACGACGCGTTCGGCTATCTCGAGCACGCTTTCGGCCTGACGGCGGCAGGCTCCATCACCGTCTCGCCGGACCGGCCGCCCGGTGCACGGCGGCTGATGGAGCTGCGCGCCGCCATCGAGGAGCGCGATGCGGTCTGCGTCTTCGCCGAGCCGCAGACGCCGAGCCGGCTGGTGCAGACGGTGGTCGAGGGGACCGGTGCCGGCACCGGCGAGCTCGACCCGCTGGGCACCGCCACCGTGGCGCCGGGCGGCGACGCCTACGAGGAGCTGATGCGCCGCAACGCCGCCGAGCTGGTGCGCTGCCTCTCAGGCGCCGGCTGACCGGCCGGCCTGCGCGGAAGCGGGGCGCACCCGCGCCTCGCGGTACGCCACATAGAGGACGCTGGCGAAGATCAGCGTGCCGCCGAGGAAGGTCCAGACGTCGGGCAGCTCGGCGAAGAACACGTAGCCGATGAGCGCGGCCCACAGCAGCTTGGTGAAGTCGCCGGGCAGGACCTGTGTGGTCTCGGCGGCGCTGAAGGCCTTGGCGATGGAGATCTGCGAGATGTTGCCGAGGATCCCGCACAGCGCCAGCAGCCCGAGGCCGGTGAGATCTGGCCAGGTCCAGAACGGGATGGCCGCCACGAGGCAGATGGGCGTCAAGAAGAAGGCGGCGTAGGCCGTGATAGTGAGCGGCGTGTCGGTGCGGGCGAGGATCTTGATGTCGATGAGGGCGGCAGCCCACGCCGCCGAGGAGAGCAGCACCAAAAGCTCGCCCGCGCTGGGCGCGGCGATGCCCGGCCGCAGAATGACGAGGGCGCCGGAGAAGCCCACGAGGATCCCCACGATGCGCCGAAGGCCCACCATCTCGCGCAGCAGCAGGGCTGCCAGCACCGAGGCGAACAGGGGGGCGGTGAAGTTCAAGGCGGCCACGGTGGCCAGCGGCGTGACGGTGACGGCGTAGAAGAAGCTCAGCATCGAGACCGCATTGAGGACGCCGCGCAGCACGTGCAGGCCCGGCCGGGTGGTGCGCAGGCTCGCCGCGCCCGCCCGCCAGATCAGCGGCAGCAGGACAATCAGGGCGAAGAGGTTGCGGAAGAAGGCGATCTCGAAGGCGTGCAGGTCGGCCGAGAGCACGCGGATGATGCCGTTCATCGCCGAGGAGCCGAAGGCCGCCAGCATCATCCAGCCGACGCCGCGTATGGCGGGATGAAGGGCGCCGGTTCTGGAGCCCGCCTTGTCGCACATGGCCCGCCACGCCTGCGCGACGGCGCCCGCCTTCCAACTCGCCACCCTGCCCCCTGACCCTCTCGACTCGACCGGGGCCAGCCATAGCACGGGCGCGCAAGGGGCAGAGCCACGGCGGGCGCGGGGCTGTCCTGCCGGGACGGCGGCAGGAGAAAGCGGTGGCGCGCAAGAAGAGGCCGGGCACGGGGCCCGGCCCAAGCCGTTCGGCTGTCAGGAAGGCACGCCTCGATGGAACGCCGGAACGCGCGCGGGCGCTGTGACCGGCGTCACATCAGGCCGCGATCCCCGTCAGGCGCAGCCGGCGGTGCGGGCGCGAAGGCGCAGCAGAGCCGCCACCAGGTCGATCGACGGCGTGGGCAGCCCGACCAGGCGGCCCATCTCCTGGACCGCCGTCACCAGCGCATCCGTCTCGAGAGCGCGGCCGCGCTCGAGATCCTGCAGCATGCTGGTCTTGTGGGCGCCGACCGCGGCAGCACCCTCGATCCGCCGGTCGACGTCGACGGCAAAGCGCACGCCCAGCTTCAGCCCGATCTCGCGGGCCTCCAGCATCATGGCACGGGCCACGGCACGGGTGCCCTCGTCGGCGCAGATCTGCTCCAGGGTTGCGCAGGTCAGGGCGCTGATCGGATTGAACGAAAGATTGCCCCAGAGCTTGACCCAGATCTCGTCGCGCAGGCGCGGCCGCACCGGCGCCTTGAAGCCGGCCGCGACGAAGGCCTCGGCCAGCCGCGTCACCCGCTCCGTCCGCTCCCCCGAGGGCTCGCCGAGGCTGAAGCGGTCGCCGTCGACGAGCCGCACGAGACCCGGCTCCGCCACCTCGGCCGCCGGATAGACGACGCAGCCGATGGCACGCTCCGGGCCGATGCCGTTCCACTGCACGTCGCCCGGATCGACGCTGGCCAGACGCCGCCCCTCGAGCTCGCCGCCGATCGCGTGAAAATACCACCAGGGCACGCCGTTGACGGCGAGCACCACCGCCGTCTTTGGGCCCAGCAGCGGCTGCAGCCGCTCGACGACGCCCGGCACCTGATGGGCCTTCAGGGCCACGATCACATAGTCCTGCGGGCCGAAGGAAGCCGGGTCCTCGGCCGCCTGCGGGTAGACCGTGAAGCGCTCGGCGCCGCTCTCGAGGCTCAGGCCCTTCTCGCGGATCGCCGCCAGATGCGGGCCGCGCGCGACAAGCGAGACGTCGACGCCGCTTCGCGCCAGCCGCGCACCCAGAAGGCCGCCGATCGCCCCCGCACCGTAGACGCAGATCCGCATCACCCCAGCCCCAGCTTCTGCGCGAGGCCGATGCGCTGGAGCTTGCCGGTGGCCCCCTTGGGGATCTCGTCGAGGACGAGAATCCTGCGCGGCACCTTGAAGTCGGCCAGGCGCGTTGCAGCAAAGGCGCGGATCTCCTGCTCCGTGGCGCTCATGCCCTCGCGGAGCACGACGGCGGCGGCGACCTCCTCGCCGAGCTTCTCGTGGGGCATGGCGAAGGTCACCACCTGGCGGAGCGAAGGATGATCCATCAGCACCTCGTCGACCTCGAGCGGGCTCACCTTCTCGCCGCCGCGGTTGATGATCTCCTTGAGCCGGCCGGTGAGGCGCAGATAGCCCTCCTCGTCGAGACGGCCCTGATCGCCGGTGCGAAACCAGCGCTGTCCCTCGGCCTCGAAGAAGCTCTTGGCGTTGGCCTCCTCGTTGGCCTCGTAGCCCCGGGTGACGCCGGGCCCGGAGATCACCACCTCGCCTTCCTCGCCGGCCGCCAGGAACGCGTTCTCCTGGTCGGCTACACGGACCGCGGGGCCGGCGGCGATGCCGACCGAGCCCGCCTTGCGGGCGGCCGGCGGCAGCGGGTTCGAAGTCATCTGGTGGCTCGCCTCGGTCATCCCGTAGCTCTCGATCACCGGGCAGGCGAAGGTCTCTTCGAGCGCCTTCATGACCTGGGGCGGCAGCGAGGAGGAAGACGAGCGGATGAAGCGCAGCCGGGCCGCCGCCACGGCCTGCGGATTGCGCTCGGCGCGGGCGAGGATCGCCTGGTGCATGGTCGGCACCGCCGTGTACCAGGTGGGCCTCGCCTCCTCGAGCCAGGCGAAGAATCTCAGCGCGTTGAAGCCCGGCGTGCAGCAGACCGAGGCGCCCGCCGCCATCGAGCTCAGCGTCGCCGCCATGAGCCCGTGAATATGGAAGAGCGGCATGATGTTGAGACAGCGGTCGTCGGGCTTGAGCCGCAGCGTCCCGGCAATGCCGGCCGCCGAGGCGCAGATGTTGGCCTGGCTCAGCGGGACGATCTTGGGCCGCGAGGTGGTGCCGGAGGTGTGCAGCACCAGCGCCGTGTCGCCGGCCTCGGCGAGCCCGCCCCGGGCTGCCGGCGCCGGCCCCGCATCGCCTTCGGCCTCCAGCTCGAAGAGGCCGGCCGGCGCTCCCTCGGGAACCCGCAGCCGCAGGACGGCTGCACCGTGCCGGCGGGCCACGGCGACCGCCGCCTCGGCCTCGCCCTCCATGACGATGAGCGCCCGGGCCTTCAGATCGCTCAGATAGAACTCGAACTCGTCCTCGCGGTAGGCGGGATTGAGCGGTGCCGTGGTGGCGCCGGCGGCGACGGCGAGGAACGAGACGGCCATCTCCGGGCCGTTGGGGAGCACGATGGCCACCCGGTCGCCCCGACCGATGCCGAGCCCGTTCAGCCGCTCGACCACCGCCTGCACATGGCGGCGCAGAGCGCCGTGGGTGAGCGGCGGCCGCCCGGGTGCGGCGATGGCCACCGCGCCCCCGGCGCCCGCCTTCAGCAGCTCGGCTACCGTTTCCGCCTGGCTCATGACGCCTCCTCGTGCAGCTCTGGCTCGTCGCGTTCGGCAGCACGCATGAAGCCCGTTCAACCGGACGCATGCAAGACTATCTCAGCAAAGGGACCCCAGAGCGCGAGGTTGCGGGAAATGCGGATCAACAGGCTCATGAGCGGCCTGCTGCTCGGTGCGAGCATCGGCTTCAACACCAGCTGCGGCAGCCTCGGCTGGTGGGGCACGACGGGGCTGGCGCGCGCCGGGGATGCCGAAACGCTGGTGCAGGCGGGCGGACAGCAGCTGCATCTGGTGCCGGTCGTGGAGGGCCTGGAGTTCCCCTGGAGCCTCGCCTTCCTGCCGGACGGGCGGATGCTGGTGACCGAGCGCGAGGGAAGGCTGCGGCTGGTCGAGGACGGCAGGCTCATGGCCGAACCGGTGGCCGGCCTGCCGGAGGTGGTGGCGCGCGGCCAGGGCGGGCTGCTCGACGTGGCGCTGCATCCGCGCTTTGCCGAGAATGGCTGGCTCTACCTGACCTATAGCGGTCCGGGCAGCGATGGTCTGGCGACGCACCTGATGCGCGCGCGACTCCGCGGCGACGCGCTCGAGGAGCAGGAGGTCATCTTCGTGGCGGAGCCCGGCAGCGGCACCGGCCGCCATTTCGGCTCGCGCATCGTCTTCGGCCGCGACGGCCTGCTCCACATGAGCATCGGCGACCGCGGCGAGATGCAGCGGGCACAGGATCTTTCCGACCTGGCCGGCAAGATCGTCCGGCTGAGGGACGACGGCTCGATACCGGCGGACAATCCGTTCACCGGCCGGGCGGACGCCCATCCGGCGATCCTCGCCTATGGCGTGCGCAACCCGCAGGGCTTGGCTCTGCACCCCGTGACGGGAGAGCTCTGGGAGCAGGAGCACGGACCGCGCGGCGGCGACGAGGTCAACATCATCCGCAAGGGCGCCAATTACGGCTGGCCGCTGACCACCCACGGCATCGACTATTCGGGCCTGCCGATCGGCCGGGGCAGGACCATGGAGGGCGTCGAGCCGCCGCTTTGGACCTGGGTCCCCTCCGTCGCCCCCTCGGGCATGGCGTTCTACACCGGCGCGGCAATACCCGCCTGGCAGGGCGATCTTCTGGTCGGCGCCCTGAAGGACCGGATGCTGGTGCGGCTCGATCTCGAGGGCGAAAGGATCGTCGGCGAGGAGCGCCTGCTCGAGGATGCGATCGGCCGCATCCGCGATGTGCGGGTCGGGCCCGACGGGCTGGTCTACCTGCTCAACGACGAGGCCGATGGCGGGATCTGGCGCCTCGAGCCGGCGGACGGGTAGGCCTGGCGCGTGCGCGGTTGCGCGTTTACCGCATCTTCAGCTTTCTCTGCGATTCTGCCGGGGCCGCCACGACAGGCAGGGCAGCCTGGCCCGGCCGGGACTGGAGCCGAGGGAAAAGCCCTCCGGCACCACCTCCAAGAGAACGGAAAGGAGAAGAATGGCCGCGCGCAGCGCCTTGCGCAGACTCCCTCCTCCCGCCCGACCACGGCGCTTCGGCCGGGCTCAGGCCGCCGGCGCCTTCTGCCGCTGCGCCCATTGTTCCAGCGCCGCCATCAGATCAGGCTCGCTGGCGGGGTCGGGCAGCTCCACCATGAGCCGCACGAGGAGGTCGCCGTGGCGCTTGCTGCGGGCATCATGAACGCCCTTGCCGCGCAGCCGCAGAATCTTGCCGGAGCTGGCGTGCTTGGGCACCTTGACGCTCACCTGGCCATCGAGCGTCGGCACATGCAGCTTGCCGCCCATGACCGCGGTCGCCAGCGGCACCGGGAGGTCGGCATGAATGTCGAGGCCCTTGCGCCGGAAGAGGGGGTGCTCGGCCACCTTGATCTCGACCAGGGCGTCACCCGCGGCGCCGCCGTGGCCCGGCCGCCCCTTGCCGCGCAGCCGCAGCACCTGGCCGTCCTCGGTACCGGGCGGGATGTTGACGTCGAGCAGGCTGCCGTCGTGCATCGCAACGCGGCGGACGCCACCCCTCACGGCTGCCGGCAGGTCGAGCTCGAGGGTCAGGCGGACGTCCTCGCCGGGCATGGCAAAGCCGGCGCCGCTGCGAGAACGCCCGCGGCCGCGCCCGCCGAACCCGAACAGGTCGCTCAGCACGTCGTCCATGCCGGCAAAGCCGCCCTGGGGGCCGCCGCCCGGGCCGCCGGTGCGGAACGGGCCCGCACCCCCGCCATACGGACCCGAGCCGCGCTGCTGCCAATAGCCGCCGGCAGGCCCCCGCTCGCGGCCTTCCTCGTCGATCTCGCCACGGTCGTAGCGGGCGCGGCTGGTCTTGTCGCGCAGCACGTCGTAGGCCGCCGTGATGCGCCTGAACTTGTCCTCGGCAGTCTTGTCGCCGGGGTGGAGGTCGGGGTGGCAGGTCTTGGCGAGCTTGCGATAGGCGCGGGTGATCTCCTGCTCGCTCGCCTGCCGGCCGACCCCCAAAGTGTCATAGAGCGATCGGCTCATCACAACTCCGCACACAGGGGACGGCGCCCGCTGCGGGCGCCGTCCTTCTGGTTCTCAGGCAAAGAGGGCCGCGGTCAAGCGGCCTTCGCCGGCTCGGCGCCCGAGGCGATGCCGATCACGCGCGGCTTCTTGCTCTCGGGCACTTCCCGGGCGAGCTCCACGCGGAGCACGCCGTTCTCGAGCGAGGCACCCGTCACCTCGACATGCTCGGCGAGGCGGAAGCGGCGCTCGAAGCTGCCGCGGGGGATGCCGCGATGAAGGAAGGTCGTCTGACCGGCATCCTCTTCCTTGGGCGTTCCGCGCACGCTCAGCACGCCGTCCTCGACAGATGCCTCGAGCTCCTCCCGGGCGAAGCCCGGCACGGCGAGGCTGACGGCGAAGTGGCTCTCGTCGGAAGCGACGATGTCGTAGGCGGGGCCGCCGGCGGCAACAGTGCCGGCGAGGCGGTCGAACTGGTTGATGGTCCGGTAGAACGGACGCAGGTCGATCATGGTCATCCTATCCTCACTGGAAGCGATAGTGACATCTCTGGCGCTCCTCATGGACACGCCTTGTCATCGCTTTGCCGGACCCGGCATCGGCATCCGGCAGCACTCATGTAGGATGTGCCGCACGTCGTTCAAGCGGCTCGCCTGCCCCCTGCCCTTGCTCTAGAGATGGGCGCACGAGGCTGTTCAAGGCGGGAGGACATTCCGGCATGTCGTTGCTGCTCGGCTGCATCGCCGACGATTTCACCGGCGCCACCGATCTCTGCAACACGCTGGTCCGGCGCGGCATGCGGACGATCCAGCTGATCGACGCGCCGCCGGCGGATCTGCCGGTGCCCGAGGCCGACGCGATCACCATCGCCCTCAAGTCGCGCACCTGCCCTCCCGAGGAGGCGGTGCGGCTGTCGCTGCAGTCGCTGGAGTGGCTGCGCCGGGCCGGCGCACGGCAGTTCCTCTTCAAATACTGCTCGACTTTCGACAGCACCGCGAAGGGCAATATCGGCCCTGTGGCCGACGCGCTCCTCGACGCGCTGGGCAGTGACTTCACCATCGCCTGCCCGGCTTTTCCCGAGACCGGCCGCACCATCTACATGGGGCACCTGTTCGTGGGCGAGAGCCTGCTCTCCGACACCCACATGCGCCACCATCCCCTCACCCCCATGACCGACAGCAACCTGGTGCGGGTGCTGGCGCAGCAGACCCCGCACAAGACCGGGCTGGTGTCCTGCCCGACCGTGGCCGCGGGGGCCGAGGCGGTGCGCCGGCGCTTTGCCGAGCTGCGCCGCGAGGGCGTGCGTCACGCGGTGCCGGACGCGGTCGAGGACGCCCATCTGGAGACCCTCGGCGAGGCCTGCGCCGACCTGAAGCTGATCACCGGCGGCTCGGGCATTGCGCTGGGCCTGCCCGCCAATTTCCGCCGCCAGGGCCTTTTGGCAGACGCCACGGGCGCCGACGCGCTGGCCGCCATCGAGGGCCTCGAGGCGGTACTGGCGGGCTCCTGCTCGGCGGCGACACTGGGCCAGATCGAGGAGATGGCGAAGCACCGGCCGGCCTTCCGGCTCGATCCGGCCCGTCTCGCCGAGGGCCGCGGTGCGGCGGACGCGCTGGCCTGGGCCAGGGAGCGTCTGGCGAACGGCCCGCCGCTCATCTACGCCAGTGCCCCGCCCGAGGAGGTCAAGGCGGTGCAGGCGAGGCTCGGTCGCGAGGCTGCCGGCGAGCTGGTCGAGAGGGCCATGGCCGAGATCGCCCGGGGGCTCGTGGAAGCGGGTGTGCGGCGCCTCGTGGTGGCCGGCGGCGAGACCTCGGGTGCCGTGGTTCAGGCGCTGGGCGTGAAGGGCCTGCGGATCGGCCCGCAGATCGACCCGGGCGTGCCGGCCACCGTCTCGATCGGCGAGCGGCCGCTGGCGCTGGCGCTGAAGTCGGGCAATTTCGGTGCGCGAGACTTCTTCCTCAAGGCCTTCGAGGTGATGCCATGAGCGAGGAGAGCAGGCTGCGCGAGGAGATATGCCGCTACGGCCGCTCGATCTTCGAGCGCGGCCTCACCTTCGGCAGCTCCGGCAATATCAGCGTGATGCTGGAGGACGGCTGGCTGATGACGCCGACCAATGCCAGCCTCGGCAGTCTCGACCCGGCCCGGCTCTCCAAGCTCGACCTCGAAGGGCGGCACGTCGGCGGCGACAAGCCCACCAAGGAGACCTTCCTCCACCAGGGCATGTACCGAAGGCGCAGCAATGCCCGGGCGGTGGTCCACCTCCACTCCACCCATTCGGTGGCGGTGAGCGTTCTGGACGACATCGACCCCGAGGACGTGATCCCGCCGCTCACCGCCTATTATGTGATGCGCGTCGGCAAGCTGCCGCTGGTGCCCTACTACCGCCCGGGCGATCCGGCGCTGGGGCCGGCCGTGGAGGCGCTGGCCGACCGGCACCGCGCGGTGCTGCTGGCCAATCACGGGCCGGTGGTGGCCGGCACGTCGCTCGATGCGGCGGTCTACGCCACCGAGGAGCTGGAGGAGACGGCCAAGCTGCACCTGATGCTCCAGGGCCGGCGCACACGGCCGCTCACCCCGGAGCAGGTGGCCGACCTCAGGGCGCATTTTCCCGACTGAGACGGCAGTCGGGCCTTGGCCCTGATCACCCCGGACGGGCGGCGCGACCGTCTGCCCGTCGACCCCGGCTGCCCTTCCCCCTGTTGCGCCAAAAGGGCGCGACGCAGGCGGAGAAGGATCATGCGCCAAGGCCAGCCTTGCGCAGCCCCTCGACCACCCGCTCGAAATCCGCGGGGCTCGTTTAGGGAGCGATCAGCCGGCGGTGCTCGAGCGAGTAGTCGGGATCGGATCGCAGCGCCTCCTGCCACTGGGCGCAAGCTTCCCCGGCACGGCCCATGTGACCGTAGCAGGCGGCGAGCAGCACCCGGCTGAGCGTGCTGTCGGGCTGCCGGATCAGGCGCTGGCGCAGGGTGGAAGCGGCTTTCTCGTAATACCCGAGAGCGAACAGGCTCTGCGCGATGAAGTGCAGGTACACGGGCGGATGATGCGGATCGAGCCGTGCCATCCGCTCGTAGGCCGGCAGCGATTCCGCCGAGCCTCCGGCATAGTGCAGCGCGTGGCCGAGCGAGGCATGGGCCTGCGCGACATTCGGATCGTGCGCGATGGCCTGCTCCGCCTCGCAGATCGCCTGGTCGACCTCCTTGCGCCACAGACGCACCACGCTGAGGACGAAGCGCGCGTGGGGATTGCCCTCGTCCAGATGCACCGCGTGGCGTGCGCACTCGAGCGCCCGCCCGAGCGCCGCCCCGGGGTCGGCGACCCACCGGTCGATCGACTGCAGGGCATGGGTGAGACCGAGACAGGCGTGGGCCTGGGGGAAGCGGTGGTCCAGCCCGAGCGCCCTGATGAACAGGGCTTGCGCTTCTGCAACCGACTCCCGGCTGTGCAGGAGGACCAGCTCGCGGCCCTCGAGGAAGCACTCGTAGGCTGCCACATCGAAGGTGCCGCGCCCGCCGATCCGCTGGCGCTCGGCGGCGGAAAGCTGCGGCCGGAGGGCGGCCACGATCTGCCGGGTCACCTCGTCCTGGACGGCGAAGATGCTGGTGAGCTCGCGGTCGTTGCGCTGGGCCCAGAGGTGCCCGCCGGTGGCGCCGTCGATCAGCTGGGCGGTCACGCGCACCCGGCCGCCGTTGCGGCGCACGCTGCCCTGCAACGCGTAGCGCACGCCAAGAGCGCGGCAGGCCCGGGTCAGGTCGACCGCCTGGCCGCGGTAGGCGAAGGCGGCGTTGCGCGATCACGAAGAGTCCGGGAATCTGCGAGAGACCGGTGATGATGTCGTCCGAGATGCCGTCGCTGAAATAGGCCTGCTCCGGATCGGCGCTCATGTTGTCGAAGGGCCGCACGACAATCGGGAGCGCGCCGGCCGGCGGGCCCGATGCCGCTACCGGCGCTTCGGGCAGCGCTTCGGGCGACGCTGGCGAACCCGACCAGCAGGCCCGCCCATCGGCTTCAGGATGCGCCCGCCGTGACCGGCGATCGCGGGCTCGGCAACCGTGAGGCGAAGGGCCTCGAGCCGTTCGTAGGTGCCGCGCTCGTCGGCCTCCACCAGGCGGCTGAAGCCGACGCCGTCGACGGCCATGATGGCGGCGAGCCTGCGCTGTGCCTTCACCTTGGGAACTCCCGATCCGCAGGTCAGTATTCCCGGCCCGAGAGCCCCGTCCATGCCTGATTTGCGGCCGCCGCGGCCCCTTCGGGGACTTGGCCGCAAGGCCACCGGACCTTGGGGCGCGCGACGTGACGTTGCGAGCCGTGCAAGGCGCTGCGCGCGGCTTTCGTTTTCTGTTTTATGTCGGTTCGCGGCGGTGCGTGTTCAGCAATTCTTCATCTCTGCCGGTCATCCTGAGGGGGCGGGATGAAGTCGCCGGGCTCATGCCGGGTCCTGAGAAAGCGTGAGAGGCCAGGCGTTGCTGCCGCTTCGGGGCGAGGCAGGGCGCGGATGGTGCCGAGCGCCGTCGACGAGGGAAGGAGGACGAGACCTGTCGCACACAGCAGCTTGCCGAGCTTCGTCGGCGCGGACCTGCTCCGCCGCGGGCGACCGTCACGCACCGCCCGTCCCCGGCGCGTGCATCCGGCCGGACGGAAGCGGCTCTAGCCGGCGCCTGGCTCGCAGCGCAAGCGGCCGGCCTCGCTCCACAGGATGTTCAGGTTCTCGTCCCAGGCGACCGCCGAGGGCGGCAGGGTGATGTTGTGGCGGGCGAGACCGGGCTCGAGGAGGCGGCGGGGGTTGGCGCTGGCCATGCGCAGGGCGGAACGGCGATCGGCGATGCCCCAGCGCACGATGTTGCGCAGGGCGTCGGCCATCTGCAGCGCCGAGCCTGCGAGATAGCCGTGGCCGGGCTTTCGGACCGCACCCTCGGCGCTGCGCTCGATGGCCATGCCGGCGAAGTCGTAGAGGCCGGCGGGCGCTGCCGCCGCCGAGACGGCGTCGGTGACCAGCACCGAGCGGTCCGGCCCCTTGGCGCGGATCATCGCCTTGAGCGCAAAGGGCGGCAGATGGATGCCGTCGGCGATGAAACTGGCGAAAAGCCGGTCCTCGGCGAGCTGCGCCATGAGCGGGTTGTCGAGCTTGTGGAGCTGGTGCGGGAGGCCGTTGCCCAGATGGGTCGAGAGGCGCACGCCGGCCTCGGCCGCTGCCGTCACGTCCGTGTGCATGGCAGCGGTGTGGCCCATGGCCACCAACATCCCCTCGCCCGCCGCCCAGCGCGCCAGATCGAGGGCGCCGGGGCGCTCGGGCGCCAAAGTCAGGAGCAGGATCGGGCGCGCCAGCCGCCGGCACAAGCCCGCCACTTGCGGAATCGAGGCGGCGTGCATCGCCGCGGGCGGATGGCAGCCGGCATAGCCGTCGGCCGGATTGAGGAACGGGCCTTCGAGGTGGAAGCCCGGGACCATGACGGGCCCGAGCCGGCTTTGCGCCACCGCCCGGTCGAGCGCTGTCATGCGCTCCTCGAGAATGCCCGCCTCGGCGGTGATGACCGTCGGCAGGCAGACGGCGACGCCGTCGGCGAGCATCGCCGCCAGCGCCACGTCCAGCCGGTCGCCAGTGATGGCGGCATCGTTGAAGTCGATGCCGGCATAGCCGTTGACCTGCAGGTCGACCAGGCCCGCCGTGAGCCATGGGAAGCTCCCGGCCGGCTGCGGCCCGGCGCCGTCGTCCAGCGCTCCGTAGCCGCCGGGCGCACCCTGCTCGACCAGCCGGCTCATCCGTCGATCAGCGCCGGCGGGTTGGCGAGCAGCGAGGCTGCGGGCGGGTCGAGGAAGAGGTGGCAGTTGTCGTGGCGCTGCAGGATCGAGGCGGGCCATTGGGGGCTCACGGGGCCTTCCAGCGCGTGCCGCACCGCCTCGGCCTTGCGCTCGTCGGGCACCGAGATCACCAGCGCCCGGGCCGCCATGATCTGCCTTATGCTCATCGAGATGGCGCGCTCGGGCACCGCCTCGAGGCTCGGGAACCAGCCCTCGCCGAGCTGCTGCCGGCGGCAGGCCTCGTCGAGGCGGACGACGATGAAGGGATCGCTCGCCTCGAAATCGGCCGGGGGATCGTTGAAGGCGAGGTGGCAGTTCTCGCCGATCCCGGCGAAGCACACATCGACCTCGCGGCCGCCCAGCGCGCCGTTGAGGCGGGCCAGCTCGGCGTCGAGATCGCCAGCGTCGCCGTCGATCGCGACGAACTCCTTGAGCCCGCTCACCCGCGCCACGAAGCGCTCGCGCAGATAGCGGCGGAAGCTAGCGCCGTGGTCGGGCGAGATGCCGACATACTCGTCGAGGTGAAAGACGGTGACGCGCGACCAGTCGATGGGCAGGGCCACCAGATGCTCGAGCATCTCGAACTGGCTCATGCCGGTGGCGAGCACCACGGTGGCCTCGCCCCGCCCGGCGATCGCCTGGCCGATCGCCGCAGCGCCGACCCGGGCGGCGGCAGCCGCCATGCGCTGACGGTCGGCGTACATCTGCACGTCCATGAAGCACCACATCCGCTGGTTGCAAGGCAGCCGCTCGCACGGCGCCCAAAGTCAGACACGCAGCTGCTGCTTTGGCAAGCCTGCCCGGCGCTTGCGGCGGATTCTTTTTTGTCACGCTCCGTTCAAAAACAGCGTTGACCAAACTTCGGCACGCGGGGCAGGCTCCGCTCGCGCACCGAGGCGCCAGTCAACGATCTGGCAGGGAGACCACGAGATGCTCAAGCAGATGACCGCCATCGCCCTGGCGCTGGCCGCCGGCGGCATGGCCTGGACGGCGGATGCCCAGACCGTGCTTCGCCTGGCCGAGAACCAGCCGGAGACCAACCCCGTCACCATCGCCATGCATCGCTTCGCCGATCTGGTGAAGGAGCGCACCAACGGCGAGATCGTCGTCGAGGTCTATTCGGGCGCGCAGCTCGGCCAGGAGCCCGAGACCATCGAGCAGGCCCAGGCGGGGATCGTCGATTTCGCCCGCGTGAACTCGGTGGTGCTGGCCAATGTCAGCCTGTCGATGGGCGTCTTCACCCTGCCCTATATCTTCCGCGGCCAGGAGCACAAATATGCCGTGCTCGACGGCGAGGTGGGCAAGGAGGTGCGGGCCGACCTCGAGAAGGTGGGCCTCGTGGGCTTCGACTATCTGGAGGCCGGCACCCGCAATTTCTACACCCGCGAGAAGAACCCTATCACCGCCATCGAGGACCTCGAGGGCCTCAAGATCCGCGTCCAGCCGGCCAAGATCTCGACCCGCATGGTGGAGCTGCTTGGCGGCACACCGACCCCGATGAACTACGGCGAGGTCTATTCCGCACTGCAGACCGGCGTCATCGACGGCGCCGAGAACGACTATGTGAGCTACCTCACCTCGGGCCACTACGAGGTGGCGCCCAACTATGTCGAGGACGGGCATCTGAGCCCGCCGGCCCTGCTGCTCATGAACAAGGCGCGCTTCGACGGTCTGTCCGAAGAGCACCGCACGGCCATCACCGAGGCGGCCCGCGAGGCTGCGCTCTTCGAGCGCGAGGCCATGACCAAGGCCAATCAGGAGGCCAGGAAGACGGTCGAGGAGAAGGGTGTCACGATCACCACGATCGACAACACCCCCTTCAGCCAGGCGGTGCAGCCGATCTACGACGAGTTCCCCGAGCTCGCCGGCCTCATCGCCCGCATCCAGGCGGCGAAGTGATCAAGCACAACGGGGGCGGCCATCACGAGTGGCCGTCCCTGCGCGCTCTGGACCGCCTGCTCGAGGGCCTGGCGCGGATCACCGAATGGGCATGCCACGCCCTCTTGCTGGTGATCGTCGGCGTCACGGTGATGCAGGTGGCGCTGCGCTTTTTGCTCAACCGGCCGACCAGCTGGTCGGAAGAGGTGGCCCTCCTTTGCCTGGTCTGGTTCGGCATGCTGGCGGTGGCGCTGGGTGTGCGCGAGCACGGCCACATCGCCATCACCGCCCTGCGTGACGCCCTGCCCCGCGTCCCCGCGCTCGCCCTCGACATCCTGGCCGAGCTCCTGGTGCTGGCCTTCGCCCTGTTCCTGATGATCAAGGGCGGCGACCTGGTGAGCCTCGCCGGCGCCCAGATCCTGCCGGCCTCGCAGCTTCCCAAGCTCTGGCTCTATCTGCCCGCCAGCGTCGGCGGCGCCCTCATGGCGCTCAACGCGCTGGGCAACCTGCTGCTCGGCCGGTGGAGCCCGCCCGTCCCGGAAGCCTCGCCCCCGGAAGCCCTCACATGAGCGTCAACGACGTGGCCACCCTGATCCTCCTGGGCGGCTTCCTGGGCCTCATGGCCATGCGCCTGCCGATCGCCTTCGCGCTCGGCATCTCCTCGCTGGCCACCGCCTGGTATCTGGGCCTGCCGACCCTCATGGTGGCCCAGCGCATGGTCAACGGGCTCAACAGCTTCACCTTCCTGGCCGTGCCGTTCTTCATCCTGGCCGGCCAGATCATGACCGAGGGCGGCATCGCCGACCGGCTGGTGCGGCTGGCCGACGTGCTCGTCGGGCGCATCCGCGGCGGGCTCGCCCAAGTCAACGTCTTCGCCAGCACGCTTTTCGGCGGAATCTCGGGCTCCTCGGTGGCCGACGTGGCCTCCATCGGCAGCTTCCTGATCCCGGCCATGCGCAAGCGCGGCTACAGCCCCGGCTACAGCGTGGCGGTGACCGTCACCTCCTCGGTCCAGGGCGTGCTCATCCCGCCCAGCCAGAACATGATCTACTACGCCCTTGCGGCCGGCGGCCTGCCCATCGGCAAGCTGTTCCTGGCCGGCTACCTGCCGGGTTTCCTGCTGAGCGCCATGCTCATGGCGATCTGCTGGATCATGGCGGTACGCCAGGGGCACCCCGAGGGCGAGCGCTACACGCTGCGCCGCGCCGCCGCCATCGCCGTGGAGGCGATGATCGGCCTCTTCACAATGGTGATCATCATCGGCGGCATCGTGGCCGGCATCTTCACCGCCACCGAATCGGCGGCCGTGGCCGTGGTCTACGCGCTTTTAGTGACCTTCCTGGTCTACCGCTCGATGGACGCCGCCAAGGTCATGACGGTGCTGCGCGGCACGCTGCGCACGGTGGGCATGGTGGTGGCAATCATCATGACCTCCTCGGCCTTCGGCTTCCTGCTCTCCTATCTCAAGATCCCGGCCATGCTGACCGACGCCATCCTGGGCGTCTCCTCGGAGCCGGTCTTCGTGCTCCTGATGCTCAACGTCCTGCTGCTGGTGCTGGGCCTGCTCATGGACATGGGCGTGCTGATCCTGCTGGTGACGCCCATCCTCCTGCCGATCGCCACCAGCGTGGGCGTCGACCCGATCCATTTCGGCATCATCATGATGCTCAATCTGGGGATCGGCCTGTGCACCCCGCCGGTGGGCACCTCGCTTCTGGTCGGCTGCGCCATCGGCGGCGTGCCCGTCGAACGGGCGCTCAGGGACTTTGCACCCTTCTATCTCGCCATGCTGGCGGTGCTGCTGCTGGTCACCTACCTGCCCGTCCTGTCGCTGGGCCTGCCGGCGCTGCTCGACTGATGCTGCCGCTCCTGCGCCTCGATCCCATGGCACAGGCGCCGCGCGGCCGGACGCGCGAGCTGCTGCGGGTCTACCAGGCTGTGGCACAGGGGCGCGCCAGCTCGCGGCGAGACCTGGCGCAGGGGCTAGGCCTGCGCTCCTCGACCGTCTCGGCGCTGGTGGGCGAGCTGGCCGAGGACCGCTTCCTGCTGGAGACGGCGAGCGGTGCCGGCGGCCGCGGCCGCCCCGCCCTCTCGCTTCTCGCCAACGCCTTTCGCTACGGCGCCGTGCTGATCCAGGCGCAAAGCCAGGCGTTCCGCGGCCAGGCCGTCAACCTCGCCGGCCAGACGATGCGCGAGCGCACCATCGCGGTGCCCGCCGATGCCGGCAACGAGGAGATCGTCGCGGCCCTGCGCGGCCTGCGCGACGAGCTGCTGCCCGCGCTGCCGCCGGGCTGCGAGCCTGCCGGTCTGGCGCTATCCCTCTCCGGCGTTCTCGACACACCCACCCGCAGCTGGGTCTTCTCCTCGCGCTGGCCGCGCATGAAGGATCTCTCTCTCGACGCGGCGCTGAGATCGAACCTGCCGCTGGTGCTGGGGCGCAATCTCGACACCGAGCTCGCCGCCCGCATCGAGCAGGCGCAGCCCCCCGACGAGGCGGTGCTGCTGCTGCACTGGGGTTACGGAATCGGCGCCTCCTACGCCTCCCACGGCGAGATCGTGAACGGCGCGCGCGGCCGCTTTTGCGAGGTCGGTCACTGGCGCCTGGGCCTCGGGCGCGGCCGGCCCTGCCGCTGCGGCGACAGCGACTGCCTGGAGACGGTGGCGGCGCTGTGGGCGCTGGCGCCGGCTTTGGCCGAGCGGCTGGGCCCGCTGCCGGTCGAGGAGCCCGCCTTCGCCCGGGCCGCCCGCGAGCTGGATCTGCTGGCGCACGAGCCGGTCGAGCGGGCCCTGGTCGAGGTGGTGCGGGTACTGGCCAATCTCTGCCGCCTGCTGTTCCCCGAGCGGATCGTGGTGACCGGCCCGTTCATCGCCAACGCCGCGCTGTGGCAGCGCTTCATCGAGCGCTTCGGCGCCATGCCGCGGATGCGCGGCCTGCCGGTCCCGGTGCTGGTGCCGGGCGAGCGCAGCGCCGACCTCGAGGCGGCCGGCACGCTGCGGCCGCTCATGACGCGCACGTTCCTTGCGGGAATCCAGAGGCTCGAAGGTCACGGCTGACGCCGCCGCCATCTCGAACGGCCCGCAGCAAAAGAACCGCGCTGCGGCGCTGCGCGCGGCTTTCTCCCTCTTTTTCCTGTCAGGCTCCCGGGCGTTTACCGCGCGTTCATTGTGGCCTGCGATCCTGCCGGGGTGGCGGTGGGGATCTACGGCCGGGTCCCGGCCCGGCAGCGCGGCTCGCCGAAGGAGAGAGCATTGGACAGGTGTGCGTTCCCGGCGAACCGGTCGACGAGGGGATCACCCTCCGCCCGGCTTCGACAGCCAGGCGAAAGAAAGGAAACCGGGCCGCGCGCAGCGCCTTGCGCGGCGTTGCTGCCACGGCGTGCAGTGTTGCCCCGTCAGCCCTCGGGCTTGCGCTGTGCCGGCCGCTCGCCGACCGGCAGCATGATGTGGGCGTAGGGCGTGCCCTTCCACATCACATAGGGGCCGGGCCCGTCCGGCGTGTCCGGCAGGCCCTCGAGCAGGGCCGGGTCGGGCACCAGGAGCATCACGTGAGGTCCCTCCACCACCCACTGGTTGTCGGCGGTGGGCGTATCGCCGTGGGGGTCGACATTGCTGGCGCCCGCGGCATCGCCCATGAGCATGTAGGCGATACCCACCTGCTCGGCGGTGAACGGCTTCTTGTTCATCCAGGCGTCCGCCCATTTCAGCCAGACCTGGTCGAGGCACATGGGCTGGCTGCCGAGCTCGCGGATCGCGGCGGCCGTGGGCATGCAGACAAAGGCGCCGCTGCCCTCCTTGAGCATGGTGCCGTCCTCGGCCATGACTGAGGCGGTCTCGCGCACGCCCGGCGGGGCCGCGCTCAGCGCATCCTCGATCAGGGCCGCCTTGTCGGGCCCGGCGGCGGCGAGCGGAAAGGCGGCAGCAGCGAGCGCGGCGAGCGACACGGCGCCAGTGAGGCGAGGGAAAGCTGCCACGTCGGTTCCTCCCGATGACGGCGACCCGCGGGTGCGGACCGACCTGCCGGGGCGAGGACCACGCCCTCCCCCTCGGCAGCGCCGGAATGGAGTCCGGCACGCAATTGGACAGGCTCCTATTGTCCGGCGTTTCTGTCAAGGGCCCCCGGCCGGATCAGGCCTTGCGGCGCCATGGTGCAAACCACCCGAGACCGTCCTCGGTGCGCCCCCTGGGCCGGTACTCGCAGCCGATCCAGCCCTGGTAGCCCAGGCGGTCGAGCAGCTCGAAGAGATAGGGATAGTTGATCTCGCCCACGTCCGGCTCGTGCCGCTCGGGAACACCGGCGATCTGGATGTGGGCGGCGATGTCGAGGAACGCCTCGATGTGTCTGGCGAGATCGCCCTCCATGACCTGGCAGTGATAGAGGTCGAGCTGGAGCTTGAGGTTGGCCTCGCCGACGGCCTCGATGATCCGCCGCCCCTGGGCCTGGTAGTTGAGAAAGTAGCCAGGGATGTCGCGGGTGTTGATGGGCTCGACCAGCAACGTGACGCCCTCGGCAGCACAGGCGCGGGCGGCCTTGCGCAGGTTCGCCACGTAGAGCTTCTCGCGGGCACCGCGCTCGGCCTCGTCGGGCAGCAGGCCGGCCATGCAGTGCAGCGTCCGGCAGCGCAGGGCGCGGGCATAGGCGAGCGCCGTCTCGACCGCCTTCTCGAACTCGGCCTCGCGCCCCGGCAGACTGGCGATGCCCCGCTCGCCCTTGGAAAAGTCGCCGGGCGGCAGGTTGAAGAGCGCCTGGGTCAGGCCGTGCTCGTCGAGCCGTGCGGCGATCTCCCCGGCCGGATGCTCGTAGGGAAAGAGAAACTCGACGCCGGAAAACCCGGCCTGCGCGGCGGCCCCGAACCGGTCCAGGAACGGCACCTCCTGGAACATCATGCTGAGATTGGCAGCGAATTTCGGCACCTTCGTCTCCCTGCGCTCCTGCGGTTGCAGCCGCTATAGGTCGGCTGGGAAAACAGGGCAACGGCGGCGCGGGGGCGGTCCCGTCGCACCCCGGCACCATGAAAAGCGCGATCCGTGGCCGCAGAGCCGCATTCTCGCTATCACGCATGACAGGGGAGCGCGGCGCAAAAGAGCCGAAGAGCGATCGCCGCGCACAACCACCGCAAGCAGGACAACAAAGAGACTCCAAAAAATGAGCGATCTCAAATTGTTCCGCGTAGGCCAACAGGACGATGTGCAAGAAATCCCGGGAACTTCGGTCGCCCTTTAACGTTCGCTGCAAAGACTCATCGAGCGCAATCTGGATATTTTTCTTGGCGTGCAGTTCCTCGCATCGGAGTTCTCCACCGGGCGGCGCCATGGCGGTCGCGTGGATACGCTCGGCATCGACGAGAACGGCAGTCCGGTGATCATAGAATACAAACGCGCCACAAACGAGAACGTGATCAACCAGGGGCTGTTCTATCTCGATTGCCTGATGGATCATCAGGCCGATTTCAAGCTGATGGTCATGGAACGCTGTGGCGAGCAGAGAGCCACGGCCATCGACTGGTCGTCACCGCGGCTTTTGTGCATCGCGGGCGACTTCACGCGCTATGACGAGCACGCCGTCCAGCAGATCAACCGTAACATCGAGCTGATCCGCTACCGTCGTTATGGCGACGGTCTTCTGCTGCTCGAGCTGGTGAACAGGAAGAGCGCAGCTGGCGTGACGCCGGCCGATGAAACGCCTGTCCAGGGGACGTACGGGAGCCGCCCTGCCCGATCGCAGGGCAAAACCGTCTCCGACTATCTGGCACAGGCCAGCCAGCCGCTGGCTGACCTGTACGAGTCGCTCAAGGCCTTCCTGCAGGCCTTGGGCGACGATGTCGAGACGAGGACTCTCAAGAACTATTTCGCCTTCCGCCGGATCAAGAATTTTGCCTGTGTGGAAGTGCACAATCGCACCGGCCTTCTGCTCGTCTACGTCAAGGTAAACCCTGAGGAAGTGGAGCTTCGTCCGGGTTTCACACGGGACGTTCGCCACATTGGTCATTTCGGAACGGGCTACCTCGAGATCTCGCTCGCCACGAACGAGGATCTGGAACGGGCGAAGCAGCTGCTCGTGAAGAGCTACGAGGCGTCGTGGCAGGTCACCGGCACCGGCCGGTGCGGCGACAGCCTCACCCTTGCCCGGGACTTCTGTCTGCCATGCAGGATGGTGGCCGGACGCCGCGGCCGCGACGTGTCATAGCTCGACCCGGAAGAGACCCGGCGAACGGGTGCGACCAGGGAGGCGCAGGGAAAATGAGCGAACTGACGCGAGACGGGCTCGAGCGGCTGGCGGCGATCGGCACTGCCACGCTCTCCATGCAGCTCGTCAAGAGGGGCATCCGCCGGCATCTGATCGCCGGAGCGAGGCCGCTCATGCCCGGCCAGCGCATCGCCGGGCCCGCCTTCACCCTCCGTTTCATGCCCGGCCGCGAGGACGTGGCGACGCCCGAGAGCTACACCGCGGCCGGCGGCCTGCCCGAGGCGGTCGAGGCCGTGCCGGAGGGTGCGGTGGTGGTGATGGAATCGCACGGCGTGCTCTCCAGTGGCCTTCTGGGCGACATACTGTGCGACCGGCTGCGCATCCGGGGCGCGCGCGGTGCGGTGACCGACGGCGCCATGCGCGACATGCCGGGGCTGCGCCGGGTGGGCTGGCCGGTCTGGTGCGGCGGCCTCACTCCGCCGCCCTCCATCGGCGATCTCTACTTCGCCGGCTGGGGCATGCCGGTGGGCTGCGGCGGCACCGCGGTCTTCCCCGGCGACATCGTCGTGGCCGACGAGGACGGCGCCATCGTGGTTCCCGCCGGGCTGGCAGCGGCAGTGCTCGACGGCGCCGTCGCGCAGGACGCGTTCGAGCAATGGGTGATCGCCGAGGTCGCGGGTGGCCGCCCCGTCACCGGCCTCTACCCGCCCACGCCGGCCGCCGCCGAGGAATACGAGCGCCACCGGCAGAAGCTCCGCGGGTAGCTGGCGCCGCCGGAAGGCTGCAGGAGATGCTGCAGAGGGCACTGGCTCCCGGGCACCTCCTCGCCGATGATCCGGCGAGGCTTCGGAGCCCTGGCATCGGACGCCCGGGCGGGCGAGTCGGCCGGAAACCCGCTCCACGAGATTGCGCAATCGCCATGCCGGGAAGCTGATGGATGGCTCATCCAGCCACGGGGACCGTCACCATCGCCGGAGCAGCGCTGCGCACCCGCCATGCCGGGCGCGGCGAGCCGGTCCTCCTGACGCACGGCGTGCCGGGGGATCTCGAGAGCCTCGCCCCCGTGGCGGACCTGCTGGCCGGGTCCTGCCACGCGGTGACGGTCTCGCTGCGGCACGCCGGCCCCGGGCCGCACGGCACGCGCGGCTTCGGGACCGCCGAGCAGCGGGAGGACATGCGCGATCTCATCCGCGCGCTGGGCCTCGGCCCCGTCCACCTCGTGGCATGGTCCTATTCGGCGCATGCCGCCATGGCGCTGACCGCCGGCCATCCCGAGCTGGTGCGCTCGCTCATGGTGTTCGAGCCGGGCTTTGCGACCGAGGACCAAGGGGAGCTGGAGGCCGTGCAGCAGGACATGGGCGCCGCCTTCGGCCCGGTGTTCGCGGCCCTCGCCGAGGGGACGGCGGAGGATGCGCTGCGGCGCTCGATCGACGCCGCCGCGGGTGAGGAGGGATGGTTCGAGCGCCAGCCGGCGCGCATTCGCGCGGTGCACCGGCGCAACGCGCACATGCTGCCCCTTCTCCTGACCCAGTCCGCCCCGCTGCCCCTCGACCGTCAGACCCTGGCCTCGATCGGGCGCCCCGTGACCGTGGCCTGGGGCACCTGCACGCGCCGATGCTATCGCATCGTCTCAAAGGCGGCCGCGCGGACGATCCCGGCTGCAAGGGCCGTCAGCGTCGAGAGGGCCAATCACCTGCTGCCGGAAGCCGACCCCGGGGCCTTCGCCGGCGAGGTGGCGGCGCATCTTCGCTGGGCGGGCGGGCCTGCCGACCGCCCTCAGCCCGCCACGAGCAGCAGCAGCCCGTAGCCGGCCGCACCGCCGGCGAAGGGGGCGAAGCGGCTCTCGCGCTCCTCGGGCAGCTCCTCCTTGAGGACGTTGAGCACGACGCCGCCGGCGAGAAGCCAGCGGGCGACCCTGTCCTGGCCCTTCCCGTCGTTCTGGCGCAGCCCCGTAGGCGCCGGTGAGAAAATGGGTGCTGCCGCAGGTCGTAGAGGGCGAAGGAGCCGGCATGGCGCCAGCGGCTGCGGAGTATGCCGCCCGAAAACCATAGCCGGTCGATGAGGACGTGGATCAGGGCGAGCAGGATCATCGGGCCTGCTCCCTTGCCGGCCGGGCCGCAGCCACGCTGGCTTGCAGCCCCTCCGGCAAGGAATGGCCCGCCTGCCTCAGCGGTTGCCGGCGGCGCGCACCTCCTCCGCGCTGCGGCCGACCAGCCGCGCGTAAAGCTCGGGGTCGGTGTCGCCTTCGGTGGAGAAGACCAGGATGCGGCTCTCGGGGCCCAGCCCCAGCCGCTCGCGCATGGCCGGGTCCTCGGCACAGGCGATGGCGCCGGCGAGCCCCGCCACCGCGGATTCGCCGGCCACTACCGGCAGGTCGCCGCTGACTCCGTCGGCGAGGAGGCGCATCACGGGTGCGGCCGCGGCGTCGGGGATCGCCATGAACCAGTCGGCGGCCGGCTCCAGCACCTTCCAGGCGATGAGCGAGGGCTCGCCGCAGGACAGGCCCGCCATCACCGTCTCCTCGGTGATGGCGACGCTGGTGACGGCGCGGGCGCGGGCGCTGGCCAGAAGGCAGGCGGCAAGCTCCGGCTCGACCACCACGAGGGCCGGCCGGCGGGTGTGGAAGCGGCGCCACGCGCGCATCGCCGCGGCAGCCGCGATGCCGCCCACCCCGCCCTGCACGAAGATGTGGGTGGGAGCCGCACCCGCCTGGTCGAGGGCCTCCTCGGCCATCACGGCATAGCCCTGCATGACGTCCTTCGGCACCTCCTCGTAGCCCGGCCAGGACGTGTCGGAGACCACCTTCCAGCCCGCCAGCGCCGCATCCTCGGCGGCCTTGCGCACCGCGTCGTCATAGGTGCCGGGCACCCGCCGGACCTCGGCGCCGTAAGCCTCGATGGCGCGCCTGCGGCCCTCGCTTACCGCCTCGTGGATGTAGATCACGCAGCGGCAGCCGGCGCGCGCCGCCCCCCAGGCCACCGAGCGCCCGTGATTGCCGTCGGTGGCGCAGGTGACGGTGATGCCGGCACCGTGCCGCGCCACCAGCCGCTCGACCGCGTAGGCGCCGCCCAGCGCCTTGAAGCTGCCGAGGCCGAAGCGCCCGCCCTCGTCCTTGAGCAGCACCGCGCCCACGCCCATGGCGGCAGCGAGGCCGGCGAGCCTGTGCAGCGGCGTGGGCCCGTAACCCTCCCAGGCGCCGATGCTGCGGGCGGCCTCGGCGAGGCCCCCCTCGTCCAGCACGTCGAGCGCCTCGTCGGGCGGGACGGCGAGGTCGCGGCGCGACCCGGGATTGGCGAACAGCGCGTCGGCCGCGGGCCGGGCGTCGTGCGGGAGAAGAGCCATGATGCGTGCCGCTTTCGCAGGAGACGGAATGAGCCTGCCCCCGTTCTTGGCCGGCTGCGGCCGGCCTGTCCACCACCGGCCGGCGCTCCCGCCCGCAAGGGCGCCGCCGCCCCCGGCGAGCTGTCGAGTCATCCAGGCAGATCCGGGTCGCCCCCGGCAGACATGCTGCCGCTGCCGCTGACCTCGAAAGGCCGGCGGGGGCGCTGCGCGCGGCTTCGGCTTTTCTCCTTCCGTCCGTTGGCGGCGGTGCGTCTTGACCGGATCTTCATCTTCTTTCGCGATCCTGCCGGGGTGGAGATCCGCCAGTGGCCTGCCTGCCGGGCGCTGCCCTGAACCCCCGGAAGACAGAAGAACCTGGCCGCGCGCAGCGCCTTGCGCGGCCCCGCCGACGGGCTTCCCGCTTCGCCCGGCGATCCGAAGGCCGTGGCGGCGGCGCTGGGCGGGCTGCTCGCCGAGGCCGCCGCCATGGCGGGACCGGCCGGCTCAGCCCGCTGCCTCGAAGCCCTGAAGCACGTTGACGGCATTGACGCCGATCGCCTCGACCGCATAGCCGCCCTCCATGACGAAGAGCGTCGGCAGGCGCAGGCCGGCGAGCCTGCTTCCATAGGCATGGAAGTCTGCGCTGGCGAGCTTGAAGTGCGAGATGGGGTCGCCCTCGAACGTGTCGACGCCCAGCGAGACCACCAATGCATCGGGGCGCCAGGCATCGATGCGCCGGTAGGCCTCCTCGAGCGCCTCCATCCACTTCCCGAAGCAGGTGCCCTGCGGCATCGGGTAGTTGAGGTTGAGCCCCTCGCCCGGTCCCTCCCCGCGCTCGTCCGCGTGCCCGAGGAAATAGGGAAACTCCTGGCGCGGGTCGGCGTGGAGCGAGGCGAACAGCACGTCGGCGCGGCGATAGAAGATCTCCTGGGTGCCGTTGCCGTGATGGTAGTCGACGTCCAGCACGGCCACCCTGGCGGCCCCGGCGTCGCGCAGCGCCTGGGCGGCGATGGCGGCGTTGTTCAAAAAGCAGTAGCCGCCATAGAGGTCGCTGGCGGCGTGGTGGCCGGGCGGGCGGCACAGGGCGAAGACGGCGCGCTCGCCGGCAGAGAGCCGGGCAGCACCGGTGAGCGCCACCTGCGCCGCGGCATAGGCCGCCTTCCAGGTGCCGGCGGTGATCGGCGTTGCGGCGTCGAAGCACCAATAGCCCAGCCGCCCCTCGATGGCGTCGGGCTCCAGCGCGCGCAGGCGGCGCACCGGCCAGGTGTAGGGCAGCGCGTCGTGGGAGAAGCCTGCCGCCTGCCAGGCGTCCCAGGCGGTGGCCAGGAACTCGACCAGGGCCGGCGCGTGGACCCGCTCGATGGGGGCCCGGCCGAAATCCTGCGGCGGCTCGACCGGCCCGAGCTTTTGCGAGCGCACCCGCTCGAGGATCATCCGGGCGCGGCGCGGCATCTCGAAACAGGGCACGATCTTCCCGTCGCAAAGCTCGGCTTTGCCGTCCTGGTGGCGGTGATCGTCGCTGAAGATGGTGAGCATCTGCCCTCCTTGCGCATGGCCTCGCTTGGCTTGCGGGCCGGGCTGGCATTAATACGCAAGCGCCGCCCGGAAAAGCCGGGGGCGATCGGAGGATGGGCTTGCCGCGTTTCATCATCGCCAGCCGCTTCAAGAATGTCGCCGACCGGATGCCGGGGCTCGAGCGCGCGATCTGGCGCAGCGAGGCCGGGCTGCTCGACCTTTTGTGGGGCAGCGCCCGGCGCCTTTCGCCGGACCGCGCCTCGGACCTGGGCTGCCGGGTCGGCCGGCTGTTCGGGGTGCGCTCGCGCAAGAACCGCCATGTGCTGGCCAATCTCGCCACCGCCTTCCCCGACTGGCCGAAGGCGCGCGTCGAGCAGGTGGCACGCAGCTCGTGGGGCGAGGTCGGGCGCACCGTCGCCGAGTTCCCCCATCTGGCGGCCATCGCCGGCGAGCCGGAGCGGGCGCAGATCGTCGATCTGGGCGGCATCGAGGCGGTGAAGGCCTCGGGTCGCCCCGCCATCTTCGTGGCGCCGCACCTCGCCAACTGGAACCTGCTGCCGATTGCCGCGGTGCGCTCGGGCGTGCCGCTCTCGGCCCTCTACAGCCCGCAGTCCAACCCCTTCATCGACGAGCGCATCAAGGAAAGCCAGAGGGCCCTGCGCTGCCGGCTGATCGCCGTGGAGGACGGCAGGGGGATGCTCAAGGACCTTAAGGAGGGCCGCAGCATAGGCCTCTTGATGGACCAGCGCTTCGATGCCGGCGAGATGATCCCCTTTTTCGGGCATCCGGCGGCAACGCCGGTGGCGCCGGCGCGGCTCGCAGTCAAGCTCGGCATCCCGTTCGTGCCGTGCCGGGTGGAGCGGCTCGAGGGAGCGCATTTCAGAGTGAGCATTCACCCGCCGGTGCAGCCCGACTCGAGCCTCGAGCCGCGCATGGCCGCGCGCTCGATGGTAGAGCAGGTCAACCACCTCTTCGAGGCCTGGATTCGTGCCGCGCCCGAGCAGTGGCTGTGCGCCAAGCGCCGCTGGCCCAAGGCTTCTCCTGTCGGCGGGGAGACGGCGTGAGATGAGCGAGACGATGGAGCAGCCCGCCACCGGCACGACCGCCTCGGCACGCCCGCCGCGCACCTGGCTGATGATGGGCCACAAGGCCGGCGACAACTCGCAGATCCTGGCGCTGGCCGAGGCGCTGGGCTGGCCGTTCGAGATAAAAAATCTCGTCTATCGCCCCACCGAGCTGATGACGAACCTGTTTGCCGGCCCCACGCTCATGGGGCTGGTGAAGGATAGATCCAGCCCGCTCGAGCCGCCCTGGCCCGAGCTCGTGATCTCCGCCGGAAGGCGCAACGAGCCGCTGGTGCGCTGGATCCAGCTCCAGGCGGGCGGGCCCTCGAAGGTCAAGCTCGTCCATGTGGGCCGGCCCTGGGCGCTGCACGAGTGCTTCGATCTCATCGTCACCACGCCGCAATACCGCCTGCCCGACAAGCCCAACATCCTGCAGAACGAGGCGCCGCTGCAGCGGGTCAACGCGGAGCGGCTGGAGGAGGCAGCGGCCCTTTGGGGCCCGCGCCTCGCCCACCTGCCCCGCCCGCTGATCTCGGTGAGCATGGGCGGCAATGCCGGGCCCTACAGCCTCGACCGCGAGAACGGTGCCCTGCTCGGCCACTGGGCCAGCCGCATGGCCAAGGAGCTGGGCGGCTCGCTGCTGGTGACCACCAGCGCCCGCACGCCCAGAAAAGCCGCCGACGCGCTGGAGGCGGCCCTGGACGTGCCCTCCTTCGTCTATCGCTGGCGGAAGGACGATCCGGAGAACCCCTATTTCGGCTTCCTGGCGCTGGCCGACCGGCTGATCGTGACCGGCGACAGCATGTCGATGCTGGCGGAGGCCTGCGTGACGCGAAAGCCGGTCTACATCTTCGATCTCGCCCGCGGACCCGGCTCCAGCCGCCCGCCCCCGCCCGAGGACGGCTCGATTCCCGGCCGCACGCTCATGGAGCGCCTGGCCGACATCCGCCTCCAGCCCATCGTCTACCGCATCGGCATGATCACCGGGCCAAAGCGCCTGACCCGCGACGTGCGCCTCATCCATGCACGGCAGGTCAAGGAGGGCCGCGCCGTCTGGCTCGGGCAGGACTGGCCGGAGAGCGCCGAAAAAGCGCCGCCGCTGGGGGACGTGGAGCGGGCGGCTGCTGCCGTGCGGGCGCTGTTCGATCCGGTGCGAGGGGCGCGGGCGGAGGAGAACAAGGCGCAGATCACGACGCCGCCGATCCTCCCGGAGGCGGTCCGGCGGCTGTTTCAGTAGGCCACGCTGAGAGACGGGCGCTCCGGCCGGGACCGACGATGGTTAAAGCCGGGGACACCGCACAGATTTAGCCTTCACGGCCGCAACGACGCCGGATCGAGAGACGGGCGCTCCGGCCGGGACCGACGATGGTTAAAGCCGGGGACACCGCACAGATTTAGCCTTCACGGCCGCAACGACGCCGGATCGGGAGCGCATGCGATGCCTTCCGGGAGCACCGCGTCGTTGCTGGCTTGTGCGCAGCCGCAGCTGCCTGTGGGAGATGGCTAAATTAGGCGGGTGTCCCCGGATTTAACCATATAAATTAGGCGGGTGTCCCCGGATTTAACCATACAGTTATGCCGTGTGGTCACAAGCTTATCGGAGCGGGCAAGCGTGCGAAGCGTACCGTGAGGCCATGGCTTCGATCTGCCGTCTGTAGCCGTCATCCGATGCGGGTATAGGCTGTACCACGCGCAAACCCCCGGCTCTGACTATGCGGATGGGACGGCGGCGCGCTGCGGCAGCCGCTCCAGCGCCTCGCCTAGCTCCGCGCGCGCCAGGTCGAGCTCCCAGGTCTTCTGCAGGTTCATCCAAAGGTCCGGCGTTGTGCCGAACCAGCGGGCGAGGCGCAGTGCCGTATCGGCGGTGATGTTGCGCTTGCCGGCGATGATCTGGCTGATCCGGTTGGGCGGCACGTCGATCAGGCGGGCGAGCTCCGCGGCGCTCATGCCCAGCTCGTCGAGCTCGTCGGCCAGAATCTCGCCCGGATGGATGGGTGTGCGGGCCATGATTCCCCTCGTCTAGTGATAGTCCACGATCTCGACGTTCTCGGGACCGTCCGCGCTGCCGGGCCACTCGAAGCAGACGCGCCACTGATCGTTGATCCGGATACTGTATTGCCCTTGTCGATCACCCCGCAGGGCTTCCAGGCGGCTTCCGGGCAATTGCCGCAGATTGCCAAGGCCGGTCGCTGCTTCGAGGATACGCAAACGCTTCTCGGCCTGCCGCCGGAACGCCTCAAACTGCGGCACCCAGGCACCACCCGCAAAGCGCTCCGTTCTCTTGTCGCGGTGGCTCCGGATCGTATTGGAAGATGGCCAGATACGCTGTACGTCAAGCGTATGGGCCGTGCTCGCGCTGACTGCACTATTGCTGCCCGGCGCGCGACATGAGCCGCAAGGAGCGGATCGTCTATGACCAGGCCGACCAGGCCCCTCCCCGCCTTTGCCAGCGAGGCCGAGGAGCGGGCATTCCGGGAGAGCCACGACCCGACGGACTAGGTGGACTGGAGCAAGGCGGAGCGGGTGCGGATGCCGGACCTGAAGCCGTCCACCACCTCCGTCTCGCTGCGCCTGCCGGAAGGGCTTCCCGGGCAGATCAAGGTGGCGGCGGACAGGCGGGACGTGCCCTGGCAGTCGCTGGTCAGGATGTGGGGGGCGGAGAAGGTGGAGGCGGAGGGGCGCTGAGGCGCCTCACCCCGCCCACGCCGCAAGCTCCAGTCCGCTCACGCCGGGCACGCGGAGCGCGAAGAGGCCGCCCGCCTGCGGCTGCTTCTCCTCGCTCCCCGGCGTCAGGCCGGTGCCGATGGTGGTGACGTACATCGTCGCAAGGTCGGGGCCGCCGAAGGCGATCTTGGAAGGGCGCTCGACGGGGAACGGGACGATGAGGTCGACCCGGCCCATGGGCGTGAAGCGCACCAGCTCCCAGCCGCCCACGCCGGCCATCCAGTAGCAGCCCTCGGCGTCCACCGTGCCGCCGTCGGGGCGGCCGGCCAGATCGTCGGTGTGGGCGAAGACGCGCCGCTCGCCGGGCGTGCCGGTGTCGGGGTCGTAGGCGCAGGCGAAGATGGTGCGGGTCTGCGGGGCCGAGTCCGAGAAATACATGGTGCGGCCGTCGGGGCTGAAGGCCAGGCCGTTGGTGGTGCGGGTGCCGTCCCAGAAGGGCCCCGCCACCGAACGGTCGGCATCGAGGCGCCAGAAGGCGGCCATGGGCTCGCGGTCGTGGATGCGGGCGGAGCCGGCCCACAAGCGGCCCCTGGGGTCGGTGGTGCCGTCGTTGAAGCGGTTGCCGGGACGGTCGGCCTCGGGATCGGCGAGCGGGCGGCGCTCACCCGTCGCCTCGTCCCACAGCCAAAAGCCGTCGCGCATGGCGAGCACGAGGCCGCCCGCCGCGCGCGGGGCGAGGCAGCCTAGCTCGCAGGGCATCGCCCACATCTCGTCGCGGCCGCTGGCCGGGTCGTAACGGTGCAGCAGGCAGCCCTCGATATCGCTCCACCAGAGGCGCTGCGTGCGCGCGTCCCAGAAGGCCGCCTCGCCCAGCCGGGCCCTGGCGTCCACCACGCAATCGACCGCGTATTCGTGCATGGCCTCCCCCTTCCTGCTGCCGGCCGAGGCATGGCATGAGGGGGCTGGCCGGGCAAGAAGGTGCCAAGGCTCGAGGGAGCGCGCCCTGGCGCTTGACGGCTCACCGGGCGGACATATCTGCCTCACTGACGCGTAAAAGACGGCGCCGGAAATGCTGCAAATCGCCTCTCCCTGCGTTTGGCCCTTCCCTGCCGGCCGCTTCGCAGGCATCAAGCGCGGGCGGCGCATGTCGCGGCGAATCATGAGCAAAGCGCGGACGAACGGGATACGATGAGCGTTTTCAAGGAGAAGAATTTCGGAGAGCGGCGGGACGCCGCGGCAGAGGCCAAAAAGGCCATGCTGGAGCGCTTCAAGCAGAAGCCGTCGCCCGACGACCCGGCGGTCCTGGCGCGCGAGGCCGAGCGCAAGCGGGTCGCCGAGGCTCGCGAGGCTCGCGAGGCCGAGCGCCGGGCCAAGCGCGAGGCCGAGAAGGCCGCCCGTGAGGCCGAGAAGAAGGCTCGCGAGGAAGAGGCGGCCAGGCGGGCCGTCGAGGAGGCCGAGCAGCAGGCCCGGCTCGAAGCCGAGAAGGCCGAGCTCGCCGCCAAGCAGAAGGCCGCCCGCGACGCTCGTTACGCGGCGCGCAAAGCCCGCAAGTGAGCGAGCGCCGGGAGAGCATGGACGGCAGTCGGGAGGCAGAGCTGCCCGACTGCCGGACGTGCGGCGCCTGCTGCTCCTATTCCCGCGAATGGCCCCGCTTCGCCCTCGAGAGCGACGAGGCCTTGGCGCGGATTCCCGAGCGTTTCACGGACCGGCGGCTGCACCGGATGCGCTGTGACGGCGAGCGCTGCTCGGCGCTCACCGGCGAGGTCGGTGTGCGCACCGGCTGCGCGGTCTACGAGGTTCGCCCCGACGTCTGCCGCGAGTGCCAGCCCGGCGACGATGCCTGCCTGATGGCGCGGCGACGCTTCGGGCTCTGAGCGGGCGCCTTCGGTCCCCCTTGGCGATTCCGGCTGAATGCCACGCCGGCCTCCACCGGCGCCGGCCGGTCGTCCGGTCGCGGCCTTGCGCGCAGCCTTCCGGCCGACGTGATCTCCCTCTTGCTTGATTCGCGCCGCGGGCATCTTACCTCGCAACGGCAGGGCCCCACGCGCCGCAGGGGCCCGGTCCGGGTCTGACCAGGAGATCGCACCATGCTGTTCGGCCGCCAGAAAAAGACGGAGATGCCCGATCCGGCATCGGCCCTGCCAGGGCGTGCCGCGCGGCCCTTCGAGCTCGCCAACCGCCACCACGCCAACGGCAACCCGATCCTCCCGCCCTTCCCCGAGGGGCTGGAGGTGGCGATGTTCGGGATGGGCTGCTTTTGGGGCGCCGAGCGGCGGTTCTGGCAGACCAGGGGCGTCTGGAGCACGGCGGCGGGCTATGCCGGGGGCTTCACCCCGCACCCGACCTACGAGGAGGTCTGCACCGGGCGTACCGGCCACAACGAGGTGGTGCGGGTGGTGTTCGATCCGCGCGAGGTGGCCTACGAGGATCTTTTGCGGATCTTTTGGGAAAGCCACGATCCGAGCCAGGGCATGCGTCAGGGCAACGATGTCGGGACCCAGTACCGCTCGGGCATCTATGCCTGCTCGCCGGCGCAGCGCGCGGCGGCCGAAGCCTCGCGCGAGGCCTATGGCGCGGCCCTCGCGAAGCAGGGGCTCGGGCCGATCACCACCGAGATCGAGGACGCGCCCGAGTTCTACTATGCCGAGGAGCCGCACCAGCAATATCTCTCCAAGGTGCCCTGGGGCTATTGCGGCCTCGCCGGCACCGGCGTGGCCTGTCCCATCGGCACAGGTGTCAGCGCGTGAGCGCAGCGGCCCTTTCCTGGCGCAGCGGCCGCGGCCTCGCCGGCCTGGCCCTCTTCCTCGCCCTCTCGCTGCTGGTCTCCGGCCTCGGCGGGCTGATCACCAGCACCACTGTCGACGGCTGGTACCAGACCCTCGCCAAGCCGCCCTTCAACCCGCCGGACTGGCTGTTCGCGCCGGTCTGGACCACGCTGTTCGTCCTGATGGCGGTGGCCGCGTGGCGGGTCTGGCTGCAGCCGCCATCGCCCGACCGGCAGTGGGGCCTGCGCCTCTACGGCCTCCAGCTCGCCTTCAATCTCGGCTGGTCGTTCCTATTCTTCGGGCTGATGGCGCCGGCCGCGGCGCTGATCGAGATCGTCTGGCTGCTCGCCCTGATCGCCGCCACCGGCTGGCTGTTCACCCGCGCCGACCGCGTGGCCGGGCTCTTGTTCGTTCCCTATCTCGCCTGGGTGGCCTTTGCCGCGCTGCTCAACGGCTGGATCGTCTGGCTCAACTGAGCGGCGGGCGGTGCCGGAGGGGAGCGCTGCGCGCGGGCAGGTTTTTTTGCTTCTCGGCGTTGGCGGCGGCGGCCTCCCACTCCGGCAGGCTTGCCGGCAAATCTGAAGATCCGGCAAACGCTCCCACCGCCAACTGACAAAAAAAGGAAAAAAAGACCGCGCGCAGCGCCCCTCCGCAAACCCTGTCGGCTGCCCGGGCTGTGCGCCGCCTCTTACCCCCAGAGGGCGGCCTCGGGCGGATGCACGGTGCTGCCGTCGTAGCGCAGGCCGGGGGTACGGTCCTCGGCCAGCAGCAGCGGGCCGTCGACGTCGACGAAGCGGGCGTGCTGGGCGACGAGGATCGCCGGCGCCATGCCGAGCGAGCTGCCGAGCATACAGCCCACCATGAGATCGAGGCCCAGCTCCTCGGCCCGCCGGACGAAGGCCAGGGCGCCGGTGAGGCCGCCGGTCTTGTCGAGCTTGAGGTTCACCACGTCGTAGCGGCCGACGAGCTTCTCCAGCCCCGCCGCGTCGTGAGCGCTTTCGTCGGCGCCCACGGGGACGACGCGCGTGATGCCCGAGAGCATCTCGTCCTTGCCGGCCGGCAGCGGCTGCTCGACCATCTCGACGCCGCATTCCGCCATGGCGGCGAGGAAGGGCTCGACCTGGTCGGGTGTCCAGGCCTCGTTGGCGTCGACCACGAGGCGCGCCTCTGGCGCCGCCTCGCGCACCGCGCGGATCCGCTCGATGTCGCCCTCGCCGCCGAGCTTGACCTTGAGGAGCGGCCGCGAGGCTGCCTCGCTTGCCGCCGCCGCCATGCTTTCGGGCGTGCCCAGCGAGAGGGTGAAGACGGTCACCAGCGGGTCCGGAGCGGGCGCGCCCAGGAGGTCCCAGACGCGCCGGCCGGCCCGCTTCGCCTCGAGGTCCCACAAGGCGCAGTCGAGCGCGTTGCGGGCGGCCCCCGGCTTCATCGCCTCCTGCAGGCGGAGCCTGGCGTCGGGGGCGGCCAGCAGCGGGCGCTGCTCCTCGATCTGGGCAAGGACGCTCTCCACGCTCTCGCCGTAGCGCGGATAGGGGACGCACTCGCCGCGTCCCCTGGCCTCGCCATCCACCAGCTCGACCACCACGAGATCGGCGTGGGTGCGCGAGCCGCGGCTGATGGTGAAGCTGCCGCGGATCGGCAGGCGGTCGTGGCGGACCTCAAGGCGGGGGCTCACCAGAGTCGGTCCACGATGGCGCCCGGACCGTCGATCATCGGGTCGACCGCCGGCAGGCCCAGCTCGTCGGCGATGCGCTTGAGGACGTCCTCGCGCTCGGAAGCGGGCACGTTGTGGCTGTCGACGCTCACGCCCACCGCCTTCACGTCCTTGTTGGTGAGCCGGGCTGCCCGGAGATTGGCCTCGAGGCACTCCTTGAGGCCGGGGAGCGGCTGGTGCTTGAGGGCCCGCATGTGGGTGCGGGTCGGCTCGTGGCACAGCACCAGCCCGTCGGGCTGGGTCCCGTGGATCAGGCCGATGGTCACCCCGGCAAAGGCCGGATGAAACAGCGAGCCCTGGCCCTCGACAATGTCCCAATGGTCGGGATCGTTGTCCGGGCTCAGCCACTCGGCCGCACCGGCGATGAAGTCGGCCACCACCGCGTCGATCGCGACACCGCCGCCCGAGATCATCACGCCGGTCTGCCCGGTGCCGCGGAAGGTCGCGGGAAGGCCGCGCGCCCGCATCTCCTTCTCGATGGCAAGGGCCGAGTATTTCTTGCCGCAGGAGCAGTCGGTGCCGACCATCAAGAGCCGCTTGCCGGTGCGCTTGACGCCCGTGCCGGTCTTGAAGCGCTGCTTGGGGTGGCGGACGTCGAAGAGCTGGCGGCCGCTCTTCTCGGCCGCCGCGAGGATCTCGGGGAAGTCGACGAGCCGCTGGTGCAGGCCGGAGGCGACGTCCATGCCGGCTTCCAGCGCCTCGATCACGTAGGGTGCCCAGTGCGGTGCCAGGGTGCCGCCGGAATTGGCGACGGCGATGATCATGGTGCCGCAGCCGGCAGCCCTGGCCTCGGCGATGGTGGCCTCGCGCAGGCCCAGGTCGGCGACGCAGCCCTCGAGGCGGAGCTGGCCGAAGCAATGCTCGGGCCGCCAGTCCTTGATGCCGTGGGCAGTCTTGGCGGCGAGCTGGTCGTGCACGTCACCGAGAAAGAGAAGATAGGGCGGCTGCATGGGTGGTGTCTCGCTCCCTGGCTCAGCGTCTCGCGGGCCCCTGGCGGGGCTGGCGGCAGATCGTAGAGAGCCGTGCGGATGCCCGCAACCGGGCCTGCAAGCCGCGGCTCAGAACCGTATGAGGGGCAGATCGACCGCCTCCGCGATCTCCTGCGCCTGGAGAACGCCGTCGCGGTTCACGTCGTGCAGGACGAACTCGCGAAGCCGCGACACGCTGAACTCGACCGCGCTCAGCGCCCCGTCCCCGTCGAGATCGGCGGTAAAGCAGGCACAGGCGAGACGCGCCATGTCCTCGACCCGCAGACGGTAGGGCAGGACATCCTCGACCAGGAGGCCGCGCACCTCGCGCGAGGTGATCCAGCCATCGCTGTCGGCGTCGAGCAGGCCCATGCCGGCCTTGATCTCCTCGAGCGTGAGCAGGCCGTCGCCGTCCGCGTCGAGAGCAAGGAAGAGGCGTGCCGTCCCGCCCTGCCACGCGCCCGCCTCGATCCCGGCGGCAAGCGGCGGCGTGGCGGCAGGCAGCGGCGCGATGGCAGCGGGCGGAAGCTCGACGGCATCGTGCCCGGCCTCCGGCGCAGCGCAGCCCGCCAGCGCCGCCAGCACGAACAAGGCCCGAAGGCGCCTGGAGACCTGCTGGAGCATACCGGCGCGCTCTCCCCTGCTCCCCTGCAACGGGCAGCCGCGTGCTATGATGACGCCTTTGCGCCCTTCCGCTTCCGATGCCAGAGCCCGAAGGGCCGATCAAGCCGGGGAGGCTGTGGGATGTCGACCTATATCGCGCTTGCCAGCTACACCGACCAGGGCATGCGGCACGTACGGGAATCGCCCGCCCGCCTCGACCAGGCGAAAGCCCGCCTGCACGCCATGGGCGGCGAGTTCCGCGCCTTCTACATGACCTTCGGCCAGTACGACCTGGTTTTCGTCTACGAGGCGCCGGACGACGCCATCGCCGCGCGCTTCATCCTCGAGCTGGGGGTGCTCGGCAATATCCGCACGACGACCCTCAAGGCGTTCCCAGAGGCCGCCTATCGCGAGCTCATCGCGCATCTGCGCTGAGCGGCAGCAGGCCGCTCACCGGAGGTCAAGGAGCCTCCTGCCATACCGGCGTGCCTGCGTTCCCGGGGCGGGTACCGCGCGGTCCACCCATGCGCGGGCCGCCGGCCAACGTCGGACACTACCCTGACGCGCACAAATCCCGTTCCGCACCCTTCACACGGGTCGTCGGTCCCGGCAGGATCATCCTTGCCCGCGCCTGCGGGCGGGCCAGCCGCCTTGTCGTCTCGATAGGGATCGCCCGTGTCGGAGGGGCGGCACGGTGAGGTCCGGCGCCGCGATGAGCCCGACGCCGGCAAGGGCGAGAAACCTGGGGAGAAAATGTGGGCATGCGCGCTTCGTGTCTCGGTCTTGCGACCTCTATGGTGCTGCTCGGAGGAATCGGGGTCAGGGCCGCGGACGACGTCATGGTCGTCTTCGACGGCTCCAACTCGATGTGGGGCCAGATCGACAGCGTCTCCAAGATCGAGATCGCGCGCGACGCCATGGGCGAGCTGGTGGGGGACTGGGCGGACGGCATCAATGTCGGCCTGATGGCCTACGGCCATCGCCGCCAGGGCGACTGCGGCGACATCGAGACGATCATCGAGCCGGGGCCGCTCGACCGCAACAGGTTCCTGGCCGAGGCCCGCGCCATCGTGCCCAGGGGCAAGACCCCCCTCACCGCCTCCATCGAGAAGGCCGCCGAGCAGCTCTCGTGGCGGGACCGGCCGAGCACCGTCATCCTCATCTCCGACGGGATCGAGAGCTGCAACCGCGACCCGTGCGCGCTCGCCGGGGAGCTGGAGCGCAGCGGCGTGGCGTTCACTGCCCATGTCATCGGCTTCGACCTTGCCAGCGAGGCGGAGCAGAAGGCGCTCTCCTGCATCGCCGAGCGCACCGGGGGCCGGTTCCTGGCCGCAGGCAATGCGGGTGAGCTCGGTGCTGCCCTCAAGGAGGTAGGCAGCGCCGTCGCGACGCCGGAGCCTGTCGAGCCGGCGGTGGTGGAAGAGCCGCCGGTGGTGGAGGAGCCGCTGGTCGAGGCGGAGGTGCAGATCGGTGCCCCCGCAACCGCCAGCACCGGTTCGCGCTTCGAGGTGACCTGGAGCGAGACAATCGCGGGGTCGGACTATGTGACCATCGTCCCGGTGGACGCGAAGCCGGAGGAGCTTGCCCATTATGTGCGCGCCAGCAGCAAGCAGCCGGCCATGCTGCAGGCGCCGGCGGACCCCGGCCTCTACGAGGTCCGCTATGTGCTCGCGGAGGGCCGCAAGGTCATAGGCCGGGCCGCCATCGAGATCGAGGACGCGGCGGTGGCGCTGCAGGCTCCCGCAACGGTAACGGCGGGCAGCACGTTCGAGGTCTCATGGACGCCCACCATCGAGGGCAATGATTACCTCACCACCGTGCCGGCCGGCGCGGCGGCGGGCGAGATCGGCAATTATGCGCGCGCCAACACGGGCAGCCCGGCCAGACTCCAGGCCCCCGGCGAGCCCGGCCTCTACGAGGTCCGCTACGTGCTCGCGGAAGGGCGCCGCACGCTGGGCAGCGCGGAGCTCGAGATTGTCGAGGCTGAGATGAGCGTGAGCGCGCCCGAAACGGTGCTGGCCGGCTCGGCCTTCGAGGTGGCCTGGAGCACGACCGTCAAGAGCAGCGACTACATCACCATCGTGCCGGTGGGCTCGGCGCCGAACGAGATCGGCAACTATGTCCGCGCCGGCAAGGACGGCCGGGTGAGCCTTCGCGCTCCCGCCGAGGCCGGGCTCTACGAGGTTCGCTACGTTCTGGAGGAAAGCCGGCGCATGCTGGCCTCGGCGCCGGTCGAGGTGGGCGAGGCCGAGATGCTGGTCAAGGCGCCGGAGACGGCCGTCGCCGGAAGCGCCTTCGAGGTATCCTGGAGCGCCACGGTGCACCCGTCGGACTATGTCACGATCGTGCCGGTGGACGCCGCCGAGAACGAGATCGGCAATTATGTCCGCGCCGGGAAGAAGAACGCGGGCATGCTGCAGGCGCCGGCCGGCCCGGGCATGTACCAGGTGCGCTACGTGCTGCAGGAAGGCCGGCGCCTGCTGGCAGAGACGATGGTCGAGATCGTGGCCCCCGAGATCGCTTTGGAGACGACCGCCACCGTGCGCGCCAAGGGGACCATCGAGGTGAGCTGGACGGGCACGCAGCCCAGCCCGCGGGACTACATCACGCTCGTGCCGATGGGGGCGAAGGAGGGTGAGCTCGGCAAGTATGCGCGGGCCGGCAAGGGCAGTTCGGCCACTCTGCCCGCGCCCGAGCAGGTGGGGCTCTACGAGGTCCGCTACGTGCTCGCGGAGGGCCGCGGCACCATTGCCAGCGCCGGGGTCGAGGTGGTCGAGGAGAACGCGCCCCTGGACAGCGGCGCCTCGCTCGATGTGCCGAAAGCCGCCTCGCCGGGCGAGATCGTGCAGGTGACGTGGAGCGTCGATGTCCAAGGCGGCAACCAGCGCATCACCCTGGCGGCCCCGGGTCAGGCCGACTTCACCTGGATCGAGGCCCACAAGGTCGACAACGAGCCGCCGATGCGGTTCACCATGCCCGACGCCCCCGGCCTTTACGAGTTCCGCTATCTCGACATCGGGGGGCGCAAGGTGCTGAGCCGGGCGATCATCGAGGTGAAGTAGGCCGGACCAGCAACCGGCCGGCCGGGCTCAGGCGGGCTGGTGGCAGACCGCCTCGAGCCGGTGGCCGTCCGGGTCGATGACGAAGGCGGCATAATAGTTCGGGTGATAGTGCGGACGCAGGCCGGGGCCGCCATTGTCGGCGGCCCCGGCGGCGATGGCCGCCACGTAGAACGCGTCGACCGCCGGGCGGCCGGCGGCGGCGAAGGCCACATGCTGGCCCTCGGGGACCGGCGGCGGCGGGCCCGCCACGCGCGCGGCACCTACCCAGAAGGCGGGCTCCCCCTCGCGACAGCCATAGCCCGAGGCCTGATACTCCTCCTCGTCGAGGTCCTGCATGCGGCGCGCGCCCAGGGCCGGCATCACCCGGTCGTAGAACGCGCGGGACCGGTCGATGTCGGCCACTGCCAGCGAGAGATGATCGATCATGGCCTGCCTCCCTTCCGCCGGCGCGGGATGCGCCGCCGCGCGATATCCGATATGGACCTTTCAGGTTCTGCCGAGAACAGGGAAGGCATGATGAACGAGCTTATCCGCATGAGCGCGCGCGAGGCCGTGCGCCGCCTCGAGGCCGGCGAGGTGACGCCGCTCCAGCTCATCGACGCGGCGGTGGCGCGTATCGAGGAGGTCGAGCCCGTTCTCAACGCCGTCCCGACCTTGTGCGTCGAGCGCGCCCGGACCCAGGCGAAGCGGATCATGGCGGGCGAGATCACCCCGACCGGCGACGGCCGCGGCTGGCTCGCCGGCCTGCCGGTGGTCATCAAGGACCTCAACGAGGTCGAGGGCGTGCGCACCACCCACGGCTCGCCCATCTTCGCCGATCATGTGCCGACCAGCTCGGGCTACGAGGTCGAGCGGCTCGAGGCCCACGGCGCGGTCATCCTCGGCAAGTCCAACACGCCCGAGTTCGGGGCCGGTGCCCAGACCTTCAACGAGGTCTTCGGCGTCACCCGCAACCCCTGGAACACGGCGCTCACCTGCGGCGGCTCCTCGGGCGGGGCCGCGGTGGCGCTGGCGGCGGGCGAGATATGGCTGGCCAACGGCTCGGATCTCGGCGGCTCGCTGCGCACGCCGGCCGGCTACTGCTCGGTGGTGGGTCTGCGCCCGAGCCCCGGCCGCGTCCCGCACGGCCCCGGCGGCAACCCCTTCGGCACCCTCTCGGTGGAGGGACCCATGGGCCGCGACGTGCGCGACGTGGCCCTGCTGCTCGACGCCCAGGCCGGTCACGACCCGCGCGATCCCCTGAGCTATCCGGCTCCCGCCCGGCCCTATGCCGAGACCGTCGAGGACCGGCCGACCCTGCGACGCGTCGCCTACAGCGCCGATCTGGGCGGCATCACGCCGGTCGACCCCGAGGTGGCGGCGATCTGCCGGGCCGCCGCCGAGCGCTTCGCCGGGCTTGGCGTGGAGGTGATCGAGAACAGCTGCCCCGACCTCGACAAGGCGGTCGACGTCTTCAACGTGCTGCGCGCCGAGAACTTCGTGATCTCCCGCGCCCCGCTGCTGGAAAAGCACCGCGACAAGCTCAAGCCCGAGGTGATCTGGAACATCGAGCGCGGCCTCGAGCTCTCGGCCGGCGACATCGGCCGGGCGGAGCGCGACCGCGCGGCGATGCAGCGCTCGATGGCGGCCTTTCTGGACGAGCATGACCTGCTGCTCTGCCCGACCTCCATCGTGCCGCCCTTCCCCGTCGAGCAGCGCTACATCGAGGAGCTCCACGGCCACCGCTTCCCCAGCTACATCGACTGGGTCAGCATCACCTTCGCCATCACCGTGACCGGCTGCCCGGTCCTCTCGCTGCCCTGCGGCTTCACCTCGACCGGACTGCCGGTGGGCCTCCAGCTCGTCGGCAAGCCCCGCGACGAGGCGGGCCTGCTGGCCGCCGCCGCCATGCTCGAGGACGCGCTGGGCATCGCCCGGCAGGTACCGCTGGACCCGCGCCGGCCTGGCTAGGCCTGCTCCGGCAGCCCCCTGCCTGCCCCATGTGGCGGCGGCGGGCAGGGTGCTGCCGTCCTGCGGCCATTGCAGGCACGCCATGCCCGGCTGGGGCGGGGCCGATTGGCCGATACGGGGGCGTTCTGGCCTCCGACGCGCCGGACCTTGAGCGGTGAAACCGCGCATGGCGCTGCGTGCGGCTGTTTCTCCTGCTTTTGTCAGCTCGCTTCGGTGGACGTTTCTCGCGTCTTCAGCTTTTCGTGCGAGTATGGCCGTCGACCAGAAGAAGGTGCGTGGCCGCGGGCAGCGCCTTGCATGGCTGCACCGCCACGGCCGCTAGACCCTTCCCGACAGAGCATCCAGGGGTTCACCGCATCTTCACTGTTCCCCACGATCCTGCTGGTGTGGGACTCCGTCGCCGCGCCGCCCCGCTGGCCGCCCCTCTCCCACCATCCGCCGGCATGCCGCGGCATGGATTGAAGAAGGGTGAATGGAGCATGAGCAGCTGCGTGCCTGGAGGAGCGGATCTCCAAATCGGCGAGTAATGAGCGCTCCGCCACACTGTCCTCGCGGGTAAGGAAGGCACGCGATGCCTGCCTTGCCCGGGACAGACCGGAGAGAAAAGCCGGCCGCGCGCAGCGCCTTGGATCGCACCGCCGAGGCGACCGGGCGCGCTGTCCGGTGCGCCCGGCGGCATGACGGTCCCTCGACGATCTAGTCGAAGAGCGCCGGCAGCCAGAGGATGAGGCCTGGCCACAGCGAGATGATCACGATCACGGCCAGATGGCTCAGATAGAAGGGCACGGACGCGGCGATCGCCTTCTCGTAGGCTACACCGGCGATCTGCGAGGCGGTCATCAGCGTCATGCCCACCGGCGGCGTGATGTTGGCGAGGTTGAGCGCCAGGATCATCACGATGGCGAAGTGCAGCGGATCGAAGCCCAGCTGGATCATCGCCGGAACCAGGACCGGCGCCACGACCACCAGGGCCGGCAGGACATCGAGCACCATTCCAAGGAGGATCAGCAGGAGATTGACCAGCAGGATCTGCATGGTCGGATCGTCGCTGACCGCGGCGATCATGCTGGCGGCATCGCGGGCGATGCCCGAGCGGGTCACGAACCAGCCCAGGACGGTCGAGGCGGCGAGCAGGAAGAACACGACGCCGCTGAACTGGACGGTCGTCACCAGCGACTGCCAGAGCTTCTTCCAGGTCAGGCTGCGGTAGAGGAACAGGCCCAGCAGGATCGTGTAGACGGCGGCAAAGGCGGAAGCCTCGGTGACGGTGCTGAGGCCCCCCAGGATGCCGCCCAGAATGATGAAGGGCACGAGGAGCGCCGGCACCGTCGGCAGGAAGGCGCGCGCCGCCGCCTTGAGGCTCGAATCGCCATGCCGCGGAAAACGGAACCACCACGCCATGAACCCGCTGGCGACCAGGAGTGCCGCGGTCATCAGGAAGCCCGGGACGATGCCGGCGGCGAAGAGCTCCAGCACCGAGATGTTGGGCAGAATGGAGGCATAGACCACCATCACCACGCTGGGCGGGATGATCGGGCCGATGATCGAGGAGCAGGCGGTCACCGCAGCGCTGTAGGCGGGCGTGTAGCCCTGGCGCTTCATGGCCGGGATCATGATCTTGCCGACTGCCACCGTGTCGGTGATGGCAGCGCCGGTGAGGCCCGAGAAGAACAGGCTCACCATGATGTTGACGTGGCTGAGGGCGCCGCGCACCCGGCCCAGAAGGGCGTTGTTGAAGGCGATGAGGCGCTCGGTCAGCCCCGCCTGGTTCATCAGCTCGGCGGTGAAGATGAAGTAGGGAACGGCCATCAGGAGATAGCCGCTGACGCCGGAGAGCATGCGGTCGGCGATGATGCCCAGGAAGTTCACGCCGCCCAGCTGCATGGCGCCGCCGAGACCCGACATCACCATGACCAGCGCTATCGGCGTGCCGATCAGCAAAAGCAGGAAGAAGACGACGATCGCGGAGGTCATGCGTCCGCCTTTCGCCGGGCCGGCATGGCGTCGAGATCGTCGGGCTCCAGCAGGTCGGGCGGATCGAACAGATTGCCGCCCCCCAGCACGTGGATCACGAGGATCAGGCCGCTGATCGGCGCCACCACGGCCACGAAGCGCGCGTGTATCTGGATCTGGTCGGAGACCATGAAGTAATCGGTCGACGAGATCGTGTATTTCATCCCGAACCAGACCATCATCAAAGCGAACAACAGCAATATTCCGCGATTGCACACCCTGAACAAACCGGCCAGACGCGCCGGCAGGATCTCGAGCAGCGAGGTCATGGCGATGTGCTCACCGCGCTTGAAGGCCACGGTGATGCTCAGCAGGCCGAGCCAGGGAATGAACAGGCGGGCCAGCGAATAGGTCCAGCTCAGGGCAGCGCCGGTAATGACCATGTAGAAGAATCCGACGAACGAGATCCCCAGCATGACCAGAATCGAGACAACGCAAATGGCGGTGACTGCGCGATCGACCGCATCACTGAACGACGCAAGTCGCGACGAGAACGGCATGGAGTAGCTTTCCTGGTTGTCCCGCACCGGGCCTGACGTGCTGCGCCGGGCCGGCCTTGTAGCGACCGGCCCGGCAGCTGAGGTGCCGACTATCGGCCGTAGCGATCCATGTCTTCGGCCTTCTGCTCGGCCACGATGCGGTCGACCTCGCCGAGCAGCCCGTCCACAAGGTCGGCGTCCAGCCCGAAATCGTCGACGATCCAGCTCCGCCAGGCCGGACGGGCGATGGCGTCCATCTTCTGGCGCTCCTCGACCGGCAGCACGTAGCATTCCTTGAACTCGGCGCAGGATGCCTGCCAGCCCTGGATCGCCTGCATCGAGGAGATGCCGTGCGCGATCTCGATGGTCTCGCGCGCGGCGCGGATCACCACCTCCTGGTGCTCATCCGGCAGGGACTGGTACCACTTCTCGCTGACCACCCAGGCCTGGGTGTTGTAGATGTGCCGGCTCAGGGTCGTGTAGTCGTTCACCTCCCAGAGCTTGTAGGTCCTGCTCACGCCCGGTGCGTTGAACTGCCCGTCGGCAAGACCGGTCGACAGCGCCGTGACCACCTCGCCCCAGGGCAGCGGCGTGGCCGACGCGCCCAGCGCCTTCATCACCGCCATGTGCGCCGGGTTCTCCTCGACGCGGATCTTCAGGCCCTTGATGTCCTCGACCGTCTTGATCAGCCGCTTGTTGTTGGTGATGGCAACGAAGCCGCCACTGTCGTCGAAGGTCCCGAAATAGCGCAGGCCGGACGACTCGATCGAGCCCTCCATGAAGTCCGCGAACCACGGCCCGTCGAAGAAGGCGTGGGCGGCGCGATAGTCGGGGAAGAGGAACGGCGCGGTCACCGCCTGGTAGTTGCGGTAGAACGACGACATGGCGCCCGAGGAGATCACGCTCGCCTGCAGCAGCATGCCGTCCTGGGCCTGCTTGGCGGTCTCGACCTCGGAGCCGAGCTGGCCGCCGCCGAAGAGCTGGACCTCGACCGCGCCGTTGGTCCCCGCCTCGACGATGGCCTTGAAGTGGGTCAGCGCAGGGTGAACCTCGTTCCCGAACTCTTCCGGCGCGAGATAGGCGATCGCCATCGTGTAGTCGGCGGCCTCGACCGGCGCGCCGCCGAAGCTCATTGTCATCGCCGCGCCAAGGGCGGCCGCACTCATGCCTCGCATGGCCTTGCGGCGGATCTTCTCTCTGGCGTTCATGGTCGTTCCCTCCCTTGTGGATCTTCTCGTCGGTGCATTGCTCAGCGGCAGGCTGCCTGCCGGCCGGGGCGACAGCCCTGCAGGGCACCAGGCCACGTCCCGTGGTCGAGCATTTCGATGGCCGCCAGCACGGGCTCGAGCCTCGCCGGCCGCGGCGCCGGTCAACCGCGCGCCATGGGCGAAGGGCGGGTGGCGGGAAGTCGAGGCAGACGCGGGGTTGCACGAGCCGCTTATGGCGGGAGAATGCGTCGAACCCCCGAGAATTAAACGTTCTCGCCCACCGGCTTATCGGCCCGGCTCGGAACCGTCAACGGCGCGGTCCGACGGTACGCGCTCCCGCGGGCCTGCCACCACGCACGCGGCGATGCCAGCGGGCGGATGCGCCGCCAACCCCCAACGTGGAAAACCCGGCCGCGTGCAGCGCCTGGCACGCCACCGCCGCTACGGGCCGCGCCGCTCACCGGCATCGTCGCCCACGGCCGCAGGCCAGCTTCGGCCGCACCTATGCAGCAGGCGGTTTCAGCAACCCGGCAACCGCTCTAGGAAGCGGCGTTCCCCGAAGCGCCAAGCGCCCGCAGCACGGCCTGCGCCACCTCCCGCGGCGTGCCGGCGACGTCGACGGCCACCACGTCGGGCTCGTCGGCGGGGCTCTCCAGGGTAGCGAGCTGCGAGGGCAGCAGAGTCACGGGCATATAGTGGCCCTGCCTGCCCTCCATGCGCCTCCGGATCACCGCCGGATCGCCGGTGAGCCAGGCGAAGCGCACGCCGGGCCCGGCGCCGCGCAGCACGTCGCGGTAGCTGCGCTTGAGGGCCGAGCAGGTGACGACCGCACTCCTGCCTTCGGCCTGCCAGCGGCGCATGTCGGCGGCGATGGCCTCCAGCCATGGCGCGCGGTCGGCGTCGTCGAGCGCGCCGCCCTGCCGCATCTTCTCGACATTGGCGGGCGGATGATAGGAATCCCCCTCCGCATAGTGCGCCTCCAGCGCCTCGGCCAGGAGCAGCCCGACCGTCGTCTTGCCGACGCTGGTCACACCCATCACCACGACGATCACGGCGCGCCTTCCCCGTTGCCGGTGCCGGTCCAGTCGAAATGGAAGCGCCCGGGCCGGTCGGTCCGCTCGAGCCCGTGCGCGCCGAAAAAGTCCCGCTGTGCCTGGACCAGGCTCAGCGCCGAGCGCGCGGTGCGGCTGCCGTCGAGGAACGCCAGCGCCGAGGCAAGGGCCGGCACCGGGAGGCCCGAGGCCTGCCCCGCGAGTGCTGCCTCGCGCAGGGCGTCGAGCCGTTCCCAGGCGAGTGCGCCGAAGACCGGATCCGCCAGCAGCGAGGGCGCGCCGGGCGACCGCATGCAGGCTTCCGCGATGGGGCCCAGGAGCCGCGCGCGGATGATGCAGCCGCCACGCCAGAGCCGCGCCACCCTGGCGAGATCGACGTCCCAGCGATGCGCCTCGCCGGCCGCGCGGATAAGCGCGAAGCCCTGCGCATAAGCGGCCACCGTGGCCGCCATCAGCGCCTCCCCGAGCCGCTCGGGGCAAACCGCCGTCGCCGCGGTGTTGCTCAGCGAGGGAGCGGCGGCAAGGTGCTCGCGCAGCTCCCACATCGCCGAGAGGCTGCGCGCCTGGGCCGCCTCGATGATGGTAGGGGCGGGCACGCCGAGCTCGAGGGCGGCGACGCTGGCCCAGGCACCCGTTCCTTTCTGCTCCGCCCGATCGCGGATGACCTCGATGGCTGGCCCGCCGCTCTCCGGATCGCGCCGGCGCAAGATCTGCGCGGTGATCTCGACCAGATAGGAGTCGAGCGGTCCCTTCGCCCAGGCGGCGAACCTGTCGGCTGCCTCCTCGTGCGCCAGGCCGGCCGCCGCCATCAGGCTCCAGGTCTCGGCGATGAGCTGCATCACGGCATATTCGATGCCGTTGTGCACGGTCTTCACGAAGTGCCCGGCACCGTCGGCGCCGACTCGCGCCGCGCAGGGCTCGTCTTCCACCCTGGCGGCGATCGCCTCCAGCACCGGTGCCACGGCGGCCCAGGCGGCCTCGCTGCCGCCGGCCATGAGCGCCGGCCCGTGCCGCGCGCCCTCCTCGCCGCCCGAGACGCCCAAGCCCAGATAGCCGAAGCCGCGGCGCTCGAGCATCGGCGCGCGCCGCATGGTGTCACGATAATGGCTGTTGCCGCCCTCGATCACCGCGTCGCCCTCGTCGAGCCACGGCAGCAGGTCGGCCAGCTGCTCGTCGATGGCGTTGCCGGCCGGCAGCATCAGCAGCACGCGCCGCGGGCGTCTGAGGCGGGTGATGAGCTCGGGCAGGTTGTCGACCACCCGGATGTCCTCGGCGGCAGCACGCTCGCGTGCCGCCTCGCTGCGGTCGAGGCCGCAGACCGCAAAGCCCCGATCGCGCATGTTGAGCGCGAGGTTGCGCCCCATCACGCCCAGTCCGACGATGCCGATGTCGGCCGTGGCCGCCATTGTCCCTTCACCCTCCGCACATGCGCTCCGACGCCCTCTATAGGCGGATGCGCCAGCCGCGGCTACCGGGCCTCCGGCCGCCGCCACAGCGAGCCTTCGAGATGATCCTGCTCCGGCCCCAGCCGCTCGTAGGCCACGCACTCCAGCAGGCCGGCGAGCGTCTCCCGCAGCTCCGCCTCGTCGAGACAGAAGCGCGGGTTGAAGCCGCTGCGGGCCTTTTCCCTGCCGAACGAGAGCAGCAGCAAGAGGCCCCCGGGTGCCAGCCGTGACGCCAGCCGCCGCCACTGCGCCGCATCCGGCTTGTAGCGGACCACGACGATTCCAGCGAACGGCCCGAGATCATCGAGGGCCGCCGGATCGTCGAGATCGCGCGCAACGGTCGCCACATCCAGCCCGAGTGCCGCAGCGCGCTCGTGCAGCGCCGCAAGCGCTACTGGCGAGACATCCAGAGCGGTAACCGTCCAGCCGCGTGCCGCCAGGTGAAGGGCATGCCGCCCCTGCCCGCACGCCACGTCGAGAACCGCACCCGGCGGGAGAAAGCCCGCCTTGCCGGCCAGCCACGGCTCTGGCGCCGCTTCCTGCTGGCCGCGCTCGCGCCAGCGCGTGTCCCAGCGGCCTCGGTCCTCGTCCATGGAAGTCCCCCTCGTGGATATCGCCGTACCCCAGAGCAGGCGAAGCCGTTCCCATCGCGTGCCCGTGGCGGCGCATATGTCACGAATGGGGCAAATTATCCCCAGGCCAAGGAGTACGAAGAGAGATCGGAACGGATACGACCTGTTCAATCCCATGAGAACACGGCTTGCCATGCCCGCCCGCCTCCCGCAAGGACTGCAGCCGCGCCTCCTGTTGACCTCGCGCCCGCACGGGCGATCTATGCCTGAACACCGCAATCTTGGAGACATGCCTGTCGTGAGCAGCGAGGAATGGACGATACCGGCGACGGCCCAGCCCGATCCGGCGGCGCTGGCCTTTGCCCTCGACCCGGTGCTCGACGCCGTGGTCCAGCTGCGCGCCGTCGTCCCCGCCGAAGCCTTCACCGCCTCCAACCTCGGCACCGAGAGGCACGGCAGCGCCGTGATCATCGGCAAGGGCGAGCTTGCGCTCACCGTCGGCTACCTCGTCAACGAGGCCGAGCAGGTCTGGCTGACCTCGCGGCGGGGCACGGTCGTCCCGGCGCATGTGCTGGCCTATGACTTCGCGACCGGTTTCGGCCTGCTGCGGCTGTTCGATGATCTGGGCGTGCAGCCGCTCGAGCTCGGCTCGAGCGGACCGCTGGAGCCCGGCAGCGACCTGCTGATGGTTGCCGCCGGCGGCCGGGCGTCGGCGCTGCAGACCTCACTCGTGGCGAAGCGGGAGTTTGCCGGCTACTGGGAATATCTGCTTGAGGAGGCACTCTTCACGGTGCCGGCGCATCCCCACTGGGGCGGTGCCGCCTGCATCGGCCCCGACGGCCGGCTGGTCGGCATCGGCTCGCTGCTGATCCAGGCCGAGATGACGGCCGAGAAGGCGGTGACCGGCAACATGGTGGTGCCGATCGATGTGCTCCGGCCGATCCTGGGCGAGCTCAGCCGCTCCGGCCGCGTCGACCGCCCTGCCCGCCCGTGGCTGGGGCTCCATCTGGTCGAGCAGCGCGGCCTGCTAACGGTGATCGGCGTCGCCCCCGGCGGGCCGGCCGAGAAGGCCGGCCTCGAGGAGGGCGACGTGATCGCGGCGCTGGCCGGGGAGCCCACCGAGGACCTGGCCGATTTCTACCGGCAGCTCTGGGCGCTCGGGCCCGCGGGCGTCACGGTGCCGCTCACGGTCGTCAGCGACGGCGAGGAGCGGCTGGTGCAGGTCGTCTCCACCGACCGCGAGCTGATGCTCCACATGCCGCGCCGGCACTGAGCCGGCCGCTTAGAAGCCCAGCCGGTCGCGCACCGCGTACCAGGCGGCGATGGTGGCGACGATCGGCCGGCGCAGCGCGTGGAAGGGGACCTCGCGCAGGCCGGTGACCGGGAAGTCGAGATCGGCCGGCTCGGCGCCTGCGGCCCGCTCGGCCAGCACCTTGCCCATGGCGGTCGCCATGGCGACGCCGCGGCCATTGTAGCCGAGGCCGGTGACAAGCCCCGGCTGCGGCTCGTGCAGATGCGGCAGGTGATCCTCGGTCAACGCCACGTAGCCGCCCCAGTGGTGGGCCCATCGCACCCCGGCCAGTTGCGGGTAGAGCTGCAGGGCACGACGCCGCAACCGCTCCTGGGCCGCCTCGATGGCTTTCTCGCCCTGTGCGCCGCGGCCGCCGATCAACAACCGCCCGGCGGCATCGAGCCGGAAATAGACGAGCAGGCGCCTCGTGTCGGAAGCCGCCAGGCCACCGCGCAGCATGTCTGCGCGCAGGGTCTGGGGCAGCGGCTCCGTCGCCACCTGCACGGACCGGACCGCGATGACGCTGCGCGCGAGCCTCGGCAGGAGTCCGTCCGTATAGCCGTTGGTGCACAGCAGGACCTTGCCCGCCGTGACGCTGCCGCCGGCGGTCCGCAGCAGCCACCCGGAGCCGCTGCGCCCCAGGGAGCGGACGGGCGAGTTGCCATGGAGCCGCGCTCCCGCCCGCGCCGCAGCGGCGGCGAGGCCGGTCGCATAATCGAGCGGGTGCACCGCCCCGCCGCGCGGGTCGAGCATGCCGCCCAGATAGGAGGAGGTGCCGAGCCGCTGCGCCGTCGCGGCGCGGTCGAGCAGCTCGACCGGCGCGCCGCGGGCCTGGAGCTGCTCGACGCGAGCCTGTTGGGTGCGCAGCCCCGCGGCATCGTGGGCGGGCTGAAGCCAGCCGCCGCGCACCGCGTCGCAGGCGATAGCGTGCTTGTCGATCAGGTCGAACACGAGGTCCGGAGCGGCGGCGGCCAGGCGGTTCACCCGCCCGCCCATGCCTGGCCCGTAGATCCGCTCGATCGCTTCGGGATCCTCCTTGAGGCCCGGAATCACCTGGCCGCCATTGCGGCCGGATGCTCCCCAGCCCGGCTGCTCGGCCTCGAGCAGCACCACCGACACGCCGCGCTCGGCCAAATGCAACGCGGCCGAGAGGCCGGTGAATCCGCCGCCGACGATGGCGACGTCGGCGGTCGCGTCCAGGCCCAGCGGCGGAAAGTCCTCGGCCGGACGGGCCGTCGCCGTCCAGAGACTGTTCGCCAGCGATGCCAGCTCGTTTCTGATCGTCATGTGTCGGGGTTGCCTCCCTGCCTCGCTCACCCTACTGAAAGTATCCGAGCGAGCAAGAACGAGAGCAGGGAGCAGCAATGACGACTCGCATCAGCTTGTTGGCAGGAATCGCCGCAGGCGCCGTGCTCGCCGGTGCGGGCTGGAGCACCGCCGAGGCCGAGACCACCCTGACCTTCACCTCCTTCGGCGGGGCTTACCAGAAAGCCCAGCGCGAGGCCTGGCTCGATCCGCTGGAAAAGGAGCTGGGCGTGCGCATCTTGGAGGATACGCTCACCGGCATCGCCGAGGTGCGCGCCCAGGTGCGCTCTGGCGCGGTGAACTGGGACATTGTCGATCTGGGCCTGGGCGACTGTTCTGCAGGCCAGGCCGAGGGCATCTTCGAGCCGCTCGACTACCAGCAGATCGCCACCCAGGGCATCGAGAAGGCGGCCTATGACAGCCACTGGATCGGGGTCATCTACTACTCCACCGTGCTCGGCTACAGCACCGAGCGCTACAAGGACAAGCAGCCCGCCAGCTGGGCCGATTTCTGGGACGTCGAGAGCTTCCCCGGGGCGCGTGCCCTGCGCGACTACCCGATTGCCAATCTCGAGATCGCGCTGATGGCAGACGGGGTGCCGGCCGGGCAGGTCTACGAGGTGCTGGGAACGCCGGAGGGCGAGAAGCGCGCCTTCGCCAAGCTCGACGAGATCAGGGACCATATCGACGTCTGGTGGAATTCGGGAGCGCAGTCGGCCCAGCTCCTGCGCGACGGCGAAGTCGACATGTCGACCATCTGGAACGGGCGTCTCGACGCCATTGCCGAGGCCGGGGCGCCTGTCGCCTATACCTACAACCAGGGCATTCTGGCCCTCGACTGCCTGGCGATCCCCAAAGGCGCGCCCAACAGGGATCTCGCCCAGAAGGTGGTGGCGCGGATCGTGGCGCCGGACCTCCAGGCCAACATGCCGCCCTTGATGAACTACGGACCCACCAACGCGGAGTCCTTCGAGAGCGGGCAGATCACGCAGGAGATGCGCGAGCGCAGCCCCTCGAGCCCGGACAACCTGAAGGTGCAGATGATCTCCAGCGCCAAGTTCTGGGAGGAAAACCGCAACAGGCTGCAGGAAGCCTGGGACGCCTGGAAGACCCGCTAAGCCTGGTGCCGGGCGCCCTGTGAGGCGTGCGGGGCGCCGCTCTTCTCTCGAAACGCTCATTGTCGGGGTGACCATGGCGAGCAATCGCGCGTCCGTGTCCATCGCGTTCCGCTCGATCAGCAAGCATTACGGCACGTTCAAGGCGCTCGACCGGATCGAGCTCGAGATCGAGGCCGGCGAGTTCCTGACCCTCCTCGGCCCCTCGGGCTCCGGCAAGACGACGCTGCTCATGCTGCTTGCCGGCTTTGCCCGGCCCAGCTCCGGCGTCATCGAGGTCGCCGGCAGCGACATCACCCGTATGCCGCCGCACCGCCGCGATTTCGGCGTCGTCTTCCAGAACTACGCCCTCTTCCCGCACATGAGCGTGACGGAGAATGTCGGCTATCCTCTGCGCATGCGCCGCTGCCCGCGCGAGGAAATCGACCGGCGCGTGGCCGACGCGCTTGAGCTCGTCCAGCTGGGCCATCTGGCAGAGCGCCGCATCGACCAGCTCTCCGGCGGCCAGCGGCAGCGGATCGCGCTTGCCCGCGCGGTTGTGTTCAGCCCGCGCGTTCTGCTCATGGACGAGCCGCTCTCGGCCCTCGACAAGAAGCTGCGCGAGCAGATGCAGATCGAGATCCGCCACCTCCACGAGCGGCTCGGCATCACCACCATCTACGTCACCCACGACCAGCGCGAGGCGCTCACCATGTCGGACCGGGTGGCGGTCATCGACGGCGGACGGCTGATCCAGCTCGAGGAGCCGGCGAGTCTCTACGCCCACCCGGCGACCCGCTTCGTGGCCGACTTCATCGGCGAGTCGACCCTTTTGCCGGTGGCGCGGCAAGCGGGCCGCTTCGCCTATGGCGAGCAGCCGGTCAGCATCGCCAACCCGGTTCCGCCGGGTGCCGGGGAGCACTGGCTGGTAGTACGGCCCGAGCGGCTGGTGCTGCTCGACGGCGCCGCACCGGACGGCATCAACCGCTTCACCGGCACGGTCGAGGACGTCGTCTTCCAGGGCGAGACCCTGCTGGCGCGGGTGCGGCTGGCGACCGGGGACATGCTGTCGCTGCGCCGCGACACCCGCCGCGAGGTGATGGCTGGCCTGCCGCGTACCGGCGAGCCGATCAGCCTCGGCCTTGCTGCGGAGGAGACGGTGATCGTCCCGGAGCGGGCGCCGTGAGCGCCACGGGTATCGAGAGCCTTGCCGCGCGGCGCGCTGGCCGCCCGGATGCCAACGCGCCGGAGCTCGCCGCCGACGAGCGCCGTGAGCGGCTGCACCTGTTCGGCCTGTCGCTGCCGGCGCTCCTGGTGATCGGCATCGTGGCCTTCCTGCCGACTGCCTGGCTCTTCTGGCTGTCCTTCATCGACGAGGGCAGCTTCTCGCTGGCCCACTACGAGCGGATGGTGCGCGAGGCATCCTATCTCAGGATCTTCTGGTCGACCTTCGAGATCAGCGCGGTGGTGACGGTCATCGCCATCCTGCTGGGCTACCCGCTGGCCTACCTGCTCTCCCAGCTCTCGGAGCGTGCTGCCTCGCTGCTGCTGATCCTGGTGCTGGTGCCGTTCTGGACCTCCTTGCTGGTGCGCACCTACGCCTGGCTGGTGCTGCTGCAGCGGCGCGGCGTGATCAACGACTGGCTGCAGGGCCTGGGGCTGGTCGACGCGCCGCTGCGCCTGGTCCACAACTATACCGGCACACTGATCGGCATGACCCACATCATGCTGCCCTTCCTGATCCTGCCGACCTACGCGGCGCTCAGGACCATCGACCGCGACTATCTCAAGGCCGCCGCCAGCCTCGGCGCCAGCCCGTTACGGGCGTTCTGGACAGTGTTCTTCCCGCTGTCGCTGCCCGGCCTGATGGCCGGCGCGCTGCTGGTCTTCGTGCTGTGCCTGGGCTTTTACGTGACCCCGGCACTCCTCGGCGGAGGCCGCGTGCTGCTGGTCTCGATGAAGATCCAGCAGAATGCCGGCATGTATTTCGAGTGGGGAGCAGCCAGCGCCATGGGGGTGATCCTCCTCGTGGCCACGCTGGGGATCTTCTGGGGGCTGGGGCGCCTGGTCTCGCTCGACCGCGTCATGGGAGAGCGCTGAGCCATGCACGAACCCTTCGTGCCGCACAGCCGGCGCCTCTGGCTTTATGCCTTCGCGGCCCTGGTGCTGGTGTTTCTCGTGGCGCCGGTCTTCATCGTCATCCCGATGTCCTTCTCGGGTGCCCAGTTCCTCACCTTCCCGCCCGAGAGCTTCTCGCTGCGCTGGTACCGGAACTACCTCGAGTCGCCCGAGTGGCTGGCCGCCACCTGGATCTCGCTGAAGGCCGCGGTGCTGACCACACTGGTGGCCACACCCCTTGGCATCGCTGCCGCCTACGGCCTCAACGCCTCGCGCACGCGGCTGGCGACGATGGCTCAGGTGGCGCTGGTGACGCCGCTTCTCATCCCGGTGATCATCCTGGGCGTGGGCGTCTTCTACCTCTATGTCCAGATCGGGCTGGTCAACACGCTGCTGGGCCTCGTGCTGGCTCACTCCATCCTGGCCATCCCCTTCGTGATGGTGACCGTGACGGCAGGGCTGCGGCAGTTCGACCTCAACCAGGAGCGGGTGGCGCGCTCGCTTGGCGCCACCCGGCTGCGGGCCTTCATGACGGTGACCCTGCCGCAGCTCAGGAACTCCATCGTGGCGGGCGGGCTCTTCGCCTTCATTACCTCGCTGGACGAGGTGGTGATCGCGCTCTTCATCTCGAGCGGCCCGCAATCGACCCTCACCCGCCGCATGTTCAGCGGCCTGCGCGATCAGGTGGACCCGACCATCGCCGCGGTCTCCTCGCTGCTGATCGTGCTGTCGGTGGCGCTGCTGGGCACTGCCCAGCTTCTCCAGCGCCGCCGCTGAGCCCCGGGCCCGCGGCCTGACTCAGACAGGGGAGCCGCGGTGCCACCAGCGCTCGAACGGGTTGCTGTGGAGGATGCGCTCGATGGTCTCGTCGGCCACCCGCGGCAGGCCGGTTCCCTCCACCACGGCGTTGACGTTGCGCAGCCCGGCGATGCTCTCCTCGACGCCCGAGAAGGGAAAGTCGGTGCCCCAGAAGATCTTGTCGGTGACCAGATATTCCTGGGCGCAGACCAGCGTGTTCCAGAACTGCCACGGGCGGTAGAAGATCGCCGAGACCTCGGCATAGACATTGGGTTGCTTGCGGATGCAGACGATGCATTCCTCGTGCCAGGGATGGCCCATGTGGGCGAGGATCATCTTGAGGTCGGGATAGCGCCGCGCCACCGCGTCCACATGGATCGCCCGGCCGAGATCGAGGGGCGCATTGGCGCCGAACGTGGTGCCCATGTGCATGGTGAGCGGCAGGTCGTTCTTCTGGCAGTACTCGTAGATGGGCGTCATGCGCGGATCGTCGAGGGGCACGCCGTTATAGATCGGGCCGAACTTCACCCCCTTCAGGCCGAGGGTCTCGACCGCGTGGCGCAGCAGCTCCATGCAGTCGGCACGCCGCGGATCGGCATAGGCAAAGCCCGTGAACTTCTCCGGATATTTCCGCACGCAGGCAGCCGTGGTCTCGTCGTCGCTCTCGATGCCGGCGGAGTCGCCGTAGCGCAGGGCGAACACGATCGCCCGGTCGACCCCGCGCATCGCCTCGTTCAGCGTGTCGGCGTCGGCCTTCAGGCTCATGCCACCGGGGCGGATGCGTGCCATCTGCTCGCGAAACAGCGGCAGCACATGCTCCTCGTTCCAGATGTTGACGTGGCAGTCGACGATCATCGGGCCTCCCTTTCCCTTGTGCTCTCCTGATGGCGGCAGGCTCGCTCAAGCGCGAGGCCTGCTCAAGGCGACGAACGCATGGGTGCAGCGCGGAAACGGGCTTCACCAGGCTCGGTCGACCCGCTATGGTAACGTAACCATCGCCCAACGATCACACGCCGGGGAGGCATCATGATCAGCGACCGGGATGTCGAGAAATATCGCGAGGACGGCTTTCTCGTGGTCGACCGCGTGCTGTCCGCCGAGGAGGTCGCCGAGCTGCGGCGGGTCACCGACGAGTTCGTCGAGCGGGCGCGCGAGGTGCGCGAGCACGATGCGGTCTACGACCTCGAGCCGACCCACAGCGCGCAGGACCCGCGGGTCCGGCGCATCAAGACGCCGCACGCCCAGCACCCCGTCTATGACCGGATCATGCGCCACCCGCGGATCCTCGAGATCCTCAAGAAGCTGGTGAGCCCGGCGGTCCGCTTCGACACCAGCAAGCTGAACCTGAAGTCGGCGGGCTATGGTGCCGCGGTCGAATGGCACCAGGACTGGGCCTTCTACCCGCACACCAACGACGATCTCGCCGCCGTCGGCGTGATGATGGACGACTGCGAGATCGAGAACGGCCCGCTGCTGTGCATCCCCGGCAGCCACAAAGGCCCCGTCTACGACCATCACGCCGACGGCGTCTTCTGCGGCGCCATCGATCCCGCCACGCCAGAGATCGACTTCCAGAGCGCGGTGCCCTGCACCGGACCGGCCGGCAGCATCTCGATCCACCATGCGAGGACCATCCACGGCTCGGCGCTCAACACCTCGAGCAAGGCGCGCCGCCTCCTGCTGTTCCAGTACCGCGCGGCCGACGCATGGCCGCTGGTCGGCAGCGGACAGCCTTCCTGGGACGAGTGGCAGGCCCTGCTCCTCACCGGCCAGGACGAGCCGGTGACGCCGCGTCTGGCCGACGTGCCGGTGCGCCTGCCGCTGCCGCCCGCCTCGCACCAGGGCTCGATCTACGAGAACCAGCGTGGTCTCAAGCGCAGCTTCTTCGGCGCACCCAAGGAGCCGGCCGAGCTGAAGGCCGCTGCCACCTGACGGCGAGGCATCGCGCGCGCTAGGGTACGGCCGGCCGCCGCCCACGGTGGCCGGCCGCAGCGTCTGGTGGGGAGGAAATGCATGAATCTCTGTGTCATTGGTGCCGGGGCGCTCGGCGGGAGTTTCGCGGCGCGCCTGAGCAAGGCGGGCGCGGAGGTCACCCTGGTCGACGCCTGGGCCGAGCACGTGGCGGCCATCAACAAGGACGGGCTGGAGGCCGCGGGCGTGCCGCGCCCGCTGCACGTGCGGCTGCCCGCCTTCCTGCCGGCGGACGCAAGGGGCAGCTTCGATGCGGCGTTGATCGCCACCGACGCCAACAGTACCGGCGAGGCCGCGCAGACGGCACGCCGGCTGCTGCGGCCCGACGGCATCGCCCTGACCCTGCAGAACGGCATCGGCAATATCGAGACGCTCTGCGCGGCGCTCGGCGCGGAACGGGTGATCGGCGGCTCCACCACCTGCAGCTTTCGCCGCGAGGGACCGGGCCGGGTCGAGCAGACGCACCTCGACGTCACCTCGATTGGCGAGCTCGACGGGCGGATCACGCCGCGGGTCGAGGCGCTGGGCGCGCTTTTCAAGAAGGCCGGCTACGAGACGGTGGTGTCGGAGGACATCATGACCGTGGTCTGGGGCAAGTTCGTCACCAACGTCGCGGTCAACGCCCTTTGCGCCGTCACCGGGCTGCGGCTCGGCGAGGCAGCACGGCTGGAGGCCACCGCCACCTTCCAGGAGCGCATCCTGGACGAGGCCTTCGCCGTGGTGCGCGCCAGGAACATCCCCGTACCCGAGGCGAAGCTGCGCGCCGGCATCAAGGAGCGCACCTGGCGCAAGTTCAGCGAGCCCTCGATGCTCCAGCACGTGAACGCCGGCCGGCGCACCGAGATCGACGCCCTCAACGGCGCCCTGGTGCGCGAGGCGGCCGCACTCGGAATCGCGACCCCCTTCAACGAGGCGCTCACCATGCTCCTCAAGGGCCGGGAGCTGGCCCAGCAGCGCCGACTCCACGAGGGCGAGCCGGACTGGGCCGCCCTCGAGAAGGCCGCGGCGGACGAGCCCCGCACCTGAGGCAAGACGCGAGCTACTCGGCGGCAGGAGTGCGGGGGCGGGTGGGCGCCGGCGTCGGCCTGACGTGGCGGTGCCGTGCAAGGCGCTGCGCGCGGCCGGGTTTCCTTCTTCCGGTCGAGTGAAGACCGGGCGGCCTCGGCGTTGCCGGACCACGGACAGACCGGCCGGGCCATGGCCTGCCCCTCCTCCGTGGCCGCGGCCTGCCCAACCCCGTCATGCCACCGGCGGCACGGCCCTCGATGCCTCCCGCCCGGGGGAGGCATCGGGCCGGAGCCGCCTCAGCTGGCCAGCCCCGGCAGCCACAAGGCGAGCTGGGGGAAGCTCAGGAGGAGCGTCAGGCCGATGAGCTGCAGCAGGATGAAGGGGATCATGCTGCTGAAGATGGTCTGCAGACCTATGTCGGGCGGCGCCACGCTCTTGAGATAGAAGGCGGCGGGCCCGAAGGGCGGCGTCAGGTAGGAGCACTGCATGTTCATGCAGAAGAGGATTCCGAACCAGATGGGATCGTAGCCCAGCGAGACGATGACCGGCACGAAGATCGGCATGGTCAAAAGGCAGATGCCGATCCAGTCGATGATCATGCCGAGCACGAAGAGGATGAGCATCATCACCAGGACGATGCCGATCGGCGGCAGCGGCAGGCCGGAGATCATGCCGCGCAGATAGCCGGTGCCGCCCATGATGTTGTAGATGCCGATGAAGGCGTTGGCGCCCAGGGTCAGCCACAGGAGGATGCCGACGGTCGCCATGGTGCGCACCAGCGCCTCGCGCATCATGGTCCAGTTGAGCTCGCCGCGCAGGGCCGCCGAGGCGATCGCGCCGACCACGCCCACGCCGGCGGATTCGGTGACCGAGGCGATGCCGCCATAGATGCTGCCCAGCACCCAGATGATGATCATGATCGGCAGTATCAGACCCTTGAGCAGCCGGATCTTCTCGGCCGCCGGCATCGCCAGCTCCTCGGGCGGGGCCGGCGGCCCCAGCTCCGGGTTCAGCCAGCAGCGGATCAGCACGTAGCCGATATAGAGGCCGCCCAGCAGCAGGCCGGGGACCACCCCGGCGAGGAACAGGTCGCCGATCGAGACGCTGGCGGTGAGCCCGTAGACGATCAGCACGACGCTGGGCGGGATCATGGTGCCCAGCGAGCCGCCGGCGCAGATGATCCCGATGGCGAGCTTGCGGTCGTAGCCCAGGCGCAGCATCTGCGGCAGGGCGATCAGGCCCAGCAGGACGATCTCGCCGCCGATGATGCCGGTCATGGCGGCCATGACGACCGCCACCAGCGTGGTCTGCACCGCGACACCGCCGGGCAGCCGGCCGGCAAAGACGCGCATCGCGTCATAGAGGTCGCGGGCCACGCCGGAGCGCTCGAGGATGCAGGCCATGAGCACGAACAGCGGCACGGCCACGAACACATACTCGTTGACGAAGCCGTAGACCCGGCTCGCGACCAGCGGCAGGCCCGCCGGCCCGAGCCAGAGGAAGGTGCAGCCGATGGCCAGCGACATGGTGATCCAGGCGAGCGGCACGCCCGCGAGCATCATCAGTATCATCAGGCCGACGACGATCAGCGTTACGGTCTCGATGCCCAAGGCCGGTCTTTCCTGTCGCTCAAAGTCGGGGAAACGCTCGGGGCCAGGCGGTGCGGTGGGGCCGCCGCCTAGTCGCGCAGCTTGCGGATGTCACGCACGAGATGCGCCACGAGCTGCAACAGCACGAGCAGGGCGCTGACCGCGACCAGCGGCTTGATGATGGCCGGGCTCGGCGGATTCCAGGCGCTGCCGGTCCGCTCCATGATCCGCACCGCCTGCACCGCCGGCTTCCAGGCGGCCCAGACCAGCCCCACCATCGCGACGATGCCGATCAGGTGCGAGACCAGCGCCAGCGTCTCGCGCAGCCGGCGCGGCAGCATGTCGGCCGCCGAGGTGATGGCGATATGCGCCTTCTGCTGGGTCACGAAGCCGCCGGCCAGGAGATAGCAGATGGCGCACAGCAGGATCGTGAGCTCGAAGGCCCAGGTGGTGGGGGCGTTGAAGAGATAGCGCATCACCACCTCGTAGGCGGTGACCACCACCGCCACGAGGTAGAGCCAGGCGAGCTTCTCGCCCAGGAACTGGTTCAGCCGGTCGATCACGAAAATGCCTCTCGTGAAGAGCGGGGAGCCCGCGCCGGGCAGGCTCCCCCGGCAGGGCTCACTTCTCGAGCAGGCCGATCCGCTTCATGAACTCGACATTGGCCTCGTAGGCCTTCTGCGCCAGCGGATCGCCCTCGGCGTAATCCTTCCAGGCGCCCTCGGCGATGGCGCGCAGCTTGTCGCGCTCGGCCTGCGGCCAGTCGATGACCTCGATCCCGCCCTCCTTCTGGGCGCGGTCGCGGGCCACCAGCTCGCGATCGGTGATCTCGTTGCGCATGGTGAGATCGTCGATCATGGCGCGGTACCAGACCTCGACGATCGTCTGATGGGCCGGGCTCAGCGCATCCCAGGCGGCCTTGTTCACGGTGAACTGGATCACCGGCATCGAATGGATGCCCGGGTAGATCGGATACTTGGCGACCTTGTTCATGCCGACCGAGTCGTTCATCGTGTACGAGCTGAAGTCGGCCGCATCCACGACGCCCTTGTCGACGCCGGTGAACGTCTCGGCCGCCGGCAGCGCCACGGCCGAGGCCCCTGCCCGCTTGAAGACCTCGGCGGCGAGACCCTCCGGCGAGCGGATCTTCTTGCCCTCGAGGTCGGCAACGCCGCGGATCGGCACCTTGGAGACGAACGCCTCCTTGGCGATGGTGCCGCAGCCCACCACGTGGACCTGCCCGTCGGTGAACTTGTCGTAGAGCTCCTGCAGCAGCTCCTTGCCGCCGCCATGGTAGCAGAACATGCCGATCTGCTCGGGCGTGTCGTAGCCGGAAATGAGGTCGCCCAGCAGGGAGAAGGCCTTGCTGCGGCCGGTGAAGTAGACCGTCGAGGTGATGTCGCCCTGCAGCACGCCCATGCCGATGGCGTCCATGGTCTCGTTGTAGGGCACCACCGAACCCACCGGCGCCAGCTCGATCTCGAGCTCGCCTCCGGTCATCTCGGAAAGCTTGGGGACCCAGTATTTCTGCATGTTGACGTAGTAGGCCTCGCCGGCGGCCATGGACGTCTGCACGCGCCACAGCTCACCCGCTGCAGCCGGACCCGCGAGCGCCACGCCGGCGACGGCGGCAGCCAACAATCCCTTGCGCATCTTCGTGCCTCCCTGCTTTGCCCTGATCCCGGCAGGTCGCGCTCTTGTGTGGCGTCAACCCTTCCCGATGGGCCTTGCGGCCGCGTCGGATCCGGCGGGCATCCTCGAAGATCGGGATGGTATCGTCAACATCCTACCCGCGGTCAGGACGGCGGCGCGGCGCAGGAGCCCTTGAGCACCACCTGGCTCTCCAGCACCACCCGCTGCGTCGTCGGCGGCGGCGCCACGAGCCGGCGCACCATCAGCTCGGCCGCTGTCCGGCCGATGGCATGGAAGTCGCGCAGGATGCAGGTGATCTCCGGAGTCGCCGCCATGGCGATGTCGGCGGCGTCGATCCCCATCACCGAGAGGTCGCGCGGGATGGCGAGGCCGCGCATGCGGGCCGCCTGCAGGACGGCACGCAGAAGCCGGCTGCCGTCGGCGATGACGGCGCTCGGCCGCCCGGGGCCGTCGAGCAGCTCCAGCGGCAGGGCGGTGGCGCTCTGCGCGGTGGGCGGCACCGAGGCGCAGCGCAGATCGCCCGGCGCTAGCCCGGCGGCGGCGCCGGCCGCCTCGAAGGCGCGCTGGCGCTCCCTCACCGGCCTGATGTCGAGGCCCGACTGCAGGAGCGCTATCCGCCGGTGGCCGAGCCCCACGAGGTAGCGCACCGCATCCGAGAGTGCGGTCGCATGGTCGCTGAGCACGGTGTCGGCGGCTACCGGCAGGCTGCGGTCGAGGATCACCAGCGGCACGTCGAGCGCCGCCACCGCCTCGCCCAGCGCGGCGTCGTGCTCTTCGGAGACGTAGAGGATGATCCCGTCCACGTGGCGGGTGCGCAGCACCTCCAGCGCGCGCACCTCGCGGTCGGCGCGGTAGCCGCTGCTGGTCACCAGCAGGCAGTAGCCCTCCTCGGCGAGCGCCTGCTCGGCCGCCTGGGCCACCGCGGCGTTCGGGTAGGAGGTCAGCTCGGGTACGAGAAAGCCGATGGTGCGGGTGTAGCGGGTGCGCATGGCGCGGGCGGCGAAGTTCGGGACGTAGCCGAGCTCGCGCATCGCCCGCTCGATGCGCTCGCGGGTCTCCTGCTGCACCTGCCCCGGCGTGTTCACCACCCTGGAGACGGTGACCGCCGAGACGCCGGCGGCACGCGCGACGTCCTTGATGGTCGGTCGCCGTGCGATGATCCCTCGACGCGCCATGCCTGCCAGCCACCTCCTGCTGTCCCGCACCGGCACCGATAAGGTGCGCCTCGTCGCCCGGCAAGCACGCCGGCGTTGGGCCGGCATGAGCCTCGGCGGAACCGGAGCCCCCCCTCGAGCCGACCATCCGGTCCAAATCCGCGGCGCTCGGGTTCGAGTTTGCCGCCCGTCCATGCCGCGCTGGACGGCGGTGCCGCTGTATTGTCGGGTTCGAGCTTGCCGCGGCCGCACCGTCCTCCAGCCGCTCCGCAGGCGCTGCGCGCGGCTTTCCTTCTCTCCTTTCGTCGGCTCGGGGCGGGCTCGGGTTCGGGTTTGCCGCGGCCCGCCCCGTTAACCCGCGGGAAATGGTGCCCGGTGGGATTGACGGCCGCACCTCCTGACCGGCGAAAGAGGGCGCGAGGATAGCATAACATAGGAATACTTACCAATTCACCGGACGGAACGTGGCGGCGGCGCCCGCGAGGCGCTGCGCGCAGCCGGTTTCTGTCAGTCTGGTGCTGGTGCCGCGGCCGGACCGCCGGTGCTTGTCCCGGGGGATCCCGGGCGCTGCGCCGGAGGCGGGGGTACCAGGTGCCCTTGACGGGACATTGATTGCGGTGGCGCGGGCGCGGCTGCGGCATGGCGCCGATGCCCGGCCACCGGCATCTTCCCGAGCCCCTCGCCGACAGCTCCCCCGAGAGACGCGCCGACGGCCCCGCAACGCCCGGCGAGCCTCGCGCGAGCCCGATCCCGCGTTAACGTTTCCACGAGCGGCCCGTCTGGCGTTGCAGGACCCGGCGGAGCGATCCTAGAGTGCGCGGCGACGGTACCCGCCGGGCCGAAGCGCGGGGCCAGGCAGGGAGGGCTTGTCCATGAAGATCACCGCCATCGACACGATCTGGGTCGAGGAATTTCCCAACCTTCTGTGGACCCAGGTGCACACCGACGAGGGCATCACCGGGCTCGGCGAGACCTTCTTCGGGCCCCGGGCCGCTGCCGCCTTCATCCACGAGAGCGCGGCCGAGCGCCTCCTCGGCCAGAACCCGCTCCACATCGACAGGCATTCGCGCAACCTGCTGCACAACTACTATCTGGGCATTTCCAGCAGTGGCGCCGAGGTGCGCGGCGCCTCGGCCCTCGACATCGCCTTGTGGGACATCTGGGGCCAGGCCACGAACCAGCCGATCCACCAGCTCCTGGGCGGCCTCGCCCGCGAGAAGATCCGCACCTACAACACCTGCGCCGGCTACCGGTATGTGCGCGGCTCCAAGGGCCAGCTCACCGAGAACTGGGGCCTGGACGGCAGGCAGGGCCCCTACGAGGACCTCGACGCCTTCCTTCATCGCGCCGACGAGCTCGCCCACTCGCTGCTCGAGCAGGGCATCACCGGCATGAAGATCTGGCCCTTCGACTTCGCCGCCGAGCGCTGGGGCGGGCTCTATATCAGCCCCGAGGAGCTGGAGACAGCACTCGAGCCGTTCAGGAAGATCCGCCAAGCGGTGGGCGAGAAGATGGACATCATGGTGGAGTTCCATTCCTTGTGGAACCTGCCCACCGCCAAGCGCATCTTCGGCGCCCTCGAGGAGTTCTCGCCGTTCTGGTACGAGGACCCCATCAAGATGAACAATTTCGATGCCCTGGCCGAGCTCGCGGCCTCCACCCACGTCCCCATCACCGCCAGCGAGACCCTGGCCACCCGCCCGGTCTTCCGCGACCTGATGGCCCGGCAGGCGGTGGGCGTGGTCATGCTCGACCTTGCCTGGGTCGGCGGCCTGTCCGAGGCCAGGAAGATCGCCAGCATGGCCGAGGCGCACCACCTGCCGGTGGCACCGCACGACTGCACCGGACCGATCGTCTACACGGCCTCCTGCCACCTCTCGCTGAACGCCACCAACGGCCTGATCCAGGAGAGCGTACGCGCCTTCTACACCGGCTGGTACAAGGAGCTGGTGACCGAGCTGCCGCGCATGGAGAACGGCTACATCCTGCCGATGGAAGGCCCGGGGCTGGGCACCCGGCTGCTGCCCGACGTTCTCAGGCGCAAGGACGTGCAGATCGAGACCAGCAGGCTCTGAGGCGCGCCGCCGGAGCCGCCCCCGGGGGGCGCAGCGCCTTGTGCGGCTCCGCCGCCACGGGCCTGCGCCGGCTCCCCGCCAGTCGATCGCGTCCTGCCGTTCGCAGCGCTCCTGTCAGGTCCGACGCTGCCTCAGCCGCCGACCGCAAAGCAGCAGAGCAGCCTGATCTCGACGGCCGGGCTGTCTCCGGGAGCGGCTGCCGCCGCGGCGCTGCCCGCCTCGAAGCGGCTGGCGAGCCGGTCCGCAGGCAGGCCGCGGCGGGCGAGGTGCTCGACCACGCCGGCCATGCGCAGGAGCGCCAGCTCCCATGCCTCGATAGCCACGCCCGATTCGTCGGCGGCCGTCCCCAGCCCGCTCTCCACCAGCACGATCCAGTTGCGGCCGGGAGGCAGGCTGCGGATCGCCGAGCCCAGATCCCCAAGCGCCTCCTCGAGCCGTCCCTCGGCGATCACGTCGAGCGCCGGGCCGGTGCCGGCAAACTCGATCCGTGCGGTAAACAGCGCCTGTTCCCGGGCAGGGCCGGCGGTGGCGTCGGCAAGCGTGGAAAAGCTGGTGGGGCGCAGCTCCGCCTGGCGGACGGGCGCGGCCTGCTGCTCGCTCAGGCGGTAGTACAGCTCGGCCACCTGCAGGTTGCGTGTATCGAGCTGGCGCTGCGAGGACCACCACAGCCCGCACATGCCGAGGAAGGCCAGCCCCAGCACGGCCGCGAGAAAACCCATGGCGCCGCCGCGCTGCGGCCGTAGCACCCGCGGCGGCTCGCGGCGGCGCCGGCCGTTCTGCCAGGACGCCGCCCGCCGCGCCTCGGTCTGCTCGCGCACCCGGCGGATCGCCTCGCCGTCATACTCGCGGCGCCGCTCGGGGTTGCGCAGCACCTCATAGGCCTCGCGCAGCCGCTGGAACCGCTCGGCGTCCGCCGCCGAGCCGCCGCGGTCGGGATGGTAGCGTTTGGCGCGATCCCGGAAAGCCGTGCGAATCTCGTCCGCCGTCGCGGTGCGCGAGACGCCGAGCGAGTGGTAGTAGCCTTCCGGATCACCTAGCGAGTGCATGGATCGGTGGTGCTGGAACCTGTCGGGGTCGTCAAGGCCGCAGGCCTCCGGTCGGCGGCCGCCGGCATACGCCGGGCCGCATGGTTGCGCCGTGCGGCCCGCGACGGCAAGCTCCCGGCGCGATCTGCGAGAGGAGACCCATGCCGCCGCTCCGCGCCCTGATGCGCCTGATCCTCGGCACGCCGGTGCCGACGGCGCCGCGCCGCAGGCGGCGCTCCGCGCCCGACTTCCAGCGCAGCAAGGTCTATCGCTGGGAGGGCCGGCACGTGCTGCCGCGCGACACGGCGGCCCTTTCGCTGGACGAGTGCCGGGCGCTGGTGCTGGCGGCCTATAGCTGGGCCGAGGCGCCGGCCCCCGGAGACCGCGACTGGGCCCCGCCGCTGGTCACCGACGGCCGCGGCCGCCGCCATGCCTGCGGCTCGCGCGCGGTCATCAAGCTGCCGCGCTGGGCCCGCACCCGGCCGGTGGTCCTGCACGAATGCGCCCACGGGCTGGCCCCCGACAAGCACGGGCCGCGGTTCGTGGCGGTCTATGTGGCGCTGATCGAGCAGTTCATGGGCCTGCCGCGGGAGGCGCTGGAGGAGAGCCTGAGGGAGGCCGGCATCGCCTTCGGCAAAGTGGCCCGCAGCCGCGAGGGCGCCCTGCTCAGCCGCGCCCCCTCGCCCGCCAGGGCCGCGGCCCGGCAGCGTCCCGCCGGCAACTGACAGAAATCAGAGGAAAGCCGCGCGCAGCGCCTTTCACGGCGCAGGCGGTGCGGGCTCGACCGGCTGCCCGGCAGCGCTCCGGCTAGCCTGTTCCGGGCAACCGTGAAGGGCTCCCATCCGCCGGCCCCGATACCTCCGGATCGCAAGCCGGTGCAGGTCGGCCCGCCGGCCCAGGGGCGACGGGAATCTCGAGGGAACGGGCCAGCAGCCGGCCGGTCTCGTCGTGAAGATTGGCAACGCGACCCCACAGGGGCGCAGCGCCATGTCGGAGGAACTGTCGCAAGAGCGCCGTGGGCTCGGCTGTGAAGAAGGTCTCGACCGCTATCCGGGGCTCGAGGCCGGCAGCGCGGAGCCAGGCGCCGAAGGGGGTGGGCGAACGGCTCAGCGAGAGAGACGGCGCGTCGGGGAGAGCTTCGAGCTCGACCTGGAGATGGGCGAACTCGACCGGTTGGCCGGTGCCGCTCAGCAGGAGCACCGTGCGGGCGAGACGGCCTCCGGTCACCTTTTCCTCGAGCGTCCGCCGGCGCAGCGGCGAGCTCCAGGCGGCAGCCAGCACCTCGGTCATGGTGCGGCGGTGGGCCAAAAGCGCATCGAACGGCGCGGGCGGCGGGCCGGGAGTGCGCCGCAGCGCCGGCACGGCTTCGCCCGCCTTGTCGAAGAAGGCGCCGAAACCCTCGATCAGCGTGTCGATCGTCACCCCTGCCCCTTGTCGATACGGTACTGTCCCCGGTCCTCGAGGGCGGACGGATCGAGGTCCGCCTCGGCCAGCGCCACGCCCTGCTGCCACAACGCCAGCGCACCGATCAAGGCGATGCTCAGAAGGTTGGTGCCCTCCACCGCGAGGGCCATCGCCAGCGCCTGCTCCTCGGCCACGCCCAGCAGGCCCAGCGCGAAGACGGCGCCGAGGAGAAAGCTGCCGGCCGCGCGGGCGAAATAGCCGAGGATGCCGACGAAGCCCAGGCAGACCAGGAGGAAGAGATAGTCGCCCGGCTCGAGGACCACGCCAAAGGCGAGGCCGGCCCACAGGAAGTGGGTGGCGGCCAGCGGCTTGATGAGCAGGCTCGCCCCCACCACCCGCACGCCGCGGCGCGGCTCGCGCGGCCAGGCGCCGCCGCGGGCAAACGCCGCGGCCATGCCGACCGCCCGCTCGCCCACCCCGAAAGGCAACCGTCCGGCGGTGCGCACCATGCGGCCCTCGGCGGCCAGCAGCCCGTCCTGCGAACGGACGAGCAGGAGCAGCAGGGTGGAGAGCAGCACGAAGCTGCCGGTGCCGATCCAAAAGAGCAGGCCGCGGATGCCGGCCTGGTCGACGAAGGCGACGTTCAAGAGGGCCACGGGCACGAGCAGGGCGAAGACCACGCCGTCGACCAGCCGGTCGACCGCCACCGTGGCCAGCACCGTCGGCAGCTCGAGCCGCTCCCGCCGCGCCACCAGCCACGAGCGGGCCACCGCCCCCACCCCCAGCGGGATCAGGATGGCGAGAAGCTGGCCGGCCATGATGCTGCCGAGGAGACGCAGCGGCCCTACCCGCGCGAAGGGGGCCAAAAGCTGCCGCCACTTCCAGGCACGCAGGGTCTGCTCGACCAAAAGAGCGGCCGGCAGCAGCAGGAGAAAGCGCAGGTCCGCCTCGTCAAGCACCTCGACGAAGCGCTCGAGGCGGAAGCCGCGCAGCACGTAGACGAGGATCGCCACACCGAGGAGGCCGCTGACCCACGGCATCCAGCGCCGCCAGCTGCGCGGGCGGGAGCGGTCGCCAGCGGCCCGAACGGAGGAGGAAGCCTCCATCAGCCGGCGATGCGCTCCGGGCCCCGAAAGCGCATGAAGCGCTCGACCCCGCCCGCCCGGTCGAAGGCCAGGACGTCATAGGTCTGCGGCTGGTCGCTTGGCATGCCGGGCGAGCCCATGGGCATGCCGGGCACGGCGAGACCGGCCACGGCCGGGCGCTCCGCCAGAAGCTGTTCCACCGCCTCCGCCGGCACATGGCCCTCGACGGCATAGCCCGCCACCTCGCCGGTGTGGCAGCCGGCGAGCTCGGCCGGCACGCCCAGCAGCGCGCGCTGGCCCGCCACATCGCTGCTCTCGACGAGGCGGACGGGGAAGCCGGCCGCCTCCAGATGCCCGGCCCAGGCGGTGCAGCAGCCACACCAGGGATCCTTCCAGACGGTGACCAGCGGCCTCCCGGCCGCGGCGGCCGGGCGGAGGGCGGCCGCCAGCGGAAGGGCTGCGCCCAGAAGCAGGAGGCGACGGCGGGAAAGCGGGCTCATGCGAGGCTCCATCATGCGGGCTGTCCGAGGGCGGGGCGCCAGCGGCGCAGGAAGAGGGCGTTGGTGACGACCGAGACGCTGCTGAGCGCCATCGCCGCACCGGCCATGGCGGGGCTCAGATAGCCGAGAGCGGCGAGCGGGATGCCCAGCGTGTTGTAGGCGAACGCCCAGAACAGGTTCTGGCCGATCTTGCGCCAGGTGGCCCGGGCGATCTCGAGGGCGGCCGGCACGAGCAGCGGGTTGGGCCGCATCAGCGTGATCCCGGCTGCTGCCAGCGCCACGTCGGCGCCGGTGCCCACGGCAATGCCGACATCGGCCGCGGCCAGCGCCGGCGCGTCGTTGACGCCGTCGCCCACCATGGCGACGACCCGGCCGCTGCCGCGCAGCCGCTCCACCTCGGCGGCCTTCTCCTCGGGCCGGACCGGCGCCCGCACCTCGCGGATGCCGATGGCGTCCGCCACCCGGCGGGCGGTGGCCTCGTTGTCGCCCGACATCATCACCGGCTCGATATCCCGCTCGCTGAGCCTCGCCACGGCGCCGGCCGATTCCGGCCGCAGCGCATCCTCGAAAGCCACCAGCCCCAGCACCGCGCCGTCGCCCGCCACCCAGGAGACGGTTCGTCCGGCCCGGGCCAGCTCCTCGGCCCGGCTCCTCCATGAACCGGTCGCCACACCTTCCCGTTCCAGAAGGGTGGCACGGCCGACGAGCACGCGCCGCCCGCCGAGCGTGGCGGCGAGACCGAGACCGGGCACACCCTCGAAGTCGTCGAGCGGCTCCAGCTGCAGGCCCCGCTCCCTGGCCGCGCGCAGCATCGAGTGGCCGAGCGGATGCTCGCTGCCCTGCTGGGCGGCGGCGGCCAGTGCCAGCATGGCGGCCTCGTCCGCGGCCTCGACCGCCACCAGCTCGGGCCGCCCCCGGGTGAGCGTGCCGGTCTTGTCGAAGATCACCGCGTCGACCGCGTGCGCCCGCTCCAGGGTCTCGATGTCGCGGATCAGGATGCCGGCCCGGGCAGCGGCACCGGTGCCTGCCACCAGCGCTGCCGGCGTGGCGAGGCCCAGCGCGCAGGGGCAGGCGATGACGGTGACGGAAACGGCGGCGATGATGGCCGCCTCGAGCGTCCCGCCGGCGATGAGCCAGCCCGCCATGGTCAAAAGCGCGATGAGCAGCACCACCGGCACGAAGACGGCGCTCACCCTGTCCACCAGCCGCTGGATCGGCGCCTTGCCGGCCTGGGCGCTGGCGACCAGCTCGGTGATCCGGGCCAGGGTCGTGTCCCGGCCCACCCGCGAGGCGCGCAGGCGCAGCAGGCCCGAGCCGTTGATCGCTCCGGCGATGACGGTATCGCCTTTGGCGCGGGCCACCGGCAGGCTCTCGCCGGTGAGCAGCGACTCGTCGAGCTCGCTGCTGCCGCGGACGATCTCGCCATCGACCGGCACCCGCTCGCCCGGCCGCACCACCACCGTCTCGCCGACCGCCACGCTGGCTACCGGGACCTCGACCTCCTCGCCGCGGCGTACGACACGGGCGGTCTCGGGGCGCAGCGCCATCAGCGCGCGGATCGCCTCGCTGGCGCTGCGCTTGGCCCGGCCCTCCAGCCACTTGCCGAAGAGCACCAGGGTGATGATGGCGGCCGAGGCCTCGAAATAGAGGTGGCCTTGCGCTGCCTCGCCGCGTGTCACGAGGAAATAGACGCTCAGGAGGAAGGCCATGCTGGTGCCGATGGCAACCAGCAGATCCATGTTGCCGGTCCGCGCCCGGAGCGCCTTCCACGCTGCCTTGTAGAAGCGCGCGCCGATGACGAGCTGCACCGGCGTCGCCAGCAAAAGCTCGAGCCAGGGCGGCATGTGCAGGCCGCCGCCCAGCGGCATCAGGATCATCTGGAGAAGGAACGGCAGGGTGAGAAGCGCCGAGACCGCGAGCGTCAGCGTCTCGCGCCGGCGTGCGGCCTGCTCCTCCGCCTCGTCGGCGGCGCTGGCACCTGCCTCGTCCGCCAGCGCGGCGCCATAGCCTGCCTTCTCGACGGCGGCAACGAGCTCACCTGTCTTTACGGCGTCGGGCACCACCCGCAGCTCGGCCCGCTCCAGCGCGAGGTTGACGCTCGCCGCCAGCACACCCGGCACGCGCAGCAGCGCCTTCTCGATGCGGTCTGCGCACGACGCGCAGGTCATGCCCCGCACCGCCAGCGTCACATGACGCTCCGGCACGCCGTAGCCGGCCTCGTGGACCGCCCTCGCCAGCGCGGCTGGATCGGCGCCTGCGGCGGTGGTCCGCACGACCGCCCGCTCCAGCGCCAGATTGACCTTCGCGTCCCGCACGCCCGGCACCGCCTGCAGCGCCTTCTCGACGCGCCCGGCACACGAGGCACAGGTCATGCCGCTCACCGGCAGCTCCAGCCGTTCCCCGGCCTCGGGTTCCGCCAGGACCGTCGTCATCGCTCGTCCTTCCCGGTCTGATACGATGCGCCCCAGATGGGGCTTCCAGTAACGGGAAGGTCAAGGGCCGCTTCAGCCTTCCCTGGCGATGATCGCGTCGGCCACCTCGAGGAGGTCGGCGCCCGTGATGTCAGGCACTGGGGCCAGCGGGTCGAGCACCATGCCCGGGCGGGCGACGAAGGCGGCTGCGCAGCCGGCGCGCATGGCGCCCGCGACGTCCCAGGCGTGAGCCGCCACCAGCCGGGTCTCCGCCTCGGGCACGCCCATCGCGCGGGCCGCCGCGCGGTAGGCGCCGGCGGCAGGCTTGATGCGCCGCGGCGTGTCGGCCGAGAGGATCTGCTCGAAGCGGTCGGCGATGCCGGCATGGACGAGCTGCGCCTCCGCCACCTCGAGGGTCGAGTTGGTGAGCGCCGCCAGCCGGAAACCGGCGCTGCGTAGGCGGTCGAGGGCCTGCGGGACCTCGGGGTGCGGGGGCAGCTCACGCATCCTGAGCAGGAGCTCCTGCTGCGGCTGCGCGCCGGCCTCGATCCCGCGCCGCGCCACCACCATGGAGAGCGCTGCCCGGCCGATCGCCCCGAAATCCGCATAGGCATCGGTGACGGTCGCCACCAGGGCCGACTGCAACAGCTGCTGGAACCACTCCCGGCGCGCCGCCGCGTCGCCGAACAGCGCCTCGAAATGCGGATCGAGGGCTGCCAGATCGAGCATCGTCTCGTTGACGTCGAAGAGGATGACGTGACGCATGGCCTGCTCCTTCCCCGGCCGCCCGCACCGCGCGCCCGCCGGCGCCACGATCATGGGCATGGAGCAGCTCCGGCGAAATCACGGTCCGGTGATGCAATTTCGACCGGCAGGCCCGCAGCGAGCGCCCTTCCCTTATATTCGCTGCTTCTTGTATTCGCCCATGCGCAACCGGAGATGGAGCAGGCATGGGCTTCGAGGCAATCGGCATCGAGACGGCGCTGACGCTGCTTTCAGGCGGGCTGGTAGGCTTTACCCTGGGCCTGATCGGCGGCGGGGGCTCCATCCTGGCGGTGCCGCTGCTCATCCATGTGGTAGGGGTGCAGCCGGCCCATATGGCGATCGGCACCAGCGCCCTTGCCGTCGGCCTCAACGCCTGCGCCAACCTGCTGCCGCACGCGCGGGCCGGCCATGTGCGCTGGCGCAGCGCGGGGATCTTCGCGCTGGCCGGCGTGCTGGGGGCGCTCGGCGGGGCAGCGCTCGGCAAGCTCGTCGACGGCCAGCGCCTGCTCCTGCTCTTTGCCCTGCTGATGCTCGTGGTGGCCGGATTGATGCTGCGCCGTCGGGCCGTCGGCACGGCGGCGCCGGAGCTGCTCGACGGCCCGACCGTCGGCCGGCTGGGCTCCTTCGGCCTCGCCACCGGCGGGCTTTCCGGCTTCTTCGGGATCGGCGGCGGGTTTCTCGTGGTGCCTGGCCTGATCGCCGCCACCAGCATGCCGACACTGCATGCCGTGGGCTCGTCGCTGGTGGCGGTCGCCAGCTTCGGCATGACCACGGCAGCGAGCTACGCCGCCAGCGGCCTCGTCGACGGCGCGCTTGCCTTGCGCTTCATCCTGGCGGGCGTCGTCGGCGGCTGGGCGGGCATGCGACTTGCGACCCGGCTGGGCGGCGCCCGCGACCGGCTGGGCCGCCTGTTCGCCGCCATCCTGGTGCTGGTCGCCCTCTACATGCTGGTCACCGGCTGGCAGGCCCTGGCCGGCTGAGCAGGCAGGGCCCTCCCCGCCTCAGATGCCGAAATAGCGCGCCTGGGGATGGTGGAGGACGAGGGCGCTGGTGCTCTGCTCGGGCCAGAGCTGCCACTCGTCGCCCAGCTCGACGCCGACCCGCGAGGCGCCCAGAAGCTCGAGCAGCGGGACCTGGTCGGCGAGGTTCGGGCAGGCCGGATAGCCGAAGGAATAGCGCGAGCCGCGATAGCCCTGCTTGAGGAGCTGGCGCATGTCGCGGGCGTCCTCGTGGCCGAAACCGAGCTCGGCGCGGATCCCGGCATGGACATACTCGGCCAGCGCCTCGGTCAGCTCGACCCCCAGACCGTGCAGCCGCACATAGTCCTGGTAGCGGTCGGCGGCAAACCACTCGCGGGCGACCTCGGAGGCGTGCTGGCCGACCGTCACCACCTGCATCGCCACCACATCGCGCTGCTCGTCGTCGACGTCGCGCAGGAAGTCGGCGATGCACACGCCCCCTTCCTTGCGCTGGCGGGGAAGATGGAAGCGGGCGACCTCCTTCTGGCCGTCCTCCTCGAAGAGGATCAGGTCGTTGCCCTCGCCGGCGGCCTTCCAGTAGCCGTAGGCGGCCTGGGGCGCGAAGATCGCCTCCCGCTCGGCCTCGGCCACGAGGTCGGAGAGCACCGGGCGCAGCTCCTTGTGGGCCCAGCGCAGGAACTCGTCGAGCCGCCGCCCCTGCTTCTCGTAGCCCCAGTGAAACTGGTAGAGCATCTGGTCATTGAGATAGGGCAGCAGCGCCTTGACCGGCACCCGCTCGATCACCCTGGAGCCCCAGAAGGGCGGCTGCGGCACCGGCACCTTCGACGTCAGCTCGTGCCGGCGCAGGCGGATCTCCTCGAGCTCCACCGGCCGCAGCACGGTCGTCTCGGGCACCTCGAGGGTGCGCGGCTTGCGGGTCGAGCGGGTGCGCGCGGCGGCCTTGCCGGTACGCTCCGCCACATGCTCGGCGAAGGTCGAGGTGACCACCTTGTCCATCAAGGAGAGCCCGTCGAAGGCGTCGCGGGCATAGGCCACCGGCCCCTCGCCATAGGCCTTGAAGCAGTCGTCCTCGACATAGGCGCGGGTCAGCGCGGCACCCCCCAGGAAGACCGGCAGCCGCACCTGCTGGCGCTGCATCTCCTCCAGGTTCTCGCGCATGATGACGGTCGACTTCACCAGCAGGCCGGACATGCCGATGGCGTTGGCCTTGTGGGTCTCCGCCGCCTCGAGGATCGCGCTCAGCGGCTGCTTGATGCCCAGATTGACGACCCGGTAGCCGTTGTTGGTGAGGATGATGTCGACCAGGTTCTTGCCGATGTCGTGCACGTCGCCCTTCACGGTGGCGAGCACGATGGTCCCCTTCTCCTGGCCCTCGACCTTCTCCATGTGCGGCTCGAGGAAAGCCACCGCCCGCTTCATGGTCTCGGCCGACTGCAGCACGAAGGGCAGCTGCATCTTGCCCGCGCCGAACAGCTCGCCCACCACCTTCATGCCGTCGAGCAGGATCTCGTTGATGATGGCCAGCGGCGCATGGGTCCTCATGGCCTCCGCCAGATCGTCCTCGAGACCCTGCTTGTCGCCGTCGACGATCCTGAGCTTGAGACACTCCTCGATCGTGTCGGGCCGCGCCCTTTTGCCCTCGTCGGCGGCCTTGCGGCCGGCGAAGAGCGCCATGAAGACCTGGAGGGGATCGTGGTCCGGCCGGCGCCGGTCGTAGATCAGGTCTTCGGCCGCCTTCACCTCCTCCTCGGGGATCTTGTGCAGCGGCACGATCTTGGAGGTGTGGACGATGGCGCCGCTCATGCCGCGGCGCACCGCGTGGTCGAGGAAGACCGAGTTCAAGACGTGCCGGGCTGCCGGGTTGAGGCCGAAGGAGATGTTGGAGAGCCCGAGCAGGATCTGGATGTCCGGGAACTCCTTCGAGATGGCCTCGATGGCGTCCAAGGTCCACACGCCGAGCTTGCGGTCGTCCTCGTTGCCGGTGCAGATCGTGAAGGTCAGCGGGTCGATCAGCAGGTCGTGGTGCGGCAGGCCGAAGCGGCCGCAGGCGAAGTCGACGAGACGCCGCGCCACGCGCAGCTTGTCCTCGGCGGTCTTGGCCATGCCGTCCTCGTCGATGGTGAGCGCCACCACCGCCGTGCCGAACTTGCGCACGAGCTTCATGCGCGCCGCCGCCGGCCCCTCGCCATCCTCGAAATTGATCGAGTTGAGGATGCCCTTGCCGCCATAGAGCTCGAGCGAGGCCTCGAGCACCGGCAGCTCGGTGGAATCGAACACCAAAGGCGCATCGACCTGGCCACGCATCCGCGTGATCAGGTTGGTCATGTCGCGCACCTCGTCACGGCCGACATAGGCGGTGCACACATCGAGGGCGTTGCTGCCCTCGCGCGCCTGCTCGCGACCCATGGCCACACAGCCGTCCCAGTCCCCGGCCGCCTGCAGCTCGCGGAATTTCCTCGAGCCGTTGGCGTTGCAGCGCTCGCCGACCGAGAGGTAGGAATTCTCCTGGCGCAGGGCCACCGGCGAGAACAGCGAGGCCAGCGAGGGGACCGGCACCGGGTTACGCGCGGCCGGCCGGGGGCGAAACCCGTCATCGGCGATCCGCCGGAGCATGGCGTCGAGGGCGCGGATATGCTCCTCGCCGGTGCCGCAACAGCCGCCGATGAAGCTCAGCCCGTCCTCCCGGACGAACCGCTCGAGCCAGCCTGCGAGCTCGTCGGCGCCGAGCGGGTAGTAGGTCTGGCCCTCGCGCAGCTCGGGCAGGCCGGCATTGGGCTGGACCGAGATCAGGCCCGGCCAGGTCTGCGAGAGATGGCGCAGATGCTCGGCCATCTCCTTGGGGCCGGTGGCGCAGTTCAGGCCCAGCACCGGCACGTCCATGGCGCCGATGATGGTGGCGGCCGCGGCGATGTCGGTGCCGACCAGGAGCGTGCCGGTGGTCTCGACGGTGACCTGCACCATCAGCGGCACGCTGCTGCCGAGCTCGGCGAAGGTGCGCCTGGCGCCGTTGATCGCCGCCTTGATCTGCAGCGGGTCCTGGCAGGTCTCGATCAGCATGGCGTCGCAGCCGCCGGCCATCAGGCCCGCCGCCTGGACCGCAAGCGCGTCCTCGAGCGTGCGGTAGTCGGTATGGCCGAGGCTGGGCAGCCTCGTGCCGGGCCCGATCGAGCCCACGACGAAGCGCGTGCGGCCGTCGGCCGGCAGACTTTCGATAGCCTCGCGCGCCAGCTCGACCGCCCGCTTGTTGATCTCGAACGCCCGCTCGGACAGGCCGAACTCGCCGAGCGTCACCGGCGAGCCGCCGAACGTGTTGGTCTCCACCGCATCGGAGCCCGCCAGGAGATAGGTGCGGTGGATGTCGCGGATGAGATCCGGGCAGCTGAGGTTGAGGACCTCCGAGCAGTTCTCCTGACCCCAGAAATCGTCGAGGGTCAGGTTGCGGCCCTGGATCTGGGTCCCCATGCCGCCGTCGAAGAGAACGACGCGCTCGCGGGCGTAGTCGAGGAAATCGGCCATGAAGAGGAACGGGCTCCGGCTTTGCGGGTGAGGCTCAGGCGGCGGCCGGCACGTGGCGTGCGGCGCGCAGGAGATGGACGATCGCCAGCGGCAGCTCGGCGCGGTTCAAGGCGTAGACATGCTGGCGGGTGAGGCCCTCGGCGGCGAGCCGGCGGCACTGCTCCGAGGCCACGCTGGCGGCGATCATGCCGTGCACCGGCGAGCCGTCCTCCACCCCGTCGAACAGCTCGCACAGCCATGCCGGAATGCCGGCGCCGCAGGCACCGGAGAAGCGGCGGATCTGGGTGAAGCTGTGGATCGGCATGATGCCGGGGACCAGCTCGAGGCCGATTCCCGCATCCGCCAGCTTGTCGCGGAACCGCAGGATGCGGTCGGTATCGAAGCAGTACTGGGTGATCAGCCGGTCGGCGCCGGCGTCGACCTTGCGCTTGAGATTGTCGAGATCGGCATCGGCGCTGGCCGCCTCGGGATGGGTCTCGGGGTAGCAGGCGACGCTGATGTCGAAGGGCGCGATCTCGCGGATGCCGGCCACCAGATCGGCGGCATAGGCGTAGCCGCCGGGCTGCGGCACGTAGCGCTCGCTGCCCTTGGGCGCATCGCCGCGCAGCGCCACGATGCGCCGGATGCCGGCCGCCCAGTAGCGGCGCAGCAGCGCGTCGACATGCTCGCGCGGGGCATAGGCACATGTGAGGTGTGCCGCCACCGGCACCGGAAAGCGCTTGTGGACGTCGAGAACGAGCGGGAACGTGCCGTCCTCGCCGGTACCGCCGGCGCCGCAGGTGACCGAGATGAAGCGCGGCCCGGCAGCCGCGAACAGCTCGAGATTATGGCGCAGACGCTCGCCCGCCTCCGCCGTCCTGGGCGGAAATATCTCGATCGAAAGTTCCACCGCCGGCAGCGGCTCGTCGAGCCATGCCGTCGGGCGTGCGTCCTGATGCAGCGTTCGTACCGTCATGCCGCCTTGCTCCTTTGCTCGCGGCCCTCGCCGCCGAGCGTCTGCCCCGGCACACGAGCCACCCACATCACCACCGTCAGCCGCTCGCCCGGAAACCGGGCGACCGACTCCTCCACCATCCCCAGCTCGCCGAACCAGCGCGCCATCTCGGCATCGCCGAACCCCAGGCGCCGGTGCTGGCGCTCGCTCCGCAGCCGCTCCTCCTCGTGCTGGGCCAGATCCACCACCAGGAGCCGGCCGCGCGGCTGAAGCACACGGCGCGCTTCGGCCAGAACCGCCAGCGGGTCGTCGGCGTAGTGCAGCACCTGGTGCAAGGTCACCGCCGCGAAGGCCTGGTTGGGCAGCGGCAGATGGTACATGTCGGCCTGCCGGACCTGGCAGTTGCGGGTGGTGCCCCGGTCGAGATTGGCGCGCGCCACCGCCAGCATGTCGCGGGAGAGGTCGACCCCGAGGCCGCTGCCGATGTGGCGGGCGAGAATCTGCAGCACGCGGCCCGTGCCGGTACCGATGTCGAGAAGGCTCGGCACCGTCTCCTGCTCGAACTGCCGCGCCAGCTCGGCCTCGACACGCGCCACGTCGACCCCCAGCTCGCGCTCGCTGTCCCAGTGGTGGGCGCGCGCATCGAAATACTGCTCGGCCTGGCGTCGCCGCGACTCGCGGACCGCCGCCAGGCGGTGACGGTCGAGGGTGAGCTGGGCGTCGCGCTCGGGCAGCAGCCGGCACAGCGCCCGCGCCATGGCAGCACCCTCGCCGCTCTGCGCGATCCGGTAGAACACCCAGCTCCCCTCGGGGATCCGCTCCAGCAGCCCGGCCTCGGCCAGCAGCTTGAGATGCCGCGAGATGCGCGGCTGGCTCTGCCCCATGACCTGGGTCAGCTCGCTCACCGTCCACTCGCCCTGGGCGCAGATCGCCAGCAGCCGCAGCCGCGATAGCTCCGCCGCCGCCCGCAACCCGCCCAGAAGTCCCTCAAGAAGCGCGATCTGCTCTGTCATCACTCACCGCCACGCCATGCGGCGATATGTAAATTTCTTTATGTCCGCATGTCAAGAAGTCGGCCGATCCCGACGAGCGCGGGAGACGACGCGCAGCGGGTCGCCGCGCACCGGCGGTGCCGCGCAAGGCGCGGCGCGCGGCTGTTTTCTCCCTGCTTTCGTTCGGGTGGAGGAAGGAGGAGCATGTGAAGGGGGCCGGCCCCTGCTGGCGGAAGACCGCACCCTCGCATCCCTCACGCCACCCATGCCCGTCGGTAGAAGGCGCCTGCGCGGAAGCGCCGTCGAACCCGCCCCCCTGCCCGAGACGGCCTTGCGCTCCCGGCGGTCAGTAGCGGCGCTTGAAGCGGCGCCACAGGAGCGCACCGCCTGCGCCGGCGAGTGCCAAAAGCAGCAGGACGAACAGCGCCACGATGGCAGCGCCGCCCAGCAGCGCTTCCAGCGTGTCGGAAAAGCCGAACATGCCGACCATCAGCGCGAGCAGCAGGACGATCACCACGGGCATCGCATTCTCTCCTTCAGCAATGGCAGTAGAAGAGCCGGCGGCAGGGCTCGGTTTCCCGCCGGCGCGCCGGACGGTCACGTCGGACGCTGGAGCAGCGCCTTCGCCTCCTTGAGATCCCCGGTGTCGAAACCCTCTGTGAAGGCGCCGCAGACTGGCGCGAGCAGGGCGCGGGCCTCCGCAATGTCGCCCTGGGCGTGCCGGAGCCGCGCCAGCGGGAGGACAGCACGCAGCTCCCACGACCTGGCGTGCCGGGCGTGCCGGGCGTGCCGGGCGTGGACGACCTCGGCCGCCTCGCGGTAGCAGCCTTCCGCCTCGGCCGCCGCATCGCTTGCCGCCAGGCCTGCGGCCAGCAAGGCGTCGCCGCGGGCGGTCAGCACCGGGCTCTCGAAGTGGCGCTGGCCGGTCCGCCGGATGATGGCGAGCGCTTGCCCGGCAAGCGCCGCCGCCTCGCTGCCGCGGCCGTCCCGGATGCACGCTTCGGCCAGCAGCAGAAGATGCCTCGGGCTCCACAACCCTGCTCCCGAGCGGTGCCACCCCTCGATGCCCGCACGAATCTCGGCCATGCCCTCGCCCGGCCGGCCGAGCCGCGCGCGGGTCCAGCCGCGATTGATCCGGGCGGACGCGGCATGGAATGCGAAGCCGTGGGTATCGGCCAGGGCGAGACATTCCTCGGCCCAGCCGAGGGCGGTGGCAGGCTCGTCGCGGAAGATCGGAACGTGAGCCGCGAAGTTGAGCGCCGCGCAAAGATTGGCGGGCAGCCGCGTCCGGGCATGGGCGATGACGTCCCGCGCCTCCTGCAGGGCCGCATCGGGCCATCCCAGGGCAAAGTGCGCCATCGCCGCGCTGAAGCCATGGCTCACGCCGAAATCGACCATGTAACGGAAGGCCAGGGGCGCATCGCGCTCGCGGTCGTGGAGAGCCAGCACGCGATCGAAATGCGCGAGGCCCGCGACGTTCTCGCCGGCGTGGATCAGGCAGGAGCCCATCGCGTTCTCCGCCGCGAGAAGCTGCTCGCGCGAGCCGCTCGACCGCGCCAGCACCAGCAGCTCGCCCGCCTCCGCGCGCGCCTGCCCGAGATGCCCCTGAAACCAGTGTGCGTGCCACAGGCCGAACGGCACCGGGAACGCCAGCGGCCGGCCGGCACTCCCCCGCATCAGCGCGTGCGCCCGCTCGAATGCCCGCTCGGTGTCGGGATGGCCGACCCCCTTCGACGCCTTGAGCGCCAGGGCGAGCGTCGCGTGCAGGGTGGCTTCCGGCCGCGCGCGGGCCGGCCCGTCCGCAACGCAGGCGAGTTCCTCCAGCCCCCTCCGCGCATGCGCCAAGGCCTCCTGCATGGCGGAGCGGTTGAACGCCAGCTGTGCGGCCTTGGCCCAGCGGGCGGCCGCGATCTCCGGCCGCCTCGCTGCGGCATGATGGTAGGCCAGCAGCTCGGGCTGCATCGACGCCAGCGCGGGAAAGTCGCGCTCCAGGCACTCGGCGATGCTCGCATGGATCGCCTGCCGCCGCGCCTTGAGCAGGCTCTGGTGGGCCGCGTCCCGCACCAGCGCATGCTTGCCCGCACCAGCGCATGCTTGAAAGTGTAGCTCGCCTCGGGCGGCCTGCCGCGCACGAAAACCAGCTCGGCCAGGACGAGCCGGTCGAGCGCCGCCCGCAGCTCCGGCTCGCTCACCGGCGAGACCGTGCCAGCAGCCCGTAGCCGAACTCGCGGCCGATGCAAGCCGCCACCTGCGCCACCCGCTTGACCCCGGGAACACGGTCGAGGCGGGCCATCAACGTGTCGTGCAGCGACGCTGGAACAGTCGCCCCCTGTCCGGCCTCGCCGGCCTCGAGCACTGCCTTGGTCAACTCCTCGACGAACAGCGGCACCCCGTCCGCCCGCGCGACGATCCGGGCCAGCATGTCGGCGTCCAGTGTGCCGTCACCAGCCAGAGGCGTCGCCATCGCCTCGGTCGACGCCCGTCCCACCCGGCTCAGCGTCAGGCGCGTGACGCGGGGATGCCCCGGCAGGGCGGGCTGACCCTCCGTCCGGCTGGTCAGCAAGAGCTGCACCCGGGCCCCGGCGATCCGGTCGACGACGAGGCCGGCCAGCTCGAGGGTCGTGGGGTCGATCCAGTGGGCGTCCTCGAGCACGATCAGCACCGGCTGTCGACGTGCAAGGCCGAGCAGCTGCTCGACGAGAACCGCCATGGTGCGCGCACGCTGCTGCTGCGGGGCGAGCTTCACTCCGGCGTCGAGCCCGAGCAGGGCCCCGATCAGCGTTACCGCCTCAGGGATATCTCCGCCTGCTCGGCGCAGCAGCGCCTCGAGCCTGCGGCCCTCGCCGGTCCGGCTTCGCCCGCGGAACGTCCGGCAGCGGCGCCGAGCTGCCGGATCACCGGCCATAGCGCACTGCCGGTGTGATGGGGCGAGCACTGGTAGCGCAAGGCAACGTGCTCCTCACCGTCGAGCGCGTCGAGCGTGGCGCGCACCAGCCGGGACTTGCCGATCCCCGCCTCGCCGAGCAGCAGCACCGCCTGGCCTTCGCCCGCCCGCGCCTGGCGCCACCGCGCCAGCACCAGCGCCAGCTCCTGCTCGCGCCCGCGCATCGGCGCCGGAGCGCCGGGCCGATGCGCCTCGAAGCGGCTGCCGGCCCGGCGTTCGCCCACGACCCCGAACGCCGGCACCGGCTGCGCGAAGCCCTTGAGCGGGAGGGCGCCGAGATCACACAGCGCGAAGACCTGGCCCAGCAGGCGGCGCGTACCGTCGGCGATCACCACGGTTCCGGCCGCGGCCTCCTGCTGCAGACGGGCTGCCAGGTTGGCGTGCTCGCCTACGACCGTCTCCTCGCGGGCGGCCCCTTGGCCGATGATGTCGCCGACGACCACCGGTCCGGTCGCGATACCGATCGGCACCGCCAGCGGCCCGCCGGCCGGCGCGGTCAGGCGGGCGACCGTCGCCACGATGCTCAGCCCGGCGCGGACCGCCCGCTCGGGCCCGTCCTCATGGGCGCGCGGCCAGCCGAAATAGACCAGCACGCCGTCGCCCATGAGCTTGGCCACATGTCCCTCGTAGCGGGCAGCGGCACCTGCCACCGCGTCCTGATACGCGCAAAGGAGCTTTCCCAGCTCCTCGGGGTCGAGCTTTGAGGCCAGGACGGTCGAGCCGACGAGATCGGCAAAGAGCACTGTCAGCTGAAGCCGCTCGGCCCGTCCTGCCGACGTCGGCGGTAGAGACGGCGGATCGGGCGCTGCAGCCAGGCTGGCGATGGCGACAAGAAGCTTCTTGCGGTGCCCGAGCGAGGCGACGCCGATCTCGCGCAGATCCTCCGCGGTGTGAGTGTGGCGAGCACCGCAGCATCGACATGGTTATCGCGAAAAGCCCGCTCGTAGTGCCCGAGCCCGAGCCCCTCGAGCCAGCCGGCGATGTCCATCTCGCTGCCCCCGGCGGGCGGTCCCGCTCCGCACGCGCCGACAGTCTAGCCCCGGTCCGGGCAAAGCGCCGCATGACACGTTGCCGGTCCGCCTCGCGACAGTCGGGAATCGGCTTCGAGAGAGGCGGCCCCCAAGCCGGCCTGCTAGGCGCCGCCACCCATGGCGGGGTCCGTGCAGGCTGGCTGGGCGCCGGTTTCCAGGAGCCAGCCGGCGAGCGTCTTCTCGACGCGCCGCCGCACGGAAGGCGGATAGAGCCGCAGGCTGTCGGACGCGGCGGCGAGGAGCTCGGGGTCGCGGCGGCGCAGCGCGGTGGCGAACCTGCGGTAGAGCAGCGTATCACGGCCGAGCATCACGCCGAGCCGCTCGCGCAGATCCTCCAGAGCCGCCGCGGGACTTGCCGCCATCTCCCACGTCTCCGCTGCGCCCGCCCGAGGGGGCGTGCCGGGCCTTCCCGGCGTCGCGCCGCGCTTCTAGGCCGACTCGAGCGTTGCCGCCAGCGCACAGCAAGCAAGCGCACAGCCGGGTACCCGGCCGCCCGGCTTGCCACCGCCCGCAGCCGCCGGTTATCTCCTGCCCTCGTACCGGCGGCGCGAAGGCAGCCGCCGCACTCTTGCAGGGATGGCGCGATGACGATCGGCAGGAAGAGCGTATGCGGCGCCTCGCGCTGGCCGGGCGGCGCTGCCGCGGCCCTGCTTGCGGTACTGGTGGGCGGCTGCGCGTCCGGCCCGAGCGGCGGCATCGCCGACCCGCTGGAGCCCCTCAACCGCGCGGTGTTCCGCTTCAACGAGGTGGCCGACGGTCTGGTGATCGAGCCGGCAGCGGAACTCTACGGGCTGGTGGTGCCGGAGGCGGGTCGCACCAGCCTGCGCAACTTCCTGGACAATGCGGGCTCGCCAGTCGTCTTCGTCAACGACCTGCTCCAGCTCGAGCGGGAGCGGGCCGGTGTCACCCTGGCCCGCTTCATGATCAACACCTTCTTCGGCGGGCTGGGCCTGTTCGACGCCGCCCGGCATTTCGGGCATGTCCGTCACGAGGAGGATTTCGGCCAGACCCTGGCGGTCTGGGGCGTGGGCGACGGGGCCTATCTGGTCCTTCCCATTCTCGGGCCCTCCAGCCTGCGCGACGCCACGGGCTCTGCGGTCGACGGTTTCCTGCTCGATCCCGCCGTCTATATTGCACCCAGCGACGCCCGGCTGGCGGCCCGCGTGGCGGACGGCGTGGACACCCGCTACCGCCTCGATCCGGTGATCGAGGACCTGCGGGCCAACGCCATGGACCGCTATGCGACGGTCCGCACGGTCTACCAGCAGCGCCGCCAGGCGGCGATCGCGAACGGCCGGGCGACCGCTGCCGACCCGGACTACGAGGCGATCTTCCAGGATCCGGAGGCCGAGGATGGCACCAGCAACTAGCCTTACGCGACGCGGTTTCGCGGCCGCTGCCCTCGTGCTGGCGGCGACCGCCGCGGCACGCGCCGCCCCGCCCGCCGCGGCGAGCGGTTTCATCGAGACGGTCGGCAACAAGGTCGTGGGCGTGCTGCGCGATGCGAGCCTCGGGCGCGACGAGCGGCTGCAGCGCCTCTCGGGGCTTCTCGACGAGGCCACCGACCTGCCGCTGCTCGCCCGCCTGGTGCTGGGCCAGTACTGGCGCAAGGCCTCGCAGCAGCAGCGCGACGAGTATGTCCGGCTGTTCCGCGCCCTGGCGATGAAGACCATGGCCGACCGGCTTCACGAATATGGCGGGGAGACCTTCGAGATCAGCGGCAGCCACGCCGTGGATGACCGCGACACCATCGTCACGACCCGCATCATGCGGCCGGGCAGCCAGTCGCCGGTGAATGTCGACTGGCGGGTGCGCGACACCGGCGGCAAGCTGGCAATCATCGACATTATCGCCGAGGGCGTGAGCCTGGTCGTCACGCAGCGCTCGGAAGCGGCCGAGGTCGCCGGCCAGCAGGGCATTGACGGCCTGCTCCAGCAGATGCGCGAGCGGGTCGAGGGGCGCGCCTGAGCGCCGGCCTCGCTTCGCCGCCCCCGACGCTCCGCCTCACTCGGCTGCCAGAGCGGGGTGGTCGGCGCGCGGCACCGGCAGGGTGAAGCACAGGGCGGCCCCGCCCAGGGCAGCGTCCTCGACCCAGATCCGCCCGCCGAAATGCTCGATGATGTGCCGCGAGATCGGCAGGCCCAGGCCGGTACCCTTGGGCCGTGACTTGAGATCGTCGGAGACCTGGCGGAACTTCTCGAACACCGCCTCGCGATAGGCCGGCGGCACGCCCGGGCCGTTATCCTCGACCCGGACCTCGAAGCGGTCGCGGTGGCGGCGCATTATCAGGCGCACGCGGCCGTCCTCGGCGGGCAGGAACTTCGAGGCGTTGGACAGCAGGTTGATGAGCACCTGCAAAAGCCGGTCGCGGTCGCAGACCACGACGCTCGCGCCGGCTTCGAGCTCACACTCCAGCCTCGCCTTCTTCTCCGCCATGAGGCCCTCGGAGGCGGCGACCGCCTCCTGGACCGTGTCGCGCAGGTCGCAGGGCCCGACATGCCATTCCATGCGGCCGCTCTCGATCTTGGAGAGATCGAGCACGTCGTTGATCAGGCGGGTCAGCCGCTCGCTCTCGCGGATCACGATGTGCAGGAAATGCTGGCGCTCCGCGGGCTCGAGATCGGGTGTGTCGTGGAGGATCTCGGAGAAGGAGCGGATCGAGGTGAGCGGGGTCCTGAGCTCGTGGCTCACCGTGGCGATGAAATCGTCCTTGAGCCGGTCGAGCTGCTGCAGCCGCTCGTTGGCGCGGCGCAGCTCGCCGGTGGCCTCCTCCAGCGCCAGCGACTTCTCCTCCAGGCGGTGGCTGTATTCCAGCACCTTTTGGGTCTCGTCGAGGATCTCCATGAGCTCGTCGGGGCCCATCACCTCGCCGCGCACCACCGAGCCCACCACGACGCGTGCCGAGGCCGCGCCCAGCGCCCGGGCGAGACCCCGCTCGCTGAGCTGCACGAGGGCTGCGTCGGCCGCCTCGTCGCGCGCCAGCGCCCGGCCGCGCGCCGCAGCGTCGCTGGCCAGCACCGCCTCGGCGCGCTCGGGCCCGAGAAACCGCCGCAACAGGTCGAGCAGCGCGCCCACCTGGGCCTCGCCGCGCCACAGCCGGGTCGAGGCGCGGCTGCTTTCGACGTCGACGAACAGGAGCGCCTGCAGCCGCTCGAGCTTGTTCTGGCGGACCAGGAGGCTGACCAGCACGAGCAGGCCCACATTGGCGGTGAGGCTCCAGACCAGGGCATGGCTCACCGGGTGCAGACCGCTGAGGCCGAAGAGCGCGGTCGGCCGCAGCAGCCCGATCCCCGCCGGCCCCTCGGTCACCAGCGTGATCGACAGGGTGCCGGTGCCCGCCATGGCCGGCACGATCAGCGTGTAGATCCACACGGCAAAGCCGGCCGCCAGGCCCAGCACCGCGCCCGGCAAGGCGGCTTCGCGCCAGTAGATGCCGGCGATGATCAGCGGCGCCAGCTGGGCCATGGCGCAAAAGGCGATCAGGCCGATGCTGGCGAGCCCGTAGCGGTTGCCGATGAGCTGGAAGAAGACGTAGCCCAGCAGCAGCACCAGCAGGATCGCCACCCGCCGCACCATCAAGATGAGCCGCGAGAGATCGTGCCAGCGCTCGAGGCGCAGCGCCTTGATGCGCAGCAGCACCGGCATCACGAGATCGTTGGAGACCATGGTGCTGAGCGCCACCGTCTCGACGATCACCATGGCGGTCGCCGCCGAGAAGCCGCCCAGATAGGCCACCAGCGCCAGCCAGTCGTGCCCGGCGGCGAGCGGCAGGGCCACCACGATGCTGTCGGGTGAGCCGCCCAGGGCGCTCGCCACCCCTGCCAGGGCGATCGGCAGGACGAAGAGGTTGATGGCGAAGAGATAGAGCGGGAACAGCCAGATGCTGCGCCGCACATGCGGCAGCTCGACATTCTCGATGACCGCCACCTGGAACTGCCGCGGCAGCACCAGCATCGCCAGTGCGGAGAGGGCTGTGAGCAGGATCCAGTCGGCGTTGCCGTAGCCGGTGCCGGCAAGGGTGAGCAGGTCGCCCCGGCCCGCCTCGCGCAGTCCCTCGAGAATGGCGCCCGGCCCGTCGAACAGCCAGAAGGTCACCACCACGCCCAGCGTCACGAAGCACAGCAGCTTGACGATGCTCTCGACCGCCACCGCCAGCACCATGCCCTGGTGGTGCTCGGTGGCGTCGATGTGGCGGGTCCCGAAGAGGATGCTGAAGACGGCGAGGAGCAGCGCCACGAGAAGCGCCGAGTCCGCCCCCGTCATGAAGGCGGCGTTGGGCGAATGGACCAGCATCAGCTCGAGGCTGGCGGCCACTGCGTTGAGCTGGATCGACATGTAGGGGACGGTGCCGACCACGGCCACGATGGTGACGAGGCCGGCCAGCAGGCCGCTCTTGCCGTAGCGCGCCGAGATGAAGTCGGCGATCGAGGTGATGCCGTAAGCCTTGGTGATGAGCAGGATCTTCCTGAGCACGAAGGCGAACAGCAGGGCCGCCAGGGTGGGCCCCAGATAGACCGGCATGAAGGCCAGCCCGCCGGTGGCGGCGAGGCCGACGCTGCCGAAGAAGGTCCAGGCGGTGCAGTAGACCGCCAGCGAGAGAGTATAGACATAGGGGTTGGCGATGACGCTGCGGCCCTGCCCGGCGCGGCGGTCACCGAAGCTGGCCACGGCGAAGAGGGCTGCCAAATAGAGGATCGAGAGGGTGAGCGCGGTTCCGACCAGAGCCATCCGGGCTCACTCCCTCCGGCCACGCTCCACGGCCAGCGCCGCGGCGAGGATGACCGCGGCCCAGGCGGCGAACAGGTAGGCCGGCAGGAGCCAATCGGGACCCGCCACGGCGAGCGCGTCGACGAGCTGCAGCACGGGATGGCTGAACAGCATCACCGCCGCCGTGAGCAGCGCGAGCAGATGGCGCCGGCGATCCGACAAGGGCGTCTCCCCGGTCAGCCGGCCTTCAGGACTCGCCCAGCATCAGGCGGACCTGCTCGACCAGCTCGCGGGTCGAGAAGGGCTTGGTGACGTAGGCGTCGGCGCCCAGCGCCAGGCCGCGCTCGCGCTCCTGCTCACGGCCGCGGGCGGTGAGCATGATGATCTTCGTGTCCTTCCAGTCCGGCCTGGCGCGCACCCGCTCGCACACCTCGAACCCGTCCAGCTCGGGCATCATCACGTCGAGCAGGAGAAGGTGGGGCGGCGAGCCTTCGAGGGCCGCCAGCGCCTCGCTGCCGTTGCGCGCCACGGCAACCTCGAAACCCGCCCGCTTCATGAGGAATTCGAGCGAGAGCACGATGTTGGGCTCGTCGTCGACGACCAGCACGCGTTTGGTCATGCCCGCTCCCGGGGTTCTTGTCGTTCCATGGCCAGAGTAGCGGCAGGCGGGGCGCTGAGACAGGGGCTTTTTCCGGTGCGGCGGAAGGGCTTTGAGGCCGCGGCTTTCAGCCCGCCTGCAAGCCTGATACAAGGCGGCCGGTCTGCGCAGCCCTCCCCATTCCGCGCAACTTTCGAGGACAGCCGAGGATCGAGTCGATGGCGTCGTACCAGTACGTCTACGTGATGCGCAATCTCTCCAAGATCTATCCCGGCGGCAAGGAGGTCTTGAAGAACATCACGCTGGCCTTCCTGCCCGGCGCCAAGATCGGGGTGCTCGGCCCCAACGGCGCCGGCAAGTCGACGCTGCTCAAGATCATGGCCGGGCTCGACCAGGACTATTCCGGCGAGGCCTGGGCGGCGGCCGGCGCCAAGGTCGGCTATCTCGAGCAGGAGCCTCAGCTCGACGCCTCCAAGGACGTGCTGGGCAACGTCATGGAAGGCGTGGGCGAGACCAAGGCGCTGCTCGACCGCTTCAACGAGGTCTCGATGCGGTTCGGCGAGGTTCTCGACGACGCCGAGATGGACGCCTTGATGGCCGAGCAGGCCGAGCTGCAGGAGAAGATCGACGCGGTCAATGGCTGGGAGATCGAGCGCACCCTCGAGATCGCCATGGACGCGCTGCGCTGCCCGCCCGGCGACGCCGCGGTGGATAAGCTCTCGGGCGGCGAGAAGCGCCGTGTGGCGCTGTGCCGGCTGCTGCTCTCGCAGCCCGACATGCTCCTGCTCGACGAGCCCACCAACCATCTCGACGCCGAGAGTGTCGCCTGGCTCGAGCGCTTCCTGCGCGAGTACAAGGGCACGGTCGTGCTGATCACCCATGACCGGTATTTCCTCGACAACGTCACCGGCTGGATCCTCGAGCTCGACCGCGGTCGCGGCATTCCCTACGAGGGCAACTATTCGGGCTGGCTCGAGCAGAAGCGCAAGCGGCTCGAGCAGGAGGAGCGCGAGGAGAAGGCGCGCCAGCGCACCCTCGACCGCGAGGCGGAGTGGATCGGCGCCAGCCCCAAGGCACGCCAGGCCAAGTCCAAGGCCCGTATCACCGCCTACGACGAGCTCTTGCGCCAGTCGCAGGACCGCGCCCCGGGCTCGGCGCAGATCGTCATCCCGGCAGGCCCGAGGCTGGGCGACCTGGTCATCGAGGCCACCGATCTCAAGAAAGCCTATGGCGACCGGCTGCTGATCGAGGATCTCGACTTCAAGATGCCGCCCGGCGCCATCGTCGGCGTGATCGGCCCCAACGGTGCCGGCAAGACGACGCTCTTTCGCATGATCATCGGCCAGGAGACGCCGGACGAGGGCGCCATCCGGGTCGGCGAGACGGTCAAGCTCGGCTATGTCGACCAGACCCGCGACGCGCTCGACGCCAAGAAGACCGTGTGGGAGGAGATCAGCGAGGGCAAGGACGTCATCGAGCTGGGCAAGGGCGGCATCAACAGCCGCGCCTATGTGGCGGCCTTCAACTTCCGCGGCCCCGACCAGCAAAAGAGGCTGGGCCAGCTCTCGGGCGGCGAGCGCAACCGCGTCCACATGGCCAAGCTCCTGAAGTCGGGCGCCAATGTCATCCTCCTCGACGAGCCGACCAACGATCTCGACGTCGACACGCTAAGGGCGCTGGAGGATGCGCTCCTCGACTTTGCCGGCTGCGCGGTGGTCATCAGCCATGACCGCTGGTTCCTCGACCGCATCTGCACCCACATCCTGGCCTTCGAGGGCGACAGCCAGGTGACGTGGTTCGAAGGCAACTACCAGGACTACGAGGCCGACCGGAAGAAGCGCCTGGGCGTGGCCGCCGACCAGCCCCACCGCATCAAGTACAAGCCCCTCAAGATCGCCTGAGACGGGCCCGCCGGCCCCCGCTTTCGGGGCCGGCGCGACTCCCAAGCGTGCTGACCATGCCCCCTGCCCCTGCTATTGAGCAGGCAGGGGGCGGTCGTTGCCGAGGGAGCTGCGGTGCGCGAGACTTCACCATCTGCGGCGCGACCGCGGCCGGGTCGGCGATGAGCCTGCGCGCCCGCATCCACGAGCTGCTCGAGGACGAGGAGCGGCTCGGCCCGGCCGCGCGCACCGTTCGCGGCGGCCTGATGGCCCTCATCCTGCTGAGCGTGGGAAGCGCCGTCCTGGCGACCGAGCCGGACCTGCCGCCGCCGGTCCGCGACCTGCTGGAAGCCATCGAGGCGTTCTGCGTCGCCGTCTTCACGGTCGAGTACGTGCTGCGCGTGTGGACCAGCGTCGAGGACCGCGCGGGGCGCTACGGGGCGCCGCTGGCGGGCCGCCTGCGCTACATGGCGACGCCGATGGCGCTGGTCGACCTTGCGGCCGTGCTGCCGTTCTACCTGACGCTGCTGCTGCCGGTCGACCTGGTGTTCCTCAGGCTCCTGCGGCTCCTGCGCATCCTCAAGATCACCCGCTATTCCCCGGCCCTGTCGACCCTCCAGCTGATCCTCTACAACGAGCGCCGCTCGCTCCTCTCGGCCCTCTTGCTGCTGGCCGTGCTGGTGGTGCTGGCGGCCGGCTTCATGAACATGGCCGAGGGCGACATCCAGCCGGCGGTGTTCGGGTCGATCCCGCGGGCGATGTGGTGGGCGATCATCACCCTGACGACGGTGGGCTACGGCGACGCCGCGCCGGTGACCTCGCTGGGACGGATCATCGCCGGCATCACCGCGCTGTGCGGCATCGGCACGCTGGCGCTGCCGACCGCCATTCTCGGTGCCGGCTTCGCCCGCGAGATGCAAAAGAAGGAGTTCTTCGCCCGCTCGTCGATGGTGGCGCGGGTGCCGCTGCTCCGCCATCTGCCGCCGGCCCAGCTGGCCGAGGTCACCAGCCTCCTGCACGCGCGTATGCTGCCGCCACGCTACACCGTGCTGCGGCGCGGCGAGCATGCCGAGGCCATGTATTTCATCGGCGAGGGCCGGGTGGTGGTGCGGCTCGGCGACCGCCGCCTCACGCTGGGCCCGGGCTCGTTCTTCGGCGAGCTGGCCCTGATCGAGGGGCGGCCGCGCGAGATCACCGTCACCACGCTGACCCCGTGCCGGCTGCTGGAGCTCGATGCCGGCGACTTCCATCGCCTCATCGCCGGCGATCCCGGCCTGCGCGAGACGATCCTGGCCGAGGCCCGCGAGACTGCCCGGCGCCACGGCTTCACCCTGCACGTCGAGCGCGACGGCGCGCCCGCGGCTCCGGCCGACCAGCCGCCGGCGCGCTGAGGAAGGGAGCAGCCCGTGCACAGCGAGGACTTCCTCTTCGCCGCGATGATCGGCCTGGCTGCCGGAACCGCCGCCCTGGTCCTGTTCCGGCGCCTGGGCTTCGGCTCGATCCTGGCGCTGCTTGCTACCGGCATCCTCGTGGGCCCCTGGGGCATCGGGCTGGGCCAGAGCGCCCAGACCCTGATGCAGGTGACCGAGCTCGGCGTCGTGTTCCTGCTGTTCGTCATCGGGCTCGAGCTGGAGCCGCGCCGGCTCTGGGAGATGCGCCGCGCACTCTTCGGCCTGGGCTCGCTCCAGGTCGTGGTGACCGGCCTCGCCCTGGGCGCGGTCTTCGCCTTCATCCTCGATACCGGCTGGCGCGTCGGGCTGATCGCCGGGCTGGGCCTCGCCCTCTCGTCGACGGCGTTCGTCATGAAGCTCCTCGAGGAGCAGGGCGAGCTCGGCTCCCAGCACGGCCGCCATGCGCTGGCCATCCTGCTGCTGCAGGACATGGCGGTGGTGCCGCTCCTGGCCCTCGTGCCGCTGCTCGGCGACGATGTACAGTGGGCGGTGCCGTCCGCCCACGACGTCGCGGTGCCGCTCCTGGCCCTGGGGTTCTTGTGGGTGTTCGGGCATCTCGCCCTGCCCAAGGCCTTCGAGCTGGCGGCCCGGCAGCGCAACAGCGAGGCGTTCGCGGCGCTTGCCGGTCTCGGCGTCACCGCCGCCGCCTGGGCCATGAATGCCGCCGGCCTGTCGCCGGCGCTGGGCTCCTTCCTCCTGGGCATCCTGCTCTCGCGCTCGCGCTACCACCACCAGATCGAGGCAGAGATCGCGCCCTTCAAAGGCTGGCTGCTCGGCCTGTTCTTCGTGGCCGTCGGCATGTCCATCGACCTCGGCACGCTCGGCCGTCATGCCTTCCTGGTGCTGGCCGAGGTAGCCGCCCTGATCCTCGTCAAGGTAGCGGTGCTGCTGCTGCTCGGGCGCCTGTTCCGCCTCGACTGGGCCTCGGCCCTGCGCACCGCGCTGCTTCTCGCCCAGGGCGGCGAGTTCGGCTTCGTGCTGTTCGGCGCCGCGCTGGCCGCCGGGCTGTTCTCGAGCGAGCTTCACGCGATCGGCATCCTCGTGATCTCCGTCTCGATGATGCTGACCCCGTTCCTCGCACACACCGGCGAGCGGCTCGCGGCTCGCCTGGTGCCACGGGCATCGTCGCCTGCGGGTCCGGGCCACGAACTCGAGCGCCATATCGTCATCGCCGGCTTCGGACGGGTCGGCGACACGGTCGCGCGGATGCTGGAGGCGGCCGAGCTTCCCTATCTGGCCATCGACCTCGACGGCCAGCGCGTGGCGGACGGAATCCGCGCAGGGCGCCACGTTGCCTACGGCAATGCCAGTGACCCGCGCCTTCTCGAGGCGGCCGGCGTCGGCCGGGCTGCGGCGGTGGTCGTCACCCTCGACAGCCCGGCCGACGCCGAGCGGGTGGTCTCGACCGTCCGCACCTTCCATCCCCAGGTGCGGGTGGTGGCGCGCAGCCGCGATCTCGCCGCCCGTGACCGGATGCTCCGGGCCGGCGTGAGCGAGGCCGTGCCCGAGACCGTCGAGATGAGTCTGGCCCTGGGCGAGGCGGTGCTGCGCGGTGTGGGCGTGCCCGCCGACCTCGCCCAAGACATCGGCCGCAGCTTCCGTGCCGGCGACTTCGCGCTCGCCCGCGACAGAGCCTGAACTTTCGTTGCGGCAGCGCAACATTCAAGCGCGACGAATGCGACAAAACCGCCGTCGATGCTCACCTGAGAACAATGCTGCATTGCAAAATGAACGCTACCACCTGGGGTAGATCAGGTAGATATAGACGCTTGTCAGACACGCAGCGGTGCCCCCTGTTCCCCCGGGGGTGACCGCCTGTACAGCTTTCAGGATTCGGAAAACACGATGGCTACGCAGATCATGGGCTCCCCGAGCGAGCTCAACCCTCGCCTTGCGACCGCTCCCGGCGCGCGCGGGCCTCTGGCCTGGCTGTTTGGCGCGTGGCGCGAGTTCCGCCGCTACCAGCGGACGATCTCCGAGCTCGAGATGCTGACCGACCGCGAGCTCCAGGACATCGGGATCAACCGCGGCGATATCGAGCACACTGCGCGCCGCTGCGCCCGCAACGGCCGCTGAGCCAAGCCTCCTCCCCGGCTCGACGAAGAGCCCGGCCGTCCCCACGGCCGGGCTCTTCGTCGTTTCGGGCAGCTGGCTCCGGTGCCCCCGCCTCCCACGCGCCACCGCTTCCAGCAGACCGCGACCGGTTCTAGACGAGCTCGCCGGTAAGCTCGCTGCGCAGGCGGGTCCGGAACTCGTTGATCGAGCGCAGATGCGCCTTGAGCTCCTGGCGCTCGCTGGCGGCCAGAGCGCGCGGGTCGATGAGGCTGCCCACCGGGCGGTGCTGCTCATAGTCGGAGATCTGCCGGCGCAGGATCTGTCCGGTGATGAACGCGAAGGCGCGCTCGAGGGCGTAAGCCTCGTCCGCTGACAGGCGGCCGCCGGCGCGCAGTGCCGCGATCCGCGCCAGCGTGCCGGTGGCCGAAACCCCTTCCTTCAGCGCCAGCAGCCGCACCGCCTCGGCGAGCGGGAGGGTGCCGCCGAGCTTGAGATTGAGCTGGCCGCGATGCTCGGGGACAGCGCGCTCGAGCCGCAGCCGCCCGAAAAGCCCGATTGCCGCATGATGGTCGGCCTGGATCGCGAACATCTCGCGCAGGAAGCGCGGATGCTCCTGCGCCGCGGCGGTCGCGAAGGCGCGAAGCTCGCCCGCCATGCGGCCCTCGCCGAAGACCGGCCGGAAGTCGAAGAAGATGTCGCTCGACAGCAGCATGTTCTCGTGGCGCCGGCGCATCCACGAGAGGAGTTGCTCGCGCCACTGGCCGAGCGTCTTGCGCCACACCGGATTGATCGCCATCACGCCGCCGCGGCACAAGGGAAATCCCAGCCCGTCGAGATGCCGGCCTAGCCGGTCGGCCGCCTCGATGAACCACGGGTCGATCTCGCCGTGCCGCCGGTCGGGGTAGTCCTCCAGCACGAAACCGTGGTCCTGGTCGGGAAAAAGGGCGCTCTCGCCGCGCCCGCCCGAGCCCATGACGATGCAGTCGAAGGCGACCGGCGGCGCTCCCTGCCCCGCCTCCGCCATCGCCGCCAGGATCAGTCGCAGGACGCGGCGGTGGATGTCGTTGTTGATGTCGGAGATGAGCGCCAGGATCTCCGGTGCTGCAACGCCGTCGTCGAACAGATGGCGGGCCAGCTCGACCTGCGCTGCCTTGACCCGCGCGAGGCCGGCAAAATCGCCCTCGTGGGTAAGCCGATCGATCTGCTCGGCCAGCGGCCCCGAAGCCCGGGCCAGGGCTGTGTCGAGGTGCAGCATGCCGAGCAGCCGCCCCGCGGCGTCGGCCACCGGCAGGTGGCGGAGCCCATGGCGGCGCATGTAGCCGATCGCCTCGTAGAGGTGACGGTCGACGTCCACGGTCCGCACCGGCGCGCTCATGAACGCATCGACCGGCTGCCCGCCCACCCCGCGGCACGCGACCCGCCGCGTCACGTCCTGCTCGGTGAGAATGCCGAGGATCGAGCCGTCGGCGTCGACGATCACCGCCTCGCCGGCGCCGCAGGCCGTCATGCGGGCGACCAGCTCGGCCACCGGGGTGCCGGGGGTGACGGACAGCGGCGGCGGCCCCATCCAGGCGCGCACCGGATGCCGGAACACCTCGGTCGCCGAACTCGCCATGGCCTTCTCCGCCGGCCCTCACCGTCCTATCCTTAAGCCGCCGGATGCGGTGGCGCCACCGCGGGGCACAAGCTGCAGGCCTGCATACTCCGGAGCGCGGCAGGGCGCTTTACGCGATATGTCCCGGCAGGTTACCGGAACAGGACGCCTGTCGCCTTTCAGGAGTGCGAGGAATCGCCACGCAATCCTGACCGGACAAGCAAGGGGCGACCGGCACCCGAGCGGAAAGAGCATTTGACCAGCGACACGCGCAGCCAGCTCACGGATTCCGCAACCCCCGGCAGCAGCCCGGCCCGGCCGAGCTTCTGCATGATCAACTACAATGGCGAGGCGGTGCTGCGCGAGGCGCTCGGGGCCGCGATGCGGCAGGCGCATCTCTTTTGCGAGATGCTGCTGGTCGACAATGGCTCGAGTGACGGCAGCGTGGCCCTGGTGGAGCGCGAGTTTCCCGCCGTGCGGGTCGTCCGGCTGCCGGAGAACGGTGGCGCTGGAGCAGCCCGCAACGCCGGTTTCCGCGAAGCCCGCTCCGACTTGATCCTCTGTCTCGACAACGACGTGGCCGTGGCCGAGGGCTGTCTCGAGCAACTCGTGGAGGCTCTCGAGAGAAACCCCGGGGCCGTCGTGGCGATGCCGGCCGTGGTCTATGCCCACCGGCGCGAGGTGATCCAGTATGCCGGCGCCGGCAGCCACTATCTGGGGTTGATGACGCTGCATCAGCAGGACCGGCCGCTGGCCGCTGCCGACCGTACGGTGCGCAAGGTGGCCTCGGTAGTCACCTGCGCGTTCCTCGTCGACCGCTTGCGCCTGGGCGACGCCGCCCCGTTCGACGAAGCCTTCTTCTACCAGATGGAAGATCATGATTTCGGCGTCCGTCTGCGGGCGCGCGGCCTCGAGGTGCTTGCCGTGCCCGGAGCGGTGGTGTTTCACGGCAAGGGCACCGAGGGCATGTCGATCCGCCAGACCGGCGACTATTCCTCCGCCCGCGTCTATTATCTGATCCGCAATCGGTGGCTGTTCCTGCTGAAGAACTATGGTGGCCGAACGCTGCTGGTCCTGGCGCCGATGCTGCTGGTCTACGAGACCGTCCAGCTCGCCATGGTGCTGAAGAAGGGCTGGACCGCCGAGTGGGCCCGTGCCGGGCGCTGGATCCTCGGCCATCGCCGGCAGATCGCTGCCGAGCGCCGCCGGGTGCAGGGGCTGCGCGCTCTGCCCGACCGAACGCTTCTGGAGAACGGTCCGGTGCCGTTCCGCGACGAGCTGGCACGGGGGCGCCTCGAGCGGCTGGGGCGGCGCGCCCTCGATGCCATGGCCACCGCCTACTGGAAGGGAGCCGTGCGGCTGCTTTAGCTCTTTATGATGCACGTCCACCGTGACATCCGGAATTGTCGAGCCAGTGCCCATCAGCCAATGCGAAGAATGCGCCGCCAAGGATGAACCCACAGTGACGGGAGGTCCTGTGCTGGCCGGTGCAGAGCCCGGCGGCGCCGGGCGGCGCGCGCTCCTGCTCGCACCCCAGCCCTTCTACGCCGAGCGCGGCACCCCGATCGCCGTGCGCTACGTGCTCGAGGCCCTGAGCGCGCTGGGCTGGGAGGCCGATCTCCTGACCTTCCCCATGGGCAGCGAGGTGGCAATCGACCAGGTGCGGATCCATCGCGTCGGCAACCCGCTGCGCCTTGCCACCGTCCCCGTCGGCTTCTCGTTCGGCAAGCTGGCCCTCGACGCCCTGCTCGCCCGCGATCTCCGCCGGCTCCTCCAGAGCCGGCACTACGACGTGATCCACGCCGTCGAGGAGGCGGCGCTGATCGCCACCTTCGTGAATGGCCGGAGCGGACCGCCCCTGATCTACGACATGGCCTCCTCCCTGCCGGAGTCGCTGGCCGAGAAGCCGCTGTTCTCGCGCTGGCCGGTGCAGGCGGTGGCGCGCGCCATGGAGCGGCGGATGCTCAGCCGGGCGAGCTTCGTGATCTGCTCCGCGGGCCTCATCGGCAGAGTGCGGCGGATGGCTCCGGGGGTGCCGGCGCGCGAGTGGCGCTTCCCCGCGCCGCCCGGTGCCAGGACCGACGATGCCGCCCCCGCCCTGCGCGAGGAGCTGGGCCTCGACCCGTCCTGGCGCATCGCGCTCTATGGCGGCAACTTCGCCAGCTACCAGGGTGTCGGGATGCTGGCCGAGGCGGCCCACCGGCTCATGAGCCGGCGCAAGGACCTTGCCCTCGTGCTGGTCGGGGCCGCCGACGAGGAGGAAGCGCGAGCCTGGAGAGAGCGGCTGGGCCCGGAGCTGGCGCCGCGCGTGCGGGTCCTGAGAAGGCAGCCGCGCGAGCGGGTGGCGTCCTTCACCGCCCTGGCCGACATCCTCGTCTCGCCGCGCTCCTCGGGCACCAACTTCCCGCTCAAGCTCTTCGACTATCTGGCGACCGGCAAGCCAATCCTCGCCACCGACATCGAGGCCCACCGAACCGTCCTGACCGAGGAGCTTGCCCTGCTCGTTCCGCCATCGCCCGCGGGCCTCGCCCGCGGCCTCGAGCTGCTGCTCGACGAGCCCGCCCGCGGCGCCCGCCTGGCCGCGGCCGGCCGCGCCTTCGCCACCCGGCACCTGAGCTGGCCCCGCTTCGTGGCGCTGGTGAACGAGGTCTACGAGGCCGCTCTCGTCTCCGGCGCGCGGCAGCAGGCCGCCGGATCGGCCGCGTGACGGCATCGCGGCGCCTGAAGATCTGCTACGTGGTGCCGGCGCACGGGCTGCTGAGCACCGCCGGGCCGACCCGCAACGTCCTGAATCTGGCCCGCGCGCTCGAAGAGTGGGCCGATGTGACGGTGGCCTTTCGCCGGGTTCTCGACGAGCGCCCGCCCGAGGACATGCGGGTACTGGAGATCCAGCCGCATCTGCCGCGCGGCGCGGTGGTCGACGATTCGGCGATGCGCGGCCTCGGCCTGCGCGAGTTCACGGACTATCTCCTCGAGCTGCGCCGCTTCACCCAGCAGATCGTCCGGCGGTTCGACGTGATCCTCGAGAAGAGCTGGCTGCTCTCGGGCTATCTGTCGGCCCATGCGCTGCGCCACGGCGGGCGCGGGATCCCCGTCGAGAATGTCGTGCCGAGCGCACGGCGGCACGAGACGGCGGGCCTCGCCAAGCGCCTGCGGGTCGAGATCGGCTGCCAGCTCGCCGGCATGCATCTGCGCCAGGCGCCGCTCATCATCGCCGAGACCGAGCAGCTCCGGCAGGACATCGCGCGTCACTGGCGGGTGCGCCCGGAACGGGTCGAGGTGGTGGGCCTCGGCGTCGACCGCAGCCTGTTCCGCCCGCAGGACCAGGGCAAGGCTCGCGACGCGGTGGGCATCTGCCGCGAGGGCTGCGTGCTGCTCTATGTGGGCGCCCTCGACGAGACCCACAATCTGGCCTCGGCGATCGAGGCGGTGGCGCTGCAAGACGCTCCCGACCTTGCTCTGCACATCGTCGGCGACGGCCCGCAGCGCCAGCGCTACGAGGCCCTCGCGCGGCGCGGCCCCGGCCGTGTGGTGTTCCACGGGCGCGTACCCCACGACGCCGTTCCACGATACATCGCCGCTGCCGACCTGTGCCTCGCACCCTATGATGCACGGGCATTCGCCACCGGCTCGCTCGGCTACTCGACCATGAAGGTGCCCGAATATCTGAGCGTCGGCCGGCCGGTCGCGAGCGCGCCGAGCGCGCGGATGCTCGAGCTGCTGCGGCATGGCGAGACCGGGTTCCTGTTCGAGAACTCGCTTGCTCGGTGGCAGGCGTTCCTCGCCGACCGGCCGAGCCGGCAGCGCCTCGCCGAGATGGGCGCGCTCGCCGCGCGCAGCGAGCTGCACGGATGGGACAAGACCGCCCGGCGCTATCTGGCGCTGTGCGAGCGACTGGTGGCGGCGCGCGCCGCCGCAGGGGACTGAAGGGATGGGGTGGTATCAGGTCGACGCGCTCGTTCATCTCGTGGCCTCGCTTCTCGTGACCGGCTACACGCTGTTTTGGGCCATCATGGCGCTGGCGCTGGGACGCACTGCCCGCCCGGCCGAGGCGGCGCGCCTTCTGGGCGTCGTCAGGGACAGCCGCTGGCCGCACGTGCTCGTGCCCTTCTCCCTGCGGCTGCGCCTACCGACGGTGGGCTGGCTGCTGCTTGCCGTCGCCGCGCTCAGCGGCGTGCTCGCCGGCCTCCTCGGCCACAGCGTCGCGGTCGGGGGCATGGGCGGCGCCATGACCCCGCTGCTTGCGCTCAAGCTCGTTCTTTTCGTCGCCCTGGTGGCCGGCCACGCGCTCGCCATGCGGCGGCCGCAGGCGCCCCTGCTCTACATGAACTTCCTCCTCACGGTCGCCATCGTCGCGATCTCCGCCAACCTCATGCGCTGAGGCCGGCATGGCGCTCTACCAGATCTCCGTCACCCTGCACCTGCTCGCCGCCATGCTGTGGCTCGGGCACATGTTCGTCTGGTCGCTGATCACCGGGCCGGCGCTCAAGCGCGTCGAGCCGCCGCAGACAGCCGAGCTGCTGCGTGAGCGCAGCGTCTTCATGGGCGCCTTCGGCTGGCCGGCGCTGGCCCTGCTGATCCCGACCGGCCTCTACCAGCTCGCCGCGCGCGGCATCACCCTGGGCGACATCGCCTCCCTGAGCTTCCTCGAGCTGCCGGACGGGCCGGTGCTCGCCGCCAAGCTCCTGCTGGTGCTCTGGATGGTGGTCTACCAGGCGGTCTGGGCGCATCACCGGGCGCCGGTCGCGGTCTACGTCAACATGGCGGCCGCCCTGCTGATCCTCGCCGCCTCCGTCGTCGTCGTCCGGGGCTGGGAGTGAGCATGACAGCGTCGCGCGTCCTGGTTCTCGCCCTCGAGCTCGGCGACGGGCCGCTCATCTGCCGGTGGGCGCAGGAGGGCCGGCTGCCGGCGATCCGCGCGCTGCTCGAGCGCGGCCGCTCGGGCCCGCTCGCCACCACCGCCGAGCTCCTGCACGTCTCGCCTTTGCCCTCGCTCTACACCGGCACCGGCCCCGGCGAGCACGGCGTCTACTTCACCTTCCAGCCCGCCCCGGGCCTGCAGGGCTGGCAGCGCTTCCAGGAGGGCATCTACGGGCAGCCGAGCCTGTGGCAGCTCGCCAGCGAGCAGGGCCGCCGCTGCACCGTGCTGGATGCCCCCTACACGCATCCCGAGCCGGGTTACCAGGGCCTCCAGATACTGAACTGGGGCACCTGGGCGCACTATCTGCCGCCGGGCTCGACGCCGCCCGGGTTGCTGCGGGAGCTGGAGAAGGCCTGCGGCGCCTACCCGCTCGGCCTCGAGGCGCACGATATCGGGTTCATGGAGCTCGATCCCGCCGACATGAGCCGCCGGCTCGTCGAGGCACTGCGCCGGCGCGCCGAGGCCAGCCGCTGGCTGATGCGCCGGCAGCCCTGGGACCTGTTCTTCACCGTCCTCGACGAGAGCCACCCCGCCGCGCACTATTGCTGGCGCCCCGACGGCGGCGGCGAGAGCCAGCCGCACCTCCTCGCGGTCTACGAGGAGCTCGACCGGACCGTGGCCGCGCTGGTCGAGGAGGCCGGCCCCGAGGCGACCGTGATCCTGGTCTCGGGCGACGCCATCGGCCCGAACCATGCCGGCTGGCACCTGCTGCCCGAGATCCTGGCGAGGCTCGGCCTTTTCTCCTCGGCCGACCTGCCGGCCGACGGCGCGCAGAAGGCGGCAGCACCGCGGGACAAGAAGCTCGACCCGGTCAAGGCGCTGCGCGACCTGCTGCCAACGGACCTGCGCAAGAGCCTCGCCCGCATGCTGCCGACGGCCCTGCGCGACCGGCTCGCCAAGCGGGTGGACACCGCCGCCATCGACTGGGCGCGCACCAAGGCCTACTGCCTGCTGACCGACCTCGAGGGCTGCATCCGGATCAACCTCAAGGGCCGCGAGCCCGAGGGCATCGTCGAGCCCGGCGCCGAGCACGAGGCGCTGTGCGCAGAGATCGAGGAAGCGCTGGGCGCCCTCGTCAATCCGGCGACCGGCCGTCCGGCCGTGGCGCGGGTGCTGCGGGCCGGGGAGGCCTTCCCCGGCCCGCGCCGCGACTGGCTGCCCGACCTCGTCGTGCTCTGGGACCGCGAGGCGCCCATCACCGCGCTCGCCTCGCCGCGCATCGGCACGGTCGCCGGGCCCTCGCCCGACCACCGGCCGGGGACCCACGCCGGCCCCGGCTTTGCGGTGGTGGCGGGCCCCGGCGTCGCGCCCGGCGCCCTGCCTGCAGGAGCCCATATCGAGGATCTGGCGCCGGCGGTCCTCGCCGCACTCGGCTGCACGGTGCCCAGCCACATGACCGGCAACCCCCGGAACTTCCTCCAAGCCGCCGCTGGCAAGGGAGCGTGAGACGTTGAGCATTCGCATACTGCAGGTCGGCGCCGGCATCCGCGGGCGCCATTGGACGCAGTTCGTGAAGGAGCATCCGGGCACGGACTGCGTGGCCCTGGTGGAGCCGGTCGAGGCGAACCGCGAGCAGGCCCGCGCCGTCCTGGGCGAGACCTGCCGCTACTTCGCCACGCTTGAGGAGGCGCTGGAAGCGGTCGAGGCCGACGCGGCGCTCATCACCAGCCCCGACCGCCTGCACGCCGAGCATGCCATGAGCTGCCTCGAGGCCGGCCTGACGGTGATGATCGAGAAGCCCTTCACCCCGACCGTGGCGGAGGCGGCGGCGGTGCTCGACAAGGCGCGCCAGACCGGGCTGCAGGTCCTGGTGGCCGAGCAGTACCGGTTCTGGCCGGCCGAGCGCACGGTGCGCCGGCTTCTCGAGAAGGGCCTGATCGGGCGCGTGGACCACGCAACCCTGGTCGACCGCCGGGCCATGCCGGCTGGCACCGAAGGTCCGTGGATGGCCGAGCTCGACCATCCGCAACTCCAGGACATCGCAGTCCATCACTTCGATTCGCTGCGCATGTGGTTCGGCCGGCCCACGGCGATCAGCGCCCGCACCTGGAACGCGCCGTGGAGCGACTATCGAAGCGGCAGCAACACCGAAGCCACCATGACCTTCGGCGACGTGCATGTGCAGTATGTGGGCACGCTGCGCTCGCACCGCTTCGGCTGCTCGCTGTGGATCGAGGGTGAGAAGGGCGTCATCTGGACGAACCGGAAATACGTGGCGCATCGGCCGGCGGGGAGCCGCTGGTTCCGCCCGGTCCGCAATGTGAAGGTGCCCAAGGGCGACGAGGCGCCCTACCCCAAGGGCGGCACCGTCTCGCTGCTCGACAGCCTGTGCGCCGCGGTCCGCGAGGGGCGACCGGCGGAAACCCACGGGGCCGACAATATCTGGTCGATCGCCATTCTCGAGGCTGGCAGGATCGCCGACAAGGAGCGCCGCGAGGTGGCCATCGCCGAGGTCGGTGACGGCGCCTGGGTGCCGAAGGTCTCGGGATGACCGGCAAGGTCCTCGTTCTCGGCCTCGACAGCGCCGACGCGGCCCTCATCGAGCAGTGGGCGGCAGAGGGGCATCTGCCGACCTTCGCGCGGCTCATGGGCGAGGGAGCGTTCTCGCGGATCGGCACCACCGCCGAGGTCATGCACGTCTCGGCCTGGCCCACGATCTATACCGGCGCCATGCCCGGCGGGCACGGCATGTACCATGCCTACCAGGTGCGCGCCGGCAGCCAGCTCGTGCACCGCACCCTGCCCGAATGGTGCGCCCTGCCGCCCTTCTGGAAGTTCCTCGACGATGCCGGCAAGCGCTGCATCGTCATGGACGCCTTCATGGACTACCCGCTCGAGGGGTTCCAGGGCATCCAGATCTGCGAGTACGGGACCTGGACCTGGTTCACCGAGCCTTATGCCAGCAGGCCGGGCCTGCGCCGCGAGATCGAGAAGCGCTTCGGCCCCTACCCCGCCCCCGAGCACAGCCAGCAGGTGACCATCCCCGACCAGCTCCGCTTCCGCGAGCAGATGGTGCGGGCCGCCGAGACCAAGGGCCGCGCGGTCGAGTGGCTGCTGCGCGAGCATCCCTGGGACATGGCCTTCGTCACGTTCGGCGAGCCGCACGGCGCCGGCCACTATCTCTGGCACTCGGGCGACCCGGAGTTCCCGCTGCACGCGCCGCTGCCCGGCCTGCCCAACCCGCTGCGCGACGTCTATGCGGCGGTCGACCGGGCGATCGCCGGGGTCCTCGAGGCAGTCGGCGACGAGGTGACCGTGCTGGTGATCTCGGGCGACGGCATGGGCCCGAACTACTCGGCCGCCCACCACATGCCCGAGTTCCTGCACCAGATGGGCATGTTCCATGCGCCGACCGTCGGCCTGAAGGACGGGGGCGACGCGCCGCGGCCGCCGCAGAGCCTCTCGGCCAGGGTGCGCGGCATGATACCATTGAGCGTGCGCCAGTCGATCACCCGCTGCATGCCGCGCAGCATGAAATACAAGCTCAACATGAAGTGGCTCAATGCCGACATCGACTGGGCGCGCACCGAGGCCTTCTGCGTGCCCAACAACAACGAGGGCTATATCCGGCTCAATGTCGAGGGCCGCGAGCCCAAGGGCATCGTCGGGCGCGACGGGCGCTACCGCGAGGCCATCGAGGAGCTGCGCGAGGAGCTGGGCCAGCTGGTGAACCCGCTCAACGGGTGCCGCTGTGCTGCCGCGGTCCATGTCATGGACGAGACCTTCCAGGGGCCCGAGCGGCATCATCTGCCGGACATCGTGGTAAGCTGGGACTTCGGCGCGAGGACCCAGCGCGAGATCGAGGGTCCGCGCTCGGGCCGGATCGCCGGCAAGGCGGGCCACGAGACGCCCGCCTATTACACCGGCAACCACCGTCCCAACGCCTTCGTGCTGGCCCGCGGGCCTGCGGTGCCGGCGGGAGGCGGGCTGGCCGCGGGGCACGTCGTCGACCTTCCGGCCACCGTGCTGGCGCTGCTGGGCGTGGAAGCGCCGGCGCATTTCGAGGGCCGGCCCTGGGTGTTCGCGCCCGCCGGGCAATGAGCCGCCGTGGAGAAAAGCAGGTGGGCGGAGAGATGAGATGTGCGGACTAGCCGGCCTCGCCTGCCTCGAGCCGGGCGATCGCGGGGCAGCGCACGCGGCGATCGTCCGCGCGATGTGCGCGATGATCGCCCATCGCGGGCCCGACGACAGCGGCATCGCCAGCGAGGGACCGGTCTGTCTCGGCTCGCGGCGGCTGAGCATCATCGACCTCTCGCCTGCCGGCCACATGCCTATGCAGGACGAGAGCGGGCGCTGGACCATCGCCTATAACGGCGAGGTCTACAATTTCGAGGAGCTGCGCTCGGAGCTGGCCGGGCTGGGCCACCGCTTCCACTCGCGCACCGACACCGAGGTGGTGCTGCGCGCCTGGATCCAGTGGGGCAAGGACGCCCTGCCGCGCCTGATGGGCATCTTCGCCTTCGCGCTTTGGGACCGCGACACCGGCGAGCTGGCACTGGTCCGCGACCAGTACGGGATCAAGCCGCTCTACTATCTCGAGACCCCCCGCTACGTGCTGTTCTGCTCGGAGATGAAGGCGCTGGTGCGCCAGCATCCCGATCCGCAGATCGACCGCGGCGCGCTCGCCGAGTGGTCGCTCTACCGCAATCTCGACGGCCCGGGACGCGAGGGGCTGGTCTCCGGCATCGTGTCCGTCATGCCCGGCGAGGTGGTTACGGTCCGCGAGGGCGTCATCGCCCGCGAGTATTACTATCGGCCCGGCAATGCGGTCTCGGCCGGCGAGTACCGGCGCTTTGCCGCCATGCCGCCCGAGCGGGTGGTGGAGGAGGTCGACGAGACCCTGCGCCTGGTGGTCCGCCAACAGATGGTCTCCGACGTGCCGGCCGGCACGCTCCTCAGCGGCGGGCTCGATTCCAGCCTGATCACCGCCATGGCTGCCCGCCACCGGCCCGACCTCAAGGCCTTCCACGTCTCGGTGGCCGGCTCGCCGGAGCATGACGAGCGCCGCTTCGCCGAGGAGGTCTGCCGCGACAACGCCATCGAGCTCGTGCCCCTCACCCTCGACGGCACCCTGTTCCGCCGCACCCTGGTAAAGACGGTGTGGCTGTCCGACCTGCCGCTGACCCACCCCAACTCGGTGGCCTATCACCTGGTCAGCTGCACCGCGCGGGAGCACGGCGTCACTGTGCTGCTATCGGGCGAAGGGGCCGACGAGCTCTTCGGCGGCTACTCCTGGGCCTATCGGCGGCGCCGCCGGCTGCAGCGCCTGCAGCCGCTGCTGCGCCGCATGCCGCAGCGTCTGCGCGATCTCCTGAGCCTGCTGACCTACGCCGATGCCGGCATGCCGGTGATGCGGCACCGCTTCCGCGACCTCCTGCCGACCGCCGTCGACATGCTCGACCGCTTCGGACGTCTCGACTGGGAGCAGACCTGCGTCGAGGCCTACGGCTTCGTCGAGAATCCCGCCGACCGCGCCGTGCTGGGCGGCATGCTGGCCGATCTCGGCGACTTCCTGACGCCGCTGCTGCGCCGGCTCGACCGCATGAGCATGGGCGCTTCGGTCGAATGCCGCGTGCCGTTCCTCGATCCGCGCCTCGTCGAGAAGGCCATCAACCTGCCGCTCGACTACAAGGTGGGCCGGAGGGCGGACAAATGGATCTTGAAGCAGGTAGCGCTGCGTAGCATGCCGCGCCATCTGGTGATGCGCCGGAAGATGGGCTTTCCCCTGCCGCTCGAGAGCTATCTCAGGCCCTTCGCCGACCCCGCCTTCTTCCGCGGCGGCTTTTGCGAGGAGACGCTGGGCCTGACGCGCCGGGGGCTGGAGCACATGGTCGAGAGCTGGGATCGCCGCCTCTACGGCTTTTTCGGGCTGGTGACCCTGGAGATCTGGGGCCGCCTGCATCTGCGCGGCGTCGGGATCGACGACATGGGCGAGCATCTGGCGCGGCTCGAGCACGGCCTCGTTCCCGAGGCGGCCTGAATGTCGCAGGTGGCCCGCCAGGCGGCACGAGGCACGGCCCTTCTCGCGGCCGCACACGGCTCGCTCACCCTCTCGGGCTTTCTCGTGGCGCTCCTCCTGGCGCGCGGGCTCGGACCCGAGAGCTACGGCATCTACGGCATCATCTACTCCTTTCTGCTGACCAGCGAGCTGATCGGCCGGCTCGGCATCCCGCAAGCGGTCAGCCGCCTGATCGCAGAGCGCGGTGCCGCCGAGAAAGGCCTCGAAGCCTGCGGCGTCACCCTGACGATGCTTGTCTATGCCGGCGTCTTCGCGCTCTTCTGGGCGGGCGCGCCGTGGGTAGCGGGGGCCTTCGAGCTGCCCCGGGAGAACGGTGCCGCCCTGCTGCGGCTGGCTGCCCTCGACATCCCTTTCTACGGCCTCTTCTTCATTCTCGGGCACATCCTCAACGGCCGGCGCGACTTCATGGGCGAGGCCGTCGCCACCATCGTCTACAGCGTCGCAAAGGCACTGGGCGTGGTGCTGCTGTTCGGCTTCGAGGTGACGATCGGCGGCGCGCTCCTGGTCAATGCCGGCGCCTCGGCGCTGGGCGTCGCCTTCGCATGCTGGCGAACCGGTGCAGGCACCTTCGCGCTCAATGTCGGCTTCCGCCGGCCGATCCTCGCCCTGGCGGTGCCGGTGGCCCTCGCCACCACCGGCAACCAGCTCCTGCAGAGCCTCGATCTGTGGGCCCTCAACGCTTTCGGCGATCATGTGCTGCGTACCACCAAGGGCCTCTACGTGGCGGCCACCAACCTTGCCCGCATGCCCGGCCTCGTGGCCTTCGTGATGACCGCGGTGCTGGTGCCCTCCATCGTCCGCGCCCGCGCCGACGGCGACACGCGCACCGTCTCGTCGACGATCTGCGGCGCCTCGCGCTTCATGGCCATCGTGCTGCTGCCGGTGACCGGCATCGTCGCCTTCGAGGGCGGCCCGATCCTCAGCCTGCTGTTCTCGCCGGACTATGCCGCCGGCGCGCCGATCCTGGCCGTCCTCGTGGTGGCGCACGGTCTGCTCAACACCGCCTTCTTCACCTTGTGCGGCGTGCTGCTGGCGGTCGGCGACGAGCGCAGCTCGGCGGTCATCGCCCTCTCCGCAGCCAGCTTTGCGGCGCTTCTGGCCCCCGTCCTGGTAGCCCTCTTCGGGGCCGGGGGCGCTGCCGCCGGCGCCCTTGCCACCGCCGGCATGGCAGCACTGGCCACCGGCGCTGCCCTCCACCGCCGGGTCGGCTGGTTCATCGACGGCACGGCAGTCCTGCGCGCTCTTCTGCTGACCGGTCTGGTTTGCGCCGCCTCGATGCTGTGGAAGACCGAAGGGCTCTACCTTCTATTGGAGCTTGTCTGCCTCGGCCTCGCCTATCTGGCGGCCCTGCCGCTGGTACGCCTTGTCACGAGGGCCGATCTCGACCCCTTCCTTCCACAGAGGCCGGCTTCCAACGAAGTCTGATCACGCTACCACGCAACCTTACCTCCCGTTGCATGTTTCCCTTCATGCTCGACCGCTGATCGAGCACAGGCAGGAGCCGGAGGGGTCCATGAAGACCAGCGTGCAGAAAAGGCTCGAGATGACGCGACGCAAGCTGCTCGGCCGCAGGGCGGTGGGCGCCGTGGCGGTCCGCAATCAGCTCGCCCTGCAGGGCGCAGGGGAGATGGCGATGGCCGGCGGGCCCAGTCTGTCTCAGGGCCATCCGCGCCCGCACTTGCGCCTTGTGCTCGACGACTGACCCAAAGGAAGCCGTCACGCGGTCGTCACCCTTCGTTGCGGATCCTGTCGCACGAGCGGCTTACTGCTCGCTGCAGGACCGCGAACGGAGGGCAGCATGGAGTCCAGCGAGCGCGCACGGCTGCAGGTGACACGCCGCAAGCTGCTCGGCCGAACCGCCGTGGGGGCCGGCAGCCTGTTGCTGGCCTCCAACGCCATCAGGAAGGTGACCGTCACCGGCGCTTCGATCCGGACGCTGAGGCCGCCTCCTGAAGGGTCGCCCGGCCGCCAGAGCGCTTGCTGGTTGCTTCCGGCCGATGGCGGGGATACGGCCGAGCCACCTGGTCGAGGTTGCGACGGCGGAGCCGCCTAGGGACTGTGCGCGGCATTCCTTCTCGGTGTTTGCTCGGCTGGCGGCGGTGAGGGTCCAGCGAATCTTCAGCTTTCCTCGCGATCTTGCTGGGCCGGGAGTCGGCCGCCGCATCATCTTCGGGGTGTGCCTGTGCCGCCATCGGCGAGGACGACGCGAGGGGCTTCGTGAAAGGCAGCCAGGTGCGGGAGCCGTGGTGTGCGCGCCGGGTCTGCCCCAAGGCGCCGGCACCAGCCTTGAAGAGAGGACAAATCGGCCGCTCGCAGCGCCTTGCCCGCCCCGCCGCCACGGCCTTGCCCCGGATCAGCCATGGCAGCAGGCCAGTTGGCATGGCTCGTCCGGAGCGGGCGGTCTTATCGGAGCGGGACGCGGCACGGGAGCGGAGGCCCACCTGATTTTATGACGGCGATCCCCACGATGGCGATGGTCTGATTCAAGATAGCTGCCGGAGGAGGAAGCCGGCGATATCAGCCTGCAGTTCTTCGGCCAGGTCGACATCGACGGGCAGAGCGAGGCGATGACGCTGAGGCTCAAGGATCTGGACGGGCAGACCCTTTTCACCAAGGAGCTTCAGCCCGAGCGATGAGCGCCGCCCGCGGCAGGGCCCCGCCCCCGCCGCGGGCGCGGCTTCACGAGCCCGCCGCCTTGCGGGCCTCCTCGTACCAGCCGTCGACCGTCGCCCGGTTCTTCTCGATCCACTCCTCGGCGTGACGGAGAATGTCCTTCTCGCTGTCCTCGCCGTCGAACATGCGGGCGTTTTGGGCTGCGATGTCGTCGAGCGGGATCTCGGCGAGCTCGATCAGCCTGGCTGCCGCCGGATTCTCCTCCATGAAGCGCTTGTTGACCACCGGACGGATGTCGTTGCCCGGAAAGCCCATCATGCAGGGATCGCTGGCGCAGCCCTTGACGCCGGGGATCGAGACGGCGTCGAGATACTCCTTCTGGTCATCGGGCAGCGCCGGCTCGGGAACCTCGAGCCACACCGCGTCCTCGCCGGGCTTGAGGAGCCCGACCATCCAGCTGGGCGTCCAGGAATAGAAGAAGACCGGCTCGCCGGCGCGGTAGCGGCCGAGCGCGTCGGCCATGGAGGCGGCGTAGCTGGCCTTGACCGGCTCCACCGTGTCCTCGAGGCCGTAGGTCTCGAGCTGATGGGCGATGATCCGCTCGCACAGCCAGCCCGGCGGGCACGAGACCATCTCGGCCTTGCCGTCGCCATTGGTGTCGAACAGCGCGGCGATCTCCGGCTTCCTGAAGTCCGCCATGCCGGTGATGCCATGGGCGTCGGCGGTCTTCTTGTCGACCATGTAGCCCTGCAGCGCGCCGCCCTTGGCGACGTAGCCCAAAAGCTGCGCGCCCGGCTCGTACTCGCTCGCATACGAGGTGTGCTGGGGAAACCAGCCGTTGGCCCAGAGATCCACGTCGCCCTGGCCGACGCTCTGGTAGAAGGGTGCGTTGTCCAGCGTGACCGGGTTGCTGACCTCGTAGCCGAGGCCCTCGAGCAGGCGCTTGTAGACGGCGGCGTTGAACCAGCCCGTGTCCCAGGTCGGGCGCGCGAGCTTCACCTCCTTGCCCTCGCCGGGCATCTCGGCGGCCGCGGCAAGGTCGGCCGAGACGGCTACCGCAAGGCCGAGGGTGGCCGCGGAGAGATAGGTCACGGGATTAAACGGCACAGTGGTCTCCCTTTTGGTTTTTTCTGTCACTGTCCTCGATGCGGGCGGCATGACGGCCGCCCGCCCCGTCCGCTCAGGCGCCAGCGGCGCTGCGGGCCTCCTTCAGCCAGCCTTCGAAGACCTCCCGATTGGCCTCGATCCACGCGTCGGCGTGGCGCAGGATGTCCTTCTCGCTGTCCTCGCCGTCCTGCATCCGGGCGTTCTGGGCGGCGATGTCCTCCAGCGGCACCGAGGCCACCTCGAGCAGCCGGCGCACGGCGGGGTTCTCGCCGAGGAAGGCCTTGTTGGCGATCGGCCGCAGGTCGTTGGCAGGCCAGCCGAGCAGGCACGGGTCGCTGGAGCAGCCCTTGACGCCCTCGACCTCGACCAGGTCCTCGTACTGCTTCTGGTCCTCCGGCAGCGACGCCTCGGGGACCTCGAGCCAGATCACGTCCAAACCCGGCTTCAAGGCGCCCACTGTCCAGTTCGGCGTCCAGGTATAGAAGAGGATCGGGTCCCCGTCCCTGAAGCGGCCGAGCGCCTGGGCCATGGCCGCAGCATAGGTGGCGCGCAGCGGCGTGACCCGGTCGGCGAGGTCGTAGGTCTCGAGCTGGTGCTCGATGATCCGCGAGCAGACCCAGCCCGGCTCGCACGACACCATGTCGGCGGTGCCATTGCCATCGATGTCGAAGAGGCTGGCGATTTCCGGCCGGCGCAGGTCGCTCAGGTTGGTGATTCCGTGCTCGTCGGCGGTCTTCTTGTCGATCAGGTAGCCCTGCAGCGCGCCGCCCTTGGCGACATAGCCGACCGCTTCGGCAGTCTCGCTGAACTGCTCGAGGAGATCGTCGTGCTGGGGAAACCAGCCATTGAGCCAGAGATCCACGTCGCCCTGCGAGACCGCCTGGAAGAAGGGCCCGTTGTTGAGGGTCACCGGTCCGTCGATCTCGTAGCCCAGCGCCTCCATCGCGCGCTGGTAGATCGCCGCCTGGAACCAGCCAGTGTCCCAATTGGCCCGGGCGAGACGCACCTCCTTGCCGTCGCCGGGCAGCGCGTCTGCAGCGAGGGCGGCAGGGACGGACGCCATGAAAGCGGTCATCAGCAGGACGGAGCGGAGCATCGTTCTGGTCATGGGATCATCCGGTTGGAACAGGAAAGGAAGGAAGGGCGGGCCGCGGGTCGCCCCGGTCCCGCCCGGAGCGTCAGGAGCCGGCGGCCTTGCGGGCCTCCTCGAGCCAGCTCTCGACCTGGTCCTTGTTGGCCTCGATCCAGGCGTCGGCGTGGCCGAGAATGGCCTCCTCGCTGTCCTCGCCGGCCTTCATCTTCGCGTTCTGCTCGAAGATGGCGCCGATCGGGATCGACATGACCTCGAGCAGCTTGCGCACCGCCGGGTTGGCCTCGAGAAACTCGGAGTTGGCCACCGGGCGGATGTCGTTGGCGGGCCAGCCCATGGCGCAGGGATCGTTCACGCAGCCCTCGACGCCCGGGACGACGGTTGCGTCCTCGAACTGCTTTTGGTCCTCGGGCAGGTTGGGCTCGGGCACCTCGATCCACACCACGTCGGTGCCGGGAGCGAGCTCGCCCACCGTCCAGTTCGGCGTCCAGGTGTAGAACAGGATCGGCTCGCCGTTCTTGTAGCGGGCCACCGCGTCGGCCATCGAGGCCGAGTAGCTGGCCTTGATCAGGTTGATGTCGTCGCGCAGGTCGTAGGCGTCCATGTGGTGCGCGATCACCACCTCGCAGCCCCAGCCCGGCGGGCAGGCCACCATGTCGGCCTTGCCGTCGCCATTGACGTCGAAGGCCTCCTTGATCTCCGGCTTCTTGAAGTCCGCGATGTTGGTGATGCCGTATTTCTCTGCCGACTTCTTGTCGACGAGATAACCCTGAAGAGCACCGCCCTTGGCAACATAGCCGATCTTCTCGGCCCCGCGCTCGAAGGTGCTCTCATAGGTGTTGTGGACAGGGAACCAGCCGTTCACCCAGAGATCCACGTCGCCCTGCGCCACCGAGGAGTAGAAGGGCGGGTTGTCGAGGGTGACCGGCCCGTCGATCTCGTAGCCCAGCTTCTCCATGGCGCGCTGATAGACCGCCGCGGGAAACCAGCCGGTGTCCCAGGTGGGGCGGGCGAGACGGATCTCCTTGCCCTCGCCCGGCATGTCGGCGGCCTGGGCAGCCCCGGTCAACGCCAGGGCGATGATCCCGGCGCCCAGCGCCAGACGCTGCGTGATGCGATGAGTGGGCATATGACGCTCCCTCTTTCTGTCTCTGCCTCTCCGCCGTCACCGCCACGGCACCCTTGCCGGACGGTGCGGCTTCTCTCAGCCCGAGGTCGACATACCCTGCCCGCACCCCGGGGATCGTGCCTGCTCGCCGCGGATCAGGAGCCGGCGGCTGCCCGGGCCTCGTCGAGCCAGCCTTCGACCTTGTCGCTGTTCGCCTCGATCCAGGCGTCGGCGTGGCCGAGGATCTCCTTCTCGCTGTCCTCGCCGGCGTTCATCCTCGCATTCTGCGCCAGAATGTCCCCCAAGGGCACCGACATGACCTCGAACAGCTTGCGCGCCGCCGGGTTCGCCTCGAGAAACCCGGAGTTCGCGACCGTGCGGATATCGTTTGCCGGCCAGCCCATCCCGCAGGGATCGCTGGCGCAGCCCTGGACACCCGCAACGATCGTCGCCGCCTCGAACTGCTTCTGCTCGTCGGGAAGATCGGGCTCGGGCACCTCGATCCACATGACATCCTTGCCCGGAACGAGCGCGCCGACCGTCCAGTTGGGCGTCCAGGTGTAGAAGAGGATCGGCTCGCCGTTCCTGTGGCGCGCCACCGCATCGGCCATCGAGGCCGCATAGCTGGCCTTGATCAGGTTGATGTGGTCGCCGAGCTCGTAGGCCTTCATGTGGTGGTCGATCACCACCTCGCAGCCCCAGCCGGGCGGGCAGGCCACCATGTCGGCCCTGCCGTCGCCATTGATGTCGAAGGCCTCCTTGATCTCCGGCTTCGCGAAGTCGGCAATGCTCGTGATGCCGAATTTCTCGGCCGAGACCTTGTCGACGAGGTAGCCCTGGATGGCGCCGCCCCTGGCGACGTAGCCGACCTTCTCGCCGCCACCTTCGAAGGTGCTCTCGAAGGTGTTGTGAAGCGGAAACCAGCCATCGACCCAGAAATCGACGTCGCCCTGCGCCACGGACGCGTAGAAGGGCGGGTTGTCGAGGGTGATGGGCCCCTTGATCTCGTAGCCCAGCTTCTCGAGGGCGCGCTGGTAGATCGCTGCCGTGAACCAGCCGGTATCCCAGTTGGCGCGCGCCAGCCTGATCTCCCTGCCCTCACCCGGCATCTCGACGGCCTCGACGCCACCGGCGAGCGCGAGGGCGAGCATGCCTGCGCCAAGTGCCAGTCCGTTCTTCATGCGGCGGTTCGCCATTCGATGCATCCGTGTCTGTCTTCGCGTCGTTTGCTCGCGCCGGCACCTCGCGTACCGGCTGGTGGCAGGACTTGCCTCAGATCGGGCCGGATCATGGCGCCGGTCTCAAGAAAACCCTGCGCGGCCGGTGGCGGCTCCGGGCGAGGCGGGATGGAGCCTTCGGCCCCGACCCTCGCTACTCTCACGAACCGGCGGCGGCCCGGGCGTCGGCGAGCCAAGCCTCGACCTGCTCCATGTTCGCCTCGATCCACTCGTCGGCGTGGCGCAGAATGTCCTTCTCGCTGTCCTCGCCGGCATTCATCCTCGCATTCTGCGCGGAGATGTCGTCCAGCGGGATCGACATCACCTCCAGCAGTCGGCGCACCGCCGGGTTCTCGTCGAGGAACGCCGAGTTGGCGACAGGCCGGAGGTCGTTGGCCGGCCAACCCATCTCGCACGGATCGGCGACGCAGCCCTGCACGCCCGCAACGACGGTCTTGTCGAGATATTCGCTCTGGTCCTCGGGGAGGCTGGGCTCGGGGACCTCGATCCACACCACCTCCTCGCCAGGCGGCAGCACGCCGACGGTCCAGTTCGGCGTCCAGGTGTAGAACAGGATCGGCTGGCCGCTCTCGAAGCGGCTGATCGCATCGGCCATCGCGGCCGGATAGCTGGCCTTGATCAGGTTGATGTGCTCATCCAGCCCGTAAGCGTCCATCTGGTGCTCGATCACCAGCTCGCAGCCCCAGCCCGGCGGGCAGGCCACCATGTCGGCCCTGCCGTCGCGGTCGGCATCGAAGGCTTCCTTGACCTCGGGCCTCTTGAAATCGGTGAGGTTGGTGATCCCGTACTTCTCGGCCGACTTCCTGTCGACGAGATAGCCCTGAAGGGCGCCGGCCTTGACGAGGTAACCGATCTTCTCGGCCCCCCGCGTGAAGGTGCTCTCATAGGTATCGTGGAGCGGAAACCAGCCATCGACCCAGAAATCGACGTCGCCCTGCGCTACCGAGGAATAGAAAGGCGGGTTGTCGAGGGTCACCGGGCGCTCGACCTCGTAGCCCAGCTTCTCCAGCACGCGCCGATAGACCGAGGAGGCAAACCACGCCCCGTCCCAATTGACGCGCGCCAGCCTGATCTCCCTGCCCTCGCCCGGCAACTCGGCCGCCTGGGCGCCCCCGCCAAAGGCCAGGGCGAGCAGCCCGGCTGCCAGTGCCAGACGCGGGGTCATGTGATGGGCGGTCATGCAGCACCCTCTCTTATCGATTCTTCCTGGAAGCTCCCGGACCGCGCAGCGTGGCGGCCCAGGGGGGCATGACGTCCTTCAGGCCGGAGCCGCAGCATGGTCGGCCTGAAGGACGTCATGCGCGCCCGGGCACGGCCCGGGCGGCACGGAACGGGGCACCGGGCCCCGTTCCTCATGAGGGTCAGGAGCCGGCCGCAGCCCGGGCCTCGTCGAGCCACATCTCGACCTGGTCCTTGTTGGCCTCGATCCAGGCGTCGGCGTGGCCGAGGATCTCATTCTCGCTGTCCTCGCCGGCGTTCATCCTCGCGTTCTGCTCGTAGATGGCGCCGATCGGGAGCGACATGACCTCGAGCAGCTTGCGCACCGCCGGATTGGCCTCGAGGAACTCGGAGTTGGCGACCGGCCGGATGTCGTTGGCAGGCCAGCCCATCTTGCAGGGATCCGCGACACAGCCCTCGACGCCCGAGACCACGGTGGCCTCCTCGAGCTGCTTTTGCTCCTCGGGCAGGTTGGGCTCGGGCACCTCGATCCACACCACGTCCTTGCCCGGGACCAGCTCGCCGACCGTCCAGTTGGGCGTCCAGGTGTAGAACAGGATCGGCTCGCCGTTCCTGTACCGCGCCACGGCATCGGCCATGGAAGCCGAGTAGCTGGCGGTGATCGGGTTGACGTGGTCGCGCAGGTCGTAGGCGTCCATGTGGTGGTCGATCACCACCTCGCAGCCCCAGCCCGGCGGGCAGGCGACCAGGTCGGCCTTGCCGTCGCCATTGGCGTCGAAGGCCTCCTTGATCTCGGGCTTCTTGAAATCGTCGATGTTGGTGATGCCGTATTTCTCGGCCGACGCCTTGTCGACGAGATAGCCCTGCAGCGCGCCGGCCTTGGCGAGGTAGCCGATCTTCTCCGCACCGCGCTCGAAGGCGTTCTCATAGGTATTGTGGAGAGGAAACCAGCCATTGACCCAAAGGTCGACATCACCCTGCGCCACCGACGAGTAGAAGGGCGGGTTGTCGAGGGTGACGGGCCCGTCGATCTCGTAGCCGAGCTTCTCCAGGGCGCGCTGATAGACCGCTGCGGGGAACCAGCCGGTGTCCCACGTGGCGCGCGCGAGACGGATCTCCTTGCCCTCGCCAGGCTGCCCCGCGGCGGCCGCGGCACCGGCGGTAAGGGCAAGAAGGGCCGCGCCCGTCAGCGCCAGCATGGTGCGGGTGCCTCGCATGATATTCTCCTGCAGTTTCATCGAAAATGGTGCAGGCGGCGCCGGACGCCGCCTTGAAGAACGGCCGCCCCGAAAGCCGGGGCGGCCCGTCGATCGGCCTACTGGCCGGCCGCTGCTTCGGCCTTTTGGCCGCGGCCTCCAAGAAGACTCCGCGCCACGCCCCGGAAGGTCCAGCCGTTGGCCTGGGCCGGCGTGGGGGCGCCCATCGCCTGGGTGACGCGATCGAGGATGATCGCGAGCAGCACGATACCGAAGCCGCCCAGGAAGGCGCGGCCGACATCGAGGCGGCCGAGGCCGGTATAGACCGTGAGGCCGAGGCCGCCGGCGCCGATCAGCGCAGCGATCACCACCATCGACAGCGCCAGCATGAGGGTCTGGTTGAGACCGGCCATGATGGTGCGCATGGCGAGCGGGATCTCGATCTCGATCAGCACCTGCCGGCGGGTGGCGCCGAAGGCGTAGCCTGCCTCGACCATCTCGCCCTGGACCTGGCGGATGCCGAGATTGGTGAGGCGGATCACCGGCGGCAACGCAAAGACGATCGTGGCGATGACACCCGGCACCATGCCCACGCCGAAGAGCATCACGATCGGCACCAGGTACACGAAGGTCGGGATCGTCTGCATGATGTCGAGCACCGGCCGCAGGCCGCCGGCGAACCGGTCGGAGCGGGCGGCGAGGATGCCGAGCGGCACGCCGGCCACCGCGCAGAACGCTACCGCGGTGATGACCATGGCCAGCGTCGTCATGGTCTCTTCCCAGATGCCCACCATGTCGATGAGCAGCAGCGAGACCGCGGTGAGGATGCCGACCCCGCGCCCGGCGATCCGCCAGGCGAGGATGGCCGCGACCAGCCAGAAGATCGGGAACGGGACTGCCTGGAGGAAGCCGTCAATGCTGTCGAGCAGCGCGTCGACCGGCGCCTGGATCGCCCGGAAGGCCGGACGGAAGTTGGGCACCAGCCAATCCTTGACGAACCACTCGACACCGTCGTCGAGGGGCAGCTTGCCGTAGGTCGAAGGACGGAACAGGTCTAGAAAACCGGACATGCAGGAAAACCTCGATTGAGCTCAGGCCGCGTCGTGGGAAGGAGCGGTCGGGGCGGCTGGCCGCTCCGCTTCCGCCTGTTCCTCCTCCGGCGCGTCGCCTCCGCTCAGATGCGAGAACACCGCCTGGGGATCGACGATCCCGGCCAGCCGGCCCTTCTCGTCGAGGACGGCCACCGGCTCGCCCTTGGCGAACAGCGAGAACGCGTCGTGCAGGGACACGTCCTCCGGTGTCGTCTGCATCTCGTCCGGAACCAGACGCTCGAGATGCGGGCGTCCGCCCTCGGCCAGCGCACCCTCGCTCAAGAGGCCCTTGAGCTTGCCGCGCGCATCGAGCACCGGCAGCGCCGAATAAGGCGCCTGGGCGATCTTGCGGCGGGCCGAGGCGAGGTCGTCGCGGCCCAGCACGATCGGCTCGACCTGCTCGGCGATCGAGCCCATCGTCACCACCCGCGCCCGGTCGACGTCCTGCACGAAGGCGCGGACATAATCGTCGGCAGGGTCCGTGACGATCGCCTGCGGCGGCCCCACCTGGACAAAGCCGCCGTCGCGCATCACCGCGATCTGGTCGCCCAGCTTGAGCGCCTCGTGCAGATCGTGGGTGATGAACACGATGGTGGTCTTGAAGTCGCGCTGCAGGCCGATCAGCTCGTCTTGCATCTCGCGGCGGATCAGCGGATCGAGCGCGCTGAACGGCTCGTCCATGAGCAGGATCTGCGGCTCGGCCGCCAGCGAGCGGGCGATGCCGACGCGCTGCTGCATGCCGCCCGAGAGCTGGCTGGGCAGGCTGTCGGCCCAGGCGCCGAGGCCGACCGCCTCGAGGGCGCGCATCGCCTTGTCGTTGCGGTCCTTCTTGCTCAGACCGCGCAGCTTGAGCGCGAAGGCGGCGTTCTCGAGCACCGTGCGGTGCGGCAGCAGCGCGAAATGCTGGAACACCATCGCCATCTTCGAGCGGCGTATCTCGCGCAGCTCGCTGGGCCCCGCCGCGGTGACGTCGGCGCCGTCGATGATGATCTGGCCGCTGGTGGGCTCGATCAGCCGGTTGAGGCAGCGGATCAGGGTCGACTTCCCCGACCCCGACAGCCCCATCACGACGAAGATCTGCTGCTCCTGCACGGAAAAGGAGATGTCGTTGACCGCGACGACGCCCTGCGTCTCGCGAAAAACCTCGTCCTTTTCCTTGCCGGCGCCGGCAAGCTCGGCCGCCTTGTCGGCGTCCGGGCCGAAGATCTTGTAGAGGTTTTTGACGACGATCTTGTCTTGCATACCGCCCTATTTCGTCGGTTATACCGCGCAAACCAAGCGGCCGAATGTCTCCGGACCGAGGGCTCTCGCTGCAGAGCAGATGAGCCTCAGATCGCATTAGACACACTCGACGCCTGCGAAGCCTATGGCGGCTCACAGCACTCATTTTCTGTTGTCGGTCTGCCAGCGTGAAACTGACGGATCCGACGAAGATGTCAAGGATTCATATTCCAGCCATGCAACAATGCTTGTTCATGACCGTCCTGCTCCTCCAGCAACCGGCCCAGCCAGGCGAGGCATTCGGCAGGCGTCCCGCGGGGGCCGGCAGGCGGCGTCGGCCGACGGATCATCACCACCGGAAGAGCCAGAAGCCGGGCCGCCAGAAGCTTGCCGAAACCCGCTGCACCGCCAGTTTCCCGTATCAACAGCGCATCAATCCCGAGAGTTCCCAGGAAGGCCGCCTCGACGGCCGCCTCGCAAGACGGCTGCCCCCATAGCCACAGCACGTTGCAAGGCAATGGCGAGGGCCTGTCGGGGGCGCGGATCACGAAGCGAACGGGCGCCGCCCGCGCGAGGCGCACAAGATCGCGCCGCCCCACCGTGGCAAGCACCCGGCGCGTGCCCGCTGGCAGAAGCCGCACCCCCTCCTCCACGCTATCGACCTCGAGCGCCGGCGCGCCTGCCAGAGGTGGCCATGGCGCACGCTCGACCTTGAAGCGCGGCACCCCGGCCAGCCGGCAGGCCGCGGCGGCACCGGCCGCGAGCCGCATCGCGAAGGGGTGCGTGGCGTCGACCACGGCGGCGATGTGGTGCAGGGCCAGATAGCGGGCAAGCCGCTGCGTGCCGCCGTCATCGCCCACGAGGAGGGGGCCGGGCGGCGGCGCCGGGGCAGGCTCCGGGGAGGGCAGCGAGCCCACCGGCTGGGCCAGCCGCCGTGCGCGAAGGCCGGCCGTCACCGTGGCCGCCTCGGGCGTGCCGCCGAGCACCAGAACCCTCGGCGGCACGGATGCGCGCCCGGCCCTGCTGTCATATGCTGTCTCACGCATGACCTCCTCCTAGCATGGACACCGCCAGGGCGCATGGCAGCACCAGCCCTTCTCGTCGCCGCACCGGCCGGCGGCGCCGGCAAGACCCTCCTCACCGTCGGCTTGGCGCGAGCCCTGCGCCGCCGCGGCCTCGCGGTGGCCTGCTTCAAGGTCGGGCCGGACCGATCGGGGAGCGCGCTCCTGGCGCGCGCCTGCGGCCGGCCCTGCCCCACGCTCGACAGCTGGGCGATGCGGCTGGAGACGCTGGTGGCGCTTCTCGACGAGCTCGGCCACGGCCCCGACATCGTGCTGGGCGACGGCGCCGGCGGGCTGTTCGACGGGGCTCCCGGCGGCGCCGGCTCGACCGCCGACCTGGCGTCACTGTTCGACCTGCCGGTGCTGCTGGTCGTCGACTGCCGGGGCCTCGGCGCCTCGATCGCGGCGCTGGTCGAGGGCTATGGACGGTTTCGCGAGGATGCCCAGGTGGCGATGCTCGCCTTCAACCGCGTGGCCGGCGCCGATCATGCGCGCTGCCTCGTCGAAGCCTGCGAGGAGCGGTTCTCGACCCCGGTGCTGGGCTGGCTGCGCGAGGAGTCGGGACTGGGTCCCGTGGCCTGGCCCGACGCGACCGCCGAGGCGACGGAGCTCCTGATCGAGCGGGCGGCGGCGCTGGTGGCGAGCCATCTCGATATCGAGCGCCTGCTGCGCCTTGCCCGGCCGCCCAGCATTTCGGGACTCGGCGCTCCGGCCTGCCCGCTACCGCCGCTGGGCGCGCGCATCGCCGTGGCCCGCGACGCCGCCTTCACCCTGGCTTGCGACAGCGTGCTGGGCAGCTGGCGGCGCCAGGGGGCGGGCCTTTCGTTCTTCTCGCCGCTCGCCGACGAGCCGCCGGAGGCTGCCGCCGACGCCGTCTATCTCCCGTCCGGCCACCTCGAGGAGAATGCCGGGCGCCTCGCTGCGGCGAGCCGCTGGCGGGCCGGCATGGCAGCCGCCGCAGCGCGCGGCGCGTTCGTCTATGGCGAGGGTGCCGGCTATGCGGCGCTCGGCCAAAGCCTGGCCCTCATGAACGGCGAGAGCCATCCCATGGCCGGGCTGCTGCCGATCGCGACGAGCCTGCGCAAGCCGCGCCGCGAGGGCGGCTACCGGGCCGCCACCATGCTCGACAGCTCGCCGCTCGGGCCCCCCGGCACGGTGCTGCGCGCCTGGGAGGCGGCTCATGCCGCCGTGACCCGCGGCGCCTGCCGGCCGCTCCTCGTGGCACGCGACGGGCGCGGCCGGCTGCTCGGCGAGACCGGCTGCCGGGAAGGCAGCATAGCCGGCTCCTTCCTGCAGCTCGTCGACCTCTATTCCAGCGCCGTGACGCAGGCGGGACCTGCGCCCGGACCCTGAGGGCAGCGCTGGCAATCGGCCACGGTTGCGCGTAAGTGCGTAGGCGCAGCAGGCCCTCGGGAGACAGTGTCGATGCAGCGCCGCAATTTCATCACCACGGCCGCGGCAGGTGCAGCCACCGCCGGCATGGCCGCGCCCGCCGCAGCGCAGGCAAAATTCCGCTGGAACATGGTCATGCCGTGGCCGCGCAGCACGCCGGGCGTGGGTGTCAACGCCGAGCGCTTCGCCCAGCGGGTAACCGCCATGTCGGGCGGCCGGATCGAGATCAAGCTCTATGGCGCCGGCGAGCTGGTGCCGCCTTTCGGCGTGTTCGACGCGGTCCACACCGGCACCGCGCAGATCGCCCACGGCACGCCCTACTACTGGGCCTCCAAGTCGCCCGCGCTGCACTGGTTCACCGGCGTGCCGTTCGGCCTGACGGCGACCGAGCTGCCGGCCTGGCTCTATTACGGCGACGGCAACAAGCTCTGGCAGGAGGCCTACGCACCGTTCAACGTCACGGCCTTCTATGCGGGCTCCTCGGGCGTCCAGGCCGGCGGCTGGTTCCGCAAGGAGATCAACTCGGTGGAGGATCTCCAGGGCCTCAAGATCCGCATCGCGGGGCTGGGTGCGGACGTCATGCGCCGGCTCGGTGCCACTACCGTCACCACGCCGCCCGGCGAGATCCTGCAGAACCTCCTGAGCGGCGCCATCGACGCTGCCGAGTGGATCGGCCCCTGGAACGACCGTGCCTTCGGGCTTCAGACGGTCGCCAAGTATTACTACGTGCCGGCCTTCCACGAGCCCGGCCCGGGTCTCGAGATTCTCGTCAACAAGGACGAGTGGAACAAGCTGCCGGCCGATCTGCAGGAGATCATCAAGACCGCCGCGTCGGCCACCGCCAACGAGACGCTGGCCGATTTTCTCTACCACAATATCGAGAGCTTCGGCCCGCTGCTCTCCGACGGGATCGAGCTGCGCGCCTTCCCCGAGGACGTGGTGCGGGCCATGGCCAAGGAGTCCTTCGAGGTGTTCGAGGAGATGGCCGCGCAGGACCCGCTGACCCGCAAGGTGCATGACAGCTTCATGGCCTTCTTGAAGAAGGCCGTGGTCTACAACGAACGCTTCGACACCCGCCTCCAGGCCATGCGCAAGCTGGCGCTGACCCAGGGCTGAGCCCCCCGGCGCCCGCCCCGCGGGCGCCGGCAGCGCGCCGGAAAGGCCGGATGCTGCGCGAGATCGCCATCGCCTGCGTCTTCCTCACCCGCCTGCCGGTGCACCCGTCGGGACGGCTGGAGGCGCGCGATCTCGCGGCCTGCGTCCACCTCTTCCCTCTGATCGGCGCGCTGATCGGCGCAGCGGGTGGCCTCGCCTTCGCCGCTGCCTCGCTCGCCGGCCTGCCCTCGCTGGCCTCGGCGATCCTCGCCATGGCGGGCATGGCCCTGCTCACCGGAGCGCTCCACGAGGACGGGCTCGCCGCCAGCGCCGATGCGCTCGCCGCACCGCGCCAGCGGGCCGGCGGGGCCGGCATCGTGGCGATCGTGCTGGTGCTGATGGCCCGGCTGATCGCGCTCTCCTCGTTCTGGGAGCCGCTGCCGCTGGCCCTGCTGCTGATCGCCGGCGCCGCCTTCTCACGAGCACTCATGCCGTTCATGCTGCCGGGCGGCGAGACGGCGGCGATCCGCCCGGCGAACGGCCGGCTGGGCCTCGCCCTTGCCGGCGGCGCCCTCTTCCCGCTGGTGCTGCTGCCCACCGGCCCGGCGCTGGGGGCCATGGCGGCCGCCTCGCTCACGGCACTGGCGGCAGGTCCGGCGCTGCGCCGCCGGGTGGGCGGCGGCGACGCGATGGGTGCGGTCCAGCAGCTCGCCGAGGCGGCCTTCCTCCTCGTGCTGGTGGCCCACCGCTAGGCTTCTGCCGCATGGGACCCCCTCGCCCGCGCCGGTGCTCCCGCCGCACGCGGCCGGCTAGCTTCCGCTGCGATGCAGAACGAGACCGGGCGAAGGGCAGCGCGTGCAAAAGGGAGGCTACCAGGACGGCGAGCTGCGGGCGGCGCTGGGCGGGCTGTGCGCCCTGCTCACCGGGCTCGGCCTCGCCCGCTTCGCCTACACGCCGCTGCTGCCGGCGCTGATCGAGGCCGGCTGGCTGGACGCCCCCGCCGCAGCCTATCTGGGTGCCGCGAATTTCGCCGGCTATCTCGCGGGCGCGCTCGCAGCAAGGCGGCTCGGCGTCCTCCTGCCGACCCCGCTTCTCCTGCGCGCCACCATGCTGGCCACCACGGCCAGCCTGCTCGCCTGCGCCCTGCCGCTGGGCTTTTGGTGGATGGTGCCGTGGCGCACCCTGGCCGGCTTCACTGGGGCGGTGCTCACCGTGGTGGCGGCGCCGGCGGCGCTGGCGCGGATCGCCGGCGAGCGCCGCGCCCGGGCGGCCGGCATCGTCTTTACCGGCGCAGGCATCGGCATTGTGGGCTCGGGCACGCTGGTGCCGGTGCTGGTGGCGCAGGGCGGCGTTACGCTGAGCTGGCTCGGGATCGCCGCCGTGGCGGGCCTGCTCACCCTGCTGTCATGGCGGAACTGGTCGCCCTCGCCGCTGCGCGGCACGGCACCCGCCGCCACCACCCGGATCCCCGATCCGCCGACGCTGCGGGCGATCGGCATCTACGCCCTGGCAGCACTCGGCCTCGTACCGCACATGGTCTTCCTCGTGGACTATGCCGCGCGCGGCCTGGGCCAGGGGCTGGCCGCCGGCTCCGGCTACTGGGTGATCTTCGGCGTGGGCGCCGCCATGGGCCCGCTCCTCGCCGGCCGGCTCGCCGACCGGGTGGGCTTCGCCCGGGCGCTGCAGGCGGGCGTGGCGCTCCAGGTGGTAGCCGCCATCCTGCCGGTCCTCGCACCCGGCACCCTCACCCTGGTCGTCTCCAGCCTCGCCATGGGGATCATGACGCCGGGCTCGGGCGCTTTGGTGCTGGGGCGCATGGGCGAGCTGCGCGGCCCCGAGGGCCAGGCGGCGGGCTGGGGTGTGGCCACCACCTCCTTCGCGATATTCCAGGCGGCCGGAGCCTGGGCGATGAGCTGGCTCTACGCCGCCACCGACTCCTACGCCCCGCTGTTCCTGGCGGCGACCGCGGCACTCGTGCTGGGGCTCGCCCTGAGCCTCGTCGACGGCCCGCGCCGCCGGGAGCTCAGCCGGCGCTCGTGAGGAACGCCGCCATCCGCCCGGCAAGCGGCAGGCCCGTAAGGCCCTCGACGAACGCGAACTGGCCTTGCGGGTTGATCTCGAGAAAGACCGGCTGTCCGTCCTCGCGCAGCTTGAGGTCGAGAATGCCCATGGCGAGGCCCAGGCCCTTCACCAGCCCGGCCAGCCGGGCGGCGAGGCCGTCCTCGAGCCGCACCGGCTCCATCGGCACGTCGAGATCGGGGCGCCAGTCGAGATGCGGCGAGGCGATCCGCACCGCGATCACCTCCTCGCCGAAGACGTGCACCCGCAGATGGCGGCTGCCCTCCACCACCTCCTGATAGATGGCCGGGCATGCCTCGAGGGCGGCGTCGGACGCCAGATCGGCGGCGCCGACCAGCCGGGCCGGGATCGAGAACGCGGCCGTGCCCCGCACTGCCTTGACCACCAGCCGGCCGTCCTGGCGGTCGAGAAAGCCGCGGATGCGGGCCGGCTCGGCGCTCACCAGCGTCTCCGGCACGTCGAGGCCGGCCGCCTGCGCGGCGTCGAGCTGGACCAGCTTGTTGTCGGCGCGGATCTCGGCGGCCGGATCGTTGATCCAGCGCCCCCGAAAGCGCGAGAGCACCGCACCTGCAAGGGCCGCCCGGCATTCGCCCGGCACCAAAGTCCGCGCCGCCTCGTCGACCCCCTCGCCCGGAACCGGCCCGCCACCGGCCACCCGGCGCCACCAGACAGCATCGAGCCGGGCCGGATCGAGCCCGGCCCCGTCGATGTCGCGGATCGCCGCCCCGCCCTCGCCCGAGCGCCACGAGAGCGAGGGGGCGAATGCCATGCGATCGGTGGCGACGAGATGACAGCGGTGGCCGAGACGGCGGACGTGATCGGCGACCAGATGGCCGTGAATGTCCTCGGCGAGGGTGAAGATCGCCACGGCACCGGTCGCCGTCATGGCTCAGGCGATGTCCGAATCACAGCGATAGGCTGCGCCGCTGCCGCCCCGCTGGCAGAACGACACGGTGCCGCCCGAGCCGCCGCCGATATCAAAGCGCCGGCCGAAGCGCTTCTGCAGCTCGCCGGCCCAGTCCTTGAGCCGCTCGGGCTGGACCAGCTCGTAGGCGACCGGGGGAAAATCGAGCACGACCGGCGTCGAATCCCATGGCCGCAGCGGACGCCCCTCCGGATCCTTCTCGAGCGGCCGGCCGCTGCCAGCCCCGTCGACATCGCAGTCGCAGCGATAGGCGGCGCCGCTGCCGCCGCGCTTGCAGAAGGTGACGGTTCCGCCGGAGCCGCCGCCGATGTCGAAGGTCAGGCCCAGCCGATCGGCGACCTCCTTGTGCCAGGCCTCCAGCTCGTCGGGCTCGACCGCGCGATAGGCGCTGGGCGGAAAGCGCAGCACTACCGGCTGACGCTCGAGCTCCACCACCTCGCCCTCGGGCTCGTGGCCCTTCTCGAACTCCCTGATCTTTGACGGCTTGCGCATTGTCAGGCTCCCTGAGAGGTCCAGAGGCAACCCTAGCGTGCACAAACCCTTAGTTGAACGTTAAAATCGCCAAGCTGAGATATAGATCACTCAGAACGCATAGTCGCGATAGATCCGGTCGATGTCGCCTTCCCACGCGCCGCTGAAGCGCTCGAGCTTCTCGTCGGCCATGCTGCGGCCGCTCGCCACGATCTCCTCGAGGAGCCGCAGGTAGCGGGTCTCGTCCTGGCCGTCCCAGTTGATGCGGGCGCGGCGCTCGAGGCCGGCGCGGGCGATGGCCACGGCCTCGCGGGCGAGGTCGAGCACCGTGCCGCCCTTGAAGGGCGTGCGCAGGCCGTGGCGCGGCACCTCGCGGCGCAGGGTCTCGTGGTCCTCGGCCGTCCAGCCGGCGGCGAGATCGAGCGCTGCCTGCAGCGCCTCCTCGTCGTAGAGCAGGCCCACCCACAAGGCCGGCAGGGCGCACAGCGCGTTCCACGGCCCGCCATCGGCCCCGCGCATCTCGAGATAGCGCTTGAGGCGCACCTCGGGAAAGGCGGTGGTGAGATGGTCGACCCAGTCGCTGATGGTCGGCAGCTCGCCCGGCAGCACGTCCAGCCGGCCCGCCATGAAGTCGCGGAACGACAGGCCGCTGGCGTCGATGTAGCGTCCGTCGCGGTAGACGAAGTACATCGGCACGTCGAGGATGTAGTCGACATAGCGCTCGAAGCCGAAACCCTCCTCGAAAACGAAGGGCAGCGTGCCGCAGCGGTCGGGGTCGGTGTCGGTCCAGATGTGGCTGCGGTAGCTCTGGAAGCCGTTGGGCCGGCCCTCGGTGAAGGGCGAGTTGGCAAAGAGCGCGGTCGCCACCGGCTGCAGCGCGAGGCTGGCGCGGAACTTGCGCACCATGTCCGCCTCGCTGGAGAAGTCGAGATTGACCTGCACGGTGCAGGTCCTGAGCATCATGTCGAGGCCGAGCGAGCCCTTCTTGGGCATGTAGCTGCCCATGATCGCGTAGCGGCCCTTGGGCATCCACGGAATCTCGTCGCGTCGCCACTTGGGATCGAAGCCCATGCCCAGCATCCCGATGCCGAGCGGGCCCGCGATCTTCTTGACCTCGTCCAGATGGGTGTGGACCTCGCAGCAGGTCTGGTGGAGCGTCTCCAGCGGCGCGCCGGAGAGCTCGAACTGGCCGCCCGGCTCGAGGGTGATGTTGCAACCGTCCTTGGTCAGCGCGATCGGCCGCCCGCCTTCCAGCACCGGCGTCCAGCCGAACTGCCCGGCCATGCCCTCGAGCAGCGTCCGGATGCCCCGCGGCCCCTCGTAGGGCAGCGGCCGCAGATCGTCCGCGGTGAAGCCGAACTTCTCGTGCTCGGTGCCGATGCGCCACGCAGCGGCCGGCTTGATCCCCTGCTCCATGTAGGCGACGAGCTGCCGCCGGTCGGTAATCGGCTCACCCTTGCCGCTGGGAGGTGCGGACATGCGTGCTTCCTTTCGCGGGCGCGCTGGCGCGCGGCGGGCCTGCGGCCCGCTCCTTCAGCTTGGCGCCTCTTAACCTGCCCTGCCACGGCAGGGCAATTGCGGCTGATGCCGGTCACCCCTCCGTGAAAGAGCGCCTCAGCCCAGGCGCGCCGCGAGCTCCTCGGCAAGGCGGCGCGCCTCCTCGGCGGCAGCACCGCGCGGCTCGCCCTCGACGGCGCCCAAGCCCCGGCCGAAGCTCTGCACGAAGCCCTGGCGGTTGCCGAGGCTGGCGCCCAGCATCGGCCAGCCTGCCTCCTCCACCGCCCGGCGCGCCTCCTCGATGGAGCGCCCGCGCGGCGGCACCCGGTTGAGCACCAGCAGCGCCTCGCGGCCCTCCTTGGCGGCCAGCTCGAAGGTCGCCCGGCTGGCCCAGAGATCGGGCGGGCTGGGCTGGCAGGGCACGAGCACCAGCCGCGCGTCGCGGACCGCCAGCCTGGCGTCGGTCTCGGCATGGGGCGGCGTGTCGACCAGCACCAGATCGGCCTCGCGGGCGAGGCGGTCGAGCTCGACCGAGAGCCGCCAGCCGCCGACTGCGGCAAAGCGCAGCCCGGGCACCTCGCGCGCGCCCTCCTCGCGCAGCCTCATCCAGCCGGTGAGGCTCGCCTGGGGGTCGATGTCGACCACCGCGATGCGGTGGCCCAGGGCTGCCAGCGCGGTGGCGAGCTGGACCACCACGGTGGTCTTGCCCGCCCCTCCCTTCTGCTGGGCGATGGTGACGACGGCGGCGGGCATGCGGCAGCTCTCCCTTGCGGCTCAGTAGCCGCGTGCGCGATCCACCACATGCTCGAGGGGGCGTCCCTCGCGCAGCCGCCGGATATTCTCCACCACCGTCTCGGCCCCGCTGCGCGGCAGGCTGTAGCTGGCGGTGTGTGGCAGCACGGTGACCTGCGGGTGCCCCCAGAAGGGATGCTCTTCGGGGAGCGGCTCGGTGGCGAAGACATCGAGGGTGGCATGGGCGAGCCGTCCCTCCTCCAGCGCCGCCAGCAGGTCCGGCTCGACCAGGTGGCGGCCGCGCGCCACGTTGATGAGCCGCGCTCCGCGGGGCAGCTTGGCGAACAGCCGCGCGTTCAGCACGCCCTCGGTCTCGGGCGTGAGCGGCAGCAGGTTCACGAGGATGTCGAGCCCGCCCAGGAAGGTATCCAGGCGCTCGGCCCCGGCATGGCTGGTCACCCCCTCGATACGCTTGGCGGTGCGGCTCCAGCCGCGCACGTCGAAATCGTTGCGCACCAGCAGGCGCGCCGCGTCGGCACCGAGCACGCCCAGCCCCATGACGCCGACCCTGGTGGCGTCCGCCGGGCGCGGCAGCTCGAGCTGCCAGCGCCGCTCGCGCTGCTGGCGCTCATAGACGTCGAGGTTGCGGTGGTAGCGGAGCACCAGCGCCAGCACGAACTCGCTCATGCTGCTGGTCAGCGACGGGTCGACCATGCGGCACAGCGGCAGGTCGGGCAGCGTCGGATCGCGCAGCATCGCGTCGATTCCCGCTCCCAGCGAGAAGATGGCCTTCAGGTTGGGCAGGCCGGCAAGCAGCCCCGGCGGCGGCAGCCACACCAGCGCCATGGTGATGTCGGCCGGATCGCCGATGTCCGGCCAGAGGCGGAAGTCCAGCTCGGGGAGCCGCCTGGACAGCTCCTGCCGCCATGCCCCGGCATCGTCGTCCTGGCTGTAGAAGAGCAGTGCCACGCCTTAGCCTTCCCTTGTCCTCGTCTGCGTTCCTTCTGGCCGCGGCGAGCTGCGCTGGCAAGAGAGGCGGCAGGCTTGCCCGCCGGCCACCCCTGCTCCATCTTCTACCCTTCGCGTCCCGCCAGCCGATTGCCGACCATGAAATTGCTCCTCGCGGCCTTCGCGTTCGTCCTGCTGCCGATCGTCTTCACCGCCGGGGTGCTGGGCAGCACAGCCCGCCACTGGAGCACGGCCCGCTGGGACAGTGCCGGCCTCGCCCCCGCCCCCGCGGCTCATCCCGGGCCGGTCGTGCAGGTCTATGCGGCGCGCGCCTGGGGCTGGAAGGGCGCCTTCGCGGTCCATAGCTGGATCGTCCTCAAACCCGAGAACGCCGAGGCCTACGAGCGCTGGGACGTGGTCGGCTGGGGGGTCGGACGCGGCCTGCCGGCGGTCCGCCGCAACATCCGCGAGCCCGACGGCTACTGGGCCGGCAGCCGGCCGGAGCTGGTGGGCTCGCTCGAGGGTGCCGAGGCGGCGGCCGCCATACCCCGGATCCAGGCGGCGATCGAGCGCTATCCCTACCGCGACACCTACCGCACCTGGCCCGGCCCCAACTCCAACACGTTCGTCGCCTGGCTGATCCGCGAGGTGCCGGAGCTCAAGGCGGAGATGCCCGCCAACGCGGTGGGCAAGGACTTTCTCGGCACCACCGCGCTCTTCGCGGCGGCCCCCAGCAAGACCGGCTTCCAGATCTCGCTGTTCGGTCTGCTGGGCCTGACGCTGGCGCTCCAGGAGGGCGTGGAGGTGAACTTCATGGGTCTGGTGCTGGGCCTCGACCCCCAGGACCTGGCGATCAAGCTGCCGGGCGTGGGACGGCTGGGCATGCGCTGAGCGACCTGCCTGGGCCGGGCGGGACGATCGGACCGGAGCCGTCCGGGGCGCTGCGCGCGGCTGTCGCTTCTGGCTTCCGTCAGCTGGCGACGGTGAGCGGTCGGGCGCGCTTCACGGCCTGTCGGCAGGACGTCGCCGGCAACCCCGAGAGACGAAAACGCCGGCCGCGCGCAGCGCCTTGCGCGGCACGGCTGCAAGGCTGCTGGCGGCGCCCGCCTGCGCCATGCGGCTCCGGCATCTCGAAAACCGCTCTTGGTCACCCGCCGAAATGGGCCTTCAGCGCATCGAGGCCGCCCTTGTAGACCGCACCCTCGAAGATGCCACGCGCCTGCTCCGTTTGCCCGGGCTCGCAGTCGAAGCTCGAGAACCACTCGACGAAGGCGTGCCCGGTGTCGGTCACCGGCTTCACCCTGAGGGTCGAGCGGTAGCCGGTGACCGGGAACGGTCCGGAGAGGATGGCGTAGCTGTAGGAGCGCTCCTCGTCGCTCTGCGCCACCAGGCGCTCGACGATCTCGGCCCCGTCCTTGAGGGTCAGCACCCGCACGCAGCCGAGCTGGTCGGCCGGCTTTCCGTCTTCGATCATGCTCTCCGCCACCGCCGGGTGCCAGCCGGCGAGGCCGTTGAAGTCGCGCAGCTTCTCCCACACGCGTTCCGCCGGCGCGGCGAGCACCGTGCTGCTGTAGGCTGTCGGCATGGCTGCCTCCCTCGTCCCTGCTCGTCATTGTTGCCCAACGGCCGGTCACTCTAACCGGACCGGGATGGTGGGGCCACTGCGCCTTGCGCCCCTGCTGTCAAGCCATTGCTGCGGCGCACAAGCTGCCGGTATGAAGCGCCCATGCTGACCGCTCACTTCGACGCCCTGCTCGTTCTGATCGTGCTGGTCGCGGTATTCGCGGCCTTCATCTCGGAGCGCGTGCGGCCGGACGTTGCGGCCATGGGCGCGGCGCTGGCGCTTGTCGCGGTGGGCATCCTGCCGCCGCGCGACCTGCTCGCGAGCTTCAGCAACGAGGCGCCCGTTACCGTGGCCGGCATGTTCGTGCTGAGCGCCGCCCTCGAGCGCACCGGCATCATCGGCCGGGTCGGCGATGTGGTATCGGCGCTGGCGAAGCGCTCGCCGGCCGCCAGCATCGCCAGCCTGGCGCTGGGCGCCATGCTGGTCTCGGCGTTCATCAACAACACGCCGGTGGTCGTGATCCTCACCCCGATCACCATCATGCTGGCCCAGACCCTAAACCTCTCGGCCTCGCGGTTCCTGATCCCGCTCTCCTACGCCACCATCATGGGCGGCACCTGCACGCTGATCGGCACCTCGACCAACATCGTGGTGAGCGGCGCCGCCGCCGGCCGCGGGCTGGAGCCCTTCACGCTCTTCGAGATCACGCCCATGGGCCTGATCCTGGGCGTGGTCGGCATCGCCTATCTGCTGCTGATCGGTGTGCGCCTGCTGCCCGACCGCACGATCTTCGCGGACCTCCGCGACAGCCTGCGCCAGCGCCAGTTCCTGACCGACGCGCTGGTGCCGCTGGGCTCGCCGCTGGTCGGCAAGACGCTCCTCGAGGCTGACATCGGCCGCAAGCTGGGCTCGCGGGTGGTCGACGTGATCCGCAACCGCGTCTCCTTCGCAGGCGAGCTCGACAAGCTGACGCTCCGGGCCGGCGACCGGCTGGTGCTGCGCACCCTGGCCGCCGACGTGATGGGCCTGCGCGACCAGGGCGACGTGGTGTTCGGCGCCGTGGGTCAGCACGCGCTGGAGCCGATCGCCACGCAGAACACGCGGATCATGGAAGGCATCGTCGGCCCGCGCTCGCCCTTCGTCGGCAGGCGCCTGGCCGACCTCAACCTGCGCCGCAGCCTCGGCGTCTATATCCTGGCGCTGCACCGCCACGACGAGAACCTGCGCCAGAACATCGACCAGGTACGGCTGGCCTTCGGCGACACCATCCTCCTCGAGGGTCCGCCCGACGGCCTGCGGCGGCTGCTCGAGGAAGGCGGGCTGGTGGGTTTGAGCGAACCGGTGGGCCAGCCGCCACGGCGCGACCGCGGCTGGCTGGCGATCGGCGCGATCTTGATGGTCATCGTGCTGGCCTCGATCGGCTTCCTGCCGATCAGCGTGCTCGCCCTGCTCGGCGCCGGCATCGTGGTGGCCGGAGGCTGTCTCGATCCCGACGAGGCCTACCACTCGGTCAACTGGCCGATCTTGATGCTGATCTTCGGGATGCTCGCGGTCGGCCGGGCCATGGAGGTGTCGGGAGCCGGCACGCTCATCGTCGAAGGGGTGCTGCAGCTCGTCGACGGGCTGGGGCCGGTGGCGGTCCTGTGCATGGTCTACCTGGTGACCATGCTGCTCACCGAGTTCCTGAGCAACAACGCCACCGCCATCCTGCTGACGCCCATCGTCATCGACCTCGCAGCCGGTCTGGGCGTCGATGCCCGACCCTTCGTGGTGGCGGTGATGTTCGCGGCCTCCGCCAGCTTCTCCACACCGATCGGCTACCAGACGAACACCTTCGTCTATGGCGCTGGAGGCTACCGTTTCCTCGATTTCGTGAAGGTCGGCGTGCCGCTCAACATCCTCATGTGGCTGCTCTCGACACTGCTCATCCCGTTCTTCTGGCCGTTCGGCTGACCATCGCTCTCGACCTGCTGCCCGCCTCCCCCTAAAGAAGGGACCAACCACCGGTCCCCCGCTCGAGGGCGGGGGCGCCGCATAACGGAGGCCTATATGACGGTTTTCTCGAGGCGAGAGGTGATCGGCGCCGGCCTGGGTGCCGCAGCCGTAGCGATGCTGCCGGTCGGCCGACTGCGCGCTGCGGAGTTCATCAACATCCTCACCGGCGGCACCGCAGGCGTCTACTACCCGCTGGGCGTGGCCCTCTCCAAGATCTATGCGGAGATCCCCGACGCGCGGGTGCAGGTTCAGTCCACCAAAGCCTCGGTCGAGAACCTGAACCTGCTCCAGCAGGGCAAGGGCGAGCTCGCCTTCACGCTGGGCGACAGCCTGGCCTCCGCCTGGAACGGCGACGAGGAGGCGGGCTTTGCCAAGCCGCTCGACAAGCTGCGCGGCCTGGCGTCGATCTACCCGAACTTCATCCAGATCGTGGCCAGCAAGGAATCCGGCATCAAGACGATGCAGGACCTCAAGGGCAAGCGCGTCTCGGTGGGTGCGCCCAAGTCCGGCACCGAGCTCAACGCCCGCACGATCTTCAAGGCGGCCGGCCTTTCCTATGACGATCTCGGCAAGGTCGAGTACCTGCCGTTCGCCGAGTCGGTCGAGCTCATGAAGAACCGCCAGCTCGACGCCACCCTGCAGTCGGCCGGCCTCGGCGTCGCCTCGATCCGCGACCTCTCCTCGAGCATCGACGTGCAGATCGTCGAGATCCCCGCCGATCTCACCGATTCCATCGGCCCGCCCTACGTCACGGCGACCATCCCGGCCGGCACCTACACCGGCCAGGATGCCGACGTCACCACGGCGGCCGTGCTGAACTTCCTCGTGACCCACGAGGGCGTCTCCGAGGAGACCGCCTACCAGATGACCAAGCGGCTGTTCGACAATCTCGACCAGCTCGCGGCCGCCCACGCCGCCGCCAAGGGCATCACCCTCGACGGTGCGCTCAAGGGCATGCCGCTGCCGCTCCATGCCGGTGCGGAGAAGTTCTACAAGGAGAAAGGCCTCGTCTGAGGCCTGATCGGCGGTTGAAGGGAGGGGCGCGCCTGGAGAAAGGCGCGCCCTTCTTCGTCCAAGCCTTCGGCGGAACGACATGAGCGAACAGCAGCAGCAGATTCCCGGCGAGGGGCACCACGGTCTCGGCTGGGGCACGGGCCTGCCCGGCACCATTCTCTTCGGCGCCGCGGTCGTCTTCTCCGTCTTCCAGCTCTACACCGCAGCCTACAGCCCGCTCGCCAGCCAGATCGTCCGCTCGATGCATGTGGGCTTCCTGCTGCTGGTGGGCTTCGGCCTGTTCGCCAACCGCTTCGCGCCCCGCGACGCCCGCTTCTGGCGCGACTGGGCGCTGGCCGGCCTCGCCTTCCTGCTCGCCTTCTATCACTGGGTCTTCTACGAGGCGCTGATCCTTCGCGCCGGCGATCCCAGCGCCACGGACATCGTCGTGGGCGTGATCGTGGTGGGTCTCGTCTTCGAAGGGGCGCGCCGGGTCATGGGCCTGGCCCTGCCGCTGATCTGTGCCACCTTCCTGGCCTACGCCCTTTTCGGCGAGTACCTGCCCGCGCCGCTCGACCATCGCGGCTACGATTTCGGCCAGGTGGTGGACCAGATGTATCTCGGTACCGAGGGCATCTACGGCATCCCCACCTACGTCTCGTCCTCCTACATCTTCCTCTTCATCCTGTTCGGCGCGTTCCTCGAGCGGGCCGGCATGGTGAAGCTCTTCACCGATCTGGCGCTGGGCACGGTGGGCCACACCATGGGCGGGCCGGGCAAGGTCGCCGTCGTGTCCTCGGCGCTGATGGGCACCATCAACGGCAGCGGTGTCGCCAACGTCGTCACCACCGGCCAGTTCACCATCCCGCTCATGAAGCGCTTCGGCTACCGCCCGGCCTTCGCCGGGGCGGTCGAGGCCACCGCCAGCATGGGCGGGCAGATCATGCCGCCGGTGATGGGAGCGGTGGCTTTCATCATGGCCGAGACCCTGGACGTTCCCTATGTCGAGGTGGTCAAGGCGGCCGTGGTGCCGGCCCTCCTCTATTTCGCCACCGCCTTCTGGATGGTCCATCTGGAAGCAGCCCGGCGTGGCCTGCGGGGCCTGTCCCCCGAGGAGTGCCCGAGCGCGGTGCGCGCCATCCGCGATAACTGGTACCTGCTGCTGCCGCTGGCGGCCCTGGTGTGGCTGCTCTTCAGCGGCTACACGCCGCTCTTTGCCGGCACGGTGGGCCTGGCGCTGACGGCCGTCCTGCTCCTGGGCATCCCCCTGGCCCGGCAGCTCGGCGCCGGCGCGTTGCGCGTCGTCTTCTGGGTGGCGCTGGGCCTCGCCGCCTCGGCCTTCCTCGAATACGGCATCACCGCGGTGGTGGTGCTGGTGGCCGTGCTGGTCGCCGTCTGCCTCGCCAGCAAGGGCGGGCGCGAGACCCTGCTCCTGTGCCGCGACGCGCTCGCCGAGGGTGCGAGAAACGCCCTGCCGGTGGGCATCGCATGCGCGCTGGTGGGCATCATCATCGGCACGCTCACCCTCACCGGCGTGGCCACCAACTTCGTGCGGGTGATCGTCGAGGTGGGCGAGGACAGCCTCTTTCTCTCGCTGGTCCTCACCATGCTCACCTGCCTGGTCCTGGGCATGGGCATCCCCACCATCCCCAACTACATCATCACCTCCTCGATCGCCGGGCCGGCGCTGCTCGAGCTGGGCGTGCCGCTCATCGTCAGCCACATGTTCGTCTTCTATTTCGGCATCATGGCCGACCTCACCCCGCCGGTGGCGCTGGCGGCCTTCGCGGCATCGCCCATCGCCAGGGAATCCGGGCTCAAGATCAGCATGCAGTGCATGCGCATCGCCATCGCCGGCTTCGTCGTGCCGTTCATGGCGGTCTATGCGCCGGTGCTGATGCTCCAGGACGGCGGGCCCATGGCCGCCTCGCTCGGCTACTGGGGGGCCGTGGCCTACATCCTCTTCAAGGCGCTGCTGGCAGTGGGCCTGTGGGGCGCCGCCTCGATCGGCCACCTCTTCGGCCGGCTCGGCTGGCCCGAGCGGATCCTCGCCGCTCTCGCCGCCTTCGCGCTGGTGGTGGCGATGCCGGCCACCGACCAGATCGGCTTCGCCCTGGCTGCCCTGATGGTGGGCTGGCACTGGTGGCGCAGCCGCCGCCCCGCCGCCCCGAAGGCGGCGTGAGCGGGCTCTGCCTCGTCACCGGGGCCGCGACCGTCAGGCTGGCGGTCGCGGCCTTCACCCTCGCCTGGACCCACTCGGTGGAGAAGATCCTCTGGGAGGAGGACTACCGGGTGGAGCACGCCGCCCTCGTGCTGGTCGAGAGCCGGGTGCGCGGCAGCGGCGCCGGCATGGAGCCGCCCGAGGGTTCGGTGCTCGAGAACGGCGCCTGGCGCTACCGCCCCGATCTGCCGCCCTTGCCCGCGCTGGTGCTGGCCCGCTCGGGCGCCACCGCCGACTGGCGCCTGTGCCCCGGCGGGGAAGGCTGCCGTCCGCTCGGCAGCTTCCTTCCCGATCCCGCCGCACCGCAGGTCACGCTGCGGGCCTGTGCGGCTCATGAGAACCCGTAGAGCCGCGCCGGATTGTCCACGAGGATCCTTTGCCGGTCCTCCTCGCGCGGCGCCCAGTCGAGCAGCAGGTCGAGGAGATGCACGTCGTCGGGGCGCGGGTCGCGGCCGGGATGCGGCCAGTTGCTGGCCCACAGCATCCGCTCGGGCGCGTGACGCACCAGCTCGCGGGCCAGCGCGCCCACATCGCCATAGACGGGCGGCCCCTCCCGCGAGGTCTCGTAGGGGGCCGAGAGCTTGACGTAGGCGCCCTTGTCCACCAGCCGCAGCAGGCAGGCGAAGCCCGGGTCGTCGACCGGCACGGGCTCCAGGAACTTGCCGTTATGGTCGATGACCAGCCGCCCGGCCAACGGCTCCAGCAGCTTCATGTGCTCGGGCAGCAGGCGCCCGTCGCACTGGAGCTGGAGATGCCAGCCCACGGCCAGCGTCTTCTCGGCGAGCCCGGGGATGTCCTCCCAGCGATAGACGCCGCCCGGCAGCATGAAGACACGAAGCCCCACCGCCCCGTCATGGGTCAGCGCCTCGAGCTCGGCCTGCGGTGCATCGGGCTCGACCACCACGACGGCCCGTGCCGCGGGCCCGATCGCCTCGACGGCCGCCATGGTGCAGCGATTGTCGAACGCGTAGCCCGCCGGCTGGACCACCACCACCCGCTCCAGGCCGAGCTTCTTCTGGACCGCCCGGTAGTCGTCGAGCAGGGCCGGCGGCGGGCTGTTGGGGCTGGTCGGCGCCAAAGGAAAGCGGTCGTAGGGCCCGTAGAAATGCATGTGGGTGTCCGTGGCACCGGCCGGCGCACGGAGTCTCGGCTGATTGGTCATGAAAGCCTCCCTGAGGCCATGTGCTAGCACACCGCGAACGGACCGCGAAGCCGCCGCTGCGACGTCGCGCCGCGTCTTTCCCTACAATGCTGCATTGCACAAAACGAGGTGGCGAAAGCCGCCTCCAGACCGCATCTATCGGTTGCGGCGGTGCACAACAACCGACGCACGACAGACTTCAAGGACCCGCATCCATGACCTTCCTCCAGCGCATCCGCTCGACCTTCGACGCCTGGCGCCGCGAGCGCGTGACCATCAACGAGCTCAACATGCTGAGCGACCGCGATCTTGCCGATCTGGGCATCAGCCGCAGCGACATCCGCAGCCTCGCCCGCCAGACCGTCAAGGCCGACGTGGTCGACCTGCACGAGTGGCGCGACCGCAACCAGACCGTCGCCGCACCGGTCCACGCCCGCGCCGCCTGAGCCGGGCCGCCGGCTCGCCGGCAACGACACGCACGCGCAGGCCCGCCCCCCGGCGGGCCGCCGCGTCCCTAGCCTCTGCCCCGGGCCTTGCGCCGCGCCCCCGCCTGCGCCTCCATGCGTTCACCGACGCAAAGGGAGAGGTCCATGAGCGGGTCATCGGTCAGACCATCGGGGGTCGCACCATCGGCGGACGAGCCATCGGGCAAGGTGCGCCACGGCACCGCCATGCCCGCCATCACCCCCTTCGTCCCTGACGACGACGCCGCCTGCCGGCGCCTCGCCGCCCGCGCCGCCCTCTCCTCCTACGGCCCCCCCCTGCCCCACGCCCGGGCCCGCTTCGCCGAGGACCATCCCCTCGACCCGGCCGAGCTGCGCCTCGTGGCGCGGATGGACAGCCGCATCGCCGGCTTCCTCGAGCTCAACGGCAGCCACATCGACAATCTCCTCGTCGACCCCGCCTTCCAGGGCCGGGGCATCGGCACCTCCCTGCTGCGCCACGTCATGGTCGGGGCCACGAGCGACCTCACGCTCAGCGTCTTCACCGTCAACCCCGCCGCCCGCCGCCTCTACGAGCGCCACGGCTTCGCGGTCGAGGAGCTGCGGACCATCGACTTTGCCGGCGGCAAGGCGGACGTCTGGCGCATGAGGTGGCGGCGACAGCCGCGCTGACGTCCCCGCCTGACCGAAGCAGCTGCGAGCGTCGCGCCGGGCGTTCGGGAAGGACGGTGGAGCGGCCCATGGCAACGGAGCCGTGCAAGGCGCTGCGCGCGGCATTCTTCTCTTCTCTTTGTCAGTTCGCAGGGGAGCCTGCCTCAGGCGGGGCGGCTGGCCGTGGCGAGGCGGCGGCGCCGGGCTCGGCTCAGGGCGTCGGGCTCGTTCGTGCCGTCGTCGTCGATGGGATCAGGGCCGGCCAGGAGGGCGGAAAACGTGGCCCGGTCCTCGGGGCTCGGGTTCGTCCTTGTCACCGGCGGTGCGTCCGGCGTGGCGGCGGGATCGG
>JARGEQ010000127.1 GCA_029211145.1 Marinimicrococcus flavescens
TGGCGGCCGTCGCGGCCTTCTGGATCTGATTGAGTCCAGACCCTAACTCAGCTTCCGGCGAAGCAGGTGGTGGAGGTCCCGTCGGCGAACAACATGGCCTCCCCGCCCTTGCTCCAGAACTCGGCCGCGCCATCGGCATAGCGGCTGCCCGAGGCGGCCGGCTGGATCGGCAGCTCGTGGCGCACGCCGTCGACCGTGACGGTAGCGCGCTGGCCGCCGGGGTCGAATTCCGTCTGCACCACGCGGCCGTCCTCGCACGTCCAGGCTTCCGTGGCACCGGCTGCAGAGGCCTCGGCCCTGCTCGCGGCAGCCGGCGGCGCGTCGCTGCCCCCGCCGCAGGCGGCGAGCGCGAGGGTCGCCAGGAGGGCGGAGCCCAGGCGGGCGAGGGTGCCGTCTCTCATCCTTGTCCCCTTCATTTGCGGGCCGATGGCCCTTTCAAAGATCCTCGGGCGACCTACACATTCTCCCGGCGCGCTGCAATGAGCCACCCGGCACGCGTCGGCCGGGAAATTGGCCTTGCGGACCGCGGGCTGCTATGTCCGCATCCGGTCTGTGCCCGGAGGGCACCAACAAGAAGGGGACACCATGGCTTTTCCGACTGTTCCGGGGCTGGAGATAAAGGGGGCGGCCGTAGCCGGCTTCGAGGCGATCCTGAGCGCGGAGGCGCTGGCGTTCGTCGTCGATCTCGAGCGCCGCTTCCGCGACGAGCGCAAGCGACTCCTGGCAGCCCGTGAGGAGCGGCAAAAGCGCATCGATGCCGGCGAGCTGCCGGGCTTCCTGCCGGAGACCTCGGCCATCCGCAACGGCGAGTGGAAGGTGGCGCCGATCCCCGCCGACCTCCAGAACCGCCGCGTCGAGATCACCGGCCCGGTCGACCGCAAGATGGTCATCAACGCGCTGAACTCGGGCGCGTCGTGCTACATGGCCGACTTCGAGGATTCGACCACGCCGCTCTGGACCAACCAGGTGCAGGGCCAGATCAATCTCCGGGATGCTATCGCCCGCAAGGTCGACTTCACCGAACCTTCGAGCGGCAAGAGCTACAAGCTGGCCGAGAAGCCCGCGACGCTGCTGGTGCGCCCGCGCGGCTGGCACCTCTCGGAAAAGCACATGCTGGTCGACGGCGAGCCCATGAGCGGCGGCCTGTTCGACTTCGGCCTCTACTTCTTCCACAATGTCAGGGAACTCACGAGCCGGGGCTCGGGGCCCTATTTCTACCTGCCCAAGATGGAGAGCCATCTCGAGGCGCGGTTGTGGAACAACGTCTTCCTGCACGCGCAGCAGGCGCTCGGCGTGCCGGTGGGCACCATCAAGGCCACCGTGCTCATCGAGACCATCCTCGCCACCTTCGAGCTCGACGAGATCATCTACGAGCTGCGCGAGCACATGGCGGGGCTCAACTGCGGCCGCTGGGACTATATCTTCAGCTACATCAAGCGGTTCAGGAATCACCCGGACCGCATGCTGCCGGACCGCGCCGAGGTCACCATGACGGTGCCGTTCATGCGCGCCTACAGCCGGCTGGTGATCAAGACCTGCCACCGCCGCGGCTGCTTCGCCATGGGCGGCATGGCGGCGCAGATTCCCATCAAGGCGGATCCGCATAAGAACGAGGAGGCCATGGCCAAGGTTCGCGCCGACAAGGAGCGCGAGGCCAATGACGGCCATGACGGCACCTGGGTCGCGCATCCGGGGCTGGTGCCGATCGCCAAGGAGATCTTCGACCGGGTGATGCCCGAGCCGAACCAGGTGGAAAGCGGCAAGCAGGCCGACCTGACGGTGTCGGCAGAGGAGCTCATCGCCGCGCCCAAGGGCTCGATCACCGAGGCCGGTCTGCGGATGAACTGCAACGTGGGCATCGGCTATACCGAGGCCTGGCTGCGCGGGATCGGCTGCGTGCCGCTCCACAACCTCATGGAGGACGCCGCCACTGCCGAGATCAGCCGCGCCCAGGTCTGGCAGTGGCGCCGCCACAAGGCGAAGCTCGACGACGGCCGCACGGTCGACACGGCGCTGATCCGCAAGACGGTGGAGCAGGAGCTGGAGACGATCGCCAAGGAGGTCGGCGACAACCGCTGGAAAGGCGGCCGCTGGAACGACGCGGCCAAGCTCTTCCTCGAGCTGGTCGAGCGCGACGACTTCGTCGAGTTCCTGACCCTGCCGGCCTACGAGCGGGTGGTCGCCGAGGGCGGGTGAGGTCAGGACAGGGCGCCGCCGGCAAAGGCGGCGCCCGCTGCCCCGGGGCTTGTCTGCCGATTAGCGGCTAGCTAATCTGACGTAGTGTATGCTATCGTCTTGAACCGGCATGCCGCGCGTGCCTTGCGGCGAATGGAGCGGCGGCAGGCGGAGGCCGTTCGCATACGCTTGGCGGAACTGGCTCGCGATCCTCGCGGGTCCGGCCTGGATGTGAAGAAGCTTGTGGGGCGTGCGGGATATCGTCTTCGCGTAGGCGATTGGCGGGTGCTCTACGAGATCGACGATGTCGTACGGATCATCGCCATCGAAGACATCGTGCAGCGGGGAAGGGCTTATCGATGAGCGTGCAGTTCATCGTCGAGGATGACCGTCGGCGCTTCGCTGTATTGCCTATCGACGAGTACGAGGAACTCGTGGAAGCCCGCCGGATGCTCGAGGACATCCAGGCCTGGGACGCTGCGAAGGCACGCAACGAGGACCACATCCCGATCGAGCTCGTCGATCGCATGCTGGCCGGGGAGAGCCCGGTGCGGGTCTTCCGCGAGCACCGCGGAATTTCCCAGCAGGGGCTGGCGGAGGCCGCAGCTATTTCCGCTGCTTATCTGTGCCAGATCGAGCAGGGCCGGCGGCAGCCCTCCGTCGAGGTGCTCAAGAAGCTCGCTGCGGCATTGCGCGTGGACGTTGACGACATCGCCTGATTGGCAGCCCCTGCGCCTGTCGGCAGCCGGCTATCCTGGGGCGTCGTTTCATTGGCAGCGCAATCGCGTCATGGTCGTTGGCGCTCTGCGATGCAACGGCCCCGCCGTAGGATGCTGACCACGATCTGCTGCAATCGGTCCATGCCGGAGCGGCGGCTGCGAAGGGTTACGCGGGATCCGGTATCTGAAGGTCGCGGCAGATCTTGCGGGCCAGGAGATCGTTGATCTCCGCGTGGCGCGGGACGGTCGAGGCTCTGCCGTTGTGCGGGTTGACGAAGATGATGTGGCGGCCGCCTTCCCGCAGGATGTGACAGCCGTGGAGCTCGAGATGACGGACGAGTTGCCGCCGCTTCACGCCGCATTCACGATGATGGTCTCGCGGAGGACATCATCGTCAGCGAACTCGGTGCGGGAGAGTTTGCGGTTGGCTGCAAGGATCTCAGAGGCGGCCTCACGCACGCTCTCGCGCGCCTCCGCGAGGGTGGGTTCCTGTACATTCACGCCGGGGAGCTCCTCAATCCAGCCGATCACCCCCTCCGGCACCTCGCGAAAGACCGCCGTCAACGTCAGCTGCATGGCTTTCCTCCGGCCGCTCGTATCCTAATGCACTCCCAACCGGCTGGCGAGGGAGGGCAGGCGCGCGGTGCGGAGGAGATCGCGCAGGATCTCCTCCGCATTCCTGGCAGATCCTGCGGGCCGGCTCAGCCCGCCGAGAGCCCGTTCTCGGCGTCGCTCGCGGCCAGGGCCGGGTCGCGCTCGGCGGGATCGCCGTAGCCGCCGCCGCCGGGCGTCAGGACGGTGAGGCGCTCGCCGCCCTCGACGATCTGGAAGCCCTTGCCGCGCAGGGTGCGGCCCGAGCTCGTGGTGAGCGCGCCGGCCGCACCGTTCTTGCCGCCCAGCACGCCGCGCGGCGGGAACTGGATGCGGTCCATGGCGGCCAGCAGCTCGAAGGGCAGGCCCTCGCCGTGCTCGACCTCGATGGCCTGGCCGTGGCCGCCGCGGAAGCGCCCGGCACCGCCGCTGCCCTCGCGATACTCCTTGCGCCAGAACACCAGCGGCGTCTGCGCCTCGACGATCTCCACCGGCGTGCCCTTCACGCCCGAGGGATAGGCGGTGGCCGAGAGGCCGTCCCGGCTGGGCCGGGCGCCGGTGCCGCCGTTGCTGGTCATGGTGAAGGCGAAGCCGTACTGGCCGTTATTGCCGCGCCCGCTCGGGCCGCGGAAGGTCATGTTCCAAAGGCAGCTCGTGCCCTCGGCCGGGCAGCGCTCGGGGATCGCCTGGCGCAGGCAGCCGAACACCACGTCGGGCAGCATCTGGCCGATGACGTGGCGCGAGGAGACGGCCGCCGGATAGGGGGCGTTGAGCAGCGCTCCCTCCGGTGCGGTCACCTCGAACACGCCCAGCGAGCCCGCATTGTTGGGCACGCCCGGGGCGATGGCGCACATCAGCCCGAAGCAGCTATAGGCGGTGGTGTAGGAGAGCGGCACGTTGATGCCGCGCCGGACCATGGGCGAGGTGCCGTCGAAGTCGACGGTCACCCCGTCCTCGCCGATGGTGGTCCTGGCCACCAGCTCCAGCGGCTCGTCGTAGCCGTCGATGGTCATGGCGTAGTCGAAGCTGCCCTTGGGCAGCTTGGCGAGCTCCGCCAGCACCGCCTTGCGCGACTGGCCCAAGATGTGCTCGGCCAGCTCGTCCAGGTTCGCCAGGCCGAACTCGCCCATCATCGCCGAGAGGCGCCGCGCTCCCACGTCGTTGCAGCCGACCAGCGAGTAGATGTCGCCCTCGACCTCCACCGGCAGGCGGGTGTTGGCCTTGCAGATGGCGACGATGTCCCGGTTCACCCGGCCCTGGTCGACGATCTTGAGGAAGGGCAGGTAGATGCCCTCCATGTGAACGTCGGTGCCGTCCGGGCCGAAGCCGATCCCGCCGATGTCGGTGAGGTGCGAGGTGCAGGAGAACAGCCCCACCAGCTCGCCATTGTGGAAGGCGGGGGTGGTCACCACGAAGTCGTTGAGGTGGCCCGTCCCCTTCCACGGGTCGTTGGTGATGTAGGCGTCGCCCTCCTTCATGGTCTCGAGCGGGAAGGCCTCGATGAAGTACTTCACGCTCTCGGCCATGGAGTTGACATGGCCGGGCGTGCCGGTGACCGCCTGGGCCAGCATGCGGCCGTGCCGGTCGAACACGCCGGCCGAGAGGTCACCGCACTCGCGCACGATGGGGCTGAAGGCGGTGCGCAGCAGGGCCTGGGCCTGCTCCTCGACCACGGCCACCAGCCGGTTCCACATGATCTGCAGGTCGATGGGCGAGAGGCTCATGATCTCAGTCCTTCCGCTCGAGCACGAGATGACCGGCACCGTCGATGCGCGCATCGAAGCTGGCGGTCACGAAGGTGGTGGTGGTCTGCTCCTCGATCAGGCAGGGCCCGGCCACGGCGGTGCCGGGGGGCATCGCCTCGCGGGCGAAGACCGGCAGCTCGACGAAGGCGCGCGCGCCCGGCTCGAAGACCTCGCGGCGCAGGCGCGGGGCGCCGGCCTCGCGGCGTGCAGCCTCGGGTGCGGCCGCAGGGGCGGGCACGCTGGTCGCCAGGGTAAGCGCCCAGGTCAGGGTCTCCACCTCGGCATCGGGGATGACCCGGCCGAAGAGGGCGCGATAGGCCTCCTCGAAGGCCGCGCGCAGGGTGGCGCCGTCGGCAGGCTCGAGCTCGCGCGCGGGAATCGCCACGGCGACCTCGTGGCCCTGGCCCACATAGCGCATGTAGATCAGCCGCTTCTGCTCGAGCCGGGCGTCCCTGGCGCCCTCGCGGACAACCTCGAGGGCCTCCGCGTGCATCTCGTCGAGCAGCGCGTTGGCGCGCGCCGCGTCGAAGCTGCCCAGCGTCAGGTGGAGCGAGCGCACCACCTCGTAGCCCACCGGCGAGGCCAGGAAGCCCACCGCCGAGCCGACGCCGGCATTGCACGGCACCACCAGGCGGCGGATGCCCAGCTTCTCGGCGAGGCGGGCGGCGTGCAGCGGAGCCGCACCGCCGAAGGCCACCATGGCGTAGTCGGCGACATTGACGCCGCTTTCCACCGCGTGGACGCGGGCGGCGTTGGCCATGTTCTCGTCGATGATCTCGGAGATGCCGAAGGCGGCGGTGGTCTCGTCCATGCCCAAAGGCTCGCCCACCGAGCGGCCCACGGCGGCGCGCGAGGCCGCCACGTCGAGGGTCATCTGGCCGCCGGCGAAGCCTTCGGGCGTCAGCCGGCCGAGCACCACGTCGGCGTCGGTCACGGCGGCATCCTCACCGCCGCGCCCGTAGCAGGCGGGGCCCGGCTCGGAGCCGGCGCTGTCGGGGCCGACGGTGATGCGGCCCAGCGCGTCGACCCGGCCGATCGAGCCGCCGCCCGCGCCGATCTCGACCATCTCGATCACCGGGATGCGGACGGGAAAGCCCGATCCCTTCATGAAGCGGGCCTGGCGGTCCACCTCGAAGGTCCGCGCGGTCTGCGGCTTGCGGTCCTGGATCAGGCAGATCTTGGCGGTGGTGCCGCCCATGTCGAAGCTCAAGAGCCGGTCCTCGCCCAGCTCGGCGGCGATCTGCGAGGCCAGCATGGCGCCACCGGCAGGGCCGCTTTCCACCAGACGGATCGGGAAGCGCCGCGCCGTGCCCACCGTGGTGAGGCCGCCGCCCGAGGTCATGAGGTAGAGCGGTGCGGTCATGCCGCGGGCCTTGAGAGCCTCCTCGAGACGGCCCAGATAGCCATCCATCAAAGGCTGCACATAGGCGTTGGCGACGGTGGTCGAGGTTCGCTCGTACTCGCGGATCTCCGGGCAGACCTCGCTCGAGATGGCGATCGCCACGCCGGGCAGGGCTGCCTCCAGGATCTCGCGCGCCCGCCGCTCGTGCTCGCCCGCCGCATAGGCATGGATGAAGGCGATGGCGACGCTCTGGACCCCCGACTCCCGCAGCTTCGGCACCAGCGCCGCCACCGCGTCCTCGTCGAGCGCCAGCAGCACCTCGCCGGCCGCCGAGACGCGCTCGGGCACGGTGAAGCGCAGGGCACGCGGCACGAGATGCTTCGGCTTCTCGATGAAGATGTCGTACTGGTCGAAGCGGCCCTCGTCGGCGATGTCGAGGACATCGCGGAAGCCCTCGGTGGTCACCAGCGCGGTCTTCGCACCCTTGCGCTCGATGATCGCATTGGTGGCCAGCGTCGTACCATGGACGAACAGGTCGACGGCGCTGGCCTCGAGGCCCGCCTCCTGGAGCAGGATGTCGAGGCCGTTGACGACTGCCTGCTCCGGCGCGCGCGGCGTGGTCAGCACCTTGCGCGTGCGGACGTCGGTGCCGGTGTCGAGCACCAGATCGGTGAAGGTTCCGCCGATGTCGACGGCGACGCGAACGCGACTGGACATGATCTTCAATGGGACTCCTGTCGACGGGGGGGCCTTGGCGGTTCCGCAAGGCGCGTCATGTTCAGCACAGGCACCCCCGGACTGCCAACAGTTGCATGATGGAGATGGTCATGCGTCGAGCCGTTTTCGCCCTTGCTTTTGCCGCCGCGGCGCTGCCGGCGGCAGTCGCCCAGGCAGCGGCGGCCGGCTGGCGGCCCGATCCGGCGGCAAGCTCGCTGTCCTTCGAGGCCCGCCAGGGGACGAGCCGGCTCACCGGCGGTTTCGAGCGGTTCGAGGCGAGCATCGAGTTCGACCCGGCACGGCCGGAGGCGGCGGCGATCGAGGTCACGGTCGACGTCACCAGCCTGCGGCTGGGCGATCCCTCGCGGCGCGGCGAGGTGCTCTCGCAGGCCGGGCTCGATGCCGGCGCGTTCGCCCGGGCGACCTACGAGACGGTTTCCGTGACGCCGCTGGGCGACGACCGCTACGCCATCGAGGCGCGCCTCACCTTGCGCGGGGTCACGCAGCCGGTCAGCCACGACGCGGTGATCCGCGTGAGCGGCGATGAAGCGCGTGCCGAGGGGCTGGTGCCGGTCGACCGCAACGCCTTCGGCGTGGGCCAGGGGCCGTTCGCCAGCGAGGAGGTGATGGCCGCCGAGGTGCTGGTGCGCTTCGCAATCGCCGCCCGGCGAGCGGGCGAATGAGACGCGCGCCGGCGGCGCTGCGCAACAGCGCCGAGGAATGGGGGGCCGTCGCCAAGGTGCTGCACTGGCTGCTGGCGGCGCTGCTGGCCGGCCAGTGGGGGCTGGGCTTCTACATGAGCGGCCTGGCGGAGGCCGACCTGGTGCTGCGCTTCGAGCTCTACCAGCTCCACAAGTCGGTGGGGCTCACGCTGCTGCTGCTGGTGCTCTTGCGCCTCGCCTGGCGGGTGGGTGGCCCGGTGCCGGGCTGGCCGCCGGGCATGCCGCGCTGGGAGCGCCGCGCCGCCAGCGCCAGCCACGCTCTGCTCTACGTGCTCATGATCGGCCTGCCGGTCACCGGCTTTCTCATGGTCTCGACCTCGCCGCTCGGCCTGCCGACCCGGTTCTGGGGTCTCTTCGCCGTGCCCCACCCGCTGGGCCCCAATGCCACGCTGGAGCGGGCCTTCGGCAATATCCACGAGAAACTCGGATGGGCCTTCGCGTTCCTCGTGCTGCTGCACGTGGCGGCAGCGCTCAAGCACCATTTCCGCGACCGCGACCGGGTGCTGGTGCGGATGCTTCCTGCTCGCTTCTTCCGCTGAACGCCTCGAGGAGGAAGGCGCGGAAGTCCTCCATCGGGCGCACGGCGGCTCTGGCGCCGGGCGTCGTGCCGGCGGTCAGCCCCCAGGCGCGGAACGGCGCCAGCAAAGCGGGATCGCCGCTGACGACGTGGAGGGGAACGCGGCGCTCGTCCAGGACGCCGCTCACCAGCGGCGCGGGCTCGTGATCGCCCAGCACGACCAGCAGGGTCCGGCGGTCGACGAAGCGAGTGCTGTAGCCCTGGATTGTCGCGAGCACCAGGTCGAGGGCATCCAGATAGTGGCTCTTGAGGCTCGCCGGATCGCGCCACACCTCGCGGGCCTCGCCACCGTGGCGGGGCAGGCCGGCAAAGAGGCTGCCGTCGCCGATCAGGCCCCAGTCCTCGACCAGCGGCGGAATGGGGGTGAAGGGGGCGTGGCTGCCGATCAGCGCCGCCTGCAGGAAGAGGGGCCGGCGCTCCATCGACTGGCCGCGCTCCAGCGCCTCGAGGGTGGCGAGCGTATACTGGTCGGGCATCGTCACCCAGTCGAAGCCGGGGCCGCGATAGCCCAGATCGGCGGCGGCATAGACCGTCTCGAAGCCGAGCCGCCCCAGCTCCGGCCAGGCCTTGGTGATGGCCGGCACGGCCAAGACGCTGCGATGGCCGCTGCGCGCGAAGAGATGCGCGAGATCGGCACTGGCGCGCTCCAGATAGACGCGAAAGCTCGCCTGGTCGGCGGTGCGGATGCCGCTTGCCAGGGTCGCGTGGGCGAGCCACGACTGACCGCCCACGGTGGGCGAGACGAGCCAGCCGCTGGCTGCGGACAGGCCGTGTGCATCCAGCGCCCGTTCCCAGGCCGCGAGCCGCGGGCGGATGGTGCCGGCAAAAGACGGCTGCTCCAGCGCCGTGCGCCCGTAGGACTCGACGAAGAGCACCAGCACGTCGACGCCGTCGAGCCGGCCGAGCAGCAGCTCGGGCGGTATGGCCTCGGCCGGGTCGGCCTCGGCGGTCCGCCGCCAGCGCCGGGCGGCGTCCGCGGCGTCGGCCGCCCGCTCGATCTGGGCCGCCACCTGGTGAAAGCCGTGGAGGCTCACCAGCGGCAGCCCGACCTGCCGGCCCGGAGCGGGCGTGGCCATGCCGGCCAGGGCCATGCTGCCTGCCGCCAGCGTCACCGCGAGGGCCGCGGGCCGTGCCCCTCCCAGCCCGGACAGGCCCGAGAGAAGCCGCGCGGCCAGCACATAGAGCAGAAGCACCGCCAGGGCTGCGGCGAGAAGGAGCAGGACGGTCGCGGGCAGGCCGAAGCTTTCGCGGCTCAGGGCAATCAGCGAGCCTGCCAGCGGCACGTCGAAGACCAGCGTCACCGGCCGCCCCATCATCCTCCAGACCGCCCAGTCGACGAGGCGGAAGGCGATCAGCAGGGCCAGCGGTGCGGCGAGCAGCCGTGCCGCCAGGCGGCGCCTGTGCTGCGGCAGAAGAGCGCACAGCGCCAGTGCCGTGACGAGCTCGAGGGGCACCGCCCAGGTGCCGATGCGGCCGAGATCGGCCAGCGAGGTGGGAAGATTGAGGGCGAGGGCCAGCACGAGCCCGGCGGCGAGCGTCGGCAGCAGCTGCGCTGGCCGGCTCATGACGCATCGCCGCGGCGGCGCCACAGCCAGAGCCCGTCCAGGGCGAAGGACAGGGTCACCGCCGCCAGCGCCAGGGCGGCCATGGACATGGCCCAGCCGGCCGGCACCACCGGCGCGAGCCCGCCGGTCATGAGCAGGATCGGCAGGGCGCAGCAGGTCTTGCGGCGCAGGCTGTCGGGAAGCGGTCGGGCGAGCCAGGGCAGCAGGCGCCCGCCGATCACGAAGAGCGGCCGCCACAGGCCCGTCAGCATGATCCACGGGCCCGCTTTGCCGGAGACGGCAAGCACCATCGAGACGACGATCATCAAGACGGTGTCCGTCTCCATGTCGAGGCGGGCGCCGAACCGGCTTTCCTGGCCGAGCCTGCGGGCGATCCAGCCGTCGATTCCGTCGAGCAGGGCGGCCGAACCGGCGAGGCTTACCGCCAGCCAGGCATCCGGCCCCGGCGTCTCGCCCGGCACCAGCAGCGCCAGCAGAAGAAGGGCCAGCACGAGTCGCGCGGTCGTGATCGTGTTGGCGAGCCCGAAGGGGGTGGTGGCGCGCCTGTGAAAGGCGATGCCCACCGCCCCCGCGCCGGCGAGGGCGGCCGTGCCGGCTGCTGCCAGCGACAGCCCGGCCACGAGCCCTACCGCCAGCCCCACCAAAGCGGGAAGGGCGGCAGCACCGGCAGCATCGAGAACAGAAGGCGTGAAGCTGGTCATGATCCGGTCATACGCTGGAGGTCGGGCGGCGGATTTCGGGCGTCGTGCGTCACTGGGCAGGCACCGTGACGAAACGAACCTTCGGCCGGACCATCGCTTGCTCTATATGATGCTTCGCGTCACGGGGCGAGCACCGCCGGAACCAAATGCCTGCGAGCTGCGTATGAACCTCTGGGCCGTACTAGCCGGAAGATGACGGTGAACGAGACACTGGGGTCAGCGACAAGAGACGTGGCGCAGGTTGCTGCCGCCGAGCGGGTGCTGCGCAGCGGTGGCGTGTGCCGCGTGGTCGGCCGCGAGGGAGCGGTGCTGGTGGCCGCGGTGGACGCCACCGACGGGACGCGCTGGCGCGACTGGACGGCCGCGCAGCCCGCCGGCCTGCGGCTGGTGCTGACGGGGCCGCGTGCGCTGGCGGTGGGGCTGGCGGTGCCGGGCGCCGCGTGCGCCGCCATCACCTTCACGGGACCGGTCACGCCGGCCTGCATCGAGGCGCTGGCGGGGCGCGGGCCGTTGCCGAGCGGTACCGGGCTTGCCTGCTACCACGCCAGCGAGGCCGAGCGGGCGGCGATCGAGCTTGCCAAGCGGGCGGGCCTGCTGCCGGCCATCCTGTCGCTGCCCGACAGCGCCGGTGATGTTGAGCACACCGTCGGGGCCGACGCGGTGCTGAGCCAGGCGTGCCGCGACGCGCGCGCGCTCGAGCCCGTGGTCGAGGCGATGCTGCCGATCGCCGCCACCGAGAAGGCGCGGCTGGTGGCGTTCCGCGCGCCGGGCTCCTCGCTCGAGCATGTGGCCCTGCTGATCGGCCGCCCCGAGGATGTCGAGGCGCCCTTGTGCCGGCTGCATTCCGAATGCCTCACGGGCGATCTCTTCGGCTCGCTGCGCTGCGACTGCGGCGAGCAGCTCGACGGCGCCATTGCCCGGATGGCCCAGGAGGGCCACGGCGTGCTGCTCTATCTGCGCCAGGAGGGGCGCGGCATCGGGCTGGTGAACAAGCTGCGCGCCTACCGCCTGCAGGAGCAGGGTCTGGACACGGTCGACGCCAACACGCATCTGGGCTTTCATCCCGACGAGCGCGATTTCGCCATTGCCGCCGCCATGCTGGAGCGGCTCGGCATCGCGCGGATCCGCCTGCTCACCAACAATCCGGAAAAGCTCGACGCTCTCGCCGGCCACGGCGTGGAGATCGTCGAGCGCCTGCCGCTGAGCTTCGCCGCCAACCGGCACAACCGCGCCTATCTCGAGACCAAGGCGCGGCGCAGCGGCCATCTGTTGCGTTTCCTCGACGGAAGGCCGGTGCTGGCCGGCGGCGCGGAGGTCTAGCAGCGCCGGGGGTCTCACAAGATCAGGGGAGTTGTGCCGATGGCGCGCGATCGCTTCTTCAGGGTCGTTCCCGCGGCGTGGCTGGCGGTCGTCCTGCTGGCGCCTGCAGGCGCCTCGGCGGAGCCACGCCGCTTCACCATCGACCCCGAGCACTTTCACCTGGGCTTCGCCGCCACCCATATCGGCTATGCCGACGTGCTGGGTCTGTTCCTCGAGGGCGGCGGAAGCTTCGTCTATGACGAGGAAGCCCGCGCGCTCTCCGATCTGCGCGTCACCGTCGAGGCTGCCAGCGTCTTCACCAACCATGACAAGCGCGACGGCCATCTGCGCAGCAAGGACTTCCTGGCGGCCGGCGCCCATCCCGAGATCACCTTCGTGATGACCGGCGCCGAGCCTGCCAGCGAGACCGCCGGGACAGTCACCGGCGATCTCACCCTGCGCGGCCAAACCCATCCGGTCACTCTCGAGGTCGTCCTCAACAAGGCCGGCACCTATCCCTACAACGACAATTACGTGCTCGGCATCTCGGCGCGCACGGTGATCGAGCGCAGCCGCTGGGGCATGACCTATGCCGTCGAGAATGGCTGGGTCGCCGACGCCATCCCCATCACCATCGAGATCGAGGCGATCCGCGAGTAGCGCCATGCACCAGCCCGGCACCGCCTTCGACCGGCTCTGGCCGCAGCTCCTCGAGGTGGCCCATGGCGGCCGTGCGGCAGGGACGGTGTCGATGGACGGGCTGGGCGCGCTCGAGGCGCGGCTGGCCCGGCTCTACCTCGATTTTCTGGCGCCGCACGAGGGCGGGCTCGCTGTCCTGGCCCATCTGGGGCAAAGCCTCGATGGCCGGATCGCCACCGACAGCGGCCATTCCACCTTCGTCACCGGCGAGGCCAACCTCGTCCACATGCATCGGCTGCGGGCGCTGTCCGATGCGGTCCTGGTGGGCGGGGGCACCGTGGCCCTCGACGATCCGCGCCTCACCGTGCGGCTGGTCGAAGGGCCCTCGCCGATGCGCGTGGTGATCGACACCGGGCGGCGGCTGGCCGGCCATCACCGCATCTTCCAGACGACGCCGCCGGAGACGCTGGTCCTGTGCTGCAGCAAGCGTACCGGCGAGCCGCGCCCGGGCGGAGCGCGGGTGCTGGGCGTCACGGCCGGGGCGGACGGCTGCCTCTCGCCCGCCTCGGTGCTGGAGGCGCTGCGCCGGCAGGGCGTGCGGCGGCTCTTCATCGAGGGCGGCGGGGTCACCGTCTCGCGCTTCCTGGCGGCCGGCTGCCTCGATCATCTCCATCTCTGCGTGGCGCCGGTCATCATCGGCTCGGGCCGCGAGGCGCTGCGCCTGGCACCGATCGACACCATGCAGGAGGCGCTGCGCCTCGAGACCGAGCCCGTGCCGATGGGCGGCGACTGGCTCTTTGCCTGCCGGCTGCGGCGCCGCCCGCTGGCGCAGCGCTCAGCCCGGCAGCCACAGCAGGTCGCGATGGCCGACGAGGCAGCGCCCGCTGTCGGCGCGGAGCGCGGCGAGCCGCTCGGCGCGCCATGAGGCGACCAAGGCTGCCTCCTCCGGCGCCATCTCGGCGGCGGCACCGGCCCAGCCCTCCAGCAGGGCTTCCTGGATCTCCCGGTCCTCGGGCTCGAGCCGCCAGTCGCTGGGCGCGCACAAGGTCCGCCCGGGGCGGACCTCCAGCAGCCGCTCGAGGGTAGCCGCCGCGTCGGGCCCGAGCGCCGGCCCGAAGCCCTTGTCGGTGCGCTGGTGGGCGTTGACCAGGTCCGTCACCCGGGCGTCGTTCCGGTGCGGCGGCTGCAGGCCGATCCGCCCGTCATAGGTGAGCGCGGCATGAAGCGGGATGCCCTGCGTGCTCGCCAGCCGCGCCAGCCGCGCGAGCCAGCCGGCCGAGACCAGGTCCAGCAGGGCCGAGCAGGCGAGGAGGTCGCAGCCCTCGCCGACGATGGCCTCGAGGCGGCTCTCGAGGTCGGCTTCGACATAGCGCCACGAGACGTCGCCCCCGCGCGGCAGCAGGCCCATGCCCGCGGCGATCAGCTCCGGGTCGTGCTCGACCAGGCGCCAGTGCTGGCGGCCGGGCAGATGCTGCGCCAGCCAGCGCAGGTTGCTGCCGGTGCCGCTGCCCATGTCGACCACGGTGATCTCGCGCGGCTCGCCCAACCAGTGGGCCAGGGCGCGTACGAGGCCGGTGTCACGGGCCCTGGTGTCGTGGGGCTCGCGCAGGGCCAGCCAGCCGGCGGCGAACCCGCTCATTCGCCGCTTGCCGACCTGGGGGCCGACCACGCCTCACTGCCCGGCGGCTCTTCTGCCAGCTCGTCCTCGAGCGCACGCAGCAGCGCCAGCTCGACCAGCCGCCCGGTCTCCTTCCAGCTCGGCAGCCGGGCGCGCGCCGCCAGCGCGCCCTCGCGCATGCGGCGGCGCAAGGGCGCGTCCTCCAGCGCCGCCAGGAGCGCCCGCTCGAGCGCCTGGGGGCGGTGCGGCGGCACCAGGATGGCAGCGTCGTCGGGCAGCCACGAGCCCACTGCGCCGCCGTCCACCGCCACCACCGGCAGGCCGCTCGCCACCGCCTCAGCCAGCGCCATGCCGTACCCCTCGTGGCTCGAGGCCGAGACGAAGAGGTCGGCACCGCGCCAGGCGGCGGCCAGCGCCCGCGGCGACAGCTCGCCGGCAAGCTCGACACGGTCGGCGAGGCCGGTCTCGGCGATGGTGATGAAGAGGTCCGCCACCGCCGCCTCCGAGCGCTCGAGGCTGCCGGCGATGGTGAGCTTCCAGGGCAGCCGGCGCAGGCCGGCAAGGGCGCGCACGAGGCCGGGGAAATCCTTGCGCGGGATCACCGAGCCCACCGCCAGGATCTGCAGCGCCCGGCCGGGACCCGAGCCCTTCGCCTCGGGCATCGCGTCCACGCCCGGCGGGGCCACCGCCAGCCGCTTCGCCGGCACGCCATAGTCCTGCGCCAGCGTCTCGGCGGTGGTGTCGGAGGTGGCGATCACCCGGCGCGCCACGGCGAGCGCGCGACGCTCGGCCGAGCGCAGATGCCCGGCGGCACCGGGCGGCAGGCCGGCCTCCAGGGCCAGCGGATGGTGCACCAGGGCCACGATCCGCAGCACCGCCCCGTGCGCCTCGGCGACCTCGGGCAGGGCCCCCCAGGCGAGCCCGTCGACCAGCACCAGGCTGCCCGGCTCGAGCCCGGCAAAGGCCCGCTCGGTCTCGACCATGGCCGCGCCGTCGGGCAGCGGGAAGCCGTCGGGCAGGCGCAGCGCCTCGACACGCCAGCCGCGCGCGCCCAGCTCGGCTGCCACCCGCCGATCGTAGATATAGCCGCCGGTGCGCTGCAGCGGATCGCCCGGCACCGCGAAGACCAGCCGGGCGCCGCTCATCGTAGCGCCCCCTCGTAACCCGCCCAGGCGACGTGGCTCTCGGCGATCTCGACCTTCATGGAGACAAGATCCGCGCCGCCCGGCCCGAGCCCGCCGGCCGCGATCACCTTGCGCATCTCGCCGAAGATCCAGTGCGCGAGGAACTCGGTGGTGGTGTTCTTGCCGGCGAATTCCGGCAGCTCGTCGAGATTGCGGTAGTTGATGCGCGCCAGCAGCTCGCCCAGCGCCACCGTCGCCCGGCCGATGTCGACCACCACCCCCTCCGGCCCCAGCTCCTCGCGGCGGAACTCCACGTCGACCACGAAGGTGGCGCCGTGCAGCTTTTGCGCCGGCCCGAACAGCTCGCCTTTGAAGCTGTGGGCGATCATCACATGGTCGCGAACCCTGACGGTGAACATGCAACGTCTCCCCGGCCACGGACCGTCGCACGGCACGGTCCCCTAGCTAGATGGTGCCTCATCATAACGGATGCGCTGGCAGAGCGTGCCCCCCGGGCCGCCGGCGAGCCGCCGCATCACCGAAGGCAGCTCCGCAAAGTCGCTCTCACCGCTTATCAATATGTCGAGCGCCGGCTCGCGGAGCAGCGCCAGCGCCTTTTCCAGGCGCCGCCCCGTGCTCCAGCGGGCCCGCCGCGCGGCCGCCACCATGCCCACCTGCGAGCTCACCAGCCTGAGCCGCCGGCTGTGGAAGTCCTCGCCCAGCGGCAGGGCAGGGGCCGTTCCGCCATACCAGCCCAGCGCCAGCACCGTGCCCTCGTCCCCGGCCAGCGCCAGGGTGCCGGCCAAGGCCTCGCCGCTGCCGCTCGCCTCCACGACGAGATCATTGCCGCCCGGCAGTTCCCCCGGCCGTGCGAACGCCACCCCCAGCGCGTCCGCCACTTTCGACTTCGCCGGATCGAGATCGGCCAGCACCACCTCGGTTCCCGGGATCCGCCCGGCGATCCATGCCACGAGCGCGCCCACCACGCCGGCGCCGATCACCGCCACACGGTCACCCGGCAGCGCCCCGCCGTCCCAAAGCCCGTTGAGCGCCGTCTCCATGTTAGCCGCCAGCACCGCGCGCCCTGCCGGAACGCCGTCAGGCAGCGCCACCACGGAACCGGCCGGCACCACGAAGCGCGTCTGGTGTGGATGGAGACAAAAGGCCAGCCGCCCCACGAGCTCGGCCGGCCCCTCCTCGACGAGGCCCACGGCGCAGTAGCCGTATTTCACGGGGAAGGAAAAATCGCCCTCCTGGAAGGGGCAGCGCATCCTCGCGTGCTGGCTCGCCGGCACGCCGCCCGTGGCCACCAGCGCCTCGGTGCCGCGGCTGATGCCGGTGAAGAGCGTGCGCACCAGCACCTCGCCCGGCCGCGGTGCCACCAGCGCCGCCTCGCGGATCTCGCCCTCGAGCGGTCCGGTGGCCCAGTAGGCCCGGGCCATGTCAGCGGATCGGCTAGCCATGCGCGACCGCTACCATGTTGCCCGGCGCGGATCCACCGGTGCAGGACAAGGCGCTGCGCGCGGCCTTTTCTTCCTGATTTCCGGTCGTTTGTGCCGACGCGCGGCTCCGCCCCTCACACCTTGCGCCCGCGCACGGCCCAGGCCCGGGCGACGAGACGGATGCTGCCGTCGGGCTCTGCCGGCAGGCTCGCCCGGAGGCGCTCGCGGAGCTGCTCGCGGGCGCTCTCGCCGAGGCGGACGCAGTAGGCGGGGGCGGGGCCCTGGCCGCCGAGGAAGGGGCTCCAGTAGTCGTCGAAGTCGCGAAACACGGTGGGCACGTCGATGGCCCGGGTCTCGATCTCGCGCAGCCCGCCCTCGCCCTCGAGCAGGGCGTGCAGGCGGTTGGGCTGGCAGATGGGCGAGCGGCGTCCCTCGTCGAGGGCCGAAGCCGCCGGATCGAGGGCCCCGGCGGCGTCCCAGAACCGGCGCATCAGCTCCATCCGCCCCGCATAGTCCCAGACATAGAGGGCAGCCTCGCCGCCGGGCCGCAGCACCCGCGCCATCCCGGCCACGGCCCGGGCGGGATCGGGCACGAAGTTCAGGACGAGGCCCGATACCACCCGGTCGAAGGAGGCGTCGGGGAAGGGCAGGGCCTGCGCGTCGCCCTCGTGGAGCTCGGCCGTGGGCACCTGTTCCCGGGCAAGGGCGAGGAAGCCCGCCGAGGGGTCGACGCCTGCCAGCCGGCCGGGTACGCAGCTTCGCGCGACGGCGCCGGAAAGCGCGCCTGTGCCGCATCCGACGTCGAGCCAGGCGAGCCCAGGCGGTGCCGCGAGCCACGAGAGGAACTCCGCCGCCACCAGCCGGCTCCACCGCCCGACATAGGCCTCGTAGCGCTCGCCGCTGCTCCAGAGATCCGGCGATCGTTCGGCGCCCATGGCGAAAGCCTCCCCGTGCTGGCATGACGGCCGATCATCGCACGAAACCTCCCGGCTCGCATGAGACTCCTTCGAGCACATGAAGCGCGGAGGGCTTGGAGCTGGAACGCATTCGCGCGCGCCGCTAGCCTGCCTCCGGGACGCGACGGCGAGGTGCAGCATGGCGAAGGCGACAGCGGGCGGAACCCCGGCGGTGCGGTTTCTGGAGGCGCAGGGTACGGCCTTCACCCTGCACGAGTACGACTTCGAGGCAGCCCCCGGCGCCATCGGCCTCAAGGCCGCGGCGGCGCTCGGCGTGGAGCCGGCGCGGATGCTCAAGACTCTCATGGCGGTGCTCGACGGCGGCGAGATGGTGGCAGCCCTGGTCCCGGTGGACCGCGAGCTCGACCTCAAGGCCCTGGCCGCCGCCGCCGGCGCCAAGCGCGCCGCCATGGCCGAGGTGAAGGCCGCCGAGCGCGCCACCGGCTACGTCAAGGGCGGAATCAGCCCCTTCGCCCAGCGCCGCCACGCGCGGACCTTCCTCGACGCCTCCGCCACCGCCCACCCCACCGTCATCGTCAACGGCGGCCGGCGAGGCCTGCAGATCGAGCTGACGCCGGCGGCGCTGCGGGAGCTGACGGCGGCGGAGGTGGGGGAGATCGGGCGCTGATCGGTAGTGGCGGACCGCCAGAGGCGACCTCTGCATCCTGTCCACATGGCGCGGATCCGGGGCGCGCCGCCGTCGCCGCGCAAGGCGCTGCGCGCGGCTCTCCTTTTTCTTTCGCGTTTTTCGGATTGCCGGCACGGAACCGGCGCTTCGGGAGGACTCACGGCAGCGGCGGCTGAACCTGATGTCGCAGCTCTGCACTGCCCTCCACATCTGCAGGGGAGGCCAGCGCGGAAGAAGTCTCAGGAATAGCGGATGTGGCGGCGTCCGTGGTCGCCTCCGTCAGTGCCCTCACATAGCGCTCGATGGCAGCCAGCCAAGTGTCGGCATGCCGTGGCAGAAGATCGGAGATCTTCGGCATCCTGCCTTCGGCAGTGCGGATGCTGTTCTCCGTGGCGCCCTTCTCGTAGGCGATCCGCCCGCCAATCGCCTGGGCGAGCGTGCGGTTGTATTCCAATGCGATTTCAGTCCTTCCAAACCAGCTCGATGGTCCGGTGTTCACCGTGAGGTCCTTCCTGATGCTGGCGAGGTTGAACGGTGCGCCTGTCGGGGCGTCGTGCTTCAGGTTCAGGCTACCCTGAACGTCGGGGTAGAAGTTCAGGAGCATCGCGCGATCGATAAAACCGCGCAGGTGCGCCGATGAGCCGGGCTGCTTCCGCTCGATGATTTCATAAAATGCGTCCTCGCTGAGCGAGCTGCCATGGCTCGACGGCGTGGGGCTGGCTTTCACGATTATGTGGCCCGTGTTCTCGTCGATGGTCACGACGCCGCGTTCAATCAGGACTGTCCTGGCGAGGACGCTGGGGACGACGACGTGGCCGTTGTTCTCGGGCGCCGTGAAGATGCCGAGTTCCACTAGCGAGAAGACGAAGCGGTGCCCGGCATGTGACTTCAGAAGATCTGCGAGCGCCGCGGCGTCTTCGCGGATCCCGTCGCCGACCACTGCGACGACAGCGCGACCGCGCCTGAGGTTGCGGGTCACCGTGTCCACGAACGCAGCTTCGTCGGCCTCCACGGGAGCTGCGCTGCTGACGACCTCGTAGAGGGTGCGGTCCGGCTGCTGCTGATCCCGACGGGCTCTTCGGACGGCAGCTTCGAGTCCGGCATAGTCCAGCCGGAAGACGGCGGCCGCATAGTCCATCGCCTGCGCGACGACAGTGCGTCGCGCTTCCGGATTGCGCCAGAGCTTGGTCTCGATGAGAACGAGACCGCCCGTCTCGGTGATGAAGAGGTTGTCCAGTGCGCCTGTCCTCGAGGCGCCGAGCTGCAGCGGCAGCTCCCGGCATACCGCCACCGCCCTTCCAAGGCCGGGCTCCACCTGATCGAGCGGGAATATCTCCGGGTGATGGTCCAGCATCTGCTGAAGCCAAGCCTCATCATAAACGGAGCCGGTGCCGCTGCGAAGGTCCGCCCGGTGGAGAACGGATCCGCTCGCCCCACCTCCTGCCACCCACACGGGAATGCCGTCTCTCCGCATTGCAGGATCCTCCGTGGACCTAGCACCTGGTGCGGGATCGATGCCGCGAGCCGACGGTATCTCGTCATGCAGCCAGGGCGCCATCGCCCGGAGGGTGACTTGCCAGGAAGTGGCATTGCTGCATGGCGTCGCTCCGACGCCAACTGCCGCCTTGTCTCGCTACTGCCGTGCGCCTTCTGTCACCGAACTCGCACCGGCCGGGCGTAAGCGGGCGGCGGCGCGGGGCGGGGCTCCGCGCGGATCCTGTTCCTGCCGGAGAGATTCATGACGAGCCTTCCGATGCTCGGTGCGGCGATGACCGTGGACGAGCTCGAGACCTGGCGTGACTGGCTGATCGAGGGGCGGCGCGACCTCGAGCTGCAGAGCTTCATCGAGGCGGAGACGCTGAACGGCGACTGGATGAAGCTGGTGGCGCGGGCGCGGCGCCTGCTCGACGGCTACGAGGGGCGGCTGGGCATCCACGGGCCGTTCTGGGGCTTCTCCATCGCCTCGGAGGACCCGGACGTGCGGGCGCTGGTGGCGCGGCGGCTCGACCAGGGGCTGGCGGTGTGCGAGGCGCTGGGCGCCACGCAGATGGTGATCCACAGCCCCCACACTACCTGGAGCCACAACAATCTCGACAGCCTGCCCGGGGCGCGCGAGCGGCTCTCGGAGCGGGTGCACGACACGCTGCGCGATGCGGTGCGGCGGGCCGAGAACATCGGCTGCACCATGGTGATCGAGAACATCGAGGACAAGGATCCGGCGGTGCGGGTGGCGCTGGCCGAGAGCTTCGCCTCGCCGGCGGTGGCGGTGTCCATCGACACCGGCCATGCCCACTACGCGCACGGCTCCACCGGCGCGCCGCCGGTGGACTTCTACGTCACCGCGGCCGGCAACCGGCTGCAGCACGTCCACATCCAGGATGCCGACGGCTATGCCGACCGGCACTGGGAGATCGGCCGGGGCACGGTGAACTGGCACGCCGTGTTCGGCGCGCTGGCCCGGCTGGACAGCAATCCGCGCCTGATCCTCGAGCTGCGCGACAAGGCCACGATCCCGGCCTCGGTCGCCTGGCTGGAGGCCGCCGGCCTCGCCCAGTGAGGTGACGGCCCCGTCTCCCGCGCAGCCCTCCCGGGAACTGACGGAACAAGAAAAAGGAAGCCGCGCGCAGCGCCTCGCGGGGCGCGCGGCCGCGGAGAGCCGCGCGGAGCTGCCGGCCCTTCCGGGCGCGGCAGCTCACGGCGCGAGCGGCGTCAGACCAGGTCCGACATGCGCATCGGCAGGCGGCGCAGGCGCTTGCCGGTGGCGTGGTGGATGGCGTTGGCGATGGCGGCGGCGGTGCCGACAATGCCCAGCTCGCCTATTCCCTTGACGCCCAGCGGGTTCACGTAGTCGTCCTGCTCCTCGAGCATCTCGACCCGGATCTCGCGCACGTCGGCGTTCACCGGGATGAGGTACTCGGCGATGTTGGCGTTGAGGAAGCGCGCCCGCGTGTGGTCGAGCTCGGTCACCTCGAGGAGCGCCGAGCCGATGCCCCACACCATCCCGCCCATCAGCTGGCTGTGCGCGGTCTTGCGATTGAGCCAGGTGCCGGCGGCGAAGGCGCCGTGCAGGCGCGGGACGCGGATCTCGTGGGTCCAGCGATGCACCCGCACCTCCGCGAACTCGGCCCCGAAGGCGAACATCGCCATCTCCGGCGTGACCGGACCGGCGACGCCGTAACCGCCCTGGTAGGTTCGCCTGAGCGCCTCGTCGGTTAGCGCCGGATGCCGGTACTGGCCCTCCGCCGTGGCCTCGCCGCGCGGTGTGGAGGCCAGCGCCTCCACGAGCGGCTGGCTCTTGCCGCCGGGGCCGCGCAGCATGCCGTCCTCCAGCGTGATCTGCGCCGGGTCGACGCCGGCGAAGGGGCCCTCGGACATGGCGCTCACCTGCCTCGCCACCTCGGCGCCGACGGCGAGGCATGCCAGATGGACCGCCGAGCCGGCCGAGGCGGCGGTGGTCGAGCCGCCCGAGATGGGTGCCAGCGGCAGGTGCGCCTCGCCCATCACCACGTCGCAGGCCTCCACGGGCAGGCCGAGCCGTGCCGCCGCGATCTGGGCCATGATCGTGTAGCTGCCGGTGCCCACGTCGTGCGCCGCCAGCTCGACGAAGGCGTGGCCGGTGGCCTGCATCCGCACCCGCGCCGCCGAGGGCGAGATGTTGGTCGGATAGGTGGCGGTGGCGCAGCCGTACCCGACCAGCCAGTCGCCATCGGTCATGCTGCCGGGCTCGGCGTTGCGGTCGGCCCAGCCGAAGCTCGCCTTGGCCGCGTCGAAGCACTCCATCAGCGAGCGCGACGAGAACGGCACCCCCGCCACCGGATGGCGGTCGGTGTCGTTGACCCGCCGCAGCTCGACCGGGTCCATCCCGAGCTTCAGCGCCAGCTCGTCCATCGCCTGCTCGAGGCCGAAGAAGGTCTGCATCTCGTTGGGCGCGCGCATGAACCCGCCGGAATTGGTGTCGGAGCGCGCGAGCCGCTGCTCGGTGTGGATGTTCGGGCTGGCATACATCGAGCGGGTCATGTGGGTGCCGGGATTGACCACCTCGTCGAACTGCGAGGTCTGGGCGATCTCCACATGCTCGAAGGCGGTGAGCCTGCCCGAGGCGTCGGCCCCCAGCCGGAAGCGCTGTACCGACTCGGGCCGGAAGGTGGCCACCGTGTACATCTGCTGCCGCGTCACGATCAGCCGCACCGGCGCGCCGACCGCCTTCGCGGCGGCGATGGTGAGCATGGTGTAGGGCGTGATCCCGGCCTTGGAGCCGAAGGCGCCGCCGACGAAGGGGGAGATCACCCGCACCGCCGTCTCCGGCAGGCCGTAGGCCGCCGAGATGCCGTGGCGCAGCGTGCGCACCGACTGCGAGGGCATCCAGACGGTGAGCCGGTCGCCGCGCCATTCGGCGGTGGCGGCGAACATCTCCATCGGGTTGTGGTGCTGGAACGGCGTGACGTACTCCACGTCGACCGACTGGGCCGCCTCGGCCAGCCCGGCGGCGATGTCGCCCTTCGTGAGGGTCATGCCCTCGCCGTCGCCCTCGGCGCCGACGATGAAGCTTTGGGCGGGGTCCATGGCGATATGGGCCTCGCCTTCCTCGTAGCTGGCCTCGACCAGCTGCGCGCCGCGCCGCGCGGCGGCGGCGGTTTCGGCCACGACATAGGCGATGGGCTGGCCGGCATATTTGATCGCGGTGCCCTCCATCGGCCAGAAACTGGCCGAGCCCGGACCGCCGGAATAGATGCCCTTCACCGTCTTGTAGTCGGGCAGGTTCGCGTGGGTGAACACCGCGACGACGCCGGGCTCGGCCTCGGCCTTCGCGGTGTCGATGCCGGTGAGGGTGCCGACCGCGATGCGGGAGGTGGCGAGCGCGCCGTGCAGCATGCCCGCCGGCGTGAAGTCAGCCGCGTAGTGCGCCGCCCCGGTGACCTTGCGGCGCGCGTCGGTGCGGGTGACCTCGGTGTTGATGGTCTGCGCCATCAGTCCTCTCCCTTCGCGCCGGCCCGGGCGCGGGCATGGGCGGTCATCAGCGCGCCGGCGACCACGTCGGCGCCGAGCGGGATCTTGTAGGCGGAGTGCTCCAGCGGCGTGGCGTCGGCGAAGGCTGCGCGGCCGGCCTCGCGGGCGAGCGCCTCGCTGAAGGTCCTGCCGCGCAGCACCTCCTCGGCGGCGCCGGCGCGCCACGGCACCGAGGCGACGCCGCCCAGCGCTATCCGCGCGTCCTTCACGGTCTCGCCGTCCAGCTCCAGCCCGACGGCCGCGGAGGCGCTGGCGAAGGCGTAGCTCTCGCGGTCGCGGGCCTTGAGGTAGTGCGAGGCGCGCATCGCCGGGACCACCGGCACCTCGATCGAGATGATGATCTCGCCCTTCTCGAGGATCGTCTCGACCTCCGGGCTATCGCCCGGCAGCACGTGCAGGTCGGCGAAGGGGATGGTGCGGCTGCCGCCCGGGCCCCTGGTCCTCACCTCGGCGTCGAAGGCGATCAGCGCCTGCGCCCAGTCGCCGGGGTACATCGCGACACAGTGCTCCGAGCCGCCCAGGATCGCATGGAGGGAGGTCACCCCGCCCTCGAGCGCGGCGCAGCCCGAGCCCGGATCGCGCTTGTTGCACTGGGTGTAGGCGGTGTCCCGGAAATAGGGGCAACGGGTGCGCTGCAGGATGTTGCCGCCAAGCCGGGCGACGTTCCTGAGCTGGGGGCTGGCGGCCTTCCAGAGCGCCTCGGTCAGCGCCGGGCAGGCCTCGCGCAGATCGGCGTCGTCGGCCACCACCGCCATCCGCGCCAGCGCGCCGAAACGCAGCCGGCCGGGCCCGATCTCGTAGCTCTCCAGCTCCTTGATGCCGGTGATGTCGACCAGCCCGCCGGGTCGCTGCACGGCGAGCTTCATGAGATCGACCATGGTGGTGCCGCCGGCGAGGAAGTCACGCTTCTGATCGCCGCTGGCCAGATCGATCGCCTCGGCTACGGAGGTCGGACGGAAGAAGGCGAAATTGTCCACGCCTCAGCCCTCCTGCTCGTCGCGCACCGCCTCGATGGCGGCGACGATGTTGGGATACGCGCCGCAGCGGCAGAGATTGCCGCTCATGTACTCGCGGATCTCGGCGGCCGAGCCGGCATGCCCCTCCTCGATGCAGCCGATGGCCGAGAGGATCTGACCGGGCGTGCAGTAGCCGCACTGGAACGCGTCCTTCTCGGCGAAGGCCGCCTGCATCGGGTGCAGCGTGCCACCGGGATCGGCGAGTCCTTCGACGGTCACGATCTCGGCACCTTCGGTGGTGAGCGCCAGAATCAGGCAGGAATTCACCCGCCGGCCGTCCATCAGCACGGTGCAGGCGCCGCACTGGCCGTGGTTGCAGCCGATCTTGGTCCCGGTCATGCCCAGCGTGTCGCGCAGCGCCTCCACCAGGGTCGTACGCGGCTCCACGGCGAGGGTGCGCCTCTTGCCGTTCAGCGTGAAGGTGACCTTCGAGAGCGCCTCGGGCGCGACGGCCGGGTCCTGCTGTGCCTGCGCCTGTGCGCCGCCGGCGAGGCCGGCTCCGGCGGCGACCGCACCGGACGAGCCCAGAAAGATGCGTCGCGAGAAGCCGGGCCGGGGATGGGCAGGGTCTCTTGCCATGGGTCGTCTCCCGCAGCTGGGGATACCGGGATCGGTGAGCATGTGAGCTAGGCCGCAGGCAGGCGATGCCCACTTCTTTTTTCCGCCCCCGACGCTCCGGCTTTCGGCAGGGCGTGGCGCAGCCCCCTGGAAGCCGCAGCAGCGGCAGCGCACGGCGCCTGCGCAACGGTCCTCCTTCCGCGCCTGCCGCCGGCTGATCGTGGCCACTGGCGCGCGGCTGCGGGCAATCTATGATCGCGGCTGCAATGCAACCCGAACGGGCAGGAGACGAGCATGGCGTCGAGCGTGAAGGAGCTGATGGCGGAGGCCAACGCGGCGGTGCCGCGGATCAGCCACGAGGAGGCGCGGCGGCTGATGGCCGAGGAGAACGCGCTGGTGGTGGACGTGCGCGACGCGCCGGAGCTCCAGGCGGGCAAGGTGCCGGGCGCGGTGCATGTCTCGCGCGGCATGCTGGAGTTCCGCGCCGACCCGGAGACCCCCTATCACGACAAGAGCTTCGAGAAGGAGCGGCCGGTGATCGTCTACTGCGCCTCGGGCGGGCGCTCGGCGCTGGCCGGCAAGGTGCTCAAGGATTTCGGCTACCGGAAGGTCTTCAATCTCGGCGGCTTCAAGGAATGGGCCGAGGCCGGCGGCGAGGTGGAGAAGCCGGCCTGAGCCCTCACGCCCGGGCCGAGGGGTGCAGTATCGGCCGGTAGCAGGCGGCCAGCACGGCCACGGTGGGAGCGGGTGTCAGCACCTCCGCCGTGGCGCTTTCCGGCCGGGGGAGAAGCACTCCATAGCCCTCCGGCGCGAAGGGCAGCAGGGCATCCTCCAGCACCAGCAGGGCGGGACCGTCCTCCGCCAGCCGCACGAAGACGCCCTCGGGCAGGGATGCCAGCGGGGCCGTGTGGCGGATCTGCTGGCGGGTGCGGGGCTCGACCCGGGCGCGGTGCAGCTCCCGGTCGATGTCGCCCGCGCGCGGCCGCTCGCCGCCGAAGGCCGCCTGCCAGCAGGCGGCGAATCGGCGGAAGTCCAGGCGGCGGCACTCGGCGCAGGGCCGGTGCCCGGCCGCCAGCGCCACCGCCTCGTCGAGGAAGAACAGCTCGGTATAGCGCCCCGGCGCCATCACCCGGCGATGCCGGCCGCGGAAGGAGAGCACGCAGGCCACCCAGTGCGGGTGCCGCCAGCGCGCCTTCCCCAGCTCCCGCCGCGCGTCGTGCAGGACGCCGCGATTGCCCATGAGCGTGCCGCGCGCCGCCACCGCCACGATCTCGCCCCACGGCATCACCCGGTTCTGCAGCGGCATCCTCGCAGGCGGTGAATCAAGGCGCTGCGCGCGGCCAGTATTCTCTTTTTCCGGGGTTGGTGGTGGTGATCTGCCCATCGATCCTCGCTCCTCGGGGCCGCGCGCCGCCGCCAACCGACAAGAAAGAGAGAAAGAAGCCGCGCGCAGCGCCTTGCACGGCTCCGCTCTCCCCACCCGCCTCAGAACACCGAGATCGCCTCCTCCTTGGAGGTGATGAACTCGAGCAGGGCCGGCTGGCCCGCCCGGGTGGCGGCGATGCCGCGGCGGATGGCGGGGACGATGTCCTCGGGCCGCTCGATGCGCTCGCCGTAGCCGCCCAGCGCCCGGGCGAAGGCGGCGTAGTCGCCGGAGATGTCGGTGGAGCGGTAGCGGGTGGTGGATTCCGGCATCACGCGAAGCTCGATGGCCATGCAGAAATTGTTCAAGAGGATCGAGAGGATCGGGATGCGCTCGCGGGCGGCGGTCTCGAAGTCCATGCCGGTGAAGCCGATGGCGGCGTCGCCCCAGACGTTGATGCAGAGCTTGTCGGGGGCGGCGAGCTTGGCGCCCATGGCGAGGCCGAGCCCGTAGCCCAGCTGGGTGCTCTTGCCCCAGCCCAGGTAGGAGAGCGGGGTAGTGGACCTCCAGTAGGGCGAGAGCTGGTCGCGCGGGCTGCCGGCGTCGTGGGTGATGATGGTGTTGGCGACGTCTACCGTCTGCTGCAGGTCCCAGAGCACGCGATAGGGATCGAGGGGTGCTGCCTCGCTGGTGAGCTTGGGCATCCAGCGGGAGAGCCAGCGCTCGTGCACTTCCGCGATCTCGGCCGCCACCGCCGTGGGGTCCTTGCGGTCGCTGCCGTGCAGGCGGCGGACCTCCTCGATCATGGCGGCGAGGAAGAGCCTGGCGTCGCCCATCACGGCATGGGCGCACGGCACGTCCTTGTTGACGTCCATGGGATCGAGGGTGGCGTGGATGATGGTTTTGCCTTTCGGCATGGCCACGCCGAAGGTGGTCTCGGTGAAGCTGCAGCCCACCCCAAGGATGAGGTCGGACTCCTCGAGGAAGTGGTGCACGGTCTCGGGGATGGCGCGGCCGCCGGAGCCCAGCGCCAGCGGATGGGTCTCGGGAAAGGCGCTCTTGCCCTCGAGGCTGGTGCACACCGGCAGCGCCAGCAGCTCGGCCAGCTCGCGAAGCTCGTCCCAGGCCTCGGCCCAGTGCACGCCCTGGCCGGCATAGACGACAGGGCGCCGGGCCTTTACCAGCATCTCCGCCGCCTTCCTGACCGCTTCCGGGTCCACCCCGGTGCGCAGCGGCGTGGCGGGCGTGTAGTCGAGGCCGTCGATCTCCTCGTTCCAGACGTCGAGCGGGATCTCCACCAGCACCGGGCCGCCGCGGCCGCTCTTCAGGCGCGTGAAGGCGCGGCGGAAGATGGCGGGAATGTCCTTGGCCGAGGTGATGGGCTCGGCCGACTTGGTGATGCCCTGCATCTGCAGGCTGGCGCTGTAGTTGGGCTGCACCCAGGCGAGCCGCCGCGGATAGCCCATCGGCATCACCAGGATGGGCACCGACTCGCTGAAGGCCTGGGCGACACCGCCATAGGCGTTCTCGGTGCCCGGCCCGTGCTGCATGCAGAAGACGCCCGTCTTGCGTCCCCGCGAGACCCGGGCGATGGCATCCGCCATGTGCAGCCCGGTCCGCTCCTGCCGCACGATCACCGGCCTGATCCCGACCCGCGCCGCATACTCCAGGACATGGTTGACCGGGTACCCGATCACCATCTCCACCCCCTCGCGCCGCAGGATCTCGGCAATCGCCTCCGCCGTCTTCATGGGCTCCCTACCTCCCTGTTCTTTTGTCGGGCGAGAGTGGCAGCCGGGTCGGGCGCCGGCAATCGCGGGGGAGGCAGGGCTGCCTGCGTGTTGACGGGATGCTGGGTGGCGGCAGACGGGGAGGAGGAGAGCGCAACCCTGCGGAGGCAGTCATGCATCCCGACAGCGGTCGCTTGATGCGCGTTAGGCTACATCGCTCTCAGCCAGGCCTTGCCGCCTTGCAATCAAGGAATATGCACCGACCGAAAATTCATGCGCCTTTCCTCATTCTCGAGCAACAGGTCGGCGATGAGCATGTAGTCGCTGGGCGTCTTCCCGCTTTCTCTCGTCCACACCGGCTGCCGGAGGTCGTAGAATACCTCATCGATTTTGCTGATTTCGACGTAGTCGATGAAGTCGGGCGGGGGAGGTGACGGATGTTGGATCATGTCATCGAAATATCTCATGAAGCCATCAATGTTCTCGATGTGCTTGCGGGAGGCGTCGCCGATATGGCCGCGAGCCATATCATGCAGGATGTTGCCGATAGTCTGGATTTCATCAGGAGAAAGAAGCTCCGAGGGACAGAGCTCGCTGTGGGCGGAACGCTTGCGGCGTGAGGTGGGAGGGGGGCGGATCGCGTCTTTGGATGATTCTTCTACATCGGTTGCTGTTAGCAGGATAATCTCGCAAGTCGGCTCCGCTCCAGTATTTATAGTGCCAAACATCTCGATGATTCTCGGGCCGTTGGCGAGTGTGTCCTGTTCGGTGTTCGCCATGACCATGTTGAACTGCTTTTTTCTTCCGTCGCGCGTCCTGCGGACGACAGATCGCCTTGTCGGTAGCTGATCGGGCATTGCCAGGATCCTGCTCGTTCTCAGGAAGGCCTGATGCATGGTCTCTTCATTGAGGAAGCTTCCGTGCGAGAGCTGTCGGAAGCGAGCCCAGTCGCCGCTGGCCACGGCGCGAACGATGTCGGTGACAAGCTCGATTTCGTCATCCGTAAGCACGGCAATTGCCCTCCGCTCGATGATAGGACCCGTGATCTCCGTTTCCGCGACTGCAGTCCAGTCGCGGGTTGTCCAGGGAACGGGCGACAGAGGGCCGCCGGATGGAGCGGGCCTCGGGTTCGTCTTTTCCGTGTCGATAGGGTGCGGGCCTGTTCTGTAGCGGGCGCGTGTCCGGATTCGGGTTCGCCGTGGCGATGCGGACGGATGGGGCTGCAGGGGAGCAGGTCTTGGGTTCGACTTTTCCGTACCAATGCGACGGGGGCTGTCCTGCGGCCAGGCCGTGCGCGGGTTCGGGTTTGTCGTGGCGATGCGGGGGAGCGGGTCTCGGGTTCGACTTTTCTGTGCCGATGCGACGGGGGGCTGATCTGCGGCCAGGGCATGCTCGGGTTCGGGTTTGCCGTGGCGATGGAGGGGGATGGCTTTCCTGAGGAGGAGGTCTCGGGTTCGTCTTTTCCGTGCCGATGGGGCAGGGGCGTGTCCTGCGACGGGGGCGTGCTCGGGTTCGAGTTTGCCGTGGCGATGCGGGGGAACGGTACTGCGGGGGAGCAGGGCTCGGGTTCGTCTTTTCCGCGCCGATGGCGCAGGGCGTGTTCTGTGGCGGGGGCGGCCTCGGGTTCGGGTTTGCTGCGATCACCGAAAGGGTCTGCCGCTGCTGCTCCTGCGGCACTCGGGTTCGTCCTTGCCACGGTTTTGCAACGCGACTGGTGGCCGAAGCGGGGCGGCGTCATGCGGGACTCCCGGCGGGGAAGGGCGAAGGACGAGGGTAGCACATGATAGGACGAAAATCATCTATCTTGGCGGCGGCGCGGCAGGTTGCGGCGGAGCGCGGCGGGCTGCTTCAGGTGCGGCTGCCCCGGACGCCCTTTCGGGATAGGATCAGCAGGGTGCGTGGCGGGAGCCCGCTTGTGCCGGACGAGAGCGAGCGATGACACTGACAGGCAGACGGGCGCTGTCGCGCCGGACCTTTCTCGGCGCGGGTGCCGCGGGCGCGGGGGCGCTGGCTGTGCCGCTTCTGGTCCGCGCGGCGCAGGGCGAGGGCGGCGCGAGCGGGATCACGCTGCGGGCAGCGCCGGGGCGGGTCCGCCTCGTGCCCGAGCCATACGGCGAGACCGACGCCTGGTGCTACAACGGCGGCGTCCCGGGCCCGGAGATCCGGCTGCGCCAGGGCGAGCGGGTGCGGATCGTGCTGGAGAACGGGCTCGGGGAGGAGACCACCGTGCACTGGCACGGGCTGCGCGTGCCGCACGGGATGGACGGCGTGCCGCATCTCACCCAGCCGCCCGTGCCGCCGGGCGGGCGCTTCGTCTACGAGTTCGAGGTGCCGGATGCCGGCACGTTCTGGTACCACCCGCACCAGCGCAGCTTCGAGCAGGTGGGCCGCGGCCTCTACGGGCCGCTGATCGTCGAGGAGCACGAGCCGCTCCGGGTCGACCGCGACATCACCTGGGTCTTGGACGACTGGCGGCTCACAAGCTCGGCCGGGATCAACGGGGATTTCGGCCATCCGCACGACCTGAGCCATGCCGGCCGGATCGGCAACACCGTGACCATCAACGGGCGCGTGCCGGACAGCGTCCCGGTCAGGCCCGGCGAGCGCATCCGCCTGCGCCTGGTGAACGCCGCCAACGCACGGATCTTCGGGCTCGACTTCGGCCCGCTCGCCCCGCTGGTGGTGGCGATGGACGGCCAGCCGGTGACGCCGCATGCGCCGGATGGCGGCATGGTGGTGCTGGGGCCGGCCATGCGCAGCGACCTCGTGCTCGACGTCACCGGCGAGCCCGGTAGCACGGTGCAGGTGGTGGACCGGTTCTATCGCGGGCAGGAATACCGCCTGGTGGACCTGGTTCTCGACGAGGCGAGGCTGCGCGAGATGCCGCCCGACTGGCCGATCGCCCTGCCGGCCAACCCGCTGGCCGAGCCCGACCTCGTGAACGCCCGGCGCCACGAGGTGATCCTCAACGGCGGCATGATGGGCGGGATGGTGATGGCGGAGATGGGCGGCAGCATGGGCGGGGGCGGCTCGCCGGGCATGAGCGGGGGCGGCATGATGGCGTTGATGCATGAAGGCGGGATCTGGTTCATCAACGGCAGGGCGGCGCAGGGGCATGTCCTCGAGCCGATGCTGAGCCTCGGGCACGGCCGCAGCCACGTCATCGCCATGACCAACGCCACCGCCTGGCACCACCCCATGCACCTGCACGGCCACTCCTTCCGGGTGATCACGCGCAACGGCGTGCCCACGAGCCATCGCGAATGGCGGGACACGGTGCTGATGGCGCCGCGCGAGACGGTGGAGATCGCCCTGGTGGCCGACAATCCCGGCGACTGGATGTTCCACTGCCACATCCTCGAGCACCAGGAGGCGGGCATGATGGGGGTCATTCGGGTCGCGTGAGGCAGGAAGACAGACGGGAGCCGGCAGATGAACGAGACGGCGGGCGGCATGGGCGGCGGCATGATGGAAGGCATGGGCGGGATGATGTGGGGGATGGGTCTCGTCTGGATCCTCGTGATCGTCCTGCTGGTGCTGGGGATCGCGGCGCTGGTGAAATATCTCCGCGGCGGCCGAGGGCGGTGAGGCGCGCCGCTCTTGCCGCCGGCTCGGTGGCAGCGGCGGCGCTCGGCGCAACACTTCTCTGGAGCATCCACGGGGAGGACGGCGCGTCCGGCGCCGCTCCCGCGACGCTGGCACAGGGCGGGCAGGTCTATGCGGAAAGCTGCGCCTCCTGCCACGGCGCGCGGCTCGAGGGGCGGCCGGACTGGCAGACGCCGCTGCCGTCGGGCCGGCTGCCGGCACCGCCGCACGATGCCTCGGGCCACACCTGGCACCACGGCGACGGTCTGCTGCTCCGCATCATCCGGGACGGGACGGCAGCGGTGGTGGGCGGCGGCTACGAGAGCGACATGCCGGGCTTCGGCGGGGTCCTCTCCGAGGAGGAGATCCGGGCCGTGCTCGCGTTCATCAAGAGCGGCTGGCCGGAGCGCGAGCGCGCGTACCAGGCGGAGATGACCCGGCGCGAGGGGGAGGCCCGTTGATCCTCGCCGCTCCTGCGGCCGCGGGCACTGCTCGTCCCCTTAGCCTGTCCTGCACCATCGACGGTTGCATTCCGGTGCCTTCCGGCCGATCAGGTGAGCGGGCGGGGGCCTCGGGAGGCGCCCGAAGCTGCGCCTGGAGCCGCCGATGCACGACACCGCAGCGCTCGTCCTGGTGGGACTCACCTTCCTGCTGGCCGGCACGGTCAAGGGTGTGGTGGGGCTGGGTCTGCCCACCGTGGCGCTGGCCCTGCTCACCGCGACGCTGGGCCTCCAGCCCGCCATGGCGCTGCTGCTCGTGCCCTCCTTCGTCACCAATGTGTGGCAGGCGCTCGCCGGCGGGCGCGCCGGGGCCATCCTCGCTCGGATCTGGCCGTTCCTGGCGCTCGCCACCGCCACCGTCTGGATCGGTGCCGGCAGCCTGACGCGGGTGGACGTGCGCCTGCTCTCGGGCCTGCTGGGCGCGCTGCTGGTCCTCTATGCCGCCGTGTCGCTGGCCGGGCTGCGGCTGCACCTGACGCCCCGGCGCGAGCGCTGGGCCGGGCCGCTGCTGGGGGCCGCCAACGGCGTGCTGGCCGGCATGACCGGCTCCTTCGTGTTCCCCGGCGTGCTCTACCTCCAGGCCTGCGGGCTGGGCCGCGACGCCTTCGTGCAGGCCATGGGCCTGCTGTTCACCGCGTCTACCGTGGCGCTGGCGCTCGCCATGGGCGGCCAGCGCCTGCTCACCGCCGAGCTCGCGGGCCTTTCCGCCGCCGCCGTCCTGCCCGCCCTGCTCGGCATGAGCCTGGGCCAGCATCTCCGCCGCCGCCTCTCCGAGACGCTGTTCCGGCGTGTCTTCCTCGCGGCCGTGGCAGTGATGGGCGTCTACATCCTCGCCCGTGCTGTGGCGGGGTGAGGGGCCGGACGCGGCGCTTCGCCCGGGTCCTGCGTCCGGTCGTCTGCAATTCGGCGGGTGGATCCCTGACGCAGCTCCACTCGCGAGGTGCTTGAGCAGTGTGAGGCGCCGGGTTACATCAAGTCATGATCGCCAGTTTCCGACACAAGGGCCTGAAGCTCCTCTACGAGAAGGGAGACAGAAGGCGCATCCCGTCGGAACATGCGGGCAAGCTGGAGCGAATTATCGACCGTCTGGATGAGGCGGTGGGCCGAAGAGCATGATCTTCCCGGATTTCGACTGCATCCGCTGAAGGGCGACCTGGCCGGCTGCTGGTCCGTCAGTGTGTCGGGAAAATGGCGGGTGGTGTTCCGCTTCGACGGCATTCACGCCTGCGATGTCGATCTCGTCGACTACCATTAGAGGGCCGTCTCATGCCGATGAAGAACCCTCCTCACCCCGGTCTTTCAGTGCGCCACGATTGCCTGGAGCCGCTGGATCTCAGCGTCACGGAGGCGGCGCGCAGGCTGGGGGTGAGCCGCAAGCAGCTCTCCGACGTGGTCAACGGCCATTCGGGTGTCTCGGCGGAGATGGCCATCCGCCTCGACAAGGCCTTCGGCGGCGGCGCTGATACGTGGCTGCGTCTCCAGGCCGCCTGGGATCTCGCGCAAGCCATGAAGAGGTCGGACGAGATCAAGGTGGAGCGGATCACCGGGGCTGTCTGAGCCGGAGCGGTAGGAGCGCCCGGTGGATCACCTGCGCTGCCGGCGCCGCTGACAGGGCCCGAGGCAGTCACGGCAAGAGCCGATCCTGACGACGGGCACCATGGCAGCCGGTGTGGAGGCACTCCACCCCAATTCCCGCGGTCTCTACCCGCGAAAGACACCTGTTCCCCGGCCTCAGCCCGCATCCGCCAGGGTGTCGAACAGCTCGGCCACCGTGGCTTCGGCGATGCCGCGGGTGATGAGGACGAGGCGGGTGTCGTGGTCGGGGGAGGGCCAGGCGGGAAGCTCGACCGGCTCGTGGACGATGTGCTGGACGGCGTGGACCACAAGCGGCAGGTGCGGGTGCTCGGCGAGCTTCACGATGCCCTTCAGCCGCAGCAGGTCAGGGCCTGCGTGGGTGCTGAGGAGCTCGAGGAAGCCCGCCAGGGCATGGGCGCGCACCGGGCCGGGGCGGCGCAGGCAGAAGGCGCGGATGTCCTCGCCGTGGCGGTTGGGGTCGTGGCCGGCGTGGTCGTGCTCGCCGGGGGCGGCGGTGGCGCCGAGCCAGCGCTCCAGCGTGGCGGGCGAGGGGGCGAGGCCGAAGAGGGCGGCGGGGTCGATCCGGCCGTGGCTCACCGGCAGCGGCGGGGCGGAGGGGGCGAGTGTCGCGAGGCGGGCGGCGAGGCCGGCGGGGATCCGGCCGCCGGTGAGGTCGGTCTTGGTGACCAGCACGCGGTCGGCCATGGCGGCCTGCTTCACGGCCTCCGGGTGGCGCTCGAGGGTGGCGAGGCCGGTGGCGGCGTCCACCAGGGTCACGATCCCGTCCAGGGCGTAGCCGTGCGCGATCACCGGGTCGGTGAGCAGGGTGTGGATGATCGGGGCGGGGTCGGCAAGGCCGGTGGTCTCGATGAGCAGCCGGTCGAAGTCGGCCCGGCCGCGGCGGCGGGAAAGGTCGATCTGGCGCACGGCGCGCGAGAGGTCGCCGCGCACGGTGCAGCACAGGCAGCCGCCCGCCACCTCGACGATGTCCTCCTTCGCATGCTCGACCAGCTCGTGGTCGAGGGGCACGTCGCCGAACTCGTTGATGATCACCGCGCTGCGCGCCATGCCGGGGTGGCGCAGCAGCCGGCCCAGCAGCGTGGTCTTGCCGGCGCCCAGAAAGCCGGTGAGCACGGTGACCGGCAGGTGGCCTGCCGGATCGCCCGGCAAGGCTTGGTGGCGGACGGCGGACATCGAGGGCTCCCGGCTGTCATCCCTCGCCCGGCAGGCGCGGTGTGGCCGGGCGCTCGTGAATGTCCTGCCACTGCCAGCCATCGTTTTCCACCAGTGCCAGCATCAGGCGGCGATGGAGGCTCCAGCGGGTGTCACCGCCGGCCGGCTCCGCCTGCGGCACGCCCAGCCGGCCGAGGCAGGCTGCGGGCGGCAGCGGCGGCTCCTGCGGTGCCGGATCGATGCGGGCGGCGTCCATGGCGGCGAGGAAGGCGGCGATGGCGCCGCGCACCTCCAGCAGCAGGCAGCGGCGGGGTGCCGCCTCGGGGGCCACGCGGGTGAGGAGCAGATGGAGCGTGTCGTCGAGGGCGGCGAGGCGCAGGGCCAGGGCACTGGCCGGCTCGACGCTGTGGAAGCGGTGCAGGGCCGGGTAGGTGAGGTGCTGCTGGCTCTGCGTCACGATGAGCGGGCAGAGCCGGCCGAGCGGCTGCTCCATGGCGGAAAGCGAGTGGCCGTCCCAGTAGCGCTGCAGGATCGCCCCGGGCGTGCCGCCCATGACACCCACCAGCAAGGCGAGCTGGCGCTTGCTGGCGGCGGCCGAGACCACCGGCACGAGATAGGTGACGGAAAGGGTGAGCGCCAGGAGCCCGTTGGCGGAGCAGGCGGCGGTGGCGAGCTGCCAGGCGGTGCCCTCCGGCCGGAAGTCGCCGAGGCCCAGGGTAAAGAGCGTGTAGCCGGCATAGTAGGCGAGGGTCCAGCCGCGGGCCGGGAGGCGCGAGCTCGAGCTCACCACGCCGCCCTCGCTGCCCAGGAAGACCAGCGTCCAGCCCACCCACAGCAGCAGTGTCCACATCACCATCATGCCGGCCACCGAGAGCGGGCCGCCCAGCGCCAGGACGCGGCCGCGCCGGTTCCCGCCGGTGAGCCGCAGCAGCGCCTTCCAGGTCCAGCGGATCAGCGGCGAGCTGAGCGGCCCGCCGCCGCGCACGGTGAGGGTGGTGAGCACGAGGTCGGCCATGGCGAGCAGGACGACGAGGATGCCGGCGGCGGTGATCCAGGTCATGACGGCGCTCCCCTTTGCGACGTGGCAGCAGGAGAACGGGACTGCAGGCCCATCGTTGCGCCCCGATGGGCGACCCTCTCGCTTCGGCTCCTGCCGCGTGTTACGACCGCGCGACGTAAAACCGCAAGCTGGGGAGAGGCTGGATGAGGAATTTGGTCAGGAAGGCGGCCGCCGCCGTCACCGTGGCGGCATCGCTGACGGCGCTGCCGGCACTGGCGGAGACCAGGTGGACGATGGCCTCGGGCTATCCCGAGGACAGCTTCTTCACCAAGAACATCCGCCAGCTCATCGCCGAGGTCCAGGAGGCCACGAACGGCGAGCTGGTGATCGACCTGCGGCCCAACGACGAGCTCATCAAGCACGATGCCATCAAGCGTGCGGTGCAGGCCGGCCAGGTGCAGATGGGCGAGATCCGCCTCGCCGTCTACACCAACGAGGAGAAGATCTACGGCCTCGACAACCTGCCCAACCTCGTCACCACCTACGACGAGGCGTGGAAGCTGATGGAGGTGCAAAAGCCCTATCTCGACGAGCTCCTGGGCAAGCGCGGCATGCGCCTGATCACCTACGAGCCGTGGCCGGGCCAGGGCTTCTACACGGCCGAGCCGGTGACCTCGCTGGCCGATCTCGAGGGCCAGTCGATCCGCATCTACTCGCCGCAGACCCAGACGATGTGCGAGATGATGGGCATGAAGGCCACCATCCTGCCGTTCGCCGAGGTGCCGCAGGCCTTCTCGACCGGGCTGATCGAGGCCTTGTGGACCAGCGCGCAGACCGGCACCGACGTGCAGGCGTGGGACTACGTCAAGCACTTCACCTATACCGGCAGCATGCACAACAAGAACGCGATCATCGTCAACGAGCGCGCGTTCAAGGCCCTCGACGAGGCCTCGCAGAAGGCCCTGCTCGAGGCCGGCGAGCGGGCCACCGAGCGCGGCTGGGCGCTCAGCAAGGAGGCCAGCGACAGCAAGCAGAAGGAGCTGGCCGGGCACGGCATGGTGATCGCCGAGGCGCCCGAGGACGTCATGGCGAAGATGCGCGAGATCGGCGTCGCCATGGTGGCCGACTGGCGCGAGGGCGCCAGCCCCGAGCAGCTCGCGGTCCTCGACGCGTATCTGGCCGCGGTCGGCCGCTGAGCCGCGCGATCGTCCTGCCGGCGGGGCCTTCCCGGCCCCGCCTTTCTCACGCCAGGGGGGCCGTCCTCGGCTCCGCGTCTCTCCCGGAGGTCCCGTGATCCGACGCGTCCTCGACACGCTCTATCTTGGAAGCGGCTATCTCGCGGCTCTCTTCCTCGTCCTGATCGCGGTGGCGATCATCCTGCAGGTGGTCGGGCGCAGCCTCGGCTACGTGGTCGACTCCACCGAGATCGCCGGCTTCTTCATGGCGGCCTCCTCGTTCTTCGCGCTGGCCCACACCTTCAAGAGCGGCTCGCATGTGCGGGTGACGATCCTCGCCCACGCCCTGACCGGGGGCACGCGGCGGCTGCTCGAGGCATGGTGCTGCCTGGCCGCCGCCGCGGCGACCGGCTATCTCGCCTGGCATGCGATCGGCCTTGCCTGGCAGTCCTGGGATTTCGAGGACATCAGCCCGGGCCTCCTCGCCATCCCGTTCTGGATCCCGCAGAGCGCCATGGCGGCGGGACTCGTGCTGCTCGTGGTGGCGCTCGTCGACGAGGCCGTCGCCGTGCTGCGCGGCGCCATGCCCTCCTACGCCAGCGGCGAGGACACGGCCCTCGACTGAGCGCGCCCGGCCACCGGCCGGACGCAGGCTACCCTTCGCAAGGATCCGTCCGCATGGACCAGATCGTTCTCGCTTCATCGGTGATGCTCGCCGTCGTCCTGCTGTTCCTGGCCTCCGGCGTGTGGGTCGCCATCTCGCTGCTCGCCGCAAGCATCGCAGCACTGGTCCTCTTCACCCCGGTGCCGGCGGGCTCGCTGCTCGCCTCCAGCATGTGGGACGCCAGCTGGAACTGGGCGCTCACCGCCCTGCCGCTCTTCGTGTGGATGGGCGAGATCCTCTCGCGCACCCGGCTCTCCAACGACATGTTCAGCGGCGTGGCGCCCTGGGTCGCGCGCCTGCCGGGGCGCCTGCTGCACGTCAACGTGCTGGGCTGCGGGATCATGGCGGCAGTGTCCGGCTCCTCGGCGGTGACCGCCGCCACCATCGGCCGGATGAGCCTGCCCGAGCTCTCCAAGCGCGGCTACAACGAGAACATGATGATCGGCACGCTGGCCGGCTCCGGCACGCTGGGCCTCCTGATCCCGCCCTCCATCGTGATGATCGTCTACGGCGTCACCGCCCAGCAGTCGGTGGCCCGCCTCTTCATCGCCGGCATCCTGCCGGGCCTGGTTCTCGTGCTCCTGTTCATGGGCTACGTGGCGCTGTGGTCGATGGCCAACGCCGAGCGCATGCCGGCCGCCGAGCCCTCCGTTCCCTTGCGCACCAAGCTCTGGGAATCGCGCCGGCTGATCCCGGTCCTCCTCCTCATCATCGCCGTGATCGGCTCCATCTACGGCGGCATCGCCACCCCCACCGAGGCCGCCACCATCGGCGTGGTGGGCTCGCTGGCGCTGGCCGCCGCCTATGGCGGGCTCACCATGGCGACCTTCATGGAGAGCCTGCTCGCCGCCACCCGCATGTCGTGCATGATCGCCTTCATCATCGGCTGTGCGGCCTGCCTCACCATCGCCGTGGGCTTCGTGGACATCCCCCGCGCGCTGGCCTCCTGGGTCGACAGCCTGGGCCTCTCCCGCTACGCGCTCCTGGCCGTGCTGGCCTTCTTCATCCTCGTGATGGGCTGCTTCCTCGAGGGTATCTCGATCATCGTCTTGAGCGCCTCGGTGATGCTGCCGATGCTGGAGGCCGCCAATGTCGACCTGCTCTGGTTCGGCGTCTTCGTCGTGATCCTCATCGAGGCCGCCCAGATCACCCCGCCGGTGGGCTTCAACCTCTTCGTCCTCCAGTCCCTCACCGGCCGCAGCATCTGGCGCATCACCATGGCCACCATGCCGTTCTTCCTGATCCTGATGCTGCTTTTGGTGGTGATCACCATGGCCCCCGCGGTGGTGACCTGGCTGCCCGGGCTGATGGGAAGGGGCTGAGGCCGGCGCCCGGCGCGGCGGCGGCGGGGCTCCTCGGGTTCGTGTTTGCCGCGCCGCGCGCGATGGAGGCGCTTCGGGCAGGGTGAGGCGCGGGGCTCGGGTTCGTGTTTGTCGCGCATCGCGCAGCGCCGGCGCATCGCCAGTTGCGGGGTGGTGGAGGCGGGGGCTCGGGTTCGTCTTTCCACGCCTCGCGGCGCAGGCCATTCCTGCGCCGCCGGACGGCCCGCGCTGCGGGCCTCGGGTTCGAGTTTGCCGGGCATGACGCAGCACCGACGCGTCGCCGGGTGCGAGGTGGTGGAGGCGGGGGCTCGGGTTCGTCTTTCCACGCCTCCCAGCGCTGGCCTTCCCTCCGCTGCCGGACACCCGGTGCCGCGGGCCTCGGGTTCGTGTTTGCCACGCATCGCGCAGCGCTGGCGCGTCCCCAGTTGCGAGGCGGTGAGGCGGGGGCTCGGGTTCGTCTTTCCGCGCCTCGTAGCGCCGGCCATTCCTCCGTTGCCGGACGGCCTGCGCCGCGGGCCTCGGGTTCGAGTTTGCCAGCTGCGGGCAACGCCGGAGCGTCTGGCTGCAAGCCGGGTAGAGCCGCGAGGCTCGGGTTCGTCTGTGTCATGCCAGGAACACGGCGCCGGCGAGGGGCGCGGCGCGGACAAGGCGTCGGGAAACCGGGAAGGCGGGACGAGGCGTTGGCGGGCGCTCGGCATGGAGGCCTCGACAGCGGGAGCGGCCCGCAAGCATGCCCGAAGATAGGAAGATATACAAGATGCGCTAGTCAGCGGTACCAAGTCAGTTTAACGGGAGGTAAAGGGGGACCTGTTACCGTAACTCACGCGTTAACGGTACCAGGTCACATTAACGGGAGGTTAACGCGGGGCAGGTAACGGATGCGTGGGGACACCTCGAAGAACCCGCTGAGATGGGGGTCGAAACGGCTTCG
>JARGEQ010000128.1 GCA_029211145.1 Marinimicrococcus flavescens
CTCCTCCAAGGGTGCCCAGCTGACGGTGCCCGCGGTGCCAGGCCATATCGGGCAGCTCATTCAGAATCTCCTCGTCAAAAGCCAGCTTGCTGATCTCCACATGGGAAAGCGCGCTTGATTTCTTCGGAGTGTAGCTGTCGGGCACATATTTGTTCGGCAGTCCATGCAGCCCCTTGCGGACCACATTCTCCAGCCGGATATCGCTGTAATGACCCCGCTGCTGCGCCTCCATCGGCAAATATTTCTCAATGGCGCGGACCAGCTTTCTCCGCAGCTTGACTTCACGCAGATCATCCTTGTGCAGATTGGTGAGATGTACGCGCATTCCGCAGCCGATGTCGCTGCCCACGATAGAGGGCGATACATATCCACCAGCCGCATCCCATACCGCAGTTGTGCCGATGCAGGTGCCGACGCCAACATGCACATCCGGTGTATAGCTCATGTATTCAATATTTGGGATTTGCAGGTTGTTGTTCGCCATTTCCATAACCTTATAGTCCAGTGTGGCAAATAATTGCCCGCTGGCATAAACCTTCAGGTCGCCTCCCGGAAGAGCTACCTCATGTTTATATTGCGGCTCATCG
>JARGEQ010000129.1 GCA_029211145.1 Marinimicrococcus flavescens
GAGGCCCAGCCGTGGATCAAGAGGGTGATTGGGTACAGAGCCTAGGGCAAGCTGCAGACGCTGCGTCAGCGCGGATAGACCGGCGTGCGCCAGTCAGGCCCGTGCCCGCCAACGCCGCGTGCGCTGGCTTCGTACCTGTCCCAGATATTCCGGGTGACCTCTCCGATCTGCCCGTCTCCGACAGGAAGCTTGTCGATCGAGGTGACCGGAGCAATCTCGACGCCGGTGCCGCAGAAGAACGCCTCTTCGGCGAAGTAGAGCTCTGAGCGGTCGACCGGCCGCTCTTCGGTAGCGACACCCAGATCGCGCGCAATGTCCAAAACGGCTTGCCTGGTGACGCTCTCGAGGATGCCTTCCGTTTTGGAGGGGGTGATCAGCCTGCCGTCACGCACGATCGCCAAACACGAGCCCGCGCCTTCGGCAACCCGCCCCTGCGAGGTCAGGAAGATGGCCTCGTCGTAGCCGTTGATCTTCGCCTCGAGGCTGCCGAGACGGGCATTGTGGTAGTTGGCGGCGACCTTCAGCCGAGGCGGCGTGGCGGCGTCGCTGATCCGCCGCCACGACACCACCCCCGCCGATACAGTCTTAGCGGCCAGCGGCCCCGATCCGCGTCCATAGGCTGCGCACATGAGGCTGATCGGACCCGTGGAGTCGTAAAGGCCGGATCCCTCCACGTAGGCGGCCACGCGAAGATGGACGTCGCTCCTGACCTCGTTGGCACGCAGGAGATCCAGCACGATCCCGGTCAGCTCCTCCGTCGAGTATTTCGCGTCGAAGCGCATCGCCTTGACGGAGTTGTGGAAGCGCTCGAAATGCTCCTGGAGCTTGATGACGTAGAGCTGCTCCTGCTCCGCGTTCCAGTAGGCGCGGAGCCCCTCGAAAACCAGCGCGCCGTACTTCACCGTCGGCGAAAGCACATGGACGCGAGCGTCATCATAGGGAACCAGCGTCTTGTTGATGCTGATGAACTGCGGCGTGGACATCGTTCTCTCCCGAAGACGAATGACTTTATCGTTCGAGCCTGGCGGTCGGGGGGATGTAGCCATAGAGACGGGCTGCCGCCTCGAGGCTGAGCAGCCCGTTGGCGATGTCGTCCGCGACCTTTCGAGGACAGCGCTTGCGCGGATCGCCGTGGCCGCCCCCGCCCGGTATGCAAAGAACCAGGCGTCGCCCGCTCGGCACGGTCTGAAGGCCCTTTGCGCTCCTGGGCGTTCCGTCGTCGAGGCGCACCTCGCCGGGCGCGCCGTCCATGCCACCGTTGCGTCCGCGGGCGGGGTGATCGACGCGGTCGAACATGCCCTGGAAGCGCATCTCGGCGTCGTCAGCCGCCCCGATCTGCACGAGCTGGCCCAGGCCGCCGCGATGCTCGCCGGCACCGCCGGAATCGGTCCACAGCTCCTTTTGATGGAACATGATCGGAGCGACGGCTTCCGAGGCTTCCACGGGGATGTTCTTGATGCCGCTGGGAAAGGCGGTCGCCGACATGCCATCCTGGCCCGGTCGGGCACCCGTTCCGCCGGCATTGAATAAGAAGAGCTCCCATGGCGCCGCGCCAGCGGTGGTCCGGACGTAACCCCGCATATAGGGGTTCCACATCATCCCGCTCTCGGCGGGCACACCGGCCTCCAGGCACTGGTCGAGACATCCCAGCACGACGTCCGGCAGAGCGTGCCCGATGATGTGGCGCGCCGAGACCGGCGCCGGCCGCTGGGCGTTCAGGATCGACCCTGCCGGCGCGGTCACCTTAAAGCAGCTCATCGATCCGTAGTTGTTGGGAATCTGCGGAGCCGCCGCGCACATCAACCCATAGGTGGAGTAGGCAGCCGTGTAGGTGGCGGGAACGTTGATCCCCCGCGCGCTTTGTGGCGACGTGCCCTCATAGTCGACCGTGACGCCGTCGTCCGTGACGGTCAGCGCAGCCCTCAGCACCACCGGCTCGTCATAGCCGTCGATTGTCATCACGTTCTCAAAGCAGCCGCGTTTCAGCTTCGAGAGCGCCTCCAATGTGGCCTTGCGGGTCTGCGTGACGATGACGTCGGACAGGGCCGCCAGATCGTCGACCCCGAACTCCTCGAGCGTGGCAGCCAGGCGGCGCGCCCCGTCATGACCCGCCGCCATAATGGCGAGAATGTCCCCGCGAACCTGAAACGGCTCCCGGCTATCGGCGAGCAGGACGGTCAGCAGGTCCTCGTTGATCTTCTCCCTGCGCGCCAGATGCATGATCGGGATGAGGATGCCTTCCTCGTAGACGTCATTGGCGTCGGGACCCATGCCGCGCCCCCCGACGTCGACGATGTGAACGGTCGCGGCGAACAGGCCGACGACCCGCCCCTTGTGGAAGGCGGGCGTCACGATCGTGACGTCATGAAGATGGCCGGAGGCCAGCCAGGGGTCGTTCGTGATGTAGACATCCCCGGCGTTCATGCCATCGACCGGGAACCTGTCGAGGAAGTGCCCGACCGCGGTGGCCATGGTGTTCACGTGCCCCGGCGTACCCGTTACCGCCTGGGCAAGCATGCGTCCCTGCCGGTCGAAGACGCCGGCCGAGAGATCCCCGCCCTCGCGCACAGCAGGGCTGAACGCGGCGCGCACCATCGTCCTGGCCTGCTCTTCGACGATTGCGATCAGGCGATTCCACATGATCTGATGCCGGATCGTCGTGATTGCGCTCATCGCTGCGCGTCCTTTCTTGTGCAGTCGATAATCTCGAGCGGACCGACCCTGGCGTTGAAATCTGCCGGGAGAAATATCGACGTCTCGTCCTCGACGATGATGGCCGGCCCGGCGATGCGGTCGCCGAGTTCGAGGGTGCACCGCTCGAAAACCGCGCACTCGACGGCTTCCCCGGTCGCCGGATCGATGACACTGCGCCTGCCGGCGGCCTCGATTGCTGCGCTGCCATTGGCCGGCGCGGCGGCAGTCGCCGAACGGACCGGCTCGGACTGGACCGTGACCGACCAGGCGAGGCATTCGATCGCCCCGTCGGGAACGAGCCTGTCGTAGAAGGAGCGATACGCTGTCTCGAACGCCTCGGTGAGCCGGGCTGCAAGGCCGTCGCCGATCGCATCGTCCGGGATCGCGACCTCGATCTCGTGCCCTTGGCCGACGTAGCGCATCGATACCTTGCGCTCCACGGACAGCGGACCGGAGGGGGCGGCAGACCGCACGATGGTTCGCGCCTCCGACTCGCTGCGAGCCATCACGTCGAGAGCCAGCGCGGTATCGAGCGCATCGATGGTCTGATGCATGCTGCGTACGACTTCGTAGGAGACCGGAGCGCGGAGAAATCCGATCGCCGAGCCCACGCCCGCACCCTTGGGGATGATGACCCGATCGATGCCGAGCTTGTCGGCCATGCGAACCGCATGGATCGGCGCGGCGCCGCCGAAGGCGATCATCGCACGGCCCGAAAGATCGACACCGCGCTCCACGGCATGCACGCGCGCGGCGGAGGACATGTTCTCCTCGACCATCTCCGTCACGGATAGGGCCGCATGCGCCGCGCCGAGGTCCAGCTTCCTCCCGACATGGCGCTCGAGCGCCTCTGCCGAGGCTTCACCGTCGAGCCGCATCCGCCCGCCGGCGAAGTTCTCTGGATCGAGCCGTCCAGTCACCAGATCGGCATCGGTGACCGTTGCCCTGGACCCGCCGCGGGCGTAGCAGGCCGGCCCGGGATCGGAGCCCGCGCTTTCGGGACCGACGGTGATGCGGCCGAGCGCGTCCACAGTAGCGACGCTGCCGCCCCCGGCGCCGATCTCGACCATCTCGATCACCGGGATCCGGAGCGGAAGGCCCGAGCCCTTCCGGAAGCGCCACACGCGATCGACCTCGAAATCGCGACTGCGATGCGGCTTGCCGTCGTCGATCAGGCAAAGCTTCGCGGTGGTGCCACCCATGTCGAAGGACAAGATACCGTCAAGGCCGCAGGACACCGCGATATCGGCGGCGAATGCTGCTCCTCCGGCCGGACCTGATTCTACGAGCCTTACCGGAAACCGCTTGGCGGTCTCCACCGTCGTCAGGCCGCCGCCCGACAGCATCAGCAGGAGCGGGCAGGCAAAATCCAGCTCTGCGAGGCGCCGCTCCAGGCGATCGAGATACCTGGCCATCAGCGGTTGCACGTAGGCGTTCGCCGCTGCGGTGGAGAAGCGGTCGTATTCCCGCATCTCGGGCGCCACCTCGCTCGATAGGCTGATGGCGACCCCCGGGAGGCTCCTGGCGAGAATCTCGCCCGCGATCTCCTCGTGCTCGGGGTTCACGTAGCTGTGCAGGAACCCGACCGCGACGGCCTCGACTGCCTCGTCGGCAAGGCGCCGGCCGAGCTCCGTTACCGCAACGCGGTCGATCGGGTGCCGGACGCGGCCCTTGGCGTCGATGCGCTCGGGAACAGTGAAGCGCATTCGCCGCGGGATCAGCGGCGTCGGGAGCTCGATCGAGAGATCATACTGCTCGTAGCGGTCCTCTCCGCGGATCTGCAGGACGTCACGGAAACCTTCCGTCGTCACCAGGGCCGCCTTCGCGCCCTTGCGCTCGATCAGCGCGTTGGTCGCGAGGGTCGTCCCGTGGATGATGAGGCCGACCTGGGCGAGCTCGATGCCCGCGGTCCTCACGACTCTCTCGAGACCTTCCAACACCCCCTTCTCGGGGCCATCATGCGTCGTCAGGACCTTGGTGGTGTATCGGTCTTGGCCAATCTCGAGGGCGACATCGGTGAACGTCCCCCCGATATCGACTCCAATGCGTGCGGATTGCATCTTTTCTTTACCTAAGAGCCCGGCTCAAAACTCTATGAGGCGTGGCAACACCTTGC
>JARGEQ010000013.1 GCA_029211145.1 Marinimicrococcus flavescens
CATCAGCCCCCTCGCTATGAGCGCGGACTGCCTCCCGAGGTTGCGAATCGGCTGCACGACAGCTGGTTGGTCGTCCCTACATGCGCTGTGGCAAGCGTCCGCCGCCCCCGAATCCGCACCGCGCCGATGCCAGTTGCTGCGAACGGGAATGGCCTTCGCACCGGCGCGCGCGATCAGTCGCCGCCGGCTCCCGTTCGGCCGTGGCCGTGCACGAGCACCACATGCTCCTCTAGCTGCAGCGCCTGCCGCCGGACTCGTGCCTGTCGATGGCGCCGCTCGGCACGCTCGAGCAGGATCTCCAGACGCCGGACCTCGGTCATCTGCTCGAGAGCCTGGCGGCGCAGGGCTCCGCAGCGCCCCTCCATGGCGCGGCGGCAGGCGACGTCCTGCGCGCCTCGGACGAGAAGCTGCGCCAGATAGGGGGTCAGCGCTCTTCCCAGGCCGGGATCAGCAGCCGCCACGGCAAGCTCGGTCCGGGACGCGAGCTCTGCCTGCGCCGCGTGGTCATCGAGCTCGGCGAGCGCCGCCTCGCACGCTGCAAGCTCACAGCGAAGCCGGTCCAACTCGCGGCGTTCCTTGGCGGCGAGGCGCGTGATTCCGGCTCGGCCGCTGCTCATGGTGCACCTCCGGCATCGCCCAACACGTTGTTTAGGAGCGCAAACGGGCAGCTGCCGCCGCCAGGCTCATCGAGGTCCTGGGCCAGCACCCGCTCGATGCCAGGCACCAGCGCGATCGCCCGGTCGAGAGCCGGACTGCTGCCGGCCCGGTAGGCGCCAAGCTGGATCAGCTCGGCCATGTCGGCATGTGCCGCCAGCAGCTCGCGCGCCTGCACCACCAATGCGCGCTCGCCTGCCGCGTAACAGCCGGGCGCGGCGCGGGAGAGCGAGCGCAGCACATCGACGGCGGGAAAGCGTCCTTTGTCGGCGAGGCGACGGTCGAGCACGACATGGCCGTCGAGTAAGCCGCGAACCGCGTCGGCGACCGGCTCTTCCATGTCGTCGCCATCGACCAGCACGGTGAAGACGCCGGTGATGCTGCCGGCAGAGCCGGCGGGGCCCGCCCGCTCGACCAGCCGGGCGAGCTCGTTGAACACGCCCGGCGGGTAGCCTCGGGCAGACGGCGGCTCCCCGGCCGCGAGGCGAAGCTCGCGCAGCGCCGCGGCGAACCGGGTGAGGCTGTCGAACAGGCAGAGCACGCGGAGGCCCTCGTCGCGCAGGCTCTCGGCTATGGCCATGGTGACGTGCGCGGCGCGACGCCGGAGCATGGCCGGCGCATCGGACGTCGCGACTACCACGACGCTGCGGGCGAGACCCTCTGCTCCCAGCGCCTGATGGACGAACTCGTGGACCTCGCGGCCCCGCTCCCCGATCAGCCCGACGACGATGGCATCCGCACGCGCTTGCCGTGCGATCATCGAGACGAGGCTGGACTTGCCGACGCCCGAGCCGGCGAAGACGCCCAGACGCTGGCCTTCGCAGCAGGGCACGAAGAGATCGAGGGCGCGCACGCCCAGCGTCAGGCGCCGGCCCAGTCCGCCGCGACGGAAGGCAGGCGGCGGCGTCGCCATCACCTCGGCCGCGCGCGGCCCCGGCGAGAGCGGGCCGCGCCCGTCCAGAGGCTGGCCCAGCGCATCCACCACCCTCCCCGTCCAGCCGGCGTGCGGACGCAGCTCCAATGCATCGCCGGTCCGGCGCACCGGCGACCCGGTGGCGATCCCGCGAGGCTCGCCATAGGGAGCCAGCACGACCCGCCCCGGCTCCGTGCGCACTACCTCGGCGAGAAGATCCCTCCCCGCCGCAGGGATACCGCGCACGGCGACCAGGCAGGCATCGCCCACCGCCAGCCCGCCGGCCGTCGCGGTCGCGCTCAGCTGGGCGCCGCTGCAGGCGATCACGCGACCGCCCGAGGCCTCGACATCGAGCTTTGCGATCTGCGCGAACAGGGTGGCGAGTTCGGGGTCCGTGAACAAAGACTTTGACCTTTAACAACCTGAGCGAGCTTTTTTAGCCTATCTTACACCCATTATGTTGCACCGAGCTCCTAAGGAAGCGTTTATGGCGGCGAAGGCAGCGCGCCTCCCGAAGCCCATTTGTCAGGCAGATGCGGGCAGGCATGGCGCCTTAAGACAGTATTAACAAATTACCCGCCAGAATGGGTTCGAACGGCCAGTTCATCCCGCGGGCAGAGGAAAGGGAGCGGGTTCATGCGTGCGCTGGTGATCGAGGATGATCCTGTTTCGGCGCGGCTCATCGAGACGGCGCTGCGCGGCGACAACATCGTCGTCGAGCGGGTCGACAACGGCGAGGACGGGATCGAGCTCGCGAGACTCTACGATTTCGACATCCTGCTGCTCGACCTCACCCTGCCCGACATGGAGGGCCATGAGGTTCTGCGGCGGATGCGGGCTGCTCGCGTGCGGACGCCGGTACTCATCCTTTCCGGCCGCAGCCAGGTCGATGACAAGGTGCGCGGCCTGGCCGGCGGCGCCGACGACTATCTGACCAAGCCGTTCAACCGCGCCGAGCTGCTGGCCCGCATCCAGGCGGTAGTGCGCCGTTCCAAGGGCCATCCCGAATCGGTGATCCGCACCGGCAAGCTCACGATCAACATCGATGCCCAGTCGGTCGAGGTGGACGGCCAGCGCGTGCACGTCACGGGCAAGGAATACAACATTCTCGAGCTTCTTTCGCTGCGCAAGGGCACGACGCTGACCAAGGAGATGTTCCTCGACCATCTCTATGGCGGTCGCGACGAGCCGGAGCTGAAGATCATCGACGTCTTCATCTGCAAGCTGCGCAAGAAGATCGCGACACTGACCGGCGGCGAGCATTATATCGAGACCATCTGGGGTCGCGGTTACGTGCTCAAGGAGCCCGAGGGCGAAGCCGCCAGCCGCCTCGAGCCCGAGACGGTCTGAGGCAGGTCCCGGCACCCCGGCGATCAGGCTGGACAGCCCATGAGACGGCTGATTCCTTCCTTTCGCCGGCTGCAGCCCGGCGCCCGGCCGTCTCATGAAGGCCGATCCGGTCGCGACCGCCCCTGCCCGCCCTCGAGCGCTGCTGCGCGACGCTCTTTATGGAAACATCGGCCTGTCCGGAGGGCCGTCCCCGCGCTTCGCGGGCCATCGCCGCCTGCGCTGCGGCGACCAGCAGCTCATGCGCCCCGCGAGAACAGGCTACTCCCCCGCTCCATCACCGGATGGCCGAGGGAGGACGCTTTGGACGATCGAGCTGTCGAGCGCCTCGTATTTGTCGAGGCCGATCAGATCGTAGAGCTCGGCTCGGGTCTGCATCTCCTCGAGCATGGCGCGGGTCTCGCCGTCGCGCTGCAACGTGGCATAGAGCCTTTCCTGCGCCTTGTTGGCGACGCGCAGGGAGGAGACGGGCCAGATCACCATCCGGTAGCCCATCGCCTCGAACTCGGCGGCGGTGAGGAACGGCGTGCGCCCGAACTCGGTCATGTTGGCGAGCAGGGGCACGCCGGGCAGGCGGGCCGCGAACTCGCGAAACATCCAGGCCGAACCGAGCGCTTCGGGAAAGATCGCGTCGGCGCCGGCGTCGAGATAGAGCCTCGCGCGGGCGACGGCGCCCTCGATGCCCTCGCTCGCCGCGGCATCGGTCCGGGCGACGAGGTAGAGATGGCTGCGGGCCCTGGCAGCCGCGGCGATCTTGGCCGCCATGTCGCGCGCGTCAGCCAGCTTCTTGTCGTTGAGATGGCCGCATTTCTTGGGCAGGAGCTGGTCTTCCAGATGAACCGCTCCCGCGCCGGCCTCCTCGAAGCTGCGCACCATGTGCATGACATTGAGCGTTTCGCCATAGCCGGTGTCGCCGTCCACGAGGAGCGGCAGGCCTGCAGCCCGGACTATCTGGCGGATGAAGAAGGAGACCTCGTCGACGGTGATGATGCCGAGATCGGGCAGGCCCATCGATGCGGTCATGGCCGCACCGGAGAGATAGAGCGCCTCGAAGCCTGCGGCCCTGGCCTGGAGGGCCGCCATGCCGTTGTGCGCCCCCGGCAGGCGAAGGATGCCGCCGCGCTCGACCAGGGCGCGAAACCGCTGTCCGGCGGGCTTGCCGGGCAGGTGGGAGGACAAAAGGTAGGGCATTTGGGCTCCTCTCATCCGGCCTTTGCCGCAACTACCGGCGCGTCGTCGCGTGCGGCAATCAGGAGGAAGACCTTTTCCTCCGGCATGTCGGCGTTGGCGGCCGAGCGGTTTATCCTGTTGCCGATGCGCCGCTCGATCAGCAGGCCCGGGCTGCTGGCGACAGCGAGGAAGGGCATGACCATCGGCGCCCGATCATGTGGTTCGAAGGCCTGGCTGAACCAGCCGCGATCGCCGGCATCCGCATCGAATGCGCCGGCCGCGAGAGGTCCCGGGCCGTGGCTTGATCTTCCGGCTGCGCGGGTCTGCCGGCGTCCATACCGGGTGCTCGATGCCGATGACGTAGCCCCCGCCACCACCGCGCAGCGTATGTCCGTCCGCCGTCCCCCGCATCGAGACAGGACGGATCCCGAAAAGTCTCCCGTTCCCGCCGCCGCTCCTCGTGCCGCACAAGCACCCCGATGGCGGCCGGTGCCGCCCTGCTGCGGGAGCGGATGCGGGCGGCCGGGCAGACGCTGTGGGCCGGGCACGGAGCGCCAGATCGGCACGATGTGCGGGTCGGCATGGGCGCACGTGCGAGGCTCGGCCATCTTGCGGCGCGACCGGGCTCAGGAGGTGCCGGAAGATCGTCCTCATGCCGGTCCCGACCGCGATGGAGCAGCCCGTAGGGCGAAGAGGGGCCAGCAGGAGGGCAGCAGCGGGCCGGACGAGGCTGGGCGCCGGAGGCCGGCGTCCGCGAGTGCCGGGATGGTGGCGATCGGCCGCTTCAAGGAGCATGCAGGCCGGCGCCGGAATGCGGCAGCGCGGCAGGGCCTGGGGGCAGGAAGCAGCCGGCAGCAGCCCCGCCATCCGCTCGGCCGCCGCAGGCATCCCGCGCAGCGCCTCCAGCCCGCTGCTGCGGGCCGCGAGGTCGGCCGGTCCGCGAGGATTGTCACGCGCGAACGGACGGGCGCGCTCCCCGGACCCTCGGGCTTCGCTCGGATCGCGGATGGCACAGCGCCGCAGGTGCAGGCCGCTGGCGGCGCGGCCGGCCGCGCACAGGACCGTGCGCCCGGCCTCGATACCAGGGAGCCTCTCGCGTTTCGCCGACCCGGGCGTGCCCGTGGGCGTGCTCTCTCCCATGCCTCAGGCACCATCGCGATCGAAGAGGCCGCGCGCGGCCGGCGGCCCGAGCAGCGAGGGCTCGACCCTGAAGCCGAGTCCGGCCAGCTCCCCGGGCTGCAGTCCCGGCAGCCGCTCGACGGTCTCGAGAAACCGGTCCTGCTCGGCCGGCGCCACGATCCCCTCGGCCAGCGTGCGGAACTTGCGGACATAGTCGGGGCGGGCGAAGGGGCGGCGTCCGAGCGGGTGCGCGTCGGCCACCGCCAGCTCGTCCTCGATCACCCGTCCGTCCTCGAGCGTCACCACGACGCGCCCGCCGAAGGCCTTCTCGCGCGGATCGTGGCTGTGGTAGCGGCGGGTCCACTCAAGATCCTCGACGGTGCGGATCTTGTGCCACAAGGCCACGGTCGCCGGGCGGCGGGCCCGCTCGGGCGCATAGGAACGCTCGTGATGCCAGCCGCCGTCCTCGAGCGCCACGGCGAAGATGTACATGATCGAGTGGTCGAGGGTCTCGCGGCTCGCCTGCGGGTCCATCTTCTGCGGGTCGCCGGCACCGGTGCCGATGACGTTGTGGGTATGATGGCTGGTGTGGATGACGATGCTCGTCACCTTCGCCGGATCGCCGATCCGCGGCCCGAGGCGCCGGGCCAGGTCGATCAGCGCCTGGCTTTGATATTCGGCGGAATGCTCCTTCGTGTAGGTCTCGAGAATGGCGCGCCTGGGCTCGCCGGGCTCCGGCAGCGGGACCCGATACGCCGCCCCGGGGCCGCCGAGCAGCCAGGCGATGAAGCCGTCCTCGCCCTCCCAGGCGGGCGAGGGTGCGCCCTCGCCGCGCATCGCCCGGTCCACCGCCTCGACGGCCATCTTCCCGGCGAAGGCCGGCGCGAAGGCCTTCCAGCTCGAGATCTCGCCCTTGCGCGACTGACGCGTGGTGGTGGTAACGTGGAGCGCCTGCTGCACCGCCTGGAAGATGGTCGCCGGGGGGAGGCCGAGTGCCGCGCCGATTCCCGCCGCGGCTGCCGGACCCAGATGCGCGATGTGGTCGATCTTGTGCTCATGCAGGCAGATGCCCTTCACCAGCGCCACGTGGACCTCGTAGGCGGCGGCGATACCGCGCAGCAGCTCCGTCCCGCCCAGCCCGCAATGCTGGGCCACCGCCAGCACGGGCGGGATGTTGTCGGCCGGGTGCGAGTAGTCGGCGGCCAGGAAGGTGTCGTGAAAGTCCAGCTCGCGCACGGCCACGCCGTTGGCCCAGGCCGCCCATTCGGGCGACACCCTCTCCTCTGCCGGCAGGCCGAAGACCGTCGCCCCCAGCCGGAACGGATGGGCCAGCGCCTGCGCCCGCGCGCTCGCCACCGGACGGCGCGCGAGGGCGGCGGCGGCCACGGCGGCGTTGTCGATGATGCGGTTGCCGATCATCGAGGCCACCTCGTCGTCGACCGGCACGGGCTCGTAAGCGACCGCCGCGATCTTCCAGGCGAGCTGCTCCTCGCGGGGCAGCTGCTCGGACGACCGGTAGGTGCGCACGCTGTGCAGTCTCACGATGACGCTTCCTCCAAGCTGCCCGGGACGAGCTTCATGGCCATGGGACCGGAGCGATGGGGACCGCGGACCCCGGATGATCGGCGGCAACCAGGTGGAAGCAGCTGCGCATGGCAGGCCGGGCGGCCCCTTCAGGAGCCCGCACAGCGACCCGCCCTTGGATCTCCGCGCAGCCCGAAGCACCCGAAGGCCACCATGTCTGCCCGCCACTCGGCCGGCACCGCGCCACCGTCAGCTGAAGACGCCGTGGAAGCGGCCGAGGAAGCTGCGCAGGCGTTCCGACTCCGGATCGCGGAACAGCTCCTGCGGCGGTCCCTGGGCCACGACATGGCCGCCGTCCATGAACACCACCCGCGATGCGACCTCGCGCACGAACAGCATCTCGTGGCTCACCACGATCATCGTCATGCCGCTCCTAGCGAGATCCTGCATGACGCCCAGCACCTCGGCCACGAGCTCGGGGTCGAGTGCGGAGGTGACCTCGTCGAACAGGACCAGGCGCGGCTCCATGGCGACCGCGCGGGCGATCGCCACGCGCTGCTGCTGGCCGCCCGAGAGCTGGAAGGGATAGTGGCCGCGGCGCTCGGCGAGGCCGACCCGCTCGAGCCAGTGGCGGGCGATGTCGCGCGCCTCGGCCGCCGGCTTGCCGCGCACCTTGGTGAGCCCGAGCATGACGTTCTGCTCGGCGGTCATGTGGGGAAAGAGGTTGAAGCTCTGGAACACCATACCGATGCGCGCGCGCTGCGCGGACAGCGCGGCCTCCGGGATCTTGCGGCGGCGGCCGCCGGTCATCCGGTAGCCGATCGGCTCGCCATCGAGGTCGATCTCGCCCTGCTGGAACTCCTCGAGAAGGTTGATGCAGCGCAGGAAGGTGGTCTTTCCCGAGCCGCTGGCGCCGATCAGCGCCAGCACCTCGCCCTGCTCCACATCCATGCTGATGCCCTTGAGCACCTCGAGCCGGTCGTAGCTCTTGTGCACGTCCACGGCGCGCAGGAGCGGCATGGCGCCGGTCGCAGCGCTGGTCGCATTTGGCTTCATGTGGTTCTGCATGCCGGCCTCAGTAGCGCATATAGGCGAAGCGGCGCTCGAGCAGGGCACCGAGACGCGAGATCGCGAAGTTCAGGACAAAATAGAGAAGCGTAGCGGCCAGGTAGAACTGGATCACCATGTAGTTCCTGGCGATGGTCTGCTGGGTGGCGAGCAGCAGCTCGACCACGCCGATGATCGACAGAAGCGTGGTGGCCTTGACCATCTCGACCGCGGTGTTGACCCAGGGCGGCAGCACCCGGCGCGTCGCCTGCGGCAGGATCACGTAGCGCAGCCGCTGCCAGAAGCGCAGGCCGATGGCCTTGGCCGCCTCGCTCTGACCCGCCGGCACCGACTGGATGGCGCCGCGTACGATCTCCGACATGTGCGCGGTGGCGAAACCGGCAAGGGCGATGACGCCGGCCCAAAAGGCCGGGATGTTGATCTTGAAGAGCGCCAGCCCGTAATACCAGAAGAGGATCAGCACCAGCACGGGGATGCCGCGCATCACGTCCACATAGAGCCGGACGAGGAGCGCTGCCGGCCGCCAGCCATAGACCAGCACCAGCCCGCCCAGAAGGCCCAGGATCGTGCTCGCGACCACGACATAGGCGGAAAGCTCGGTGGTGATGGCGATACCGTTGAGGAGCGCCCACTTGGCGTTCCACAGCTCGGTCCAAAAGGTTCTCTCGGCCATGGCTCAGCGGATCACCGAATAGCGCCGCTCGACCAGGCGGAGCACCCAGGCGATGGCGTAGGAGGTGGCCAGATAGAGGGCGCTGGCGGTGAGCCATGCCTCCATCACGCGGAAGGTGTTGGCGTTGATCTGGCGTGCCGTGAAGGTCAGCTCCGGCACCGCGATGGCCGCCGCCAGCGAGGTGTCCTTGAAGAGCGAGATCAGCGTGTTGCTGATCGACGGCAGGGTGATGCGGAACATCACCGGCAGCACCACGTAGAGCTGCCGCTGCCACGGCCGCAGCCCGATCGCCTTGGCCGCCTCCACATACTGGTTGGGGATCGAGGCGAGCCCGGCGCGGAACACCTCGCACATATAGGCGCCGGCATAGAGCGAGAGCGTGAGGATGAAGCTCTCGATCTTGTCGAACGCCCGGATGCCCATCTGCGGCAGGCCGAAATACACGAAGAAGATCAGCAGCAGCAGCGGCGTGTTGCGAATGAACTCCACATAGGACCAGATAGCCCAGTCCAGCCATTTGTGGCGCGACACGCGGCCGAAGGCGCACAGGATGCCGATGATGCAGCCGATCGCCAGCGAGGCGACGGCGAGGCCAATGCCCAGGAGCAGCGCCTCGATGATTGTCGGCCACTGGCGCCAGATGACGTCCCAGTTGAAATTGTACGCGAGCACGCCCCTACTTCCCGATCACGGAGAAAGAGAGGGCCTCCCCGAGGGGAGGCCCGGCCCGGCCGATCATCTTCGGTCAGGAGAACTCGGTCGGGAAGCCGACCTTGGGCGTCGCGAGATCGATGCCGAACCACTTCTTGTAGGACGCCGAGAAGGTCGGGAAATCGACCCCCAGCATGGCCTCGCGGTAGACCGTGTTGACCCAGTTGAGCCATACCGGGTCGCCCGGCTTGACCGCCGAGGCGTAGGAGTTGGGCATCCAGCCATAGCCGCCGTCGACATAGCGCCCGGGTGCCTGCTGCATCAGCCAGCGGATCGCCGACTGGTCGCCCAGATAGGCGTCGACGCGGCCGGCATTGAGCGCCTGGACGGTGGCGTCGGGGCTCTCGAACTGGTCGACCCGCGCTTCCGGCAGCGCCTGGTGCACCCAGTCCTCGATAAAGACGTTCTGCATGGCGCCGATGGTGGCATCCGAGCCCGCCGCCTTCACCTCGTCGAACTTTTTGAAGCGCCCGCCATCGGCCATCATCAAAAGACCCACGCCCTCGCGATAGTAGGGCACGGTGAACTCGACCTGCTGGGCGCGGCCCGGCGTGATCGTCATCCACTGGACGACGATGTCGACCCGGTCGGTGATCAGGCTCGGGATGCGGGCGTCCGAGCCCTGCAGCACGAACTCGACCTTCTCGGGATCGTCGAACAGGTTCTTGGCGAGCAGCCGCGACATGTCGATGTCCATGCCGACCAGCTTGCCGGTGTCGTCCTCGAAGTGCCAGGGCGGGTTGGTCGAGCCGGTGCCGACGATCAGGTGACCACGGTCGAGCACCTGCTGGAGCTTGCTCTTCGACGTGTCGACGAGCTGCGCCTGGGCGGCGCGCGCCCCGAACAGCGCCGAGCCGGCGGCCCCCGCCACGCCGACCGCCGCACCGAGGCCGAACAGCGAGCGCCGACCCACGCCCTCGGCGGACTTGTCCTTTGATCTCATTCATGTCCTCCCTGATCGGGGGCGGCTCATGGCCGCCCGTCCTGTCGTTCTTCGCGGCTGCCGGCCTCGTTGCGCGAGCCGTGCCTCGACGATTCTGGACAAAGCCGGAGGCTATGCGCCTGCCGCCTCGGCCCTGCCCTCCGTCAGCCGCCTAGCCAGAACTTTGCCCGAGCCGCAGGCGAGCGTCCATCCCAGATGTCCGTGCCCGGTATTGAGGAACAGGCCGCCGAGCCTGCTCGCCCCGATGGCCGGCCTGCCGTGCGGCATCACCGGGCGAAGGCCGGCCCAGTGCTGCGCGGTGGCCGGGTCGTAGCAGGCGCGCAGGGCCGGAAAGACGCTGCAGGCACGCTCGAAGATCGCCTTGCAGCGCGCCGGCGAGGGGGTGGTGTCCCAGCCCGCGACCTCGGCGGAGCCGGCGAGCCGCAGCCGGTCGCCCAGGGGCGTAACGGCGAAGAAATAGCCGTCATTGAGGATCGTGGTGCGCGGCGCCTCCGGCCACGCATCGCGCGGCATGGTGACGGTGACACCCTTGACCGGATAGATCGGCAGCCGGATGCCGTAAGGGCGCAGGAACGGCGCGCTGTAGCTGCCCATGCAGACCACGACCGCGTCGGCGGCGATCCTGCCCTGGTCGGTAGCCACTCCCCTGACCGTGCCTGCCTCGAGCTCGAGGCGCTCGATCGTCGCGCCGTAGCGGAAGCGCACGCCCTGCGCCGCACACCAGGCAGCAAGGCCCCGGGTGAACTTGTGGCAGTCGCCGGCCTCGTCCTCGGGAAAGAAGATGCCGCCCTCGACCGGCACCGCCGCGCCGGCCAGCGCCGGCTCGATCGTCCGGGCGCGCTCGCCATCGACCACCTCCACCGCGAGCCCTTCCTCGGCCATCGGCAGAAAATAGCGGCCCGCCTCCTCGAGTGCCTTGGCATCGTGGCAGATCAGGATGCTGCCCTGCACGCTCTCGTCGTAGGCGATCCCGGTCTGCGCCCTGATCTCGCGCAGGGCCGCCAGGCTCTCGAGGGCGAGGCCGAGATTGCTCGAGCGGTTGGCGAGATGCCTGGCCTGGGTGCAGTTTCTCAGGAACTCGACGCCCCAGCGCCACATCTTCGGAACGGCGCCGTAGCGCAGCAGCATGGGCGCATCTTCCTGGCCGAGCCAGCGCAGGATGCTGGTGGGCGCGCCGGGCTTCGAGAACGGCCCGGCCTCGCCCACATGGATGATGCCGCCATTGGCGAAGCTGGTCTCGAGCGCCGCTGCAGGCTGGCGCTCGATCACCTCGACCTCGTGGCCCTGGCGCTGCAGCCAGTAGGCGGTGGCGACACCGATGACGCCGGCACCGAGAACGACGACCTTCATGAATATCCCTCTGGGTTCGCGGGTGCCGGCCCGGCCGGCAAGCCCCAATGCCGGCGCGACCTTGACGCACCGCGCGGCGATCGTCGAGCGGGAGCGCCTCCTCGACGATCGCCCGGATCGCTCGGCGCGGATGGTCCTCCGGCACCCGCGCCCCGCCGCCGCCGCGCCGTCATGTTCCCGAAAAGGGCATCACGCCGAGGGCCGCCGGGGGCGATGGCTTCTTGTGCAAGCTGCCAGACCGAACGAGACCAGCACCGCCATCGTCGTGGCGTACGAGATCACGGGCCAGGCCGTATCGCCGTCCAGCATCGTGACCGCCAATGTCCCGACAATGCTGACGATCAGGCTTTGGATGCAAAAGTAGAGCGCCACTGCCGATCCGGCGATGTCGTCGAACCGCGCAAGGGCACCGTTGGCGGTAACGGACACCGTGAAGACAATGCCGACCGCGATAACCCACATCGGCAGGATGAAGCCGAGGAACGACGGCGCGCCGAGAAGCTCGCCCATCCCCAGCAGGACCGCGCCGCAAACGAGCAACGCCATCCCGCGCGCGACGCATCCGGCGCTGCCCCATCGGGCGACAAACGACCTCGCGAAGCGGGTTGTCGCGATCATGACGAGCGCCACCGTTGCGAAGGCTGCGCTGAACTCGATCTCCGAATAGCCGGCTCGGCCTATGAGCACGCGGGGTGCTGTCGAAAAAAAGACGAAGAAGGTGCCCATACCGGCACTGAAGCCGGCCGTGTAAACCCAGAATTCCGGACTGGCGAGGATGGGCAATACAGACCGGCGCATCGGTGCGCGATCCAGGGGCAGCGTCTCGTGCCACCTGAACCCTGCATGCAACAGCGCGAGCAACCCCGATGCGGCCAGTGTGGCGAATATCGCGCGCCATCCGAAAAACTCGCCGATCAACGCCCCGGCGACAGGACCAAGCGCAGGCACGAAAGCCAGGATCGAACCGAAAAGGCCGTAGACGACAGCCCCTTCCGGACGGCTGCCATAGACATCGCGGACCGTCGCGAACGTCGCCACCAGCGTGGCCGACGCGCCAATCGCCTGAAGCAGACGCAAAGCCAGGAAGGCGGCGGCAGTCGACGACCACGCCGCTCCGAGGGACGCAACGATGAACAGCGAGGCACCCGCCAGCAGGACCGGCCGTCGCCCGATGCGGTCCGCAACCGGCCCGAAGATCACCTGGCCCACGCCGAGCATCACCATGTAGAGGCTCAAGGTGAGCTGGATCACGCGGGGCGTCGTGCCCAGGATGCCGGGCATCGCCGGAACGACGGGAAGATAGATATCCATCGCCAGCGAAGCGAGGATGTCGAAGGGAGCCATCAGCAGCAGCGCTGCCGGCAGGCTGCAGGCCCACGCAGGGCGTATGGTGGTCATGACGATTGAACCGCTCGATCGAGAAAACCGGGCGGCGTCTGCTCGTCAGCAATCGAATGGGATTGGTCTTACAGAACGCCGCAACAACAAGACTTGTCGTTGCGGCTTACTTGTCTGCTGACTTGCAGGTTCCCATGCCGACACTCCACGAGGAAAAGACGGCCAGGCTTCTACCCTGTCTTTCCTGCACGGTCGAGAAGGCTGCGCGCCGCAGGGCTGCGCCTTTGGAGGGGAAACGGGCCGTCGCCGGCCCGTCTCTCGCGTGATCTCAGCCCTCGACGGACCTGACGATCTCCTCGGTCATCTTCTTGGCGTCGCCGAAGAGCATCATCGTCCGGTCCATGTAGAAGAGCGGGTTGTCGATGCCGGCATAGCCCGCCGCCATCGAGCGCTTGACGAAGAACACCGCCTTGGCGCGGTCGACGTCGAGCACCGGCATGCCGTAGATCGGCGAGCTGGTGTCGGTCTTGGCGGCCGGGTTGGTGATGTCGTTGGCGCCGATGACGTAGGCCACGTCGGCCTGGCCGAACTCGTTGTTGATCTCCTCCATCTCGAAGACCACGTCGTAGGGGATGTTGGCCTCGGCCAGCAGCACGTTCATGTGGCCGGGCATGCGGCCGGCCACCGGATGGATGGCGAAGCGCACCTCCACGCCCTTCTTGGTCAGCGTGTCGTAGAGCTCGCGCACCGAGTGCTGCGCCTGGGCCACCGCCATGCCGTAGCCCGGCACGATGATGACCTTCTGGGCGTTCTCCATGATGAAGGCGGCATCCTCGGCCGAGCCCGACTTCACCGTCTTGTCGCCGGTGTCGGCGGCAGCGGCGGCGGTCTCGCCGAAGCCGCCCAGGATGACCGAGAAGAACGAGCGGTTCATCGCCCGGCACATGATGTAGGAGAGGATGGCGCCCGAGCTGCCGACCAGCGCGCCGGTGACGATGAGCATCGGGTTCTGCAGGGTGAAGCCGATGCCGGCGGCGGCCCAGCCCGAGTAGGAGTTCAGCATCGAGACCACCACCGGCATGTCGGCACCGCCGATCGGGATGATCAGCAGCACGCCGATGGCGAAGGCCAGAAGCGTCATCAGCACGAACGCGGTACCGCTCTCGGTGGCCGTGACCGCCACCAGCAGCAGCAGGATGACGAGGCCGATGGCGATGTTGATGGCGTGCCGGGCCGGCAGCATGATCGGCCGCGAGCTCATGGCGGCGGCGACCGCCGGCTTGAGGAAGCCCGGCACCAGCGCCTCGGCCCCGGGAGGCAGCTTGGCCTGGAGCTTGCCGAAGGCGATCACCGAGCCCGAGAAGGTGATGGCGCCGATGATGGTGCCCAGGCCCATCTCGACCAGCGACAGCCCCTTGATGCTGCCGTCCAGGTTGGTGATCCCGAAGTCGGCGGGGTTGAGGAACGCGCCGGCAGCGACGAACACCGCAGCGAGACCGACCAGCGAGTGGAAGGCCGCGACCAGCTGCGGCATGGCGGTCATCTCGATCCGCCGGGCGATGACGAAGCCCGCCGCACCGCCGATGGCGATGCCCAGCACGATCAGCAGATAGGTGCCGATCCCGGCATGCGGCAGGGCCAGCAGCGTGATGACGATGGCAATCGTCATGCCGGCCATGCCGTAGCGGTTGCCGGCCCGGGAGGTGGCCGGCGAGGACAGGCCGCGCAGCGCCAGGATGAAGAAGACGGCGGCAACGAGATAGCCGATGGCGGCGATGTTGATGCTCATGGCCTGCCCCTCAGCCGCGCTTCTTGAACATGGCGAGCATCCGCTCCGTCACGGCAAAGCCGCCGAAGATGTTCACCGACGCCAGGACCACGGCCAAAAAGCCGAACACCGCGGCGGCCCCGCCCGCCCCGGTGGCGATCAGCGCGCCCACGATGATCACGCTCGAGATGGCGTTGGTCACCGACATGAGCGGCGTGTGCAGCGCCGGGGTCACCGACCAGACGACGTAATAGCCCACGAAGATCGCGAGCACGAAGATGATGAGATTGAAGATGCCGGGATCGATCGCTTCCACGGGCGCTCTCCTCAGGCCTGGTCGGCGAAGTTCGGGTGGACGATCCTGCCCTCGTGGGTGAGCATCGCACCCTTGACGAGGTCGTCGTCCATGTCGATCGCGAGCGCGCCTTCCTTGGAGACGAGCAGCGCCACGAAGTTCTGCAGGTTGCGGGCGTAGAGCACCGAGGAGGCAGGCGCCAGGCGCGCCGGCAGGTTGCGGGCGCCGATGATCCTGACGCCGCCTTCCATGCGCTCGGCCCCGGGCTCGCTGCCCTCGACATTGCCGCCGCTCTCGGCCGCCATGTCGAGCACCACCGAGCCGGCCTTCATCGATGCCACCATCTGCGCGGTGACGATCCGCGGAGCCTTGCGGCCGGGGATCTGCGCGGTGGTCACGACGATGTCCTGGCCCTTCAGGTGCTCGGCCACCAGCCGCGCCTGCTCGGCCTGCTCCTCGGGCGTGAGCGGCCGCGCATAGCCGCCGGCGGTGGCAGCCCCCTCGGGGATGAAGCCCACGAACTTGCCGCCGAGGCTCTCGATCTCCTCCCGTGCGGCCGGCCGCACGTCGGTCGCCGTGACCACCGCCCCCATGCGCTTGGCGGTGGCGATGGCCTGGAGCCCGGCCACACCGGCGCCGATCACGAAGACCTTGGCGGGCGTCACGGTGCCGGCCGCGGTCATCATCATCGGCAGGACGCGGCTGTAGGCCGCCATCGCGTCGACCATCGCCTTGTAGCCGGCGAGGTTGGCCTGGCTGGAGAGCACGTCCATGGCCTGGGCGCGGGTGGTGCGCGGCAGCAGCTCCAGGGAGAAGGCGGTGACCCCGGCGCTGGCATAGGCCGCCACCTGCTCACGGCTCATATAGGGATCGAGCATCCCCACCAGGACCTGGCCCTGGCGCAGCCGGCCCATCTCGTCCTCGCCCGGCCGCTGCACCTTGAGGACGATCTCGGCGTCCCAGGCCCCGGCCGCGTCGGCGAGCGACGCGCCGGCCTTGGTGAAGGCCTCGTCGGCGAGAGCGGCACCGGTGCCGGCCCCCTCCTCCACCACGCAGTCGAGGCCGAGGCCCTTGTAGCGCTTGATGGTGTCCGGGCTCGCCGCGACGCGAAGCTCGTGCTCACGGCTTTCTTTCGGGATGCCTATTCTCATTGCCTCGCCTCTTTGCCGGGCGGAGCCCCGGTGAGGAGCTCCGCCGCCGGACGCCTTGGAGAGTGGCTGGCCGGCCGGTCGTCCGCGTTCTGTTAGGTAAAGGATGCCGCCATGGCAATCGGGCCGTGCGGGCGGCGCGGGTTGCGCGTCAGGCGCTGCCGCCCGCACGGCGCGCCAGCAGGCCGCGGCAGGCGATCACGGTATTGCGCAAAAGGCAGGCCACCGTCATCGGCCCGACCCCGCCCGGCACCGGCGTGATGGCGGCGGCACGCTCGGAGGCCTCCTCGAAGGCCACGTCGCCGGTCAGCCGCGAGCCGCCGCCGGGCTTCTCGACGCGGTTGATGCCCACGTCGATCACCACCGCACCTTCCTTGACCCAGTCGCCGCGCACCATCTCGGGCCGGCCGACAGCGGCCACCAGGATGTCGGCGCGACGGCATTCCGCCGCCAGGTCGCGGGTTCGCGAGTGGGCGATGGTCACCGTGCAGTCGCGGGCCAGCAGGAGGGCTGCCATCGGCTTGCCGACGATGTTGGAGCGGCCCAGCACGAGCGCGCGCATGCCGCGCAGCCCGCCCTGGCCGAGCTCGCTCTCGAGCATCACCAGGCAGCCCTGCGGGGTGCAGGGCACCAGCAGATCCTCCGGCAGGCCGCCGGAAAGGGCGGCGAGGCGGCCGGCATTGAGCGGATGGAAGCCGTCCACGTCCTTGGCCGGGTCGATAGCCTCGAGCACCGCCGCCGGGTCGATCTGCGGCGGCAGCGGCAGCTGGACCAGAATGCCGTGCACCTCGGGATCGGCATTGAGCCTGGCGATCAGCGCCAGGAGATCGGCCTGCGAGGTGGTCTCGGGCAGCGCCACGAGATCGCCCGCCATGCCGACCTCCTCGGCCATCCGCGTCTTGGTGCGGACATAGGCGATGCTGGCTGGATGCTCGCCCAGCAGCACCACCTTGAGGCCGGGCCTCACGCCGGTGGTGCGGACCAGCTCGGCCACCTCCTCGCCAAGCCGCTCGCGCAGGGCCGCTGCATGGGCGCGTCCGTCGATGATCCTGCTCATTCCTTGCTCTCCCCGAGCTGACTGTGCCCGGCCATGGCCGCCAGGCTTGCCGCCAGCTCGTCCGGCTGGCCTTCCACCCTGATCCGCTTCCAGCGCGCCGCGGCGCCGGCCAGCAGCGTCAGTCGCGACACCGCCACGCCCATGCGCTTGCCCAGCAGGCGCAGGATGGCCGCATTGGCCTTGCCGTCGTCCGGCGGTGCGGTGACCCGCACGGCAAGCCACCACTCGCCCTGCGCGTCGGCGACGCAGCCGTCGATCCCGTCCCGCGCCGCTTTCGGCCGCGCCCGCACCCGCAGCTCGAGGCCGTCGGCGAGGCGCCGGCAGGGGAGCTCCAAGGCTCAGTACCGCAGATATTCGTTGATCAGGTCGCGCACGAAATAGAGGGCCAGGATCAGCACCAGCGGCGAGAGATCGAGCCCGCCCATATTGGGCAGCAGGTTGCGGATCGGCCGCAGCGCCGGCTCCGTCACCCGGTAGAGGAAGTCGCCGATCTGGTAGACGATCCGGTTGCCGGTGTTCACGACGTTGAAGGCGATGAGCCAGCTCAGCACGACCGAGCCGATGATCAGCCAGATGTAGACGCCGATGACGGTGTTGAGCAGGTTCGTGAGTGCGAGCATGGACCAACGGGCTGAAATGACGGGGCGATGCGGCGGCACTATATACGAGCCGCCGCCCCTCGCCAGCCCCGTCACCATCCTCTTGACAGCGTCGCCGGGTGCCACCATAGATGCGCGCCACGTGGGGCCGTAGCTCAGTTGGGAGAGCGCTAGAATCGCACTCTAGAGGTCGTGGGTTCGACTCCCATCGGCTCCACCAATCCTCTCCCGGCCGGTCCGGGAGCCGCGAGGGCGCCTTCGGGCGCCCTTCGTGCTTTTGGAGCCCCCGCCTCCTCCCGAAGATCCCGCGCGGCCGACGGCCGCCTCGTGCTAGCGATCGCCTCCTGCAGCCCGCCGGCACAAGGAGGATACCGTGGCCGAGCATCACCACTCCCTCGACCGCGCGTTCGCCCGGCTTCCCGGACCCGACGATCCGAGGCCCTATCTGGGCTCTTTGGAGGACGTCGAGCGCATCCTGCGCGGCTTCATGGGCGTGGTGCACGCCCGCTGGTGCGCCGGCATCCCCGACGAGCAGGCGAGGGAGGCGGCCATCGAGGCGGACAAGGCCGAATGTCTCAGGCTGGCGCGGGTGTTCCTCGGGCAGCATCCCGACGAGTACAACGCCGTGGGCTCGTGGAACACGGAGGGAGAGATCGCCCGGTTCTGCGCGAAAGTGGCCGGGATAGAAGGGACGGACCCGCTCGGGATCATGAACGCGGTCTTCCAGCTGCTGCTGCTGCGCTACTACGAGGGCATGAACATGATCGACGAGGGCGGGTCGCCCGAGGACGCGGCATCCATGGTCAACCGGCGGATCGAGAACACCTGGCACATGCTTCTCGGGATGTATCCGGTCGGCGGCGGCCTCGACCCCGACGAGAGCTGACCGCGCCCCTGCCCGCCTCAGAGCGCCCGCGCGAAGGGCCGCAGCGTCACGCCGGCTTTCTCCATCGCCTCGCGGATGCCGCGCGCCATGGCCACTGCCGCAGGATTGTCGCCGTGCACGCAGATCGTGTCGATGGCGACGGGAATGCGCTTGCCCGAGACCGAGGTGATCGCACCGTCCTCGAGCATCCGCAGCACCCGCTGCGTCGCCTCGGCGGAATCGTGGATCACCGCGCCGGGCAGCTTGCGCGAGGTGAGGTTGCCGGCATCGTCGTAGGTGCGGTCGGCATAGACCTCGCGGGCCATCCTCAGCCCCAGCTTCTCGCCCGCCTTCTCGAGCTCGTTGCCGGGCATCACCACGAAGATCATCTCCGGGTCCACCGCCTTGCTGGCGCGCGCCACCGCCATGGCGAGATCGGCGTCGACGGCCGCCATGTTGCCCAGCGCGCCGTGCGTCTTGAGGTGGCGCACCTTGTGGCCGACCACCGCCGCCATCGCCTGCAGCGCCCCGATCTGGTAGACGATGAGCTTCTCGACGTCCCCGGGCCGCTCCCCCTGGATGGGCCGCCTTCCAAAGCCCCAGAGATCGAGGAAGCCCGGGTGGGCGCCGATCTCCACGCCGCGCTCCAGCGCCAGCCGCACCGTCTCGTGCATCACGAGGGGATCGCCCGCGTGGAAGCCGCAGGCGACGTTGGCGGTCGTGACGATGTCGAGCATCTCGGCGTCGTTGCCCATCGTCCAGGCGCCGAAGCTCTCTCCGAGGTCGCTGTTGAGATCGACCGCAAGGCCCATCTTGACGTTCTCCTTCAGACGCTCATGCTGGCCGCCCTCGCGTCGGCCGCGCACAGGCTAGAGCATCTGGCGGCTGCTGCAATGCCGGTGCCGGCACGAGACGCGTCCACGTCGTCACCAGAACGACCGCTCAAAAGGCCCTTGCGGGCCACAAGATAGAGGAGGTTGCACTTTCCATGGTCCGTTCCCGCACCCTTGCCGCCCTCGGCGCGGCCGTCGTCACCGGAGCTCTTTTGGGCGCGCCAGGCGTTCAGGCGACGACCAACTGGGACATGCCGTTGGCCTGGCCGCAGGGCAACTTCCACGTCAAGAACGCCCAGCGCTTCGCCGACGAGGTCGAGAAGGCCACCGGCGGCGAGGTGGTGATCACGCTTCATCCGGGCGGCGCCCTGGGCTTCAAGGGCCCGGAGATGCTGCGCACGGTGCGCGACGGGCTGGTGCCGATCGGTGACGTGCTGATCAACCAGCAGACCGGCGAGGTGGCCCTCTTCGGCATGGAGTCGCTGCCCTACCTCGCGTCGGGCCAGAAGGAGACCAGGGAGCTCCTCGAGCATGCGCGGCCGGTCTATGACGAGGTTGCCGAGCAGTACAACCAGAAGATCCTCTATATCGTGCCGTGGCCCGGCCAGGGGCTCTATTCGAGCGACCCGGTGGTGAAGCTCGAGGACATGCAGGGCCTCAAGATGCGCGTGGTCGACAAGAACGGCCTCGACTTCTTCAGCGCGCTGGGTGCTGCTCCCCGCCAGCTGCCCTGGGGCGAGGTCGTCCCCGCCCTGGCGTCGGGCGCCATCGAGGGTGTCACGACCTCGAGCTCCTCGGGCGTCGACGGCAAGTTCTGGGAATTCCTCTGCTGCCTCAACCGCTTCAACTGGCAGTCCTCCTCCAACATGGTGACCGTCAATCTCGATGCCTGGAACGCGCTCAGCGAGGAGCACCGTGCGGCCATCGAGAAGGTCGCCGCGGAGCTCGAGCCGGTTTTCTGGGAGGTCAGCCGCGAGGAGGATGAGCAGAAGCTCAAGACCCTCGAAGAGAATGGCATGAAGGTCACCGAGCCCACCCCGGAGCTGCGCGCGAAGCTGATCGAGGCAGCCAAGCCGCTCTGGAAGGACTTCGCCGAGAAGGCAGGGCCCAAGGCCGCCGAGGTCATGGAAGCCTACCGCGCCGCTTCCGGCAAGTAAGCAGCACGAAGGTCCGCTCGCGTGCGCCTCTTCTTGCGCCTCGTCGACGGGGCGGCGGCGGCGGCGGCCGTCGCCGCCGCCCTCTGTCTCGCCCTCTTGACCGTCATCGTCCTGGCGGAGATCGCCGTCGTCTGGCTGTTCAATTTCAGCCTCGATTTCTCGTGGGAATATGCGGCCTTCTTGATGTGCGCGGCCTTCTTCCTGGGCATGGGCTGGACGCTCAGGCAGGGCGGCCATGTGCGGGTGTCGCTGTTCGCCCACCACCTGCCGCCGGGCCCCACGCGGGCGCTCGACATGCTGGCCACCCTGGCCGGCCTGGTGATCTCCGGCTTCCTCACCTTCGCCCTGGGCAGCCTCGCCTGGGGAGCGTTCATCGGCGGCTCGCGCACCTTCACGCCGACCGCGACGCCGCTGGCCGTGCCGCAGGGCGTCGCCACCCTCGGCATGGCCATCCTGACGCTGGTGCTGGTGGCCCGGCTGGTGCGGCTCGCGACGGGCGAGGAGCCGGACGAGAAGCCCGCCGACGGCGGCATTCCGAGTGAGACCTGAGGCCAACCCATGACAAGCTCGCTCCTCACCGTCCTGGCACTGCTGGCCGGGCTTCTCTCGCTCGGCGTCTGGGTGGGTCTCTCGCTGTTCGGCGTCGGCGCCGGCAGCCTGCTGCTGTTCCGCTCGATGCCGGTCGACAAGCTCTTGGGCCAGATCTCGTTCAACGCCACCACCGTGCCCGAGCTTATCGCCCTGCCGCTCTTCATCCTGATGGGCGAGATCCTGTTTCGCACCGAGCTGTCGCGCTCGCTGTTCCAGGGCCTCGCTCCGTGGACCTCGCGGCTGCCGGGCAAGCTGCTCCACGTCAACGTGCTGGGCTGCACCCTCTTCGCCGCCATCTCCGGCTCCTCGGCGGCGACCACCGCCACCGTGGGCCGCATGACGCTGACCGAGCTCACCCGGCGCGGCTACGACCGCAAGCTCGCCATGGGCTCGCTGGCCGGCGCCGGTACGCTGGGCTTCCTGATCCCGCCCAGCGTCATCATGATCATCTACGGCGTGCTGGCCGAGGTCTCGATCCTCAAGCTCTTCATCGCCGGCATCCTGCCGGGCTTCCTGCTGGCGCTCGCCTACATGGTCTATCTGGGCGTGCGCGCCGCGCTGCAGGCCGACGCCACGCCGGACACCGAGGACAGCTTCAGCTGGGGCGAGAGAATGCGCGGGCTGGTCGAGCTGGGCCCGGTCGTCTTTCTCATCTTGATGATCCTCGGCAGCATGTATGGCGGCATCGCCAGCCCCACCGAGGCCGCCGCCATCGGCGTGCTGGGGGCGATCATCATCAGCGCCTGGCAGCGGACGCTGAACCGGGCCACCCTGAGCGCCGCCTTCATGGCGGCGGTGCGCACCAGCTCGATGGTCGGCCTGATCATCGCCGGCGCGGTGTTTCTCTCGGTGGCCATGGGCTTTCTCGGCATCCCGCGCGCCGTGGCCGAGGCCATCGCCGCCCTCGAGCTCGGGCCCATGGGCCTCGTGCTCATGCTGATTCTCGTCTACGGCCTCCTGGGCTGCGTCCTCGAGGGCCTTTCGATGATCGTCATGACCCTGCCGATCACCCTGCCGCTGATCGTCGCCGCCGGCTTCGACCCGCTCTGGTTCGGGGTCTTCCTGGTGCTGGTGGTGGAGATGGCACAGATCACCCCGCCGGTGGGCTTCAACCTCTTCGTCATCCAGGGCATGACCGGCGAGCCGCTCGGACGCATCAGCCGGGCCGCACTGCCCTTCTTCGTCATCATGATCCTGTTCACCCTGCTGCTTGCTTTGTTCCCCCAGATCGCGTTGTTCCTGCCAGCGCAAGTGACGCTGAAGGGCTAGCGCATGACCGAGACCCTCCCGCCGGCGCGCATCCTCCACGCCGGCGACGCCGCTTTCGTGATCGAGCTGGGCGAGACCGTGGATCCCGCGATCAACGACCGCATCCTGGCGCTCGACGCGCGGCTGCGCGAGGCAGCCCTGCCGGGGGTGACCGAGCTGGTCCCCACCTACCGCTCGCTCCTGGTCCATTTCGATCCCGATGCCGTGGACGGACTGGAGCTTCTCGGGCGGCTGCGCGGCCTCGATCTCGAGCATCCCGGCGAGGCGCCCGCCGGCCGGGCGTGGACCGTCCCGGTCTGCTATGGCGGCGAGCACGGCGTGGATCTCGAGGAGGTCGCCGAGCGGCACGGGCTCACCGTCGAGGAGGCCGTGCGCCTCCATGCCGGCGGCACCTACCGCGTCTACATGATCGGCTTTGCGCCGGGCTTTGCCTATCTCGGCGGGCTCGACCAGCGCCTGCACACGCCGCGCCGGGTCAACCCGCGCCTCAAGACTCCCGCCGGCAGCGTCTCCGTCGGCGGCATCCAGGCCGCCATCTCCTCCGTCGAGGCGCCGAGCGGCTGGCATCTGTTGGGCCAGACGCCGGTCAGGGCGTTCGATCCGGGGCGCGAGCCGCCCTTCCTGTTCGCCGCCGGCGACACCGTCCGCTTCCGCCCCATCGACGCTGCCGAGTTCGCAGCACTTGCGGCGCGGGCGGCGGACGGCGACCCGCTGATCCGGCCCGAGCCGGCTTCGGAGCACGCCTCGTGAGCGACCGCCTCCTCGTCCGCGCGCCCGGACCGCTGGCAACCCTGCAGGACGCCGGCAGGCGCGGCTACCAGCGCCTGGGCGTCTCGGGCTCGGGCCCGATGGACCGTCTCGCGCACGAGGCCGCCAACCGGATGGCCGGCAACCCGCCAGGCACCGTCGCCGTCGAGCTCGCCTTGGGCGGTCTCGTCCTCGAGGTGGCAGCCGAGCGGGTCCGGCTGGCGTTTGCCGGCGGCACCTTCGAGCTCCAGATCGACGACAAGCCGATGCCGTGGTGGTCGTGCGTGACGGTCCATCGCGGCCAGATGGTGCGCATCGGCCGTGCCCAGGCGGGGGTGTGGGGCTATGTGGCGATCGCCGGCGGGCTCGCCCTCCCGGCGCAGCTCGGCAGCCATGCCACCCACACGCTCTCGCGCCTCGGCGGCATCGAGGGAAGGCCGCTCAGGGCCGGCGACGCGCTCGCCCTGGCCGAGCTTGAGCCCTCGCCGCACCCCGATCTCATGCTGCCCGATCCGCCGCCCGCGCGCGAGGTGATCCGCGCCGTGCCGGGTCCCCAGGACGACTATTTCACGCCGGCCGGCCTTGCTGCGTTCTTCGGCGAGGGCTACCGCGTCTCGGCGCAGGCGGACCGCATGGGCTACCGCCTCGAGGGGCCGCAGGTCGAGCACGCCAAGGGCTTCAACATTGTCTCCGACGGCACCGTTGCCGGCAGCGTGCAGGTCCCCGGCATGGGCACGCCGATCGTCCTCATGGCCGACCGCCAGACGACCGGCGGCTATCCCAAGATCGCCACCGTGATCGGCGCCGACCTGCCGGCCCTGGCGCAGATCGCCCCGGGCGGACGTCTGCGCTTCCAGTCCGTCTCCTTCGAGCAGGCGCTCGAGGCGCGGCGCGTCATGCGGGGCTGGCTGGACCGGCTGGCCGACCGGCTGGAGCCTCTCAGGACCGGCGCGGATCTTGACCCTGCCCGGCTTTTGGGCCTGAACCTCATCGGCGGTGTCACTGCCGGCGACCCGCTGCGCGAGGGTCTCGTGCCCTGAGCCACCCGCCACCGCCGCCGCCCCTCCTGTCAGACTGAACCGGAAGCCGAGATGAAGGTCGTTCTCCACACCGCATGGGCCAATGTCGACCGGTGGATCGCCGAGCTGCGGGAACAGGCGCCCGACATCGAGCTGCGGCTCTCCTCCGACATCGGCGATCCGGCAGAGATCGACGCGGCGCTGGTCTGGCAGCCCCCCGCCGGATTTTTCGAGGGCATGACCAGGCTGCGCCTGGTGCAGGTCCTCGGCGCCGGCATCGACGCCCTTGTGCGCTCCGGCGTGGCCTTGCCCGAGAACGTGCCTTTGGCCCGGCTGGTGGACCCGCTGATGTCGCAGCGCATGGCCGAGTACGCCCTGCACGGCGTGATGCGCTTTCACCGGCGCTTCGACCTCTACGAGCGCCAGCAGCAGGCCGCGCTCTGGGAGCGTCACTTCCACGACGACCCGGCGGAGATCGGCGTCGGGATCATGGGCGTGGGCGAGATCGGCATGACCACGGCCGAGCTGCTGCGCAAGGTGGGCTACGACGTGTTCGGCTGGTCGCGCAGCCCGCGGCCGGCAGCCCCGGTCAAGGTCTATGCCGGCCGCGAGGAGCTGCCCGAGTTCCTCGCGCGCTGCCGGATCCTGGTGTGCATCCTGCCGCTCACCGGCGAGACCCGGGGCATCATCGACCGCGAGACCCTGGCGCTGATGCCAAAGGGAAGCTTCGTGATCAACGTGGCGCGCGGCCCGCACGTGGTGGTCGACGATCTTCTGGCGGCCCTCGATTCCGGCCGGCTCGAGGGGGCCATGCTCGACGTTTTCGACGAGGAGCCCCTGCCCTCCGCCTCGCCGCTCTGGAGCCACCCCAAGGTGCTGGTGACGCCGCATGCCGGCGCCATCACCAACCCGCGCACCGCCATGGCCATCATCGTCGAGCAGCTGCGGCGGATCGAGCGCGGCGAGACGCCGGCCAATCTCGTCGACCTCGAGCGCGGCTACTGACGGCCGTGGCGCGGACCTGCCTGATCGTCCAGCCGATCCATCCGGCAGGCCTGCTGAGACTGCGCGCAGGCGGGCTCGAGCCGCGCCACGCCTCGACCGACGACATGGCCACGGTGGCCCGCGAGATCGGCGAGGCGGTGGCGGTCATCACCCGCAGCGCCGGGCTCGACGCTGCCGCCATGGACGCCGCCCCCGCCCTTCGGGTGATCGGCAATCACGGCGCCGGCACCAACGCCATCGATACCGCCCACGCCGCGCGGCTGGGGATCCCCGTGGTGGTGACGCCCGGGGCCAACGCCGTCTCGGTGGCCGAGCATGCCGTGGCCCTGATGCTGGCGGTGGCGCGGCGCCTGCCGGCGGCCGACCGGGCGGTGCGGGCAGGCGACGCCTCCTTCAAATATCGCAGCCACTTCGTCGAGCTCTCCGGCAAGACGCTGGGCGTCGTCGGCTTCGGCCGCATCGGCCGGCGCACCGCCGCCATTGCCCGGCATGGGCTGGGCATGCGCATCCTGGTCCATGCCCGCCGCCCCGACCCCGAGGGGCTGAGGGCGCTGGGGGCCGAGGCGGTCGACCTGCAGACCCTGCTGCGCCAGGCGAGCGTCGTCTCGCTACACCTGCCTTTGACCGACGCGACGCGCGGCCTGATCGGCGCATGCGAGCTGGCCCAGCTCCGCGCCGGCGCGATCCTCGTCAATACCGGCCGCGGCGCGGTGCTCGACGAGAGCGCCCTCGTGGCGGCTCTCGAGGCCGGCCGCCTGGCGGGCGCCGGCCTCGACGTCACCGCCCACGAGCACCTTCCCGACGATCACCCGCTGCGCAGCCGCGAGGACGTCATCCTCACCCCCCACATCGCCGGCTCCACCGACGAGGCGCTCGAGCGCACCGCCCTGGAGGTCGCCGACCAGATCCTCGATACCCTCGCCGACCGCCGACCGCCCCACCTGCTCGATGAGGGCGTGTGGGAGCGGCGGCGACGCTGATTTTCGCCCAGCCGGAGCGCCCGATGACCGAGCTTCACTTCGCCCCTGCCCTGTTCGAGCGCCTCGCCCGCGACAGCGCCGCGTCGCCGGGGGTAACGCGGCCGTCCTACGGGGCCGGCGAGCAGCATGCCCATGACCTCGTCGCCGAGGCGGCGGCCTCGCTGGGCATGGAAAAGCGGGTCGATGCCGCCGGCAACATGCTGCTGACCCTGCCCGGCGCCGACCGCTCGCGGGTGCTGCTGCTGGGCTCGCATGTCGACACCGTGCCGCATGGCGGCAACTATGACGGGCTGGCCGGCGTGCTGGCGGGGCTCGAGGTCGCGGCCGGCTTCGTGCGCGGCGGCCGGACCCCTGCCGTGGACATCGGCGTCGTGGCGCTGCGCGCCGAGGAGAGCGTCTGGTTTCCGGTGAGCTATATCGGCAGCAAGACGGCGCTGGGCATCCTGCCGCAAGAGGCGCTCGCGGCGCGGCGCTTCGATAGCGGCATGACGCTGGGCGAGCACATCCGCGAGGCGGGCTTCGATCCCGAGGGCGTGGCGCGCGGCGAGAAGCTGATCGACCCGGCGCGCATCGCCGGCTTCGTGGAGCTGCACATCGAGCAGGGCCCGCATCTGATCAGCGAGGGCATCGTGCTGGGCGTGGTCGACGGGATCCGCGGCAGCATCCGCTACCGCGAGGCGCGCTGCCTCGGCGCCTACGCCCATTCGGGCGCGGTGCCGCGCAAATGGCGGCACGACGCGGTGGTGGCCTCGGCCGAGCTGGTGACCCGGCTCGACGCTCTTTGGGTGGAGCTCGAGGAGCAGGGCCACGACCTGACCTTGACAGTGGGCCAGCTCTATACCGATGCCGAGCAGCACGCCTTCGCCAAGGTGGCCGGCGAGTGCCGCATCTGCATCGACGTGCGCAGCCGCTCGACCGACACGCTGGCGCTGGTCGACGAGCGGCTGAAGGCGCTGTGCGAGGAGATCGCGGCGGCCCGCAGGGTCCGCTTCGAGCTGGGGCCGCGCACCGGCAGCACGCCCGCGCCCATGGACGAGCGCATGCAGGCGCGGCTGGCGGAGGCCGCCGAGGCGCTGGGCGTGAGCTGGCGGCGCATGTCGAGCGGTGCGGGCCACGACGCCGCCACCTTTGCGCTCGCCGGTGTGCCCTCGGTGATGCTGTTCGTGCGCAACGAGAATGGCAGCCACAATCCCGACGAGCACATGGAGATGGACGATTTCGCGAAGGCCGTGGCGGTGATGCGCCGCATGGCCTCCGACTTCGCCTGAGGAGACCGGCATGGGCGGTGGGCAGGTTCTGGAGGCGCTGGCCCAGGGGCGCTGGATCGACCCGGCCACAAGACGGCCGGTGCGCCTGCCCCTGCCCCGCCTCGCCCTCGAGCCGAGCCTCGCGGGCGGCGAGGCGGAGCTGGTGGCCAGGGCCGGGCTCGCCGGGGCCATCACCGTGGTCTGCGACGAGAACACCGTGGAGGCGATGGGCCGGAGGGTGGCGGCAGCCCTTCCCGGCAGCGAGACGCTCGTCCTTGAGCGGCCCCATGCCGACATCGCCACCGCCGACGCGCTGATCGGGCGCACCCGGCACGCCGACGCCCTGGTCGCGGTGGGCTCGGGCACCATTAACGATCTGTGCAAGCAGGCGGCCCGGCAGCGCGGCATCCCCTTTGCCGTGTTCGCGACCGCCCCCTCGATGAACGGCTATGTCACGGCCACCGCCTCGCTCGCCAAGGGACGGCTCAAGCTCAGCCTGCCAGCAGTGGCGCCCAGAGGCGCGTTCTTCGATCTCGGTGTGCTGGCCGCCGCCCCCTTGCGGCTGCGCCGGGCGGGGCTTGGCGACGTCATCTGCCGGACCACCGCGCAGACCGACTGGCTGCTCGCGCATCTCCTGCACGACAGCCCCTACCTGCCCTCCTGCTTCGCGCTGCAGGCCGAGGAGGAAGCGGCGCTGCTGGGGGCCGTACCGGAGCTCGTGGCGGGCGAGCACGGGGCGGTAGCCAGCCTTACCCGGCTTTTGGTGCTGGGCGGGGCGGCGATGCTGCTGGCGGGCTCCAGCGCGCCTGCCTCCCAGGGCGAGCACCTGGTCAGCCACTATGTCGATCTCCTGGCCGCACCGCATCCGGGCACGCTGCACGGCGAGCAGGTGGCAGCGGCGACATTGGCGATGGCCCGGCTGCAGGAGCGGATTCTCTCGTCCTCCTGCGCGCCCCGCCTGACGGCACCGCCGCTCGACGAGGCGGCCTTCGAGCGCCGTTTCGGCGTCTTTGCCGGCGACTGCATCGCCGCGAGCCGCGCCAAGGCCCCCGAGCCGGACGCCCTTGCGGCGCTGAGCCGACGCCTCGCCGATGAGTGGCAGGAGGTCCGGGGCGAGCTGCGCGCCGCCATGCTGCCGCTGGGCGAGCTCGAGCGGGTCTTCGCCGAGGGCGGCCTGCCGTCGACAGGGGCCGATCTCGGCCTCGATCCCACCTTCTGGCGGCAGGCGGTGGCCCATGCGCGCGAGACCCGCGACCGCTACACTTTTCTCGACCTGGCGGCCGAGGCGGGGATGCTCGGCGATTTCGCAGCACTGCAGTGCTGAAGGGCGGGTTGGCGCGCCGCCCCTGCCCGGGCTAGCACTCGCACGGATGCAGACGAATGAACGGCAGGGACAAGGGAGAGCTGGCGATGGCGGACTATGATGTGATCCTGCGCGGCGGACGCGTGCTCGATCCGGGCGGCGGCGTCGACGAGGTGGCCGACATCGCCTTCAAGGACGGCAAGGTGGCGGCCATCGGTGCTGCCGTGGGTGCCGGCAGCGCGGAGCGCGAGCGCGACGTGTCGGGTGCGATCGTCATGCCTGGCATGATCGACTTCCACACCCACGTCTACTGGGGCGGCGCCTCGCTGGGCATCGACGCCGACCAGCTCGCCAAGCGCGCCGGCACGACCACCTGGCTCGACGTCGGCACGGCCGGGGCCGGCAACTTCATCGGCTTTCGAAAGCACGTCATCGAGCGCAGCCAGACCAAGATCTTCGCCTATCTGCACGTCTCATTCGCCGGCATCTACGCCTTCTCCAAGGACGTGATGATCGGCGAGTCCTGGGAGATGCGCCTGCTCGATGCCGCGGCCTGCGCCAAGGTGGCGGCCGAGCATCCCGACGTCATCAAGGGCATCAAGGTCCGCATCGGCGCCAACACTAGCGGCGTCAACGGCATCGCCCCCCTCTACCTCGCCATCGAGGCCGCCGACCGGGCGGGCCTGCCGGTGATGTGCCACATCGACCGGCCCCCGCCGCGCTATGTCGACGTGCTCAAGGTGCTGCGCCCGGGCGACATCCTCACCCACTGCTTCAAGCCGTTCCCCAACGCGCCCACCTACGCAAACGGCGAGATCCGCGAGGGCGTGTGGGAGGCGCGCGAGAAGGGTGTCATCTTCGACATCGCCCACGGCATGGGCTCGTTCAGCTTCGAGGTCGCCGAGCACATGCTCAAGGCGGGCTTCATGCCCGACGTCATCAGCTCCGACGTGCACTCGCTGTGCATCGACGGGCCCGCCTACGACAATCTCGAGACCATGAGCAAGTTCCTGGCGCTGGGCATGCCGGTGCCCGACATCGTCCGCGCCGTCACCGAGGCGCCGGCGAAGCTCCTGATGCGCCCCGACCTGGGCGACCTGACGGTCGGCACCACCGGCGATGCCACGATCCTGCGGATCGAGGGCGGCACGCACCGCTACAAGGACGTGACCGGCGCCGAGCGGACGGGCGACAAGCGCTTCGTTCTCGACAGCGTGGTCCTCGACGGCAAGCTCTGGCACGAGGTGCCGCAGCAGCGCTGAGGCGGCAGCGGCGGCCGGCTCAGTCCCGGCCGCCCTTCCCTTCTCCCGCCCTCGCGAGATCGGAGAGAATTGGGCAGTCCGGCCGCTCGTCGCCATGACAGCGTTCGGCCAGATCGGCCAGCGTGTCGCGCATGGCGCGCAGCTCGGCGATCTTGGCCTCGATGTCCTCGATCCGGGCGAGCGCCAGCGACTTGACCTCCGCACTGGCGCGGCCCCTGTCCTGCCACAGGGCCAGCAGCCCGCGGCAGTCCTCCACCGAGAAGCCCAGCGAGCGGGCGCGCTGGATGAAGGCCAAAGTCGCGAGATCCCGCTCGCCGTAGCGGCGATAACCCGCCTCGGAGCGGGCCGGCGCCGGCAGCAGCCCGATCTCCTCGTAGTAGCGGATGGTCTTGGGGGGCAGGCCCGAGCGCGCCGCCGCCTGGCCGATATTGAGCCCGCTCACCGCCGGCTCAGGGCGCCCCCGCGAGATCGTCCAGGCCGAAGAGGCGGTTGCGCGTGCGCTGGTAGTAGGCTTGCGCATCGTAGGGCTCCACCGGCAGCTCGAGGTCGACGACCGTCAGCTCGCCGGTCGCCGCCTTGAGCTGATAGGCGGCGGTGATCTCGGTGCGCTGCGCCCGCACGAGGTTGACCTGCGACTCGAACAGCTCCTGCTCGGCGTCCAGCACGTCGAGCACCGTGCGCACGCCCACCAGGTTCTCCTCCTCGACGCCCTTGAGGGCGATGTCGTTGGCGCGGACCTCGGAGCGGAACGCGTCGATGGCCGCGGTCGCGGCGAGAAGCTGGTCGTAGGCCGAGGCGGCCCGCTCCTGCACGGTGCGGTGGGCGAGCTCGAGATCGTTGCGGCGCTGCCGCACGATCTGCCGGTTCTGGCGCACCCGGGCATACTCGCCGCCGCCCTGGTAGAGCGGGATGGTGACGTTGATCCCCACGCTGCCCTGGCGCTGCCATTCGAGGCTGGTGGTGGGCTCGTCGACATAGGCGAGATCGGCGGAGAGATCGACGCTCGGCAGCAGGTCGGCGCGCGCGACGTCGACGTCGTCGCGGGCCGCCGAAAGGGCGAAGGTGGCCTGGATGACCTCGGGGTTGGTCTCCGCCAGCGCCTGCGCCTCGGCGAGACTCGAAGGCAGCGGCGGCAGGTCCTTCGGCTGCTCCAGCTCGCCGGGCTTCTTGCCGATCACCCGCTCGTAGAACGCATAGGAGCTGGCGAGGTTCGCCTTGGCCGCCTCGACATCGGCGCGGGCGCGCGACAGCCGCGCCTCGGCCTGCGCCACGTCGGTGCGGGCGAGATCGCCCACCTGGAAGCGGTCGCGGGTGGCCTGGAGCTGCCTCTTGAGCCGCGTCTCGTTGTTCAGCGCCAGCTCCAGCACGGCGCGGTCGCGCCACGCCGCCGTATAGGCGTCGATCGCCTCGAGCAGCACGCTCTGCTCGAGGGCCAGCAGGTTGGCCCGCTCGGCGCGGACGAGGTTCTCTGCGCGGTTGGTGGCGGCCACCGTGCCGCCGCCCTGATAGAGGTTCTGCCGGGCGTTGAGGCCGATACGGCTGGTGTCGCGGTCCGAATCGATCGTGTCGGGCGCGTCCAGCAGGCGACCCTGGCCGCGCACTGCCTCCGCGCCGGCGTCGATGAAGACCCGGGGCCGCCAGCCGGAGAGCGCCTGGGGCACCAGCTCGTCGGTGGCGTTCAGCCGGGCACGGCCGCCTTCGAGGCGCGGGTTGGTGAGGTAGGTCTGCACCAGGGCCTCGCGCAGGTCGTCGGCCAGGACGACGGCCGGAGAGGCGAGGGCGACGGCCGCCACCAGCGCGAACAGTGCTCCGGAACTCGCGCGTATGCCCACGGTACCTCCAATGCTGCAGCGACGCGCCAGCGACGTCGACCATGTGCGGCGAAGAAGGTAGGTTCCCGGTCCGCGCCGAGGCAAGTGCCACGGGGGCATGGGAGGCGCGCAGCTGGACGAGCGGGAGCCGGGCGTGGGTTCCGGGCAACAATCGGGCGGTGCGGGGCAGGGTGCAAAGACGGCGTCCCGGCCGCTGCGCAAGATTCTCCACGTCGACATGGACGCCTTCTACGCGGCCATCGAGCAGCGCGACGATCCCGCTTTGCGCGGCCGTCCGATCGCGGTGGGCGGTGGTGGCGAGCGCGGCGTGGTGCTCACCGCCAGCTACGAGGCGCGGCCCTTCGGCGTCCGCTCGGCGATGCCGGGCAGCCGGGCGCGGCGGCTGTGCGCCGATCTCCTGTTCGTGCCGCCGCGCTTCGACGCCTATCGGGCCGCGAGCGCGCAGATCCGCGCCGTCTTCCGGCGCTACACCGGGCTGGTCGAGCCGCTGTCGCTCGACGAGGCCTATCTCGACGTCACCGAGCCTTTGCCGGGGCCCATGCCGGCGGTCGAGGTGGCCCGGCGCATCAAGCAGGAGATCCGCGAGGCCACGGGGCTCACAGCCTCGGCCGGGGTCTCCTTCAACAAGTTCCTGGCCAAGATCGCCTCGGATCTCGAGAAGCCCGACGGGCTCACCGTGATCCGCCCCCAGCAGGCGCTGGCGTTCATCGCCGGCCTGCCGATCGAGCGCTTTCATGGGATCGGGCCGGCGACGGCGGCCCGCCTGCGCGCCCGGGGCATCGGCAGCGGCGCCGACCTGCAGGCGATGAGCCGCGAGGAGCTGCACGCCCGCTTCGGGCGGAGCGGCCTCCATTACTGGAAGATCGCCAACGCCCTCGACGACCGCCCGGTGGAGCCGGACCGGCCGCGCAAGTCGCTGAGCGTGGAGGAAACCTTCCCGCGCGACGTGACGGACCCGGCCATTCTGCGCGAGGCGCTGTGCGCCATGGCGGGCGAGCTGGCCCAGCGCCTCGAGCGCAGGGGCTTTGCCGGCCGGACGCTGACCCTCAAGATCAAGTACGCGGACTTTCGGGTGCGCACGCGCCGGCTGACGGTGGGCGAGCGGCTCGCCGGAGCCGCGCGGATCCAGGCGCTGGCCGAGCAGCTGCTCGACAGCCCGGCACCGCTCGAAGGGCCGGTCCGGCTCCTGGGAATCGGCGTCGGCAACCCGCCCGAGGCAGCGGAGGCGCGCCAGCTCCGTCTCGACCTCGACCTTCAGGGATAGTCGCAGACCTGCAGATAGAGCTCGACGAAGCCGCGCCGCCGCGATGCCTCGGCGCGGAACAGATACTCCTTGCCGTCGAGCACAACGCCATGCTCGAGCGGCAGCACACCCGCCACGCTGTCGGCAGCCCCCCCGGGCCCGCGCAGCGCCAGCTCGACCGGCTGGGCGGGATCGAACCAGGCCTCCGCCCGGCCCTGGGCATCGCGGACGCTCACCCCCTTGCCGGTGATCTCGAACGGTCCGGCGGCAAAGCGCGCTGCACCGGAATCGCGGCTGATCGGCGTTGCCAGCAGAAGCCGCCTGGTCTCGGTCCCGGGCGCGCAGCTGCGCTCGCGGGCGAGCGGATCGATGGCCTGGGCGATCCGCGCCGGCTCCACCCCGGCGGCGAGCTTGCGCTGGACCAGGAGGGCCAGAGGCCGGATGGGCGGCGGCAGGTCCTCGGCGGTAACCGGCGGCGGCGAGGCGGCCGCGGCCCGCTCCCGCTCCAGCTTCTGCTCGAGCGCGGCCAGCTGGACGCTGGTCTTGCGGCCGACCTCGCGCTGGTCCTCGAGATCGGCCAGGAGCCGGCCGATCTCGACGGCGTTCTGGCTGAGGCCGGCGCGGTAGGCGGCGCCGACGCTCAGCACGTAGAAGGCCGCGAGCGCGAATGCCATGACGACCCCGATTATCAAGCGACGGCGGCGGCGGCGGCGCTCGAGGCCAAGCGTGGCATAGGTACGCATCGTGGGCCGACGCCCCTCAGGACTGCTCGGTGCCGAGGCTCGACATCAGGTTGGCGCCGAGCGCGCCCAGCTCCGGATTGCGCTGCACCTGGAGCATCTGGAGGATCGCCGCCGCGGTCTCCTCGACCGAGCGGCGGGTGACGTCGATCTCCGGCCAACCCATTCGCGCGAACAGCCGGCGCGCCACCAGGAGCTCGTCGCGGACCCGGTCGAGGTCGGCATAGTCGCCGCCGAAGCGGCCGGCATCCGTCGGGCTGAGGCCCAGCATCTGCTGGCGGCTCTCGCGGATCTGCACCAGCGCGTCGGGATTGATCGTCAGGCCCACCACGAGCGGGCCGCTGATCTTCTCTATCTGCGCCATCTGCGGCATGTCGGGCACGAGCGGGATGTTGCCCGCCTTGAGCCCGCGATTGGCAAGATAGACGCAAGTCGGGGTCTTGGACGTCCGCGAGACGCCGACCAGCACGACATCGGCCTTGTCGAGCTCGCCCACGAACTGGCCGTCGTCGTGGCGCATGGCGAAGTCCATGGCCTCGATCCGCGAGAAATATCCGGCGTCCATCATGTGCTGCTTGCCGATCTGCGGGCGGCCCGCCGAGCCCAGCAGCTGGGTCAGCGAGTTCATGACCGAATCGAGCACCGGCACGCAAGGCAGGTTCAAGGCCCGGCAGCGCTCATGCAGATGGTAGCGCAGCTCGGGCGAGACCAGCGTGTAGATCACCAGGCCGGGCAGCGCCTCGACGATGCCCATGACCTTCTCGAGCTGGTTCGTGGTGCGCACGAAGAACCAGACATGCTCGACCGGTACCACGTCCTCGAACTGGGACACGGCGGCTCTGGCGACCGTGGTGACGGTCTCGCCGGTGGAGTCGGAGATAAGATGCAGGTGCAGCCGCAACGAGGGCTCCAAACACGGGGGGTAAGACGTGGACTTGCCTGTGGATGAATTGGGGCCAGATCCAGCTTGTGACCATTGCCCCCTCGCGTCCAGCGGTCATCCACCGGGGCAAGATGTCCGGGAGGCTTTTTCGCGGGGGTGTGGGAGAACCTCCCTGGGCAGCCGATTATCCCCAGCATCCACGACCCCCACAAGATGCGGGACTCGCTTGCCGAATCAGGCAGATGCGCCGAGAAGGCAGGGGCTTTTCCGCCACCCCGACCGCCGCCCGGCGGCGCTGGATGAAACTGGGGACAACCGGCCGCTGGCCGATAATCCCCACAATCCCCCAGCCATCATCAACCTCATCCTTTTTTAGAATCTTAGAATCTAGAATCTTGAGGGTAGCCGTGCAGCACGAGAACTCGACGAACCCGATGCCGAAAAAGCGCCTGCTGGCGCGTCTCGCCGGCGAGACGGAAGGGCGGCCGCCGGTCTGGCTGATGCGCCAGGCGGGCCGCTATCTTCCCGAATATCGCGAGGTCAGGGCGCAGGCCGGCGGGTTCCTCGACCTGTGCTACACGCCCGAGCTCGCGGTAGAGGTCACTCTCCAGCCGATCCGGCGCTTCGGCTTCGACGCCTCGATCCTGTTCTCCGACATTCTCGTGGTGCCTCACGCGCTCGGCGCCGATCTGCGCTTCGTCGAGGGCGAGGGTCCGCGCCTCGAGCCGTTGCGCTCGCGCAAGGATCTCGAGCGGCTGGACGCCACGCGCCTCCACACCCATCTCGAGCCGGTCTACGAGACGGTCCGCCGGCTGCGGCGGGCGTTGCCGGGCGAGGTGACACTGATCGGCTTTGCCGGGGCTCCCTGGACGCTTGCCGCCTACATGGTCGAGGGCGGCGGCTCGCGCGACTATGCGGTGGCGCGCGCCTTCGCCCGGCAGGAGCGCGGGCTCTTCCAGGAGCTGATCGACCTGCTGACCGACTGCGTCATCGACTATCTCGACGCCCAGGCCCGGGCGGGCGCGGAAGCGCTGCAAATCTTCGACAGCTGGGCCGGCGTGCTGTCGCCCGGCGAGCAGCGCCGCTGGTGCCTCGAGCCGGCGCGGCGCATCGTCGCGGCGCTGCGCGAGCGTCATCCGCACGTGCCGGTGCTGCTGTTTCCGCGCGGTGTGGGGCCCGGCTACGCCACGTTCGCGGCGGAAAGCGGCTGCCAGGCCCTGTCGCTCGACACGTCGCTGCCGATGGAGTGGGCGGCGCGGGAGGTCGGGCACGGCACGCGCCTGTGCCTGCAGGGCAATCTCGATCCGGTGGCGCTGCTCGGGCCGGAGCGCGATATGCTTGACGAGGCGGCAGCGATCGTGCATGCGGCACGAGGCCGGCCGCTGATCTTCAATCTCGGGCACGGCGTGCTGCAGCAGACCGCACCGGAAAGGGTCGGCGCGCTCGTTCGCTACTTGCAATCCCTGCCCGGATGAGCCATGTACGGTGAGGCGTCAGCGTTACGCTGCATCCTGCCGGCAATCCCCCCAAAAACCGATCCGTTGAGCTTGCGTTGATGGGCACGCCATTCGCTTTGACGATGCGGGTTCGGGGCCTGGGGGTTGCCGGAGCGCGATGATGGGGGATGCGGCGTCGTGGCTGAAGACCCTGCACATCGTCGCGTTCGCCGCGTGGATGGCGGGCATGTGGTATCTGCCGCGGCTCATGGTCTACCACAGTGACGCCGCGGCCGGCTCGGAGGTGTCCGAGACCTTCAAGATCATGGAGCGGCGGCTCCTGCGGGCGATAGCCACGCCTGCCATGCTCGTCACCCTGGCCACCGGCTTGGCGATGGCGGGTCTGCAGGGCTGGTGGTCGGAGGGCTGGCTGCACGCCAAGCTGCTCCTGGTCCTGCTGCTGGCCGCCGCTCACGGGACCCTGGCCGCGCATGTGCGCGGGTTCGCCGCCGACCGGCGGGAGCGTTCGAGCCGCTGGTATCGGGTATTCAACGAGGTGCCGACCCTGCTTTTCATCGGCATCGTGGTGCTCGTGATCCTCAAGCCCTTCTAGGAGCCGCCTGCCGGGTCCTCTTTGAAAAACGGGTAAGCGACCTTGTCCGATACAGACGTGAACGAAGCCAAACTGCCCTTCGACGAGCCGGCAGCGGAGGCTGGCGAGAAGGCCGAGGCCGAGCAGCCGGCACCGCGCCGCCGCCGGTCGCGCGCCCGTGGCGAGCGCCTCCAGGTCCGGCGGCAACCGGCGGCGAGCGAGGACAGGGCGGCGGAGGACGAGCAGCCGGCCGAGCAGGGCGAGCTGCCGGAGCAGGCGCCGGCCCAGCCGCCCGCCGAGCGGCCGATCGAGCGGCCTGTGGAGCGTCGCCAGCCGCGGCCCCAGGCCGAGCGCCGGCAGGCGCCGGCCGAGGAGATGCCGCCGGTCAACCTGACCGAGCTCAAGCGCCGCTCGGCGGCCGAGCTGCTGCGTTATGCCGAAGAGATCGGCATCGAGAACGCCAGCACCCTGAAAAAGTCCGACCTCGTCTTCGCGACCCTCAAGCGGCTCGCCGAGGCGGAGGTGCCGATCTACGGCGAGGGGGTCCTCGAGATCCTCCAGGACGGGTTCGGCTTCCTGCGCTCGCCCGACGTGAACTACGTGGCCGGGCCCGACGACATCTACGTCTCGCCCTCGCAGATCCGGCGCTTTGCGCTGCGCACCGGCGACGTGGTGCAGGGCCAGGTCCGGGCGCCCAAGGAGGGCGAGCGCTACTTCGCCCTGCTCAAGGCCAACAACATCAATTTCGACACGCCCGAGTCCGCCCGGCACCGTGTCCACTTCGACAATCTGACGCCCTACTATCCGACCGAGAAGCTCACCCTCGAGGTGGTCGGGCAGAAGGACACCTCGACCCGCATCATCGACATCGTGGCCCCGCTCGGCAAAGGCCAGCGCGCGCTGTTCGTGGCGCCGCCGCGGACCGGCAAGACGATGCTGATGCAAAACGTCGCCCATGCCATCATGGCCAACCACCCCGAGGTCTATCTGATCGTGCTGCTCATCGACGAGCGGCCCGAGGAGGTGACCGACATGCAGCGCTCGGTGCGCGGCGAGGTGGTGAGCTCGACCTTCGACGAGCCGGCGAGCCGGCACGTGCAGGTCGCCGAGATGGTGATCGAGAAGGCCAAGCGGCTGGTCGAGCACAAGCGCGACGTGGTGATCCTGCTGGACTCGATCACCCGCCTCGCGCGCGCCTACAACACCGTGGTGCCGTCCTCGGGCAAGGTGCTCACCGGTGGCGTCGACGCCAACGCCCTGCAGCGGCCCAAGCGGTTCTTCGGTGCCGCCCGCAACATCGAGGAGGGCGGCTCGCTGACGATCATCGCCACGGCGCTGGTCGACACCGGCTCGCGCATGGACGAGGTGATCTTCGAGGAGTTCAAGGGCACCGGCAACGCCGAGATCGTCCTCGACCGCCGCATCGCCGACAAGCGCGTGTTCCCGGCCATCGACATCAACAAGTCGGGCACCCGCAAGGAGGAGCTGCTGGTCGACAAGGCGGTCCTGTCGCGCATGTGGGTCCTGCGCCGCATCCTCAACCCGATGGGGACGGTGGACGCCATCGAGTTCCTGACCGACAAGATGAAGTACGCCAAGACCAACGACGATTTCTGGGGCTCGATGAACTCCTGACCGGCCTGCCTCGCGAACAGGCAAGCGAGTTCCGCGCCGCGGCGCCGTCCCTCGAGGATGCGCTGTCGCGGCGCCGCCATGTCCGGCACCGGTAGCCGTCGCGCAGTGGGGAGGGCACCTTGCTCCGTTCGTTCGTAGCAATCCTGCTCGTGGTGCTGGCCGCGGCCGGCACTGGTGCTGCCTACTGGCACTTCGTGATGGTGCCGGCCCAGGAGCAACAGCAGGCAGGCCGGGGCCCCGGCGGTCGTGGCGGCGGCATGGCGGTGCCGGTCGAGGCTGCCCTGGTGAGCGTGGCGCCGGCCGAGAATACGGTGACCGCCGTCGGCACGCTGCTCGCCAACGAGAGCGTGACGCTGCGTCCCGAGGTGGCCGGCCGGATCGTCGATCTCGATTTCGAGGAAGGCGGGCGGGTCGCCGAGGGCCAGCAGCTGGTGCGTCTCGACAGCTCGGTAGAACGCGCCGAGCTTGCCCAGGCCGAGGCACGGCTGGCGCTGGCCCGCTCGAACTTCGGCAGGGCCAGGGAGCTGCGCAGCCGGTCCTCGGGCACCCAGCGGGCGCTGGACGAGGCCGAGGCCGAGCGGCGCACTGCCGAGGCGGAGCTCGAGCTGGCCCGCGCGCGGCTCGCCAAGCGCACGATCGAGGCCCCCTTCGACGGTCGCGCCGGGCTCCGGCGGATCAGCGTCGGCGAGTTCGTCAGCGCCGGCACCGAGCTGGTCGACCTCGTGCAGATCGATCCGCTCAAGGTCGACTTCCGGGTCCCGGAGATCTTTCTCGCGAGCCTGCGCACCGGCCAGCTCATCGAGCTCGGGCTCGATTCCTTCCGCGACGAGGTCTTCAAGGGCAAGGTGGCGGCACTGGATCCGCTGGTCGACGAGCGCGGCCGCGCGGTCATCGTGCGCGCGCGTCTCGACAATCCCGACGAGCGGCTGCGGCCCGGCCTCTTCGCCCGGGTCACCCTGTCGCTGGCGGAGCGTGCGGAGGCCTTGTGGATCCCCGAGGAAGCGATCGTGCCGCAGGGCGGCAGGACCTTCGTCTTCAGGCTGGACACCGGCGAGGACGGCAAGAGCACGGTGGCGCGGCTTACCGAGGTCGTGCTCGGCAAGCGGCAGCCGGGCCGGGTCGAGATCGTCACGGGTCTCGATGCCGGCGAGCGCGTGGTGACGGCCGGCGTGCTCAAGATCCGTGACGGTGCTGCGGTGAGCGTCGTGCCGGCGGGCGGGGAGGAGCCGGCCGCCGGTCCGAGTGCCGGCGGCGCCGGGCTCGCCGCGACGGGCGTGCAGCGCGGCTGACGCCGGCGGTGCTGGAAGGGAAGGGGCCATGACGCTCTCCGACGTCTCGATCCGTCGGCCGGTCTTCGCCACGGTGATGAGCCTCGTGCTCGTGCTGGTCGGGCTGATGGCCTTCTCGCGCCTGTCGGTGCGGGAATATCCGAGCATCGACGAGCCGGTCGTCTCGGTCAGCACGAGCTACAGCGGCGCTTCCGCCGACATCATCGAGAGCCGGGTCACCCAGCCCCTCGAGGAAGCCCTGGCGGGGATCGAGGGGCTCGACGTGATGACCTCCTCGAGCCGTCCCGAGAGCAGCCGGATCTCGGTGCGCTTCAGGATCGACCGCGAGCCCGAGGCGGCCGCCGCCGACGTGCGCGACCGGGTGGCGCAGGCCCGCGGCAGGCTTCCCGAGGAGGTCGACGAGCCGATCGTCCGCAAGGTCGAGGCGGATTCCCAGCCGATCATCTACCTTGCGATCTCTTCCAGCCGCCACTCGCCCATCGAGGTCACCGAGCTCGCCGACCGGCTGGTCAAGGACCGGCTCCAGAACCTGCCCGGCGTCGCCGAGGTGCGGATCTTCGGCGAGCGCCAGCCCTCCATGCGGATCTGGCTCGACCGTCTGCGCCTGGCCGCCTACGGGCTTACCCCGCAGGATGTCGAAAGCGCGCTGCGCAGCCAGAACATCGAGGTGCCGGCGGGCCGCATCGAGAGCCGCGAGCGCGAGTTCGAGATCCTGGCCGAGACCGACCTGCGCACGGTCGAGCAGTTCAACCAGCTCATCATCAAGGATGCCGGCGGCTATCTCGTGCGGCTGCGCGATATCGGCCGGGCCGAGGTGGCGGCCCGCAACGAGCGCGTGATCTCGCGCTTCAACGGCAATCCCTCGGTGGCCGTGGGCGTCGTCAAGCAGTCGACCGCCAACCCGCTCGACGTCTCGGGCGCCGTGCGCGCCGCCATGCCCGACATTCTCGAGGGCCTGCCGGACGGCATGGTGATGGATGTGGGCTACGACAGCTCGATCTTCATCGAGCGCTCCATCGACAATGTCTTCACCGCCATCGTCGAGGCGATCGTCCTCGTCATCCTGGTGATCTTCGTCTTCCTGCGCTCGCTGCGCGCCACGCTGGTGCCGATCGTCACCATCCCGGTCTCGCTGGTGGGCGGCTTCGTCTTCATGTGGGCGCTGGGCTTCTCGATCAACACGCTGACCCTGCTCGCCATGGTGCTGGCGGTGGGCCTCGTGGTCGACGACGCCATCGTCATGCTCGAGAACATCAGCCGGCATGTCGAGGAGGGCATGCGGCCGGTGGCAGCGGCTTTTCGCGGCTCGCGCGAGATCGCCTTCGCGATCATCGCCATGACCATCACCCTGGCGGCGGTCTATGCCCCGATCGCCTTCCAGACTGGGCGCACGGGCCGGCTCTTCGTCGAGTTCGCGCTGACGCTGGCGGGCGCGGTGCTGGTCTCGGGCTTCGTGGCGCTGACCCTCTCGCCGATGATGTGCTCGCTCCTGCTGCGCAACAAGGAGCAGCACGGCTTCCTCTACCGCGTCGTCGAGAATGCCCTCGAGGCGCTCAATCGCGGCTATCGGCGGGCCCTGCGCGGCACGCTGAAGGTGCGGGCGGCGGTGATCCTGCTGATGCTGCTGGTGGCGGGCTTTGCCGGGGTGATCTTCAAGCTGCTGCCGGAGGAGCTGGCACCGAGCGAGGATCGCGGCACCATCGTCTCCATCGGGATCGCGCCCGAAGGCAGCACCATCGACTTCACCGACCGCTACGCCAAGGAGATCGAGAAGGCGTTGCTGGCCCACGAGCTGATGGACCGGATCTTCCTCGTGATCGGCTTCGGCAGCGACGTGTCCCGGGCGATCTCGTTCGCCCGGCTGGTCGACTGGGAGAAGCGCGAGGTCTCGCAGCAGGCCGTGACGGCGAGCCTGGGTCCCAAGCTCTTCTCGATCCCCGGCCTGATGGCCTTTGCCAGCAACCCGCCCTCGCTCGGCCAGAGCGTGGTCGCCAAGCCGGTCCAGTTCGTGCTGCAGACCAGCCAGCCCTACGAGGTGCTGCAGCAGGCGGTCGACCAGCTTTTGGCGCAGGCGCGGGAGAACCCGTCACTGGTCAATCTCGACAGCGATCTCAAGCTGAACAAACCGCAGCTCAGAATCACCATCGATCGTGAGAAGGCGGCCCTCATGGGGATCGACGTCGGCACCATCGGCCGAACCGTCGAGACCATGCTGGGCGGCCGCCAGGTGACCCGTTTCAAGCGCGCGGGCAAACAGTACGACGTGGTGGTCCAGGTCGAGGCCCAGGACCGCAGCACGCCCAGCGACCTCTCGCAGATCTATGTGCGCGCCTCCGGCGGCGCCATGGTGCCGCTCTCCAACCTCGTGACCGTCGAGGAGACGGTGGCGCCCAAGGAGCTGAACCACTTCAACAAGCTGCGCTCGGCCACCATCTCGGCGACCCTGGCGCCCGGCTACAGCCTGGGCGAGGCCCTGACCTATCTCGAGGAGCAGGCGGCCGGCCTGCCGACCGGCATCCTCTACGATCTCGACGGCCAGAGCCGCGAGTTCCGCGAATCGGCGCTGGGCCTCTACGTGGTCTTCCTTCTGGCGCTGGCGTTCATCTACCTGGTGCTGGCCGCCCAGTTCGAGAGCTGGATCGATCCCTTCATCATCATGCTGACGGTGCCGCTCTCGATGACCGGGGCGCTGCTGGCGCTGCAGCTCTCGGGCCAGTCGCTCAACGTCTACAGCCAGATAGGCCTGGTGACGCTGGTGGGTCTCATCACCAAGCACGGGATCCTCATCGTCGAGTTCGCCAACCAGCTGCGCGCCCAGGGCATGGACCGTACCGAGGCGGTGGTCGAGGCGGCGGTGCTGCGGCTGCGGCCGATCCTCATGACGACCGGCGCCATGGTGCTGGGCGCCCTGCCGCTGGCGCTGGGCGAGGGCGCCGGTGCGGAGAGCCGCGAGGCCATCGGCATGGTGATCGTCGGCGGCCTCCTGCTGGGCACGCCGCTCACCCTCTTCGTGGTGCCCACCGCCTATACCCTCCTGGCCCGCCGCAACCTGCCGCGCCACGTGCGCGAGGCGGCGAGGGACGCCGAGCCTGCCGCCGGCCAGCCGGCGAGGCAGGACGCACCGCCGGTCCGGTGAAGCCGGCCCAGGTCCGCGGCGGCGCCGCCGTGCAAGGCGCTGCGCGCGGCCTTGTTTCTCGTTTTCCGGGGGGGGCGGCGCCGGGCCGCGGCGTACGGCTCCTCCTTGGGGCGCGGCGCTGATGCGGCGATCGGCGATGACCCGGGCGGCGCTCCGTCGGGCCTTCTCAACCCATGCCGTGGCACGCTCGCGGATGGTGGGAGACGGGCGGCCGAGGAGATGATGCGGCCGACGGATTCCCACGCCAGCAGGATGCCCAGGACCCGTGAAGACCCGGTAAACGGGCATCACCTCCAGCTGACAGAAAGGAGAAAAGAGAAAGCCGCGCGCAGCGCCTTGCGCGGCGGTGCGGACGGAGTGGGGCGCGGCGAGGGCGCCATGCGAGGCGCTGCGCGCGGCTTTGTTTGGCTGTTTTTGGTCGGTTGGGATGGCGCCGGGGTGCGGGTCGGCTGCCGTCTCCCGCACACACCGCGCCGCGGAGGCAGCGGCACGCGGCGTTGACGCTTCCTCAACCTCCCGCGCGGCATGCTCGCGGATGGTGGGAGAGGTGCCGCCGCAGGAGT
>JARGEQ010000130.1 GCA_029211145.1 Marinimicrococcus flavescens
GCGTCCGCGCGCCTCGCGGGCGGCGGCGAGCTCTCTCATGGCATGCTCGTGGTCGCGCTGCAGGCGGGCGCGGTAGCGCAGCAGCGTGGCCGGCGAGGGCGAACCCGCCTCGCGCACGGACTCGGCCCCCTCCATCACCAGATCCAGCACCCGCATCTCCAGCGCGTCGAGCCGCTCGCGGCGCAGCATCGTCACCGCAACCTGCCGCACCCAGTGCTCCTCCGCCTCGCCCACCGGCCGGTGCCGGCGCCCGAGATCGCCCAGCAGCGCCGCGAGGTGCGCGTCCTCGTGCGGCGCCAGTTCCAGCTCGGCCGCGAACAGCCCGTGCCGGGTGCCGTTCCTGGCGCTCCTGGCCTTGCCCTCTCCGGTGACGGGACCGCGCGAGCGCGCGCCGTTGCGGCGGGAGGTATCGGACTGCACTGCGGTAGGGCTGCTCGGCATGGCGACCTCGCGAGATAGGATCGGCGTGGCGCGAAAATAGCATAGGAGAGGAATTATTACCAACATGCCGCAGCGGCGTGATGGCCGTGGCGGCGGTGCCGCGCAAGGCGCTGCGCGCGGCT
>JARGEQ010000131.1 GCA_029211145.1 Marinimicrococcus flavescens
GGGACAACGCTACTACTTCTTCGACTCTTGGGTTCGTCATTTGAAACCCTCCTTGGATTCTGAAATATGTCCGAAATACAGAAAAACCTCTACCGAAGTAGAGGTTTGTATAAGTGTAAGTATGTGAAAAAGCGCTCAGGACGGCATTATGATCCATATATGCGGATAGATCCTTTGTGAGAATAGTGGGGTAGCGCTGTGAAACTCTACACCAAAATAATCCCAAAAGGGAATCACAAATAAATGGATTGCCTATGCGAACTACATCCTGCACTCAACTCAGCTATACTCATCTAAACTAAACTCTGCTTTACTCGGCTAACTACACTATACATGATGATGGAGGTCATTGACAACCCCGCATCTGCAAATTATTACTTGCTCTGGGATAGATCCGGGCGAAGCTTCTGGGCTTCGTTCAGATACACATGGCGGATATCCCGCTGCGATTTATCGGTGTTGACCTGCACCATGAGGCGGATGCACTGCGGCAGGCTGCCCTTGACCGGGATCTCAACAGAGCACATGAGCGGCACCATTTCCCAGCCTTCAATCTCACGGATCGCCCTTGCCGGGAAGGTAGCATCC
>JARGEQ010000132.1 GCA_029211145.1 Marinimicrococcus flavescens
AGCCATAGCTCAGTTTTTCCGCAATGATACCGGCAAATCGGTTATTGACTCCATCCGCTCACAGTCCGACTATTTCCGGGATAACGAGCGGAAGCTAACCAATGAACGGATTTCGAATTTGAAGGAAAGCAATAGCAGACTTCTGATAACCATGTATATTCTATGGACACTGGTTGCACTGCTCGCATTCTTGATCACGTATTTAATCTCTGCAAGTATTGTTAATCCGCTGCAGCATGTGATCCGGGCAATTAACGGGATCGCTGGAGGCGGCAATATGTCTGAGCGGATTAAGGTAAAGACTAAGGATGAAATCTATGATCTTGGTGAAGCCACCAATAGTCTGCTGGATACAGTGCAACTGGAACAGTGGAGCAGTGAGCAGCAGACTGCCATGTCCGTAATTCTGCAGGAAGCAACAGATATTTATTTGTTATGCAGGACTTTTATGAATAAACTGGCAACAACCCTTGAGATGCAATATGGTGCCATTTATGTTTTAGATCATAGGGAACGCTTTAAATGTATGTATTCCTATGCTGGTGCTGAGAAAACAGAATTTCCGTTTGCAGAAGATTCGATCTTACCCGGTGAGGGTCTTGTGGGACAATGTGCAGTAGATAAACAGATTAAAATAGTTGAAGATTTGCCGGAGAATTACATCAGCATTAATTCTGCACTGGGCAGAACGGCTCCCCGCTTCGCAGTCATTGCACCGGTTATATTTGAGAATAAAACGGTGGCTGTTTTAGAAGTAGCTTCCTTGACTCAATGGGCATCGTATCACCATGAGCTTTTGTCCAAGCTACTGGACATGATGGCGGTTTCCGTGAATTCAGTGATGACCCGTATGGAAATCCAGAAACTGTATCATGATTCTCAGGTCATGAATGAAGAGCTGCAAGTTCAATCGGAAGAACTGCAGGTACAATCTGAGGAATTGCAGGTGCAGACCGAAGAATTGCAAAATCAGACGAATGAATTGCTCACGGTCAACCGGGAACTGGAGTATCAAAAGGCCGTTGCAGAGAATGCCGCTGTAGAACTGGAAAGATATAATGAGCAGCTTGAGTTAAGCTCCCGCTATAAATCGGAATTCCTGGCAAATATGTCACATGAGCTGCGTACTCCGCTGAACAGTATGCTTATCCTATCCCAACTGCTGGCCGAG
>JARGEQ010000133.1 GCA_029211145.1 Marinimicrococcus flavescens
CGGCATAACGGCGGATTCTCCATAGGCCTCCCTGCTCATCATTCACTGTCAGCATGCCGCCATGCTGCCCCCCCTGTGCAGGCTCATATCTTTCCGCCGGATTCACCCGGGTCGGGATCCCAAAAAGCATCGCCCGGATGAACTGCATCGTTGTACTTTTACCGGCTTCATTACGCCCAAACAGAATGGTTACGCCTTCCTGCAACTCCAGCTCCCGGTTATGCAGACGCCCGAAGCCTCCGATCTGCACATGCTGTATCTTCATCCTATACTCCCCCGCTCCTGCCGGTCGGTAGAATGCCCGGTCCTTTCGCTGGCTACATCCGTTGCACCTGGCAGTCTGATGTCTGCTCTTTCCCACTCAGCGGTCTCTTCCACCCCGCTAAGCAGTGTAATCCCCAGTTCTGATGCGCTTTTCAGCCAGCCCCGTTTCTCCTCTTCATCTGCCGAGGACAGCAGTCTGCGGAGCTCCTGGTTCTCCATGAGCGGCTTTAATGCACTGCCGATTA
>JARGEQ010000134.1 GCA_029211145.1 Marinimicrococcus flavescens
ATTCTTCGCGGCACGGATGATCTTGTCCTGCTCCTCCTGAATCGTCGAGACGATATCGCGTAGACGGTTGTCCTTATTCTCGCCCAGGCGGTACACGAGAAATTCATCGGATACGGCCGGGGCGTCGCTGTCGCGGTTGTAGGTATCCGCCACCCGCTCCAGGATTTGCTTGCGGATCACCACGTTGCGTTTCAAATATACCAGCCCCTCAATCAGCCCCTCCGGGGCTTCATAGGAGGCCGGCTCCGTTCCGCCGGTAAACGAATAGAACAGGCTCGCTACCGGTGCGCGCCAGTCAATGACTAGCGGACGGTCGCTTACCTGTTCGCGGTCTACGCCGATTTTGCCAATATACAGTGCCTTGCGTTCGTCCTCGTCCTTGCCCTGAAAATCAAGCCGTCCGAAATAAGGCTCCTGCCTAAGTTTCGCAAGATCTTTGCGCCTCTGTTCTCTGGAATCCTCCAGCACTTGTTCCGTATACTCGCTTCCTGTGTACACCGGTATGCTGCG
>JARGEQ010000135.1 GCA_029211145.1 Marinimicrococcus flavescens
TCGTCGCCACCCTCTTGCCCGCCGGTGCGACGGTTGAATCAGAGGTCCAGCCGTGGATCAAGAGGGTGATTGGGTACAGAGCCTACTGATACCCTTCCGGTCGTGGTTGGATCGGGCAGCCCCCGGCACCGTTTCCCGCCCCCGGCGACATCGTCGTCATGGACGATCCCGGCAGCCACAAGGCCCCCGGCGTGCGAGCTGCGATCCGGGCCGCCAGGGCGCATCTTCTCCATCTGCCGCCCTGCGGCCCCGGGCCGAGCCCCGCCGGGCAGGTCTTTGCCAGGCCCGGGCAACGCGCCGCCGGGACCGTCACCGCCTGAATCGGGGCCCTCCTCGACCGCTTCACTCCCCGGCGAGTGCGCAAACTGTGTGACCGCTGCCGGTGATGCTTCGGGCCAGCCTCATCCCGCTCTGACGGTCGAGGGCGCTACCTGCAGGGCAGGACCGGTCGTCCGGATGCTCTCGCCGGCATCCAGCCGCTCCATGGCCGATTCGGCCGAGGGTCATTCCGTTCTGACGGTTCGCGGCTTTCGCCATGCCGTGCTGCCGGTGCGGGCGGTCGCGGCGGCTCCAGACTCGGCAGTTTTGCAAGTCAGGATTTTAAAACGCACGAGTTGTAGCAACTGCTACAGACGCCCCTCTCCGCCGCTCCGAGACGTGGATGCGCCCGGCACCGGCAGACCGCCCAGGCCGGACCGTCCACCGATCTTGGAGACCAGCAATGAGCCGACCATCCGGCACGAGGACGCTTCTCGCGGGCACGGCCTGCGCCCTGGCGCTGCTCGCCCTGCCCGCCACCCCGCGCGCCCAGGAGGCGCTGGCCGACCAGCTCGCGGAGCTGCGTCGCGTCATCGAGGCGCAGCAGGCGACCATCAGCCGCCAGCAGGACATGCTCGACACCCTGAGCGGCCGGATCAACGAGGTGGAGGCTGCCGCCCCGGTCGCCGCGGCGCGGGCCGAGGCCGATCCGGTGGTCACCTCCGGGCAGGAGCGGATCCAGCTCGCGATCTCGGGCCAGGTCAACCGCATGATCAATGTCGCCAATGACGGCGACGACACCAAGATCTACAATCTGGACAACGACAACTCCTCCTCCCGCCTGCGCTTCGTGGGCACCGGGCAGGTGACCGACGAGCTCGAGGTCGGCACGGTGATCGAGGTGGAGCTCGAGTCGAACGCCTCGGGCAAGGTCTCGCAGGACAACGAGGATACCGGAAGCGCCAGCTTCAACGACCGCAAGGTCGAGCTAGTGTTCGACCACAAGCGGTACGGCAAGGTGAGCCTCGGTCAGGGCGACACGGCATCCAACGGCACCGCCGAGGTCGACCTCTCGGGCACCACGGTGATCGGCTACTCGTCGGTGGCCGACGTGGCCGGCGGGCTGCGGTTCTTTGACGACAACGCCGACGAGCTCAGCGATGTCAGCGTGAGCGACGTGTTCAGCAATCACGACGGGCTCTCGCGGCGCGACCGGATCCGCTACGACACGCCGAGCCTGGCCGGCTTCAAGCTGTCCGCGGACCTGATCTCGGACCAGCGGTGGAGCAGCGGGCTGCGCTGGTCGGGCGACTTCGGGAGCTTCAAGGCGGCCGCAGCGGCAGGCTACTCGGACCCGGGCGACGACAGCGACTACATCGTCGACGGCTCGGCCTCGGTGCTGCACGTTCCCACCGGTCTCAACCTCACCGTCTCCAGCGGCACCAAGGAGAGCAACGAGGGCGACGATCCCTACAACATCTACGCCAAGGCGGGCTGGATCGCCGATCTCGTGTCCTTCGGGCCGACCGCGTTCAGCGTCGACTACGCCTACAGCGAGAACAACATCGACGAGGGCGACGAGGGCCACTCGGCCGGCTTCCAGGCGGTGCAGAACTTCTCCGACTACGGCACCGAGCTCTATGCAGGTTTCCGCTGGTACGACTACGATGCCGCCAGGGCAAACCTGGATGCCGAGACCATCACCGTGTTCACCGTCGGCTCGCGGGTGAAGTTCTGATGACCGCACGTCCGCGCTCTACCCTCGCCCGCGCCCGCCGGGCGGCCCTCCTGGGCCTGCTGGTCCTGGGCGGCTGCGGGTCCTACGAGCCGTTCGAGGTGCACCAGCCCGAGGACATCAAGCCGGGCCCGGGCCTGCTCTCCGGCAGCGACGGCCGTTTCGTGCTCCATCGCGGCAACCTGCCCGCCGCCACGACGGGCGGAACGGCGGACGGGAAGGCCACGGCCCGCTAGGCTCCGTACCTGTCCACCCTCTTGATCCGCGGCGCCGCCTCTGGGTCGAGCGGCGCATCGGCGGACAGGAGGGTGGCAGCGATGGCGAAGCCCCGTTCGCCGGTTCTGTGCCACCGGCCAGGAAGGGTTCTTGACACCCTTTCCGCGGAAACACCTGCCGCAGACGGCCGCCGGGTGTTGCTCTGCGGTCGTGGCTGACGACGTCGGCGGCGTTGCCGGGCAAGGCGCTGCGCGCGGCCGGGGCTTTTCTTCCCCGGGGGTCGGCGGCAGCGCCCGGCCCGGGTCATCCATCACGGATGGTGGAACAGGCAGGCCGCCACGATGATGCGGCGGCGGATTCCCACCCCAGCAGGATCGCCGGGAAAGCTGAAGAAGCTCTGAACGCTGACCGCCGCCACCTGACAAAAACCAGGGAACGGAAGCCGCGCGCAGCGCCTTGCGCGGCCCGTACCTCTCCGCTCACACCCCCCGCAGCACCTTGAAGTCGCAGCCCTCGGGCGCCTGCAGCACCTGCTCGGCGTAGAGGCGGGCGTAGCCGCGGGCCGGCGCCTTTGCCGGCGGCTGCCAGGCGCTGCGCCTTCGCGCCAGCTCGTCCTCGGCGACCAGGAGGTCGAGCCGTCGCTCCTTGACGCTCAGGCGGATGCGGTCGCCGTTCTCCACCAGGGCCAGCGGGCCGCCGGAGGCGGCGTCGGGGGCGGTGTGGAGGATGACGGTACCGAAGGCGGTGCCGCTCATGCGGGCATCCGACAGGCGGACCATGTCCTTCACGCCCAGGGCGGCGAGCTTTTTGGGGATCGGCAGGTAGCCGGCCTCGGGCATGCAGGCGTCGCTCGCTGGGCCGGCGTTCTTGAGGACGAGGATGTCCTCGGCCGTGACGTCGAGCCCGGGATCGTCGACGCGCCGGGCGAGGTCCTCCAGGCTCTCGAACACCACCGCGCGGCCCTCGTGCTCGAAGAGGGACGGGGTGGCGGCGGCGCGCTTGAGGATGGCGCCGTGCGGGGCGAGCGAGCCGAAGAGCGCCACGAGGCCACCCACCGGCGAGACCGGCTCCTCGCGGGAGCGCACCACGCGGCGGTCGACCGGATCGGCCATGGGCTTTTCGAGCCGCTGGCCCAGCGTCTCGCCGGTGACGGTGAGGCACTCCTTGTGGAGCATCGGTTCGAGCTCGCGGAGCACCGCCTCCATGCCGCCGGCCGCGAAAAAATCTTCCATGTAGCCGTCGCCCACGGGCTTGAGGTCGAGGAGCACGGGCGTCTCGTCGGAGAGCGCATTGAGGCGGTGAAGGTCGAGATCGAGACCGAGCCTGCCGGCGATCGCGGCCAGGTGGACCAGGGCGTTGGTGGAGCCGGAGAGCGCCAGCAGGACCCGCGCCGCATTCTCGATCGACTCGGCGGTGACGATCCTCGAGGGGGTGCGGCCGCTGCCCACCAGCCCTGCCGCCAGCAGGCCGGTCTCCTCGGCGCAGCGCAGCCGGTCGGCGTGGACGGCGGGGATGGCGGCCGAGCCGGGCAGGGCCATGCCCAGCGCCTCGGCGAGGCAGGCCATGGTGCTGGCGGTACCCATCACGGCACAGGTGCCGGCGGTGGTGGCCAGGCGCCCCTCCACCGCCTCGATCTCCTCTGCCGCAACCTCGCCGGCGCGAAAGCGCGCCCAAAAGCGGCGGCAGTCGGTGCACGCACCCAGCCGCTCGCCCCGGTGGCGCCCGGTAATCATCGGGCCGGTGACGAGCTGGACCACCGGAATGTCGGCCGAGCAGGCGCCCATGAGCTGGGCCGGCACGGTCTTGTCGCAGCCGCCCACCAGCACCGCCGCGTCGAGGGGCTGGGCGCGCAGCATCTCCTCCACGTCCATGCTCATCAGGTTGCGGAACTTGAGGCTCGTGGGGTGGAGGAAGGGCTCGCCCAGCGAGATGGTGGGGAACTCGAGCGGCAGCGCGCCGCCCGCCAGCACGCCGCGCTTCACCGCCTCGACCAGCTCGGGCATGGAGCGGTGGCAGTTGTTGAGGCCGCTGGGGCTCGTGCAGATGCCGACGATGGGCCGCTCCAGCATGGCGTCAGAATAGCCCATGGACCGGGCGAAGGACCGTCTGAGATAGAGCGCGAAGCCCTCGTCGCCGTAATGGGTGAGGCCGCGGCGCAGGCCGGTCTTCTGCTTCCTGGTCATGATGCTCTCCCTTCCGCCGCCGGCCCCGCGGCCCGGCAGGGCGCAGTTCCGGCATAAAGCCGGCGGAGGTCAAGGGGGTCGGCGGCGGTCGTGGGGGAGGTTGCGGCAGCCCTGTCGCGGCCAGCGGCGGCATGGACCGCGGAGCCAAGTTCTGCTAGCGGTCGTCGCCCCGGACAGGGTGCCTTGCCGCTGCCGCGGCGGGGCGCCCCGATCCGCCGTTCCCGCATGTCCAGACGGAGACGCAAGTGGCCCCGAGGCTGCAGCTGCACAACACGCTCACGCGCCGCAAGGAGACCTTCCGGCCGATCGATCCCGGCCATGTGCGTCTCTATGTCTGCGGGCCCACCGTCTACCAGCGCATCCATGTGGGCAACGCCCGGCCGCTGATCGTCTTCGACGTGCTCTACCGGCTGCTGCAGCACCTCCATCCGCGCGTCACCTTCGTGCGCAACATCACCGACATCGACGACAAGATCATCGAGCAGGCGCGCAAGAACGGCGAGTCCATCCGCGAGCTGACGGAGCGCACGGCGGCGCAGTTCCGCGCGGATGCGGCCGCGCTGGGCTGCCTCGAGCCGACCCACGAGCCGCGCGCTACCGAGCATGTGGACGGCATGATCGCCATGATCGCGGCGCTGGTGGAGAAGGGCCACGCCTATGAGGCCGACGGCCACGTGCTCTTCAGCGTGCCCTCCATGGAGGGCTATGGCAGGCTTTCGGGCCGCGACCGCGACGAGCAGGTGGCGGGCGCGCGTGTCGAGGTGGCGCCCTACAAGAAGGATCCGGCCGACTTCGTGCTGTGGAAGCCCAGCAGCGGGGACCAGCCGGGCTGGGACAGCCCCTGGGGGCGCGGCCGGCCGGGCTGGCACATCGAGTGCTCCGCCATGGCCGAGCACTATCTGGGGCTGCCCTTCGACATCCATGGCGGCGGGCTCGACCTGATCTTCCCGCACCACGAGAACGAGATCGCCCAGAGCTGCTGCGCGTCCGGCCTGGACACCATGGCCCGCTACTGGATGCACAACGGCTTCGTCGACATGCGCGGCGAGAAGATGTCGAAGTCGGTCGGCAACGTGGTCCGGGTCGGCGACGCGCTCGATGCCGCGCCTGGCGAGGCCGTGCGCCTGTGGATGCTGGGCACCCACTACCGCCAGCCGATCGACTACTCGGAGGAGGCGCTGGCCGCCGCCCGCGAGACGCTCAGGCGCTTCTACCGGGTGCTGGCAGCAGCTGACATCGCCGCCGGCGACGAGGCCGAGGCCGATGCGGCGGCCCTCGAGGTGCTGGCCGACGATCTCAACACGCCGGCCCTCGTGGCGCTGCTGCACGCCACCGCGACTGCCGCCAACAAGGCCGAGACCGAGGTCGAGCGGCGCCATCACGCCCTGCTGCTGAAGGGGCAGGCCGGTCTTTTGGGGCTGCTCGGCGACGAGCCCGAGATCTGGCTCAAGGGGGCGGCGCGCTCGGGCATCAGCGACGAGGAGGTGGCAGCGAAGCTCGCCGAGCGCATCGAGGCCCGCAAGTCGAAGGACTTCGCCAGGGCCGATGCCATCCGCGACGCGCTCACCGAGGCCGGGATCATCATGAAGGACCGGCCGGACGGCACCACGGACTGGGAGCGCGCATGAGCGGCGAGCGCCTCTGGCTCTACGACACGACCCTGCGCGACGGCGCCCAGACCCAGGGCGTCGACTTCAGCCAGGCTGACAAGCTGCGCATCGCCCGCGATCTCGACGCGCTCGGCATCGACTATGTCGAGGGCGGCTGGCCCGGCGCCAACCCGACCGACGACGGCTTCTTCGCCGACCCGCCCGAGCTGCGCCGGGCAAGGCTCTGCGCCTTCGGCATGACCCGCCGCGCCGGCCGCAGCGCTGCCAACGATCCGGCGCTGGCGCCGCTCCTGCGCAGCAAGGCCGACGTCATCACGCTGGTGGGCAAGACCTCGCTGCGCCAGGTCAAGGGAGCGCTCGGCGTCGAAGGCGACGAGAATCTCGCGATGATCGGCGATTCGCTGCGCGAGGCGGGTGCGCGGGTGCCCGAGACGATGTTCGACGCCGAGCACTTCTTCGACGGCTGGAAGGAGGACGCGGCCTTCGCGCTCGCCTGCCTCGAGGCGGCGCTGGAGGCGGGCGCCCGCTGGATCGTTCTGTGCGACACCAATGGCGGCACGCTGCCCCACGAGATCGGGCGGATCGTCGAGGAGGTGATGCGCAAGATCCCCGGCGAGCGGCTGGGCATCCACACCCACGACGACACCGAGAACGCGGTCGCCAACTCGCTGACGGCGGTGCGGGCCGGCGTGCGGCAGGTGCAGGGGACCCTCAACGGCCTGGGCGAGCGCTGCGGCAATGCCAATCTGGTGAGCCTGCTGCCCACCCTCGTCCTCAAGATGGGCTACGAGACCGGCGTCGACGCCGAGGGCCTGCGGCGGCTGACCCACCTCTCGCGGACCTTCGACGAGCGGCTCAACCGCACGCCGGACCGGCACGCCGCCTATGTCGGCGCCAGCGCCTTCGCCCACAAGGCCGGGCTGCACGCCTCGGCGGTGGCCAAGAGCCCGGCCTTCTACGAGCATATCGACCCGAGCCTCGTGGGCAATGCCCGCGACGTGCTGGTCTCCGGCCAGGCGGGCCGCTCGAACCTCCTGGCGCGGTTCGACGAGATGGGCCTCGATCTGGTGCCCGACGCCGAGCAGACCCAGGCTATCCTGGCCGCCATCAAGGAGCGCGAGGCGCGCGGCTGGGCCTATGACGGCGCCTCGGCGAGCTTCGAGCTGCTGGTGCGCCGCGAGATGGGCGGCGTGCCCGACTATTTCGCCCTCATGAGCTTTCGCGCCATCGACGAGCGGCGCTTCAACGCCAAGGGCGAGCGGGTGACGCTTTCCGAGGCCACCATCAAGCTCGCCGTGGGCAAGGAGCATTTCTTCACGGTGGCCGAGGGCAACGGCCCGGTGAACGCGCTCGACCACGCGCTGCGGCAGGCGCTGAGCACCACCTATCCCTCGCTCGGCCACATGCAGCTGGTGGACTACAAGGTGCGGATCCTGACGCCGGAGGCCGGCACCGCGGCGGTCACGCGGGTCATCATCGAGAGCGCCGACGACGAGGGCCGCGTCTGGCAGACGGTCGGCGTCTCGGGCAACATCATCGACGCTTCCTACATGGCGCTCCACGACGCCATCACCTGGAAGCTCCTGGTCGACGGAGCGGCGGCACCCTCGTCATGAAGCTCACCCACAAGGCAGCAGGGGCCGCGCGCCATCTCGCTCCGGCCCCGGTGGTGGTGCTGTGCCGCCCGCAGCTGGGCGAGAATGTCGGCACCACGGCGCGCGCCATGCTCAATTTCGGCCTCACCGAGCTGCGCCTGGTGAGCCCCGAATGCGGCTGGCCCAACGCCAAGGCGGTGGTCGCCTGCTCGGGCGCCTATGCCGTGCTCAACGGGATCCGCCTGTTCGACACGGTGGAGCAGGCGGTGGCCGACCTCCATCACGTCTACGCCACCACCGCCCGGGCGCGCGAGCTCAAGAAGCCCATCGTCACCGCCGAGGCGGCGGTGCGCGAGACGCGCCAGGCGATGGCGGAAGAGCGCAAGGTGGGCTTTCTCTTCGGCGCCGAGCGCACCGGGCTCACCAACGAGGAGCTGCTGCTGGCCGACGCGGTGCTGTCGATCCCGCTCAACCCCGATTTCTCCTCGCTCAACCTCGCCCAGGCGGTGCTGCTGCTCTCCTACGAGTGGTTCAAGAGCGGCGATGCCACGCCGGCGGTCCGCGCCGCCCGCAAGGAGGGCGAGCCCGCCACCAAGGCCGAGGTGGACGGCCTTTTGGGCCAGCTCGTCGACAGTCTCGACGTGGTCGACTTCTTCAAGAGCGCCGATCGCCGCCAGGGGCTGGTGCGGACCATCAAGGTGATGATCGAGCGCCGCTCCTGGACCCGCCCGGAGATCCACCTCTTTCGCGGCATCGTCAAGGAGCTGAGCCAGGGCGGCAGGCGCTGAGCCCTGCGCCAGCGGCGGGGCAGGCCGCCACGGCCGCATCGGGCCTCGTCCCGGCCCAGCCGCTTGCGCTAGCTTCGCGCGCGCCAACGACCATCAGCGGAGGAAGACCATGCAGACCGAACAGCGCCTGAAGGAGCTCGGCATCGAGCTCCCCAGGACCAGCGCGCCCGTCGCCACCTATGTCAACGCCGTCCAGACCGGCAACCTGCTGTTCCTCTCGGGCAAGGGTCCGGTGCAGGCCGACGGCAGCCAGGCCCGCGGCAAGGTGGGCCGCGACGTGACTACCGAGGAGGCGTACAAGCACGCCCGGCTGGTCGGCCTGCAGCTCGTCGCCGTGATGAAGGACGAGCTGGGCGACCTCGACCGGGTCAAGCGGATCGTCAAGGTGCTGGGCATGGTCAACGGCGTGCCGGAGTTCGAGGACCATCCCAAGGTCATCAACGGCTGCTCCGACCTGTTCGGCGAGATCTTCGGCGAGCGCGGCCGGCACGCCCGCTCGGCGGTCGGCATGGGGAGCCTGCCCCACAGCATCACCGTCGAGATCGAGTGCATCGTCGAGGTCGGCTGAGCCGCCCCGGCGCGCGTCAATTCCGGTCCCGCCGGGCTCATGCGCCGGCGGGCACCGCATCAGCGGAGAAGCCTCCATGCGTCTTGCCCTGCTGCCGATGGGCGTCGCCCTGGCCCTGACCGGCTGCCTCGAGGCAGGGGGCGGCAAGATGCCGTCCCAGCGCCCGGCGGTGAGCGTCGCCGACCAGGTGACCTCCGTCGACCGCCAGCTCGTGGTGGGCGGCTGGCAGTGCCGCGAGCTCAACCCCTATCCCGACGCGCCGATCGTCATCAACACCACGACCTTCTACCCCGACGGCTACTTCACCAGCCAGTCCACCGGGCAGGCGCAGGCCGGGCTGCCGATGGGCGGCTCCGGCACCGTGACCACCCGCGGCAGGTGGCGGGCCGAGGAGGGGCGGCTGGTGACCTCCGAGGTGGCCGCCGAGGCGGCGCGGGCGCCCGCGACGGGGGCCGGCAACAGCGCCGACATCGTGGGCTCCGTGCTCTCGCAGATCGGGCCGCTGCTGGTCGGCGGGGGCCAGGCTGCACAGCCCCAGGGCGGCGCCAGCGAGGTGCTCGAGCTCACCCGCAGCACCATGGTTCTCAAGAGCCTCGACGTGCAGGATCCGCCCATCGTGACCTGCACCCGCACCTCCTGAGGTCGCACCGCCCGCGCCCGGCGCGGGCGGTGCCTTCAGCCGCCGGGGCGCTTGCGCCCGTATTGGCCGGAGAGGAAAAGCTCCCACAAGCCCCAGCCGGTCATCCCCAGCGACAGCCAGAACCACAGGCTGCCGAGCTCGTTCCAGGCCTCCAGCGCCAGCCAGCCGAGACAGAAGCCCATGGCGGCGAGGCGCCGCCAGAGGGGCTCGAACCAAGCGTGGTACTGCACGGGCAGCGCCTCCCGCGCGGCGTCAGCCGCGCGGCTTCTCGCCCAGGTCCCAGAACAGGCCGGCCATGATCGCCAGGCCCTCGCGCACCACCGGCACCAGCATGTGCTCGTCGGGCGCGTGCTGGCTGCAGCCGCCATAGGAATGCGGGACCCAGACCATCGGCAGATCGAGGACCTCGGCGAAGATGTCGCCGGGCAGCGAGCCGCCGGTATTGGGCAGCAGGCCGGGCTTCTTTGCGGTGGTCTCCTCGACCGAGGCGCAGGCGAGGCGGATGTCGGGATGGTCCGGCTCGGTGCGCGAGGCGCCGAAGACGTTGGCGCGGGCCTGGACGATCTCGACCATCGAGAAGCCCTTGGCATCGAGATGGCGGCGCAGGGCCGGGGCGATGTCGTCGATGTCGGTGCCGACCACGAAGCGCAGCTGGCAGACTGCCTCGGCGGTGCCGGGAATGGCGTTCTGCGGGGCTTCGGGCGTGCCGGCGTGCAGGGTCAGGATCTCCAGCGTGTTCCAGCCGAAGAGCTGCTCGGCCGGGGTGAGGCCGGGCTCGCCCCATTCGGGGTCGATCTCGGGAGCACCGGGGCCACCCACCGGCAGGTCCTTCAACGCCTCGCGCACGGCGGGGGTGAGGCTGGTGGGGCGCCACTCGGGGATCAGGATGCGGCCCCTGGCGTCGGTGATGCTGGCCAGGGCATGCGCCAGCACGACCGCCGGGTTGGTCAGCAGGCCGCCCCAGTTGCCGCTGTGGTGGGCACCCTCGCGGCAGCTCACCTTGAGCCGCAGCGGCATGCCGCCGCGATTGCCGCAATAGATGGTGGGCAGGCCGATCTCGAGGCGCGGCCCGTCGGAGGCCACCAGGAGGTCGGCGGCCAGAAGCTCGCGCTGCTGCTCGCAGAAGATGCGCAGGCCGGGCGAGCCGGTCTCCTCGCTGGTCTCGATCAGCACGGTGAGGTTGAAGCCCAGCCTGCCGCGGGTCGCCAGCACCGCCTCGAGGGCGGCGAGATTGATCGTGTGCTGCCCCTTGTTGTCGGCGGTGCCGCGGCCGTAGAGGCGCTCGCCGTCGCGCTGCAGCGTCCACGGATCGCGGCCCTCGGCCCAGCGCCCTTCCATGCCGCGGACGGTGTCGCCGTGTCCGTAGGTGAGGACGGTCGGCAGGGTCGGATCCTCGATGCGCCGCGCCACCAGGAAGGGGCCGCCGGCGGGATCGGGATTGTCGAAGACGCGGGCCTCGGCGCCTAGCGCCGCCATGGCGGGGAGCATGTCCTCCTCCAGATAGCGGCGCAGCTCGGCAGCACGCTCGGGGTTCTGGCTTTCGGTGCGGAAGGCGACGCGGCGGGCCAGCACCTCCTCGAAGCGGCCCTCGTCGAGGAAGGCCTGGGCGCTGGCGATGGCGGCGGACCGGGTCATGGGGCAGAAACCTTCGAAGGCGGGCTGGCGGAAGCGGGCCGGCGATGGCGGGACACGAAAAGGAAACGGCGCCCCGAAGGGCGCCGTTCTCTTCTCGGCAGGCGGGGCTCAGGCGGCCTTGGGAAGGACGCCGGCCACGTCGTCGAGGGCCGCGGTGAGGCGGTCGAAGAGCTGGTCGATCTCGGCCTCGGTGATGATCAGCGGCGGGCAGATGCCGACAGCATCACCCGGCAGCGGGCGCAGGATCAGGCCGTGCGCGAGGCAGCGGCCGGTGACCTGCGGGGCCACCTTGGCCGACACCTCGAACGGCTCGCGGGTCTTCTTGTCGCGCACCAGCTCGATGGCGCCGATCAGGCCGACGCCGCGGGCCTCGCCCACCAGCGGGTGGTCGGCCAGCTGCGCCAGCCGCTTCTGGAAGTGCGGCGAGACCGCGCGGACGTGCTCGCCGGTCTTGTCCTCCTCGTAGATCTTCAGCGTCTCGAGGGCCACGGCTGCTGCGACCGGATGGCCGCCATAGGTGTAGCCCATGCCGAGATTGCCGTGCTTGGCGGAGAAGTCGGCGATGACCTCGTAGAAGTCCTGGCTCATCAGCACCGCCGAGATCGGCAGGTAGGAGGCGCTGAGCTGCTTGGCGCAGGTGAGGATGTCAGGCTGGATGTTGTAGGTGTCGCAGCCCCAGGTATTGCCGGTGCGGTAAAAGCCGTTGATGACCTCGTCGGCCACGAACAGCACGTCGTGCTTCTTGAGGACCGCCTGGACCTTCTCGAAATAGCCCTTGGGCGGCACCACCACGCCGCCCGCACCCATCACCGGCTCGGCCACGAAGGCTGCCACGGTGTCTGCGCCGAGCGAGCGGATCAGCGTGTCGACCTCGTTGGCGAGGCGCGTGGAGAACTCCTCCTCGCTCTCGCCGGGCAGGCCCTCGCGATACCAGGAGGGGGCGGTGACGTGGAAGAAGCGGTCCGACATCGGCAGGTCGAAGCCGGCCCGGGCGTAGGGCAGCCCGGTGAGATGGCCGGCCGCCAGGGTGATGCCGTGATAGGCGCGCCGGCGGGCGATGATGCGCTTCTTCTCGGGCTTGCCGCGGGCGTTGTTGTAGTACCAGATCAGCTTGATGGCGGTGTCGTTGGCCTCGGACCCCGAGTTCATCAGGAAGGCCTTGGTGACCGACGCCGGGGCCATCTGCACCAGCTTCTCGCTGAGCTCGATCACCGGCTCGGAGGAGCGGTGCGAGAAGGTGTGGGTGTACGGCATCCGCTCGAGCTGACGGCGCGCCGCCTCGACCAGGCGCTTCTCGCTGAAGCCCAGCGAGGAGCACCACAGGCCGGCGAGGCCCTCGAGGTACTTCTTGCCCTCGTCGTCGCTGACCCAGACGCCTTCGCCGCCGGTGATGACCAGCGGACCCTGCTCCTCGTGCTGGCGCAGGTTGGTGTACCCATGAACGGTATAGGCAATATCGCGCGCTGCGAGCGAATTCGGCGCCGAGCTCATGACTGACTCCCCGAACCGGCCGCCCTCGGGCAGCCGGCTGTCTTGGTGGCTGTTGTAACCGGCCGGGACTGTACCAACGCGCCCTTCCGGCAGCAACGTGAGCGCTGGCTTGTCTGGCGTGTTCCAGCGCATATCTCCTCGGCGTCGAGCGGGAGATGAAGGCATGACCGATACCAGCGCCACGACGGCGCCGCGCGAGGCCCCGGGCGAGGCCGCCACAGGGCCGCTGCCGGCCGGACATCCGCGGATTCCGGCCGCCCGCACGGGCGTCGTGCTGCTCAATCTCGGCACGCCGGATGGCACCGGCTACTTCCCGATGCGGCGCTATCTCTCGGAGTTTCTGTCGGATCGCCGGGTGATCGACTACTCGCCGCTGTTCTGGCAGCCGCTGCTGCAGGGCGTCATCCTGTCGCGGCGTCCCTTCAAGTCGGGGCACGCCTACGCCACGATCTGGAACAAGGAGCGCGACGAGAGCCCGCTCAAGACGGTCACCCGCTCCCAGGCAGAGCGGCTCGCCGCGCGCCTCGAGGCCCGTGCGCCGGGTCTCGTGGTCGACTGGGCGATGCGCTACGGCAACCCGTCGACCGACTCGGTGCTCGACCGGCTGGTGGGCGAGGGCTGCCGGCGGCTCGTGCTGATGGCGCTCTATCCGCAATATGCCGCCCCCACCACCGCCACCGCCTACGACAAGGCCTTCGATGCCCTCAAGCAGATGCGCTGGCAGCCGGCGGTCCGCACGATGGGGCCCTATCACGACCATCCGACCTATATCCGCCTGCTGGCGGACAGCGTGCGCAGCCATCTGGCCGGGCTGGACTGGGAGCCCGAGCGGCTGGTGATGTCCTATCACGGGGTGCCCAAGCGGTTCCTCATCGAGGGCGACCCCTATCACTGCCACTGCCAGAAGACGACGCGGCTGGTGCGCGAGGCGCTGGGCTGGGCGCCCGAGCGGGTGATGACCGTGTTCCAGTCGCGCTTCGGCCCCGAGGAATGGCTCCAGCCCTATCTCGACAAGACGCTCGAGAGCCTGCCGGGCGAGGGGGTGAGGAAGGTGGCGGTGATCTCGCCGGCCTTCGCCACCGACTGTCTCGAGACGCTGGAAGAGATCGCCATCGCCGGCAAGGAGAGCTTCCTCGCGAGCGGCGGCGAGGCGTTCGCCTACATTCCCTGCCTCAACGACAGCGACGGGCATATCGATCTGCTCGAGGAGCTGGCGCTGACCGAGCTGGGCGGCTGGATCTGAGGTCGGCCCCTCGTCACCGGCGGCGGCATCGGCTAGGACACGGGCCGTGGCGCCAGCACAACCGGGATGCGCGGCCTTGCCCCTGAAGGCTCTCGACGAGAAGGTGGAGCGCGGCGAGCTCCGGTTCGACCCAAGGCAGCGCGCGGCGGCCGAGCGGCTCGACCGCCTGGCGGCCGAGCTGGCGGCCTGGAAGCCGGCCCCGCCGCGCCCGTCCGGCGGCTTTCTCGCGCGGCTTCTGGGCGGCCGGGCAGAGCCCGCGGCACCGCCGCCGCAGGGCGTCTACCTCCACGGCGATGTCGGCCGCGGCAAGTCGATGCTCATGGACCTCTTCGTGGCGCAGGCGCCGCTCGCGAAGAAGCGCCGGGTGCATTTCCACGAGTTCATGCTGGAGGCCCAGCGGCGCCTGCACGCGATCCGCCAGGAGGGCGGCGACGATCCGCTCCGCCGGCTCGCCGCCGAGCTGGCGAAGGAGCAGCGCCTGCTCTGCTTCGACGAGTTCCACGTCGTCAACATCGCCGACGCGATGATCCTGGGACGGCTGTTCGAGGGCCTGTTCGAGGAGGGCGTGGTGGTGGTCGCGACCTCCAACTGGCCGCCGCGCCGGCTCTACGAGAACGGCCTCAACCGCGAGCGCTTCCTGCCGTTCATCGAGCTGCTGGTGGAAAGGCTCGACGTGCTGGCCCTGGACGGGCCGGTCGACTACCGCCTCAGCCGGCTGCGCGACATGCCGGTCTATCTGAGCCCGCTCGGGCCCTTCGCCGAGGCCAGGCTCGAGGAGATCTTCGCGACCCTCACCGATGGAGCCACGGGCGCGCCGGAGGAGGTCGAGGTAGGCAGCCGGCGGCTGGCCGTGCCGCGCGCCGCTGCCGGCGTCGCGGTCTTCGAGTTTGCCGATCTGTGCGAGCGGGCGCTGGGGGCCGCCGACTATCTGGCGCTCACCGAGCGCTACCACTCGCTGATGCTCGAGAACGTGCCGCTGCTCACCCCCGACCGGCGCAACGAGGCGCGGCGTTTCATGACGCTGGTCGACGCCCTCTACGAGCGCCGCGTGATGCTGTTCCTCTCTGCCGAGGCGCCGCCCGAGCGGCTCTATCCCGAAGGCGACGGCGCGTTCGAGTTCCAGCGCACCGTGAGCCGCCTGATGGAGATGCAGTCCTCCTCCTGGCTCGAGGCCTGCCGCGACCGCCGCGCCGACTCGCTGCCCGCCTCCTTCACGCCCTTTGCGCTGACCAACGACCTCGTCTGAAGCGGGGTTTGCCAGACGGGTTTATCTACCGGTAGGATACCAATAACGGCAGAGCCCTTCGCATAAGGAGAGGAAAGCGTCTGCCGTGCGTTGCTTGTCCCTTGCACGGCAGTTTTCACAATGCGGCTGCTCGATCGGTTTTCCCTCGGTCTCCAGATCGGGGCGCTGGTGGCACTTCTCGGGCTCCTGCTGACGGGCGCCGTGGCCTACGGCGCCGGGACCGCCGGGGCGCGTGCGCTGGCCGATCTGGCTGGCCAGCGGCTGCTCGCCGTCGCCGCCAATGCTGCCCACCAGCTCGACCGCAACATGTTCGAGCGCCGCCGCGAGATCTCCTTCCTTGCCAACCTGGAGCAGGTCGCCACCGCGGCGGCGGGCGGCGAGACCGCGGGCCTTCGCGTCCTGCTCGACGCCCTGCGCGAGGGCTTCTCGCACTATGCCTGGCTCGGCCTCGCCGACCGCGAGGGCATGTCGGTGGCCGCCAGCGACAGGGCGCTCGAGGGCCGCTCGATGGCCGGATGGGGCTGGTTCGAGCGCGGCCGGCGCGGGCTCACGGTGGGCGATCTGCACGACGCGGGCCAGCTTCAGGCGCTGCAGGACGGCGACGAGCTGGTCCGCTTTCTCGACATCGGCGCCCCGGTGCGCGGCCGTGACGGCCAGGTGACGGGCGTGGTCGGCGCGTATCTGAGCTGGGCCTGGGCCGAGGAGCTGCGGCAGCGGGCGCTGCAGCTCGAGGATCTGCTGGCGGGCGTGCAGCTCACCTTGTTGGATCCCGAGGGGGGCCATCTCATGGGACCGCGTCTGCCGGCCGGGGATCTCGTGGAGCTTTTGCACCTGCGCGAGGCCGGGCGGCTGGCCTCGGGCTTCCTCGAGCGCGGCGACCGGCGCGAGGGCAACCTCTACGCCTTCGCCGAGAGCGAGGGCTACCGGGCCTTTCCCGGCCTGGGATGGCTCGTCGTCGCGCGTCAGCCGAGCGCGGTGGCCTTTGCCGAGGTGGTCGCGCTGGAGCGGGCGATCGGCCTGCTGGGCCTTGCCGGCGCGCTGGTTGGCTGCCTGGCTGCCGGGCTGCTAGCGCATCGCCTGACCGGTCCGCTGCGCCGCCTGGCCGCCGAGGCGCGGGCGATCAGCCGGGGCGAGGACGGCATGCTCTCGCGCTCCTACGGTGCCGCCGAGCTGGCCGAGCTGTCGCTTGCCCTGCGGGCCCTGCTGCGCCGGCTGGGCGGCGCCGACCGCAAGCTCCGCCGTACCCGCGACAGCGTGGCGACGGCGCAGGCCGAGCGCGACCGCTTCCGCGCCCTTGCGACCATCGACCCGCTCAGTGGCCTGCTCAACCGGCGCGCTTTGTTCGAGGCGGCGGCGCCTGCCTTAGCCGCGGCCAGCCAGCACGACCGGCCGCTTGCGGTGGTGACGTTCGACATCGACCATTTCAAGCGGGTCAACGACACGTTCGGCCATGCCACGGGCGACGAGGTGATTCGCTTTCTCTCCGCGCTTGCCCGCGAGCTGTCGCGCGACGGGGACATGGTGGCGCGGTTCGGCGGCGAGGAGTTTCTCGCGGTGCTGCCTGGCGCCACGCTCGGCAAGGCCGTCGCCTATGCCGAACGGGTGCGCCGCGCCGTGGAGGCCGCACGGGTGGTGCACGGCGAGGCCGAAGTGAGGATCACGGTGAGCGCCGGCTGCAGCATTGTGCTGGCCGGCGACCGCGACCTGCAGAGCGCCATCGACCGGGCCGACGCGGCGCTCTACGAGGCGAAGGCCGCAGGCCGCAACCGGGTGCGGCGGGCAGCCCCGGTGCGCATCGGGCACGCCGCTTGAAGCCGGGTGCGCTCAGGGGCGTGGCATTGCCCGCCAGCCGGTGCGCAGCGCCAGGCTGCCGCGCTCCAGCAGGAACCAGTTGCCGCCGCCAGCACCCGGCTGGTCGAGCCGGCGGCTGATCGGGACGGCCATGGCGTGGGCCATGAGCAGCGCGCCGACGCCGCCGTGGGCCACCACGGCGAGCGAGCTGCCGGGCGGCGTGCCGCGATCGATCCGGCGGACCGCCTCCACCACCCGCGCCTGCGCGTCGACGGCGCGCTCCCAGCCACGCACGCTCTCCTCGGGCCGCGCGAAGAACGCGTCGGCGACACGCTCGAACTCCGCGGGCGGCAGGAAGCCGGTGGCCGAGCGGTTGTTCTCGTGCAGCGCCGGCTCGACCTCGGCTGTGAGGCCGAGCGCCTGCGCCAGGATCGCCGCCGTGTCGCGGGCCTTGCGCTCGGCGCTGGAGACGATGCGGGCGACCCCGCCCAGCGCCGGCTCGACCGCGAACAGCGCGGTGCGGGCGCGGCCGAGCGGCGAGAGCGGCCAGTCGGGCACCGGTACCGCCGGGTCGATGACGACCTCGGGATGGGTGATCAGGAGGATCGCCGGCGGTCTCATGTGCTGCACAGCTTCCACGGGCCCAGGTCGACATGGATGTGGTCGTGGTGGAAGCGGTCGCTCTCGGGAGTCAGCACGACGCTGAACCGCTGGCAGGCGGCCTTGGCCACGGCCCTCAGGAACCGGCCCTCGGGGCCGCGCGAGCGCCAGTCCCGCTTGACCAGCACCACGCTTCCGTCGGCCAGCTCGAAGCCGGCGATGTCGAGCGCCCGGGCGCTGGCGTGCAGGCTGCGGCGATTGCCGTTGCCGGTCATGGTGCGGCAGGCGTGGCTGCCATAGTGGCGCAGCGCCACCACCCGCTGGCCGAGATGGCGTAGCGCCAGGGCCTCCACCTCCGGCTCGAAGCTCATCCACGCCGCCAGCATGAGGCAGCTCGTCTTGAGCGGCGGCTTCATGGCGAAGCGGGCCGTGCTCGCCACCACCGGCGAGGAGACGCCGCAGGCGCCGCTCGTGCTCATCTGCCATGCCACCGTCCGGGCTCCCGCCGCCTCGATCGCGGCGAGGCAGTGTGGCGGCTCGGCCGGCGGCGTGACGCGGGCCGGGGAGGGCTTCTTGCCGCACCCGGCGAGCAGGGCGGCGAGCATCAGGGAGAGCACGATCGGAGGCACTGGCAGACGACGAAGAAGCATGGCACCTATGCGGTATCAACAGGGGCGGCGCGTCGCACGACGCGTGAACGTCCGCCCAGAGGAGGCAACAGGTGCAGAAGTTCAAGACCGTTTTGGCCATGTCGGCGGCCATCGTGGCGGGTGCGCTGGTCTCCGCCGGCGTCGAGGCCCGCGAGATCGTCATCAAGTTCAGCCACGTGGTGGCCGAGAACACGCCCAAGGGGCAGGGCGCCCTGATGTTCAAGGAGCTCGCCGAGGAGCGCCTTGCGGGCAAGGTGAAGGTCGAGGTCTACCCGAACTCGCAGCTTTACGGCGACGCCAAGGAGATGGAGGCGCTGGCGCTGGGCGACGTGCAGCTCATCGCCCCCTCGCTCTCCAAGTTCGACCGCTACACCAAGCAGGTGCAGCTCTTCGACCTGCCCTTCCTGTTCGACGACATCGCCGCCGTCGACCGCTTCCAGAACGGCCCCGAGGGCAGGAAGCTGCTCCGCTCGATGGAGGACAAGGGCTTTATCGGGCTGGGCTACTGGCACAACGGCATGAAGCAGATCTCGGCCAACAGGCCGCTGCGCTCGCCCGCGGACGCCAAGGGCCTGAAGTTCCGCATCCAGGCCTCGGACGTGCTGCTCGCGCAGTTCCAGGCGCTCGACGCCAACCCGCAGAAGATGGCCTTCTCCGAGGTCTACCAGGCGCTCCAGGTGGGCACGGTGGACGGCCAGGAGAACACCTGGTCGAACATCTACTCGCAGAAGTTCCACGAGGTGCAAAAGCACATCACCGAGAGCAACCACGGCATCATCGACTACATGGTGGTGACCTCCACGGACTTCTGGAACGGCCTGCCCGACGACGTGCGGAGCGAGCTCGAGGCGATCATGGAGGAAGTCACGAGCAAGGTTAACGACCTCGCCAACGACATCAACGAGGAGGCGAAGTCGAACATCCAGAAGGCCGGCACCAGCGAGATCATCCAGCTCACCACCGAGGAGCGGAAGGCCTGGAAGGAGGCGATGGCGCCGGTGTGGAAGCAGTTCGAGCCGGAGATCGGCGCCGAGCTGATCGCCGCCGCCGAAGCCGCCAACGGCGGCAGCTGAGCCGGCCGGCCTCGAGGAGATGCTCGCTCGCGCCATAGGGCGGGCGGAGGAGGGCTTCATCGCCCTCCTCCTCGCTGCCATGACCTGCCTGACCTTCACCCAGGTGGTGCTGCGCTACGTGTTCAACAGCAGCCTGATCTGGGCGCTCGAGACCATCACCTACATGTTCGCCTGGCTGATCCTGTTCGGGATATCCTATGGCGTGCGCGTGCACGGCCATATCGGCGTGGACCTGCTGGTCAAGGCGCTGCCGCTGGCGGCGCGCCGGGCGGCGGGCCTGCTCGCCATCGCCCTGTGCGTCCTCTACGCCGGGATCATGCTCTACGGCGCCTGGGGCTATGTCGGCCGCATCCGGATGCTGGGCGCCTTGGCCGAGGACATCCCGGTGCAGCGCTGGATCCTTGCCTCGATCCTGCCGGTGGGCTTCGCCCTGCTGGCCTTCCGCCTGCTTGAGCAGGGCTGGGCGATCCTCCAGGGTCGGGCCGCCGGGTTCGAGCTCGCCGACGAGGCCAGGGTGACCCTGCATGGCCACCTCGAGGATGACGGCGCCGGCCGCGGCGAGGGCCCGAAGTGACCACAGGCTTCCTGTTCGCGAGCCTCTTCGCGTTCCTGCTGCTGGGGATGCCGATCGCCATCGGCCTCGGCCTCGCGAGCGTGCTCACCATCCTGTTCTTCGCCAACGACAGCCTGGCCTCGCTGGCCCTCAAGTTCTTCCAGACCGCCGAGCACTACACACTCTTGGCGATCCCCTACTTCATCCTCGCCGGCAACTTCATGACCACCGGGGGCGTCGCCCGCCGGATGATCGACTTCGCCACCTCCTGCGTGGCCCATCTGCGCGGCGGCCTCGCCATCGCCTCGGTGATGGCCTGCATGCTCTTCTCGGCGGTCTCGGGCTCCTCGCCCGCCACCGTCGTGGCGGTGGGCTCCATCGTCATCGCCGGCATGGTGCGCAGCGGCTACAGCCTGAGCTTCGCCTCGGGCGTGATCTGCAATGCCGGCACGCTGGGCATCCTGATCCCGCCTTCTATCGTCATGGTGGTCTATGCCGCCGCCACCGAGAGCTCGGTGGGCCGGATGTTCATGGCCGGCGTCATTCCCGGCATCCTTCTGGGCCTCATGCTGATCGTCGCCATCTGGGTGATTGCCACGATCAAGGACCTGCCGCGCCAGGAGCGCCGGAGCTGGAGCGAGCGGGGCCGCACGGGCCTTGGCGCGCTGTGGGGCCTGCTGCTCATCGTCATCATCCTGGGCGGCATCTATGGCGGCGTGTTCACGCCTACGGAGGCCGCCGCGGTATCGGCGGTCTATGCCTTCTTCGCGGCGAGCTTCATCTACCGCGACATGGGGCCGCTGCAGGATCGGCCGGGCTCGCCTGCGGCGCAGGGCGTGGCGCTGACGCTCATCGGCGGGATCCCGCTGATGATCGGCGGGTACATGAGCGAGGGCTTCTCCAATATCGGCGTGCTCTGGGTGGGGCTGTTCCTCGCCGCCGCCACCGGGCTCTATCTCTTCCTCGGAAGGCCGGAGACCGGCGAGAGCGCCGGCCGGGCGCTCATCCGCTCCATCGGCGAGACGCTGGTCAACCTGCCCGGCGCGATGCTCCACCGCGACACCGCCCGGGTACTGGTGGACAGCGGCAAGGTGACGGTGATGCTGATGTTCATCATCGCCAACGCCTTCCTCTTTGCCCATGTGCTCACCACCGAGCAGATCCCGCAGAACATCGCCGCGGTGATCGCCGACGCCGAGCTGGCTCCCTGGCAGTTCCTGCTGGTGGTCAACATCCTGCTGCTGGTCGCCGGCAACTTCATGGAGCCCTCGGCGATCATCCTGATCCTGGCGCCGATCCTCTTCCCGATCGCCATGCAGCTCGGGATCGACCCGATCCACCTGGGCATCATCATGGTGGTCAACATGGAGATCGGCATGGTGACGCCGCCGGTGGGTCTCAACCTCTTCGTCACCGCCGGCATCACCGGCATGGGGGTGATGCAGGTGGTGCGGGCGGCGCTGCCATGGCTGATGGTGCTGCTCACCTTCCTGGTGATCGTCACCTATGTGCCGCTGGTCTCGCTGTGGCTGCCGGACCTGCTGTTCGGCGCGGCGATGGTCCAGTAGGGCCGGGTACGGGGCGGGCGCGGGCTCAGCCTCCGCCGCCCTCGGCCCGCTGGGTCCCCGGCAGGCTCTCGCCGGCGAGCAGGCTGCGCACCGCCGCCACCGCCTCGGGTCCGGCCCAGTCGGCGATCCCCATGATCCGGCCGACCTCGCGCCCCTCGCGGTCGATCAGCAGCGTGGTCGGCAGGCCCGGCGCCTTGAGGGTGCGGGTTGCCGCCGCCTTCGGGTCGCGATAGACGGACAGGCGCGTGACACCGATCTCGTCGAGGAACGCCTGCACCCGCTCGGGCCCGGCGCGGTCCATGGAGAGGGCCAGGACCACCATCTCCTGCGGGTCGAACTGCGCCTGCAACTCGTCGAGCGACGGCATCTCCTCGCGGCATGGAGCGCACCAGGTGGCCCAGAGATTGAGCACCACGACCTTGCCGCGAAACTCCTCGAGGTCTGCGGGTGCGCCGTCCATGGTCTCGAAGGCGACCGGCGGCAGCGGCTTCGGCTCGCCCACGGTAACCGGCGTGGCCGCCGCGGGCCCGGCGCCGAGCACCACGGCGATGGCCGTCAGCCACCCAAAGATCGCTCGCATAGACAACTCCATTCGGTCGGGAACAACGGGATGAGCAAGGACGCAGGCAGCGGGCGGGACATGTGGGGAGGCCACTTCGAGGCCGGCCCGGCGCCGTTGATGGAGCAAATTAATGCGTCCATCGACTTCGACAAGCGACTGTGGGCCCAGGACATCGCCGGCTCCATGGCGCATGCCCGCATGCTTGCGGCCCAGGGGATCGTCCTGGAGGCCGACCGCGACGCCATTCTCGAGGGCCTGGCCCAGGTCCACGAGGAGATCGCCGAGGGCCAGTTCCACTTCGAGCGCTCGCTCGAGGACATCCACCTCAACATCGAGGCGCGCCTGACCGAGCTGGTCGGCGAGCCGGGCCGCCGCCTGCATACCGGCCGTTCGCGCAACGACCAGGTGGCCCTCGACATGAAGCTGTGGACCCGCGAGGCCATGGACCGCGCCGACGCGCGTCTGGCCGAGCTGCAAAAGGTCCTCCTGCACCGCGCCGAGGAGCACGCCGCCACGGTGATGCCCGGGTTCACCCATCTCCAGGCGGCCCAGCCTGTGACCTTCGGTCACCATCTGATGGCCTATGTCGAGATGTTCGGCCGCGACCGCTCGCGCTTCCAGGACGCGCGGCGGCGGCTCAACGAGTGCCCGCTCGGGGCGGCGGCACTGGCCGGCACCAGCTTCCCCATCGACCGCGACGCCACCGCCGCCGAGCTGGGCTTCGAGCGGCCCACCGCCAACTCCATCGATTCGGTCTCCGACCGCGACTTCGCGCTCGACTACCTCGCCTCGGCCGCGATCTGCGCGGTGCATCTCTCGCGGCTCGCCGAGGAGCTGGTGCTGTGGTCGACGCCGCAGTTCGGCTTCGTGCGGATGAGCGAGGACTTCACCTCCGGCAGCTCGATCATGCCGCAAAAGCGCAACCCGGACGCGGCCGAGCTGGTGCGCGGCAAGTCGGGCCGCGTCATGGGCCATCTCCAGGCCCTGCTGATCACCTTGAAGGGCCTCCCGCTCGCCTATTCCAAGGACATGCAGGAGGACAAGGAGGGCCTCTTCGACGCCGTCGACACGCTGGAGCTGTGCCTCGCCGCCGCCGCCGCCATGCTGCTCGGCATGAAGGCGAACCCGGAGCGCATGAAGGAGGCCGCCGGCGTCGGCTTCACCATCGCCACCGACCTCGCCGACTGGATGGTGCGGGTCAAGAACGTGTCGTTCCGCGAGGCCCACGGCATCGCCGCCCGCGCCGTCAAGCGCGCCGAGGAGCGCGGCTGCGGCCTTGAGGCGCTGACGCTGGCGGAGCTGCAGGCGATCGACCCCCGGATCGACGAGGCGGTCTTCGGCGTGCTCGGCGTCGAGCGCTCGGTGGAGAGCCGGATGAGCCATGGCGGCACCGCGCCCGAGCGGGTGCGGCAGGCCGTGGCGGCCGCCCGCAGTCGTTACTTTCCCGAGGCCCCGGCGGCGGGAGAGGCCGGTGCCTGAGCCCCGTCGGCCGATGAGGCGGCGCGCCCTCCTGGGCGCCGTCATGCTGGCCCCGCTGCTGGCCGCTTGCGGCCGCAAGGGCAATCTGGAGCTGCCGGAAGGAAGCGAGCGGCCGGCGCCCGCGGCGAAGCCCGGCAAGGAGAGCGCGTCGTGATGCCGTTCGGCTACCATCAGGGGCGCCTTCACTGCGAGGGGGTCGCCCTCGAGGAGATCGCCGCAGCCGCCGGCACGCCGGTCTATGTCTACAGCGCCGGCGCCATGCGCTCCCGCCTGCACGCCCTGCAGCGCGCCTTTGCGGGTCAGCGGGCGATGTTCTGCTACGCCCTCAAGGCCAACCACAATCTGGCCGTGGTGCGGCTGCTGGCCGGCGAGGGCGCGGGGGCCGACACGGTCTCGGGCGGCGAGGTGATGCGCGCCTTGAAGGCCGGCGTCCCGCCCGAGCGGATCGTGCTGGCGGGCGTCGCCAAGGCCGACGAGGAGATCCGCCTCGCTCTGGCGAGCGGGATCCTCCAGCTCAACGTCGAATCGGTGCCCGAGCTCAGGCGGATCTCGGCCATCGCGCAGGCGATGGGCACCACCGCCTCGGTGGCGATCCGGGTCAATCCGGACGTGGCGGCGGCCACCCACGACAAGATCAGCACCGGCCGCAAGCAGGACAAGTTCGGCATCGCCTACGAGACCGCACCCGAGATCTACGCCCTGGCGGCGAGCCTGCCCGGCGTGCGGCCCGAGGGGCTGCACATGCATATCGGCTCGCAGATCACCACCCTCGAGCCGTTCGAGAAGGCCTATGGCCGCGGCGTGGCGCTGTTCAGGACGCTGCGCGAGCAGGGCCTGCCGATGCGCCGGCTCGATCTGGGCGGCGGCTTCGGCGTCCGCTACCTCCACGAGAGCGCCATCGACCCGGAGGCACTGGCGGCCCTGGTCGGGCGGCTGACGGCAGGGCTCGACTGCGAGCTCCTGTTCGAGCCCGGCCGCTACCTGGTGGCCGAGGCCGGCGTGCTGGTGGCGGCGGTGATCTACGTGAAGGAGGCCCAGGATCGCCGCTTCGTGATCCTCGACGCCGGCATGAACACGCTGATGCGCCCGGCCCTCTACGGCGCCCGCCACGACCTCCTGCCGCTGCGCGAGGCGCCCGCCGGCACCCATCTCCAGCCGGCCGACGTGGTGGGGCCGATCTGCGAGAGCAGCGATGTGTTCGGCCGCGACTACCATCTGCCGCCGATGGCGCCGGGCGCGCTGGTGGCCTTCACCACCGCAGGAGCCTATGGTGCGGTGATGGCTTCCGACTACAATAGCCGGCCGGCACCGGCCGAGGTGCTGGTCGATGGCGGGCGCTTCGACGTCATCCGTGAGCGCCGCCTGCCCGAGGAGCAGTTCGCCGGCGAGCGCATCCCGGACTGGCTCGCGAGCGGGGCTCCCGCCGGCTGAACGGGGAGCGAGCACCATGGAAGCTGCCGATCCGCGCACCACGAGAAGCTTTCGGGCCCGTCTCGCGGCAGCCCGGGCGGCGGTGACCCTCGAACGGGCCTGGCCGGCGTTGGCGCCGGCCGCCGCGGTGGCCCTGCTGTTCGTGACCCTGGCGCTCTTCGGCCTGTGGCAGAAGCTGCCATTCTGGGCGCATCTGGCCGGCCTCGTGCTGTTCGTGCTCGCCTTCGCCCGGGCGTTGTGGGCCGCCCGCGCCGCCCTGGCGCCGGCCGGCACCGAGGCAGGGCTGCAGCGTCTCGAGGCCGACAGCGGCATCCGCCACCAGGCGCTCCGGGCGCTGGGCGACCGGCTGCCGGACGGGCTCGACGACCCGACCACCCGCACCCTTTGGGAGCGTCACCGCCAGCAGCTCAGGGGCACGCTCAGCCGGCTGCGCCTGGCGCCGCCGCGCTCCGACCTGCCGCGCCGCGATCCCTGGGCGCTGCGCGCCCTGCTGCTGCTGGTCATGGTGGTGGCGCTGGTCGATGCGCGCGGCCAGGTGGGCGAGCGGCTGGCCGCCGCCTTCCTGCCGCGCCCGGCCCCGGCCGTCGCGGCCCCGGCCGCCGAGGCCAGCCTGTGGATCACCCCGCCTGCCTATACCCGCCGGCCGCCGCTGGGTCTGGCGCAGACACGAGGAGCGGATGCGGTGAGCGTGCCGGCCGGCAGCGAGGCGCTGGTGCAGGTCCATCATCTGCCGCCGGGTGCGGCCGACGAGGTGCGGGTGATGCTGGGCGAGGAGAGCGAGCCCGCGAAGGAGCTCGCCGGCGGCAGCATCGAGGCGCGCTTTCCGGTCGACCGCTCGGGAAGCCTGCGCATTCTCGACGGCGCCGACAACGAGCTGGCCGGCTGGCGGCTCGAGCTGCTGGCCGACGAGCCGCCCACGGCGAGCCTGCCGGAACAGCCCGGCGTTACCCACCGCAGCTCCCTGCGCCTGGCCTTCGAGGCGAGCGACGATTACGGCGTCGCCGAGGTGGCGCTGCTGCTGGCGCCGCCGGACCGGCCGGAGGAGGCCGAGCGGCTGAGCCTGACGCGGCCGGCGAGCCAGCCGCCGGCGGTCAGCAGCCACGCCTACAGCGATCTCACCGCCCACCCGCTGGCCGGCCTGCCGGTGCGGCTGTGGATCGAGGCGGTCGACGGCGCCGGCCAGACGGGCCGGTCGGAGGCCATCGAGATGGTCCTGCCGGCGCGCGCCTTCAAACATCCGCTGGCGCGCGCGGTGATCGAGCAGCGCCGCCGGCTGGTGGCGGCACCCGAGCAGCGGCGGGAGGTGGCCGGGGCCATCGAGGGGCTCGCGCGCAGCCGCATCGCCGGCCAGTTGCCGGCGGTGGTGCCGCTCTCGCTGCACATCGCGGCGCTGCGCACCCTGGATGCGGCGGAGCCGGCGCGGCGCCGCGCCGTGGTCGATCTCCTGTGGGAGCTGGCTCTGTTCATCGAGGAGGGCCAGCTCGCCACCGCCGAGAACGAGCTGCGGGCTCTGCAGGACCAGCTCCAGCAGGCCCTCGAGCGCAACGCCGAGGATGCCGAGATCGACCGGCTGATGGCCGAGCTGCAGCAGGCGATCGACCGGTATCTCGAGGAGCTGGCGCGCCAGGCGATGCAGATGCCGCCGCAAGACCAGGCCCGCCGCCAGCCGATCGACCCCTCGCAGCTCGTCGCGCGGGAGGACCTGCAGCGGATGCTGGAGCGCGCCCGCGAGCTGATGCGCAACGGCTCGCGCGAGGCCGCCCGGGAGATGCTGGCGCAGCTGCGCGAGATGCTCGAGAATCTGCAGATGGCGCAAGGGCGGATGCAGCCTTCGCCGGAGGAGCAGGCGCTGGGCGACCTGCAGCGGATGATCGAGCTGCAGCAGAACCTGCTCGACCGCAGCTTCGAGATGCAGCGCCAAGGCGAGATGGGGCAGAGCCCGCAGCAGCAGCCCATGCCGGGTGAGGGCGAGGGCCAGGCGGAGCAGGGCCGGCCGGGGGATTCGCCCGGCCGCGCCGCCATGGAGCAGGAGGGGCTGCGCCGCGCTCTGGGCGAGCTGATGCGGCGGATGGGCGAGCAGGGCATGGCCATCCCGAGGGCGTTGGGTCAGGCCGAGATGGAGATGCGCGCCGCCCGCGAGGCCCTGGGCGAGGAGGCGCCGGAGCGCGCCGTGCCGCCGCAGGGCGAGGCTGTCGACAATCTCCAGCAGGGCGGCCAGGCGATGCTCGAGCAGATGCGCCAGCAGCTCGGCCAGGGGCCGGGGCCGGGCGGCGAGCCGCTGCGCCAGGGACGGCGCGGCCGCGACCCGCTGGGCCGGGCGCAGTTCAACGACGGCGGCTGGGATCCGTCCGGCACGGCGCTGCCCGAGGATGCCGATCTGGGACGGGCGCGGGGTGTCCTCGAGGAGCTCTACCGGCGCTCCGGCGAGCGCCACCGGCCGCCCGTGGAGCTCGACTACTACAAGCGCCTGCTCGACCGCTTTTGAGGATAGCCTTGCGTCTGACCCACCCTTCGCCGAACCGCGATACGCGGCCGGCCGGCACCGTGCCCGACCTCCTGCTGCTGCATTATACCGGGATGCCGGACGCCCGGGGAGCGCTCGAGCGGCTGCGCTGTCCCGAGGCGAAGGTGAGCGCCCACTACCTCCTGCTCGAGGACGGACAGGTTCTCTCGCTGGTCGCCGAGGAGGAGCGGGCCTGGCATGCCGGGGTGAGTAGCTGGGCGGGCCGCGAGCGGGTCAACGACTTCTCGATCGGCATCGAGATCGTCAATCCCGGCCACGAATGGGGCTACCGCCCGTTCCCGCCGGCGCAGATGGCGAGCCTGCGGGAGCTGGCCGCTTCGATCTGCGGGCGCTGGGCCATTCCGCCGGAGCGGGTGCTGGGCCACAGCGACGTGGCGCCGGCGCGCAAGGAGGACCCGGGCGAGCTGTTCGACTGGCCGCTTCTGGCGGGGGCCGGGCTCGCCGTCTGGCCGGCGCCGGTGGCCGGGGCCGAGCCCGACATGGCGCTGGCGCGCCACTGCCTGGGTGGCTTCGGCTATCACGTTCCGGACGACGAGGCAGGCTTCGCGACGCTGCTGCGCGCCTTCCAGCGGCACTTTCGTCCGCAGCGGGTGGACGGCCTGCTCGATCCATCGACCATGGCGCTGATCCGTGGCCTGCCGCTCTTGTCGAGCGGGCGCCCGAGGCGTACGTAAAGGGCGGCGTGAGGCGGCCGGATGGCCGCTCCCGGGCGGCGACGTCCGGGGGAGGAAAGTCCGGGCTCCACGGAGACACGGTGCCGGGTAACACCCGGCGGGGGCGACCCCAGGGAAAGTGCCGCAGAGAGCAGACCGCCCGCCAGGACGGCTCCGGCCGTCTGCGGGCAAGGGTGAAAGGGTGCGGTAAGAGCGCACCGCGGGCGTGGCAACACGGCCGGCACGGCAAACCCCACCGGGAGCAAGACCAAGTAGGGACGACGGTGCCCTCGAGGCACAGGCCCGTCTCCGGGCCGGTCGTTCGGGTAGGTCGCGCGAGGCGTCCGGCGACGGGCGTCCCAGATGAATGGCCATCCCCCGGCCTCGTGCCGGGGACAGAACCCGGCTTACAGGCCGCCTCCGCCATCCACCGCCTTTCCCGCGGTTATCCACAGATTTCTTCAAAGTTGCGGCTACGCGGAAAGTCAGTAATTTGCGTGGCTTAGGGAGCACAGCTCTTGACCTGTGCGAGCCCGGCGGGTAGTTTACCATGAAATCTTCAAGTCCCGTTCTTCCGTTCTTGCCCGGGAAGTATCGGGACCATCGCTTGTCGAGCGAACGATGGTCGGGTGCCGGCCGTCGCAAGGTGGCACAAGAAGAAGCCGCCGGCGCCGGAGCCGACTCCCGACAGGTCGTTTGAGGCGTGTTGTTGTCGTCTGCGCCCCGCGTTCTTCGTGACCGGCGCGCATGCCGGAAGGCCGGCTGGATGGAGGAGAGAAACATTACTGGCACGGCTGGCAGCCGCGGGCGGCCCTGGCGGCCCGTGAGGCATGCCGGGGCGGAGCCTTGCCGCAAAGCGGGGCGTCGGTCCGCGAGCGGCGGAGGGTGCGGCCATGGCTGAGCAGCCTGCCACGAGCCTGAGCCATCTGCCGGTGATGCTGGACGAGGTGCTCGATGCGGTGGCGCCGCGCGACGGCGAGACCGTCGTCGACGCCACGTTTGGCGGCGGCGGCTACAGCCGTGCCCTGCTCGCCCGCGCCGCCTGCAGGCTCGTCGGCATCGACCGCGATCCGGCCGCCGTCGCGCGGGGCTCGGCGCTCGCCGCCGACGAGCCGCGCTTTTCCATGCTCGAGGGCCGTTTCGGCGACGTCGCCGGGCTGCTGGCCGAGGCCGGCCACGGGCAGGTGGATGCGATCGTCGCCGATATTGGCCTCTCCAGCTACCAGCTCGACGATCCGACGCGCGGCTTCGGCTTTTCCGGTGAAGGGCCGCTCGACATGCGCATGGGCGGCGAGGGGCCGAGTGCCGCCGATCTGCTGGCCTCCCTCGACGAGCGCGAGATCGCCGACATTCTCTGGCGCTACGGCGACGAGAGCGATTCCCGGCGGATCGCCCGGGCCATCGTGCGCCGCCGCGCCGAAGCGCCGATCCGCACCACCCGCGAGCTGCACGGCCTGGTGCTGGCCGCCAAGGGCGGCAAGCACGGGCCCAAGGATCCGGCGACGCGCACCTTCCAGGCGCTGCGGATCGCCGTGAACGACGAGCTGGGCGAGCTGGAGCGCCTGCTTGCCTCCTCGCTCGACCTGCTGCGGCCGGGCGGCCGGCTGGTGGTGGTCTCGTTCCATTCCGGCGAGGACCGGATCGTCAAGCAGTTCGTCGATGGCTCCGGCGGCAAGACCGTGCAGCGTTCGCGGCATCTGCCGCCGACCGTCGCGGCGGCACCCCGCCTGCGCTGGGTCAGGCGCGGCGCCATCAAGCCCGGCGCCGCCGAGGTGGCGCGCAACCCGCGTGCCCGCTCGGCCCGGCTGCGCGTCGCCGTGCGCCTGGCCGATGGCGAGGACGAGGACAGTCACATGGGCAGGGCGGGCCCCAACGAGCGGAGGGTGGCATGAGCGCGCGTTATTCGATCGCGGCCCTGGCGCTGGCGGTCGCCGCGGCCGGCACCGTCTACCAGCTCAAATACTCGGTGCGCGAGCGCGAGGGGTCGCTGTGGCGGCTGCGCGCGGCGGTCCAGGAGGAGGTCTGGCGCATCCGCACGCTCGAGGCCGACCTCGCCTTCCTGACCCGCCCGGAGCGGCTGGCGCTGCAGGCGCCGCAGCTCGGCATGGTGCCGGTCACGCCCGAGGCGCTGGCCCGCCTCGAGGACATTCCGCGCGTCGACCAGATCCCCGTCGCGGTGATCGGCGGGGTCACGCCGGTCAGTGCCGTTCCCGTGCCCCGGCCGGCGCGGCGATGAAGGCGGCGATCGAGCATCTCGCCAACCGCCAGCTCGACCCTTCGCTCTCCCGGGCGCGGGGCCGCCTGCGCTTCGTGGGCTGCGTCTTCGCGGTGGCCTTCGCCAGCATCGCCATCCGCCTGGTCGATATGCTGCCCGAGGAGCCGGTGCTGCGCGAGGCGCCGGCGCAGGCGGCCGTCAACCCGCGGGCGCGTCCGCCGATCCTCGACCGCAACGGCACCCTTCTCGCCACCGATCTCAAGGTGGCCTCGGTCTATGCCGACCCCAGCCTGATCCGCGATCTCGAGGGCACTGCCCGGAAGCTCTCGCAGGTTCTCGTCGGGGTCGAGGCCGAGCCGCTGCTGCGCCGCCTGCGCGCCGGCAAGCGGTTCGCCTGGGTCAAGCACCAGATCACCCCGCGCGAGGAGGAGGCGGTGCTGCGCCTGGGTCTGCCGGGCGTCGCCTTCCAGTTCGCCGAGCACCGGGTCTATCCCAAGGAGGCCACCGCCAGCCATGTGGTGGGCTTCGTCGACATCGACAATCGCGGGCTGGGCGGCATCGAATATGCGCTCGACAGCGGCAGCCTCGCCGACCGCGACCGCACCGAGCCTCTCAGGCTGAGCCTCGACCTGCGGGTCCAGCACGCGGTGCTCGACGAGATGCGCGGCGCCATGGACCGGTTCCAGGCGGTGGGCGCCTGCGGCATCGTCATGGACGTCCGCACCGGCGAGCTGCTCTCGATGGTGAGCCTGCCGGACTTCGACCCCAACCACGTCGACAAGGCGGGCAGCGAGCAGCGCAAGAACCGCTGCTCGGGCCAGACCTACGAGCTGGGCTCGCTCTTCAAGATCTTCAGCACGGCGGTGGCCCTCGACAGCGGCCGGATCAAGATCAGCGACCGCTTCGACGCGACCCGGCCTCTGCGTATCGGCCGCCACACGATCCGCGACGACCACGCCAAGAAGCGCTGGCTGAGCGTGCCCGAGATCTTCATGTACTCGTCCAATATCGGCACCGCCAAGATGGTGTTCGACGCGGGCGGCGGCGAGGCCATGAAGGACTTCCTCGGGCGGCTCGGCCTGCTCGAGCGCGGCAGTCTCGAGGTGCCCGAGCTGGCGAGCCCGCAGGTGCCCTCCCGTTGGCCGGAGGTCACCACCGCCACCGTCTCCTTCGGCCACGGCATCGCCGTGACGCCGCTGCAGTTCGTGGAGGCCATGGCGACGCTCAGCAATGACGGCGCGCGGGTGCGGCCGACCTTGCTGCGGGTGGACGATCCGGCCGCCGTGCCCCGCACGCCGGTGGTGCGCCCGGAGGTGGTGGACGACGTGCGCTGGATGATGTGGCTCACCGTCGCGGAGGGCACCGGCAGCCGCGCCGGGGTCGACGGCTATCTGGTGGGCGGCAAGACGGGCAGCGCCGACAAGGTCGACTACGAGCGCGGCGGCTACCGCAAGAACGCGATCATCGCCTCCTTTGCCGGCGTGTTCCCCATCGAGGACCCGCGCTATGCCGTGCTCGTGATGCTGGACGAGCCGCGGGGCGACAAGGGCACCTACGGGTTCCGCTATGGCGGCTGGACCGCGGCCCCGGTGGTCTCCTCGATCATCAGCCGGGCCGGGCCGCTGCTGGGGGTGCAGCCGTCGACCCGCGAGGCCGGCGAGATCATGGAGGCGCGGCGCGCGCGGGTGCTGCCGTCGGCCGGGGACAAGCAGCGGGAGAAGGCGGTTGCGGCTAACGGCGCTGGGCGGTGAGGAGAGCCGGCTGAGCGGTGCCGGCGATGTCGAGGTAACGGGTCTCACGGCCGATTCGCGCGAGGTGCGCCCGGGCTTCCTGTTCGCCGCCCTGGCCGGGAGCCGCACCGACGGGCGCCGCTTCGTCGACGACGCGCTGGCGCGCGGCGCGGTGGCGGTGCTGGGCGATCGCTCGCTGGCCGGGCGGGACCTGGGCGTGCCGGTGCTCGCCAGCGAGCAGCCGCGGCGCGCCTTCGCCCTGGCCGCCGCCCGCTTCCACGAGCGCCAGCCGGCTTTCGTGGCCGCCGTCACCGGCACCAACGGCAAGACCTCCATCGCCGGCTTTGCCCGCCAGCTCTGGGAGCGGCTCGGCCAGCCGGCCGGCAGCGTCGGCACGCTCGGCGTGATCTCGCCCGCTGGCGAGCGGCCGCTGCCGCTCACCACGCCGGACCCGGCGAGCCTGCACGCGATCCTCCGCGAGCTCGCCGAGGCAGGCGTCGATCACGCGGTCATCGAGGCCTCGAGCCATGCCCTCGACCAGCACCGCGTCGACGGCGTGCGCCTTGGCGCCGCCGCCTTCAGCAACATCACCCGCGACCATTTCGACTATCACGGCAGCTTCGAGGCCTATCTTGCCGCCAAGACACGCCTGTTCGGCGAGCTGCTGCCCGCCGGCGCCACCGCGGTCCTCAACGCCGACGTGCCGGAATATGCCGGTCTGGCGGATCTCGCCCGCACACGCGGCGTCACCGTCCTCGACTATGGCCGCAACGCGCGGTCGCTGCGCCTTCTGGGCCAGGAGATGAGCCCCCTGGGCCAGCGCCTCGAGCTGGAGCTGCTGGGGCACCGCGCCACGGTCGAGAGCGCCCTCGTGGGCTCCTTCCAGGCCCATAACCTGCTGGCCGCAGCCGGCCTCGTGATCGCTGGCGGTGCCGCACCCCAAGCGCTGCTGCCGCATCTGGGCGCGGTGGCGGGGGCGCGCGGCCGGATGGAGCTGGCCGTCCGGCTGGCAAGCGGTGCGGCAGCCTTCGTCGACTACGCCCACACGCCCGACGCGCTGGAGCAGGCGCTCAGGGCGCTGCGGGCGCACAGCCGGGGGAAGATCGTGGTGATCTTCGGCTGCGGCGGCGACCGCGACGCCGGCAAGCGGCCGATCATGGGCGCGATCGCCGCGCGGCTGGCCGACCGGGTGATCGTCACCGACGACAATCCGCGCAGCGAGGATCCGGCGGCGATCCGCGCCGCCATCATGGCAGCCTGCCCGGGAGCAACGGAGATCGGCGACCGCGCCGAGGCGATCCGCGCCGGCCTTGCCGGACTGGCCCCGGGTGATCTCCTGCTGGTGGCCGGCAAGGGCCACGAGAGCGGCCAGACGGTGGCCGGCGTCACCCATCCCTTCGACGACCGCGAGGTCGTGCAGCGGCTGGCAGCCGGCCTGGGGAGCGCCCCTTGAGCCGCCTGTGGACCGCTGCCGCCGCCGCCGCCGCCACCGGCGGCCGGGTCGCCGGCGACTGGGCGGTCGACTCCGTCTCGATCGACACCCGCAGCCTGGGCGGCTCGGCCCTGTTCGTGGCGCTCAGGGGCGAGAACCGCGACGGCCATGCCTTCGTCGGCCAGGCCCTGGCGGCAAATGCGGTGGCGATGGTCTCGCGGGTCGAGCCGGGCTGGCCGGTCGAGCGGCTCCTCGTGGTCGAGGACACGCTGGCCGGCCTCGAGGCGCTGGGGCGGGCAGGGCGCCAGCGCTCCACGGCACGGATCCTCGGCGTCACCGGCAGCGTCGGCAAGACCGGCACCAAGGAGGCGCTGCGCCATGTCCTCTCGGAGCAGGCCGCGGCTCATGCCAGCGCCGCCAGCTACAACAATCACTGGGGCGTGCCGCTGAGCCTCGCGCGACTGCCGCAGGAGGCCGCCTTCGGGGTCTTCGAGATGGGCATGAACCATGCGGGCGAGCTCAGCGCGCTCACCGCCATGGTCCGCCCGCACGTGGCCCTGGTGACCTGGATCGCCCCCGCACATCTCGAATATTTCGGCAGCGAGGAGGCGATCGCCGACGCCAAGGGCGAGATCTTCGAGGGGCTGGAGCCCGGCGGTGCCGCCGTGCTGCCCCGGGACAGCGCGCATTTCGAGCGCCTCGCCGGCCACGCTGCGCGCCATGGCGGCAGGATCACCGCCTTCGGCCGCCACGAGGCCAGCCAGTGGCGGCTGCTCGACGCCCGGATCGGCGCGAAGGACAGCCGGGTGCGCGCGCAGACGCCCCTCGGACCCATGAGCTTTCGGGTGGGTATCGGCGGCGCCCACTGGGTCACGAATGCGCTGGCGGTGCTGGCGGCGGTCCACGAGGCAGGGGGCGACGTCCGGTGCGCCGCGGCTTCGCTGGCAAGCCTGCGGCCGCCGCCGGGCCGCGGCGCGCGCCACATCGTCCGGCTCGAGAAGGGCACCGCCCTCCTGCTCGACGAATCCTACAACGCCAACCCGGTCTCGATGCGGGCCGCCCTCGACCTGCTCGGCCGGGCGCCGGGCCGCCGGCTCGCCGCCCTGGGCGACATGCTGGAGCTGGGCGAGCATTCGGCCGCGCTGCACGCGGGACTGGCGGATGCCATCGCGCTCGCCGGTGTCGATCGCGTCTTCACCTGTGGGCCCATGATGGACTATCTGCACCGGGCCTTGCCGGGGAGCCGGCGTGGCGACCACACCCAGGACTCGTCCACCCTCGTCCCTTGCCTGAGGCAGGCCCTGCGACCGGGAGACGTGCTGCTCGTGAAGGGCTCGCTCGGCAGCCGGATGGCGCGCATCGTCGATGCGCTCACCGCCCCGCCCGACGATCAGGCACTCCCCGGCCCGGGCCCGGCGCATGCCGGCGGGGAACGGTAGGAACATGCTCTATCATCTGCTCTTCCCCCTCTCCGAACATGTCGGCCTCTTCAACCTCTTTCGCTACCTGACCTTCCGCACCGGCGGCGCGGTGATGACGGCGCTGTTCTTGAGCTTCATGATCGGCCCGCCGCTGATCCGCTGGCTCCGGGTCAAGCAGAAGTTCGGCCAGCCGATCCGCTCCGACGGGCCGGAATCGCACCTGCTCACCAAGCAGGGCACGCCCACCATGGGCGGCGTGCTGATCCTCCTGGCGCTGGCCACCTCGACGCTGCTCTGGTCGGATCTGACCAACGGCTATGTCTGGGTGATCCTGCTGGTGACGCTGGGCTATGGCGGGATCGGCTTCCTCGACGACTATCTCAAGGTCACCAGGCGCTCGAGCGGCGGCCTGCCCGGCCGGCTCAAGCTCCTGGGCCAGACCGGCATCGCCCTGCTCGCGGCGATCGCCGTGGTGCAGCTCAACGGCGGCCCCACCGCCACCGCGCTGATGGTGCCCGTCTTCAAGGACCTGATGGTCCCGCTGGGCCTGCTGTTCCCGGTCTTCGCCTGTCTCGTGATGGTCGGCGCCTCCAACGCCGTGAACCTCACCGACGGGCTGGACGGGCTGGCGATCGTGCCGGTGATGATCGCCGCCGGCTGCTTCGGGCTGATCGCCTGGCTGGTGGGCAACGTCATCTTCTCCGGCTATCTGGGCATTCCCTACGTGGCAGGCGCCGGCGAGCTCGCCGTCTTCTGCGGCGCGATGGTGGGCGCTTCCCTGGGCTTTCTCTGGTTCAACGCGCCGCCCGCCATGGTCTTCATGGGCGATACCGGCTCGCTCGCGACCGGCGGGGCGCTGGGCGCCGTGGCCGTGGTGGTCAAGCACGAGCTGGTGCTGGCGGTGATCGGCGGCCTCTTCGTCCTCGAGGCCGTCTCGGTGATCGTCCAGGTCGCTTCCTTCAAGCTCACCGGCAAGCGCGTGTTCCGCATGGCGCCGTTGCACCACCATTTCGAGAAGAAGGGCTGGAAGGAGCCGACCATCGTGATCCGCTTTTGGATCATCGCGCTGGTCCTGGCGCTGATCGGCCTTTCCACCCTGAAGCTGCGGTGACGGCGATGGCGGGGCTCGGGCTGGAGCGGCTGGCAGGGCGCCGGGTGGGCGTGCTGGGGCTCGCCCGGAGCGGCATCGCCGCCGGCCGTGCGCTGGCGCGGGCCGGAGCCGAGGTGCTGGCTTTCGACGACCGCCCGCAGGCGGCCGCAGGCTTCGCGGCCGGCACGCGAGAGGACATCCCGGGTCTCGCCCTGCTGGTGGTGAGCCCCGGCGTGCCGCTCACCCATCCGGCGCCGCACGCGGTGATCGTGGCGGCGCGCGCCGCCGGGGTGCCGGTTACCGGCGACATCGAGCTCTTCGCCACGAGCCTCGCCGGGCCGCGCCCGATCCTCGCCATCACCGGCACCAACGGCAAGTCGACCACAACCGCGCTCGTGCACCATCTGCTGCACGCTGCCGGACGGCCCGCGCAGATGGGCGGCAATATAGGGCGCGCCGTCTTCGATCTGGCGCCGGGCCCGGCCGACGAGGCGCTGGTGCTCGAGCTCTCCTCCTACCAGCTCGACCTGTGCGAGACGCTGCGCTGCCGCGTCGCCGCGTGGCTCAACCTGACGCCCGACCATCTCGACCGGCATGGCGGCATGGAAGGCTATGCTGCCGCCAAGCGGCGCATCTTCCGCAACCAGCAGCCGGGCGACACGGCGGTGGTGGCCATCGACGACGCGCCCTCGCGCGCCCTGGCCGACGAGCTGGCGGCGGCCGGCCGGCGGGTGCTGCGGGTGAGCTCGCTGGGGCCGGTGCGGGCCGGCGTGGGGGTCGAGGAGGGCATTCTTCTCGACGGGCTGGACGGTCCGCCGGTGGCGGTAGCCGACCTGCGCGGCCTCGCCACCCTGCGCGGCCGCCACAACCAGCAAAACGTCGCCGCGGCCTACGCCATGCTGCGCGCCTTCAAGCTGGCACCGGAAGAGGCGGTGCGGGGCCTCGAGAGCTTCGCCGGCCTGCCGCACCGCACCGAGGAGGTCGGACGGATCGGCCCGGTGCTGTTCGTCAACGACAGCAAGGCCACCAACCCGGAATCGGCCACCAAGAGCCTCGCCAGCTTCAGCGACATCTTCTGGATCGCCGGCGGCGTCGCCAAGGAGGGCGGCTTCGCGACGCTCCTGCCGCATCTGGGCGCGGTGCGCCGGGCCTACCTGATCGGGGTGGCCGCACCGGCGATGGCGGCGGCACTTGGGGGCAGGGTGCCCCTCGTCGAGGTCGGCACGCTCGAGGAGGCGGTGGCCATGGCCCATGCCGACGCCCAGGCCTCGGGCCTCGCCGAGCCGGTCGTGCTGCTGGCCCCGGCCTGCGCCTCCTTCGATCAGTTCACCAGCTTCGAGGCGCGCGGCGATGCCTTCCGCGCGCTGGTCGCGGCGCGCATGACGGGAGAGCGCTGAGCCATGTTCTCGCGAACCGACCGCTCGATCCTCGGCGACTGGTGGTGGACCGTCGACCGCACGATGCTCACCGGGCTGGGCATGCTGGCGGTGCTGGGCGTGATCATCGTCTTCGCGGCGAGCCCGCCGGTGGCTGCCACCCTCGGCCTCGACGGCAGCTTCTTCATCACCAAGCACGTCATCTTTCTGCTCCCCGCCGCCGCCTTGATGTTCGGCGCCTCGGTGCTGGCGCCGCGCGGCGTGCTGCGCCTGGGCCTGCTGATGATGGCGCTGTTCGGCTTCATGCTGGTGCTGGCCCCGTTCTTCGGCGCGGAGATCAAGGGCGCGCGGCGCTGGATCTCGGTGGCCGGCACGCCGCTCCAGCCCAGCGAGTTCGTCAAGCCGGCGCTGGCGGTGGTCACCGCCTGGCTGCTCTCGCGCCGCCAGGGCCTGTGGGGCATGCCCGAGTCCCTCCTCGTGGCCGGCGCCGTGATCGGCCTCCTGCTGATGCAGCCCGATCTCGGCATGGTGGCCATCGTGGGCCTGGTCTACATGATCCAGCTCTTCGTCGCGGGCCTGCCGTGGATCGTGGTGGTGGTGGCGGCGGTGCTCGCGGCGGGCGGCGCGTTTCTGGCCTACGAGGCCTTCCCGCACGTCCAGAGCCGCGTCGACATGTTCCTGGACCCCGAGACGGTCGGCTACCAGGTGGAGAAGGCGCTGCGGGCCGTGGCCTCGGGCGGCCTGTTCGGCCGGGGACCGGGCGAGGGCGTGGAGAAGTTCCTGCTGCCCGACGCCCACACCGACTTCGTCTTCGCCGCCGCCGCCGAGGAGTTCGGCATCTTCTTCTGCCTGATCATCGTGGCGCTGTTCCTCTCGCTGCTGCTGCGCGGCATCTGGCGGGTTCACGAGGCCGGCGACCGGTTCGTCCAGCTCGCGGCCACCGGGCTGGTGTGCCAGTTCGGCCTGCAGGCGCTGATCAACATGGCGGTGAACCTCAACCTCATGCCGACCAAGGGCATGACGCTGCCCTTCATCAGCTATGGCGGCTCCTCGATGCTGGCGCTGGCGCTCGGCATGGGCATGCTGCTGGCGCTGACCCGGCGCAACGCCAGGCTGGAGAGCTAGGTGGCCGGGCACATCGTCCTCGCGGCCGGCGGCACCGGCGGCCACATGTTCCCGGCCCTTGCCGTGGCGGCAGCGCTGGAGGCGCGCGGCTGGGCCGTGACCGTGCTGACCGACGCCCGCGGCGCCCGCTATGTGGGGCTGGGGACCGAGCATCGCCTGGTGGATGCGGCGAGCCCCGCAGGCGGCTTCAAGGCCAAGCTCGCCGCCGGCGTCAAGCTCGGCCGCGGCACCCTCCAGAGCCTCGCCGCGTTCCGCGAGCTGCGCCCGCGCGCGGCGGCCGCATTCGGCGGCTATGCCTGCGTCCCGGCGGCGCTCGCCGCCGCCATGACCCGCACGCCGCTGCTCCTCCACGAGCAGAACGCCGTGTTCGGCCGTGCCAACCGTGCGCTCGGCCGCATGGCCCACCGGGTGGCGCTGAGCTTCGAGCCTACCTCCGCGGTGCCGCCGGCCCTGCGCGGTCTGGCCCTCCTGACCGGCAACCCGGTGCGCCCCGGCTTCGAGGTCGAGGCGCCGGCCAGGCAGGCCGGCGAGGGCGACGCGCTGCGCCTTCTCGTGCTGGGCGGCAGCCAGGGGGCCAAGGTCTTCAGCGACGTCCTGCCGGCGGCGCTCCAGGGCCTGCCCGAGGCGTTGCGCGCGAGGCTGGTCGTGGCCCAGCAGTGCCGCCCGGAGGATCTCGATCGGGTGCGTGACCTCTATGCCGGAATGGGGCAGAAGGTGGAACTCGCCAGCTTCTTCGAGGACGTTCCGGCACGCATGGCAGCAGCCGATCTGGTCGTCTCTCGCTCGGGAGCATCGACCATCGCGGAGCTGCTCATGCTCGGTCGCCCCTCGCTGCTGGTGCCCTACCAGCACGCCGCCGACGACCACCAGACGGCCAATGCCCGCGCGCTGGCCGAAGAAGGCGCGGCGTTGCTGGTGCCGCAGCCCGAGGCGGTGCCGGAACGCCTGACCGCGGCGCTGGCCGAGCTCGTGGACGCGCCCGGACGGCTCCGTTCCATGGCGGCCGCGGCGCGCCGTCTCGCCCGGCCGGACGCTGCCGAGCGGATCGCCGACACCCTGATCGAGATTGCACGGCCGGATAAGCGCAGATGAGCATGACGCCGCTCCAGACGGGGCCCATCCACTTCATCGGCATCGGCGGCATCGGCATGAGCGGCATCGCCGAGCTGCTGGCCAACCTGGGCTACCGGGTGCAGGGCTCGGACGTGGCCGAGAGCGCCAATGTCCAGCGGCTGCGCGGGCGCGGCATCGCGGTCGCGATCGGCCATCACGAGGCCAATCTCGGCGAAGCCCACGTGGTGGTGTTCTCGACCGCCGTGCAGGCCGACAATCCCGAGCTGGTGGCGGCCCGCGCCCGCCGCCTGCCGGTGGTCCGCCGCGCCGACATGCTGGGCGAGCTGATGCGCCTCAAGCGCTCGGTGGCGGTCGCCGGCACCCACGGCAAGACCACCACCACGGCCATCGTGGCGGCCCTGTTCGACGCTGCCGGGCTCGATCCGACCGTGGTCAATGGCGGCATCATCAACGCCTATGGCACCAACGCCCGGCTCGGCAAGAGCGAGTGGATGGTGGTCGAGTCCGACGAGAGCGACGGCAGCTTCCTCAGGCTGCCGGCGACCATCGGCGTGGTCACCAACATGGACCCCGAGCATCTCGACTTCTGGGGCAGCTTCGATTCCGTCCGCGAGGCCTATTTCCGCTTCATCGAGCGCCTGCCGTTCTACGGGTTCGGCGTCTTGTGCATCGATCATCCCGAGGTCCAGGCGCTGTTCTCCAGGATCACCGACCGCCGGGTGGTGACCTACGGCTTCAGCCCGCAGGCCGATGTGCGGGCGCTCGGGCACCGCATCGTCGAGGGCGTCGAGCAGTTCGACGTGGTGCTGCGCGCCCGCGACGGCAGCGAGGAGGTGCTGCGCGACGTGCGCCTCGCTTTGCTCGGCAGCCACAATGTCTCCAACGCCCTGGCGGCCATCGCCATCGGCCACGAGCTGGAGATCCCCCACGCGGTGATCCGCAGCGCCCTCGCCGGGCTGCAGGGCGTCAAGCGGCGCTTCACCCGCACCGGCCTTGTGGGCGGCGTCGCGGTGATCGACGACTACGCGCACCATCCCGAGGAGATCCGCGTGGTGCTGCGCACCGCGCGCAGTGCCGCGAGCGGCCGCGTGGTGGCGGTGGTCCAGCCGCACCGCTTCTCGCGCCTGCAGGATCTCTTCGAGGGCTTTTGCACCTGCTTCGGGGATGCCGACACCGTGCTGGTGGCGCCGGTCTATCCGGCCGGCGAGGCGCCCATCGCGGGCATGGACGGCGAGGCGCTGGCGGCCGGCCTCCGGGCGCACGGGCAGCGCGACGTGCGCACCATCGCGGGCCCGGACGAGCTGGCGCCGGTGCTGGCCGGGATCGTGGGCGAGGGCGACTATGTCGTCTGCCTCGGCGCCGGCAGCATCAGCCAGTGGGCCAACGCCCTGCCGGCCGAGCTCGAGGCCGCCGTCGCGGCGCGCGGGAGCGCCGCGTGAGCCTGCCCCTGGATCTTCCGCCGGTGCAGGGCATGCTGCGCCGCGACGTCCTGATGGCGCCGCTCACCTGGCTGCGCGTCGGCGGCCCGGCGCGCGCTCTCTTCAACCCGGCCGACATCGCCGATCTCGCAGGCTTTCTGGCCGAGCTCGACCCGTCGGTGCCGGTGCTGCCGGTGGGCGTGGCCTCGAACCTGCTGCTGCGCGACGGCGGCTTTCCCGGCGTGGTGGTGCGCTTCGGCGGGCCGCTCGCGCGGGTCGAGGTCGAGGGCGATTTGCTGATCGCCGGGGCAGGGGCCCTCGACCAGCGCGCCGCGCAGGTGGCGCAGCGGGCCGGGCTCTCGGGCCTCGAGTTCATGATCGGCGTGCCCGGGACGATTGGCGGGGCGGTGCGGATGAACGCCGGGGCCTTCGGCGGCGAGACCGCCGAGCGGCTGCTCTGGGCCGAGTTCCTCGACCGCAGCGGCACGCTCCATCGGGTCGGGCCCGAGGAGCTGGCCTTCTCCTACCGGCACAGCGCCCTGCCCGAGGAGGCCCTGGTCGTGCGCGCCGCCTTCCGCCTGGCGCCTGGCGATGCGGGGGCGGTGCTGGCCCGCATGGAAGCGATCCGTGCCGAGCGGGAGGCGGCCCAGCCGCTGCGGGTGGCGACCGGCGGCAGCACCTTCAGGAATCCGCCCGGCATGAAGGCCTGGCAGCTCATCGACGCGGCTGGCTGCCGCGGCCTCAGGCTCGGCCGGGCGATGGTCTCGGAGAAGCACTGCAACTTCCTGATCAATACCGGCGAGGCTGCCGCGGCGGAGATCGAGGAGCTGGGCGAGACGGTGCGGCGGCGGGTGCTGGCGCATGGCGGCGTCGAGCTCCAGTGGGAGGTCGTGCGGGTCGGAACCGGCGGTGGAGAGGCGGCATGAGCAGGCATGTGGCGGTCTTGATGGGCGGCCGCTCGGCGGAGCGCGAGGTGTCGCTGGTGAGCGGCGATGCCTGTGCCGGGGCGCTCGAGGAGCGCGGCTACCGCGTGACCCGGATCGACGTCGGGCCCGACCTGCCGGCGGTGCTGGCAGAGCTGCGCCCCGACTGCTGCTTCAACGCGCTCCACGGGCGGTTCGGCGAGGACGGAAGGGTGCAGGGCCTGCTCGACCTGATGGGCATCCCCTACACCCACTCGGGCGTGCTGGCCTCGGCCCTGGCGATGGACAAGCCGATGGCCAAGCGGGTCTTCGCCCAGGCCGGCCTGGCCTGCCCCGTGGGTGTCGACATGACGCTGGGCGAGCTGCGCGGCGGAGCGCCCATGGCGCCGCCCTTCGTGGTCAAGCCGGCCGCCGAGGGCTCGAGCCTCGGCGTCTTCATCCTCACGGACGGCGATCTGGCGCCGCTCTTCGAGCGCAACGACGTGGACCTCGAGCAGCGGGTCCTCGTGGAACGCTATATTCCCGGCCGCGAGCTCACCTGCGCGGTGCTCGACGACCGGCCGCTGGCGGTCACCGAGATCGTGCCGCGCGAGGGATTCTACGACTACCGCGCGAAGTACACCGGCGGCGTCGCCGATCACCTGATCCCCGCCCCGGTGCCCGAGGAGATCCGCGAGAAGGTCATGGAGATGGCGCTCATCGCCCACCGTACCCTCGGTTGCAGGGGTGTCAGCCGCGCCGATTTCCGCTACGATACCTTGGCCGAGGAGGAGCAAGGTCTCTACCTGCTCGAGGTTAATACCCAGCCGGGGATGACGCCCTTGTCCCTGGTTCCCGAGCAGGCCGCCCATTGCGGCATGTCCTTCGCCGATCTGGTCGTGCATCTGGTCGAGGAGGCTCGATGCGACAGGTGACGCTGGCCGCCCATCGGGCGCGCAACGTGCCGCGGCGGCCGCCGCCGTCGCGCTGGCGGCGCTGGCTGCGGCGCGGCCTGCTGGCCGCGGGCCTGCTGGCCGCGACCGGCGTCGGCGGCCATGCCGCGATCGAGCGCGGGGCGGTCGAGAAGGCCGGTGCCCTGGCCGATCTCGCCGGCAGCCGCCTGGCAGCGCTCTGCGGCCTGGTGGTGAACAATGTCTACGCCGAGGGCCGGCGCATGACCTCGGAGGCGGCTCTCGTCGGCGCTCTTGAAGACGTCATGGGACGGCCTATACTGGCGGTTGATCTCGAAGAGGTTCGTGAGCGCCTTCAGCGGCTCCCGTGGGTTCGCACCGTGACCGTCCGCCGTCAGTTCCCCGACGCCATCCTGGCCCGTCTCGAGGAGCACAGCCCGCTTGCCCTGTGGCGCAAGGACGACGGGCTGAGCCTCGTCGACGGCAAGGGCTCGGTCATCCAGGTGCAGGACCTGCGCCCCTTCGTCCAGCTGCCGCTGCTGACCGGCGAGGACGCGCCGCAGAACGCCCGGGCGCTGTTCGCCATGCTCGCTGTCGAGCCGGCCCTGGCCGAGCGGGTGACCGCCGCGACCCGCGTCGGCGGCCGGCGCTGGAACGTCTGGCTGGATGGCCGCATCGAGGTCCGTCTGCCCGCCGAGGGCGTGTCGCAGGCGTGGCAGCGGCTGGCCGAGGTCGAGCGCGAGAAGGCGCTGCTCGCCCGCACCATCGAGGCCGTCGACCTGCGCACCCCCGACTGGCTGGTGCTGCGCAAGGCGCCGCAGCCGGTGCTCGCGGGCGGCGGAGGACGCGCATGAGCGTCGCCTTGAAGCCGCCGCGCGGCATGGGTGGCGTCCGTGCCGGCGGGCGCGGCGGGCCGTTTGCCGTTCTCGACATCGGCACCAGCAAGATCTGCTGCCTGATCGCACGACCGCGGCCGGGGCGCGGCTGCCAGGTGCTGGGCCGCGGCTACCAGCTCGCCGACGGCCTCGAGCGCGGCGAGATCATCGACGTCGAGGCCGCCGAATCGTCGATCCGCGCGGTGCTCCACGAGGCCGAGCAGCAGGCCGGCGAGCAGGTCACCGCGGTGTTGGCGGCGGTCGGCGCCGGTCGGCCGCGCTCGCATCTGATGCGGGTCGAGCGGCCGCTCAATGGCCGCAGCATCACCGACGAGGACATCGAGACGGCGCTCGGCCGGGCCCGCGCCGAGGTGCTGGGCACCGGGGCGGCGGTGCTGCATGTGGTGCCGGTCGAGATGTCGGTGGATGGCGGGCGGCCGCTCCGCGACCCGCGCGGCGTCAAGGGCCAGCTGCTCGATCTGCTGGTCCATGTGGTAGCGGCCGACGCGCAGCCCCTGCGCACCATCACGAGCTGCCTCGAGCGCGCCCACCTCGATGTTCTGGGGCTGGTCGCGGCACCCTATGCGGCCGGCCATGGCTGCCTCACGGAGGACGAGCTCGAGCAGGGCTGCCTGCTCGTCGACATGGGGGCGGGTGCGACCCAGGTCGCGCACTTCACCGGCGGCAACCTCGCCTTCGTCGAGCAGGTCCTCAAGGGTGGCGAGAAGATCACCGCCGACGTCGCCTACGGTCTGTCGTCCTCGCTGCGCGAGGCCGAACGGCTCAAGACGCTCTATGGCGGGGTCTTGTGGCGGACCTGCGACGACAATATCCGCCTCGAGGTGCCGCTGATCGACGATGCCGACGACGAGCCCAGCGGTGAGGTCTCGCGCACCCGGCTGACCTTCATTATCCGCTCGCGGGTCGAGGAGATCTTCTCCGAGCTGATCGAGCGGCTGCGCAACGGCAGCGACGTGCTGCGGGCGCGGCCGCCGCGCAGCATCGTCCTGACCGGCGGCGCGGCGCAGCTCGAGGGGATGGGCGAGCTGGCAGAGGAGATGTTCAGCCTCAAGGTGCGCGTCGCGCGGCCGCGCGGCCTCCAGGAGGTGCCCGGTGCCGAAGACGACCCGAGCTGGGCGGTCGCCGCTGGCGCCCTGGCGATGGCGAGCGGCGGCGACAGCGGTCTTGGCTGGAGTGACGGTGAAGAAAAGCGTACACTGCGTTCAGGACTTGCCCGCCTGAAAGAGTGGTTGCGCGAGAACTTCTGAGGTTCGCAAAGAATAGCGAAAACCAACCGGTCGTGCCTTGCCCGGCGGCCGGTCGAAAGGGCGGAAATGCGCCCCGTCGCTTGTGGAGGAGAAGGGGATGACCATCAATCTCACGATGCCCATGACGCACGAGCTGAAGCCGAGGATTTCGGTGGTCGGCGTCGGCGGGGCTGGCGGCAATGCCGTCAACAACATGATCACCTCGCATCTCGAGGGGGTCGACTTCGTCGTCTGCAATACTGACGCCCAGGCGATTTCCGCGTGCCTGACCGAGCGTCGGGTCCAGCTCGGCGTGTCGATCACCCACGGGCTTGGCGCCGGCGCCCGCCCCGAGGTCGGCCGCGCCGCCGCCGAGGAGGCGATCGACGAGATCCTGGACAATCTCCAGGGCAGCCACATGGTGTTCATCACCGCCGGCATGGGCGGCGGCACCGGCACCGGTGCGGCGCCGGCGATCGCCCGGGCGGTCCGCGAGCAGGGCATCCTCACCGTCGGCGTGGTCACCAAGCCCTTCCACTTCGAGGGCGCGCACCGCATGCGCCTGGCCGAGCAGGGCCTGGCCGAGCTGCAGCAGCATGTCGACACGCTGATCGTCATTCCCAACCAGAACCTGTTCCGGCTGGCCAACGAGCGCACCACCTTCGCCGACGCCTTCAAGATGGCCGACGAGGTGCTGCACATGGGCGTGCGCGGGGTCACCGACCTCATGATCATGCCGGGCCTGATCAATCTCGACTTCGCCGACATCCGCACCGTGATGAGCGAGATGGGCAAGGCGATGATGGGCACCGGCGAGGCCGAGGGCGAGCGCCGGGCGCTGGACGCGGCCGAGGCCGCGATCTCCAACCCGCTGCTCGACGAGGTGTCGATGAAGGGCGCGCACGCCGTCCTCATCAACATCACCGGCGGCATGGACATGGCGCTCTTCGAGGTGGACGCGGCCGCCAACCGTATCCGCGAGGAGGTCGACCCCGACGCCAACATCATCTTCGGCTCGACCTTCGACGGCTCGATGGACGGCCGGATGCGCGTCTCGGTGGTGGCCACCGGGATCGATTCGGAGAGCGCCCGCAAGGCCCAGGCCGAGGCCGCGCAGGCTGCCGGCGCGCAGCAGGCGGGCCAGCAGGAGGCGGCGCCGGCCGCCCCGGCGGGCGGCTTCCGCTTCCCGGTGCAGATGCAAAAGGCCCAGCCGGCGCCGTTTCCCAGCGTCGCGCGGCCGGCTGCACCCGTCCGCCGCCCGGGCGAGCCGAGCCCCACCCTCAACCTGCGTGCCTCGGGCGCGGGCGTCGAGCAGCGTCCCGAGGCAGCGGTGCCGAGCTTCGTTCCGCCGCGGGCCGCCGAGCCGGGCGCGGCGCATCGCGCCCAGCCCGCCGACCGCAGCAGCCTCAACATTTTCGGGCGCATGAAGGACTTCGCGTTCGGCAATCACGGCATGCCGGGCGAGGCCCACGCCGTGCAGCCCCGGACCGAGACCGCCGAGGCGGATCGGATCGTGCGGCAGCCCGAGCTCGAGGAGGCCCGGGACGTGCCGGCCTTCCTGAGACATGAGCGGGTCGACAGCTGAGCCGCAGCTCTCGAGGAGCCCGTCCGAAGTCATGGGCAGGCGAGACAGGGGCCGCCCGTGCCCGTTCCCTCAGCGGGGCGGCGCGCGGGCGGCCCCTGCCGTTTTCCGGGGGACGGGCAGGCGGCGGGTGCCATTGCCGGGCCACCGGCGCTCGCCCATAGTGCGCCGCGCATCGCGGAGCAAAGGGAGGGCGAGCATGCGCGTTGAGGATCTGGACACGCCGACGGTGGTGGTCGACATCGCACGGGTCGAGCGCAACCTGAAGCGCTGGCAGGATTATTGCGACCGCCACGGGATCAGGAACCGGCCGCACATCAAGACCCACAAGGTGCCCGAGCTGGCCCACCGCCAGGTGGCGCTGGGGGCGGTCGGCATCGCCTGCCAGAAGCTGGGCGAGGCCGAGGTCATGGCCGATGCCGGCATCGAGGACATCCTCATCCCCTACAATCTCCTCGGCCATGCCAAGCTCGACCGCGCCCGCGCGCTGGCCCGCCGCGTCAAGCTGACCGTCGCCTGCGACTCGACCGTGGTGGCGGACGGCCTCGCCGAGGCCTTCGCCGCCGAGGGCGAGCGGCTGGCGGTGATGGTCGAGGTCGACAGCGGCATGCGCCGCTGCGGCGTCGGCACGGCCGAGGAGGCAGCCGAGCTCGCCGTCCACGTGGCGGCCAAGAAGAGCCTGCGCTTCGCCGGCTTCCTGACCTACCCGGCACCCCGCGGCACGGCTCAGGTGCAGGAAGTGATGAGTGCGGCCAAGGAGCTGCTGGCCGGCCGCGGAATCGAGACGCCGGCGGTTTCGGGCGGCGGCACGCCCGACATGTGGCGGGCCCACGAGGCCCCGGTGGTCACCGAGTACCGCGTCGGCACCTACATCTACTATGACCGGATGCAGGTCGCGGCCGGCGCGGCCAGCTACGAGGACTGCGCGCTCACCATCCGCACCACCGTGGTGAGCAGACCCGGCAGCGACCGGGCGGTGCTCGACGCCGGCTCCAAGACCCTGACCTCCGATATCGGCAGCCTCGACGGCCACGGCTACATCGTCGAGTACCCCGAGGCGCGCATCACCAAGCTCAGCGAGGAGCACGCCCAGGTCGACCTCTCGGCCTGCGCCGCGAAGCCGGCCGTGGGCGAGCAGGTGACCGTCATTCCCAATCACTGCTGCGTGGTGAGCAACCTCTTCGACAGCGTGGCGGTGGCGCGCGACGGCCGCATCGTCGGCCGCTTCCCGATCGCCGCGCGCGGTCTGGTCCGCTAGCCCCGCCTCGGCGACGAGCCTGGCCCGGCCGGGTGCCGGGAGCCGCGGCGGCGGTGCGGCACGAAAGCTCCGCCGCGGCCTCGCTTCGCGGTCTGGTCGGCGCCAGGGCCAGGCGGAGAAGGGGACGAGGGCCGAGCGCGGCTGGCGTCCGAGCCGCTGCTTCACGGGTCTCGTGCGGTCGGGCCGCGCGCCTGCAGCGCCGTTCGCCAGCTTGCCCCCGACCCGGCCACAGCGAGCGTCGGGATGCTCTCGTCCTGTCTTTGCGCCGGAGCCGCGCCCCTTCGTTCCGGCCGTCGGGGAAGGGCTTTAGTGCGCCATCAGCACCGGAACCGTCATGTGGTGCAGGAGGTGGGCGGTGGTGCCGCCGAGGACCATCTCGCGCAGGCGGGAATGGCCGTAGCCGCCCATCACCAGGAGGTCGGCGCTCTCGTCGCTGGCGGTCGAGAGCAGCACGTCGCCCACGCCCATGCCGCCCGACTGCACGGGCTTGACCTCGACCTTCAGGCCGTGCCGGGCGAGGTGCGTGGCGATGTCGGCGCCGGGAGCGGCGCCGAGCTGCGCCTCGTGCCGCTGCGGGTCGACCACCAGCACCGTGACCTTCAGCGCCTTCTCGAGCAGCGGCATGGCGTCGTTGATGGCCCGCGCCGCCTCGCGCGTGCCGTTCCAGGCGCACAGCACCCGCTGCGGTGCGCGCGCCTCGGTGCCGACATAGGGGACGAGGATCGCCGGCCGGCCCGACTGCATGAAGGCGGCCTCGGCCACGAAGGTCTCGCCGCCGCCGGCGTCGGGGTCGGGCTGGCCGACGATCGCCAGATCGACGTGCCGCGCCTGGCGGGCGAGGCTGTCAGCCAGCCGGTCGACCGATACCGTCTCGTGGCGCGTCTCGACCGGGACGCCGGCCTGCCGGGCGGCCTTCCGGGCGCCCTCCAGCTGCTCCTCGGCCTCGGCCTCGGCCATGGCGCGCTGCTGCCGCACCACCTCGGGCGGGACGCTGACCCCGACTGCCGCCGGAATGTAGGGCTCGGCCACCAGGCTCAGCGCTATCAGGTGCGCGTCGTGCGTCCGGGCCAGCGCCATGGCGTAGGCGAGCCGTGCCGGGCTCGCTTTGGTGGCGTCGAGCTGGACGAGAATGTTCTTGAGGGCCATCACCTGTCTCCCTGCCGGCCTTCGCGACGGCTCCCGCGAGTGGAGGCGCAAATGTCACGCGTGACATTGATCTGCATCAGCTATGGTCCTCCCCGGCGCTGGCCGGGACAGGCGCAGTCTGCCACCGGTACCGACCTTCCAGCATAGCACCCGGCGGATCCCCATGACCACCGATACCCCGCGCGAGATCGAGCTCAAGCTGCGTACCACGCCGGAGGCCATCAAGCGCCTCAAGGGTGGCGAGCTGCTCAAGGGTCATCTGCGGACCGCGGCGCGCGCCTCGCGTCTCTCCAGCATCTATTACGACACCCCCGACCACCGTCTCGCCGCCAGGGGCATCGCGCTGCGCGTCCGCAAGACCGGGCGCCGCCACGTGCAGACCCTCAAGGGCGAGCCGGCGGCCAGCGGCGCTGCCGCCGACCGGCCGGAATGGGAAGTTCCGCTGAGCTCCGAAAGGCCCGACCTCGATCTCCTGCCGGAGCCGGCGCGGGCGCTGGCCGGGCTGGTCGACGGGCAGGAGCTGGTGCCGCTGTTCGCCACGCGTTTCCGCCGCGAGCGGATGCTGGTGGAGTGGACGGCCGGGGATGGCGAGCCGGCGCTGATTGAGCTCGCCCTCGACGAGGGGCGGATCGAGAGCGGCGAGGCGCACCGGCCGATCAGCGAGATCGAGCTGGAGCTCAAGGAGGGCCCGCCCGCCGCGCTGTTCAGCCTCGCCGCCACCCTGCGCCGCGATCTGCCGCTGGCGCTCGAGAGCGAGGCCAAGGCGCAGCGCGGCTTTGCCCTGGCGACCGGCACCCCGCCGGCGGTGTGGAAGCCCGGCCGGCTCGAGCTGGACCGCGATCTCGAGGTCGAGGGCGGGCTCGAGGCGATCCTGCGGCAGGGCCTGGTCCACTGGATGCGCAACGAGCCCGCGGCGCGCGACGGGCGCGACCCGGAGGGTGTGCACCAGATGCGCATCGCGGTGCGCCGCCTGCGCTCGGCCCTCGGGCTCTTCCGGCGGGTGCTGGCGCCGGAGGTGCGCCAGCGCTGGGACGACGAGCTCGGATGGCTCCTGGGCGAGCTGGCGCCGGTCCGCGACCTCGACGTGTTCCTGGCGGAGATCCTGGCGCCGGCTGCCTCCTCGCTGGACGACGGAGGGATGCTGGCCGGGCTGCGCGACGCGGTCGAGGCGCGCCGTGCACAAGCCTATGAGAGCCTGCGCCGCACCCTCGCCGGCGAGCGCCATACCGGCCTGATGTTCGAGTTCGCCGCGTGGATCGAGGGCCGCGGATGGCGCAGCGGCGGGGACGTCGATCTGCGGCTGGCGCAGCATCTGCCCTTGCGGGAGCTGGCGGAAGACGAGCTTGCGCGGCGCTACCGCAAGGTCCGCAAGGCCGGGCGGGGCTTTGCCGAGCTCGACGAGGCCCAGCGGCACGCGCTCAGGATCAGGATCAAGAAGCTGCGCTACGGCGTCGAGTTCGTGGGCGGCCTGTTCGACGGCAAGAAGCCGCGCCGGTTCGCCGGGAAGCTCGCCGGCCTGCAGGACGCGCTGGGCCATCTCAACGATCTCGCGGTCGCCCGGGGGCTGGCGCGCGAGGCGATCGGTGCCGCCACCGCGGAGCGCGAGCAGGTGGCGCTGGGCGCCGGCGTGGTGATCGGCTGGCACGCGGGACGCCGCCAGCTGCTCGAGCCCGAGATCGTCGCGCGCTGGAAGGCGTTCAAGCGGCTCGCGCGGTTCTGGCGCTAGGGCGCCCCCGCACTGGCTGGACCATAGGGACGGCGGCTTGCGGCAGCGGACGAGGGTCGTCAGCCGGAGCGAACCCGGGTTCGCCAGCGCGCATGCAGCCCGCGCCGGCAACCTGCGGGGAAAAGTACCAGGTGACAGCAACGCGAGGTTAACGGGCTGCCTCTCCCTCGAGTTGGCCGTGCAGTTCCTCGAGAAGCACGGCAGCCTGGCTGAGGGCGGCGATGGCCGAAGCGCGGCTCTCCTCGCGCAGCCCCTCGGCCGCCTGGTCGAGGGAGCGAAGGGCGTTGTAGTAGCGGTCCTCGGCGCGCTGGGTGGCGGCATTGTCCTCGAAGCTGCCGCGGACCTCGTCGTAGAGCGCCTCGAGCCGCTCGAAGGGGACCGGCTCGTCGCCCTCCAGCGCCGCCACCATGGCATCGATGCGGCTCTTCCAGGAGGCGACGGCCTCCGCAGAGACGGCCGGACCAGCCTGCGCCGGCCCGGTGGTCTGCGCGACCCCCGCGGCCGGAAGCGCACAGGCGAGCGCCAGACCCGCGACCATCATCACGACACGATCTCTCATCGGCTCCTCCAAAAAAACACCTGCTCCCGAGCAATCCACGGACCGACCGAGCGTTCCATGCCCCATCGGCCGTGGCCGGCACGCATGCGAGGCGCCGGCCCACCGCCAAGCTAGCCATCCCAGCGCGAGGCTGCCGGACGCCACGGCACCGAGAAAGGCCGCTGCGCGGGCGCTGCGTGCGGCTTTCCTCTGCGCCTTTCGTCACCTCGGACCAGCGCTCGGGTTCGAGCTTGCCGCGGCCGCACCGCCCTCCAGCCGCTCCGCGGGCGCTGCGCGCGGCTTTTCTCTTCTCCTTTTGTCAGTTCAAGGCGGCGCTCGGGTTCGAGTTTGCTGCCCGTCCATGCCGCGCTGGACGCCGGCCCCGCTGGTCTGTCGGGTTCGAGCTTGCCGCGGCCGCACCGCCCTTAACCCGCCGTTAGCTTCCTTCCGTCAGCCCCCTGGGCCCGGGTTCGCGTTTGCCGCCCGGCGGGGACCGCCGTGCTGCCGCGCCAGCCGGCAAAGCCGCCGGCGGGGCTCTCGAGGCGGGCCACCCGGTCGCAGCCCGCGGGATCGACGAAGACCGGGCTGTTGGGGGCGGGATCGCTCGCCCGCGCGAAGCCGGGCTGCGCCATGCGCGCCTCGGCCTCCGCCCGCCCGGCGCGGCGCTCGTTGCGCATGCGGCGCAGATAGCCGGGCCAGGAATGGCTCGCCTCCAAGGCCTCGCGCTGCTCCATCAAGGCCGCAAGCTCGCTCTTGGCAACGACATAGTGGCACCTCGCCCGCGCCAGCAGCCGCCTCGCGCCGGTCGTCGGGCGCCCCGTCCACCGCCCGGTCGAGGCACTGCATCCCGAGGACCTCGATCCGGTCCAGCCGGTGCAGCGCATGCAGCATCTCCTGCGCCCAGTGCACCTCCAGCGGACAGCGCGGATCGAACCGCCACTCGACACTCTCGAACAGCCCCGCCGCCTACTCCCGCCCCAGCCCCCGCCACTCCAGCCTCAGGGTCCGGGGCCGCTAGACGACTACGTCGTCGTGTGCCGCCTGCTCCACGACGCACCTCCTGACCGGCAAAAGAGGGCGGGAGGATAGCATGAACTAGGAATAATTGCCATTACAGGGGAGCAGGATGCGGCGGCGGCGCCCGCGAGGCGCTGCGCGCGGCTGGTTTCTTTGTTTCTGTCAGTCCGGTGGCCGGGCCGCGGCACGGGCTGCTGGAGTGGATGGCGATGCGCTTCACGCTGCGGCGGCCGCCGGGCGACTGCCGGGCAACGCGCCGTTGCGAACCGCCAGCATCCCGAGCGTCACAGCAGAGCCCGGCGCCGCGACCGCGTCATCGTCCCTCGCATGCGCGACGGCGAACGGCGGGCCCACCGGAGATCCGGCGAGCGTGCAGCGCCGCCGACTGACAAAAGCGGAGAATGAAAGCCGCGCGCAGCGCCTTGGCCGGCATCGCCGCCACGTGCCGCGGAAGCCGTCCGGCCCTTGGCTCCAAGCGATCGGCAAGCGCTCCGGGATCGTTCAACCGGCGAGGCGGCGCAGCGCCGTGGCGGCCTCCTCGCCGAGCCGCCGCACCAGCTCGCCGGCCGGCATCTCGCGCGTGAGCCCGGCCGCCTGCCCCGACCACAAAGGCAGCGTCTCGGCGGTGGCGGCATCGCGGCGCAGCGGCCCGGTCAGCGAGAGCTGCAGGGGGTAGGGCAGCGCCTCGTCCTCGGCCTCGAGCAGCTCCTCGGTCAGCCGGTTGCGCAGCGTCCGCGCGGGCTTGCCGGTAAAGAGCCGGGTGATCCGCGTGGCGTCGTCGCCGGCCGCCGCCAGGGCCGCGCGATGCGCCGGGTGCACCGCCGCCTCGGGGCAGCGCAGGAAGGCGGTGCCGAGCTGCGCGGCGCTCGCCCCCAAGAGCAGGGCCGCCGCCACCCCGCGCCCGTCGGCGATGCCGCCGGCGGCGATCACCGGCACCGCGACCGCGTCGGCCACCTGCGGCACCAGGGCCATGGTGCCCGGCTGGTGGGCGGGCTCGGCGCCCAGGAACGTGCCGCGATGACCGCCCGCCTCGGCGCCCTGGGCGATCACCGCGTCGGCCCCGTGCTCCTCCAGCCAGCGCGCCTCGGCGACCGTGGTGGCGCTGCTCCAGACCATCGCCCCGGCAGCCTTGACCGCCTCGACCAGCCCGGCCTCGGGCAGACCGAAATGGAAGCTCACCACCTCGGGCCGCAGCGCCTCGACCAGCGCCAGCTGCTCCGCCCCGAAGCTCTGGTAGGGCAGGGCCGGCAGCGGCGGCTCGCCCAGCCCGCGCTCGAAGAAGAACGGTGCCAGCAAAGCGCGCATCCGCGTGGCATCGCCGCCCGCCCCCGCGCCGGGCTCGGCATGGCAGAAGAAGTTGACGTGGAGCGGCCGGGCCCCCAGCCGGCGGGCCTCCTCGATCTGCCCGCGCGAGGCCTCGACCGGCTGGGTGCCGCAGCCGAGCGAGCCAAGCCCGCCGGCAGCACACACCGCGGCTGCCAGCCCGGGCGTGGTGGCGCCGGCCATGGGCGCCTGGACGATGGGCACCGCAAGCCCCAGCCGCTCGGTCAGCGCGTTATTTCTCGGCATTCCAGCAACTCCAGCGTGCGTGCTCAAGCCTGCCGCTCGGCCACCGCCTTGACCAGGGCCGCCAGCGCCACCCGGACCCGCGGCGCCTTCAGATCGCCGAAGCTGCGCACCAGCTCGATCATCGCCCGCTCGCGCGCGGTGTGGCCCGGCTCGGCCGCCGCCTCGCCGTCCTCGAAACCGTCGAGGAAATAGTTGGTCGGCACGCCGAGCCTGCGGCCGAGCCGGTAGAGCTTCTCGGCGCTGATCCGGTTCGAGCCGTTCTCGTATTTCTGCAACTGCTGGTAGGAGGTCTCGATCGCCTGGGCCAGCTGCTGCTGGGTCAGCCCGCATTCGGCCCGTCGGCGGCGGATGCGCTCGCCGATATGGCGCTCGAGCGTATGCTGGTCCCGCTGCATGGCCTGCAGTCTCCACGGTTTGCGGATCACGCCATGCTGGCGGCTCGCACCGCTCTTGTCTATGGTCCAACGCGCTGCGGCCGGAAGGCCGGGCATTCTGTGCGATGGCGGTGAGGGTTAACGAGGAATGGACGTCGCCTTCCGGGTCGATCGGGACCGGGCAACGGGCAGCCGGCTGGCCGCCACGGCGCTGGCGCTGGGGCTGCTGCTGGCCGGCTGTTCCGGCAACGACAAGTCCGACTATGTCGAGCGGCCGGTCGACGAGCTCTACAACGAGGCGCAGGACCTGCTGGTCGACGGCAGCGCCAGGAGCGCCGCCGAGGCCTTCGAGGAGGTCGAGCGGCAGCACCCCTACTCGCAGTGGGCGACCCGCGCGCAGATCATGGCGGCCTACGCCTATTACGAGGCCAACGAGTACGACCAGGCGATCGGTGCCGCGGAACGCTTTCTCGACCTCCATCCCGGCAGCGAGGACGCGGCCTACGCCCAGTACCTGATCGGCGTCAGCTACTACGAGCAGATCTCCGACGTGCGCCGCGACCAGGCGATGACCGAGAACGCGCTCGAGGCCTTCACCGAGCTGGTCCGCCGCTACCCCGACACCGACTATGCGCGCGACGCGCGCCTCAAGATCGACCTGACCCGCGACCATCTTGCCGGCAAGGAGATGGAGATCGGGCGCTACTACGAGCGCAAGCAGGAATATGTGGCCGCGATCAACCGGTTCCGCGAGGTGATCGAGCGCTACCAGACCACCACCCACGTGCCCGAGGCGCTGCACCGGCTGGTCGAATCCTACCTGGCGCTCGGCCTGCGCGAGGAGGCCCGCGACGCTGCCGCCGTGCTCGGCTACAACTTCCCGGGCAATGTGTGGTACGAGCGCAGCTACGCGCTTCTCGACGACCAGAGCCTCTCGCCGCAGCGCAGCGAAGGCTCCTGGCTCAGCCGCATCTTCTAGGGCGCTACCGGAGACCCGGGCCGTTCCATGCTGACGAGCCTCGCGATCCGCGACATCGTGTTGATCGACCGGCTCGACCTCGCCTTCGAGGCGCATCTGACGGCGCTCACCGGCGAGACGGGAGCCGGCAAGTCGATCATCCTGGATGCGCTGGGCCTGGCCCTGGGCGGCCGGGCCGAGCGCGCCCTGCTGCGCAGCGGCGCCGAGCAGGGCTCGGTTACCGCCGGCTTCGAGCCGCCCGACGGCCACCCGTCCTTCGAGCTGCTGGCCGAGCAGGGCATTCCCTGCGACGGCGAGCTGGTGGTGCGCCGCCTGCTGGGGGCGGACGGCCGCTCGCGCGCCTTCGTCAACGACGAGCAGGTCTCCACCCAGTTCCTGCGCCGCCTGGCCGAGACGCTGGTCGAGGTGCACGGCCAGCACGCCCAGCGCGGGCTCATGAACGAGTCCGGCCATCGCGACCTGCTGGACGCGTTCGGCGGCTTCGGCGGGCTGGTGGCCGAGCTGCGCGCGGCGTATGGCGCCTGGCGCGACGCCATGGCCCGGGAGGAGGAGCTGGCGCGCGAGCTCGAGGGGGCGCGACGCGAGGAGGACTATCTGCGCCACCGCGCCCAGGAGCTCGAGGACCTGGCGCCGGAGGAGGGCGAGGAGGAGGAGCTGGCCGAGCAGCGCGCCCGCCTCGTCAACCGCGAGAAGCTCGTCTCGACCCTCGACGAGGCGCTGGCGGCGATGGCCGGGCAGGGCGGCGCGCGCGACCGGCTGGGGGCCGCCGAGCGGCGCCTCGAGCGCATTCTCCAGCTCGCTCCCGAGCTGCTCACCCCGGGCACCGAGGCGATCGCGCGGGCCCTGATCGAGATCAACGAGGCCGAGGCGGCGCTGGAGGATGCGCTGCGCCATCTCGACCGCGACGCCGGCGCTCTGGAGCGGGCGGAGGCGCGCCTCTTCGCGCTGCGCGACGCGGCCCGCAAGCATCGCGTTCCGGTCGAGGCGCTGCCGGGCCTGCTGGCCGACACCCAGGCCATGCTGGCGCGTATCGACAGCAGCGGCGACGCGCTGGAGGCCGCTCGGGCCGAGGTGCGCCGCGCCCGCGAGGCCTATGCCGCTTTGGCCCAGCGCCTGTCGGAGAGCAGGGCCGCGGCCGCCCGCCGCCTCGCCCGCGCGGTGATGGCCGAGCTGCCGCCCCTCAAGCTCGAGCGGGCCCGCTTCCAGGTGCAGCTCGATCCGCTGGCCGATGGCGACTGGGGGCCCTCGGGGCGCGAGCGGGTGCGCTTCGAGGTGGCGACCAACCCCGGCGAGCCGTTCGGCCCGCTGGCGCGCATCGCCTCGGGCGGCGAGCTGTCGCGCTTCATGCTGGCGCTCAAGGTGGTGCTGGCCCGCCTCGACAGCGCCGGCACGCTGATCTTCGACGAGGTCGACGCCGGCATAGGCGGTGCCACCGCCGACGCGGTGGGCGAGCGGCTGGCGCGGCTGGCGCACGAGCGCCAGGTGCTGGTGGTGACCCATGCGCCGCAGGTGGCGGCGCGTGCCGCGCATCACGCGACCGTCGCCAAGGAGGTGCGCGGCGGGCGCACCCATGTGACGGTCCGCCGCCTCGCCGCCGCCGAGCGGCCGCACGAGATCGCCCGCATGCTGGCGGGCGCCGAGATCACCGAGGCCGCCCGCGCGGCCGCCGCGAGCCTTCTGGAGAAGGCCGGGCGCATGGAGTCGGAGACTTCCGCATGAAGAAGCCCGCGACGCTGGGGCTTCCCGCCGGCGAGCTGGACGAGGCCCAGGCCGGCGCCGAGCTCGCCTGGCTCGCCGCCGAGATCGAGCGCCACGACCGGCTCTATCATCGCGACGCCGCGCCCGAGATCAGCGACGCCGACTACGATGCGCTGCGCGCCCGCAACAATGCCCTCGAGGAGCGCTTCGCGGATCTGCGGCGGCCCGACAGCCCGAGCCTGCGGGTGGGCGCCCCGCCGGTCGAGAGCTTCGGCAAGGTGCGCCACGCGGTGCCCATGCTCTCCCTCGACAACGCCATGAGCGGCGAGGAGGTGGCCGAGTTCATCGCCCGCATCCGCCGTTTTCTGGGTCTGGGCGAGGACGCGGAGCTGGCCTTCGTCGCCGAGCCCAAGATCGACGGGCTCTCCTGCTCGCTGCGCTACGAGAACGGGGTGCTGGTGCGCGGTGCCACCCGCGGCGACGGCACGGTGGGCGAGGACGTCACCGCCAATGTCCGCACCCTGCGCGACGTGCCGCAGCGCCTGCTCACCGACGATCCGCCGCGCATCCTCGAGATCCGTGGCGAGGTCTATATGGAGCAGGCCGCGTTCCTCGAGCTCAACCGGCGCCGCGAGGCGGCCGGCGAGCCGGTCTTCGCCAATCCCCGCAACGCTGCGGCAGGCTCGCTGCGCCAGCTCGACAGCGCGGTCACCGCGCGCCGCCCGCTGCGCTTCTTCGCCTATGGCTGGGGCGAGGCCGATCCGCCGGTGGAAGGCAGCTACTTTGGCTGGCTCGAACGCCTCGAGGCCATGGGCTTCAGCGTCAATCCGCTGGCCCGGCGCTGCCGCGGGGCGGAGGAGCTGCTGGCCTTCCAGGCGGAGATCGGTGCGGCCCGCCACGAGCTGCCCTACGACATCGACGGCGTGGTCGACAAGCTCGACCGGATCGACCTGCAGCAGCGCCTGGGCTTCGTCGGCCGGGCGCCGCGCTGGGCGATCGCCCACAAGTTCGCGGCCGAGCAGGCGCAGACCGTGGTCCGGGCGATCGCCATCCAGGTGGGCCGCACCGGCGCCCTGACCCCGGTGGCCGAGCTCGAGCCCATCACGGTGGGCGGGGTCGTGGTGAGCCGGGCCACCCTGCACAACCAGGACTATATCGAGAGCAAGGACATCCGTGTCGGCGACACGGTGGTGATCCAGCGGGCCGGCGACGTGATCCCGCAGGTCGTCGAGGTGGTAACCGGGCGGCGGCCCGAAGGCACCGAGCCGTTCGCGTTTCCCGACCATTGCCCGGAGTGCGGCTCGCTGGCGGTGCGGCCGGAAGGCGAGGCGATACGCCGGTGTACCGGCGGCCTGGTCTGCCCGGCCCAGCTCGCCGAGCGCCTGCGCCACCTGGTCTCCCGCGAGGCCTTCGACATCGAGGGGCTGGGCAAAAAGCAGGTGCCGCAGCTCCTCGAGACCGGCATCGTCAAGAGCCCGGTGGATCTCTTCACCCTGCCGCGCGACGGGGAGCGGCTGGAGAAGCTGGCCTCGCTCGAGGGCTGGGGTGCGAGAAAGATCGAGAAGCTCAAGGCGGCGATTGAGGCGCGCCGGGCGATCCCGCTCGAGCGGTTCATCTACGCCCTGGGCATCCGCTTCACCGGCGAGGTCAACGCGCGGCTGATGGCCCGGCATTTCGTGGCCTATGACCGCTGGCTCGGCGCCATGAAGGCGCTGGCGGCGGGCGGGGAGGAAGTCCGCGCCGAGCTCGACAATGTCAACGGGATCGGCGGCGCGCTGATCGAGGCGCTGGTCGAGTTCTTCGAGGAGCAGCACAACCTGGAGGCGGTGGAAGCGCTGGCCGCGGAGCTCGCCATCGAGGATAGTGTGCACGCGCCGGCCGCCGCATCCCCTTTTGCCGGCAAGACACTGGTCTTCACCGGCTCCCTCGAGCATATGACGAGAGCGGAGGCCAAGGCCCGGGCGCAGGCGCTCGGCGCCAGGGTGGCGGGCTCGGTCTCGCGCAGCACCGATTTCGTGGTCGCGGGTGCCGACGCCGGCTCGAAGCTGGCCAAGGCGCGGGAACTGGAGGTTGCGGTCTTGAGCGAAGCGGAGTGGATCGAGCAGGCCGGCTCCCGATGACCCGGATCGCCATGATGGGCCTGGGCTACGGGTTCCTGGTGCTGGGCGTGCTGGGCCTGTTCCTGCCCTTCCTGCAGGGCATCCTGTTCCTGCTCGTCGGTCTGCTCATCCTCGCCCGGCACGCGCCCTGGGCGGAGCGCATGCTCGAGCGGCTCAAGGGCAGGCACCCGCATCTCAAGAGCAGCATCGAGAAGGCCGAGGCGCTCGCCGACCGCTGGAGCGAGCGCACCCGCGCCTTCTTCAAAAGGCTGGTGCGGCGCGTGCGCGGCTGAGCTGATCAAGGCGCTGCGCGCGGCTTTTCTCTTCTGATTCTGTCAGTCGAGGCGGTGAGCGTTCAGCGGATCTTCATCTTTTCCGGCGATGCTGCCGGGGTGGGAATCCGCCGCCGCATCATTGCCGGGGCGAGCCTGTTCCACCGTCCGTGAGGATGACACGGGAGGGGTTGGCGAAGGGTGGCAGGTGGAGAAGCCGTGGCGGGCGCTTCATGGCCTGCCTGCCGGGCGCCGTCGACAACCCCGAAAAGCAGAAAAAACGGCCGCGCGCAGCGCCTTGCGCGGCTGCGCCGACTGGGATTTGCTCCGGCGTTCGTCCGTTCAGCGGCTCTTCATCTTTTCCGGCGATGCTGCCGGGGTGGGAAACCGCTGCCGCATCATTGCCGGGGCGAGCCTGTTCCACCGTCCGCGAGGATGACACGGGAGGGGTTAGCGAAGCGTGGGCAAATGGAGAAGCCGTGGCGGGCGCTTCATGGCCTGCCTGCCGGGCGCCGTCGACAACCCCGAAAAGCAAAAAAAACGGCCGCGCGCAGCGCCTTGCATTGCACCGCGGCTGCGGCCCTGCGCTGCCTGCCGATGTCGCCGGCCGGCGCCAGCCGAGCGGGGCGCTCTAGTCGTGGAGGCGGGTGCAGGCCGCGCGCAGCCATGCGCGGTCGGATTCCTCGTGCAGGAGCGGCATCAGCTCCTCGAGGACGATGGCGTGGTAGCCGTCGAGCCAGGCGCGCTCCTCGGCCGAGAGCAGCGACGGCTCCACCAGGCGCCGGTCGATGGGGCAGAGCGTGAGGTTCCTGAAGCCCAGGAGCTTGCGGTCGCCGCCTTCGGGGGTAGCGCGGGGCTCCACCACGAGCAGGTTCTCGATCCGGATTCCGTAGGCGCCGGGCTGGTAGAAGCCGGGCTCGTTGGAGAGGATCATGCCCGGGCGCAGCGGCGTCTGGCTCACCTTGCTGATCCGCTGCGGCCCCTCGTGCACGCACAGATAGCTGCCCACGCCGTGGCCGGTGCCGTGGTCGAAATCCAGCCCGTGCCGCCACAGCGCGGTGCGCGCCAGCGTGTCGAGCTGGGCGCCGGAGGTGCCTTCGGGAAAGACCGCCGTCGCCACCGCGATGTGGCCCTTGAGGACCAGGGTGAAGCGCTCGCGGATCTCCTCGCTGGCCTCGCCGCGGGCGACGGTGCGGGTGATGTCGGTGGTGGCGTCGAGATACTGGCCGCCGGAATCCACGAGATAGACGGTACCCCCGGCGAGCCGCCGCCGGGTCTCGGGCGTGGTCCGGTAGTGGGGCAGGGCGGCGTTGGGGCCGTGCGCCGAGATGGTCGGGAAGGAGAGGCCGCGAAAGAGCGGATCCTTCGCGCGCTCGGCCTCGAGCCGGTCGGCGGCGCCGACCTCGTCGACCTCACCGTCCACGGGCTGGGCGTCGAGCCAGGCGAGGAAGCGTACCATCGCCGCGCCGTCACGGCGCTGGGCGGCGACGGCGCCGGCCACCTCGACCGGGTTCTTGCAGGCCTTGGCGAGCAGGCAGGGATTGTCGGCCTCGACCACGGCCGCCCCGGCCGCGCGCAGCCGGTCGACGAAGCCCACATGCGCCTCGCCGGGATCGGCCAGCACCCTGGCGCCCTCGCGCCCGAGCGCGTCGAGCGCGGCGGGGAACGCGTCCACGGGCTCCAGCGCCACGGCATTGCCGAGGCTGGTGCCGGGCGGGACCTTGCGCGGGTCGAGGAAGAAGCGGCAGGTCCCGTCGCGATGGAGCAGGGCGAAGCCCAGCGTCAGGGGATTGAAGGGGATGTCGCTGCCGCGGACATTGAGCAGCCAGGCGATGGAATCGGCACCCGTCAGCAGCAGCCAGTCGGCACCCTTGGCGGCGATCTCGCCGCCGATACGCTCGCGCCTGGCGGCACTGCTCTCGCCGGCGAGGCGCTCCTCGTGCAGGCGCAGCGGCGCTATTGGTGCCGGGGGGCGCGTCGTCCACACCTCGTCGACCGGATTGCGCTCGAGGGCCACCAGCCGCCCGCCGCGCGCGGCCATCACGCGCTCCAGCGCCGTGCGCTCGCGTGCGGTGACGAGGAAGGGATCGAAGCCCAGGGCGGCACCCCCGGGCAGGTTCCGCTCGAGCCACCCGGCGGGGGTCACCTCGGCGAGGCGGCAACGCTCGAAGCTCGCCGGGTCGACCTGCTCGTCGAGCTGGACGGTGTAGCGGCCGTCGGAGAACACCGCGGCCTTCTCGGCCAGCACCACGACCTGGCCGGCCGAGCCGGTGAAGCCGGTGAGCCAGGCGACCCGCTCGGCCGCCAGCGGCAGATACTCGCTGCCATGCTCGTCGGTACGCGGCAGGAAGAAGCCGTCGACGCCCTGGCGGCGCAGCTCCAGGCGGAGCAGCCTCAGCCGCTCGGGCAGGGCAGGGGCCCGGCGTTCCCCCGCGGCAGCGTCACGCAGCAGGGCGTCGCGCCGGGCAACCAGCGCGTCGCGCAGCCCCCTGGAGGGCTGGCCGCCGAAAAGGGCGAGCCATGCCTCGGGCTCGGGGGGCTCGGGCGCTGCGGCGATACCCGCCAGCAGCGCGTCGGCCTCATCGGGGGAAAGCGGAGAGCCGGCCTGCCGGAGCAGGTCGGCCAGAGCGCCAGTCACTTGAGCGGCGCCATCACCATGACCATCTGCCGGCCTTCGAGCTTGGGGAACTGCTCGACCTTGCCCAGATCGGCGACCTCTTCCTTGACCTTGTTGAGGATGTCGATCGCGATGTGCTGGTGGGCCATCTCTCGGCCGCGGAAGCGCATCGTGACCTTGACCTTGTCCCCTTCGTCGAGGAACTGGCGCACCTTCTTCATCTTGATGCTGTAGTCGTTGTCATCGATGCCGGGGCGCATCTTGATTTCCTTGACCTCGATGACGCGCTGCCTCTTGCGCGCGGCATTGGCCTTCTTCTGCGCCTCGTACTTGAACTTTCCGTAGTCGAGGATCTTGCAGACCGGCGGCTTGGCGGTCGGCGACACTTCGACGAGATCGAGACCCGCCTCTTCGGCTTGTGCCAGCGCGTCCCTCAGGGAGACGACGCCTAGCATCTCGCCTTCTGCTCCGACAAGGCGAACCTCGTGCGCATCGATCACACGGTTGACGCGGTATTCCTCGCGAGTGCTACTGGCCATTGATGCCGATCTACCTCCGTTTTGTTAACACCAAGAAGTCGCGCCAAACCCTGTCGACGCGACCTTAACCTCAAGGCTGAGCCAACCTTCCAGCCGCCGGCGCCCTCATGCGTCCGGCGCTAGCGACTCTCGCTGACACAAAGCCACCGCCTCGTCAAGGGACAGGCTCTGCTGGTCCTTGCTCCCGAGGCGGCGCAGGCTCACCGTCCTCTCGGCCGCCTCACGGCCGCCGACGGCGAGCAGCAGCGGTACTTTCTGCAGCGCATGCTCGCGCACCTTGTAGCCGATCTTGTCCGAGCGCAGGTCGGCCTCGACCCTGATGCCGGCCGCCTTCAGGCGCTCGACCACCTCGGCGGCATAGCCGTCGGCCTCGTTGGTGATCGTGGCCACCACGACCTGGACCGGCGCCAGCCAGACCGGCATGCGGCCGGCATAGTGCTCGATGAGCACGCCGATGAAGCGCTCGAGCGAGCCCAGGATGGCGCGGTGCAGCATCACCGGCCGGTGCTTTTGCCCGTCGGCGCCGACATAGGCGGCATCGAGCCGCTCGGGCAGGACGAAGTCGACCTGCAGCGTGCCGCACTGCCAGTCGCGGCCGATGGCGTCCCTGAGCACGAACTCGAGCTTGGGGCCGTAGAAGGCGCCCTCGCCGGGGTTGAGCGTGCACTCGAGGCCGGCCGCCTTCACCGCCTCCCAAAGCGCGCTCTCGGCCTGGTCCCAGACCGCGTCCTCGCCGGCCCGGACCGGCGGGCGGTCGGAGAACTTGACCCGCACGTCGGTGAATCCGAAGTCGCGATAGACCCGGCGCAGCAGCTCGACGAAGGCCACGCTCTCGGCGGTGATCTGCTCGGGCGTGCAGAAGATGTGCGCGTCGTCCTGGGTGAAGGCGCGCACGCGCATGATGCCGTGCAGGGCGCCGGACGGCTCGTTGCGGTGGCACGAGCCGAACTCGGCCATCCTGAGCGGCAGGTCGCGGTAGCTGTGCAGGCTCTGGTTGAAGATCTGCACGTGGCACGGGCAGTTCATCGGCTTGATGGCGAAGGTCCGCTTCTCCGCCTCGAGGAAGAACATGTCCGAGCCGAACTTGTCGGCGTGGCCCGAGCGCTCCCACAGGCTCTTGTCGACGAGCTGCGGGGTCTTGACCTCCATGTAGCCCTCGGCGGCGGTGCGCCGGCGGACATAGTTCTCGACCTCGCGCCACAGGGTCCAGCCCTTGTGGTGCCAGAACACGGCGCCGGGCGCCTCCTCCTGGACGTGGAACAGGTCCATCTCGCGACCCAGCCGGCGATGGTCGCGCCGCTCGGCCTCCTCGAGCTGGTGGAGGTAGGCGTCGAGCTGCGCCTTGTCGGGGAAGGCGGTGCCGTAGATCCGCTGGAGCTGCGGGTTGCGCGAGTCGCCGCGCCAGTAGGCGCCGGCCACCTTGGTGAGCTTGAACGCGCCGATCCGGCCGGTGGTGGGCGCGTGCGGCCCGCGGCACAGGTCGAACCAGCCGTCCTGGTGGTAGAGGGTGACCGCCTGGTCCTCGGGAATGGCGTCGAGGATCTCCAGCTTGAAGGTCTCGCCCATGGCCGCGAAGCGACGGCGCGCCTCCTCGCGGCTCACCTCCTCGCGGCGGAACGGCTTGTTGGCCTTGATGATCTCGGCCATGCGCGCCTCGATGCGCGCCAGGTCGTCGGTGGAGAAGGGCTGCTCGCGGTGGAAGTCGTAGTAGAACCCGTTGGCGATCGCCGGGCCGATGGTAACCTGGGTGCCGGGAAAGAGGCTCTGCACCGCCTCGGCCATGACGTGGGCGCAGTCGTGGCGGAGCAGTCCCAAGGCCTCGGGATCCTGGGCGCGGATCAGGCGCACCCGGGCGTCGCCCTCGATCGGCCGGTCGAGGTCGCGCAACTCGCCCTCCACCTCGATGGCGAGCGCGCTCTTGGCGAGGCTTTTGGCAATCGCGGCGGCGACCTCGAGCCCGGTCGGCGCGTGATCGAAGCTGCGCGTGGCGCCATCCGGCAGAGTGATCGTCACTCCGCTCGGGCGAGAGAGGTCCTCGCGGGGCTGCACGGCGCTGCTCATCTGTGGGTTCACCTGTGTGGAATGGTTCATGCACGCCTCACATGGGGGTCAGGCGCGCGGGGCGCAACAGTGTCCGCGGGGGATGCGGCTGTCAATCGCCGGGCAGGAGGTCGCGGTAGATCCGGGTCATCCGCCGCCACGATGTCTCCCCGGAAAGCTCGGCGGCGACGAAGGCGCGGGCCCGCTGGGCGATCCGCACGCGCACCTCGTCCTCGAGCAAGAGCGCCCGCTCGAGCGCCCAGGCGAGCTCGACCGCGTTCTCCGGCGGCACGATCCAGCCGGTCGCGGCCGGGAGCATCAGCTCGGGCAGGGCGCCCAGATTGCTCACCACCACCGGCTTGCCCATGGCCTGCGCGGCGACGATGGCCCGGGCGGTCGGCAGCGGGCGGTCGGCCGGCAGGGCCACCACGTCGGCGAGCTGGCAGGCCGCCGCCAGATCGGCCTCGCCCTCGGCAAAGCGTATCAGGTCGCCGATCCCGTTGGCCCGGATCTCCGCTTCCAGCGACCGCAGGAGCCCGTCGCCGCCGCGTGCAGGCCCAAGGCACATCAAGACGAGATCGCGCCGCCGCAGCCGCGCCACCGCCCGCAGCAGGGCCAGATGGCCCATGCCCGGCGTCAGCGGTGCCGGCAGCAGGATCACCCGGCGGTCCGCGCCGACGTTCCAGCGCTCGGCCAGGGCCGCCACCTGGGCGCCGCGCACCCGGTCCGGGTCGAACTCCCCGAGATCGATGCCCGGGGGCACCACGACGACGCGGTCCGGCTCGACATCGGGCCGGGAGAGCACCTGCTCGGCCACATAGTCGGAGGGGACCACGGCGCGGTCGCCGGCGAGCAGCAGCGCGCCGTCCTCGCCCGCCAGCTCCTCGGGCTGCTCGATGGTGGTGAGCATGGCCGCACCGGCCCGCTTGGCCGCCTTGCCGCCCAGCACCACGCTGGCGCGGCGGTGGACATGCACCACCGTGCTGCCCGGCCGCTCCAGCGCGGTCGCCAGCCGGCGCACTCCCAGCCACGAGCCGAGCAGCCCGCCGCCGGCCGCGCGCAGCGTCTGGTGGCTTGCCCCGGCGCCCGCGAGATCGCGGGCCAGGGGCCCGCCGGCGGAGGCCACCATGACCTCGAAGCCCTCGCCGCGCAGATGACGGGTCAGGTCGACCAGCCCGTGCGTCAGGTCGCACGGCGCCAGGTCGGGCAGCAGGTGGACGATCAGGGGGCGCTTGGCGCTGGCGGTCCGCTCGGGCGGCATGATGGGCAGGCTGATCTCGACTAGGGGTTTTACGGCGTGCATGCCCGGGCGGCGCGGATCCGGCTTGTCTGCGCAGGCTGCTGCCAGCATGTAGCACGGCAGAAGCAGGATGACACCGTTCCCCGTCAGGACGCTCCCATGACCTCCGACATTGCCCGTCTGCCGCTCGCCGGGGGCGGCGCCATCGCCTGGCGACGCCTCGAGGGCCAGGGCCCCGAGATCGTCTTTCTGTGCGGCCTGCGCTCCGACATGGAGGGCAGCAAGGCGCTCTTCCTCGAGGACTGGTGCCGCCGCGAGGGGCGTGCCTTCACCCGTTTCGACTATCGCGGCCATGGCAGCTCCACCGGCCGCTTCGAGGAAGGCTGCATCGGCGACTGGCTGGCCGACACGCTGGCGGTGCTCGACCGGGTGGTGCAGGGCCGGTTCGTGCTGGTGGGCTCCAGCATGGGCGGCTGGCTGGCGGTGCTGGCCGGGCTCGCCCGCAACGAGCGGCTGGCAGGCATGGTCGGCATCGCCGCCGCGCCGGACTTCACCGCCGATCTGATGGAAGCGCGCCTGAGCCCGGCGCAGCGCGCCCAGCTCGCGGAGCATGGCTTCCTCAAGGAGCCCTCGCCCTATGGCGAGCCGCTCAGGATCACCCGCCGCCTGCTCGAGGACGGCAGGCGCCATCGTGTGCTCCAGGGTCCGATCCCGCTGCGCTGCCCGGTGCACCTGCTGCAGGGCCAGGAGGACCCGGACGTGCCCTGGGAGACCGCGCTGCGGCTGGCGGCCCGGCTGGAAAGCGAGGCCGTGACCGTCGAGCTGGTCAAGGACGGCGACCACCGCCTGTCGCGCGACGCGGACCTGCGCCGGCTGGCCGCCGCTGTCGAGCGGGTGCTGGAGCAGGCGGCAGGGCGGTAGAGGGGCCGTGCATCGGGCTGCCGCAGCGTCGTCTCCGGGAACCGTCACGCATTGCAGCGTCCCCGACCGCCTGCTTCCTGCAGGACAAGAACGGCACTAGAAGCGGCGCCAGGACACCGAGACCAGGGAGGAGAGGGGACATGACCGAGCCGGTGGTCGACTGGGGATCGCTCAAGGCGCACGAGCTGCGCGAGCTGGCCAAGCGCGAGACGGTGGTGATCGTGCCGGTGGCGGCGATGGAGCAGCACGGGCCGCATCTGCCGACCGGCACCGACACGATTCTCGGCCGCGAGGTCGGCCGCCGCGCCGCCAGGCTCGCCTGGCCGGAGCGGCCGGTGGTGGTGACCGAGAGCGTGTGGTGCGGCATCTCCGAGCACCACATGCCGTTCGGCGGCACCATCTCGCTCGATTTCTCGACGTTTCGCGCGGTCATCCGCGGCATCGTCGGCTCGATCGCGCGGCACGGCTTCAAGCGGGTCTGGCTGATGAACAGCCATGGCGGCAACGCCAATGCCATCCGCATCATCGCCGACGAGCTGGCGGCCGAGCTGGGCATCCGCGTCGCCGCCTCGACCTACTGGCTGCTCGCCCGTCCGGAGATGGCCGAGCTTCTGGAAAAGCAGAGCGGCATCCGCCACGCCTGCGAGGGCGAGACCTCGATGATCATGGCGCTGCACCCCGAGCTGGTCGACGCGAGCCGCCTGGCCGAGGCCGACACGCCGGACAATCGCGACGCGTCGGCCGGCCCCGAGCGCGACCTGCATGTCTGGTCGAGCTTCGCTGCCAAGACCAAGAGCGGTGCTCTGGGCGTGCCCAGCGCCGCCACGCCGGAGAAGGGCCAGAAGATGCTCGACGCGGCAGCCGAGGTGGTGGCCGGGCGGCTGCGCGACGAGGCCCTCTGGCGCCTCGATCCGGCGCCGGCGCGTTAGGGAGGCTCCCGACCTGCCGGGAACGGGGGCGCTCTGCCGACGACGCGGGGCCCCTCTCCGGCAGGAGCCCGGCAGACGCTGCCAGACGGCCGGCGACCAGCAAGAAAGCCGCGCTACCCGCCCGACAGGGTCCGAAGAAGCGGACAGCCGGCAGCACGGCTTGCGCTGCACCCGGCGGCGGCACCGGCCAGGGCCCGCTCCATGCGCCGCAGCTCGGCCATCTTCCGGCGCAGGCTCGCAAGCTGCTCGCGGGCCAGCAGCTGCGCCTCGCCGCAGCCGCCGGCCTCGAGCCGCAGGAGCCGACGGATCTCCTCGAGCCCGAAGCCCAGCGCGCGGCCGCGCCGCACGAAGTCGAGGCGCCTCGCGTCCTCCTCCCCGTAGAGCCGGTGGCCGCCCGCCGAGCGCGGCGGCGGCGGCAGCAGCCCGATCCGCTCGTAGTAGCGAACGGTCTCTACCGAGACGCCGCCGCGCCGCGCCACGGCACCGATCGTCAGCCCGTCGCGCATCGCCTCTCTCCGTCCCTTGCACCTGTAGCCGCTACAGGTCGTAGCATGGCTTCATGAACGACCGGAACCTCCTGGGCGTGGGCGTCGTCGGCACCATCGTGGCAGCGATCTGCTGCTTCACGCCGATCCTCGTCCTCCTGCTGGCGGCGCTGGGCTTCTCGGCGCTGGTGGGGTGGCTCGACATCGTGCTGTTTCCGGCTCTGGGGCTCTTTGCCGGGATCACGGTCTATGCCTTGTGGAAAAGGGGGCGGCGGCCATGAGTGAGCTGCGCTCGACCATCACCTGCCCGCAGTGCGGTCATCGCGAAGCCGAGACCATGCCCACCGACAGCTGCCGGTTCTTCTACGACTGCAAGGGCTGCGGCGCGCTGCTGCGGCCGAAGCCCGGCCATTGCTGCGTGTTCTGCTCCTGGGGCAGCGTGCCCTGCCCGCCGGTGCAGGAGGGCGGCTGCGCCCCGGAACCCGGTGCGCGCCCCGGCTGTTGCCCCGGCGTAGGGCCGAAGGGGGAGTGAGATGCAGGAGTTCGACCTCGTCGTGATCGGCAGCGGGACGGCTGCCACCGGCATCGCCACGCGCTGCCGCGAGGCGGGCTGGAGCGTGGCGGTGGTCGACCGGCTGCCCTATGGCGGGACCTGCCCGCTGCGCGGCTGCGATCCCAAGAAGATGCTGCGCCGGGGGGCGGAGATCGTCGACGCGGTGCGCCGCTTCGAGGGCAAGGGCGTCGTCGCCCGAGACCTGCGGATCGACTGGCCGGCGCTGATGGAGTTCAAGCGCGGCTTTACCGAGACGGTGCCGCCGGGCCGCGAGAAGCGGTTCGAGGACGCCGGCATCGCCACCTTCCACGCCAGCGCGCGCTTCCTCGACCGCACGACGCTGCAGGTGGGCGAGGAGCGGCTGCGCTTCCGCCGCTGCGCCATCGCCGCCGGCGCCGAGCCGCGCCGGCTGGCCTTTTCCGGCGCCGAGCTGCTGACCACCAGCGACAGGTTCATGGAGCTGGAGCGCCTGCCGCGCCGCATCCTCTTCGTCGGCGGCGGCTACGTCTCCTTCGAGCTCGCCCACCTGGCCGCGCGGGCGGGTGCGCAGGTGACGGTGCTCAACAGCGGCCCCCGGCCGCTCCCCGCCTTCGACCCCGATCTGGTCGACATGCTGGTGGAGCGTACCTGCGGGCTGGGCATCGCCTTCCACTCGAATGCCGAGGCCGAGGCGGTCGAGCGTGCGGGCGAGGGATTCGAGGTCAAAGCGAGCGTGGAGGGAGCGACGCGCACGTTCGAGGCCGACCTCGTGGTGCACGGTGCCGGCCGGGTGCCGGCGCTGGCCGATCTCGCCCTCGAGAAGGCGGGCATCGAGGGCGGCGAGACGGGCGTGGCGGTCAACGCGTTCCTGCAGAGCACCAGCAACGAGGCGGTCTATGCGGCCGGCGATGCCGTGCTGGCGGGCGGACCGCCGCTGACCCCGGTGGCGGGCCTCGAGGCCAAGGTAGTGGCCGCCAACCTGCTCGCCGGCAACCGCGAGAAGCCCGACTATAGCGGCGTGCCCAGCGCCGTCTTCACCATCCCGGCATTGGCCCGGGTCGGTCTGCTGGAGAGCGAGGCGCGCGAGCAGGGCCTCGACCTCACCTGCACGTTCAGCGACATGCGCGACTGGTTTTCCATCCGCCGGACCGGCGAGACCCATGCGGCCGCAAAAGTTCTCGTCGAGAAGGGGACCGACCGCATCCTGGGCGCCCATCTCCTCGGCCCCGACGCGGGCGATCTCGTCAATATCTTCGCCATAGCGATCCGCAGCAGCCTCAGGGCCTGCGACCTGCGCGACTATCCCAGCGCCTATCCGACGGCAGCCTCGGATGTGGGGAGCATGCTGTAGGCGAGGCGCTACGTCTTCTTTGCCGCCAGCAGCGCCCGCAGGCCTTCGCGGTAGGTCGGGAACGCGAGCTGCACGCCCAGCTCCTCCTTGATCCGCGCGTTCCGCACGCGACGATTGTCGGCGTAGAAGCTGCGCGCCATGGGCGACAGCTCGGCCGTTGCGAAATCCTGCTCGGGCGGCGGCTCGACGCCCAGCAGGCCGGCGGCGAAGGTCACCGGGTCCTGCGGCGGGGCCGGCTCGTCGTCGCAGACATTGTAGATGCGGCCGGGGTTCGGGCGGGCCATCGAGGCCTCGAGGACGGTGGCGATGTCCTCCACATGGATGCGCGAGAACACCTGGCCCGGCTTGACGATGCGCCGCGCGGTGCCGTTGCGCAGGCTCGCGATCTGGTTGCGGCCGGGGCCGTAGATGCCGGCGAGGCGGAAGACGTGCGCCTTCAGGCCCGAGGCGAGCCACGCCCGCTCGGCCTCGAGCCGTCGTGCGGCGCGGCCGAGATCGGGGGCGGGCGCGTCCTCCTCGTCGACCCAGGCGCCGCCGCGGTCGCCATAGACGCCGGTGGTGCCGAGATAGCCGGCCCATGCCAGCGTCTTGAGCCGTGCCAGATCGGCACCATGCGCCGCCAGCACCGGATCGCCCTCCTCGTCGGGGGCGATGGAGACCAGAAGGTGGGTGACGCCCGCGAGGGCGCTGGCCGGATCGGCAAGAGGCTGGCCGCGCTGGAAGGGAAAGGCGCGCCAGCCCTGCGCCTCGAGCCTTGCCGCCTTCGCCGGATCGCGGGTGGTGCCGCGCACCTCCCAGCCTGCGGCGTGCAGGCGGCGCGCCAGCACCTGCGCGGTATAGCCGAGGCCGAAACAGAACAGGACGGGCATCAGGCGGCGATCTCCTCTTGCAGGGCCATGGCCCATTCAGCGGCCACCCCGGGATCCGCCTCGGCCGCGGCCCGGGCCTCGTGCAGACCGGCGAAGCGGTGGCGGCCGGCAAGCCGCGCGCAGGCCCAGACGGCAGCCCCGCGCACCACCGGCGCGGGATCGTCGAGCAGCGCCTCGGCTGCCGGCAATAGCGCGCCGCTGCCGCTGTTGCCGATGGCGACCAGCACGTTCCTGACGAACCGGTCGCGGCCGATGCGCTTGATGGGCGAGCCGGCAAAGCGGCTGCGAAAGGCCGCGTCGTCGAGGGCGGCGAGCTCGGCCAGCCGCGGCCTCACCAGGTCCTCGCGGGCGGCGAGCTTCAGCTCCTGGCCCGCCTTGGCGAACTTGTTCCACGGGCACACGGCAAGGCAGTCGTCGCAGCCATAGATGCGGCTGCCCATCAGCGGCCGCAGCTCGCGCGGGATCGGCTCCTTGTGCTCGATGGTGAGGTAGCTGATGCAGCGCCGCGCATCGAGCTGGCTAGGTGCGGGGAAGGCGTTGGTCGGGCAGGCGTCGAGGCAGCGCCGGCAGCGGCCGCAGTGGTCCGTCTCGGGCCGATCCGCCGGTAGCTCCATGTCGGTCAGGATCTCGCCCAAGAACAGCCAGGAGCCGAACGCGCGCGATACCACGTTGGTATGCTTGCCCTGCCAGCCGAGCCCGGCCTGCTCGGCCAGCGGCTTTTCCATCAGCGGCGCGGTGTCGACGAAGACCTTGACCTGGGCGCCGCTGCGCGCGGCGAGCCAGCCGGCGAGCTGCTTGAGGCGGCCCTTGAGGAGGTCGTGATAGTCGCGGTTGCGGGCATAGACGGAGATGTAGCCGGCCTCCGCCTCGGCCATCTCGGGCAGCGGGTCGGCGGGCGGGGCGTAGTTGACGGCGCAGACGATGGCGGTCCGGGCCTCGGGCCACATGCCTTGTGGCGAGGAGCGGCGCTCGGGCTCGCGGGCCAGCCAGTCCATGGTGCCGTGCCGCTCCAGCGCCACGAACTGCCGGTAGCGCTCGGCCACCGTGCCGGGCAGCACGGCCGGCGTCACGCCCAGCGCGTCGAAGCCTATCTCGCGCGCCCGGGTCCGCAGCGCCGCCAGGAGCTTTGCGGGATCAGCATTCTTCGGAGAAGGCAAGGCGATAGCCATTGGGATCGAGAAGGGCGAATTCGAGAAGGCCGTAGGGCATCATCTCGGGCTCGGCGGCGAACATCACCCGGCCCCGCAGGGCCTCGGCGGCGCTCACCACGCCGTCCTCGGGATATAGGTGCAGCGTGCCGGTAAGCGAGGGCTCGCCGGCCGCCGGATCGGCGAAGAACTGCAGCACCACGGCACCGTTGCGCAGCTGGATCCAGCTCGGCAGGTCCGGATCGGGATCCCAGGCTGTGAGCTCGAAACCGAGAAGGTCGCGATAGAACGCGATGGTGCCGGGCAGGTCGCTCGACAACAGGCTGGCTACCGGCCCCTGGCGAAAGCGCAGGGAAGGCATGGCTGTCCGTCCGGTCAGAAATCCGGATTGTCATAATGGTCCGGCGGCTTGATGCCCGCCACCCTGTCCATGAGGATGGGCCGGAAGCTCGGCCGGGACTTCATCTTGGCGTACCAGTCGCGCGCCCCCGCCGAGCTCTTCCAGGGCACGTCGTCCATATAGTCGAGCACCGAGAGGTGCGCTGCCGCCACCACGTCGGCCATGCTGAGCTCGTCGCCGGCCAGCCATTTGCGCTGCTGGTAGAGAAAATCGATGTAGGCCAGATGGAAGCGGATCGCCTCCGCACCGCGGCGCAGCGCGTCCGAGCTGGGCCAGCCGGCCCGCTTCCAGCGCTTGACCAGCTTCTCGCGCCACAAGGGCTCGGTAACCTCGCGGCCGAACTTGGAATCGAACCACGCCACCAGCCGGCGGGTCTCCACCCGCTGCTCGAGGCTGCGTCCGAGAAGCGTGGTCTGCGGGTAGGCCTCCTCGAGATACTCGCAGATGGCCTGGCTGTCGCAGACCACGAGATCGTCGTCGACCAGCACCGGCACCTCGCCGGCCGGGTTCATGTTCAAGAACTCGTCGCCGGCCGCCCAGGGCTGAACCTCGATCAGCTCGGCGGCCAGGTTCTTCTCGCGCAAGGCCACCCGGACCTTCCGGGAGAACGGGCACAAGGGGAGGTAGTAAAGGCGCAGCATGGAAACTCCGGGGGCCGGCAGCGGCGCGTCGCAGCCGGCTTCTAGAAACCTTAACGGCGCGTGTCTGGCAAGCCACAGGCGGTTCTGCGTCGCGGGATGCGCACATAATCGGGCGAACGCGGCTTCCGCATGGCTTACCAGAGGTTAAGGTAGCGTTGATCCCATCCGCGCGCCGTTAGTGAAAAATGCGCGCAGAAGTCAAGCAAGGAGCTTCGAATGAAATCCCTGATTGAAGAGCTCCGCCTTTTTGTCTCCGGTCGGACTGCCGCTGCCCTTGCCGATACCGAAGCCGGGCTTCACGCTGCCCGCGGCAAGGCGCTGTTTGTCGGCGGCGCCGGGGACGACGTGCTGATCGGCACCGATCGCGGCGAGAAGATCCGCGGCGGCGCCGGTGACGACATCATCGAGGGGCGTGGCGGCAGGGACAAGCTCTGGGGCGGCGAGGGCAACGACACCTTCGTCTTCGCGCGCGGCTTCGGCCGGGCCGTGATCAAGGACATCGGCGAGGGCGACACGCTGCGCTTCGACGGGATCGACGGGGCGGACCTGATCCGCACGCAGCAGGGCAAGCATCTGCGCATCGACGTGGCCGACACCGGCGAGCGGGTGATCGTCAAGAACTACTTCAAGGAGAGCCCCGAGGTGACCATCGCCTGGAAGGGCGGCGCGGAGAGCGCCGGCGGGCAGGAGGCGGGCCTGCGCAAGCTCGGACGCGGCAACGACCATTTCCGCGGCGGCGACGGCCCCGACGCGGTGGACGGCGGGCGGGGCGACGATGTCCTCGAGGGCGATGTCTCGCGCAACGCCTATTTCGCGACGGAGCTCGACCGGGACGACATCCTGCACGGCGGCAAGGGTGACGATATCCTCATCGGCGGCGCCGGCAACGACATCCTCTCGGGCGGCCCGGGCCACGACGTCTTCGTCTACCGGGTCCAGGAGTTCCACGAGCAGCGCCTCGAGGGCCCCGACAGGCTCGTCTCGCGCACCGCCGACGGCGCCGACCTGATCCTCGACTTCGAGCGCGGCGAGGACCTGATCGACCTGCAGAGCCTCTATGTGCGCATCCGCCCGGTAAGCGAGACCTCGGGCAATTTCGAGGTCTTCGACAGCAACGGCGACGGCCTCCTCGACGAGGGGGACGCCCACGTCTCGGTCCAGGAGGTCACCCATGGCGGCCAGACCAAGGCCTCGCTGGTGCTCGACGCCGGTGCGGCCTTCCGCATCGAGGCCGACGCGGCCAGCTACGACGACACCTTTCCCTACGAGGCGGGGCCGCACACGCTGACGGTCTTCGGCGTCACCACGCTGAGCGCCGCCGACTTCGTTCCGACCGTCACCACCGACATGATGCCCTGACGGGCCGCGCGAGGCCGCATCAGGCGGCAGCCCCGCGTCCCAGCGCGCCGGGCGATGGCAGGCGCAGCCTGAGCACCGCGATGGGCGGCCCCTCGAGGCCCGCAAGCGGGGCGCTCGCGGGCTCGACCTCAAGGCCGGCGAGCAGCCCGGCCGCGCCCGCCGCCTCGCCGGCCTCGGCACCGAGGCAGATCCCGCCGGCGCCGGCGAGACTGCACAGCCGGGCGGCGACGTTCACCGTATGCCCGAAAAAGTCGGGACCCGCCTCGAGCGCGGCGGCGATCACCGGGCCCCGGTGGATGCCGATCTTGAGGCGCAGCGGGGCGATCCCGGGCGGGGCGAGGGGCTGACGCTCCGTCTCTGCCAGCGCCGCCAGCGCCGCCCGCATCGCCGCCGCCGCCTCGGGAAAGACGGCCATGACGGCGTCCCCGATGGTCTTGACCACCGTGCCGCCGGCGCCGAGCACCCCGTGGCGCAGGACGCCCAGATGGTGCCGCACCAGCGCAAAGGCGGCGCCGTCGCCGAGCCGGTGGTAGAGCGCGCTCGAGCCGCCCAGATCGGCGAACATGACGGTGAGGTCGGGCAGCACGACCGCCGCCGCCTCGGCCGGCGCGACCGGCGCCGGATGCGGCGGGGCAGATGCCGGCTGGCGGCCCTGCCGCGCCAGCTCCGGGTGCTCGGGCAGGCTCATCGCGGATACCTCATGACCTCTCGCTCAGGCCGCCGGCGACACGGCGGCCTGGGGTGCAGCGCCGGATGGCGTTCCGGCCAGGGCCTCGAGCTCGTCCACGACCGTCGGCGCTGCCGCCTCGGCCGCCACCGCAGCGCCCAGCGTCTCGGCCGCTGCCCGGAAGCCCGGCTCCTCCAGCAGCCGGCGCAGGGCCGAGCGGATGGTCGCCCGATCGGACTCCACCGGCAGGCTGAGCCCGGCGCCGCGCGTGACGACGCGGACCGCGTTGTCGTCCTGGTCGCGGCCCATCGGCACGCAGAGCAGCGGCCGGCGGTGGGAGAGCGCGCGGGTGACGGTGCCGTGCCCGCCGTGGCAGACCACCAGCGAGGCCTCGCGCATCACCGCGTCATGCGGCGCGCTGCGGCGGATCACGACGTTGGCGGCGGGACGCAGCGCATCGTCGGGCAGCGCCGGGCCGAGCGTGACGAGCCCGCGAACCGGCAGGCCGGCCAGGGCGTCGATCGTCCGCTGCACGATCGCCGTCTGGTCCTGGAAGCTGGTGCTGAAGGCCACCAGCACCAAAGGCCGCGGATCGCCGGCAGGCCAGGGCGATATCCAGGGCTCCGCCCAGGGGGGCTCGCCCAGCTGCGGCCCCACATAGCGGAGTCGCTCCGGCAGCCGGTCGGCGGGGAAGTCGAAGGCGCTGCTGGTGGCGAGCAGGATCCGCCCGGCAGCGGCAAGCTGGTCGAGCAGCCCGGCCAGCGGCGGGAGGCCCAGCGCCGCCCTGGCCGCGTTCACCGCCGGCAGGCCTTCCGCGAAGAGCGCCTCGCCGGCCGCCGCCACCTCGGCGTGAAGCTGCCGGTCCGCCTCGTCGCGGGCCGGCGCCAGGCCGGCGCCGAACGGCGGCAGGCCGGGCACGAGCGGAAAGATCGAGAGATTGACGGCGAGCAGGGCCAAAGCCTGGGCACGGGCCTCGGCGGCCACCATCACGCCGAACAGCATCTCGCTGCCGACCAGAAGGTCGGCCGGCCGGCGTTCCAGCTCGGCCAGCGTGTCCAGCGCGTAGCCCAGCGCCGGGCCGCACATGATCGCGTCGCGCAGGCGGGCGAAGCCGCCGGCGGCGGTGCTCTCCTCCCAGTCGCGCAGCAGGTCGGTGCCGATGCTCTTGTCGGGCCGGCTGGGAGCCCGCTGCCACGGCACGAACTCGAGGCCGGCCGCCTCCGTCTCGGGGCGGTTGCAGGCGTCGCTCATGAAGCGGACGCGATGGCCGCGGGCCAGCAGGCGCCGTGCGGCGGTGAGGGCGGGGGTGACGCTGCCGCCGCCTTCCCAGGTCGCGAACAGGAACTCTCGGCTCTCGGGCGCACACGATCCAGGCATGACAGCCTCGCTGGTTCAGGCTCCGGCGGGAGCGCCGGGAGCCTCTCCGATCAGCCCCGCCGCCATCTGGCGCATGACCCGGCCGGTCTCGGCCGGCGGCAGCCCCAGGTCGCGGCGCAGCAGCTTCCACGTATAGACGTCCATGGCAGCAATCAGCCCTGCCAGGCGGCGCTCCCGTTCCTCGCGGGGCGGCTTCTCGAGCCATGGCGAGAAGAGGCTGGCGGTCCACTCGCGATGGCAGCGGCGGCCGACGGCGAGCAGCAGTGCCAGCTCCGGGTGGCGCTCCTCCTGGGCCAGCAGGCGGATGACCACGTCGCCGGTCACCTCGTAATCGGCTACCAGTGCGGAGATGGCCTCGTCGAGCGCACCGGGCGCGGCCGTCCGGCGCGCCGAGATCTCGCGCTCGAGATGACCGGACGCGGCGTCGATGAGCCCGCTCTTGCCGCCGAAGCGGCGGATCACCGTCTGGACGGTGACGCCGGCCGCGCGGGCGGCCTCGTCGAGGGTGATGTCCTCCAGCCAGCGCTCGCGCATCAAGGCGATGAACGTCTCGACGATGCGCCGGCCGGTGGCGGCCGCGGCCTCGGCACGCGCTCCCTGGCGGTAACGCCGTGGCTCGGCAGCAGGAGTGGGCATGGGCATGTTTTTCATGTTACCCATACTAACATTAAAGCGGTCGGCGGTGCAAGGGACGACGGAGCGCACCTTCCGCTCCGCTCATGTTGCTGTTGCAGCCACCGCCGCCTGTCCTCGTATAGTGGGAGGGTGACGTCGCGGGCGGAGCGGCCGTCCGCGGGGCGGTGCAGGGAGGGCTCCAGGCATGGCGACGAGCTGCGCAAGCCGAGCGCGGTTGCCATCAGGGTCGTGAAGGCGGACGAAGCGAGCAGCGCGGAGCTGCGGCGCCTGCGCACCGAGGTGGCGGCGTTGCGGGCGCGCGAGGAGCAGCTCGGCGCTGCGCTGGCGGCGTGGGACGCCGGCACCTTCCGCTGGGAGATCGCTGCCGACCGGGTAACATGGGACGACAATCTGCGGGGCGTCTTCGCCCTGCCCGAGGGGCGCGAGGTGCGGACCATCGCCGACTTCCTGGCGCTCGTGCACCCCGAGGACCGGGACGCGGTGGTCGACGGCGTGCAGGCGGCGCTGCAGGCGCGGCGCGATCTCGACATGGAGTTCCGGATCGTCCGGGGGGACGGGGCGGTGCGCTGGCTCGCCGACCGCGGCAGGCTGCTGCTGGACGGCCAGGGGCAGCCGGCGGCGGTCATCGGCGCATGCATCGACGTGACCGCCCGCCGGCTGGCCGAGGAGCGGCGGCGCGAGAGCGAGGAGCGTTACCGCTCGCTGGTCGAGACCTCCCCGGACGCGATTTTCGTGCACCAGGACGGCCGCGTCGTGTTCGCCAACCCGCAGGCTGCGGCAATGCTGGGCGCCGCCGACGCGGCCTCGCTGGTCGGATCGCCCGTGTTCGATCTGGTAGCCCCCGAGTTCCGCGAGCTGGCGCGCGAGCGGGTGGCGCGCGTGCCGCGGCCGGGGATGCGCAACGAGCCGACCGAGTTTCTGGTCAGACGCCTCGACGGCCGCACGGTGCAGGTGGAGACGACCTCGGCCGCGGTGCTGGTGGACGGCAGGCTGGCCGTGCAGGTGGCCCTGCGCGACATCACCGGCCGCAAGGCCGCCGAGGCCGAGCAGGCGCGCCTGGTGGCCGCGCTCGATGCCGAGCGGGCCCGGCTGCACGCCATCCTCGAGCACATGCCGGCGGGCGTGCTGATCCGCGAGGCGCCGGGCGGCGCGCTGGTGCTCAGCAACGAGCAGCTCCGGCGCATCTGGCGCGCCGGCCCGGCGCTGTCGGGCGATGATGCCGGCAGCGAGTACCTGCATGGCTTCCATCCCGACGGCCGGCCCTACGAGCCCTCGCAATGGCCGCTCATGCGGGCGATCGCGACCGGCGAGACGGTGCTCGGCGAGGAGATCGAGATCCTGCGCGGCGACGGAACGAGAGGGGTCATCAGCGTCAACGCCGCACCGGTGACCGACGGGCAGGGGCGGCGGATCGCCGGGGTGGTGGTGGTCGACGACATCACCGCGCGACGCGAGGTGGAGCAGCGCCAGCGCCTGCTGCTGGCCGAGCTCAGCCACCGCGTGAAGAACACCTTGGCGGTGGTGCGCAGCATCGCCAGGCAGAGCCTCGCCGGCGACCGCTCGCTGGACGACGCCCGGCAGGCCTTCGACAGCCGCCTCCTGGCGCTGGCCCAGAGCCACGACCTGCTCACTGCCAGCGGCTGGCGCGGCGTCGATCTGGAGGATCTGGTGCGCGGCGAGCTGCTGGCCTATGGCGGCCGTGCGCGGATCCGCGGCGCCCGCGTCCTGCTCATCCCGCAGGCCACCCGGACGCTGGGCCTGGTGTTGCACGAGCTGGCCACCAACGCGGCCAAATACGGCGCTCTCTCCGTGCCGGGGGGCAGCGTGACCGTGGAATGGAATGCCCCTGTCGGGGGGCTGCTGGAGTTGCGCTGGGAGGAGCGGGGCGGGCCGCCGGTCGAGACCCCGCATCGCTGCGGCTTCGGCCGCACCTTGATCGAGCGGGCGCTGGCCTACGAGCTGGGCGGCGGCGCCACGCTGAGCTTCGCGCCGGCCGGCGTCACCTGCGAGCTGCGGATGTGGCTGGCCGATCGCGAAACCCCTGCAAAGGGGTAGCGCTGCCATCTCGCCTTGGCGTGGCGCGCGCTCTAGATAGCCCGGCGAGCCCGCTTGCAGCGAGGAGATGCCGACCGTGTTCGTGCCCCAGTCGATCCGCCTTTTCACCGCCGCGATGCTGATCGCCGTCGCGGCCCCGGCCCCGGTCCCGGCCCATGCCGCCGAGCGGCTGGTCTTCGGCCTCGACTGGGTGGCCGAGGCCGAGCAGGGCGGCTTCTTCCAGGCGCAGGCCACCGGCATCTACGAGCGCTACGGGCTCGAGGTCGAGATCCGGCCGGGCGGGCCCCAGGTCAACAACAAGATCCTGCTCGCCGCCGGCAAGCTCGACCTCGCCATGCTCGCCAACTCGCTGGAGCCGGTCGCCGCCGTGGCGGAGGGCGTGCCGCTGGTGGCGGTGGCGGCCTTCATGCAAAAGGACCCGATTGCCCTGATGGCGCACGAGGGAGCGGGAATCGACGGCCTCGGCGATCTTGCGGGCCACCCGCTGTTCCTCTCCGACAATGCGCGGATCAGCTTCTGGCGCTGGTTGCAGAAGAGCTACGGGCTCGAGGAGGAGATGGTCAGGCCCTATACCTACAATCTCCAGCCCTGGCTGGCCGACCCGCAGGCGGTGGTGCAGGCCTACGCCACCAACGAGCCGTTTCTCGCGCGCGAGGCGGGGGCGCGGCCGCGGGTGCTCCTTCTGGCCGACCAAGGCTGGCCGACCTACGCCGCGGTGGTCACCGCGCGGCGCGAGACGGTGGAGGAGCGCGGCGCGGTGATCCAGCGCTTCATCGACGCCTCGATCGAGGGCTGGCACGACTTCCTCGAGGGCGATCCCGAGCCGGCCTTCGCGGCGATCGCCGCGATGAACCCGGACATGCCGCGGGCCATCATGGAGTTCGGCCGGCAGGCCATGATCGAGCGTGGCATCGTCGATTCGGGCGATGCGAAAAAGCTGGGCCTGGGCGCCATGACCGACGAGCGCTGGCAGGCGCTGGCGCGGGTCCTCCTCGAGACCGGGATCTACGCGAGCGATCCCGGCGTCGAGCGGGCCTACACGCTGGAGTTCGTCAATCGCGGCGCCGGCACGTCGGCCGGACCCTGAGGCGGCCGCCGCTCCATGCCTTCGAGCGCCGGCGGCAGCGGCCCGCCGGTGGCCCAGTCGAGCAGCTCCACCGTGTGGCAGATCGGGACCGCCGTGCCGCTGGCGATCTGGGTGATGCAGCCGACATTGCCGGTGGCGATCACCTCGGGCCGGACCCGCTCGATATTGGCGATCTTGCGCTCCTTGAGCTGCCCGGCGATCTCCGGCTGCAGAAGATTGTAGGTCCCGGCCGAGCCGCAGCACAGATGGCCCTCGGGCACATCCCTCACGGTGAAGCCGGCCTCGCCCAGAAGCTGCTTGGGCAGGGTGGTGATCTTCTGGCCGTGCTGCATCGAGCAGGCCGAGTGGTAGGCCACCACCATGTCGGTGTCGCGCACCGCGGGCGGCAGGCCGACCATCGCCAGCACCTCGCTGACGTCGCGGGCGAGGCCGGCGATCCGCTCGGCCTTCGCGGCATAGGCGGGGTCGGTGCGGAACATGAAGCCGTAGTCCTTGACCGTCGTGCCGCAGCCCGAGGCGTTGATCACCACCGCGTCGAGCCCGTCCTTGTCCAGCTCGCGGGTCCAGGCGTCGATGGTGGCGCGGGCGGCGCGCAGGGCCGGCGCCTCCTTGCCCATGTGGTGGGTCAGCGCGCCGCAGCAGCCGGCACCCCGTGCCACCACCACCTCGACGCCCATCCGGGTGAGCAGCCGGACGGTAGCCTCGTTGATCTCGGGCGCCACCACCTGCTGGGCGCAGCCGTTGAGCAGCGCCACCCGGAGCTTCCTCTTCCCCTCCGCGGCGAACACCTGCGGCCGGTCGACGGAAGAGGGTCCGCTGAGATCGGCGGGCGCCAGGTCCAGCAGGTGGCGCAGCCGTGCGGGCAGCAGGGCCGCCACCGGCCGCGCCAGCATGGCGCCCATCAGCGCCAGCCGGAACAGGCCCGGCCGCGGCAGCACCGTCGCCAGCATGGTGCGCATCCAGCGGTCGGCCGCCGGGCGTCGCCAGGTCTCCTCGATGCGCCGGCGGCCGTGGTCGACCAGGTGCATATAGTGCACGCCCGAGGGGCAGGTGGTCATGCACGACAGGCAGGACAGGCAGCGGTCGATATGCTTGGCGACCTCGGCCGAGGCCGGCTTGTCGTTCTCCAGCATGTCCTTGAGGAGGTAGATCCGCCCGCGCGGCGAATCGAGCTCGTCGCCCAGCAGCACGAAGGTCGGGCAGGTCGCCGTGCAGAACCCGCAATGAACGCAGGCCCGCAGGATCTTCTCGGCCTCGGCAGTGTCCGGATCGGCGAGCTGCTGGAGGGTGAAGTTGGTCTGCATGGGGCTCAGATCCCCTCGTACATGCGGCCGGGGGTGAGCAGGCCTTTGGGGTCGAAGCTCTTCTTGACCCGCTCGGTAAGCGCGCGCAGGGCGGGCGGCTGCGGCTCGAACACCGGCACGCCGGCACGCATCGCCAACGGCGCGCGCACCAGCGTCAGATGGCCGCCATGGCCGGCGAGCGCCGTGCGCATGTCCATGGTTCCGTCCTCGGGCGTCAGCCAGACCAGGCCCCCCGACCAGTCGTGGAGCCGGGCGGGGGCGAGCGCGGCGAGCTTGTCCGCCAGCTCGCCCGCCCGGGACGGAGCCACCGACAGACGCCACAAGGCACCTGTGCGGGGCAGCAGCGCCACGTCGCGGATCTCCGCCCACAGGGTGCGCGACGGCTCGTCCTCCAGCACCGCCATGTCGGTGCCCGGTGCCGCCAGCGCCCGCTGCAGCGCGTCCAGCCGGTAGGCGACCGACGCCGTCAGCCCCTCGAGGCGGATGCAGCCGAGCGCCCGGCCGGCGCCGGCCACCGCCCCGACGGCCGAGCGTGCGGCCGCGGTGGCCGGGAGCATGGCGGCGCCGGAGACCTCGCAGGGCGTGCGCATCGCCGCGCGCAGGCCGGCCAGGAGCCCGGCCTCGTCCGGCCCGCCAAGGAGCAGGGTGGCGCTGGTCTCGGCGCGCGGCATCACCTTGAAGGTGACGTGGCTCAGCGCCGCCAGCGTGCCCCAGGAGCCGGCCAGCAGCTTGCACACGTCATAGCCGGTGACGTTCTTGACGACCCGGCCGCCGGCCTTGATGGCCTGGCCGTGGCCGGTCACGCACTGCACGCCGAGAAAATGGTCGCGCGCCGCACCGGCCTTCATGCGCCGCGGGCCCGCGAGATTGCAGGCGATGACCCCGCCGATGCTCTGGCGGCCGCGCTCGCCGCCGGCAAGCGAGCCCCAGTCGCCCGGCTCGAAGGCCAGCTCCTGGCCGCGCTCGGCCAGCACCGCCTCGATCTCGGCCAGGGGCGTGCCGGCTCCGGCCGACATCACCAGCTCCTCGGGCTCGTACATGTCCACGCCCGACAGACGCGAGAGATCGAGCACATGATCGGCCAGCACCGGCCGGCCCATCGCCTGCTTGCTGCCGCGCCCCGCCAGCTCGAGACTCCTCTCCTCGGCTACCGCCCAGGCGACGAGCTGCTCGAGCTCCGCGAGGCTTCCCGGTGAAAGCTCTCCCCCGCTGTCCAAAAGCGGCTCCCCCATCCTCGAAGACCGTCCGGCCAGCATGGCATGGTCCCTGCTGGCGGCTTTCGTTCTACGCGGGGCGAACGCGCGGCTCAATCGCTGGCACCCCTTTTCCCGCACGCACCCGCGGAACCGATGGCGGGCCTCGGGTGTTACGTGTCACGGGGCGATGCGTCGCATCGGATGGTGCCGGCGGACGAGGCGCGCCGGACGTGGCGGCGGGGCCTCGCAGCTGCTTCATGCCCATCGGGTACGAGGGCGGGGCAGGCTCGCCGGGAGAGCTGCCGGAATGCGTGGAGTTGCGATGTTCGACACCCAGCCTTCGATCTCCGGAGCCGCCGCCCACGGCCTGCCGTCCGCCCTCGACGACACCATCCTCGATCTGCTGCCGGCCGCCGTCTATGTCTGCGACGCGGACGGCATTCTCGTTCGCCACAACCGCAAGGCCGCCGAGCTGTGGGGACGCGAGCCGGTGCCCGGGGATGTGGCCGAGCGGTTCTGCGGCTCCTTCCGGCTCTACTGGCCCGATGGGCGGCCGCTTGCCCATCACGACACGCCGATGGCCGATACGCTCCGCACCGGCCGCCCGCACCGCAATGTCGAGGTGCAGGTGGAGCAGCCGGGCGGCCGTCGTCTCTGGGTGCTCGTCAATATCGATCCGGTCAGGAACGATGCCGGCGCGCTCACCGGTGCGATCAACTGCTTCCAGGACATCACCGCGCGCAAGCTCGCCGACGAGCGGATCCGCGAGAGCGAGCGGCGCCTGCGCGAGGTGCTTGAGGCGCTGCCGACGGCCGTCTACACGACCGATGCCGAAGGCCACGTGACCTTCTACAACAGGGCTTCGGTGACGCTGTCCGGCCGCCGGCCGGAGCTCGGCACGGACCGCTGGTGCGTTACCTGGCGCCTCTACCAGCCCGACGGCACGCCGCTGTCGCACGCGGATTGCCCGATGGCGGTGGCGCTCCGGCAGAACAGGGCGATAGAGGGCGCGGAGATCGTGGCCGAGCGGCCGGACGGCCAGCGCCTGCCGTGTCTGGCCTACCCGACGCCGCTGCGCGACAGCGCCGGCAAGCTGGTCGGCGCGGTGAACATGCTGGTCGACATCTCCGAGCGCAAGCGGGCCGAGGAACGCCGGCAACTGCTCATCAGGGAGCTCAATCACCGGGTCAAGAACACGCTCGCCACCGTGCAGTCGATCGCCGCGCAAAGCTTCCGGCGCGAGACCCGCAGCGAGGCGCACCAGCGCTTCGAGGGCCGGCTGATAACCCTCTCCCGGGCCCATGACGTGCTCACCCGCGAGAGCTGGGAGGGGGCCGAGCTCCACGAGATCGTGGCGCAGGCGATGGAGCCGCTGTGCGGCGAGGACGAGGACCGCCTCGAGATCGGCGGGCCCGAGCTGCGCCTGCGTCCGAAGATGGCCCTCTCGCTCGCCATGGCGCTGCACGAGCTGTGCACCAATGCCGCCAAATACGGTGCGCTCTCGAACGAGGCGGGGCGCGTCGGCGTCACCTGGCGGATCGAGGTCCGGGGCCAGGACCGGCGCCTGCACCTGCGCTGGGCGGAGAGCGGCGGGCCGCCGGTCCTGGCCCCGCAGGAGAAAGGGTTCGGCTCGCGCCTCATCGAGCGGGGGCTCGCCTGGGAGCTCGGTGCCTCGGTCCGCCTGGAATTCCCGCCCTCCGGCGTGGTCTGCGAGATCGTGGCGCCGCTCCCGTGAACCGGGTCCCGACCGCAAGCCCGATGGCGCCTGGACCTCCGCCTTGATCGGCGGGACCGGGCAACGGCCGCGGGTTCTGCTCGTCGAGGACGAGATCATGATCGCCATGCTGATCGAGGACATGCTGCTCGCCATCGGCTGCGAGATCGGCGCCACGGTGGCGCGGGTCGACGATGCCTTGCGGGCGGCCCGAACCGGCGCCTTCGACCTCGCCATCCTCGACGTCAATCTCGACGGCAAGCCCAGCTACCCGGTGGCCGACCTGCTGAAGGCGCAGGGCGTTCCGTTCCTGTTCGCCACCGGCTACGGCCGGGAAGGGCTCGATCCCGGTCATGCGACCGCACCGGCGCTGCAAAAACCGTTCGCGCAGGCCGATCTGGAAGCCGCCGTGGCCCGGGTGCTGGCTCGTTGAGGCGCTGTGCGAGAAGCTGGCCCCGGTGCGCGACCCCTGGGGCGGCGGGATCCTGCGGGGCGCTGCGCGCGGCTTTCGCTCGTCGGTCTTTGTCAGTCGACCCGAAGAGGCGCTCGCCGGCTCTCCGTCTTCTTTCGCGATCCGGCCGGACCGGGAGCCCGCCCGGCACGCTGCGCCGTCGCGGTCGACCTCCTGTTCGACTATCCCGACGTTTCACCTGACAACGATCTCGTTCTGCGCCGCGTTGTCCGCATGGAGCAGCAGGATTTCCGCAGCATCGGGCGGGCGGCGCAGGAGGCGTTGCGGCGCCGGGCCTTGCGGCTGATCGGGGTGCAGCGGCAGACGGTCAACGGCTGGGTCCGGCGGCAGCGCGAGCCGGGCGAGGCGAGGGTGCCGGACGGGCGGCGGGCCTCGCCGCGGCGCGGCAAGGGGCTGCTGAGCGAGGCGCAGGGCCGGCAGGCGCAGGGCGGGATCGCCGACATCGCCGGACCAGCCGAAGCTGCTCTCCGCCCTTCGGCCAGCCCGGAGGCTAGGGGGACAGCCCGGGCGGTACGCGAGCTGATCGCGACGCGGCCGGGCGTCCGGCCCGGCCTCTCGACGGTGCAGCTCTACCTCCGGCGCGGGAGGATGCCGCCGCAAAAGCCGCTCTTGCGGGCGCGCGGGCGCTCGCCCCGGGCGATCCGCGCCTGGCTGGAGCAGGCCTGGGCCGGCGATCGCCGCCAGGGCCAGGCGCGAGGGGGCGGCGATCTACGGGGGCGACGAGACCGGGGTCGGCAATGTCGACCAGACCGGCCGCAGCCGGGCCCCCAGGGGCCAAACACCGGTGGTGACCCGCCAGGCGCGGCGCCTGGGCGGCAGCATGATCCCGGGCGTCAGCTATCGCGGCCTGATGCGCCTCATGCTCCATGACAGGGCCCCGAGCGCCGGGCTGTTCCCGACCTTCCTGCGCCGCCTGGTGCAGGGCACCACAGGCACGGTCGTCCTCATCGTCGACAATCTCAGGGTGCACCACGCCCGCACGGTCGAGGCCTGGCTCGCCGCGCACCAGCACGAGATCGGGCCCTTCCACCTCCCCGCCGACGCGCCCGGGCACACTCCCGACGAGCGCCTCGGCAACGCCCCGAGCAGCAGCTGCGGCAAAAGCCGCAGCCCGGCAGCAAGGACCAGCTGAAGTCGAACATCCGCCCTCGCTCCGCACCATCTCGCGATCAGCCGCCCCGGGAGGCGTTGCGGCCGCCCGATCCGCCGACCACCTCGCCCCGCCCGCCAGCGTCGTCACCGCATCTTCACCTTTCCCCGTCACCCTGCTGGCGTGGGACTCCCCGCCAGCCCTTGGCCCTCGGCCGCACCTCTCCCACCATCCGCCAGACTACGGCAGGGACTCTTGAAGAAGGATGAACCCCGCCCCCGCGGCGGCACCGTCGCCAGACCGACAGACCCGGAAGGGCGTCGGAACCCGCTCCGCAACCTCTCGCGATCAGCCGCTCCGGGAGGAGCTGCGGGCACCCGATCCGCCGATCACCTCGCTCCGCCCGCCAGCGTCGTCACCGCATCTTCACCTTTCCCCGTCACTCTGCTGGCGTGCGACTCCCCGCCAGCCCTTGGCCCTCGGCCGCACCTCTCCCACCAT
>JARGEQ010000136.1 GCA_029211145.1 Marinimicrococcus flavescens
CTTCAAAAACTTAGCGTATGGCTTTCGACGTGAGTTTTGTACGAAGAACTTTCAGGAAGCATTGCTCACAAAACTTAGCGCATGCTTCCGATGTGAGTTTTTTGCGATGCAGCATCTAAAGCAGTAAAGCTTCAAAAACTTTCAGGAGGTGTAACATGGACATTGCTGCATTATCAATGGCGATGAGTCAGACGTCCCTACGTCAAGCTGCAGGGCTGCAAGTCATGAATATTGCCACTAAAACGACTGAGCTCCAAAGCCAGAATTTGGTCCAAATGCTCCAGGAGAGCCCACACCCCAACTTGGGAAAAACACTTGATATTGTAGTTTGATTGATTTATGCTTACATACATAAGAACATGAGTTCCGGTTACCTTTGAGCCCTTTGGGCTTTTCTTTTGGCTAACAATACGAACATACGATCCTATATCGAGGTGATTCCCATGCAATCCTACTATCAAATGACCGCCCTGGAGAAGTGGACTGAAGATTTATATCAGCGGTTGAACGTGCAACAGCCGTCGCAAATTTCCGTTGAGTACATATCG
>JARGEQ010000014.1 GCA_029211145.1 Marinimicrococcus flavescens
GTTTATAATCTCTTGCCGGAACCAACATTAGCTCCCACCGCAGAACCTACACCAGAGATTTCTGCTACTCCAGAACCAACTGAAGAACCAACACCAACTGTATTGCCATCACCAACACCGGAAACTCCGGTGGGTGATCGTGCCATTCTGGTTGTAACGATGAATACTGGACTGGAAAAAGAATTTGATTTGAGCATGCAAGAAGTGAATGCTTTCATTGCTTGGTATGAGAATAAGCAGGCAGGTACGGGAACTGCATCCTATGCCATAGATAAGCATGATAATAATAAGGGGCCATTCACCAGTCGGAAAGACTACGTGATCTTTGATAAAATCCTTACCTTTAGTGTGGACGAGTATTCTGCTGAATAAAGATAATTAAAGAAACCCGCCGGGCGCGTGCCTGACGGGTTGATTTTGTTTATTCTGCTGCTGTATACTCACTTACTTCATAGGTGAGTATTTTATCAAATACGACATAATCTCTACGCTTTTTGAAGGGGCCTTTGTTGTTGCTATGTTTATCAATTGCATGCATTCCAGGGCCTCTACCTGCATCACGGGCCTCATACCATGTTAAAAATGCATTCACTTCAGCGATTGGCAGGTCATATTCCTTCTCAGTTCC
>JARGEQ010000015.1 GCA_029211145.1 Marinimicrococcus flavescens
GAGGCCCAGCCGTGGATCAAGAGGGTGATTGGGTACAGAGCCTAGTGGATTGAACGAGACGGAGGAGTCCGTTTCGGGATTCCCACGGTCGGGCCTGTGTGCGAGTCTGCGGAGATGCGCACCGGTGTCAGTTTCAGCGTCTCGTCGAGCGACCGTCAGCGATTGGAGGCGATCGTCTCGGATGGCAACCGCCTCCAGAAGCATGTCTGGCGGGCTCGGATCGTTCTCCTGAGCGATGACGGTCGCGGCACGGCCGCGATCATGGCCGAGACGGGCAAGTCGAAGACCTGTGTCTGGCGCTGGCAGGAGCGGTTCATGGAGGAAGGCGTCGATGGCCTTCTGCGGGAGAAGACCCGGCCGCCCGGCATTCCGCCGACGCCGACCGACAAGGTGGCCGAGATCGTGCGGCTGACCCAGGAGCCTCCGCCGCACGAGGCCCCGCACTGGACGCTGCGGGCGATGGCCCAACGCAGCGGCGTTGCGCCGTCGACGGTGCGCGGGATCTGGAAGGCGCATGGGCTGAGCCCGCATCGCTGGCGCGCGTTCAAGCTCTCGAACGATCCGAAGTTCGTGGACAAGCTGACCGACGTGGTGGGGCTCTACCTTGATCCTCCGGCGCATGCGGTGGTGCTCTCGGTCGATGAGAAATCGCAGATCCAGGCGCTGGACCGCACCCAGCCCGGCCTGCCGATGAAGAAGGGCTGGGCCGGAACCATGACCCACGACTACAAGCGCAACGGCACGACGACACTGTTCGCGGCACTGAACGTGCTCGACGGGACCGTGATCGGGAAGAATATGCAGCGCCACCGCCATCAGGAGTTCATCCGCTTCCTCAACGAGATCGAGCGCAGCCTGCCGGCCGGCAAAGAGGTCCATGTGATCCTGGACAACTACGCGGCCCACAAGCACGCCAAGGTGCGCGCCTGGCTGGAGCGGCATCCGCGCTGGACCTTCCACTTCGTGCCTACCAGCTGCTCCTGGCTGAACGCCGTCGAGGGCTTCTTCGCAAAGCTGACGCGGCGCCGCCTGCAGCGCGGCGTCTTCCACTCGCTCGTGGACCTGCAGGCCGCCATCAACCGCTTCATCAAGCAGCACAACGCGACCGAGGCGAAGCCATTCCGATGGACCGCAGACCCCGACCGCATCATCGCCGCTCGAAATCGAGGGTTCCAAACGTTGGATTCAAACCACTAGCCAAGCCAGGCCGAAAAGTCGAGGTTTCCGGAGGTGTCCGGCTTTTGCCGCAGCTGCTGCTCAAGGTCGTTGTCGAGATGGTCGGGCGCGTAAGCGGGGAGGTTGAAGAGCTCGATCTCGTGCTGGTGCGCGACGATCCAGGCCTTGACCTTGCGGGCGGGCGTGGTGCACCCGCAGATTGTCGACGATGAGGAATGCCCTCCTTGTGGTGACCTCGACCAGGCGGCGCAGGAAAGTCACGAACAGCCCGGCCCTCGTGGCCCCGTCATAAAGCATGAAACGCATCAGGCCGCGATTGCTGACGGCGGAGATCATGCTGCCGCCCAGGCGCCTTGCCTGGCGGGTCACGACCGGCGTCCGGCCCTTGGGGCCCGGGTGCGGCCGGTCTTCTCGACGTTGCCGCCCCCCGCCTCGTCGCTCCAGTAGATCACCGCTCCCGAGAAACAGGCGTGTTCGGCCAGACGCGCGCCGCCCAGGTCGGGGTCCACGCAGGCGAGCCTGCTGTTGTAGCCATCGATGGGCGAGGAGAAGGTGAAAACGTATGGCCCGCCCCGTTTGCAAGAGGGTTTTGAAGGCTGG
>JARGEQ010000016.1 GCA_029211145.1 Marinimicrococcus flavescens
CCGAAGGACCAGCCGGGGGTGCCTGCGGGTCGACGACCGGCGGGTGATCAGCGGGATCCTGCACGTGCTGCGCTCGGGCTGCCGGTGGCGGGACTGCCCGCAGGCCTACGGGCCCTACACGACCGTCTACAACCGCTTCAACCGCTGGTCCCGGCGGCGGATCTGGCGGCGGCTGCTGGAGGCCCTGGCCGAGGTCGGGGCGCTCGGCGGCAGCGTCGCCATCGACAGCACCTACGTGCGCGCACACCGCTCGGTCGGCCGCGGGAAAGGGGGGAAGAACAGGCGATCGGGAGATCGTCGAGCGCGGCAGCGAGCCGGTGATCCCCGGCCGCCGCAACCGCAAGCGCCCGGTCAGCCACGACCGCCGCGCCTGGCGGGTCGAGGCGGCGAGCTGCGTCCGCCTGACGGGACATGGCAGGGACATCAGGCGTGAGAGCCCCAAAAGGCAGCTCGGGCAGCGCTGCTCGGACACCTGCCACTCGTACTCTGCCCGAAATCTCGACCAAAGCGTCGAGAACCGGGAATTATCGGAGGTGTCCATGTGGCAAGGGTGGTCGGAACGATGGGCATTCTTGCTGCTTCGTTCTACCGGACGCACAATCTAAAAGCCGCATTGCGGCAGCCATGGCACAAGACACTCATTTGCTTCATAGATACCGAAATCCACGATAGCAACAATAAGTAGATTGATAACTACAACCATTGATATGGTAACTATTTTCACCGATTTTGAAGAGAAATTTGCTAACTCAGCGAATAAAAATGCAAAAAAACACGCCATGACATGAGGTATATAGTATGATTTGTATGCAATACTTAATATTGGATATATAAAAAGCAAAACAAATATATTTATTACTAATAGCAATAAAATTCTCACTGTACGGCTCGCTGGAAGTCGCATTAATATTACCTCCTGATCAAGAATTTATTATTCAAGATGTTGATCATCCACTTTTCTGATCTTACGCCGATGGCCCTGCAGGGCCACGGTCCCTCTGAAGGCTCACCTGCCGGCACGTTATGCCGTCGCTGGCGATAATGCTGCCGGTCGTTGCCCATCTCAGCTTCTGCCTCATCGACCGGCCCATCGTCTGTATGCCGGTTTTGTCCGACCATGCTGGTCCCGCTCTTCGGCGGCGTCCAATGGCAGATTACCGGGGGGCAGGCGATGATCCTCAGCCCGGTGCTGTGAAACATCATGCCGGGGCAGCACACCCGGCCTGCCGATTGTAGTGATGCACCGCGATCGACAGCCGGCACCTCATCCGGACGAAGCCGACGTGGTCGCAGCCCTCGCGCACAGCTCCGCCGCCCCGGCACATCGCGATCATCGGCTTGAGACCCTGCTTCTCCATCTCCGGCCGCGTCCGCAAACCCGAGCCCGCCGCATCTCCCGCCACGGATTCAAGTATTTTACAAGTCCTATATGATAGATTCGCATCATTGTTTGAGAATATGAATATTTATAAGAATCATTGATAATAATATAAGGAAGCGTAGATATTTATTTGAAAAATTCATCTGATACAATGAAAACGCGGCAATCAGCGTTGGCAAAAACGCGGACCACATCATGTGAACGAAAATTACTGCAAGCGGCACATGAAAAAGCTCGAACAATGTCCTAGGATCTATATAGATATAGACAGCTAAAATTCGAAGAAAGATTACCAACGATACATTGAATGAGAACCACAAAATTATCGATCTGACTGATGCGTCAAGCAAGAATTTCATGTCACGTCCACCGATGCGGCTCATTTCGACGTCTCATCATCCACTTTTCCTATCCAACGCCGATGGCCCGGCAGGGCCACCGTCCCTCTGAAGGCTTACCTGCCGCGGAATAAAGGGGGCCTGACGTAATCGCGCCAAGGAGTCTCTCTCCAACGGCCTGTTGAACCCAAGGAGAGTGACCATGGCCAATTTTGCCGGCTGCGACGTCTTTGAGCAAGCGACCGAGATGTGCGTGGTGGAGGGCGAGGAGGTGCGGGCTCGCGGGAAGTGTCCGACCGATCCGGCGGCGATCCGCGACTTTCTGGCGGCACACGCGCCGGATCTTCGCCGCCTGGTGATCGAGAGCGGGTCGCTGACCGCGTGCGGGTACTGGGGGTGCCGGTTGTCTGCACCTGCGCCCGGCAGGCGCACGCGGCCCTGAGCGGGGGTCCGGGAGCCATGCGCCGCACAAGACCGACCGGGCGGACGCCGATGAACTGGCGCGGCTGGCCCAACTCGGCTGATCGATGGCCGGCTGGCTCAAGGCGGTCAGCGGGCGCTCGCTGGCCAGCCACGGGCGCAAGAGCCTGCTGGTCGCCCGCGCGACGCTGGTGCGCACCCGCCTGCCGCTGACCAACCGGATCGGCGGGCTGCTGAAGCCCTTCGGCCTGCTGCTGGGGCGGGTTTCGGCCAGCCGGCTCGAGAGCCGCGTGCGCGAGCTCGTTGCCGACCGGCCTCGCTCACGGCGAGCGCCCCCGAGCGGCCGGCCGGGCTGGTTCTGCCCTCGTTCGACGCGGCAACCCGGCTCACAGCTCGCCCGGGTAGCGGGGGATCGGGGTGTTGCGGTGGATGTCGACGCTCAAGAGCAGGCCGAAGCTCGCCAGCACGGTGAGCATGGCGGTGCCGCCGTAGGAGATGAGCGGCAGCGGCACGCCCACCACCGGGATCAGGCCGGTCACCATGGCGACGTTGATGACGACATAGAGGGTGAAGTTGCAGGCCACACCCATGGCCAGCAGGCGGCCGAACTGGTGGGTGCAGCGCAGGGCCACGACGAGGGCGGCGAGGATCACCGCCAGATAGAGGGCCAGCACCAGGATGGCACCGGCAAAGCCGGCCTCCTCGGCCAGCATGGTGAAGGCGAAGTCGGTCTGCTTTTCCGGCAGGAAGCTGAGCTGGGCCTGCGAGCCCATGAGGAAGCCCTTGCCCCAGAGGCCGCCGGAGCCCAGCGCGATCTTGGACTGGATGATGTGGTAGCCGGCGCCCAGCGGATCGCGCTCGGGGTCGAGGAAGGTGAAGACCCGCTGCCGCTGATAGTCGTGCAGGTTGGCCCAGGCAACGGGCAGGGCCGCAGCCCCGAGGCCGCCCACCAGGGCGAACTTCCAAAGCCGCACGCCCGCGAGGAACAGCACCGCGGTGCCGGCCGCCAGCAAGGTCACCGCCGTGCCGAGATCGGGCTGGACCAGCACCAAAGCCGCCGGCAGGACGATCATCAAGACAGGCGGGAGCAGGCTCAGCGGCCGGCGCAGGTCGCGCAGATAGGCGCCGTGCAGGTAGCGCGCCAGCACCAGGACCAGCACCACCTTCATGAGCTCGGAGGGCTGAAGCTGGACGACCCCGAGATCGATCCAGCGCTGGGCTCCCTTGTTGACCTCGCCCATGACCTCGACCACGACCAGAAGACCGAGGACCAGCCCATAGGCCGCGTAGGCCCAGCGGAAGAACAGCCGCACGTCGACCAGCGCCAGCACCAGCATGACGCCCATGCCGGCTGCCAGGCGCATCAGGTGGCGGAGCGCCCAGGGCTCCTGCGAGCCGCCGCCGGCCGAGTAGAGCACGCCGTAGCCGATCGCCCCGATGACCGCCACGAGCGCCACGAAAGGCCAGTGCAGCCGGCGGATCTTCTGCCCGAGGCCGGGGCCGGCGGGGCGCAGATGCTCGTGCGCCATCATGGCCGCTGCCCCTCCAGGCCGCTGATCTGCAACGGCCCGCCGCCCGGCGCCAGCTCCAGGGTGCGCCTCATGATGTCCCGGCCGATCGGTGCGGCGGTAGCCGAGCCGCTGTCGCCGTGGTCGACGATGACCGAGACCGCATAGCGCGGCGCCTCGACCGGAGCGAAGCAGACGAAGAGCGCATGATCGCGATGCTCGCGCGGCCGGTCCTTGCGCTTGTGCGCACCGCTCGCCCGCTCGGCCTTGGTGATGCGCCGGACCTGCGAGGTGCCGGTCTTGCCGGCCATGGCTACGCCCAGCCCCTGGAGTGCGGCGGCGCGCGCGGTGCCGCGGCTGCCGTTCACCACCTCGTTCATGCCGGCCAGGATCGGCGCCAGATGCTCGGCCGCGAAGCCGAGATCGGCCGCCGCGCCGGGCTGGCCCTGCGCGCTGCGCGCCAGCCACGGCTCGACCGCCTGCCCGCCATTGGCGAGCCTTGCGGTCATCACCGCGAGCTGCAGCGGTGTTGCCAGCATGAAGCCCTGGCCGATGCCGGTGATCAGCGTCTCGCCCTTCTGCCAGGGCACGCCGAAGCGCTCGCGCTTCCACTGGCTGGTAGGAGCGAGGCCGCCCTTCTCGCCGGGAAGGTCGATGCCGGTGGGGCCGCCCAGGCCCAGCCGCCGCGACACGGCGGCAAGGCCATCGACGCCGACGCGGCGCGCCATCTCGTAGAAGAAGATGTCGCAGGACTGCGCCAGCGCCTGCTCGAGCTGCAGCCGTCCGTGGCCGTGCTGCTTCCAGCAGTGGAAGCGGGCATTGCCCAGGACCATGTAGCCCGGGCAGAACACCTCGGTCTTGGGCGTCGCCACGCCTGCCTCGAGGGCCGCCAGCGCGGTGACCATCTTGAAGGTCGAGCCGGGCGGGTACTCGCCGCGGATGCACTTGTTGACGAGCGGGTGGAACGGATCCGCGACGAGCGCCTGCCAGAGCTCGGTGCTGATGCCGCGAGCGAAGGCGCGCGGGTCGTAGCTCGGCACCGAGACCATGGCGAGCACCGCGCCGGAATGCACATCCATGACCACGGCGCTGGCCGAGAGCTGCTCTGCCAGCCGCTCGAAGCAGAAGCGCTGGAGATCGAGGTCGAGGCTGAGCTTCAGGTCGGCCCCGGCGTCGCCCTCGTGCCGCTCGAGCTCGCGGATCTCGCGGCCGACCGCGTTGACCTCGACCCGAAGCAGCCCGGCCCTGCCGCGCAACGCCGCGTCATGGCTGCGCTCGACGCCGTTCTTGCCGATGCGGAACTCGGGCAGCTGGAGGAGCGGGTCGGGGTCCTGCTGCAGCTCCTCGCGGCTCACCGCCCCCACATAGCCCAGGATGTGCGAGACGGTGCTGCCGTAGGGATACTGGCGCAGCAGGCCGGCATCGAGCATCACGCCCGGCAGGTCGGGGCTGCGCACGGCGATGCTGGCGACCTGCTCCCAGCTCAGATCCTCGCGCACCACCACCGGCACGAAGGCCCGCAGCGAGCGCGCCTGGCGCTCGATCTCGTCGATCCGCTCCGCACTCAGCGGCACGATCATTGCCAGCCGCTCGAGCACGCCGCGCAGGTCCCGGGCCTGCTCGCGCACGACCCGCACCCGGTAGGTGGGCATGTTGGTGGCCAGCGGACGGCCGAGCCGGTCGAGAATGCGGCCGCGCGGCGGCACGATCAGCCGCTCGCTGATGCGGTTGTCGTCGGCCAGCAGGCGCCAGGTGGCGTTCTGCTCGACCTGCAGGTTCCACAGCCGTGCGGCGAGCAGGCCGAAAAGCCCCGTCTGCACGCCCCCCACGAGAAGCGCACGGCGGGTGAAGGAGCGGGCGCGATCACCTTCCAGGCGCATGGACGGGAGCCGGCAGGAGAGTGAGGAGGAGGCTCAAGAGCCAGGCGACGGCGGGGAAGGCGGCAAGGCTCAAGGTGGCCTCGGCGAAGGCCGGCTGCAGGGACAGGAGGCGGGCCTGCCAGAGGCTGGCGACGAGCCACGCCACGAGCTCGCTGGTCGCCAGCATCGCCGCGAACCCGATCCACAGGCCGCCGAAGGCGCGCAGATAGAGAAGCCGGCGGCAGGCGGCGACGGCGACGTGGCCGGCCAGCAGCGCCAGCGGGGTGAGGCCCAGCGGCTGGCCGCCGGCGGCATCGGCCACGAGGCCCAGCAGGAACAGGACGCCCGTGGGCAGCAGCTCGGGGCGCAGCGCCAGCCAGTAGTAGGCGACGCTCAGCAGCAGGGAGGGGGCGACCGGCTGCGGGCCGGTGCGCGGGGCCGGCAGCAGATCGAGGAGGAGGGCCAGGAGCACGGTGAGCGCCGGCAGGCTGCGGCGCAGCCCGAGCGCGGCCGCGTGGGCGAGGTCGGTGCCGATCATGGAACGGCCCTCCCCTCGTGCGCCAGCTGGCCCTGCTGCGGTGCGGGCACGTCCTCCCAGACGAGGACCGAGACGTGATCGAGCCTCTGCCAGTCGACCAGCGGCCGGACCAGCACCTCCTGCTCGCCGATCTGCACGATCTCGCCGACGAGCAGGCCGGGCGGCAGGATGCCGCCCACGCCCGATGTCAGCACCCGGTCGCCCACCGCAAGGCCGGGAGAGAGCGGCAGGAAGCGCAGCCGCGGCAGGGCGCTGTTGTCGCCTTCGAGGATCGCCTGGTCGCGGGTGCGGTCGATCAGCACCGGGATACGGGAGTTGAGGTCGGTGAGCAGCAGCACCCGGGCACTGCGCTCGCCCACCTCGACCACCCGGCCGAGAAGACCGCGCGCCGCCATGACCGCCATGCCCGGCTCGACCCCGCGGTTCGTGCCGGCGTCGATGAGCCGGCTCTGCACGAAGGCCCCGCCCGAGTCGGCGAGGATCCTGGCGGTGGTGCGAATCGGCGCCTTCTCGTGGGGCGGCATCGCGAGCAGCTCGCGCAGGGCCTCGTTCTGGGCCCGCAGGCGCAGCGCCTCGCCCTCCCAGGCGAGCAGCCGGCGGTTCTCCTCGCGCAGCCGCTCGTTCTCCTCCTGCAGAGCCAGCATCGCGCCCAGCCGGTCGGCGCCCTGGCGCAGCGCGCCCAGGGGCTCGTGGAGGAGCTGCAGCGCCGGCGCGGCGACGTCGCCGGCGCGGGCGCCCAGGAAGCGGACGAAGCGGACATCGGCCTTGCTGAGCACGAGAAGGGCGGCCGCCACGAGGACGAGCAGCGCCAGGCCGTAGCGTCGCGCGAGCTGGCGGGACGCCAGGCTCACGCGGGGCCAGGAAGGAATGAGCTGCTTCACGCCGTCAGGCACCGTCCGCCGGCAAGGGCACGTCCATGCACCCTGAGACTATCGCGCAAGGGCGCGCGCTCAAGGGCCGTACGCCGCCCGGCTGCCGGATCAATCGCCGGTGTGGAGCACGTGGCGCAGCGTCTTGATGTTCTCGAGATAGCGGCCGGTGCCCTTGGCGACGCAGTCCAGCGGCTCGTCGGCGAGGCTCACCGGCAGGCCGGTGGCATGGCGCAGCACATGGTCGAGATTGCCCAAGAGCGAGCCGCCGCCGGTGAGCACGATGCCCTTGTCGACGATGTCGGCGGAGAGCTCGGGGGCGGTGTGCTCGAGGGCCACCTTGACCGCCTCGATGATGGCGTTGACGGGCTCGGCCAGGGCCTCGGCGATCTGCCGCTGGCTGATGACGATCTCCTTGGGCACGCCGTTCATGAGATCGCGCCCCTTGATCTCCATGAGCTCGCCCTGCCCGTCGCCGGGCAGGCAGGCCGAGCCGATCCGCATCTTGACCAGCTCGGCGGTGGCCTCGCCGATGAGCAAGTTGTGGTTGCGGCGGACGTGGCTGATGATCGCCTCGTCCATCTTGGTGCCGCCCACCCGGATCGACTTGGCGTAAACGATGCCGCCCAGCGAGAGGATCGCAACCTCGGTGGTGCCGCCGCCAATGTCGACCACCATGGAGCCGGTGGGCTCGGTGAACGGCAGGCCGGCGCCGATCGCCGCTGCCAGCGGCTCCTCGATCAGGAACACCTGGCGCGCGCCGGCACTCTCGGCACTCTCGCGGATCGCCCGGCGCTCGACCGCGGTGGCACCGGAGGGCACGCAGATCACCACCCGCGGCCGGGCGAAGCCGCGCCGCCCGTGCACCTTGCGGATGAAGTTCTTGATCATCTCCTCGGCCACCTCGAAGTCGGCGATCACGCCGTCCCGCAGGGGCCGGATGGCCTCGATGTTGCCCGGCGTGCGCCCGACCATGAGCTTGGCCTCCTCGCCCACGGCCAGCACCTGCCGGCGACCGCGATCGGTCGAGATCGCCACCACCGACGGCTCGTTGAGCACGATGCCCCGGCCCTTGACATAGACCAAGGTGTTGGCCGTGCCGAGGTCGATGGCGAGATCCGCCGAGAACAGGCCGAAGATGCGCGACAGCATGGGAGAGGAGAGCTCCTGCTTGGCTCCAGACGCAAAGCGGAGAGGCCGCCGGCCTCTCCGCAGTGGTTCTTACAAGCTCTCCGTCACCGCACAACCGCCGATACGGTCGCACGGCACCGGCCTCCTCAAGCGGTGAGCGCCGCCGGAGCGGTCTTCTCGCGCTTGGTCAGGAGCTTGTTCAGCGCCGCCACATAGGCGCGGGCGGCAGCGACGATGGTGTCGGTGTCGGCAGCCCCGCCATTGACGGTCTTGCCGTTCTCGGCGAGGCGCACCGTCACGTCGGCCTGCGCGTCGGTCCCCTGGGTCACCGCCCCCACCTGGAAGAGCTGCAGCTCGGCCTGGTGCGGGAAGATCTCGCGGATCGCCCGGAAGGTGGCATCGACCGGCCCGTCGCCCTCGGCGGTGGCGGCCTTCTCCTCGCCGTCGACCTCGAGCACCAGATCGGCCCTGGGCTTGATCTCCGAGCCGCACTGGACCGCCAGCCGCACGAAGCGGATACGCTGGGCGCCGGCGCCGATCTGGTCGTCGACCAGCGCCACGATGTCCTCGTCGAACACCTCCTTCTTGCGGTCGGCGAGGTTCTTGAAGCGCAGGAAGGCGTCGTTGAGGGCGTTCTCGCCCAGCTCGTAGCCCAGCTCCTCGAGCTTCTTCCGGAAGGCGTGGCGGCCCGAGTGCTTGCCCATCACCAGGCTCGACTTCACGAGCCCGACATCCTCGGGCTTCATGATCTCGTAGGTGCCGGCGTGCTTGAGCATGCCGTCCTGGTGGATGCCGCTCTCGTGGGCGAAGGCGTTGGTGCCGACGATGGCCTTGTTGGGCTGGATGGCGAAGCCGGTGATGGCACTCACCAGCCGCGAGGCCTTCATGATCTCCTGGGTGACGATGCGGTTGCGGTAGGGCAGCAGGTCGGCGCGGGTGCGCATCGCCATCACGACCTCTTCCAGGGCCGCGTTGCCGGCGCGCTCGCCGATCCCGTTGATGGTGCACTCGATCTGCCGCGCCCCGGCCTCGACCGCCATCAGGCTGTTGGCCACCGCCAGGCCCAGGTCGTTGTGGCAGTGCACCGAGATCACTGCCTTGTCGATGTTGGGCACGTTGTTGCGGATCTCGCGGATGAGATCGGCGAACTCCTCGGGATAGGCGTAGCCCACCGTGTCGGGGATGTTGATGGTGGTGGCGCCGGCCTCGATGGCGGCCTCCACGCAGCGGAACAGGAACTCGTGCTCGGTGCGCGAGCCGTCCTCGCAGGACCACTCGACATCGTCGGTGTGGCGGCGCGCCCGCGACACGCTGTCGATGACCCGCTGCAGCACCTGCTCGGGCTCCATCTGGAGCTTGAACTTCATGTGCAGCGGGCTGGTCGCGATGAAGGTGTGGATGCGCTTGCGGGCGGCCGGCTGGAGCGCCTCGGCGGCGCGGTCGATGTCGGCGGCCGAAGCCCGCGACAGGCCGCACACGACGCTTTCCTTGACAATCCTGGCGATGGCGTTGACCGCCTGGAAGTCGCCCTCCGAGGCAATCGGGAAGCCCGCCTCGATGACGTCGACGCCCATCTCCTCGAGGACCTGGGCGACGCGGATCTTCTCCTCGATGGTCATCGAGGCGCCGGGCGACTGCTCGCCGTCGCGCAGGGTGGTGTCGAAGATGACGACGTGATCGCCGGCGGCTGCCTGCTGGGCGGCCTCGGCTACGGGATGGGTACTGTCGGCCATGACTTGGCTCCGGAGAAGACTGGCAAGGGCATGAGACTCTGGACGATCCCCCTGAACACCGACGCGCAGCGGCGGCCGCTCAGGGGCAGATAAGTCGTAGCCCGAGCCCAAGAAGGACGGCGCCGCGAGCGGCGAGCGCGGGTGCAAAGGCGTCGTGCGCCCTGCCGGTCCCTGCTGCTCCCTCGATCCGCTTCACCGCCTCGATCTCCCCGTTCACGCCGCAGGCAGGGCCATCTGGCCCGGCTCCTGCCGACCGTGCCCAGACCTTATCGCCCCATGCGGCCTCCATGTAAAGCGGCCCCTCCGCCCCGTCCCGTCCGTGCCCCGGTCTAAAGGAAGCTCTGCGGGTCGACGTCGATCTGCAGGTCGATCTTCGAGGGCAGCCGCTTCTGCTGGAGCCAGCGGCGCAGCCAGGCCGGCAGGTCGAGATCGAGGCCGGCCTTGACCAGCAGGCGCTCGCGCCAGCGGCCGCGCAGCAGCGCCAGCGGCGCCGGCGCCGGCCCCAGCACCAGCACGCCCTCCTCGTCCGGGGCGCGGCGCACCAGCTCGCGGGCCGCCTCGCCGACCTTCACCCGGTCCGGCCCCGATACCACCAGGGCCGCGAGCTGGCCCATGGGCGGCATGGCGCCGGCCTCGCGCTCCTCCAGCTCGACCGCCATGAAACGGTCCTTGTCGCCCGAGGCCAGCGCCTGCATCACCGGATGCTCGGGCAGGTGGGTCTGCAGCAGCACCCTGCCCGGCCGCTCGGCCCGCCCGGCGCGGCCGGCCACCTGGTAGAGGAGCTGGAAGGTCCGCTCGGCGGCCCGCGGGTCGCCGCCCGAGAGGCTGAGATCGGCGTCGATCACGCCGACCAGCGTGAGGTCGGGGAAATGGTGACCCTTGGCGATCATCTGGGTGCCCACCAGCACGTCGATCTCGCGCCGCTCCATGGCCCGCACGAGGGCCTCGGCCTGGCTGGCGGTATTGACGGTGTCGCTGGTCATGACCTCGAGCCGCGCCTCGGGAAAGAGGGCGCGCACCTCCTCGGCGACGCGCTCCACGCCGGGGCCCGAGAGCGCGATGCTGTCGAGGCTGCCGCAGCCCGGGCAATGCTCCGGCTCGGGCATGCCGTACCCGCAATGGTGGCACATCAGCCGCCGGCGCAGCCGGTGGGCCGTGAGCCAGGCGCTGCAGTTGGGGCAGCGCAGCCGGTGACCGCAGGCCCGGCACAAGGTCAACGGCGCGTAGCCGCGGCGGTTGAGGAACAGCAGCGCCTGGCCTTCCGCCTCCAGCGTCCCGCGCAGCGCCTCGCGCAGTGGCGGGGCCAGGAAGGCGCCGCGCGGCGGGCGCATCTTCCTGAGGTCGACCAGCCCGATCGGCGCCAGGGCCGCCCCGCCGTGGCGCGAGGGCAGCAGGAGATGGCGCCAGCCCGGCTCGGCCCAGGGGCCGCCTTCCACGGCCCCGGCCCTGACCGCCGTCTCGAGCGAGGGGGTGGCGCTGGCCAGCACCGCCGCCGCGCCTTCGAGGCGGGCGCGCAGAAGCGCCATCTCGCGGGCGTGGTAGATCACGCCGTCTTCCTGCTTGAAGCTGGAATCGTGCTCCTCGTCGACGACCACCAGCCCGAGCCCGGTCATCGGCAGGAACAGCGCCGAGCGCGCGCCCACCACGACCTGGACCCTGCCCTCGGCGATCCACCGCCAGCCGCGCCGCCGCTGGGCGGCGGTGAGGCCCGAGTGCCAGACCAACGGCTCGGTGCCGAAGCGCCGCACGAAGCGCTCGAGCCACTGGGCGCTGAGCGCGATCTCGGGCAGCAGCACGAGCACCCGGCGGCCCTGCCGCAGCGCCTCGGCCACCGCCTCCAGATAGACCTCGGTCTTGCCGGCCCCGGGCACGCCCTCGAGCAGCGCCACTCCGGCGCCCTCGGCCACCAGCTCGCGCAGCTCGTCGGCGGCGGCCGCCTGGCGCTCGCCGAGCTCGACGCCCGGATGGGCGGGATCGGGGGGCGCCGGCCAGCCCTCCTCGGTGACCTCGACCGGCTCCAAAAGACCCGCCTCGGCCATCTGGCGCAGCACCGCAGCACTGGTGGCGGCAGCCTTGCCGAGCTCGGCGCCGAGCTGCAGCGGGGCACGCTCCAGCGCATCCAGCACGCGCTGTCGGGGCGCGGTGAGCTTCGCCGGCGGCTCTGCCGGGCCGCGCCGGTAGCCGAGCCGGGCGGGCGGCGGCTCCAGCGCCGAGGGCACGCTCATCGCGAGCTTCATGACGGCCCCCAGCGGCGCCAGGGTCGCGGCTGCCACCTCGCGCACGAAGGCGCGCAGGCCCTCGGGCATGGGCGGGGCGTCCATCACGCCGCGCAGCGGCCGCACCCGCTCGGGCGGCGCCCGGCGGGCCGCCGGCTCGTCCCAGACCACGCCCACCGCCTCGCGCGGGCCGAAGGGAACGCGCACGAAGGTGCCGGGCGGCGGCACCGGCTCGGCCGCGCGATAGTCGAAGGGTGCGTCGAGCGGCAGCGGCAGCAGCACCGGGACGATGCGATCGGCCATGGGGGAGGTCGGCTCGGCTCGTTGACAGGCCCGGGGCTGATACCATGATGGCGGGGCCGAGGCTAACCCCGCCGCCGCACCCCTGACGGAGAACCGGCTTGCTCGCCTATGCCACCGCCGACCTCGCGGCGCTCGCCCGCGAATGGCTCGCCTGGATCGGCGAGGAACGCCGCCTCGCCGCCCGCACCCGGCTGGCCTACGCCCAGGATCTGGACGGCTTCATCACCTTCCTCGCCGGCCATCTGGGCGGCGGCGTGTCGAGCGAGGCGCTGGTGGCGCTGGCGCCCTCGGACTTCCGCGCCTGGCTCGCCTGGCGGCACGGCCGCGGCCTCGCCCGCAGCTCGACCGCCCGCGCCATGGCGGCGGTGCGCGACTTCTACCGGTTCCTCGACCGCCGCCACGGAATCCACAACCCGGCCTTGAAGGCGATCCGCAGCGCCCCCTACCGGCGGCCCCTGCCCCGGCCGCTCTCGGCCGGCCAGGCGGTCGAGCTGGCCGCCGCCGCCGGCGAGACCGCCCGCGAGCCGTGGATCGCCCGGCGCGACGAGGCGGTCCTGCTGCTGCTCTATGGCGGCGGGCTGCGCATCGGCGAGGCGCTGGGCCTGCTGCGCCGCGACGTGGGCCCCCGGCCGCGGGAGCTGCAGGTGCTGCGGGTGCGCGGCAAGGGCGATCGCGAGCGGCTGGTGCCGGTGCTGCCGGTGGTGGCGGCGGGCATCGACGCCTATCTGGCGGCATGCCCCAACCCGCCCGCGGCCGACGGCCCGCTCTTCATCGGCGTGCGCGGCAAGGCGCTCCAGCCGGCGGTGATCCAGGGCCTGGTGCGCCGCCTGCGGGCAGCACTCGGCCTGCCCGAGACGGCCACGCCGCACGCGCTGAGGCACAGCTTTGCCACCCACCTGCTGGCGGGCGGCGCCGACCTGCGCGCCATCCAGGAGCTGCTCGGCCACCAGAGCCTGTCGACCACCCAGCGCTACACCGCCGTCGACAGCGAGCGGCTGCTCGCCCTCTACGCCCGCGCCCATCCGCGTGCCTGAGCCCCTGCGGGCACCCGCCCGGCGGCCGTTGCACCCGTATCTTCAAGGGCTTATAGGGGAACTCGGCCCGCCGTCGGGGCCCTTCGCGCCGAACCCGGGACCGGAGCGGTCTTGCGCCTTTTGTTGCTGATCCTCGGCCTCGTCGCCGCCGCGTTCACCGCCGCCCTGTTCCTCGGGCAGCGTCTGCTCGACCGCGACACGCTGCGGGCCGAGCTGATCGACCGGCTGGCCGCCGCCACCGGCGCCGATGTGGCGGCGGGCGGGCCGGTCGAGATCGAGCTGCTGCCGCAGCCCCGGCTGGTGATGGCGGAGCTGGTGCTGGATCTGCCCGGCACAGACGCCCGCCTCGCCATCGACCGGGCCGAGATCGGGCTCGCCGCGGCGCCATTGCTGCGCGGCCAGGCGGTGATCGCCAATGCGCGGCTGGTGCGGCCGCGCCTGACCCTGCCCCGGCCGCCGCAAAGCCTGGGCGAGCTCGGCGCCCTGCTGCCGGACGGCGCCGCCCTGCCCTTCCGGGCGGTGCAGGTGCTGGACGGCGCCGTCTCGGTCGCCGGCGCGCCGCCACAGGCTCACGGGCTGGACCTGGCGCTGGAGGTGGACGAGCTTTCCGGCGGGCTCACCGTCGAAGGAACCGGCACGCTCGCCGGCCAGGCGCTGCGCCTCGATCTGGAGACCAGCGCGTTCACCCGCGAGGCGCCGATGTCGCTGCGGCTCGAGGTGGCGCTGGGGCCGCCCGAGCAGGAGGTGGCGCTCCGCTACCGCGGCAGCCTGCAGCCTGCCCGCGACGGGCCTCCTGCCAGCAGCGGCGAGGTTCAGCTCGCCCTGGCCGACCTTCCCTCCGGCAGCGCGCTGCTGGCTGACCTGCTGCCGGCCGGGCAGGCCGCCGCCGCAGCGAGGACCGCAGGGCGCCTCCTCGAAGGTGCCCTGGCCCTCAACGCCCGGCTCGAGGTCCACGGGCCAGCCTGGCGGCTCGACGAGCTCCGGCTGGTGGGCGGCGGCAGCGATCTCTCGGGCAGCCTCGCCTGGGAGCGCCCGGCGGCGGCGGAGCCGGTGCTGACCGCCGAGCTCGTCTCGACGCGGCTGCGCCTGCCCGACACGGTGCCTGCCCTGCTGGCGGGCGGGGGGGGCGACTGGCCCGCACCGCCGCCCGGCCTGACGGGCCGCATCCGGCTCGCCGTGGGCGCCCTCGACTGGCGGGACGGCGTGGTGCGGCAGCTTCGCCTCGAGGCGGCGCTGGGCGGCGACGGCAACGTGGCGCTCGAGCGCCTGTCGGCCGACCTGCCGGGCGGCATTGCGGTCCGGGCGAGCGGCACCTACGCCACGAGCAACGGGCCGCCGGCCGTGGAGGCGGACCTCGACGCCGCGGGCGAGGATCTCCAGAGCCTGCTGGCCTGGGCGGGCGTGCCGGCGGAAGAGCTGCCGGCGGGCCGGCTGCGCGGGGTCTCCCTGACCGGCCGCCTGCGCCTCACCCCCGCCGCCCTGGCGTTGCGCGACGCCGAGCTGCGGCTGGACGCCAGCCGCGCCACCGGCTCGATGGCGCTGGTCACGGTGGGCCGGCCGCAGCTCGCCCTCAAGGCCGAGATCGACCGGCTGACCCTCGACGATTACGGCCTCGGGCCCGCCGAGCTGGCGTCTCTGGCCCAGGGCGGCCTGGTCGATGGTCTCGACGCCGCGCTGGACCTGCGCATCGAGCGTCTCGGCTGGCACGAGCTGCGCCCCGAGGGGGTGAGCCTGCGCCTCGACCTCCAGCGCGGCCGCCTGCGGGTCGACGAGCTGGCCATGACCGATCTGGCGGGGGCGCGGTTGCGGATCGTCGGCGACCACGATCTGCGCCAGGGCAGCTGGGCGTTTGCCGGCGAGGCCGAGATCCCCTCGCCCTCGCGCCTCGCCCGCGCCTTCGCGGTCGAGCTGCCGGCGCCGGTGGTGGCGCTGGGCGCCTTCCGGGCCAGCGCCACCGGCCGCAGCGATGGCCGGAGCGGCGAGCTGGAGCTGCAGCTCGACAACCCCTTCCTCGCGATCGGCGTCGATGCCGCCACCGCGGCACCGCCGGCCTGGCCGCCGCGGGCCCTGCGAGCGAGCGTCGAGCTCGCCGCACCCGGCCTGCGCGAGCTTTTGCTGCGGCTGGGGGCGCAGGGCTTCGACCAGCCGGCGCTCGCCGGCCCCCTCGACGGGCGTCTCGACGTGACATCGGCACCGGACGGCGGCCATGCCCTCACCCTGGCCCTCGAGGCGGGCCGGATGCGGCTGGAAGGCGAGCTGCTGCACGGCGAGGCTGCCTCGCCCCCCTCGCTCGCCGGCCGGCTCGCCGCCCGGCACCTCGACGCCGGCGCGCTGCTCGACCTCTACCGCGCGCTGGAGCCGGCGCTGGGGCTGCCGGCGGGGCCCCTGCGCTCCTGGCCGGGAGCCTGGCCGCGGCGCAAGCTCGACTGGACGTGGCTGGAGAAGGCTGCGCTCGACCTGGCCCTCGAGGCGTCGCTGGTGGACGGAAGCCGGCCGCTCGGCGACGCCGGGGCCAGGCTTGCGCTGGAGGACGGACGGCTGCGGCTCGAGGAGATCGGCGTGCCGCTGGCCGGCGGCAGGCTGCACGGCGGGCTCGAGCTGGCGCATGCCGCGACCGGCCCGCAGCTCGCCTTCAAGCTGGGCCTCGAAGGCGCGGATGCCGCCGGCCTGCTTCACGCGCTGCGTGCCGGCGAGGCGCTCGACGGCGTGCTCGATCTGGAGCTCGAGGCGCGCAGCCAGGGCCTGGCGCTGGCCGATCTGGTGGGCAATCTGGAGGGAGACGGCCAGCTGGCGCTGCGCCGCGCCCGCCTCGACCTCGTGTCGGACGGTGCGGCCGGGCCGCTGGAGCTTGCGGCGGTGGAAGGCCGGTTCGGCGTGGTGCGCGGGGTAGCCCAGGCCCGGCCGCCGCTGAACGTCACGGGCGGCGGACGGATCGAGGCACGCTTCGACCTTCTGGCGTGGCTGCTGGCGGCCCGGCTCGAGCTGCCGGACGCGCCGCCGATCGAGGTGCTGGGCCCGCCCGACGCGCCCTACCGGCTGGAGACGGCGGAGGCGGCCGGGCCGGAGCCCGCCGCCCCCTGACGAAAGCTCAGTCGGAGGGGCCCAGCATGTTCTCCGGCCGGACCCACTGGTCGAACTCCTCGCTGGTGAGGAGGTCGAGCGCCATGGCCGCCTCCTTGAGCGTGGTACCCTCCTTGTGGGCCTTCTTGGCGACCTTGGCGGCGTTGTCGTAGCCGATCTTGGGATTGAGCGCGGTCACCAGCATCAGGCTCTCGTTGAGGAGCTTGCCGATGCGCTCGCGGTCGGCCTCGATGCCCGCCACGCAGTTGTCGGTGAAGCTGCGGCAGCCGTCGGCGATCAGGCGGATCGACTGCAGCACGTTGTAGATCATCACCGGCTTGAAGACGTTGAGCTCGAAATGACCGTTCGAGCCGCCCACCGTCACCGCCACATGGTTGCCCATGACCTGGGCGCAGACCATGGTCAGGGCCTCGCTCTGGGTCGGGTTGACCTTGCCCGGCATGATCGAGCTGCCCGGCTCGTTCTCGGGCAGGCGAAGCTCGCCCAGGCCGCAGCGCGGGCCCGAGCCCAGCAGGCGCACGTCGTTGGCGATCTTCATCAGCGAGACCGCCAGCACGTTGAGCGCACCGGAAAGCTCGACTAGCGCGTCATGCGCGGCGAGCGCCTCGAACTTGTTGGGCGCGGTGACGAACGGCAGGCCGGTGATCGTGGCGACCTCCGCGGCGAAATCCTCGGCGAAGCCCTTCCTGGCGTTGAGCCCGGTGCCCACCGCCGTGCCGCCCTGGGCCAGCAGCATGACCCGCGGCAGCGCCGCCTTCACCCGCTCGATCCCGTAGGCGATCTGGGTGGCGTAGCCCGAGAACTCCTGGCCCAGCGTCAGCGGGGTTGCGTCCTGGAGGTGGGTGCGGCCGATCTTGACGACCGATTCGAACTCCCTGGCCTTCGCCTCCAGCGCCGTGCGCAGATGCTCCAGCGCCGGCAGCAACGCGCCATGCGCCTGCTCGCCGGCGGCGATGTGCATGGCGGTCGGGAAGGTATCGTTGGAGGACTGGCCGCGATTGACGTGGTCGTTCGGGTGGACCGGCTCCTTGACGCCGCGCGGCGCCCCCAGGAGCTCGTTGGCCCGGTTGGCGATCACCTCATTGGCGTTCATGTTGGACTGGGTGCCCGAGCCGGTCTGCCAGACGACCAGCGGGAAATGCTCGTCGAGGCGACCATCGGCCACCTCCTGCGCGGCCGTGGCGACGGCCTCACCGACCTTCTGGTCAAGGGCGCCCAGGCGCATGTTGACGCGCGCCGCGGCGAGCTTCACCACGCCCAGGGCGCGGATCAGCGGCAGCGGCAGGCGCTCGCCGCCAATGCGGAAATTCTGCAGGGAACGCTGGGTCTGGGCACCCCAGTAGCGGGAGGCTTCCACCTCGACCGGACCGAACGTATCGGTCTCGACGCGCACATTGCGATCGCTCGCCATCACCCCACTCCCATGGCCGTTGTCGGCGGCCGAGTAGGCGCGGCGGCGAGCGCTTGTCAATCGCTCCAGGCGGGCGGCACCCGCGCGGGCTCGCCCGCGCCGGCCGGACCTCACTTCCGCCTGAACGTGTCCAGGCTCACGACCTCCGCGCCGGCCCCGGCGCCAGCGCCGGCATCCGGCGCGGCACGCTCGTCCTGCGGCGGCAGCTCGGCGATCTCCGCCTCGTGCCGCTCGTCCGGTGCGTCGCCCCGGCGCTCGTGCGGCCCGCCGGCCGTCGGCAGCGGCACCACGTCCGGCTCCAGCGTGAACTGCAGCCCGAACTCCGCACCCGGGTCGGCGAACACCTTGAGCGCGCTGTAAGGCACGCGCAGGCGCTGCGGCGCGTCGTTGAAGCTCAGCGTCACGGCGAATCCGTCCTCGTCCACCACCAGGTCCCAGAACTGGTGCTGGAGGACGATCGTCATCTCGCTGGGGTAGCGCTCACGCAGGAACTCGGGGATGTCGACCCCGGGATCGGCGGTGCGGAAGGTGACGTAGAAATGGTGCGGCGGCGGCAGGTCATCCTCGCCGAGCCGCTTCAGCACGTCGCGCACCACGCTGCGCAGGGCGATCTCGACGAGCCGCCCGTAATCGATTTGCCCGCGTCGCATGCCGGCAGCCGCACTCCGCATCGAACAGGAGAGAAGAGGTGGGGGGCTTCTGTTGCCCGGCGCCCCCCGGGCCGCGCTTACCTAAGATTAGGCAGCGAGAGCCATACGGTTATCGTTGGCATCTTTCAGTCGGCCCGATAACGGCGGTACCATGCCGGGCGAAAACTGCCTCTTTACCACGCGCGTCGATCCTGATTCGCCCCCGCAAACCGGCCTTTCGGGCCGGGAGGTTGGTGGAGGCGCCGGGCTCTGCCCCCGGGTCCGCTACGCTTATGCCAAGCAGCGTTTATCGCCATAGCCGGCTTGCACCGGCCCTCCCAATATAGGGCCTCGTCAGCGGCGCGCAACGGGCACGAGGAACAATTGCGCCCTCGACAGCGACGCATCGCTGGCCATAGAAGGCGGCGTTCTTGGATGGAGGGGCGGGATGGCGCTCGACGCGGAGAAAGAGGCAGAGATCGAGACGCTGCGGGCCAGTACCGCAACGACGCGGCGGGCCACCGTGCCGGCGCTCGAGGAGCTGCTCTACAAGCCGTTGCCGGTGCTCGACCAGGGCTTCGTGCGGGTCATCGACTATATGGGCGACGATGCCGCCATCGTGCAGGCGGCGCGGGTCTCCTACGGCAAGGGCACCAAGCAGGTCAGCAACGATCGCGGCCTGATCAACTACCTCATCCGCCACCGCCACACCTCGCCGTTCGAGATGTGCGAGATCAAGCTCCACGTGAAGCTGCCGATCTTCGTCGCGCGCCAGTGGATCCGCCACCGCACCGCCAACGTGAACGAGTATTCCGCGCGCTATTCGGTGCTCGACCGCGAGTTCTACGTGCCCGACCAGGAGTTCGTCCGCCTCCAGAAGGTCGAGCGCAAGGCCGCCACCCAGCAGGCCAGCCTGTTCGGCGAGGCGGCGCCGGCGGCACCCCAGGTCACCGCGGCGCAGTCGACCACCAACAAGCAGGGCCGCGAGGAGCTGCTCGAGCGCGATGCCGCGGCCCAGGTGCTGCGCGACATCAACGGGATCAGCAACCGCAGCTTCACCACCTACGAGAAGCTCCTGGGCGACGAGGAGCGGCCGGGCATCGCCCGGGAGCTGGCCCGCATGGTGCTGCCGCTCAACGCCTACACGCAGTGGTACTGGAAGGTCGATCTTCACAATCTGCTGCACTTCCTGGCGCTGCGTGCCGACAGCCACGCCCAGTACGAGATCCGCGCCTATGCCGACGTGCTGATGGACGTGCTGCAGCGCTGGGTGCCGCTGACCGCCGCCGCCTTCGAGGAGTACCGGCTGGGGGCCTCGACGCTTTCCGCCCGGGCGATCGAGGTCCTGCGCCGCCGTCTCAAGGGCGAGGCGGTGAGCCGCCAGGACTCCGGGCTCAGCGCCGGGGAATGGCGCGAGCTCGAGGCCGTCTTTCCCGAGCTGGGGGGCCTCTAGCAGCGACCGCCGCCAGGGACCCTTCCCCGTTCCGGCGTGCGGCGCGCGGCCATCCCCCGATCATAGGACTTGTGAAACCTTTCCGCTGTTGTGCTATTCCTATGAGAGCAAGCAGGCTCATGGAGCCTGCGACCCGCGACGCGGGCGCGCGTGTTTTTCAAGCTGCCGCGGCGGCAGGCCGATCCGTCGGTTGCCGCCCGAGGGTATCGGGTGGGACTGTAGGAAATGCACAACAGCCTCCGGACAATGCACCCGCCACCCGGGTTCGCGGCTGCGCGCCGCGTTCCCAATGCGGCAGCATGCGTCTAGTCATCGCCTCACGGGTGAATTGAAGAGGGAGCCTGGTCGAAATGGGTAAGATTCTCCGTACGGCTGCTGTGGTGAGCAGCTTCGCGCTGCTCGCCGCTTGCGGCCAGCAGCCTCCGGGTTACACGAACCTGTTCGGGCACGTGGCCGAGGGCTTCCCGGCGGAGTCCGTGATGAATGACGCCCGTGCGACCCAGCCGTCCGGCAGCGCCTACCATCAGGCTCTCTACTCGGAGTTGATGGAGCACGCCGAGTACGAGTACGGACAGATGCAGGACTACCGGGATGCCATGTGGCACGCCCGGAACGCCATGACTGCGGCTGGCGGCAGCGATGTCGAGCCGGCGCAGATCGGCTCGCGCCGCCTGCCCGCCGACAAGGTCGACGAGCTGACCAGCGCCCGCAACCGTCTGGTGGCGGCGCTCGCCGCCGGCGCTCCGCAGGCCAAGCCCGAGCCGGCGGCTCGTGCGGTGGCGAAGTTCAACTGCTGGATCGAGCAGCAGGAAGAGAACTTCCAGCCGAAGGACATCGCCTACTGCCGCGACGCGTTCTTCGCTGCCCTCGAGGAGATCGAGGTCAAGAAGGTCGCGGCCCCCGAGGTGATCACGCTGCAGAGCGACGTGTTCTTCGACTTCGACAAGGCGACCATCAAGCCGGCCTTCTTCCCCGAGCTTGACAAGGTCGCCAAGATGCTGGTCGAGAACACCAACATGCGGCTGTTCATCGCCGGTCACACCGACACGGCTGGCCCCAAGTCCTACAATCAGGGCCTGTCCGAGCGGCGCGGCAACGCCGTGGCCGACTATCTGGGCCGCAAGGGCGTCAGCGCCGACCGCCTGACCGTCCAGGGCTTCGGCGAGACCCAGCTGGCCGTGCCGACGCCGGACAACACGCCGAACGCGCAGAACCGGCGCGTCGAGATCCGCCAGCGCTGACGCGCCAGCGATCAGGACGAGCGTCAAGGAAGGGCGCGGCCGCAAGGCCGCGCCCTTTCCTTTCGTCCTTCTGCCGGCCGTTCGTCCATCAGCCGGCGAGACCGCCCAGGACCATGCCGGCCAGCCACAGCAGGAAGGCGCCGCCCAGCGCGAAGGCGGCGTAGCGGTCGCAAGCCTGGCGGATCGCCTCCCCGATCAGCCGTTGCAGGACCTCCGGCGGCATGAGGGGACGCGGCTCGAGCATCATCCAGACCTCGGTGCGCCTGTAGGGTCGCGACGGTGCGCGCAAGGCCGAAAGCCTGAGGCCGGCCCAGAGCAGCAGGGCGGCGAGCGCCGCGGTTCGCAGCGCCAGCCCGGGCTCGGCCGAGAGGCCGGCCGCCAGCACCGCGATGGCCAGGCAGGCAAAGCCGGTGGCCCGCGCCACCGAACGCTCGGCCGCCTGCTGGATGCGGTCCACGGCAGCCCTGCCCCGTTCCGCTCAGCGCCGGCCAGCGGCCATGACGGGCTCAGCCCGCGGGCAGCCAGGAAGCCGGCACCACGCCCATGAGGTGGAGGATCAGCAGCCAGAAGGCGCGGACCTCCGGAAACACCGCCGCCTGCAGGGCGAGGCGGGCGAGGACGAGCCAGAACACCGCCACCAGCGGCAGCAGCGTCTCGACCATGAAGGACGGGGTCACCGCCGACGTCGCGCGCAGCACCGGGTCGGTGAGGCGGCAGAAGAACTGCCAGATGTAATTGTCCCAGCCGGCCGGCACGAAGAGGCCCAGGAAGAAGCGCGCGACCAGCGTCCAGATCAGCGCCGCCAGGACGTAGTTGGGAAGGTGGAAATACCAGTAGGAGAGAAGATGCTCCATCGCCCGGCCCCTGGGGAGAAGGCTGGCGGGCGGGGCGCAGGCACCCCGCCCGCCCGGCTCAGTCGGCGTGCTTGTCGGCCACCATCACGCCGCCGCGCGGTACCCGCAAGGCCTCGATGAAGGCCTGCATCTCCCGCGACGGCGGGCTCGTCATGAGGCTGACGATCCAGCACACGGCAAAGCCCACCGGGATGCCGAAGAGGCCCGCCGAGATGTTCGACACACCGAACCAGGGGGACATGCCCATATACTGGGTGCCCACGAGATAGAAGGCGGTCATGCCGAACCCGGCGATCATGCCCGCCAGCGCCCCCGGCGTGTTGGCGCGCTTCCACCACACACCCAGCACCAGCACCGGGAACAGCCCTGCCGCGGCCAGCGAGAAGGCCCAGGAGACGAAGATCAGGATGCCCGCCGGCGCGGTGATCGCCATCCAGGCGCCGAGCAGCGCCACGCCTACCAGCAGGATCCGCGCCACGACCAGCCGCCGCCTGGTGGAGGCCGTGTGGTCGATCATCTGGTAGTAGACGTCGTGGCTCAGCGCGTTGGCGATCGCCAGCAGCAGCCCGTCGGCGGTGGAGAGGGCGGCTGCCAGGCCGCCGGCCGCGACCAGCCCGGCGATCACATAGGGAAGCCCGGCGATCTCGGGCGTGGCGATCACGACCGTGTCGGGGTGGATCGAGAAGTTGGCGAAGTTCAGGACCGTCACCCCCTTGGCCTGGCAGGCGGCGAGCACCGCGTCGGCCGAGGTCGCCGCGGTACCGCAGACGGTCACGAGGCCGGCCTGCCCATAGGAGAAGATCCAGCTCGGCAGGGCGGCGATGGCACTCGCGTCCTCGAGGCTGCGCCCCAGCACGTTCTGGAACACCTCGAGCTTGGCGAAGGCGGCGTAGGCGGGTGCGGTGAAGTAGAGAATGAAGATGAACAGCAGCGACCAGCCGACCGACTTCCTGGCCTCACGGACGCTGGGCGTGGTGAAGAACCGCATGATGACGTGCGGCAGGGCCGCGGTGCCCACCATGAGGCACAGGATGAGCGCGAAGAAGTTCAGCGGATCGCGCACGTTGAAGGGTGTCACATGCGGCTTGATGCCCTCGAGAAAGCCGCCCGCCCCGCTATTGGCCGCCTCGATCGCGGTGATCTTCTGGAGCACCTGGCCGTACATGAGCTGCGGCAGCGGCACGCCGGTGAGCTGGGCCGAGAGGATCACCACCGGCAGCAGGTAGGCGATGATCAGCACGATGTACTGCGCCACCTGGGTCCAGGTGACCGCCCGCATCCCGCCCAGCATCGAGCACACGAGGATGCCGGCGAGGCCCAGGAAGATGCCCACCTGCACCGAGACGCCCAGCAGCCGCGAGGCGATGATCCCGGTGCCGGTGAGCTGGCCCATCAGGTAGACCAGCGAGCAGCACACGAGGATGATCACGCCGATCAGCCGGGCGAGATTGCCGCCGTAGCGGGCGGCCAGGAAGTCGGGCACGGTGTATGCGCCGAACTTCCGCAGATAGGGGGCGATGAGCACCGCCACCAGCACATAGCCGCCGGTCCAGCCCAGGATGAAGGCGAGGCCGTCATAGCCCTGGGCGTAGAGCGAGCCTGCCATCCCGATGAAGGAGGCGGCCGACATCCAGTCGGCGGCGGTGGCCATGCCGTTGTAGAGGGCCGGCACCCGGCGCCCCGCCACGTAGTACTCCGAGACCTGGGCGGTGCGGCTGAGAATGCCGATCCCGGCATAGACGGCGATGGTCAGGATGACGAAGGCATAGCCGATCACGGTCGGCGGCAGGCCCATCTGCTCGAGCACCGCCAGCACCACCACGAAAACCAGGAAGGTGCCGGTGTAGAGCGCATAGATGCGCCCGAGGTTGGCGATGAATGCGTCGCGCATGGCAGCCTCCCCTCACTCTTCTTCCGCCATGCCGTGCTCCTCGTCGATCCGGTTCTGCTTGGCCGAGAACCAGAAGATGAGGATCACGAACACGATCAGCGAGCCTTGGGCCGCCATGTAGAAGCCCAGCGGGAAGCCGAAGATCACGATCTCGTTGAGCCAGCCCACGAAGAAGTGGACGAGGAAGCCGAACACGAACCAGACGACCAGGGTGGTCCACATCAGGTTGCGGGTGCGGCGCCAGTATTCCTCCGCCATTGGCGTGGATTGCATGCTGCAGCACTCCCTGCGGTCCGGACCCGGTCGGCCGTTTGCCCCCGGGACCTTCCTTCTCCCGCGGGACCGGCCCGCTCGGCCGGTTTCTCGCGGCATTAACTTTGATTAATATCATTTCGCGCAGGACGGAAAGCCGACTTCTCCATGTGCTTCCGTCGAGCGCCTGCGACACAGCAGCGCATGGCGTCGCTTTTAGCCGAGGAAGGATAACCGGGCATGCTCAGGCTTCCCCTCCGCCGCCGGCACCGCGTCGCCACGGAGGAGGCGCTGGCCTCCTTCCTGGCCGCCCAGGCGGCGTTCCTGTCGCAAAAGACGGTGGTCGAGTTCTGCCGTGCCCGGGCCGGCCTGAATTGGAACAAGCTGTTTCTCGAGCGCGCCTTCGTCGAGGCGATGGAACGCTGCCGCGGCGAGGCCTTCGCTGCGGTGCTGGGCGACGTTGCCGAGTCCTGCCAGGTGCTGTTGCGCCACGCGGGCCTCGCGGAGACCGCTGCCCCTGAGCGGCTGGGTCCGCCGGTGCGCGCGGCGCTGCTCGGCCACCCGGCCCCGCCCGGCGGCTGGGAGGCCGAGCTGGACGGGCTCGACGCGCGCCTCGCCCGGGCCCTTCTCGCCGCCCCCCGGCCGGTCCACGTGATTGCCCGCACCGGCGCGCCCAGGGTGTTCGAGGCGCTGCCGATCCGCGGCGCGGTGCGCGAGCCCGACCGCGAGCTGATCGAGAACGGCCTCCGTTTCCTGTTGTGCCGGGTCTATGCCGACATGGAGCGCGAGCTCGATACCGCGGCCCTGGCCCGCGCGCTCGAGCGGCACGAGGAGCCCCGGCAGGCGCCGTGAGAGCCGCAGGAAGGTTCCCTCGCCGCGCATTGCATTTTGGTAATCAGGACCGCCGCCGGGCCGATCTCGCTTGACAGGCTAGGCGGCGATCTCGATCAAAAGCCTCGTCGCAATCCGCCGGTTCTCGCCGCCGAGCAACGCCGAGGAACAATGTCTGGCCGCTGGACGTCATGCAGCGACGCGGCCCGGGAGCAATCGCGAGCCTCATGAACATCGCGCTGATCGTCCTGCTGCCTTTCATCGGCGCCATCCTGCCGCCCCTGATGATCCGGGCCGGCCGCGCCATCTGCACCACGGTGACGGCCTGCACCACGCTCGTCTCCCTGGCCCTGCTGCTGGTCCAGGCGCCGGCGGTGTTCCGCGGCGAGGTGCCCGCGGTACGCTGGGAATGGCTGCCGCAGCTGGGCCTCGATGCCAGCTTCCGGATCGACGGCCTGGCGTTCCTCTTCGCGTTCCTCATCTTGTTCATCGGCCTGCTGATCATCCTCTATGCGCGGCACTATCTCTCGCGCGAGGATCCGGTCGGCCGGTTCTTTGCCTTCCTGCTGCTCTTCCAGGGGGCGATGCTCGGCATCGTGCTCTCCGGCAACCTCCTCCTCCTGCTGGTCTTCTGGGAGCTCACCACGCTCTCCTCGTTCCTGCTGATCGGCTACTGGCGGCATCTGCCCGAGGGGCGGCAGGGAGCGCGGATGGCGCTGGCGGTCACCGGGCTGGGCGGCCTCGCCCTGATCGGCGGTGTGCTGCTGCTGGGCCAGATCGCCGGCTCCTTCGACCTCGAGACGGTCCTGGCCCAGGGCGAGGCCATCAAGGCCTCCCCCCTCTACCTGCCGGCGCTGATCCTCGTGCTGCTGGGCGCCTTCACCAAGTCGGCCCAGTTCCCGTTCCATTTCTGGCTGCCGCACGCCATGGCGGCACCCACGCCGGTCTCGGCCTACCTGCACTCGGCGACCATGGTGAAGGCCGGCATCTTCCTGCTGGCCCGCCTGTGGCCGGCCATGGCCGGCACCGACGCCTGGTTCCTCGCGGTCTCGCTGACAGGCCTTCTCACCATGGGCATCGCCGCCTGGATCGCCCTTTTCAAGGACGACCTCAAGGCGCTCCTGGCCTTCTCCACGGTGAGCCACCTGGGGCTCGTGACCATGCTGCTGGGCATGGGAACGAAGCTCGCCGCCATGGCCGGCATCTTCCACATCATCAACCACGCCTCCTTCAAGGCCGGCCTCTTCATGTCGGCCGGCATCGTCGACCACGAGACCGGCACCCGCGACATCCGCCGCCTCGGCGGCCTTGCCCACGTCATGCCGATCACCGCGACGCTGGCGATCCTGGCGACCCTGTCGATGGCCGGCATCCCGCCCTTCAACGGCTTCATCTCCAAGGAGATGATGCTCGAGGAAGCGGCTCACACCGTCTATGCCGGCAACGACTGGCTGTTCCCGGTCCTGGCGACGCTGGCGGCGCTGTTCTCCGTGGCCTATTCCGCGCGATTCCTGTTCCACGGCTTTTTGGGCGAGACCCGCGGTCCCCTGCCGCGCAAGCCGCACGATCCCCCGGCCGGCATGTGGCTGCCGGTGGCGGTGCTGGTGGCGCTGGTGGTGGCCATCGGCCTGTTCCCCGAGCAGGTCGCCGGCGGCCTGGTCGACGTCGCGACCGCGGCCGTGACCGGCGCGCCGGCACCGGCCTACGAGCTGGCGCTGTGGCACGGGATCACCCCCTCGCTGCTGATGAGCGGCGTCGCCGTCGCCGGCGGCCTCGTCCTGCTGGCCCTCTACAAGCCCGTCAACAATCTGCGCGAGGCCACGCCGCGGCCCGAGGCCAAGCGGCTCTTCGACGGCCTGATCCGGATATGCGTGGCGGCCGCCGCACAGGTCAGCGACCGCCTCCAGAACGGCTCGCTGCAGCGCTACCTGGCGATCATGCTGGTGGCCGCCATCGCCGTCGGGGCGGTGGCATTCGCCGGCGGCACCCACCTTCCCGGCGACCGGCCGATCCAGCCGGTCACCAGCACGGCGGTGGTGCTTTGGGTGCTGCTCGCCGGCGCCAGCCTCGGCGCGCTGCTGCTGCACCGCAACCGCCTGATGACCCTGATCCTCACCAGCCTCGTGGGCCTCGTGGTCTCGCTGGCCTTCCTCGGCCTTTCGGCCCCTGACCTGGCGCTCACCCAGATCTCGGTCGAGGTGGTCACCACCATCCTCATGCTGCTCGCCCTCAACCTCCTCCCCAAGGAGACGCCGCGCGAGAGCAGGGCCGGGCAGCGGACCCGCGATCTGGGCATCGCCGTGCTGGCCGGCGCCGGGGTGGCCGCTGCCGCCTTTGCGGTGATGACCAGGGGCTTCGAGACCATCTCCGACTTCCACCTGGCCCAGGCCAAGCCCGGCGGCGGCGGCACCAACGTCGTCAACGTGATCCTCGTCGACTTCCGCGGCTACGACACGTTCGGCGAGATCATCGTGCTGGGCATCGCCGCGCTGGCGATCTTCGCGCTGCTCGACCGCAATCTGCGCGGTGCCGCGGCACGCCGCATCGCGACCATCGGCCGGGTCACCGAGTCCATGGACGCCCACCCGCTGATCCTCGTGGTGGCGACCCGCGTGCTGCTGCCGCTGATGCTGATGGTGGCCGCCTTCATCTTCCTGCGCGGCCACAACCAGCCGGGCGGCGGGTTCATCGCCGGGCTCGTGGCGGCCATCGCCTTCATCCTGCAATATGTGGCAAGCGGCTTCGCCTGGGCCCGCGACCGTGCCCATTACGACCATCACTCGATGATCGGCGTCGGCGTCCTCGTGGCGGGCCTGACCGGCGTCGCCGCCTGGATCTTCGGGCGGCCGTTCCTCACCAGCGCCTTCACCCATGTCCACCTGCCGCTGATCGGCGACGTCGAGATCGCCTCGGCCATGGCCTTCGATCTGGGCGTGTTCGCGACGGTGCTCGGCGTCGTCGTCCTGGCGCTGGCCAATCTCTCGCGGATCCAGAGCCTGGCGCAGCCCGAGCCTGTCCCCGCCGGACCGATGGACATCGTGCTGGAGCCGCAGGCAGGCGGCGCGACGGTCGAGACGTCGGCCGCCGCCATCACCGCTACCGGGGGAAGGCCGTAGCATGGAGCTTCTCGTCGCCAGCGCCATCGGCATCCTCACCGCCACCGGCGTCTACCTGCTGCTGCGCGGCCGCACCTTCCCGGTGGTGGTCGGGTTGAGCTTCCTCACCTACGGGGTCAACGTGTTCCTGTTCGCCATGGGCCGCCTGACCCTCGACGCGCCGCCGATCATCGACGAGGCGGCGGCCAGCTACACCGATCCGCTGCCGCAGGCCCTGGTGCTGACCGCCATCGTGATCTCCTTCGGCATGACCGCCCTGCTCGTCGTGCTGGCGCTGCGCGGCTATCTCGAGCGCGGCAGCGACCGTGTCGAGCTGGGCGCCGCCGAGGAAGGAGCCGAGACGTGAGCCATCTGATCATCGTGCCGGTGGTGCTGCCGGCGCTCATGGCGGCTTTCCTGGTGCTCGCGGCGCGTCACGACATGGTGCTGCAGCGTGCCCTCTCGGCCAGCTCGGCGGTCCTTCTCCTGGCCTGCGCCCTGTTCCTCTACGGCCTCGCCGCCGAGGGCCAGCCGCTGCCCTACCTCCTGGGCGACTGGCCGGCGCCCTTCGGCATCGTCCTCGTCCTCGACCGCCTCTCGGCCCTCATGCTGGTGCTCACCGGCATTCTGGGCGTGGCGGTGGCGCTGTTCGCGATGACCGGGCGCGATACCGGCGGACGCCATTTTCACGCCCTCCTCCAGTTCCAGCTCATGGGCATCAACGGCGCCTTCCTGACCGGCGACCTCTTCAACCTCTTCGTCTTCTTCGAGGTCCTGCTGATCGCTTCCTACGGCCTGATGCTGCACGGCGGCGGGCCTCGGCGGCTGGGCGCGGGGCTGCACTATGTCATCGTGAACCTGGTGGGCTCGACCCTGTTCCTGTTCGCGGTCGGCATGATCTATGCCGTTACCGGCACCCTCAACATGGCCGACCTCGCCATCGCTGTGGGCCAGGTGGCGCCCGGCGACGCGGCCCTGCTGCGCGCCGGCGGCGGCCTGCTGCTCACGGTCTTCGCCATCAAGGCCGCCCTGGTGCCGTTCCACTGGTGGCTGCGCGGCACCTACAGCGCCGCCCCCGCACCGGTGGCCGCCCTCTTCGCCATCATGACCAAGGTGGGCGCCTACTCGATCATCCGGGTCTTCACCCTGATCTTCGGCGCCGGCGCCGGCGACGCCGCCTGGCTGGCCGCTCCCTGGATCCTGCCGGCAGCGCTCGTCACCCTGGTGCTGGGGACGATCGGCCTGCTCGCCAGCCGCACCCTCTTCGATCTGGCCGCCTTCTCGATCGTGGCCTCGATGGGAACGCTGCTGATCGCCATCGGCCTGTTCACGCCCGAGGCGATGACCGCCGCCCTCTACTACCTGATCCACAGCACCTTCACCGGTGCGGCCCTCTTCATGGTGGGCGGGATCGTGGCGACCGGTCGCGGCGAGACCGGCGACCGGCTCGTGGCAGCCGCGCCCTTCCCGCGCGACCAGCTGGTGGCCGGCCTCTTCTTCCTGGCTGCCATCGCCATGGCCGGCATGCCGCCGCTCTCGGGCTTCCTCGGCAAGCTCCTGATCCTCGAGAGCGCCCAGAATGCACCGCTGATGAGCTGGATCTGGGCCATCGTGCTCGGCACCAGCCTGCTCATGCTGGTGGGCTTCGGCCGCGCCGGCAGCGTGCTGTTCTGGAAGAGCGCCGCAGTGGCCGGCGACGGCAGCCGCCCGGTTGCGGGAACCGGCAATGCCCTGCCGTTGGTCGCTACCGCCACGGTGATCGCCGGCACGGCACTCCTGACCCTGCTGGCAGGACCCGCCACCGCCGAGCTCGACCTCACCACACGGCAGATCTTCGATCCCACCGACTATGTGCGGGCGGTCCTCGGCGACGAGGCGGCCCTCCAGATCGCGGAGCGCTGAGCCGTGCGGAGCCGCCTCGTCCCCCACCCCCTGCTCACCTTGGCGCTGACCGCCGTCTGGCTGCTTCTGGTCAACGAGGCGAGCCTCGGCCACCTCCTGCTGGGCCTGGTGCTGGGCCTGATCGTGCCGCTGCTCACCGCCGCCTACTGGCCGGGACGGCCCCGGGTGCGGCGGCCGATCCGCTGGATCGAGTATGGCCTCGTCGTTCTCTGGGACATCCTCGTGGCCAACGTGCAAGTGGCCTACCTGGTGATCTTCAAGAGGAACGACCAGCTGCGGCCGCGCTTCCTGACCGTGCCGCTGGAGCTGTCCTCGCCGGAGGCCATCACCGTGCTCGCGGGAACCATTACCATGACGCCGGGCACGGTGAGTGCGGATCTCTCGGCCGACGGAAGGGCGCTGCTCGTTCATGCGCTCGATACCGGCGATCCGCAGGAGACCGCCCGCGACATCAAGCAGCGCTACGAGGCCCGCCTGAAGGAGATCTTCCGATGATCGCGCTCGCCAGCACGATTGCCGCCGGCGCCATCGGCGTGGCGCTGCTCCTCAACCTGGTGCGGCTGGTGCGCGGGCCCGACGTGGTCGACCGGGTGCTGGCGCTGGACACGATGGTCATCAACGCCATCGCGCTGATCCTGCTCCTGGGCATCGCCAGCGAGCGCGAGGTCTATTTCGAGGGCGCGCTGCTGTTCGCCATGGTGGGCTTCATCTCCACCGTGGCGTTCGCCAAGTACCTGCTGCGCGGCGACGTGATCGAGTAGGAGAGGCACCATGATCGCCACCCTGGCCGAGGCGCTCGCCGCCTTCCTGATCCTCGCCGGCGGCTTCTTCGCGCTGGTGGGCTCCTACGGCCTCGCCAAGCTGCCCGACCTCATGACCCGGCTGCACGGCCCCACTAAGGCCACGACCCTGGGCGTGGGCGGCATCGTCCTCGCCTCGATGATCGTGGCGGGGCTCGAGGGCCGGCTCTCGCTGCACGAGCTGCTGATCGCCCTCTTCCTCTTCCTGACCGCGCCGGTTAGCGCCTTCATGCTCGCCAAGGCGCACATCCTGCGCGACGCCCGTACGGCAGGCTCGCTGCCGCCGACCGGCACCGAGACCGGCTGGGCGACCACCCACGTGCCCGCGGGCGGGGCGGGCAAGGACAGAAAGCGCGCCGCGGCCGGCTCCTGAGCTGCCGCACGGCGCAATCGACGGGAAGAGGGGCGGCTTCGGCCGCCCCTTCCTTTACCGTCCCGCTCAGCCGGCGATCACCCCGCCGTCCTTCCTGACCACGACGACCACGGAGGGCCGCGGCGGCATGCCTTCCTCGAAGTCGGGCCAGCGGGTGGCCGGCGTCTCGAACGTGCCCTCGTTGCCCTGGGCGTCCTCCTCGCCCGGGTGCTGGACGGCGAGGAAGAGCGTGCGGCCGTCCGGCGTGAAGCTCGGGCCGCACATCTCCGCACCCACCGGGCAGCGGAAGAAGTGCCGCGAGGTGCCGCGCCCCTCCCCCTCCGTCTCCACCGCCCAGAGCCCGTCGGAGCGGCCGGTCTTCAAGGCGCTGTTGCCGTCGGTGGCGACCCACAGGCGGCCGGCGGCGTCGAAGGCACAGTTGTCGGGCATGCCGAACCAGCCGTGCTCGCTGGTGCCGGCGGCGAAGGTGGCGCCCACCTCGGCGATCGAGGGATCGCCGCAGCGCACGAGGATGTCCCAGCTCCAGCGGTCGGCCGCGTGGTCGCCCCCGGGCGGGGTCATCTCGATGATGTGGCCGAAGCGGTTGTCGGCGCGGGGATTGGCGGCGTCGGTCTGGTCGGCCTTGCGCTTGGTGTTGTTGGTGAGCATGGCGTAGACCTTGCGGGTCCGCGGGTTGGGCTCCACGTCCTCCGGCCGGTCCATCTTCGTGGCGCCCAGCAGGTCGGCCGCCCTGCGGGTCTCGATCACCACGTCGGCCTGACTCTCGAAGCCGTTCTGCGGCGTCAGCGGGCCCTCCCCGAAGACCAGCGGCAGCCATTCCATGGAGCCGTCCTCGTCAAAGCGGGCGACGGAGAGCGTGCCCTCGTCGAGCAGGTCCATGTTGGCCGCGCGGTCGTCGGGATCGTAGCGGCCGGCGGTGACGAACCTGTAGATATAGTCGAAGCGCTCGTCGTCGCCCATGTAGGCCACGACCCGGCCATCCCTGCTGAGGATGGTGTTGGCGCCCTCGTGCTTGAAGCGGCCCAGCGCGGTGCGCTTTTTGGGGATCGCACCCGGATCGTAGGGGTCGATCTCGACCATCCAGCCGAACCGGTTGGGCTCGTTGGGCTCCTTGGCAAGGTCGAAGCGCTCGACGTGGCGGCCCCAGCCGTAGGAGTTGCCGGGCACGCCGTAGCGGGCGTAGTTGCGGGCCTCGGCATGGCCCTCGGGAAGCTCCCCTGTGAAGTAGCCGTGGAAGTTCTCCTCGGCCGAGAGCCAGGTGCCCCAGGGCGTGACGCCGCCGGCGCAGTTGTTGATCATGCCGAGCACCTCGCGGCCGCTCGGGTCGGCCCCGGTCCTCAGGCGCGAATGGCCGGCCGCCGGGCCGGTGAGCTCCATCACCGTGCCGGAGGCGGTGATGCGCCGGGCAAAGCGGCTGCCGGGCACGACCTCCCAGCCGCCTTCACCCTTGCGCACCTCGATGATGCTGCCGCCATGGGCCGCCATCTCGACCATGGCGAGCTCACGAGTGAGGTAGCCGAGCCTGCCCTCCCTGGTGATCCGCGCCGCGGCACCCGGGAACATCAGCTCCTCGTTGGTGTATTCGTGATTGACGGCAAGCAGCCCGTGCCCGCTCGAGCCGTCGATCGGGAAGTAGCCCACGAAGTCGTTGTTGTAGCCGAACTGACGGCGCTGGGCCGCCTCGCTCTGGGCCATCGGGTCGAAGGAAGGCGCCTCCGGCAGCACCGGATCGCCCCAGCGGATCAGGACCTGCGCGTCATGGCCCGGCGCCACGTGATGATGCTCGTCGACACCGGCCTCGAGCTCCTCGAAGTCGAAGCCCGGGCCGCCGCCCGCGGCCGCACGGGCCGAGCTTGCCAGCGCCATCGGACCCAGGGCCGCGGTGATGGCCGTGGTCGCCAGGACACCGCGCAGCAGCTCGCGGCGGCCGAACCGGCGTGCCACGATCTCGCCCATGGTGGGATTGGCGGTAGGGTTCCTGCCTGCGTCCTCGCTCTCCTCGAAGGCGCGGGCGCGCGTGGGCGTGTCGTTCATGGCTGTGGCTCCCCGGACGGATGCTGCCGCGGCCGTCCCGGAGACAGCCGCCCTCACCGCCCACCTAGAGCCGCTCAATGACAGCACCGTGCACGGCGTGCGACAGGTGTGCGCACGCCGCGCGCCGGCTGCCGCGAGGCTGGTCCGTCAGCCGCCGATGGGCCCGCCGTCGTCCCGGGTGATGGCCACCACCGAGGGCCGCGGCGGCATGCCCTCGGCGAAGTCGGGCCAGCGGGTCGACGGGGTCTCGAAGGTCGAGGACATGTCACCCGATTCCGCCGGATGCTGGACCGCCACGAAGAGAGTCGTGCCGTCCGGCGTGAACTCCGGGCCGCACATCTCCGCGCCTCTGGGGCAGGCGAAGAAGAACTTCACGTCGCCGCGCCGCGGCCCTTCCAGCTCGCAGGCATACATCCCGTCGGGGATGTCGTTCTTGGCCTGGGAGCTCCCCTGGTCGGTGGAGATCCACAAGCGTCCCGCCGGGTCGAACGCGCAGTTGTCCGGCGAGGAGAACCACGTGTCGCTGCCCTCGCCGTAGCGCGCACCGCTGTCGGCCTCGGCTGGATTGCCGGCCATGAGGAGGATCTCCCACTGGTAGCGCTCGGCTGTGTGATCGGCCTCGGCCCCCTCGCCGCCGGGAGGGATCAGTTCCAGAACGTGGCCGTGCCGGTTGGGGCCGCGCGGGTTCACCGCGTCCACCTGCTCGGGCTTGCGCCGCGAGTTGTTGGTGAGCATCACGTAGACGCGCCCGTTGACCGGGTTGGGCTCCACGTCCTCCGGCCGGTCCATGGGCGTGGCGCCTAGAAGATCGGCCGCCCGCCGGGTCTCGATCAGGACGTCTGCCTGGCTTTGGAAGTCGTTCTCGGCGGTCAGCGGGCCCTGACCAAAGACCAGCGGCAGCCAGGTCAGCCCCTCCTCGTCGAACCTCGCGACGTAGAGCGTGCCGTCGTCCAGCAGCGAGCGGTTCTCGAGCCCGTGCGCCGGGTCGAACTTCCCGGCCGAGACATAGCGGTAGAGATAGTCGAACCGCTCGTCGTCGCCCGAATAGAACACCACCCGCCCGTCCTTGTTGACGAAGCTGGTGGCCCCCTCGTGCTTGAAGCGGCCGAGCGCGGTGTGCTTCACCGGCACCGACTGCGGGTCGTAGGGGTCGTACTCAACTACCCAGCCATAGCGGTTGGGCTCGTTGGGCTCCTTGGCGAGATTGAAGCGGTCGACGCTCTTCCACCAGGGATAGCGGGCATTGGCCTTGACGCCGTAGCGCTTGTAGTTACGGGCCTCCGGCGCGTTATCCGGATCGCCGCCGCCGAAATAGCCGTGAAAATTCTCCTCGGCCATCAGCACGGTGCCCCAGGGGGTCTTGCCGCCCGCACAGTTGTTGATGGTGCCGAAGACCTTCTCGCCGGTGGGATCGTAGCCGGTCTTCATCCGCTCGTGCCCGGCGGCCGGGCCGGCGATGCGCATCTCGGTGTCGAGCGTGATGCGGCGCGCGTAGCTGCTCTCGGGCACCATCTTCCAGCGGCCGTTCTCCTTGACGACCTCGATGATCGAGCCGTTGTGGGCCATCATCTCGATGGCCGACTGCTCGGGCGTCTGCGCGTCCACGCTGGCAGCCTCGATGGCGTCGGCCTCCTTGCCCTTCTCCGCCTGCTGGCCGGCATCGACCCGGGTCCAGCCCGGGAACATCAGCTCGGGTGACGTGTACTCGTGATTGACGTGCAGGAGGCCGTGCCCGGAATTGTCGGAGCCGCGCGGCAGCGGGAAGTAGGCGAGATAGTCGCAGTTGTAGCCGAACTGCCCCGCCTGGGCGGCGGCGCTCTGGTTTTGCGGGTCGAACTCCGGCGCATCTGCCAGGACCGCATCGCCCCAGCGCGCGAGGATGTCGGCGCTGTGGCCGGGGGCCAGCTGGATGTCGTCGGTGATCTTGTGGGGCGGCGACTGGAAATCGAGCGGCCGGGATCCGTCGGCCGCGAGCGCGAAGCGGCTGGTCATCAGCCCGCTCGCAATCGCCGTGCTGACGAAGCCCTTGAGCACCGTGCGCCGCGCCATGCGGCGCGCCGCCACCTCGACCAGCGGCCGGTTGGCCGAGCGGTTGGAGCCCAGATCGTCGTCGTCGGTGACCTCGACCGCCTCGTAGCGCTTGTCCAGCGTCGTCATTTATCGCCTCCCTTGTCCTTGCCCGCGGAACGGGTACCGGACAATGAAACCCAACAAACCGGCTGGAGCAAGGGCGGGAGACGCCGCCGGAAGGCACGCCGGGGGCGCGGCGGCCGGACGTGGCCAGGCCGGCCGCCGCGCCGGCTGGCTAGCGCAGCGTGAACCTGGCCACCGCCTCGCGGTCGATCTCGATGCCGAGGCCGGGCCCCGTCGGGACGTCCACCCAGCCCTCGCGATGCTCGAGGGGCTCGGCGAGCACCGCCTGGCGGAAGGGATGCTCGGTGCGGTCGAGCTCGAGCATGGGCTCCACCGGGCGGTGCACCGGCGGATTGCGGGGCAGCACGGCCAGGAACTGCAGGGCCGCGGCGAGGCCGATGCCGGTGCCCCAGACGTGCGGCACGCAGCGCACGCCGAAGGCCGCCGCCATGTCGGCGATCTTCTTGCCCTCGGACAGCCCGCCCACGCCGCAGAGATCGGGCTGGGCTATGTCGAGCGCCCTACGCACGAAGAGCTCGCGGAAGTCCCAGCGGGTGAACGAGCACTCGCCGCCCGCCACCGGGACCGGCTGGAGAAGGCGCAGCTCGGCGTAGCCGGCCACGTCCTCGGGCACCACCGGCTCCTCGAACCAGCCCACGTCCAGCTCGGCCAGCGCCCGCCCGAGCCGGGCCGCGTGGGCCACGTCGTAGCCGTGGTTGGCGTCCACCATGAGCCCCACGTCGGGCCCGATCGCCTCGCGCACCGCCTTCGCGTTGCGCAGGTCCTCGGCGATCCCGAAGCCCACCTTGAGCTTCACCGCAGCAAATCCCTCCGCCGCGTAGCCGCCCGCCTCCTCGGCCAGGTACGCCACCGGATCGCCCTCCAAGCGGCGGTAGAGGCCGGTGGCGTAGGCGCGCACCCGCTCGCGGATCGGCCCGCCCATGAGCCGGTGGACCGGCTGGCCCAGCGCCTTGCCCTTGATGTCCCAAAGGGCGATGTCGATGCCGGAGAGGGCGGCGATGACGATGCCGCGCTGGCCCTGGTCGCGGAAGGCGTTGTGCAGCTTCTGCCAGAGCCGGTCGGTGGCCAGCGCGTCCTCGCCGGCGAGCAGGCCCGCCATGGTCTCCACCATCGCGGCGGTGGGCCGCACGTAGCCGTAGCACTCGCCCCAGCCCGTCGCCCCGTCCTCGGTGGCGATCTCCACCAGCACGCTCTGGCGCCGGTCGGCCTGCGAGAACGACCAGGCGAACGGCTTTTCCAGCGGCGCCTCGAGAATGTGCGCACGGACCGAGCGGATCATCATGGCTTGCCTCCCCCTGCGCTGCCTGCCTCGCATGCCACCGCAGGAGCGGCAAGCATCAGGCGCGGCGCTCCAGCCGGAACGGCGGCCTGTGGTCGGGATAGATGGTCACCACCCCCACCGGCAGCACCCGCCCCCGCCTCGCCGTCGCGATCCGGTAGCGCCGCACCGTCTCCGACAGCACGATGGCCGCCTCCAGGAGGGCGAACTGGGCGCCGATGCAGACCCGCGGGCCGACGCCGAAGGGCAGGTAGCTGAAACGCTGCGGCGGCGGGGCGCCCGGCAGGAACCTCGTCGGGTCGAACCGGTCGGGCTCGCGCCAGAGCTTGCGGTGGCGGTGCAGCACCCAGGGCGCCACCACCATGAGGGAGCCGGGCGGCACCTCGCGGCCGCACACCGTGTCGGCTTCCCGCGCGGCGCGCACGATGGTGAAGGCCGGCGGGTAGAGCCGCAGCGCCTCCTGCACCACGGCGCGCGCCAGCGGGAGACGCGCTGCCGCCTCCTGTGCGTTCTCCGGTGCGAGCCCGCCCGCATCGGCCTCCGCCGCCACCGCCTCCTGCACGTCCGGCGCCAGGGTCAGCAGCCAGAGCGACCAGAAGAGGGCCAGTGCCGTGGTCTCGTGGCCGGCGATGATGAGGGTCGCGATCTGGTCGCGCAGCTCGTCCGGCGCGAATCCCTCGCCGCCGACAGGTGCCGCCAGCAGATCGAAGAGGTCGCGGGGCGGATCCGCGGTGCCGCGCGCCGCCCGCTCGGCGATCACCGCCTCCACCACCCGCGCGAAGCCCGCGCCGAGGCGGCGGCGCACCCAGTCGCGCGGCGTGGCGATGCCGGCCGGCAGCACGAAGTCGAGCGGCCCCGGCCGCGCCGCCCGGGCGCCGTAGCGCTCCACCGCGGCGCGAAGGGCGCCGGCATGGGGCGTCATGGACTGCGAGAACAGCGCCTCGCCCGCCACCTCTAGTGTCAGGTGCTGGACGAAGCCCAGCAGGTCCACGGCACCGAGCCCCTTGTACTGCAGCGCGTCGAGCCGGGTGGCGGCGAGCCTGACGGCCACCTCCGCCACCACCTCGAGGCTGCGCGGCGCGAAAGCCGGGGCGGCCGCCCGCCGCTGGCGCTTCCAGCGCTCGCCCTCGGCCAGGAACAGCCCGTCGCCGATCATCGGGTGGAGGATGCGCACGGTGGCCGGCGTGCGCCCGTAATTGGCGTGGTTGTCGACCAGCACCCGGCGGATCGCCTCAGGATCGTTCAGCAAAAAGCTCTGCCGGCCGAGGAACGGACGCGAGACGATGTCGAGCTCGTAGGCCGGCGCGCCCCATGTCACCAGCGCGTTGCGGCGAAGCTGGAGAAGCAGCCGCCACAAAGGCTGCTCGCCGGTCCACGGCCGCGGACGCGGCGGCTCCACCGGCGCGAAGCGCAGCGCGGCACTGGTGGGGGCAGAGGCAAGGTCCATGGCCACTCTCCTCCGGACCCTGCAAACGCGGTCCGAGCCCTCCAAGCTAGCCTCCCCCGCACCGATGCCAAGAGCGGCGGGTCGCCGGCGCCTTCCGCAACGCCCACCTGCCGCAGGCCTGCTTGCCAGCGCGCGAGGATCGCCTAGCCTTGCCGCCATGCAGCTCCTCCTCCCTCTCCTGGGCGTGCTGGCCGGCGCCCTGCTCTCCGTCCAGGCAGGCGTCAACGCCCAGCTCTCGCGCGGGCTGGGCAGCCCGTTCCTGGCGGCTCTCGTGTCCTTCGGCGTCGGCACGCTCGGGCTCGCCGCCTTCGTGCTGGCGCTGGGCTCCGGCACGGCTCCGGGTTGGCGCACCCTGCCGCTCCACGTGTGGATCGCCGGCGGACTGCTTGGCGCTTGCTACGTGTCGGCCAACATCTTCCTCGTCCCCAGGCTCGGCACTGCGGCGGTGATGAGCCTCATCGTCTGCGGCCAGCTCCTGGCGGCGCTGGCCCTCGACCATTTCGGCCTGCTGGGCCTGGCCGAGAGGGGCCTCGGCCCGGGAAGGCTGGCCGGTGCGGCGCTGCTGCTGGCAGGCGTGTTTCTGATCACCCGCAACTGAGGGGGCCCGAAGGCCGGCGTTCCTGCCGGCGCACCGGCTCGCGCAGCGCGACACGACGCGCCATTGTCCTGCGTGCTGGTTGAATATAGCGGTGGCCCGTCGCGCAGTCGTGATGCGACGCCGGATCCACCGCCACATGCGATACATTTCCTTCTCGCTGCTGCTTCTCTTCTCGGCGGCCTGCATTTCTGTCTGGTTGCCCGACCGGAAGCGCCGGGAGGTGTTGCTCTTTGCCGGGGCGTTTCTTTCCTATGCCGTTGCCACGCTGTGCCAGATCGCCGGCGTGCCGCCCGATCCCGGTCACAACGCGCTGACGGCGGCAGCGCTCTACGCGACAGGAGCCCTCCTCCTTCGCCAGGGCATACTCGCGCGCTCGCGGCGCGCCGTGCCGCTGACAGCGCCGGGCGTCATGCTCGCGGGCGTGGTGGCGGCGGTCTGGTACTTCCAGTACGCGGAGCCGAACCTCCTCCTGCGGGTCTGCGCCCTCAACCTGGGGCTCGCCGCGATTTTTCTGCAGGCGGCATGGCACACGCGGTTCCTGCTGCGCGGCAACCGGCGTGACCGCGTCCTGTTCTGGCTGCTCGTCGGCCTCGTCCTTCACTACATCCCGCGCATGCTCCTCACCACCGCGCCCCTAGCCGGTGCGCCCGGCGACAGTCTCGCCCTCTTCACCGAATCCTACTTCTGGACCTGGGCGCAGTTCTCGCTCGCCGTTACCGGCGCGGCTGTGGGGCTCGTCCTGCTGGCGGTGACGGCGGCCGACATGATCGCCAGGCTAGAGCGGGAGCGGGACAGGGATCCCCTCACCGGGCTGCTCAACAGGCGGGGCCTGGAAGCGTGGCTGACGCGGAGGCGGGCCGAGGGGGCAGCCGGACGTCTCGCCGTCCTGGTCTTCGACATCGATCATTTCAAGCGGATCAACGACACGTTCGGCCATCGTGCCGGCGACGGGGTGCTGGCGGCAGTGGCAGGGACGATCGTCGCAACGGTGTCCCGCGGCGCCTCGGCGGGGCGCATCGGCGGCGAGGAGTTCGTCGTCCTGGTCGAGGACGCGACGGCCGAGAGGGCCTTTGCCGCGGCCGAGCGCCTGCGCACCGCGATCGGACGGCAGCGCCTCGAGGGCCTCGCCCGGACGGAGCCCGTCACCTGCAGCTTCGGCGTCGCTATGCTGGAGCCCGGCGAGAACCTGTGGGCGGCCTTCGAGCGCGCCGACCGGCTCCTCTATGCCGCCAAGCGGGCCGGGCGCAACTGCACCTTCGTCGAGGGCAGGCACCGGCCGGCCGCCTGAACCGGCATCGGCGACGGCCGGTGGAACCCTCCCGCGCTGGAAGGTTGTTCTCTGGTGGCATGCGCTGCCCGGAACGCAGCCTTGCGGGGCGAGGAGGTATAGAATGTCATACGCGCGATTCCTCGCGATGATCGCGACCTCGACGATCGTGATGTTCGGGCTGATGTATCTGAACACCTATGCCCTGGACCACGTTCATTTCAGCGAGACGCGCGCCTTCATGGCGCTCTACATGGGTGCCGCCATGGCGGCGATCATGCTGTCCTTCATGATGGGAATGTACGCCAGCGCAAAGGCCAATACCGCGATCTATGCCGGCAGCGCCGTCCTGTTCGCGGTGGCCCTGTTCCTGGTCCGCAGTCAGGCCACCATCGGGGATGTCTCCTACATGCGGGCGATGATTCCTCACCACTCGATCGCGATCCTGACGAGCGGGCGCGCCGGGCTCTCGGATCCGCGGGTACAAAAGCTCGCCCAAGGCATCATCGAGGCACAGCGGCTCGAGATCGCCGAGATGAAGGCGCTGATCGCCGATCTCGAGGGCGGGCCGGCCGCGACGCCGGAGATCGACGGGAAGTGAGAGGCAGGCGATGGCACACGATATGACCTCGGGCGAGAGGACCGCCACCCTCTACCGGATGGTGATGGAGAACCATCTCTGCCCGTTCGGCCTGAAGGCCAAGGCGCTGCTCGAGCGCAAGGGCTTCAAGGTGGACGACCACTGGCTGCGGACCCGCGACGAGACCGACCGGTTCCAGCGCGAGCACGGCGTGGAGACTACGCCGCAGGTGTTCATCGACGGAAGGCGGATCGGTGGCTACGACGCGCTTCGCGAGCATCTGGGCCAGCACGTGCCCAAGAAGGGCGAGACTACCTATCGGCCGATCATCGCGATCTTCTCGGTGGCCTTCCTGATGGGCCTGGCGGTGAGCTGGGCAGCGCTCGGCACGATCTTCACCATCAAGGCGCTGGAGTGGTTCGTCGCCATCGCCATGTGCTTTTTGGGCGTGCAGAAGCTGCAGGATGTCGAGAGCTTCAGTACCATGTTCCTGAACTACGATCTCCTGGCGAAGCGGCATGTCCGCTATGCCTATCTCTATCCCTTCGGCGAGACCCTGGCGGGCGTGCTGATGCTGGCGGGCGCCCTGCTCTGGATCGCCGCACCCGTGGCCCTCTTCATCGGCGCGGTGGGCGCCGTCTCGGTCTTCAAGGCGGTCTATATCGACCGGCGCGAGCTCAAATGCGCCTGCGTGGGGGGGAGCAGCAACGTGCCTTTGGGCTTCGTCTCGCTCACCGAGAACCTCATGATGGTCGCCATGGCCGTCTGGATGCCGCTGCGCATGGGCTTGGCCTGAGACGAGGCCGGCGCCGCAGGCGCCTGCCGGAACAGCTGCGAGACGCCGATGAACAAGCGCGACCGCGAGAACCTGCCCGAGGCCGAGGAGGAGCCCCGCCTCTCGCATCGCCAAAAGCACGAGGTCGACGAGCATCGCAGCCTCTCCTCGGTCTCGGTCTATGCCGTCGTCCGCGCCGAGGGGGCGGAGGAGCTCAAGCGGCCCGATTCCTCGCTGTGGTGGTCGGGCACGGCGGCAGGGCTGGGCATCTCGGCGTCGGTCCTGGCCGAAGGCATCCTCCACGAGAGCTTCAAGGGCCATCCCCAACAGGAGGCCATCGAGAATCTCGGCTACACCGTGGGCTTCGCGCTGGTCATCCTGGGCCGGTTGCAGCTCTTCACCGAGAACACCATCACCGCCATCCTGCCGCTCCTGGCGAAGCCGTCGCTGCGCATGCTCAAGGCGACCGCGCGGCTTTGGGGCATCGTCTTCGCCGCCAACCTCACCGGCACGTTCCTCACCGCCCTGGTGACGCTGCGGCTGGGCACCGCCTCCGCCGAGCATGTCGCGGCCATGCTCGAGGTCTCGAAACACTTCGCCGACCACACTCCGTGGGAAGCCATGACACTGGGCATCCCCGCCGGCTTCTTCATCGCCGCCCTCGTCTGGATGCTGCCCTCCTCCAAGGGCTTCGAGCTCCTGGTCATCATGCTCATGACCTACCTCATCGCCATGGGCGGCTTCACCCACGTCATCGCCGGCTCCACCGAAGCCTTCCTGCTCCTCCTCGACGGCCAGATCGGCGTGTCCCAGGCGCTGCTCGGCCTGATCGCCCCCACCTTCGTCGGCAACGTCCTCGGCGGCACCTGCCTCTTTGCGGTCCTTGCCTACGGGCAGGTGAAAGAGGAGATCTGAGGCGCCGGATCGAGGCGCTGCGCGCGGTGTTTCTTCCTTTTGTCAGTCAGTTGCGCGCTGGTCGCCGGCGGCCGCCGCCTCCAGCGCGGCGATGTCGATCCTGCTCATCTGGAGCATGGCCTGCATGACGCGCTCGGCGGCATCGCGGTCGACCGAGGCCAGCAGCTCGGGGAGCCTGCGCGGGATCACCTGTCAGGAGAGGCCGAAGCGATCCCGGCACCAGCCGCATTGGCCGGCCTCGCCACCATCCGCGGTCAGCGCCTCCCAGTAGCGGTCGAGCTCCGCCGGGCCGTCGCACTCGATGCAGAACGACACCGCCGGCGTGAAGGGGAACTGCGGGCCGCCATTGATCCCGGTAAAGCGCTGGCCGCACAGCGTGAGCTCGACCACCAGCACCTCGCCTCTGGCCGTCGAGGGATTGTCGGCCGGCGCGCCCAGCACGCGGTCGATCCGGCTGTCCGGGAAGATGGCGGCATAGAACGCCGCTGCTTCCTCGGCCTTGCCGTCGAACCAGAGGCTGGGCGTGATGCTCGGCATGGGCTCATCCGCTCGGTGGTGGGTCGTGGCGGTCACGCGGCGCGCGCGGCGCCGACCGCGCCACCGGTACCACATCGCGGCCACACGCCGTCAACGCGCTGCGGCCCGCTCCGGCCATCGTTTATATCGCAGCCGCTTGCCCGCAGGCATCGGAAGCGGCAAGAGTGATCATGGATCACTCCTGATCGCACAGTGCGCCCCCGCACGTCGCCGTCAGCACCAGCCTCCCCGCCGCCGTCGCCCGGCGACAGTCGGGACAAAAGAGGCCTCAACAGGGAGGAGCCGCATGCAGACCGGCGTATGGATCAGCCTCATCGTCTATTTCGCGGCGATGCTGGGCATCGGCTTCTATGCCTGGCGCAAGTCCACCGCCAGCAACGAGGAGTACATGCTTGGCGGGCGGAACCTGCCGCCTGCCGTGGCGGCCCTCTCGGCCGGCGCCTCGGACATGTCGGGCTGGCTGCTGCTGGGCCTGCCGGGCGCCCTCTACGCCGCAGGCCTCGTCGAGGCCTGGATCGGCATCGGCCTCTTCATCGGCGCACTGGTCAACTGGATCGTCGTGGCACCGCGGCTGCGCGAGCAGACCGAGCGCTACGGCAACGCGCTCACCATCCCCGAATTCCTCGCCAACCGCTTCCCCAGCCGGGCCACCACGCTCCGCATGGTCTCGGCCGTCATCATCGTCGTGTTCTTCGCGGTCTATACCGCCTCGGGCCTGGTGGCCGGCGGCAAGCTCTTCTCCTCCGCCTTCGGCGGCAGCTACCAGGCGGGCATCTGGCTCACCCTCGGGATCGTGCTCGCCTACACGGTGATCGGCGGCTTCCTCGCCGTCTGCCTCACCGACTTCGTCCAGGGCCTCATCATGATGCTGGCGCTCATCATCATGCCGGCCGTGGTGCTCTATGCCGGCGAAGGCGGCGGCTTCTCACAAGCCGGCCAGACCCTCTCCGGCGTCGAGGGCTTCACGCTCTCCTGGTGGACCGCGGACATGACCCTCATCGGCTGGCTCTCGCTCATGGCCTGGGGCCTGGGCTATTTCGGCCAGCCGCACATCATCGTCCGCTTCATGGCGGTGCGCACCGTCCGCGAGGTCCCCACCGCCCGCAACATCGCCATGGCCTGGATGGCCATCTCGCTGGCCGGCGCCATCGGCGTGGGCATGCTGGGCCGCGCCTATGTCGAGCGCAGCGGGATCACGCTGGAGGACCCCGAGACCATCTTCATCCTGCTGGCCGAGACCCTGTTCCCTGCCCTCATCACCGGCTTCCTCTTCGCGGCCCTCCTCGCCGCCATCATGTCCACCGTCTCGAGCCAGCTCCTCGTCTCCTCCTCCTCGCTGGCCGAGGACTTCTACAAGCTCTTCGTCAACAGGCATGCCAGCGACACCGCCCTCGTCAATGTCGGGCGCGCGGCCGTGGTGGCGGTGGGGGCCGTCGCAGCCCTCATCGCCAGCGACCCCGAGAGCAAGGTCCTGGGCCTCGTCGCCAACGCCTGGGCCGGCTTCGGCGCCGCCTTCGGCCCCCTCATGATCCTCTCCCTCACCTGGCAGCGCATGACCGGGCTGGGCGCCGTGGCCGGCCTCGTCACCGGTGCGGTGACCGTGATCGTCTGGATAGCATTCGGCTGGAGCGACAGCTTCCTCGGCGGCCCCGGCGTCTACGAGATCATCCCGGGATTCCTCCTGTCAGCAGCCGCCATCGTGGCGGTGAGCATGGCGACGGAGGCCAGGGGCGAGTTCCGGCCCCTGCCCGCGGAGTAGACGGGCGCGGCGGGCGTGCCGGACGAAGGGCGGGACGGCTGGTGGCAATGGAGCCGCGCAAGGCGCTGCGCGCGGCTTTTTTTCTCCTTTTTCCGGGGTTGAGCGGGAGGCTGCGTTACCGCCGACGCGCGGCAGCGGCGCTGGCCGCGGCTCGGGTTCACTTGTGCCACAATATCTGCCGAAGCCTCCTGACCCGCACCCCGCCCGGCCGGTAATCATCTGTTAATCTCACCTGGTACGATCAGCGGTCGGGCGGCACGTTGGGCCGGGGCGCGGCCGAGGGGCAGCTCGGGTTCGTTTGTACCGTCATCGGCGAAAGGGTCGGAGCGGGCAAGAAGGGCGGAAGTTGCGGCCTGGTCCCCAAAGCTCAGGTTCGTCTTTGTCACCCGCGAACCAGCCGGCGCAGCGGCCGGCTCGCAAACGGGCACGGCAGGGTCGCACATGGCTGCCCCCCGGGCCGGAGGAAGGATCGTGTGAGAATAGCCCATCGAAGGAATCAATGCCGAATAACAGCACAAAGGAAGCCGGCGGGCCGGATGGCGCCGCGTCGGAGAGCGAGTATCTCAGGCACCCGTCGCCGCACGCCCGCTGCTGCACCACGCCCCGAGACACGGTCCACTTCCGGTCGGCTGAAGACGTTCACATTGTCTTCACCCGCCCCCGTCATCCTGCTGGGGTGGGACTCCGCCGCCGCGGAACCCTGGGCGCGGCACCTCCTCCACCATCCGGCAGAATGCACCGGCAGAGGTTGAAGAACCGTGAACCGGCCGCGGCGGCCTGTTCGCCGGCCCGGGACGTTCACGCCGTCTTAACCCGCCCTTGTCATCCTGCTGGGGTGGGACTCCGCCGCCGCGAAAGCCTGGGCGCGGCACCCCTCCCACCGTCCGGGAGACTGCCACAGCGAAGGTTGAAGAACCGTATACGGGCCGCGGGTTGACCATCGCTCGTGCGGCAGGCACGCGAACGCGGTCTGCAAGACGCTGCGCGCGGCTTTCTTCTCCTTCTCTTCTGTCAGTTTGAGGCGGAGTCGGGGTCAAGCGGTGCGTCCGGCCGTGGCGAGACGGTGGCGCTGGGCGCGGTTGAGGGGTGGGTCGGGTTCGTTCGTGCCGCGGGGCGCGGAGTGGGCGAGGAAGGCGTCGGGTTCGTTTGTGCCGTCGTCGGCGAAGGGGTCGGGGGCGGCGAGGAGACTGGCTAGGGCTGCCTGGGGGTCGCGAGCGAGGTCGGCCTCGAAGGCGGCCATGCGGGCGTCGAGGGAAGTGAGGGGCATGGACGGGGCGAGGCCGGGGGCGGTGGCGCGTCGCTCGGCCTTGCTGGCCTCGAGCTCGCGGGCGGCCTGACGAAAGTCCTTTTCCAGGCGCGTGCGCCAGCGCGGCAGCACCGAGGCGGGCAGCCCCTTGCAGGCCTCGCCGGCAAGCGCCGCCTCGACCACACGCTGCTCCAGCGCGTCGGCCCACCGGCCCCGCAGCATCGCCATCGCCATCTGCCCCACCCAGTGCTCCTCGACCGCACCCTCCGGCGCATGACGGCGGGTGAGATCCGTGAGGAGGGCCGAGAACGCGGCCTGGTCCTCGGGGCTCAGGTTCGTCTTTGCCCGCGGCGGTGCGTCCGGCGTGGCGGCGGCATCGGTGGCAGGTGCGTTGGTGTCGGACATGGCTGCCTCGCAGGCTGGAGGTAGGGTGGTGCGAGGATAGCCCATAGAAGGAATAAATGCCATATCGTGGCGCTGGCGAAGCCGGCGGGCGCCGTTAATCTTGCCAGGTATGATTAACGAGCGGTTAAGCGAGCGGGTGCGGGATCTGGCGATGGCTCATCGGCTTTCGCCCGCAGTGCCGCCGCTGGTGGCGAGGGGCGGCCTGCCGGCAGGCACATAACCATTCGTTGTTCATACCCGGTACCAGCTCAGGGCACCGCCTGCGCAATCGCCTTGCCGGCGCCCTTGCCCAGGCGGTTCCGGCATGCCATATCCGGATCAACGGACTGGGGGCTGTTCCCGGTCGGCGTCTGGCTTCGGGCTTTCCCGGAGCCTTTCGCTTTTCAGGGGAAGATATTCAGTCCCCATCCCCTCACCTCTCCAGCCGGGCTGCGCCGGAGCTTCGGCTCGATGATGTCCCATGCCCGGTTCGGCTGCGCCGGGTCGAGGACGTGCCGCCCGATGGGCCGGGCAGTCAGGTCTGCGAGCTGCAGTCCGGCCGAGTTGGTCTTCTTGTCCGCAGAGACGATCTCGAAGCCCGGCATCGGACCCTCGAGACTGGCACCGTCGCGGATGCGCCGGAAGGCCAATTCCAGATCATCATCCTCGCGTCTGCCGCGCTTCTCCACGCCAATGGGATAGTCCCGGTCGATAGAGGTCAGGCTGTGATCGCCGCTCTCGTCGACGTAGATGATGTAGTCGCTGTAGCTCATGAAGGGGCGGGGATCAGGTCTGCAGCCCTCTCGGCCTTGGTGGCACCGACGCCAGCTTCGCCCGGGCGCGCCGGGCAGCGAACTCCGCTTCGACCTCCTCGTTCGGCACGAAGCTGCCGGCACGCATGGACGCCCGCGCGGCTTCTACCTTGCGGGCCAGGAAGTCATCGTGCGCGCGTTCCCCGCGCCGGCGCGCCACGTAGTCCCGCATCAGCTTCCGGACCACCTGCGAGGCCGGAAGGTGGTCGGCCTCCGCCTCGGCCAGGAACGCGTCGCGCAGCTCCGGCTCCAGCGTCATCGTGGAAACCGCCTCCTTCGGCATTCTGCGCCTCCGGGGTGCCGGGATGCTGGCGAAGCATGCACGTGGCGATCGGTGAGCGGCAAGCGGGAGGAGGGAGTACGCCCCTTGCTCCGGCAGCGCGCGCGGATGCCAGTTTATCAGCGGCGGCGCGTTTGCCATCACACGGAAAGCTTGCTCAATCGCTAATTGCGTAATGTGTCCCCGAGAGTCAAAACAGTTCCTCTCTCACCATTTGCATACTCTGTCCCGCGAGCGCTCTGAGGCCTCGTTCCCGACAGAGCGCGAGAGCGAGGACCAGCACTGGATTCTCCTCCCTTTCACGTGCAGAGTTGGTCCGTCAGACTACGACACGAGGGGAAGGACACGATCAGGTCCTCGGCGGTCCCACGCGGCATCAAGCCCAAGGACGCGGCGACAGGCAGCAAACTCGGCGTTCTACCTACCTCGCCCACGGCCCACTCTTCGAGGCGTCTCCATGAACGACGAAAAGCAGTCAGACGATCAGGTTGCATCACAGGATGAATTCGACATCGCGCTAGCGGAAGGCATTGAAGATGACGCTCTTCGAGATGAAGCAAGTGACAATAGAAACTTTTCGATCACAAGCTACGGCGCCGACTACAACGTTGACTCTCTAGTTCGTCGGATGAACGCTGAAGCTTTCATCATTCCCGAATTCCAGCGACGGTTTGTATGGTCCCAGACCCACGCTTCGAAATTCATTGAGTCCCTACTTATGGGACTTCCCGTTCCAGGAATTTTTCTCTACAAGGAAGCAGAAACAAATAAGCATCTTGTCGTCGACGGCCAACAAAGGCTCCGTACACTACAGGCATTCTACGAAGGCGTATTCCAAGAGAAGCGCTTTCGTCTTACAGGCGTTCGCGACATTTGGAATGGGCGGACATACTCTGATCTAGACCCCGCAGATCAACTGAAGCTCGATGACTCCATTGTTCACGCTACCATCTTCCGGCAGGACGAGCCAAAAGATGTTCTGGATAGTATATATTTCGTCTTTGAACGCATCAATTCGGGCGGCATCCGCCTTTCTCCCCAAGAGATCAGAAATTGCATCAGCGCAGGCCCCTTTATCAAGCTTATAAAAGAGCTAAATCATAATAAACATTGGCGGAATGTCTATGGTGGCCCCATCAATAAACGCTCCAAAGACGAGGAGCTTATCGTCCGATTCTTCGCCATGCTCGAAACGAGAAACTCTTACTCTCGACCTATGCTCCAGTTCCTCAATAACTACTCTTTTTCTAAGAACAAAGCTAGCGATGATGATTTAAGAAGCCTGAAAGATATCTTTGAGGTGACCATCTCTGTTATTGACCTTTCGCTAGACGGCCGGGCTTTCCGACCGGCTCGAACGTTGAACGCCGCCGTATTTGACTCGGTCATGGTGGGATTGGCGGAAAGGATCAAGTCGCGACCAGACCTTCCACAGCCTCAAGATGTTAGCGCAGTCTATGATCGTCTTCTGCAGCAGAGCGATTTTCGTTCGAGCTGGGAAAGAGCTACTGCGGACGAGGAAAGTGTTAAATCTCGGATGAAGGCGGCCATTGCAGCCTTCCAAGTAATATGATGCAGCATCAGATTGACCTGCGCTTCCATAAGCTCGAATCCTTCATCCAACAGTCTTTCGCCCACGATCTTTCTGAGGAGGTACAGAGCTATCTGTCTAGATTTGGAGCTGTACTGATCTGTGGAAATGTAGAGCGATCATGTGAAATTATCATACTCCACCGCCTGGAAAAAAGGGCGCACCCCCGTGTGCTCAACTTCGTTAAATCGCACTTCAAACGCGGAATGAACTTAGACTGCACCGCCATCGAACAGCTACTCGCTCGATTTGATCCTGGTTGGCAGAAGAATTTCAAAGCTTTCATCGATTCAAACAGCGCAGTCGAGGAAGGAATTTCCTCATGTTACGCGGTAAGAAATTCGGTGGCGCACGGCGGCCAGATGTCTGTCGGCAAGAAGCGCCTACGGGAGCTCTTTGACCTAAGCAAGAAACTCGTAGACGGGATAATCGAAGCCACCGCTTGAGTACAATACAGACTAAATAGAAGCGGGAGGTCAAGCAAGGTTATAGAAAACATTCCCGCCATCACGCGTTGCGCTCGTGCAGCGGAAGCTTCACTGCACCTCCCGTCCCCTCAATGCGCCTCGTCCCAGTTCCCTCCCGTCCCCACGTCCACCACCAGCGGCACCGTCAGCTCGGCGGCGCCCTCCATCACCTTGCGCACGAGGGCGCCCGTGGCCTCCACCTCGCCTGGCGGGACTTCCAGCACGAGCTCGTCGTGGACCTGGAGGAGCATGCGGGCGCCGGCCTGTTCGGCGTGGAGGGCCGTGGCGAGGTGGTGCATGGCGCGTTTCATGATGTCGGCGGCGGAGCCCTGGATGGGGGCGTTGATGGCGGCGCGCTCGGCATAGGCGCGGCGTGAGGGGATGCGGGCGTTGATCTCGGGCACGTAGCAGCGGCGGCCGAAGAGGGTTCTGACGAAACCCTTCTCGCGGGCCTCGGCCTTGGCCTGCTCCATGTAGTCTTTGATGCCCGGATACTGCTCGAAATAGGCCTCGATATAGGCACGTGCCTGGGCCTGCGGGATGCCCAGGCGCTGGGCGAGACCAAAAGCGCCGATCCCGTAGATGATGCCGTAATTGATGGTCTTGGCGGAGCGGCGGAGATCGGGGCCGATCTCCGCCACGGGCTTCTCGAACATCTGCGAGGCGGTGACCGCGTGGATGTCGATGTCGTTGGCAAAGGCCTGCTTGAGGGCCTCGATGCCGGCCATGTGGGCCAGGACGCGCAGCTCGATCTGCGAATAGTCGGCGCTCAGCAGGACGAAGCCGTTCTCCGCCACGAAGGCCTCGCGGATGCGGCGGCCCTCCTCGCTGCGGATGGGGATGTTCTGGAGGTTGGGCTCGGTGGAGCTGAGCCGGCCGGTGCTGGTGGAGGCCATCATGTAGGAGGTGTGGACGCGGCCGGTCTCCTCCACGATCTCCTCCACCAGCGCGTCGGTATAGGTGCGGGTGAGCTTTTGGAGCTGGCGCCAGTCGAGGACGGTGCGGGGCAGAGCGTGGCCCTGGGCCGCCAGCTCCTCCAGCACCTCGGCCCCGGTGGCATAGGCGCCGGTCTTGGTCTTGCGCCCGGCGCCGGCGATGGCGAGCTCGTCGAACAGCACCTCGCCCAGCTGCTTGGGGGAGCCCAGGTTGAAGGGCCGGCCGGCGAGCCTGTGCGCCTCCTCCTCGAGCCGGGCCATGCGCTGGGTGAAGGTGCCGGAGAGCTGGCGCAGGCGGCCGGCATCGACCCGGATCCCCGCCACCTCCATGGCGGAGAGGATCGCGGGCAGCGGCCGCTCCAGGGTCTCGTAGACGCTGGCCATGCGCTCGGCCACCAGCCGCGGCCGCAGATGCCGCCAGAGGCGCAGCGTCACCTCGGCATCCTCGGCGGCGTACTCGGTGGCCTTCTCCACCGGGCACTGGTCGAAGGTGATCTGGCTCTTGCCGGTGCCGCAGATGCGGGCATAGGGGATGGTCTCGTAGCCCAGATGCCGGCTCGCCAGCTCGTCCATGGAATGGCCGTGGCTGGCGCCATCCAGCGCGTAGGAGAGCAGCATCGTGTCGTCCACCGGCGTGATCGCGACGCCGAGGCGGGCGAGGATGCCGATGTCGTACTTGATGTTGTGGCCGATCTTGAGGACCGAGGGGTCGGCGAGCACCGGCCGCAGCCGCTCCAGCACGGCCGCCATGTCGAGCTGGCCTTGGCACCGCTGGCCGAAATCGTCGACATGGCCCAGCGGGATGTAGAACCCCTCCCCCGGCTCGACGCTGAGCGAAATGCCCACCAGACGCGCCCGCACGACATTGAGCGAGGTGGTCTCGGTGTCGATGGCGAGCCGGCCGAGATCGAGGGCGCGGGCCAGCACGGTATCGAGGGCGGCCATGTCGGTGATGGCGGAGAAGCGCGGCGCCTCCGCCGCCTGGTCGGCCACCTGGCGCTGCTCGGCCGCCGCCTGCTCCACCGCGGCGATGCGGGCGGTCAGGGTCTTGAAGCCGTTCTCCTGGAAGAACGCCAGGAGCTTGGCCGGGTCGGGGGCCTTGCGGCGGCAGGCGTCGAGGGCCAGCGGCAGCTCGCAATCGTCCTTGAGCCCCACCAGCTCGAAGGACAGCCGGGCCTTCTCCGCATTGGCGATGAGGGTCTCGCGGCGCTTGGGCTGCTTGATGCTGTGGGCGTTCTCGAGAAGTGCCTCCAGCGAGCCGAACTCGGTCAAAAGCTGAGCCGCGGTCTTGGGGCCGATGCCGGGCACGCCCGGGACGTTGTCGGAGGTGTCGCCAGTAAGGGCCAGCGCCTCGCGGACCATGGAGGGGGCCACGCCGAAGCGCTCCATCACCTCCTCGGGCCCGATGCTCTTCTGCTTCATCGGGTCCCAGAGCGAGACACCCTCGCGCAGGAGCTGCATGAGGTCCTTGTCGGAGGAGACGACGAGCACCTCCTCGCCGGCCTCGCTCGCGGCCTTCGCGTAGCTCGCGATGAGGTCGTCGGCCTCCAGCCCCTCCACCGCCACCACCGGAAGATCGAAGGCGCGGGCGGCCTCCTGGACAAGTGCGAACTGCGGCACCAGCTCGGCGGGCGGCTCCTGGCGGTTGGCTTTGTAGGCCTCGTAGAGATCGTTCCTGAAGCTCTTCCGGCCGGCGTCGAAGACCACGACGATGTCGTCCTGGGCGTGGTCCTGCAGCAGCCTCATGAGCATGTTGGTGAAGCCGAAGACGGCGTTCACCGGCGTCCCGTCGGGACGGGTCATGGGGGGCAGCGCGAAGAAGGCGCGGAAGATGTAGCCGGACCCGTCGACGAGGACGAGGCGCTTGGTGGGTGCGGTGCTCTCGGTCATGGCCGCAAGCTAGCGCGGGTGCGGCCGCACGGCCAGATGGCCGGAGGGCACCGCCCGGGGCGAAAGTCGGGGAGGCCCGTTGACGCACAGCGGGAATGCGGGTGGCTCCTGTACGTCTGCGCGTCTATGTGAGGACTGTTTGCAATCGCGCCTTCCCGCGATGGAGGAGACACGAATGAAGCGCACTTCCTGCGCCGCCCTGGCCGGCCTCGTCCTGCTTGCCGGCTGCACCACTGCCCCCGACGGCACCCAGCGCGTCAGCAAGGCGGGCATGGGCGCCGGTGCGGGGGCGGTGATCGGCGGCATCGCCGGCGCCGTGCTCGACAAGAACGACGCGCGCGGCGTGCCGCTGGGTGCGGCCATCGGCGCTGCCGTGGGCGGCGGCATCGGCTACATGTTCGACCGGCAGGAGCAGGCCTTCGAGCAGGCCCTGGTGGTCGAGCAGCAGCAGCACGTGGCCGAGGTCGAGCGGGTGCGCGACGATCTCTTGAAGATCACGCTGCAGAACGAGGTGATGTTCGACTTCGACAGCGCCACCATCAAGCCCGGCTTCCAGCCGACCCTGAACAAGCTCGCCGGCGTGCTGGTCAAGTACGACCGCTCCAACGCCACCATCGTCGGCCACACCGACAGCACCGGTGCGGACAGCTACAACCAGCAGCTCTCGCTGCGCCGCGCCCAGGCGGTGCAGCAGGCCCTTGCCGGCGCTGGCGTGCCCTCCTGGCGAATGACCGCCGAGGGCCGCGGCGAGAGCCAGCCCATCGCCGACAACTCGACCGAGGCCGGCCGCCAGCTCAACCGCCGGGTCGAGATCCTGGTGGCGCCGACCAGCTGATCGCGAGGCCGGGTGTCAGGGGCCGGGCGTCAGGGGCCGGCCCGGCGCGCCGGCTCCCGGCCCTGCGCCTCGGCGATGGTGGCCCGGGCGCGGCGCAGATCGTCCTCGCGCAGCGGCGGGGGCGTTTCGGGCTCGGCGTCGGGCATCCGGCAGAGCCTCGCCAGATAGGGGTAGTGGTCGGAGCCGACCGCCCCCAGCCGATGCAGCGAGCTGGTGGCGAAGCCCGGCTCGTGGAGCACGTGGTCGAGCGGCCAGGAGCGCCACCAGGAGTGGGCGCTGTAGGTGGCCGCATAGCCATAGTCCTGGCGCGGATCGATCAGCGCGCCGATGCGCTGCATCCGCTCCAGGGCGGTCTCCCAGGGCGTGGAGTTGAGATCGCCCGCCACCACCGCCGGCCTTTCGTCCTCGCGCACCAGCAGGGCCGCGGCGTAGAGCTGGGCGTCGCGGCCGATGGCCGGCTGCCAGGGCCGCGGCGGGTGCGGGTGCAGCCCGACAAAGTCGATCCTCTCGCCGCTGCGCAACCTGACCCCGCTCTGGACCGCCGGGGTATCCTGGTCTGCCAGCCGGCGGATCTCCGGCTCGATCAGCGGCAGGCGGGAGAACAGCTCGAGCCCGTAATACGAGCCGGTGATCTGCTGGACCCTGAAGGGCATCTCCTCCTCCAGCGGCGCCAGCGCCTCGTGCCACCACGCATCGGTCTCCATGGCGAGCAGGATGTCGGGCTTCTCGCGCCGCACCAGCTCGAGCAGCGGTTGCGCCTCGCGGTTACCCAGCAGAACGTTGGCCACCATGACGCTCAGCCGCTGCTCCGGCGGGCAGCTCTCGACGAAGTCCGCCCCTCCGGGCCTGTAGGGCCACAAGGTCAGCGCGTGCGAGGCACCCGCCGCCAGAACCGCTGCGAGAAGCAGAAGCGTGCTCCGGGGCGCCTGGCGCAGGAAGAAGGGAAGGACCACCGCGAGCGCGGCGAGCGCCACCAGCATCTGCAGCCGCGGGAAGTCGGCCATCCGCACGAACCACAGGTCCAGCTCGAGGGCCGGCAGGACGCTCGCCCCCACCAGAACGATGGCGAGCGCGGCCAGGAGCAGATGGAGACCGTGTCTCACCGGACGGGCGCTGGCTTCATGAAGGCTCACAGCTCTTTCGAGGACGTTTGCAGGGTCGAGTGAGGAAGAGGCCGGGCGCTGGCGGGGTTCCGTCGCTGGCCGTCGAAGGCCGCGGCGCCAGCCAGGCACGAGAGCACCGCGCGCGGCTTTTCTTCTGCTATTTGTCAGTGGCAGCGGGCTTGCCGGCGCGTCTGCAACCGGCCGGAAGAAGAAAGCCCGGGCGCGCGCAGCGCCATGCGCGGCACCGCCGCCACGGGTCAGCAGCCGTCAACGGTGGCGACCTTGCTCCTGCAGGCAAGCCGGCTCATCTCGCCCTGAAGATCGGCCTTGAGGTCGGCATGGTGGACGAGCAGGACGTTGGGGCGGCCCTCCATTTTGCCTTTGTCTCGCGCCGAAATCCATTGCCGGCCGGCGCGCCGAAGAGGCTTTCCTCATGCCGGTGGCGCGTGACGGTTCTGACACGGGAGCGGGTCGCGGCGACGGAGCCTGCCAAGGCGCTGCGCGCGGCCGTTCTTCCTTTTTTTTCGGTCGCCTCAAGGCGGCCGGGAACGCCCTTTCCTGCGTCGTCAGAAGGCGGCAGCCGCGGGGCCGAAACGGGCGAAGATGCGCCAGGCGCCGTTCATCGGCCGGAAAGGAACACACCGGCCGCGCGCAGCGCCCTGCGCGGCTCCGTCGCCGGGGGCCCGCCTGGTCCACCATCCGCGAGCATGCCATGGGAGGCCTTGATGAATGGGAGGCAGGCGCAGAAGTCATGGCGTGAGCTTCATGGCCTGCCTGCCGGACGCCGCTGCCAACTCTGAAAGAAAGGAAAAACGGGCCGCGCGCAGCGCCCTGCGCGGCTCCGCCGCCACGGGCGGGACCAGATGCAAGGCGCCTTACCCGCTACCCCGTTCCGGGCGATGGGCAACGGCTCAGCTTTCCTGCAGAAGCCTGCTCGCCACGGGATCCCACCGCCATGGGGTGCCCGGCTCGAGCAGCGTGCCGCCCTGCCAGCGGCGCGGCTCCTGCAGGGCGAGGCGGTCCTGCCGGCCCGCCAGAACGTCGCGCCCGACCGGGGTGAGCGTCAGGCGGCACGCGCTCCAGAGATGGCGGGCCGCCTCGCCCTCGTGCGGCAGGGGTGCGGCAGGGTCGATGCCGGCGATCAGCGGAACCGGGCCGGCCGCGAGCGCCCTGAGGCGCTGGAAGAACGACCAATCGCCCATGAAGGCCGCTTCCTCGAGGGCGGCGGCCGCGCCGAACAGCGGACCCGGCGGACGGGGCCCGGCTGCGAGCAGCTCGAGGATCTGCCGCTCGGTGCGCCCGAGGCCGGTGCCGGGTGCGGGCAGCTCCTCCATGAGCCGCCGCAGGGCGGCGCCGAGGAACGGCAGGCCGGCCAGCTCCGCGGGACGCTCCAGCAGGCCGGCGCATGCCTGCGGATCGGGCTCGCGGAACGCCGCCCAGGCCCGGCGGGCAAGCGCCAGCTGCCCGGCGGCGAGCGGCGCTGCGCCGGCCAGCAGCCCGACGAGGGCCTGCGCCGGCTGGAGCGCCAGATGGTCGCCGGCCTGCGCCAGCCGGACCCGGGCCGCCACACCCTCGCCTGCCCCGGCCACGAGGTCGAGGACCTGCAGGAGCTGGAGCTGGTCGTAGAGATCGTGCTCGAACCACAGGACGATCGGCCCGCCGCCGGCCAGCGCCGCGGTGAGCGCCGTGTCGCGGCTGCAAAAGTCGGCGCGCACCTGCTCCTCGTCGAGGCCCAGCTCGCCTGCGAGGAACGCCGCCCGCACGGCCGACAGGCGCTCCAGGTCGAGGCCGGCGGGGACCGGCCCGTCATGGAGCACGTCGCGCCACGGCAGCACCGTCGCAGCGCCTGTTGCCGCTTCGATGGCCCAAGCGGCATCGTCGCCGTTGGTCACATGCAGCACCATCCGTCTTTCCCCCTCGCGGCTGTCCCGCGGAGGATACAAAGGTTCGGCCCGGGGCAGTAAGCTGCGGGCGAGCGGCAGCGGAGCAGGAGGAGGCCTGACATGGCGGCGCAGGGGCTGGTTCTCGCGATCGACCAGGGTACCACGAGCAGCCGTGCGATCATCTTCGATGCGAGCGGCCGGCAGGTGGCCAGCGCCCAGCGCGAGCTGCAGCAGTTCTTCCCCGGCGACGGCTGGGTCGAGCACGACCCGGAGCATATCTGGAGCGACACGCTGGCGGTCTGCCGCGATGCGCTCCAGTCGGCACGGCTCGGCGCCTCGGCCATCGCCGCCATCGGCATCACCAACCAGCGCGAGACGGCGGTGGTGTGGAACCGCCAGACCGGGCGGCCGGTCCACAAGGCCATCGTCTGGCAGGACCGGCGCACCGCCCCCTTGTGCCGCAAGCTGATCGCCGACGGGCTGGAGGATCTGGTGCGCGAGCGCACCGGCCTCGTCATCGACGCCTATTTCGCCGGCACCAAGGTCGCCTGGATCCTCGAGAATGTGGAAGGCGCCAGGCAAGCCGCCGAGCGCGGCGAGCTGGCCTTCGGCACCGTCGACAGCTTTCTTCTGTGGCGGCTAACCGGCGGGAAGGTCCACGCCACCGACGCCACCAACGCCTCGCGCACCATGCTCTACGACATCGCCCGCGGCCGCTGGGACGAGGATCTCTTGAAGGCGCTGGGCGTCCCCGCCTCGATGCTGCCGGAGGTGAAGGACAGCAGCACCGAGTTCGGCACCACCGAGCCCTCGCTCTTCGGCGCCGCCATTCCGATCACCGGGATGGCCGGCGACCAGCAGGCGGCGGTGGTGGGCCAGGCCTGCTTCACGCCGGGCATGCTCAAGAGCACCTACGGCACCGGCTGCTTTGCCCTGCTCAACATCGGCGAGCGCTTCGTGACGTCGCGCAACCGCCTGCTCACCACCATCGCCTACCGGCTGAACGGGCGCACCACCTACGCGCTGGAGGGCAGCATCTTCATCGCCGGCGCCGCCGTGCAGTGGGTCCGCGACGGGCTGCGGGCGATCGACACGGCGCCCGAGTCCCAGGCGATCGCGCTCACCGTGCCGGACACCGGCGGCGTCTATCTGGTGCCGGCCTTCACGGGGCTCGGCGCTCCCTGGTGGGACCCCGACGCGCGCGGCGCCATCCTGGGCCTCACCCGTGCCAGCAGCACCATGCACATCGTGCGGGCGGCGCTGGAAGCCTCCTGCTACCAGACCCACGACCTCATGGCGGCGATGCAGGACGATCTCGCGGCCGCCGGCCTCGATGCGGCGCCGCAGCCGCTCCGGGTGGACGGCGGCATGGTCGCCAACGACTTCGTCTGCCAGTACCTGGCCGACATTCTCGACCGTCCGGTGGAGCGGCCGGCGGTAATCGAGACCACGGCCCTGGGTGCGGCCTATCTGGCCGGGCTTGCCGTGGGGATCTACGGGTCGACCGACGACATAGTCCGGGCCTGGCGGCTGGAGCGGCGGTTCGGGCCGGGCATGGAGGCGGAGACCCGCCGCCAGCGCCTCGCCGGCTGGCACGACGCGGTCGCCCGGGTGCGCAGCGACGCCACGGCGGGACGCTGAGGAACAGGGGGCGGGCATGGCCGACACGATCCTGCGGCTCGCCACCTTCAACCTCGAGAATCTCGACGAGGGCGGGCGCGGCGCATCGCCGCTGGATGCGCGGCTCGCGGTGCTCCGGCCGCAGCTCGAGCGCCTCGACGCCGACATATTGTGCCTTCAGGAGGTTCACGGCCAAAAGCCGGCCGGCGGCGCCAGCCGCGGCCTGCTGGCGCTCGAGCGGCTGGTCGAGGGCACGCCCTACGCTGCCTTCCACCGGGCCAGCACCAGCAGCACCGGCCGCCATGCCGGCGGCGCCTGGGTCGCCGACATCCACAATCTGGTGGTGCTCTCGCGCTTTCCCGTCGCGTGCAGCGAGGAGGTTCGCGAGCGGCTGGTCGAGCCGCCTTCCTACCGGCTCGCCACCGCCGATCCGCCCGAGGAGGCGGCCCAGCCCTGCAGCTTCGAGCGGCCGCTGCTGCATGTGGCCGTGCGCCTGCCGTGCGGACGCCTGCTGCATCTGGTGAACCTGCATCTGCGCGCGCCGCTCGCCTCGGTGGTGCCGGGCCAAAAGGAGAGCGCCTTTTGCTGGCGCAGCGTGCCGGGCTGGGCCGAGGGCTTCTTCGTCTCGACCGTCAAGCGCGCCGCCCAGGCGCTGGAAGCGCGCCTGCTGGTCGACACCATCCTCGATGCCGAGCCCGGGGCCCTGATCGCGGTAGTGGGCGACTGCAACGCCGAGGACCGCACGATGCCGCTGCGCCTGCTGGCCGCCGAGACTGCCGATACCGGCAACGGCGCCCTGGCCGCCCGCTCGCTGGTGCCGCTCGAGCGCAGCCTGCCCGCCGACCGGTGCTGGACGGTGATCCATCACGGCCGCCGGGTGATGCTCGACCATATCCTCGTCAGCCGCACGCTGCTGGGCGCGTTCCGCACGCTGGAAATCCACAACGAGACCCTGGGCGACGAGCTGGAGCCGGCGCAGGGCCTGGCGTCACCGACCGAATCCTACCATGCCCCGATGGTGGCGAGCTTCGCGTTCGCCGGGTCCAAGAGCCGGTGAGGACGTGGCTGTGGAGCCGTGCGAGGCGCTGCGCGCGGCTTTCTCTCTCTTTTTTCAGTCGGTTGCCGGTGGTGGCCGAACGGCAGGGCGGTGGCTCCGGCTCCCGAGCCTGCAACCGACCAGAAGAAGAAATCGGGCCGCGCGCAGCGTCTTGCGCGGCGCCGCCGCCACCAACCAGCGCAGCCTATACCGGCAGCCTCTCCCACCGCGGCAGCCGGGCGATGTTCTCCTCGACCTCCGGCCGCTCCCCGGGCGCGCCGCGGCGCATGTCGGGCTTCTGCCCGTCGGGATAGGCGCCGACCACCAGCATGTCCTCGCTGGAGCCCTCGTCCTTGTGGCCGACGCCGGCGGGGATCAGCACCACGTCGCCCGGGTGCATGACGAGGATCTCGCCGTTCGGGCCGCCGAAGCGGATGCGCGCCTCGCCGCGCACGACGCCCAGCACCTCGTGGGCGGTGCTGTGGAAATGGTGGTAGCCGTAGACGCCCCAGCGCCAGGCATCGCCCCAGCCGTTGCTGGCGAAGATGGCCTCGCAGGCGGCGGCCGCGTCGCCCTCGCCCATCGGCAGGACGCCGCGCCACAGCAGCAGCGGCAGGGTGCTGTTGGGGATTGTCCCGTCGTCCTCGAAGAGATGGCGCTCGGGCCCGGTGCCGGTCCCGCTCATCGGCGGCTCCCTGAAAAGCGCAGGCGTCGCCCCGGAACCCGCCGGCGCGCCCCTCGTTCCCTCAGCCGGCGCGCGGGATCTCGTGGATGTGGACGTCGTGGGCGGAGTGGCGGGTCAGGACGGTGATGGCCTTGCGCTCGGCCATCTCGTCGGGGGTGCGGACCCACAGGAGGATGCCGCCGCGCTCGAGCTGCTCTTCCAGCCAGGCGGCGTGCCGCTTGTCCATCCAGCGGGCGAGCGCCGTGCCCACCATGGCGCCGGCCAGCGCCGTTCCCGCCAGTGCCGCCGCCACGGCACCGGCCGAGGCCACCACGACGCCGGCAGCCAAAAGGGTCGGCAGGGTGGTGAGCGAGCTGATCACCATGTCCTCGCGCCTGCCGATGGTCTCGCTGGAGACGAAGGCGGTGCGCGGCACGTCGGGCTCGTCCTCGAGCTCCTCGACCCGGGAGTAGGAATGGCCGAGCTTGCGCTCGACGGTGTCCTCGCCGGCAAGCAGGCTGATATCGTCCTTGGCGAAGCCCGCGTCGCGCAGCTCGTCCACCGCACTTTCCAGCGCCGCAAAATCGTGGAAGACCGCAACTGCCTCGCGCAACGTCGGCCTGGATTTCGCTGCATCGGCCATGGGCCCGGGTACTCCCTGCTCGAAAACGGTCTCGGGTTCGACGGACGATCCCTCGCTCTTCATGATGCAGATCGGCGGCCCCGCGGCAACCTCCCTTCCCTCGCACGGCCCGTCATGCTTCATAAGGCGCCCCGGCACGAGCCGAGCAAGGCCGGCCGGAAGCGCCAGAGGGAGGCAGGATGCGCATCGACAGGCTGCTCGTCACCGGAGCCGCGGGCATGCTCGGCGGCGTGCTGCGCCGGCATTTCCAGGGCCGCTTTCCGCATCTGCGGCTGTCCGACGTGGCGCCTTTGGGTGCTGCGGCAGCGGGCGAGGAGCTGCTGCCCTGCGACCTCGGTGATGCGGCGGCGGTCGACAGGCTGTTCGACGGGGTGGATGCGTGCGTCCATCTGGGCGGTCATTCGGTCGAGGGCGACTGGCCGACGGTGATCAACGCCAACATCCTGGGCGTCATCAATGTCTGGGAGGCGGCCCGCAAGGCCGGCACGAAGAGGATCCTCTTCGCCAGCTCCAACCACGCCATCGGCTTTCATCCGCGCAGCCGGCGGATCGACCACACCGCCCCGGCCCGGCCGGACACGCGCTACGGCCTCTCCAAGGCGTTCGGCGAGGACGTGGCCATGTACTACGCCAACAAGCACGGCATCAGCGCCTTGTGCATGCGCATCGGCTCGGCCCGCGCCGAGCCCGAGGACGAGCGCCAGCTCGCCACCTGGCAGAGCCTTCCCGACTTCTGCCGCATGGTCGAGGCAGGGCTCGCGGCCGACTATGTCTACGAGATCGTCTACGGCGTCTCGGCCAACCAGCGGAGCTGGTGGGACAACGCCAACGCCGCGCGGCTGGGCTACCATCCGCAGGACGATGCCGAGGCGTGGGCCGACCGGCTCACCGGCAAGACGAGCGCCAGCGCCCTCGACGAGACCTACCAGGGCGGCCCCTACTGCTCCCCGGATTTCTCCGGCGATCCGAAGAAGATCGTCTGAGTCCCGCCTTCCCCGACCGGCGCCGGGCAGCCCTGCGCCACCCCCGCTTTTCCACGGCAGCCCCGACCTGCTAGGAAAATGCGCTCCTTCGCCCCCGGCCCCCACGACCGCACGAGAGGCAGCAGGCATGAACGACATGGCGTCCGCCCCCCTTAAGTTCGGCATCGCGCAGTCGGTCCCCCGCAAGGAGGACCCGGCACTGCTGCGCGGCCGTGGCCGCTACACCGACGATACCGTGCCCGCCGACGCGCTCCATGCGGCGCTGGTGCGCTCGCCCTGGGCGCACGGCGTGCTGCGCGGCGTCGAGGTCGAGGCGGCGCGGGCGGCGCCCGGCGTGGCCATGGTGATCACCGGGGCCGATCTCGAGGCCGCGGGCTACGGCTCGATGCCCTGCGCGGCGATGCTCACCGGCCATGACGGCAAGCCCATCATCGTTCCCCATTTTCCCGCCCTGGCCACCGACCGGGTCCGCTGGGTGGGCCAGCCGGTGGCGATGGTGGTGGCCGACACGCCGGCCCGGGCCCGCGAGGCGGCAGAGCTGGTCGAGCTTTCGGTCGACGAGCTGCCGGCGGTGAGTGACCCGGAGGCAGCGCTGGCCCCGGGCGCGCCGCAGCTCTTCGAGGAGATGCCGGGCAACCAGGCGGTGGAGTGGCGCTGGGGCGATCACGGGGCGGTGGCCGAGGCGTTCGCGAAGGCGGCCCACGTCACCCGGCTCCGGGTGGTCAACAACCGGCTCGTGGTCAACCCGATGGAGCCGCGCGGCGCCGTCGCCCGCTTCGAGGACGGCCGCTGGCTGGTGCAAGCCGGCTGCCAGGGCGTCTTCGGCCTGCGCCAGCAGATCGCCGCGGCGATGAACGTCGAGCCCGACAAGGTGCGGGTCGAGGCCGGCCATATCGGCGGCTCGTTCGGCATGAAGGCCTCGGTCTTTCCCGAATACGTCCCGCTGCTGCACGCCGCCCGCCATCTGGGCCGCCCGGTGCGCTGGATGAACGACCGCTCGGAGAGCTTCCTCTCCGACTATCACGGCCGCGACTCGGTGATGGAAGGCGCGCTGGCGCTCGACGCCGACGGCGCCATCCTGGCCCTCGACGTCAAGGGCACGGGCAATCTGGGCGCCTATGTGAGCGCCTTCGGCCCGGCCGTGCCGACCATGGTGATCCAGAAGAACCTGCCCAGCGCCTACAGGCTGCCGGTGATGGCGATGACGGTGCGCTGCGCGGTGACCAACACCGTCCCGACCACCGCCTATCGCGGCGCCGGCCGGCCCGAGGCGGTCTATCTGATGGAGCGGCTGGTCGAGACCGCCGCCCGCGAGACGGGGCGCGACCCGCTCGAGTTCCGCCGCCGCAACCTCGTGCGTCCCGAGGAGATGCCCTACGCGGCGGCCTCCGGGCTCACCTATGACAGCGGCGATTTCCCCGAGGCCCTCGAGATGGGCCTGGCGCGGGCCGGCTGGGGCGATATCGAGGCGCGCCGCCGCGAGGCCGCGGCCCGCGGCCGGCTGCTGGGCGCCGGCCTGTGCTGCTATGCCGAGGTGACCGCCGGCCAGGGCAAGGAGATGGGCGGCATCCGCTTCGGCGCCGACGGCAAGGTGACGCTTATCACCGGCACGCTCGACTACGGCCAGGGCCACGCCTCGCCCTTCGCCCAGGTGCTGGCCGACCGGCTCGGCATCCCCTTCGAGAGCATCGAGCTTCTCCAGGGCGACAGCGACCAGCTTCTCTTCGGTGGCGGCACCGGCGGCTCGCGCTCGATCATGGCGAGCGGTGCGGCCATGCTGCGCGCCGCCGAGGAGGTGGTGGAAAACGGCCGCAAGCTCTCGGCGCATTTCCTCGAGGCGGCCGAGACCGACATCCGCTTTGCCGGCGGCAGCTTCACCGTGGCCGGGACCGACCGCTCGATCGGCATCATGGAGCTGGCGCGCCGTACCGCCGCCATGGAAGCCCCGCCCGAAGGCCTGCCCGGCAGCCTCGACGCCTCGCTGGTGGCCGACACGCCACCCTCGACCTTCCCCAATGGCTGCCACGTCGCCGAGGTCGAGATCGATCCCGAGACCGGCGTGGTGGCCCTCACGCGCTATGTCGCGATCGACGATTTCGGCACGCTGGTGAACCCGATGCTGGTGGAAGGCCAGGTCCATGGCGGCGTCGTCCAGGGCATCGGCCAGGCGCTCCTCGAGCACACCGTCTACGACGAGAGCGGCCAGCTTCTCTCCGGCAGCTTCATGGACTACGCCATGCCGCGCGCCGACGACCTGCCCGACCTCGAGCTCGACTTCCTGGTCAGGCCGGCGACCACCAACGAGCTGGGCGTCAAGGGCTGCGGCGAGGCCGGCATCACCGCCGCCCCGCCGGCGGTGATGAACGCCGTGCTCGACGCGCTGGCGCCGCTCGGCATCCGCCATCTCGACATGCCGGCGACGCCGCTGCGGGTCTGGCAGGCGATCCGGGAGGCGCGCGCCACGGCGGCCTGATGACGGGCAGCCCACCCTTCGGCCGATTGCTGCCGCGCGCAGGAATCGCTAGGAGGGGCCGATGGCGAGGAGCAGGGACGTCAAGAGCAGATGGGTCTCCGCCGGCGAGGCGCGGCTGCGGCGCGCCCGCCGGTGGCTGGTGCGGCTGGCCGTCCTCGCCCTGATCGCGCCCTTCGTCCTGATCGCCCTTTTTTCCGTGGTGCCGGTGCCGATCACGCCGCTGATGGTGATCCGCATGGTCCAGGGCCACGGGCTGGACAAGCAGTGGGTGCCGCTCGAGGACATCGCGCCGGAGCTGCGCTTTGCCGTGATCGCCGCGGAGGACAATGTCTTTTGCGAGCATGGCGGCTTCGACTGGAAGGCCTTGCGCGGCCAGTTCGAGGTGGCGCTGGACGGCGGTCGCCCGCGTGGCGCCAGCACCATCACCATGCAGGCCGCCAAGAACCTCCTGCTCTGGCCCGGCCGCGACCTCCTGCGCAAGGCAGCCGAGGCCTGGCTGACGCCGCAGCTCGAGCTGCTGTGGTCCAAGCGCCGGGTGATGGAGGTCTATCTCAACATCGTGGAGTTCGGCCCCGGCATTTACGGTGCCGAGTCCGCCGCCCGGCACTTCTTCAGGAAACCGGCGAGCGAGCTGGGCCGGCGCGAGGCGGCGGCACTGGCGGCCGTGCTGCCCAACCCGCTTCGCTGGTCGCCCCGCTCCGGCTCGGCCTTCGTCAAGAGCCGGACCGACACCATCGCCCGCCGCATCGACCAGCTGGGTCCGCTGCTCGACTGCGTGCGCTGAGACGGCGCCCCCACCGCGCGGGAAGGTCGCGCGCCGCCGGGGCCTTGCGGAATTGCACGGGCCGAACTTCCATGTAGAACTTGCCGCGCCGCGGCCGGCACCTTTTTCTGCTTTCCTGGGAATCCGAGCGCCACCCGATGCTCAAGCTCCTGCGCGTGTTCTTCGAGGCTCCCGGCACCCGTCCGTGGAGCGTGCTCGGGGCCCTGCTCCTGGCCGGCGTGGTGGAGGGCCTGGGCATCGCGAGCCTGCTGCCGGTCATCTCGATCGCCGTCGAGGACATGGACGGCCCCCGCTCGCAGGTCGGGGAGATCATGGGCGACCTGCTCGGCAAACTGGGCCTGAGCATCGAGCTCGGCCCGCTGCTCCTGTTCCTCGTGGCGATGCTGATCCTCAAGTCGCTGGTGATGTTCCTGGCGATGCGCCATGTGGGCTATGCGGCCGCCAATGTCGCCACCGAGTTCCGCCTGCGCCTGATCCGGGCCCTCCTCGACGTGCGCTACCGCTACCTTTTGAGCATGCGCCAGGGCCAGATCGCCAACGGGATGGCCGGCCATGCCGGCAAGGCCGGCGAGACCTACGTATCGGTCGCGACCTTCATCGCGCTGGGCGTGCAGTCGCTCTTCTACGTGGCCATCGCCTTCGTCGTTAGCCCCGCCATGGCCGTGGCGGCCCTGGTGATGGGCGCCCTGATCGGCGGCCTCCTTCACCCGCTGGTGAAGCTCGCGCGGCGCTCGGGCCAGGCGATGCGGTTCCGCTCGAAGGAGCTCATGGTGTTTCTCAGCGACACGCTGGGCAACATCAAGCCGATCAAGGCCATGGCCCGCCAGGCCCCCTATGGCGACCTGATCGAGCGCAAGGCCAAGGCGCTGCGCCGCGCCCTCAAGCGCCAGGCGACCTCCAAGGAGCTCCTGGTGAACGTGCAGGACGCCATCATGGCGGTGATCCTGTGCGGCGGCTTCTACGTCGTGTTCCGGGTGTTCGAGGTGCCGATCACCGAGATCATCGTCACCGGGCTGCTGCTGACGCGCACCGCCTCCATCGCCGGCAAGCTGCAGAAGGCCTATCAGCGCGCCGTGCTCGTCGAGAGCCACTATTTCGCACTCTCCGACATGATCGCCGAGGCCAAGTCCGACCCCGAGCCCAATCCCGGCCGCGAGACGCCGCGCTTCGAGCAGAAGATCCGCTTCGAGGATGTGAGCTTCTCGCACGACCGCGCCCCCGTGGTGCACGATCTCTCGCTCACCGTGCAGAGCGGCACGGTGACCGTGCTGCTCGGCCCCTCGGGGGCGGGCAAGACGACCATCGTCGATCTCCTGCTGGGCCTCCACCAGCCGGACGCCGGGCACATCCTCGTCGACGGCACGCCGCTGCGCGAGATCGACCTCGGCCGGTGGCGGCGCCTGATCGGCTACGTGCCCCAGGAGCCGACCCTGCTTCACTCGACCATTCGCGACAACATCACGCTCGGCGATACCGGGCTGAGCGACGCGGACATCATGGAGGCGCTGCGCACCGCCCACGCCTCGCACCTCATGGACGAGCTCGCCGACGGCCTCGACACCATCGTGGGCGAGCGCGGCGGCCGCCTCTCGGGCGGCCAGCGCCAGCGCATCGCGCTTGCCCGCGCCCTCGTCCACAGGCCGAAGCTGCTCATCCTCGACGAGGTCACGAGCGCGCTCGACCCGGCCTCGGAGCGCGAGGTGTGCGAGAACATCCGCCAGCTCGGCGGCCGGCTCACCGTGCTCGCCATCACCCATCGTCCCGCCTGGCTCGACGTCGCCGACGAGGTGTTCGAGATCGCCGGCGGCAGGGCTACCAGACTGGAACGGCCGGAAGGCGCCGCGAGCATGGCCGGGGCGATCGGACAGCAGGCCGGGGAGATCGGTTGATGGATGTGGCACAGGCCCCGGGCGGCACGGCGACGGAGGCGGTCGCCCCTCGCCGCGCCGGAGCCCCTGAAGGCCGTCTCGCCTTCCTCGTGGGCAATCTGCGCGGCGGCGGCGTGCAGCGGATCACCGTGATCCTCGCCAATGCCATGGCCGCGCGCGGCTACCGGGTGGATCTCGTCAGCGGCGAGGCCGAGGGCGAGCTGTGCGAGCAGGTGGACAGCCGGGTGCGGATCGTTCCCCTCGCCCGCTCCAGCTATTTCCCGGCCCGACTCGCAGCCCTGCGGGCCGACTGGGGCGGCGCCTTCCGCATGCTCCGGCCGCTCTTCTCCGGCCAGAACGATTCCACCACGATCCACTTCTTCCCCGCCCTCGCCGCCTATCTGCGCGAGGAGCGGCCGGCCAGCCTCTTTGCCGCCACCCCCTTCATGAACATCGAGGCGGTGCTGGCACGCAAGCTGGCCGGGGTGCCGACGCGGGTGGTGGTGAGCGAGCGCACCCACTTCACCGCCAGCAAGTCGAAAAAGGCGCGGCGCAGCCAGGTGCTGGCCCCGGTGATGCGGCGCGCCTATCTCGCCGCCGATGCCATCACCGCCGTGTCGCACGGCGTGGCCGAGGATCTGGCCTCCTCGCTCGACATCCCGCGCGAGGCCGTCACCGTCCTCCACAACCCGACCCTCACACCCGATTTTCGCGAGCGTGTGGCCCAGCCGCTGGATCATCCCTGGTTCCGGCCCGGCGAGCCGCCGGTGCTGCTCGGCGTCGGCCGGGTGGCCTTCCAGAAGGACTTCCCGACCCTGGTGCGGGCCTTCGCGGCGGTGCGCAAGCGCGGCACGGCCTGCCGGCTGGTCATTGTCGGGCGCTACAAGAAGACCGACGGGATCATGAACCTGGCCGAGGAGCTGGGCGTCCGCGAGCATGTCGATCTCGTGGGCTTCCAGCCCAACCCGCTGCCGTGGATGCGCGAGGCGCGGCTCTTGGTGCTGTCCTCGCGCTTCGAGGGCTTTCCCAACGTGCTGCTCGAGGCCCTTGCCTGCGGCACGCCCATCGTCAGCACCGACTGCCCGAGCGGCCCGCGCGAGATCCTCGAGGAAGGAGAGTACGGCGCGCTGGTGCCGGTCGGCGACGATGCCGCCATGGCCGAGGCCATCGCCGCCGCGCTCGACCGGCCCCGCGACCCGGAGCGCCTGCGCGCGCACGCCGCGAAGTTCGATCACCGCTCGGCCATCGACCGCTATCTCGAGGTGCTGCTCGGCACGACCGACATCCTTCGATGACGTCCAGCCCCGCCCCGCCGCGCCTCGTCGTGATCCTCTCGACCGAGCGGTCGGGCTCGACGCTGCTGAGCATGATTCTGGGCGGCAGCCGGCGGGTGGTGGCCCCGCCGGAGCTGCACGGCTTCCGCTACGCCGATTTCGAGAGCTGGCGGCAGGGCTATCCCCAGTCGATGGCCAGCCTGTCCTGGCTGCTCGACCGGCTGGGCGAGGAGAGCGGGCCGGAGACGCTCGACCGGCGCTTTGCCGGCAAGCCCGTCGAGACGGTCTACGGCGAGCTGCTGGGCCTTGGCGGCCCGGGCAGGCTGCTGGTCGACAAGACCCCGGCCTACGCCCGCGATCCCTCCAGTCTCGCCCGCCTCGAGCGCTTCGAGCCGCTCTATCTGTGGCTGGTCCGCCACCCGCTGGGTGTGGCAGCCTCCATGCACGAGCGGCGTGAGGCCCGCCAGCGGCCCGGCGGGCAGGATCTGCGCGCGTGGCCGACGCGGCTGTGGAAGCGCTGGAAACGCGCCCGACACGACGCCCGCGTCCTTGCCGAAGACCTTGCCTACTGGCGGCGCTGCAACGTGAACCTGCGGGACTTCCTCGCGACCGTGCCGGCGGAGCGCCAGCTCAAGCTGCTCTTCGAGGAGCTGGTGGAACATCCCGAGCCGGCGCTGGCCCGGCTCGCCCGCTTCCTCGGCATCGACGTCGAGCCGGCGATGCTCTCGCCGGGCAGCCGGCTGCCCGAGACGCTCGCGCAGGGCATCGGCGATGCCAAGATCCGCGGCACGGTCGGCATCTCCGCCGCCCCCGCGCGCCACTGGCGCAAGGTCTACCGGCCGTGGCGGATGGACCGGGAGACGGCGCGGCTCTACAGCGAGCTGCGCCGCGCTGGCGCGCCGGGGCGCGAGGACGGGATCTGAAGCGGCGGCCCCTTCAGGAAGGGGCAGGCCCGCTGGCGCCATAGCCGAATGCCGGATCGAGACGCTGCTCGACGATCAGATCGAGCCGGGCGCACTGGGCCTCGTCGAAATAGTCGCGCCAGCCGCCGATCTTGCCCTTGCGGACCTTGAACGTGTCGGGATTGCTGCTGTCGGCGGGCCGCAGGACGCCGCCCGAGAAGAAGCCCTGCCGCTCCTTCTCGCGCAAGGCCTCGAAGGAGGCGAACTCCACCGCGGCGGCGATCTGCCGATCGTCGAAGCGATGCCCGAGAAACCCGACCAGCCGCCGCAGCTCGGCTGCCGTGTCCGCCCTGATGTCCTCGTAGCGCAGCGTGATGGCCGTGGGCAGCTGGGCTATCCGCTCGGCCCAGCGGTTCACGATGGCGATCACCACCGGCAGGCCGAGCTTCTCGTCCGCGGCGAACTCGAACATCGAGAGCTCGTGCAGGTCCGCCGGCAGGCCCTTGCGCGCGCGCTGCTCGGCGGTGTTGCGGTGGATGAACTGGAAATACTGCGAGACCACCACGTCGCGCGGGTCGCGGACGAGGAAGATCACCTTCTTCCCGCGCAGCCCGTCGACGCCCAGCAGCTCCTTGACCTCCGGTACCTCGGTGCGGTCGTGGGTGAAGAAGATGCGCGGGATCGCCGGGTCGAGGCGATGGAAGTTGCCGCCCTCGATGATCTGGTCGGCCGGCACGCCGTATTCCAGGTGATAGAGATGCGAGAGCATGGCGCGGATCCAGGTCCGGCCGCTCTTGGCATGCGACACGAAGACGACGTCGGCACTCTCGAACTGCTCGATGCGCCGGCTCACCCTGCGCCGCTGGTCACGCCGCTCACTCATCGACCGGAACCACTGCCCGAGCATCATCCGCTCCCAGAAACACGGCCGCGCGACGGGCGGCTTTCCTCGATTGTCCGCAGGAGGCGCCGGGCGCTCCTGCGCGTCATGCGTAGCCGAAGGCCGGGTCGAGTCGGGAGCGGACGATCCGCTCGAGCTCCTCTTGCTCCCCGGCCGTGAAATAGTCGCGATAGCCCCCCGCCACGCCGCGGCGGACCTTGAAGGACTCCGGGTTCCCGGGGTCGGCGGGGCGCAGCACGTCGGTCTGGAAGAAGCCCTCGCGCTCCTTGCTCTGCATCGACTGGAACGAGGCGAACGAGGTCGCGGCGGCGATTTCCTCGCTGCTGCAGCGCTCGCCCAGGAATGCCGTCAGGCGGCCGAGCTGGCCCTCGGTGTCGGCCAGCAGATCCTCGTAGCGCAGGCGCAGGGCCTGGGGCAGGCCGGCCGTCTCGGCATGCCACTTGTTCATGATGTCGATGACCGCGGGCAGGCCCAGCCGCGGATGGCGGGCGAAGTCGATCACCGGCATCTCCGCCATGTCACGCGGCAGACCGGCCCTCTCGCGCTTCTCGGTGGAGTGACGGAAGGCGCGGTGGTGGTAGCGGGAGACCAGCACGTCCCGCGGGTCGCGGACCAGGAACACCACCTTCTTGGCGGCCAGCCTGTCGCGCACCAGCTCCATGCGGACCGGCGCGTCCTCGTTCTGGTCGTGGGTGAAGAAGCAGATCGGGATGCGGCCGTCGTGGCGATGGAAATTGTCGCCCTCGACCAGCTGGTCGGCGGGAACGCCGTAGCGCAGGTGGTAGATGTGCGAGAGCATCACCCGCACCCATGTGCGGCCGCTCTTGCCATGCGAGATGAATACCAGCCCGGCGTCGCGCAGCTCTTCCAGACGCCGGGACACGCGGCGCCTTTCCTTCCGTCCGTCGCGAATGGACCGCAGCAATCCCCCCAGCATCCTTTTCTCCAGCTTGCCCCGCTCAGCAATGCTGCTTTTGAGGACGGCCCCGCAGCCGCGTGTTCATAGCGGCTCGCAAGTCTCGTGCCCACGGCATATCTGCCGTTGCGGCGGATTTGCATCACGGGGGTAACGAAGGTGCAACGGCGCGGGTCGCGCCCGCTGCCGGGCCCGCTCTTGACTCCGCGAGGCATGATTCGGCAGGTGTCACCGCCAGCCGGGCCGTCATGCCGGGGAGCAACGGGTAGAGGGATGCGGAGCGACAAACTCGCCAAGCTGGCGCGCCGGCACGCCGTGCTCGCGTCGACCTATCTGCGGCTGCGCCGGCTGGCCGGCCGGGGCGGCCTCCCGCATTTCCTCGTGCTGGGCGCACAGAAGGCGGGAACAACCTCTCTGTTCAAGTATCTGAGCCGCCATCCTGGCCTGGCACGGCCGTTCCGCAAGGAAGTCCATTTCTTCGACCAGGCCTATGAAAGGGGGCTCGGCTGGTATCGCGCCCACTTCCCGGGGGAAGGCGACCCGCGGCTGCGCTATGAGGCCACGCCCTATTATCTCTACCATCCGCTGGTGCCGCGCCGCGCCCACGAGCATCTGCCGGATGCACGGCTGATCGTGCTGCTGCGGGATCCCGTCGCCCGCGCCTACTCGCACTACTGGCACGAGGTCGAGAACGGCCGCGAGGAACGGCCCTTCGCCGTGGCGATCGAGGGCGAGCTGGAGCGGATGGCGGCGGACGAGGAGGCGCTGATACAAGGGACGCTCGAGCACAGCGAGGGGCACCAGCGCCACTCCTATCTCAGCCGCGGCTTCTACATGCCCCAGATCGAGCGCTGGCTCGCCTGCTACCCGCGCGAGCAGTTCCTGTTCGTGGCCAGCCGCGAGCTCTTCGGCGATCCGGACGCCGCTCTCGGGCGTATCCTCTCCTTCGTCGGCGCCGATCCGTCCTTCTCCTTGCGCGAGAAGGACAACCGCGCCCACAACAGCCGCTCCTATCCCGGGCTCGAGCCGGCCCTGCGCGAACGGCTGGAAGCCCTCTTCGAGGACGACAGGGCGGCTGTCGGACGGCTGACCGGCATCCAGCTATAAGCCGCCCTCACGGCGCCCGGTGCCCCGCCGGACCTGCCGCCCGGCGCGGCGCGGCGTGCATCCAGCGGCTCTCCGCGTTAACCGAATAATAAGGTAGATAGTGCGAGACTTGCTCCTGCGGCAGCACGCGGTCGGCCAGATTGTCGAGGATCCACACCTCTCGCTCGTCCTCCACCGCCAGCACCGCATGCACAACGTCCTGGCGCGCGTCCTGGACCACCACCAGGCGCAGCCGGGCCTCGGGCACGCCCAGCTCGCGCAAGGAGACGTATTTCATGATGGCATAGTCCTCGCAGTCGCCTGACCGCTCCATGAACTGCAGCGGCGTCGCCCAGTAGTCGCTGCGCTCGTAGTTGGCCGAGTCGCTGCGGTAGCTCCAGCGGTTGGCGAAGCGGTTGACGGCGGCGATCTGGTCCTTGCGGGGCACCCCCTCGAGGCGGCGCAGCAGCGCCCGCCATTCGCCGAGACCGGCGGCCTCGCAGGCCGCCTCGAGGGCGTCGCAACGCGCGTAGAGCGGCCGCTCGGCCTCGATCCTGGCGAGCACGTCCTGCCAGCGCGGCAGGGCGTCGAGCCCCATCGGGCGGCTCTCGTGGCTGCCAAGCAGCGAGGGTGCCAGCAGGAGGTCGTGCGGCAGGGAGGGGGGAAGCGAGAGGGCCTCGCCCGCTCCCATGCCCAAAGCGAGCGGGAGGGCAAGGCCAGCGAGCAGGCTGCGCACAGCGTCATCTCCTCGAAACAAAGCGGTCCTAGGCCCCACCATCGGCCCACGCGGTGAACGAAAGCTTGCCGCCGCACCGCCCTCGCTCCGCCGCCATATCCTCCTACGCTGGCGTCCCGCCGCCATCGCACCTGGCGGCTCTCGCGGCCCTGCCGCGACCCGATGGTCTCACCCGTTGCGCGCCAACCCGGCAGCAGCCCGCGCCGGCGCCGCCTGGCGCACGGGATGCTGCACCGGCCCGCCACGCGCCGCCGCCCCGGATGGCCGACGCTTCTGCCCGCTCGGCGGCGGGTGTGGCGCGTGACCCGGTCCCGCCTCGCTGCGCAGGCGACGCGGCGGCGGTAGCGGCTGCGGCATCCGGCAGGACCGCTTGCTTCGATCACCGCAGCGCCGACCGCTGTCCCGCACCGGCGTCGGCCACCGGGCTGCAAGCGGATGCCTCGAGGAGCCTCCCTTGCGGCTGGCGGCTGACGCCAGCGCGGGCGTGCCGGAGCCGGCGGCCGGGTCGCGGAGCTGTCTCGGGCGGCGCCGGTTCCGGGCGGCCCGGATGGGCGTCGCCCGGGCGCCGAGCCGTGCCGGGCGGGCCTGCAGGCGGGCCTGGCCATCCCGATCACCGTCTCGGCCCCGGCGAGGCGACGGTGCAAGCGACCAGCCTCATCCGGCGCTTCCGGCCGGCGGAAACGTGCTCGCCGGCCGAGCGGACCGCCGGGCACGGGGGTCGGCTCCGGCGTGCCGCGCCGCGAGCGGCCGGTCCTCGGGCTTGCGGAAATGGACCGTCGCGATGCGGCCGCGTCATGGCGGCCTGGCCCCCGGCCGGAGGGCAGGCCGTGGCGGCGGGACCAGGGGGCATCGGAACCCTTCCGCCGGCGCCTGGCCTTCGACCGGCTCGACGGCCGGACCCCGCCAGCCACGGACGGCGGCCTCCTCGCCGCTCGGCGTTCGCCGAGGCGCGGCGACGACGGTGGCATCGATGACTTGTCCCCCGCGGCGAGACGGCCAGCCTCACGCAGCGCCGGGTCTCGCTGTGCGATCAGGCTGCGGCGCGGGCGAGCGGCTCGCCCAAGAGCCGGATCGTCGGCGCGTGGGGCGCCCGATCGGCCGGGTCGGGGCCGTAGAAGGGCAGGAACGGGAGCAGGTCGCGCCGCCGGAGTCCGGCGGCGTCGGCCGACCGGCTGCAGAGCCCCTGCAGCACCAGCCGTCCGGGCATCGGCACCGGGTCGCAGGCGGGCCGGCCGCTCCGGCTGCGGTCCGATCGCGCCAGCGCCGCTTCCGGCACCGGACGAACCAGCTCGACATCCACCACCGCGCCCAGCCGATCGAGCAGATCCCCGTCGCCAACAGCGCCGCCAGCCGCTCGTCCACGGCGACGAGCCCCGGCTGTCCCGGCGATCACCTTCCCGCCCTCAGCAGGAGACCTGAACCGCCCCGTAGCCGTCAAAGCCGTCGCAGGCGGCGGTTTTCCGAGCCGTCCAAGCGTCCCGGCCCCCGCCCGTTCGCGGCGCCTTCCTCGCCCGCCGGCACGCCACGCACCAGAGCGACGTCAGCCCTGCGCCAGCAGCACCACGGCGAAGCAACGGAGGCTGCCGATCCGCTGCCGCCGACGATCCCGGGGAGCGGCGACGGCGCCACGGGAGGGCCGGGCAGCACGCTGCCCCCGGCGCACCGGCAGCGGGCCCGGCATCCTGCAGGACACGGACCGGCTCGCGATCCCGGACCGGGACGTCCGCATGGTCCGCGGCGCAGCAGTGATGTTGCCGTCAGGATCCGCAAGCAGCCTCTCCGGGCGCCGCCGTGCGCGGCTGTCCGCCCGTGGAGGGCCGGGCCGGCCGGCCGCGGTCCGGTAGGCCGCGGTCCGGCGAGGCGAAGGCGGTCCGGTCGGCAGCGATCTGGTCAGCGCCCGCGATGCACTCCCGTAGCGTGACCGCCTTTCCGCACCGCCCCGAGGTGCCGGAAGCCTGGTGTCCGCGGGGGTGCAGCCTTCTTCACGCCCCGATGGGCACAGCTGGCCTCGGGCCGACCGGGCTTTCTCGCGGGTTCGGCTCTCGAGAGGATGGAGCGATGAGGCGATCACTTCGGCAGTCACCCGGGGAGCGGGCCCTCCGCATGGTGCTCGGGCACCGGGGCGAGCATGCCTTTGACGTGGACGATGAACGGTCCGATCGCTTGGCGGATCGACTGCGAGGCGACGACGCTACGGCGCTGGCTGCGGCAAGCGCAGCCGGATCGGGCTCGCCGGAAGGGGTGACGACGGACGAGCGGGCTCGGCTGAAGCCGCCGCAGCGCGGGAACCGGAAGCTGCGACAGACCAGCGAGATCCTGAGGAAGCCGAGTGCCTGTTATCCCCAGGCCGAGACTCGACGGCCGTCTCGACCCATGATCGGCGTGGTTGACGAGCAATGCGCCAAGCCCGGTCGAGCCGATCTGCCGGCCGCTGCCGGGCCTCCCGTCGCCCTGCCGCCCGCATGCGCGGCGGCCTGCAGGAAAGCTCGGCTGAAGCCGACGCGACGCCACGCCGGGCGCCGCGAGCAACCGGGGCCTCGAGGCGAGCTTCGAGGTCTGCGGGGCATGGAGTGTCGGCGACGCCGCCGTGAAGGCTTCGGGGACCGCGCGCTGCACGGTCGAGCGTGCGGTGCGGTCTCTGGCGATCCTGCCGGTCGTCGGCGACGAGATGGGGACCGCCACGCTCAGCGACCGGGCGACGCCATGCCCGGCGGATCACGTGGACCGCCAGCTCCGGCCACCACGCCCGAAGGCGCCCTGGGTCCCGGATCCCATCCCGGTCTCGACCCTGCGCGACTTCGCCCACGTCGTCTTCGTGGTCGATGCCCCGTGCGCGGCGGATTGTCGGCTGGCGCGATTTCTCCGCGGCCTGCGCCGGGCTCGTCCCGTCCTCCCTGAGCCAGCGCTGCACGAGCGCCGGCCGGCACGACGCCGCGGCCTCATCTACCGCAATGATCGCGGCGTGCACTACGGCTCGATCGAGCCCTCCGCCACCTTCAACGCCGGGTTCTGCCGTCCTCCATGCACGATGTCCGGCCGGCAGGCGCATGGGGCGCCAATCATGCGGGACGCGATGCGCCAGGGACCGGATCTCTGGGCGATCCTGCAGCGCCGTGAGGGACACGGCCGGCCGCGCCAACATCCAGACCCGAGAGTGGCCCGGCCGCTCCGGCACCATGCCCGCTCGGTCCGCCCGTCGCGGCGGCTGGCTGCGCGGCCTGCAAGGAACGGAAGGACGTCACGACGATGAAGGATCCCAGCCTCTGTGCCCAACCACTCTCTGATCCACGCCCCGGCCTCTGATTGAGACAGCGGATCGGCGGGCAAGGGTGGTGAAGGTGGTGATCGAGCCGTTGTTGCCGAAGAACCAGCCAGGCGCGCGGCGGGTCGACGACCGGCGGGTGATCAGCGGGATCCTGCACGTGATGCGCTCCGGCCGAAGCTGGCGCGACTGCCCGCAGGCCTGCGGGTTCTGCACGACCGTCTGCAACCTTTGATCCCGGCGCGGCATCTGGCGGCGCTTCCTGAAAGCTCTCGCAGAGGCCGGGATGCCGGGCGGTGGCATCGCCATCGACAACACCGGGATCCGGGCACACTGTTCGGCGGGTGGCGGAAAAAGGGGCAAAAAGCAGGCGATCGGGGTCTCGCGGAGCGGCCGGACGACCAATATCCATCGTGCCAGGACCTCCTCGGCCGGCCGCTCGCGCTCCGCCTGACGCCCGGCAATGCCGCCGACATCCGTGTCGCAGGCGAGCTCCTGGCGGCGGCCGGTTCCGCCACACGCGTCATCGCCGAGCGCGGCTACGACGCCGACGAGCTGCGGCAGGAGATCGTCGAGCGAGGCAGCGAGCCGGTGATCCGCGGCTGCCGCAGCCGCAAGCAGCCGGTCAGCCACGATCCCCGCGTCTGGCGCGAGCGTTGGCGCGTCGAGGCGGCGATCAACCGCCTGATGACTTGCGCCGCATCGCCACCCGCAACGATAACCTCGCCGTCAACTTCCAGCGCGCCGTTGCCCTGGCGGCCGTTGCAGCCCGAAGCTGGCGGCGGAGACGGCCGGTGATGCTGTGACGACCGGCGCCAACCGGCCGCGTGTCTCGACGTCGATGGGGACCGGCTCGCCTCGATGGCGCGTTCGTGGCGCCGTGCCGGTTTGGCCGGCGCCGGACTCCGCATCCGCCTCGGCCCCGCCCGACGCGGCGCCTCGATGGCGCTCCCACCGGCCCCCACCTGAAAAAGAGCGAGAACCGGCCGCACCCGGGTCGCCCGCAGGCCTCTCCTCACCTCTCCATGCGCCTCGCTCCGGTTGGAGCCGAGCGCTCCCGCCCCCTGAGCTGCGGCTCAGGCGGCGGGAGCGTCCTCGCGTGTCGAGGGATCGGGCGGCGGGTCGAGGCCGGCCAGGCGGCGCAGCAGCCCGAGCGGGTCGTCGACGTCCGCCAGCGCCTCGAAGTTGACGAGGCGGGTGGAGAAGCCGACCGCGATGCCGCCCGGCAAGGCGCCGCACAGGAGCCGGGTGAGCTCGCTGGCCATGAGCCGCCCCTTGACCTCGATCTCGCGGCGCTCGCCGCCCAGCGCCAGCACCCAGACGAGGCGCTCGCTCATCACCAGATAGAGATCCTGGGGACCCAGCCGGCTCTCGAGCGTGGTCTCGACGAGCTGCAGCACGCGATCGCAAAGACCGTCCCAGCGGCGGCCGAAATGGCGGCGCACCTGATCGAGGTCGAGGATCTGGAGGTAACCCACGGGGCGTGCCCCGGGCTGCGCCAGCCAGGCACGGCGAAAGTCGTGGATACGCTCGGTAAAGGCATGATGGCGTGGGTCGAGCCCCTTGGCGGTACGCGGCGGATAAAGCCGCAGGGACGCGTCGGCCGGCGCTTCCCGGACGAACGCGCCATGGGCAGGGTCGTCGGCCGGGGAAGCGCCTCCCCGGGAACCGCCCATTGGGCCCTTGATCGTCATCGCTTCGTTCTCTACAGCCATGGCGCACCTTGTTCCGCGCCCGTTGCCGGGCCCGGCGGCTTCAGCCGGACCAGGAGCGGACGAGCCGCTCTCGGGCGATCATCCCGCGGAAAGGTGAAGACTTCCTTTAAAAGCGGCGGCGAGCGCGCCATCGTGGAGGCAGCCCATGCTGGCACCGGTCCTTCTCCTGCCCCGGATCACGGCGATCGCCGAGGAAGCGGGCGAGATCCTCCTCAAGCACTATGCCGGGGCCGTCGAGGTCACGACCAAGAGCGACAGCTCGCCGGTGACGGCCGCCGACCAGGAGGCCGAGGCGCTGATCCTCGAGCGGCTGCGGCTGCTGACCCCCGGCATCCCGGTGGTTGCCGAGGAGGAGGTCGCCGCCGGCCGCATGCCGTCCATCACCGAGAGCAGCTTCTGGCTGGTCGACCCGCTCGACGGGACCCGCGAGTTCATCTCGCGCAACGGCGAGTTCACCGTGAATATCGGCCTGATCGTCGACGGCCTGCCCCTCATGGGAGTGGTCACGGCGCCTGCCCGCGGCATCGCCTGGTGGGGAGCGCTGGGCCACGGCGCCACCCGCCGCGAGGGCGGCGAGGTCCGGCAGATCGCGGCGCGCCGCCGGCCCGCGCAGGGGGCGGTGGCGGTCGCCAGCCGCTCGCACCGCGATGCCGCCACCAACGCCTGGCTCGAGGAGCAGGGCATCACCGAGACGGTCTCGGCCGGCAGCTCGCTCAAGTTCTGCCTGCTCGCCGAAGGCCAGGCCGACGTCTATCCGCGCTTCGGGCCCACCATGGAGTGGGACACGGCGGCGGGCCACGCGGTGCTGCGAGCGGCCGGCGGTCGGGTGCGCACGGTGGACGGCGCGCCCTTCACCTATGCCAAGCCCGACTTCCGCAACCCGGGCTTCATCGCGGAAGGTGCCGAGGGGGCCTGAGCAGGACAATGGTCGCCGCAGCACTCCTTCGCCTCCTGCCGCCCGAGGCGGCCCACCGTGCCGCCATCCGCCTCCTGCCGCTGGTCCCCCTGCCGGCCCTGGCCGCGCCGGAGCGGCTGCGCACGCGCCTGGCCGGCCTCGATCTGCCCCATCCCGTGGGTCTCGCCGCCGGCTTCGACAAGAACGCCGAGGCGGTAGCACCGCTGCTCAGGCTCGGCTTCGCCTTCGTCGAGGTCGGCACGGTGACGCCGCGCCCTCAGGCCGGGAATCCCAAGCCCCGGTTGTTCCGGCTGACCGGGGACGGCGCGGTGATCAACCGCATGGGCTTCAACAATGACGGGCTCGACGCGGTGGCGGCGCGGCTCGCGGCGCGGCCGAAGAGCGGGATCGTCGGCGCCAATATCGGTATGAACCGCGACGCCGCCGATCCGGCCCTGGACTATCTGGCCGGGCTGGAGCGGCTGCATCCGCTGGCCGACTATCTGGTGGTCAACGTCTCCTCGCCCAACACGCCGGGCCTGCGCGCCCTGCAGAAGGCCGAGAGCCTGGCCCGCCTGCTGGAAGCGCTGGTGCGGCGGCGCGGCGAGCTCGTGGCGGCCGGCGCCGCGCCCAAACCGGTCTTTCTCAAGATAGCCCCAGACCTGGAGGCCGCCGACGAGGCGGCCATCGCCGAGGTGGCGCTGGCCTCGGGCATTGACGGGCTGATCGTCAGCAACACCACCACCGCGCGGCCCGCCACGCTGCGCTCGGCACGGCGGAGCGAGGCCGGCGGGCTCAGCGGGCGGCCGCTGATGGCGCCCTCCACGGCCCTGCTCGGGCGCATGGCGCAGCTTCTCGGCGGCAGGCTGCCGCTGATCGGGGTGGGCGGGATCGCCTCGGCCGAGGACGCCTACGCCAAGATCCGCGCCGGCGCCACGGCGGTGCAGGTCTATACCGGGATGGTGCAGGAGGGTCCGTTCCTCGTGCGCCGCATCGTCCGCGGCCTGGAAGCGCTGCTGGACCGCGACGGCCATGCCGACATCTCGGCCGCCGTCGGTGCCGACCTCCGGGGGGAGCGCGCTGCATGAGCCTTCCCGACATCACGCCGCTGAAGGCCTGGATCGGCCGCGAGGCCGCGAGCGAGTTCATGATCGACCCGTGGCCGGCGGCAGCGCTGACCGCCGCGCTGGACCGCAACGATCCCCCGGGCCCGGGCGCGCCGCTGCCGCCCTTCTGGCACCATCTCTACGGCCTGCCGGTGGTGCGCGCCGCCGCGACCGGGCCGGACGGCCATGCCGCGCGCGGCGGCTTCCTGCCGCCGGTGCCGCTCGAGCGCCGCATGTGGGCCGGCGGACGGCTCTCCTGGACGGGGCCGCTGCCGGTCGGCGCGCAGGTCACCCGCCGCTCGGCGGTGCGCTCGATCACCGCCAAGGAGGGGCGCCAGGGGCCGCTGGTGTTCGTGCTGGTCGAGCACCGCTTCGAGACGGCGCAGGGCCTGGCGCTGGTCGAGGAGCACGACATCGTCTACCGCGAGGCGCCCGCGCCGGATGCGCCGCAGGTCGAGCCGCCGCGGGCCCCGGAGCGGGCGGCATGGCAGCAGGTGTGGCTGCCCGACGAGGTCATGCTGTTCCGCTATTCGGCCCTCACCTATAACGGCCACCGCATCCACTATGACGAGCGCTATGTGCGCGAGGTCGAGGGCTATCCTGGGCTCGTCGTGCACGGGCCGCTGCTGGCCACCTTCCTGCTCGACCTGGTGCGCCGCGCCCGGCCGGATGCGACGCTCGCCCGGTTCGAGTTCCGCGCGCTGGCGCCGGTCTTCGCGGGCCGCGAGGTGATTGCCTACGGCACGCCCGACGCCAGGGGTGCGGAACTGTGGATCGCCGATGAGAAAGGTGGGATGGTGATGCGCGGCCGGGCGGACTTCGCCGCCGGCTGACCGGAAGCACCGGCATGACGATGACGCAGTCCCTGGTGGCTTTCGTGCTGGCGGCGGGCCTGCTGACCGTCACGCCCGGCCTCGACACCGCAATGGTCCTGCGAACCTCGACCGTGGAGGGGCCGCGCCGGGCTGCCCTCGCCGCAATCGGCATCAATATCGGCTGTCTCGTATGGGGCGCTGCGGTGGCTCTCGGGCTGGGCGCGCTGCTCGCCGCCTCCGAGACCGGCTATGCGCTGCTCAAATGGGCCGGCGCGTGCTACCTTTTCTGGCTGGGCATCGCTCTGGTCCGCAGGCCCCGCAGCGGCCTCGCGAACGAGGCGGCCCGGCCCGGCAGGCCGGGCTGGACGAGCGGCCGGGCATGGCTGGTGCGGGGTCTGCTGACCAACCTGCTCAACCCCAAGGTCGGGGTGTTCTACGTCACCTTCCTGCCGCAGTTCGTCCCCGCCGGGGCGCCGGTCGCGGCCTATACCTTCGCACTGGCGGCGGTGCACGTGCTGCTGGGCCTGCTCTGGTGCGCGCTGCTCATCGGCGCCTCGGCGCCGCTCGGCCGGGCCCTGGCGCGGCCTGCCCTGCTGCGGGCGATGGACCGGCTGACGGGCTCGCTCTTCATCGCCTTCGGCGTGAGGCTCGCCCTCTCCCGGCAGTGAGCCTTGCGCCCTTGCCACTTGCAGGCCCTCGGCCGTAATGGGAAGCCTTGCGGCAAAGCCCGGGAAGGTCGGGCCTGCAGGGAGGTCCGGTTGATGCGGAGCGACGCCACCGAGGCAGTGATCTTCGATCTGGGCGGGGTGCTGATCGACTGGAACCCGCGGCATCTCTACCGGCGGATGCTGGCGGACGAGCAGGCGATGGAGCGGTTTTTGGCCGAGGTCTGCACGCCCGAGTGGAATCTCGGGCTCGACGCCGGCCGGCCCTTCGCCGAGGGGGTGGCCGAGCTCTGCGCCCGCTTCCCCGACGAGCGGCCGCTGATCGAGGCCTGGCGGGAGCGCTGGATCGAGATGATCGGCGGGCCCATCCACGGCACGGTGACGCTGCTCGAGGAGCTGGATGCGGCGGGCGTGCCGCTCTATGCGCTCACCAACTGGTCGGCCGAGACGTTTCCGCTGGTCGACGGCGATCCGGCCTTTGCGTTCCTCCGGCGCTTCGCGGCGATCTTCGTCTCCGGCCGGCTCGGCATGGTCAAGCCGCACGCGGCGATCTACCGCCACGCGCTGGAGGCGATCGGCCGGCCGGCGGCGCGCTGCCTGTTCATCGACGACAGCGCCGCCAACGTGGCGGGCGCCGAGGCGGTGGGCCTTGCCGCGCACCGCTTCACCTCGCCTGCGGCGCTGCGTACCGAGCTCGCCGGGCGCGGGCTCCTTCGCACGGCCTGAGCCGCCGCGATGCGCTGGCGCCGCCTCGCCCCGCGGCTTCTCGCGACCCTGCTGCTGCTCGCCCTGGCGGCGGCCGGCGGCGGGCTCTGGCTCCTCGGCGGCTCGCTGCCGCAGACCGAGGGCGAGCTGGTGGCGGCGGGCCTCGAGGCACCGGTGCGGATTCTCCGCGACCGCCACGCCGTGCCGCTGATCGAGGCCGGAAGCGAGCACGACGCCTGGGCGGCGCTGGGCTTCGTCCACGCCCAGGACCGGCTCTGGCAGATGGAGATGCACCGCCGCGCCGGGCAGGGCCGGCTGGCCGAGATCCTCGGTCCCGAGGCCCTGCCGGTCGACCGCTTCATGCGGACCCTGGGCCTCCGCAACGCCGCCGAAGCCGGCGTCGCCCATCTCTCGCCGGACGGCCGGCGCCTGCTCGAGGCCTATGCAGCGGGCGTCAACGCGTTCCTCGACGAAGGAGGCCGGCTGCTGCCGCCCGAGTTCCTGCTGCTGCGCCACCGGCCCGAGCCATGGAGCGTCGCCGACAGCCTCGTCTTCGCCCGGCTGATGGCGCTGCAGCTCGCCGGCAACTGGCGCCAGGAGCTGGTGCGCGCGGCCCTGGCCCGCCGCCTGCCGGCCGAGCTGCTCGCCGATCTCTGGCCCGACCAGCCGCCGGACGGGCCGGTGACGCTGGGCGGCCTTCTTCCGCCCGACGAGCGGCTGGTCGAGCTTGCCACACTGGGCGACGGCGCGCCGTCGGCCGGCCTCGGCTCCAACATCTTCGCGCTGGCCGGCAGCCGCACCGCCAGCGGGGCGCCGCTGCTGGCCTCCGATCCGCATCTGCCGCTGCGCTCGCCGGGCCTGTGGTACCTGGCCCGGCTCGAAGCACCCGGCCTTGCCGTGATGGGCGGCACCATGCCGGGCCTGCCGGCGGTCATCATCGGCCGCAACCGCGACGTTGCCTGGGGCTTCACCACCACCAATGCCGATACCGAGGATCTTTTCCTCGAACGTCCCGACCCGGCCGATCCGCACCGCTACCTGGCGCCGGGCGGCCCGCTGGCGTTCGAGATCCGCGAGGAGCTGATCGACGTCCGCGGCGAGCCTCCGGTGCTGCACGTCGTGCGAGCGACGCGCCACGGGCCGGTGATCTCGGATCTGCCGGGCTTCGAGGCGCCCGACGCCGACCTTCTGGCGCTCGCCTGGACAGCGCTCGATCCCGCCGACACCACGGTGGAGGCCGGCTTCGCCATGGCGCGGGCAACCAGCGGCGAGGAGCTGCAGCGGGCCCTCCGCCTGTTCCGTTCGCCGGTGCAGAACGCCGCCTGGGCAGACCGTCAGGGAATCGGTTTTGCCGTCGCCGGCGCGGTCCCGGTCCGGCGCGGCGGCGACGGCCGCCTGCCGGCCCCGGGCTGGACCGGCGAGGGCGACTGGCTGGGCACCCTCGCCCCCGAGGCGCTGCCGCAGGCGAGCGCCCCGGCCTCGGGGCTCTTCGTCAACGCCAACAACAAGGTGGTCGACGCAGACTACCCGCATCTGATCACCGCCGACTGGGATTCGCCGCTGCGCGCCCGCCGTCTCGAGGAGCTTCTGGCCGGCCGGCGGAAGATCGGGCCGGCGGAGGCGGAGGCGGCCCAGCTCGACCTCCACTCGCCGCTCGCCGCCGCCTTGCTGCCGCTGTTGCGCGCCGTGGAGCCGGCCGACGCGGCCGAAGACGAGCTGCTGGCGGCGCTGCGCGCCTGGGACGGGCTCATGGCGCCCGAGGCGCCCGAGCCGCTGGTTTCCGCCGCCTGGCAGGAGGCGTTCGCGCGGGCCGTGGCGGAGGACGAGCTGGGCGACGCGCTCTTCGAGCTGCGGCCGAGGCGGGGTGATTTCCTGCGGCGGGTCGTGGCCGGGCGGCAGGCCTGGTGCGACGACGTCCGCACCGCCGCCGTGGAGAGCTGCGACGAGCTGGCGGCGGCGGCGTTGCGCCGGGTCCTGCCGGCCCTGCGCGAGCGGTACGGCGAGGACTGGCGGGCCTGGCGCTGGGGCGACGCCCATCGTGCCGTGATGGCTCACCAGCCCTTCGCACAGGCGCCGCTGCTGGACCGGATCTTCGGCATCGAGGTGCCGGACGGCGGGGATTCCAGCACTCTCGACGTCGCGCATTACCGGGCGCAGGGTCCCGCCGGCCCGTTTCCCACCGTTCACGCGGCGGGCCTGCGCATGATCGCCGATCTTGCCGGCGACAGCGCCCTCTTCGTCACCGCGACGGGCCAGTCGGGGCATCCGCTGTCGCCGCACCACGACGATCTGGCGAGGCTGTGGGGACAGGGCTCCTATATCCGGCTGGGTTCCCGGGAAACGGTGCCGACCGGGCCGGTACTGCGGCTCCGCCCGCCCCCATCGGCAGGGAGATGAGTGCCCCCTGGACGGGAAGCACGCATCTTTTCGCCATACAGGAGGGGCAACTGCCGACAGCCATGCTGGACGTTGCGCGCCAGCAGTCCTAGCTTTTTCGCGAAGCCAACCCTGAGTGGATAAATCTTGCATCCGATGGCCACACGATGCACCTTTAAGTTTATAAAATCTGTGATATTTTAGCCAAATCCAGCTAAAATGGGCTATACCCCGGCAACGGAAATCATCGGAGTGCTCACCTCATGACGCAGGTCGCGGGCAAGCTCGTCGCGAAGACGACGGGCGGGCGAAGCAGGGCGCTGGACGTGGACCACTATGTCAGCCTTCGCATCCGGCAGCGCCGCATCATGCTCGGCCTGACGCAGCAGCAGATGGCGGAGCTGATCGGGGTCACCTACCAGCAGGCCCACAAGTACGAGACCGGCATCAACCGGATCTCGGCCGGTCGCCTCTACCAGATCGCCCAGGCACTGGGGGTCGAGATCGGCTACTTCTTCGAGGACGCCGACCCCAGCAGCGAGCCAAAAACGCAGCCGGCGACGATGCTGCCGCAGCAGCGCATGCTGCTCGAGCTCGCCCGGAACTTCGCCAATATAGGCAGCCGCAAGCACCAGGAGGCGCTTTGCAGCCTCGCCCGCGTTCTGGCGGCCGAGGACAGCGGGAGCCCTGCCGACTAGCAGCCCTGGGATGCCGCGGCGGCGCGTCGCCGCTTGGTCGGCGGCCTGCCGCGTCGCAGAAGCTCAGGAACCCCGTTCGACGATCTCGCCGACATCGAGGACGGGCGCAGCGTCGATCTTGTCGGCGTCGAGCAGGGCCGCCACCCGCTCGAGAGCAGCGACGATATAGGCCTGCTCCCAGTCCTCGAGCCCGGTGAACTTGTCGCGAAACCGGGTCTGCAGCGTGCCGGGCACTTCCGCCAGGGCACGCCTCCCCTCGTCCAGAAGCTCGATCCAGACCTGCCGCCGGTCGGCCTCGCCGCGCCGCCGGGCGACCAGCCCGCGCTGCTCGAGCTTGTCGACGAGCGCGGTCACGGTCGCCTGGCCCAGCCCCGCGCGGGCGGCGATGGCGCCGGCCGTCGCCTGGCCGCGCTCGCTCAGGATCTCCAGCACGATGAGCTGCGAGGTGGTGAGCCGGAATGTCCGGGCGAGCTGCTTGGAGCCAAGCTCCGTCGCCCGCAAAATCCGGCGAAGCGCGATCAACGCCGTCTGCGCCCGCTGCTCCATCGCGTCCTCGTTCGCCGGCCGGATCCCATCCTCTGCGGCCGAACCTAGTTCCCGAACACCTTTCCGCAAGCGCTAAAACTTTCGGCCGCGGAAGGATCCCCGCGTCAGACGCATGGCAGCCTTTCGTCGCTCGAAATATCACGCCGAGGCGACGTCGGCTGACCCATATAAGCGCAATCTTTAAAACATTGTTTTATCGTATTTTTTTTTTGACTTTCTCAAGCCCTCCGCTGCTGCATTGCGGCTGCCATATGGGCATCTTCTCCGCCCGGTTGACACATTCTTCGAACAATGAAATGTTTTGTGAACGTGGAGACAGCAGACAAAGAGGCCATGCACCTCATCAAGCAAAGCCATCGGCCCAAGGCCGAGGACATCCACGCCGAGATCGTGCTTCGCCGGCCGACCGCAGAGGATGGCGAGGCGGTCAATGCCTTGATCGGCAGCAGCGGCGCCCTGGACGAGAACTCGCTCTACTGCAACCTGCTTCAGTGCACCCATTTCGCCGACACGTGCCGGCTGGCCGAGCGCGACGGCGAGGTGGTCGGCTGGGTGTCGGGCTATCTGCCGCCGGCGGAGCCCGACACGCTGTTCATCTGGCAGGTCGCGGTAAGCGCCAGCGCCCGGGGCAAGGGACTCGCCAAGCGCCTGGTCACCGACCTGCTGCGCGATGCTCCCTGCCGCCACGTGCGGCGCATCAAGACGACCATCACCCCGGACAACGCCGCATCCTGGGCGCTGTTCCACTCGGTTGCCGAAGGCTTCGGTGCTCCGCTCACCCACCGGGCCTGGTTCGAGCGTGACGCTCACTTCGGCGGCCAGCACGACACCGAGCACCTCGTGGCCATCGGCCCGTTTGGAAGCGCCGCCCGCACGGCCTGAGCGCGCCCGCCGATCGCCGCATCCCCTGAAAATCGAGACCGTGAGGAAAGCCATGCCCACCGGCACTGACGAGCCCCGCCACACGCCCGAGAAAACCGCTTCGGCGCGCCTCGAGTCCAACGTCCGCAGCTACTGCCGCAGCCTGCCGGCCCGCTTCGCGCGCGCGCGCGGCGCCACGCTCGAGGCCGCCGACGGAACCCGCTATATCGACTTCCTGGCGGGGTGCTCGACCCTCAATTACGGGCACAACGACCCCGACCTGAAGGCGGCGCTGCTCGACTATATCGAGAAGGACGGTCTCGCCCACGGGCTCGATTTCTACTCCGACGCCAAGGAGGCGTTCCTCGAGGAGTTCGAGCGGACGATCCTCGAGCCCCGGAAGCTCGACTACCGCCTCCAGTTCCCCGGCCCGACCGGCGCCAACGCGGTCGAGGCGGCGCTCAAGCTCGCCCGCAAGATCACCGGCCGACACAACGTGATCGCCTTCACCAACGGCTTTCACGGCGTGACCGTGGGCGCCCTGGCGGCTACCGGCAACGGTACCCATCGCGGTGCCGCCGGGGTGCAGCTGGGCGGCGTCACCCGCCTGCCCTATGACGGCTATCTGGGTGCCGACGTCGACACGGCGGCGATCCTCGAGCGGATGCTGGCCGATCCTTCCGGCGGCGTCGACGCGCCGGCCGCCATCATCGTCGAGACGGTGCAGGGCGAAGGCGGGCTCAACGTCGCCTCGGCGGCCTGGCTGCGCCGCATCGAGGCGCTGGCCCGCGAGAACGGCGCGCTCTTCATCATCGACGACATCCAGGCCGGCTGCGGCCGGACCGGCAGCTTCTTCAGCTTCGAGCAGGCCGGGGTGAGCCCCGACATCGTGACGCTCGCCAAGTCGCTTTCCGGCATGGGCCTGCCCTTTGCCGTCACGCTCATGAAGCGCGACCTCGACCAGTGGGCGCCCGGCGAGCACAACGGCACGTTCCGCGGCAACTGCCATGCCTTCGTGACCGCCCGCGCCGCGCTCGAGAAGTTCTGGCGCGACGACCGGCTGCAAAAGGACGTGGCGCGCAAGGGCGAGATCCTCCGCGAGCGGCTCGAGGCGATGGCCAAGAAGCATCCCGGCCAGACCTTCACCAAGGGCCGCGGGATGATGCGCGGCATCGACGTGGGCACCGGCGAGACGGCCGACGCCATCGTGGCCGAGTGTTTCGCCAACGGCCTGGTGATCGAGACCAGCGGCGGCCACGGGCAGATCATGAAGGTGCTGGCGCCGCTCACCATCGCCGACGACGAGCTCGCCCGCGGTCTCGACATTCTCGAGCAGGCCATGGACGCGGTCCTCGGCTCCCTGGCCGTCGCCGCCGAATAATCCGCCCTTCCCCGGGCCAGAATTCAAAGGACTTCGATATGATCGTTCGCGACCTCGACGACGCCCTCAAGAGCCGCCGCCACGTGGTCTCCAAGGGCTGGGAGAGCACCCGCCTGCTCCTGAAGGACGACAGGATGGGCTACTCCTTTCACATCACCAAGATCCACGCCGGCGCCGAGCTGCCGATGCACTACAAGAACCATCTCGAGTGCGTCTACTGCATGTCCGGGCAGGGCTCGATCGAGGACCTCGCCACCGGCGAGATCCACGAGATCCGGCCGGGCGTGATGTACGCGCTCGACAAGAACGACCGGCACGTGCTGCGCGGCACGACCGAGATGATGATGGCCTGCGTCTTCAATCCGCCGCTCAACGGCCTCGAGGTTCATGACGAGACCGGCGCCTACGCCCTCGAGGCGGAGACCGTCTGAAAGAGGAACCACGACGCACCGGCAGCAACTGGGGAGAAGAGAATGAGCCGCACCGACCTTTATCCGTCGCGCCAGTCCACCGAGGCGAAGTTCCTGGAGCGCCACGACCCGGTGATCCATTCCACCTGGTCGAAGGACGCGCCGCTCACCCGCGAGCAGCACGATTCTTATGACGCCAACGGCTTTCTCTTCCTCGAGGGGCTCTTGAGCGAGGACGAGGTGGCGAGCCTGGAAGCCGAGTCGAGCCGCCTGCGCAGCCCCGGCGCCGCGCTGGACAAGGAGACCGTCTTCACCGAGCTGGGCTCCGGCGACGTGCGCTCGATCTTCAGGATCCATGCGCAAAGCGAGCTGTTCCTGCGGCTCGCCGCCGATCCCCGGCTGGCCGACGTCGCGCGCTACATCCTGGGCGAGGAGGTCTACCTCCACCAGTCGCGGCTGAACTACAAGCCGGGCTTTCGGGGCAAGGAGTTCTACTGGCACTCCGACTTCGAGACCTGGCACGTGGAAGACGGCATGCCGCGCATGAGGGCACTCTCGATGTCGGTGCTCCTGACCGACAACTCGCCCCACAACGGTCCGCTGATGCTCGTGCCCGGCTCGCACAAGCGCTACCTCACCTGCATCGGCGAGACGCCCGAGGACCACTACAAGGACTCGCTGCGCAAGCAGGAGGTCGGCGTGCCCGACGAGGAGGGCCTGGCCCGGCTGGTCGAGGAGGGCGGCCTCGTGGCGCCCACGGGCCGCGCCGGCTCGGTGGTGATCTTCGACTGCAACACGATGCACGGCTCGGCCAGCAACATCACGCCGATGCCGCGCTCGAACGCGTTCTTCGTGTTCAATGCCATGTCGAACCGGCTCGAGGCGCCGTTCGGTCCGGCCAAGCCCCGGCCCGACTTCGTGGCGACCCGCGAGAAGATCGAGCCCCTGCGCCGCGCCCCCGCCCGCTCGCTCGCGGCGGCCGCGTGAGGCAGGTCATGGCAGGACATACCGTCGAGAAGATCGGCGGCACCTCGATGCTCCAGACCGAGGCGCTGCTCGAGAACGTGCTCCTCGCGGGGCGCGAGGGCGCAGCGCTCTACAACCGCGTGTTCGTGGTGTCGGCCTATGCCGGCATCACCAACAAGCTCCTCGAGCACAAGAAGACCGGCGAGGCGGGGGTCTACGCGCTCTTCGCCGATGCCGGCCCCGAGGAGGCGTGGAACGCGGCGCTGGACGGCGTTGCCCGGGCGATGCGCGAGCTCAACGCCCGGGTGCTGCCCGACAGTGCCGATCGCAACGAGGCCGACGCCTTCGTCGAGGAGCGCATCCTGGGCGTGCGCAACTGTCTGGTCGATCTGCACCGGCTCTGCTCCTACGGCCATTTCCGGTTGGAGGAGCATCTCCTGACGGTGCGCGAGATGATCTCGGCCCTGGGCGAGGCGCACTCGGCGTTCAACACCACGTTGCTGCTGCGCCGGCGCGGGGTCAACGCGCTGCTGGTGGACCTCACCGGCTGGCGCGACGAGAGCCAGCCCCGGCTCGACGAGCGGATCGGGAACGCCTTCAAGGACATCGACCTCGCCACGACGCTGCCCATCGTCAGCGGCTACGCCCAGTGCCGCGAGGCGCTGATGGGCACCTACGACCGCGGCTATACCGAGGTGACGTTCTCGCGGGTGGCGGTGCTCACCAGGGCGCGCGAGGCGATCATCCACAAGGAGCATCATCTGTGCAGCGCCGATCCGCGCATCGTCGGGATCGACAAGGTGCAGGTGATCGGCCGGACCAACTACGACGTGGCCGACCAGCTCTCCAACATGGGGATGGAGGCGATCCATCCGCGTGCCGCCAAGGGGCTGCGCCAGGCGGGCATCCCGCTGCGGGTCAAGAACACGTTCCGGCCGGACGAGGAAGGCACGCTGATCGTCGGCACCCGCGGCCCGGCCGAGCCCGGCGTCGAGATCGTGACCGGGCTCAAGGGCGTGTTCGCGTTCGAGTTCTTCGAGCAGGACATGGTCGGTGTGAAGGGCTACGACGCCGCGATCCTCGACGCGCTCAAGCGCCATCGCGTGCGGATCGTCGCCAAGACCTCCAACGCCAACACCATCACCCACTTCCTCGAGGGCTCGCTCAAGAGCATCAGGCGGGTCGAGCACGACCTCACCGAGCGCTACCCCTCGGCTGCGATCGCCACCCGCAAGGTCGCGATCGTCTCGGCCATCGGCCGCAACCTTAGGATCCAGCACCTGACGATGCGTGCCCTGGGAGCCTTGGCCGAGGCGGGCATCGAGCCGCTCGCCTTCCACGAGTTGATGCGCAAGGTGGACCTGCAGTTCGTCCTCGACGAAGCCGACTTCGAGCGCGCCATCGGCACGCTGCACGCCGCCCTCGTCGAGCAGCACCGCGAGCTGCCGGCGGAAGGCCTGGTCCGCGCGGCCTGACATGCTCCGCCAGCCGGGCAGGGAGCCCTCCCTGCCCGGCTGGCACCGCCGCCGACTGACAGGCAGCCAAAAAGAAGAAGCGGCGCCGCCCGAGAGTCTGCGGGTTGCGTGCTACGTGGCGTCCCCGGGCCTCCCTGAACGCCGCTTTGACGCTGAAATTCCTCGCCATGCCCGAACGTGCCTCCTGGATCCGGCGCGCGCCCCTCGGCCGGCCGCCGCTCTGGCGGATCACCGGATGGCCCCGCCGCTCTTCGCAACGGTCAACGATGCACCTGCAGGCATGCGCTCGCGGCACCGCTCTGCTAGACCTCGTGGCGCGGAGGATCGCGACGGGGGCGGAGGCAGGACGTGCGGATGTGGCGGAGCGGCAGGGCGGCCCGGGAGCCCGGCAATGCCCCGTGAATGGCTCGAGGCCTGCCTCGACCGGCTCTACGGCTATGCCCTCAGCCTGACCCAGGATCCCGAGCAGGCCCGCGACCTGGTGCAGGAATGCGCCGTCAAGGCGCTGGCGGCGCGGCGCGTCCCGGACGACCAGGCAGCCTGCCGCGCCTGGCTGTTCCGCATCCTGCGCAACGCCTTCATCGACAGCCGTCGCCGGCCGCGGCTGGTGGCGCTGGAGGAGGCCGGGGACGACGGTCCGCACCCCGCCGACGGCGGCCCGCTGGCCGACGAGCGCCTGATCAACGTCCTGACCGTGCGCACCGCCATGGCGCGGCTTTCCGAGGCGCATCGCGAGGTGGTGGCGCTGATCGACATTGGCGGGCTGTCCTATGCCGAAGCGGCCCAGGTGCTGGGCGTGGCCGAGGGAACGGTAATGAGCCGGCTGTCGCGGGCTCGTGCCGCCCTGCTCCGGCTGATCGCCGAGGCGGGACCCCGGGTCGTGCCGGCCCCGGCGACGCGGGCGGTGTCGTGAAGCAGAGCCGACCGGATCTCGAGGCGTTGGGCGCCTGGCTCGACGGCGAGCTGCCGGCAGCTTCGGCCGCCGCCGTGGCGCGGGCCGCTGCGCAGGACCGGGCGGTGGCGGAGCAGGTGGCGCAGCTGGCGCGGCTCAAGGCCGTCCTCGCCGGCGAGCGTGCGGCGCCGCCGATCGTGCTGCCGCCACAGCGCCGGCCGCTGCTCGGACCCCGGGGCCGGCCGCTGGCGCTGGCAGCGGCGGTCGCCCTCGTGCTGCTGGCAGGCGCCCCGGTCTGGCTGCGCGGTCACGGGCCGGAGCCGACCGCGCCGCCGGCCTTCGTCACGGCCCGCCACCAGGCCTGGGCGCAGGGTGCCGGCCAGCCGCCACCGGCCGCCGGCATGGTGCTGGCCGCGCTCCAGGGCTTCGGACGGCCGGCCCACATCCCCGACCTCGTCGCCGCGGGCCTGGCACTGGCCGGGGTGGCGCTGCTGGACGAGGCGGGCGAGCCTGCTCTCCATGCCTTCTATCTGGGCAGCCGGGGCTGCCGGCTGAGCCTCTTCATCCACGGACCCGCCGGACTGCCCGAGACGCTGCTGGCGTTCGGCGAGGACGGCAGCAGGGGCTATGCCTGGCGCTCTGGCGGCGTCGGCTACGCGCTTCTCGCCTCGGGGATGGAGCCGGCCCGGCTGGAGCTGGTAGCCCGCGAGGTCGCGTCCGCGACGCTGGAGAAGGCACCCTTCGACGCCGAGACCCGCATGGCGCTCGCCCACAGCCGTGCAGCGAGCGCACCCTGCAGCGGCTGAGCGGGGCCATGGAATAAACCGCCTGCCTCGCGCGTTTCTTCCCTCGCCCCGACACCGCCCGGGCGTGGGGGAAGGTCTGTGCATGGGAGGCCCATGATGGCGTCGAAGAAAATCCGCAGCCTGCGCGAGCTCTATCAGGACGATCCCCAACGGGCGGATGCCCTGCTGTTCGGACGGGTGCCGCACGGCGACCGGCGCGGCTTTCTGCGCGGTGCGGGTCTCGCGGCGATGGGCGCCACGCTGGGCGCCGCCATCCCCTTCCACCGCTTCATGCCCTCCGGCCTGATCCCCGTGGCCCTGGCCGAGACCACCGAGGAGTTCGTGCTCGAGGGCAAGGACGGGCTCATCGTCCTCAACGACCGGCCGATCAACGCGGAGACGCCGGCGCACCTCCTCGACGACGACGTCACCCCGACCGCGCGCCATTTCGTGCGCAACAACGGCATCGTGCCGGACAATACCTCGGCCGAGGGCTGGAAGCTGGTCATCGACGGCGAGGTCGAGCGGCCGCTTGAGCTCACCATCGAGGATCTCAAGAGCCAGTTCGAGGTGGTCGAGTACGCGCTGCAGCTCGAATGCGGCGGCAATGGCCGGGCCGGCTTCAACCCGCCGGCTAAGGGCAATCAGTGGACACTGGGTGCGATCGGCAACTCGAAGTGGACGGGCGTGCGCCTCAAGGACGTGCTGGAGAAGGCCGGCGTCAAGCCGTCGGCGGTCTATACCGGCCATTTCGGCGCCGACACCCATCTCTCGGGCGATCCGGACAAGCAGGCGCTCTCGCGCGGCATGCCGATCGAGAAGGCCCTCGACCCCTATAACCTGATCGCCTTCCAGCAGAACGGCCAGGATCTCCACCCGCTCAACGGCGCCCCGCTGCGCCTGGTCGTGCCCGGCTGGCCCGGCTCCTGCTCGCAGAAGTGGCTGACCCGGATCTGGGTGCGCGATCGCAAGCACGACGGCTCGAAGATGGAGGTGCCCTCCTATTCGGTGCCCGCCTATCCGGTGGCCCCCGGCACCGACGTCCCCGAGGCGGACTTCGTGACCATCCACTCCATGCCGGTGAAGTCGATGATCACCAGCCCGCAGTCCGGCGAGACCCTCGAGCCCGGCCAGAAGAGCCTGGCGCTGCGCGGTCACGCCTGGGCCGGCGATGCCGGGATCACGAAGGTCGAGATCAGCAACGACTTCGGCGCCACCTGGAGCGAGGCCACCCTCAAGCCGCTGATGAACCCCTATTCCTGGGTCACCTTCGAGAGCGAGGTGAGCTTCCCGACCCACGGCTATTACGAGATCTGGGCCCGCGCCACCGACGAGAACGGCATCGCCCAGCCCTTCGCCGCGCCGTGGAACCCCAAGGGCTATCTCAACAACGCCATGCACCGGATCGCGGTGATGGTCCCCCGGGCCTAGGCCCTTTTGAAAAAGGCAGCCCGCGTGCGGACCGGTCGGCAGCGTGCCGCGCCGCGCGCGACGCGGACCCAGACCCGAGAGGCTCGAATGCGCAAGTGGATGATGCTGGCCATGGTGCTGGCGCCGCTGTCGGTGGCGATGGCCCAGGAGGACGAGTTCGGTCCTTCCTGGCCCGAAGGCCCCGGCCGCGAGGAGATCGGCTATTTCTGCGGCGCCTGCCACTCGCTCGATATCGTGAAGCAGCAGGGCCTGAGCCGCGGCCACTGGGACGAGCTGCTGACCTGGATGAGCGAGTACCAGAACATGCCGCCCCTCGAGGGCGAGGAGCGCGATCTCTATCTGGACTATCTGGCGGCAAATTTCGGCGAGGAGCGCTCGGGCGGGAGCGCGGCGATGCCTGCCGAGACCAGGCCCGCGGGACCCGGGGGGCAGCAGGGAATCAGCCTCGCGCCTCTGCCCATCCGCCCGCGGAACTGACCCCGACCGTCCGCCCGGCCTCCTCCTCGCGCCGCCCTCAGCGGCGGCGCAGGCGGAGGACCAGGCCCACGATCTCGGCCACGGCGCGGTAATATTCGGGCGGGATCGCCTGGCCCGGCTCGAGGGCCGCGTGCAGGGCGCGCGCCAAAGGCGGGTTCTCGATCACCGGCACGCCGTGCTGGCGCGCCACCTCGCGGATGCGTGCCGCCAGATGGTCGACACCCTTGGCGACCAGGGTGGGGGCGGCCATCCGGCCGGCATCCCAGCGCAGCGCCACCGCATAATGGGTGGGGTTGGTGATGACCACCGTGGCCCCCGGCACCTCGGCCAGCATGCGACGCCGCGAGCGCTCCATGCGCAGGGCGCGCAGCCGCTGGCGGACCGTGGGATCGCCCTCGCTCTGGCGATGCTCCTCGCGCAGCTCCTGGCGCGACATCCGCATGTCGCGGGCGTAGCGGTGGCGCTGCCAGGCGAGATCCAGACCGCCCAGCACGACCAGCGCCAGCAAGGTGGCGCCGAAGAGCTGGAGGCCCAGCCGCTGCAGCTCGGCGGTGAGCACGCCGATGCCACGGGAGGTCGCCAGCACACGCTCCAGGCCCGGCCACAGCACGGCCGCCAGGAGTCCGCTCAGCAGGGCCAGCTTGACCAGGCTCTTGAGCGCCTCGAGCGCGGTCGTCACGGAGAACAGCCGCTTGACGCCGGCCAGCGGCGAGACCCGCTCGAGCTTGGGGCGCAGCGGCTCGGCGCTCCACACCACCGCCTGCTGGACGACCGCCGCCGCGATTGCCGCGGCCATCAGCAGCAGGCCGGGCAGCAGCACGAAGTCCCACGCCAGCGCCTGCAGCGCCGGCCATGCCGCCTCGCCGCCGCGCAGGATCACCGCCGGCCGCAGGAACAGGGCGAGGGTGGCCTGCGCCCGCTGCGCGGCTCCCGGCAGATGGAGTGCCGCCAGAAGCGTGGCAGCGCCCAGCAGGAAGAGCGTGCCGACCTCGCGCGAGGAGGCGATGCGGCCCTTGGCACGGGCGTCGTCGAGCTTCTTTTGGGTCGGTTCTTCGGTGCGGTCGGCGGCTTCCTGCTGCTCGGCCATGGCTCAGCCACCGGCCATCAGCAGGAGCGCGCCCTCGAAGTGGCGCAGCATCAGGGCAAGCACGGTGCCGAGGCTCAGCGCCGCGACCGCGAAGGCGATCAGGATCTGCGCCGGCACGAACAGCAAGAAGACCTGCAGCGAGGGCACGAGGCGGGCGGCGAGGCCCACCGCGACATTGACGAGAAGGCCCGCCAGCAGGACCGGTGCGGCCATGCGCAGGCCGACCTCCATGGTGCTGGCGGCAAGCCTCGCATAGAGCCCGGCCGCCTCGCCGAACGGCAATGGCGCGCCGGGCGGCAGGCGCTCGTAGCCGTCGCGCAGCGCCAGCAGCATGGCGTGGTGGCCGTCGGCGGCGAGAATCGCGGTCAAGGCGGCCATGCCGAGGAACTGGGCCAGCGGCGAGACCGGCTGGGCCTCGTTGGGATCGAACAGGGCAGCGGCGGCAAGACCCGACTGGTAGGCCACGACATTGGCCGCCACGTGCACCGCCGCCATGGCGAGCCGCCCGAGCGAGCCCAGCAGCAGGCCGATCACGATCTCGCCGCCCACCAGGGCCGCCAGCGCCACCGGCTCCTCGGGCAGCGGCGGTAAGCTGTGGGCCAGAACCGGGCGCAGCAGCAGGCTCAGCGCCAGCGCCACGAACAGCCGCAGGCGCGGCGTCACCGCCGCCTCGCCCAGGAGCGGCAGGACCATCAGCGCGCTCCCGATGCGCGCGAAAAGGAGGCCCGTGCCGGCGAGCTCGGCCTGCAGCATCGCCTCGAGCGTGAAGCCGCTCAAGGCCCGCCCATGCCGGCGATGCGGCCGTAGAGGCTTTCGGTGAAGGCCTGGAGGATGGCCAGCGCCCAGGGCACGGAGAGCAGCACCGCGAGGCCTACCCCGAGAAGCTTGGGGACGAAGGAGAGGGTCGCCTCCTGGACCTGGGTCAGGGCCTGCACGATCGAGACGGCGAGCCCCAGGCCCATCGCCACCGCCATGGCCGGCGCGCCGAGCCTGACCATCACCCAGAGCGTCTCGCGCCCGACATCCATCACCTCGCCCGGGCCCAAGCCCCTGCCCTCCCGCTGTCCCTTCCGGCCGCGCTAGATCGGCATCCTCAGGATTTCCTGGTAGGCGCTGATCGCCCGGTCGCGCACCGCGGCCAGCTTCTGCAGCCCGAGCTCGGCCTGGCTCACCGCCTCGACCACCTCCTGGATGCTGCTGCGCCCGGTGACACCGGCCACGCTCGCGGCCTCGCCGCGCCGCAGGTCGGCCACCGTGCCGGCGAGCTCCTGGCGAAGCACCGAGCCGAAGCTCGGGGCCGCGTCCTGGGCCGCCTGCGGCGGCTCGGGGCGGCGCGCGGCGGCGCTGTAGGCGGCGATCGCCTGGGCCGTCGAGCCGATGCGCATGATCTCCCGCCCTCCGCTCAGCGCAGCAGGTCGAGGGCGCGCTGGAGCAGCGCCCGGGCGGTCTGCATGGTGCCCAGATTGGCCTCGAAGGAGCGCTGCGCCTCGCGCATGTCCATGAGCTCGACCAGCGGCTCGACATTGGGATAGGCGACCCAGCCCTGCGCGTCGGCGGCCGGATGGGCAGGCTCGAAGCGGCGCTGCGGCTCGCTGCGGTCGTGGCCGTAGCGCCGCACGTCGACCAGCCGCAGGCCGCTCTCCCGGTCGAGCCGCTCGCCGAAGGTGATGGTGCGGCGCCGGTAGGGCTCGGCCCCCGGGCCATCGCCGGTCGACTGGGCGTTGGCGAGGTTCTGGGCCACCACCCGCAGTCGCGCCGATTGCGTCTTCATGCCGGCACCGGCATGGCGGAGGGCGGAATCGAGGTCCATCGCGCAGTCTCCTGCAAAAGCCGTCAGCGGCCGGCGCCGAGCGCCGTGCGCAGCATCCCCAGATGCTTGCCGTAGAGATCGATGGCGAGGCGGTAGTCGAGCTGGGTGGTGGCGAGCTTTTGCATCTCCTCCTCCAGCACCACGCCATTGCCCGAGGGCGCGGTCTCCCAGCTTCGCGCCGGGCGCGCACTGTCCGCCCCGTGCCCGCCCGCCGGCGCCAGATGGCGCGAGTCGGTGCGCACCATCCCGGCCCGGCTTCGCGCCAGCGCATCGGTGAAGGCCGGCAGGTCGAGCGGCAGCCGGCCGGGCGTGTCGGCATTGGCGATATTGCCCGAGAGCACGGCAAAGCGCCGCCCCGCCCACTCGGCCTTGGCGGACAGCAATCCGAAGAAGGAGATGTTGCCAGCAGGCATCGGCCGGACTCCCGTGCAGGCGGCGCCCGTCGCACCGCGATTGCAGACTAGCCGCGTCACGGTTAACAAGCCGTTGACGAATGTCGCCGATACTCCCCCCTTGGTCAGGCCGACCAGCCGGGGGAATGGCAATGCTCTACCTCACCCGCCGCGAGGGCGAGGCGGTGATCGTCAACAACGAGATCGAGGTGCGCGTCCTGGGCGTGCGTGGCCGCACTGTCCGCCTCGGCTTCCGCTTCCCGCCCGACACCACGGTGCTGCGCGAGGAGCTGTTCGAGCAGATCCGGCGCGCCAACGAGGAAGCCGCCACGGCCGGCCGCAGCCTTGCCGGCGCGGTGGCGCGCAAGGGCCCCAAGGAGGACCGGTGAGCAGCAGCAGGAACCCGCTCGTGGCGATCGTCATGGGCAGCCAGTCGGACTGGGAGACGATGCGCCACGCGGCCGAGACGCTGGCTGCCCTCGAGGTGCCGCACGAGGCCCGCATCGTCTCGGCGCACCGCACCCCCGACCGGCTGGTGGCCTTCGCGAAGGGTGCCGAGGGAGCCGGCTTCAAGGTGATCGTCGCCGGCGCCGGCGGGGCCGCCCACCTGCCCGGCATGATCGCCTCCATGACCCGCCTGCCGGTCCTGGGCGTGCCGGTCGAGAGCCGCGCGCTCTCCGGCCTCGACAGCCTGCTCTCGATTGTCCAGATGCCCGGCGGCGTGCCGGTCGGCACGCTCGCCATCGGCCGTGCCGGGGCGATCAACGCGGGCCTCTTCGCTGCCGCCGTCCTGGCGCTGGAGGATCCCGCCCTGGCGGCACGGCTCGAGGCCTGGCGGCGCCGGCAGAGCGAGGCGGTGGCCGAGCGCCCGGCCGAGACGGAGGACGAGCGATGACGGTGATCACCCCCGGCGGCACGATCGGCATCCTGGGCGGCGGCCAGCTCGGCCGCATGACCGCGCTGGCGGCGGCCAGCCTGGGCTATCGCTGCCACGTCCTCGCCCCCGAGGAGCACAGCCCGGCGGCCGACGTGTCCGCCGCCTTCACCCGTGCGGCCTGGGACGACCAGGCGGCCCTGGACGCGTTCGCCGAGGCCGTCGACGTGGTCACCCTCGAGTTCGAGAACGTGCCGGTGGCGGTCCTCGAGCGGCTCGCCCGCAAGGTGCCGGTGCGGCCGGGACCGTCGGTCCTCGAGGTGACCCAGGACCGGCTCGCCGAGAAGGCGTTCGTCAACCGGCTGGGGATCGCCACCGCTCCCTGGCGGCCGATCACGGACGAGGCCGGGATCGCCCCCGCGCTTGCCGAGCTGGGCGGGCGCGGCGTGCTCAAGACCACCCGCATGGGCTATGACGGCAAGGGCCAGGCGCTGCTGCGTGGCGCGGGCGACATCGAGGCGGCGTGGCGGGCGCTCGGCCCGGGCCCGCTGATCCTCGAAGGCTTCGTCGAGTTCGCCATGGAGCTCTCGGTGATCACCGCGCGCGGCCCCGACGGGCAGATGGCGAGCTTCGTCCCGGTCGAGAACCGGCACCGCGACCACATCCTCAAGACCACCCTGGCGCCGGCGCCGATCACCCTGGGCCAGGCCCAGGCCGCGGTGGCCATGGCCGAGCGGCTCACCAGCGGGCTGGAGGCGGTGGGGCTCATCGCGGTCGAGATGTTTCTCGCCAGCGACGGCAGGCTGCTGGTCAACGAGCTGGCGCCGCGGCCGCACAATTCCGGCCACTGGACCATGGATGCCTGCCACTGCTCGCAGTTCGAGCAGCTGGTGCGGGCGGTCTGCGGCCTGCCGCTGGGCGATCCGACCCGCATCAGCGATGCCCGGATGGAAAATCTTCTGGGCGAGGAGGCGGACAGCTGGCGCGAGATCCTGGCCGAGCCCGGCGCCCGGCTGCACCTTTACGGCAAGCGCGAGGCGCGCCCGGGCCGCAAGATGGGGCACGTCAACCGGCTGCTGCCGCGGCCCTGAGCACCGCCCGGCGGCTCAGGCCGCGTCCGGCCGCCAGGGCCTGCTCAGGCGATGATGTCGGGGTGTCGGTTGCGCATGAGATAGGCGATCCGGTCCTTCAGGGCGAGCTTCTGCTTCTTGAGGCGCTGAAGCTCCAGCTCGCTGCCCTGGCCCTCGGCCGTGAGCTGGTCGATGCGCTCGTCGAGAGCGCGGTGCGCGGCTTTCAGCGTCGCCAGACGGGTATCGATCTCGCGCAGGGTCGGTGGCTCCTCGTGGCCCGGCAACCATTGTATCACTGCCTCGTTCGTAGCACTTTTTCAGGCGGGCGGCAGCACTCCGGGAGACCGCACGCAAATTGATCCTCGCAGGCGCCCCCGGAGCCGGGCGGCTGCCCGGCACGCCATCCCCGTCAGGCAGAAGGAGGGCCTCGTCTTGCGCCTCGGAATTCTCACCAGCGGCGGCGACTGCGCCGGCCTCAACGCGGTGATCCGCGCCGTGACCCTGCGGGCCGTCCATGGCTACGGCTTCGAGGTCTACGGCCTGCACGAGGCGACGCACGGGCTCCTGCAGCGCCCGGTGGCCGCCACCCTGCTGAGCCCCGACAGCGTCAAGGGCATCCTCCACCAGGGCGGGACGATCCTGCGGACCACCAACCGCGGCAATCCGTTCGCCTATCCCGGCCCCGACGGCAGCACCCGCGACCGCTCGCAGGAGATCGTCGAGGGCTATCGCGAGCTGGGCCTCGACGCGCTGATCGGGGTCGGCGGCGACGGCAGCCTCGCCATCCTCCGCCGGCTCGCCCGCCAGGGCGGCTGGAACCTCGTGGGCATCCCCAAGACCATCGACAACGATCTGGGCCACACCGAGCAGTCGGTGGGCTTCTCGAGCGCGGTGACGGTGGCGACCGAAGCGCTCGACCGGCTGCACGTCACCGCCGCCAGCCACAACCGCGTGATGGTGCTGGAGGTGATGGGCCGCGACGCCGGCCACATCGCGCTCACCGCCGGGATCGCCGGCGGCGCCGATGTCATCCTGATCCCCGAGATCCAGCACGCCATGGACAAGGTCTGCGCCAAGATCGAGGAGCGCCGCCGGAGCGGGCGGAACTTCAGCCTCGTGGTCGTGGCCGAATCGGTGCGCAGCGACGGCGTCACCCGCACCTACACCGACGCGCACGGCCAGTCGCGCTATGGCGGGATCGGCCAGGCGATCGCCCAGGAGATCGCCGGCTGCACCGGCGCGGAGACCCGGGTCACGGTGCTGGGCCATGTCCAGCGCGGCGGCTCGCCAGTGCCGCTCGACCGGGTGATCGCCTCGGCCTTCGGGGTGGCGGCGGTCGATCTGGTGGCGCAGAAACGCTTCGACCGCGTGGTCGGTTGGCGCGCCCGGCAGGTGATCGACGTCCCGCTCGACGAGGCCTGCGCCGCCTTCAAGGCGGTCGATCCCGGAGACCCGCTGGTCCGCACCGCCCGCGGCCTCGGCATCGCCTTCGGCGATTGAGGATGCCGCCATCCTGGTCCGAGAGTCCGCTCTGGCGGCGCGCCCTGCGCCTTTACGGCAGCCCCGGGGCCGCCGCGGCCTGCCTGCGCCTGCAGGACGAAGCGGGCGCCGACGTGCCGCTGCTGCTGCTCGGCTGCTGGCTCGCCGAGCGCGGCGCGACGCCCGACGAGGAGACAGCGGCGACGCTCGCCGCCTGCGCTGCGCGCTGGCGACCGGTGATCGAAGGGCTGCGCGGGGCGCGCCGCGCGCTCAAGCCACTCGCCGCCGGAGACGGCAGCCCCGCCGCACGCCGCACCGAGCTGCGCGAGCGGATCAAGGACGCCGAGCTCGCCGCCGAGCACGAGCTGCTGCTGGAAGTCGAGGCGCTTGCCGGAAGCCTTCCCGGCGGTCGCCTTCCCACCCGCGCCCTCGCCCGCGCCAATCTCGCGGCGCTGGGTCAGGGCCGGGCGGCCGGGAGCCCCGTCCTGGAGCCGCTTCTGGCCGCCGCCGCACTGGAGTGAGGGCCTCGCACGCATCGCAACGCTGCCCGGCATCATTGAGGCTGGAAAGCGGCGGCGACTGTCACTAGTCTCTCATACTGCGCTAGGTACCGCTGAGGAGGTAGTGCACGATGGCGATGCAAGAGCATGTCGAGAGTCTGCGGTCGAAGCATGCCCGGCTGGACCAGCTCATCACGGACGAGCTCCACCGGCCGATGCCCGACCAGTCGACTCTTTCCCGCCTGAAGAGGGAAAAGCTCAAACTGAAAGAAGCCATCGAACGCCGAACACTCAACGGCGCCGCCAACGGCGAGGCGGCACACTGATTTTCCTGCGGGGCCGGCACTGCCGGCCCCGCTTCGTTCCCGGCCCGCTGCCCTTTGCGGGCCGCCGCCTCAGAGCAGGCCGCGCGCCTTGAGATTGCGCATCAGCGCCACCGCGCCGAAGGTCCAGGGCGACGCCTTGTCGGCGTACTGCACGCGGTTGACCAGGGTGCCCAGCCTGGCGCTCGAGATCGCGACGAGATCGTCCAGCTTGTGGGTAAAGCCCATGCCCGGCGCCCCGCGATCCTTGGTCGGCGCGAACATCGTGCCGCAGAAGAGCAGCGCCCCGTCCGGGTAGTGGTGATGGCCGCCCATCATGTTGGCGACCAGCTCCTCCGGATCACGGCTGATCTCGCGCATCGAGCTGCTGCCCTCGAGGACGAAGCCGTCCTCGCCGGCAACCTCCAGCCGGACCTCGGCGGCGCGCACGTCCTCAAGGCCGAACGTCTCGTCGAACAGACGGATGAAGGGGCCCACCGCCGAGGCGGCGTTGTTGTCCTTGGCCTTGCCCAGGAGAAGCGCGCTGCGGCCCTCGAAGTCGCGCAGGTTGACGTCGTTGCCCAGCGTGGCACCGACGATCCGGCCCTCGGGGTCGACCACCAGCACCACTTCCGGCTCCGGATTGTTCCACGACGAGCGGCGGTGAATGCCGATCTCGCTGCCCTGCCCCACTGAGGAGAGCGGCTGGGCCTTGGTGAAGATTTCGGCGTCGGGGCCTATGCCGACCTCGAGATACTGCGACCACAGCCCCTCGGCCACGAGATGCTCCTTGACCCGGGCGGCCTCCGGCGAGCCCGGCGTCACCTCGCGCAGCGAGGCGCCGATCGCCCCCTCGATGCGCTGGCGGATGCCGTCGGCCTTGCTCGGATCGCCCTTGCACTGCTCCTCGATGACCCGCTCGACCATGCTCTTGACGAAGGTGACGCCCGCGGCCTTGACCGCCTGCAGGTCGCAGGGGGCGAGGAGATAGGGTCTGGCCGGCCGACGCTGGCTGCAGTGGCTGTTGGCCAGCACCTCCTCGAGCCCGGCGATGCGCTTGGCCCCGGGGCTGCGCGCCACCGCCACACGGTCCTCGCGGGCCATCAGCTCGCTCATGGTGGAAACGATCGGGGTGAGGTCGTAGAGCCCGTCCTCGCGCACCGCCACCACCGCCGGCCCCCCGGGCTCGCCCGGCACGCACAGCCGCCCCACGAGGGTCCCGGCGCAGCCATCCTCGGGCAAGGTGGCGGCGGGGGTGAGATAGCGGTCCATGGATCGTCTCCCTGAGCTCTTGCGGGGCGGAACCTGCCCGCCACCCGGCTTCCCGTGTGGAGCGGCGGGGCGGCGCGGTCAAGGCGGCGCCGGCCGGCGCTGCCGGAGGAGAGCCCGTCGGGGAGCCGGAGCGGTTTCCTCTCGGCCGACATGCCTGCCGCAGACGAGCGGCGCCAGCTGCCGGCAACGTCTGGGATGGCGCGAGGCCATGGCGGCGGTGCCTTGCCAGGCGCTGCGCGCGGCCGGTTTCTCTTGTCTTTGGGGGGTGGCAGTGGCGTCTGGCGGGCCCGCCGCGAAGCCCGGGTCACGGGCTCCCGGATACGGCCTCGCATCGTCGGGCCTCGCCGGTGACGAGGATCATCGCGCAGCGCCGCGGCACGAGGCATCTACCCTGCAAGCTCGCCTGGCCTTATCAGACGGGCAGCGAAGGAAACGGGGAGGTGAGCGAATGAAGTGCAAGATCGTCAAGATCGGGGGCCAGAAGGTGCGGATCTGCTGGGAGACCGCTGCCTCGCGGACCGTTGCGCTGCAGGCGCGCGACGAGGAGGAAACCGACCGCCTCGCCCTGGCGGCCTCGCTCAACGCCCTGCTTCAGCCGCTGGGCCTCGCCGTCGTCGACTCCTCGCGCGCCGCGGCCCTCCAGGATCTGACGCTCGAGACAGCGGATCCCGAGGACGGCCCTTCCACGCTACGGGCCTGAGGCGCCCTGTCCGTCTCACATCCTGGCCACCTGCTCCTCGCATACGTAGCGCTCGCGCAGGGCGCGGGCATCGGGGAAGCGGATGGCGCCTGGCATATCGACGCGCTCGAGCCGGTAGAGATCGCCCGAGGCCTCGGTAACCTTCCAGACGTGGCGAGGCAGCTTGCGATCCATGACGATCTGCCCCACGCGGATGTTCTCGCTCGACATTGCTCCTCCAGCCTTGGCAACCATACGGCCTCGCTTTTCAGGTCGGTGTCCGACGCCTCTCGTTTAAGGGGGGTTTCCGCAAGGCTGGGTTGAGCTGCTGTCACGGCACAGGCGCGGCCTGGCGCCGGTCCGGGCGTGCGGACCGGCCATGGGGTCCGGTCCTGGCGGGGGCTCCCGCCGCATGGCCTTCGCGGGCACATTGCGCTAGGCCCTCGCAGCCGGTGGCGGCCCGGGTGGCAGATGCCGGTGACGGCATCGGCGGCAGATGGAAGAGGCGATGAGCAATTCAGGCGGCAAGGCGGCGATCGTCGGCGGCGGACCGGCCGGGCTCATGGCGGCCGAGCTGCTCGCCTCGTCCGGGGTGCACGTAGAGATCTTCGAGCGCATGCCCTCCCCGGCCCGCAAGTTCCTGCTGGCCGGCCGCGGCGGCCTCAACCTGACCCACAGCGAGCCCCTGCCCGCCTTCCTCGAGCGTTACGGACCGGCCGCCTCCAGGTTCTCCCCGGCCATCGAGGCCTTCACGCCCGCCGATCTGCGCGCGTGGAGCGAGGGGCTGGGCATGCCGACCTTCACCGGCTCGAGCGGACGCGTCTTTCCCGAAAGCTTCAAGGCCTCGCCGCTGCTGCGCGCCTGGCTGGGCCGGCTGGGCGCCCTGGGCGTGGAGCTGCACGCCCGCTACTGCTTCCAAGGCTGGGACGAGGACGGCAGGCTGCTGTTCACCGGCCCTTCCGGCGAGCGGCTGAGCCGGGAGGCGGACGCCACGCTGCTGGCCATGGGCGGGGCCAGCTGGCCGCGGCTGGGCTCGACCGGCGGGTGGGCAGGGAGGCTGGCGTCAAGAGGCGTTGCGATCGCCCCGCTGCGCCCGGCCAATTGCGGCTTCGAGACGCGCTGGTCGGCGCATTTCATCGAGCGCTTCGCGGGCCAGCCGGTGAAGCCGGCAGCACTCTCCTTCGCAGGACAGCGGGTGCGCGGGGAGCCCGTGGTGACGGCCCAGGGGATCGAGGGGGGTGCGGTCTATGCCCTGGCCGCCTTGCTGCGCGAGGCCATCGCCGCCCGGGGCGAGGCGGTGCTGGAGCTCGACCTGCGGCCCGAGCTGGAGGCGGCGGAGCTTGCCCGACGTCTTGCCAAGGCGCCCGCGCGCCACTCCATGGCAAGCCGCCTGCGCAAGGCAGCCGGCCTCTCGCCGGTGGCGGCCGGCCTGCTGCGCGAGCTGGCGGGGCCGGAGCTGCCGGGCGAGCCGGAGGATCTGGCCGCACGGATCAAGGCTCTCCCCTTGCGTCTGCACGCCACCCGGCCCATCGAGCGGGCGATCTCGACCGCTGGCGGCATCGTCCTGGACGAGCTCGACGAGCGCTTCATGCTGCGCCGCCTGCCGGGCACCTTCGCCGCCGGCGAGATGCTCGACTGGGAGGCACCGACCGGCGGCTACCTCCTCCAGGCCTGCTTCAGCACCGGTGCGGCCGCCGCGCGCGGTATGCTGGCCTGGCTGGCGGAGCAGCCGCGGGACTAGCCGGCAACAGCCTGTCCCTCCGCTGCATGGTCGCGCCAGCCGATCCGCTTCGGGGGCAGCGGCCGGGCCGCAGGCCGGCAGGTGCCCCGACCGAAGGGCGGAATCCCGGCGCACGTCGCCCCGGAGGCATGCCGGAGCGCGGGCGCGCTCCGGCATGTGGCGGCTCAGGGGCCGGTCTGGCGGCCGAGGATGCGCAGGAAGGTGACGGCGGCATGCAGGCCGCGGCGGACCTCCGGGTCGCGCAGCTCGCGGGCGAGCTGGAACAGGCTCGGCGGCTCAGCGGCGTTGCCCGCCACGCTGCCGGCCATGCGGGCGGCGTTGCCCAGCGTCCAGCCGGCCGCCATCGCCCCCTCGAACGCCGCCATCAGCTTCTCGATGGTGCGCTCGTCGGTCATGTCGATGCCGTCGGCCACCAGCGAGAGCAGGTCCACGACATTGTCGAACCGGTTGGCCTGCAGCAGCGGCGCCACCTTGGCCGCCAGATGCTCGATCCCGGCCTGCGTGTCGGGGTCCTGGAAGGCGGCGGGGCCGGCGCTGCCGGGGGTCGCGGGGGTGCTCATCTCGGTCATCTCATTCTCCCCCGATCAGACCAGGCCGCGGGCCACGGCCCAGTAGAGGCCGCGATTGACGCTCTTGCGCAACAGGCCGCCGAGCTTGGTGGGCGGATGCGGCTCGACATCGTTCTCGTAGTCGTACCAAAGCGGCATGCCGGCCTCGAGGCCCATCTGCGCCACGGCGATGACCTTGCCGTCATAGGCCGCCGTCGGGTAGCCGATGCGGAGCGAGGAGGCGATGTTGTCGACCACCACCGGGCTCTGGTTGTGGCAGGTGCCGCCGGCCTTGCTCACCGGCAGGTCGCCGGTGTCGCCCATCACGTAGACGTTCTCGTGCCCCGCCAGCTGCAGCGTCTCGCGGTCGGTGGGCAGCCAGCCCTCGTCGTTGGGCGCCTGCGACGCACCGGAGTCGAGGACCGCGTCGACGGCGCGGATCGGCGGGGTCGACATCAGGATGTCGAAATCCTGCTCGTCGCCCTCCTCGGAATAGGCGATCTTGCGGTCGGGATCGACGCGGCCCAGGGTGAAGCCGCGCTTGAACCTGATGCCCTTGCTCTCGAAGATCGACGGCAGCACCTCGCAGGTCTGCTTTTGCAAAAAGAGGCAGTTGCGCAGGAGCTGGGAGACGGTCGGGTAAGTGTAGACGATCTCGATCTTCTCGCGCACGCCGCGGCGGCGCAGGAACTCGTCGAGCATCAAGGTCGTCTCGATCGGCGCGATGCCGCACTGATGCGGGACGTTGGGGGTCTTGGGGAAGGTTACCGTGATGAAGATCCGGCCCTTCTCGATCCGCGCCAGCCTGTCGGCGAGCTGCCGCGCCGGCTCGTGGAGATAGAAATGGTCGCCGGCTTCCTTGAGGCCCTCGATGCGCTCGGGCGACGGCACGCAGCCGGTCGAGACCACCAGATAGTCGTAGCCGTAGATGGCGCCGCTCTGGGTGCGCACCCGGTTCTGCGCGAAGTCGAAGTGAGCGACCTTGTCGACCACGAACTGGATCTCGGGACGCAGCAGGCTGCGCTGCGGACGCTTCAGCTCGTTCTTTGAAAAGGAATTGAAGGCCACATACATGAAGGCCGGCTTGTAGTAGTGATCCGGCGAATCCGAAAGCATCGTCACGGTGACCTCACCGCTCGACACCTCCGGATAGAGCTTGTGGACGAGGCTGTTGGCGGTCATCGTCCCGCCGATACCTCCTCCCACGACAAGAATTCGTTTTGCCATTGGCTGCCACCTCGTCTCTGCTCGTCGCGTCTGTCGCACGACTGGCCTGCTGCCCTTCTCATACAACTTGCCGAACCGGCACCGAACGCCTAACCTTTCCGATACGGAAAGGTCGCCGCGTTCCGCGTCCGTCATGGGACGGGAGCGCCGCGAGGCGGCGGGCATGGTGGCAGCCGGAGGCTGCAGGCAGGGGAATTTCTGGTGTTCGCCGAAGAGGACCGCGAGACCACGGCGCGCGAGACCGTCCAGCGCAAGGTCCTCGAATGTCTCAACCGCTTCTATGCCATCGAGACGGGGATGTGGGGCGACCCGGTCTCCTGCCTGATGATCCGCACCATCATCAAGGGCCGGATCGAGGGCCGCCTCTACGACGTCTCCTCGCTGGCGACCTATCTCGACCTCAGCCTCGCCACCGTGCACCGCAAGCTCAAGCGCATCGAGGAACGGGGCTATGTCGAGCGGCGCCGCGAGGGCCGCTCGGTGCGGTTGTGGCCGACCGCCAGGGTCGAGGAGATCCTCGATCTCAATTTCGACCAGATGATCGAGACGCTGCGGCGGCTCTACAAGGGCGGCTGAGCCGCCTTCCCGGCGGCTTCGAGCACGGCATCGAAGGGAAGCAGCGCTGCGCCGTGGCGACTCGGCACGTGGGCGGCGGGACTAAGCACCTCGAGCGCGGCCCAGTGGCCCTCGGGCGGCGGACCGCCTTCCTCCAGCATCCGCCGTACCGTCTCGCGCACCGCCCCGAGCTCGGCCGGGGTGCAGCCCGGCGCCGCCTCGGCCAGCACCGCCGTGCCGGCCTGGCCCAGCGAGCAGGCGCGCACCATGTAGCCGAGCTCGCGGATCCGGCCGTTCTCCATGACGAGGTCGATGGTCACCCGGCTGCCGCAAAGCGGGCTGGTGAGGCTCGCCGTGGCGTCGGGCGCCTCGAGCCGGCGGTCCTTGCGGACCCTCGCGGAGAGGGCCCGCAGCCGGTCGCTGTAGAGGGCGAGGCCGTCGTCAGACATGAAAGGGAACCTTCGGATGCGCTACCGCCTCGAAGGATAGCGCTGCCCCGGCCATCGGCAAGCGCGCCGCTTCTCAAGGCTCCTTCGCGCGCTCGCGCAGGACGAACTTCTGGATCTTGCCGGTCGAGGTCTTGGGCAGCGGCCCGAAAATGACCTTTCTGGGCGCCTTGAAGCGGGCGAGCTCGCGGCGGCAATGCTCGATGATACCGGCCTCATCGACCGTCGCACCCTGCTTGAGGGTGACGAAGGCGCAGGGCGCCTCGCCCCACTGCTCGTCCGGGCGGGCGACCACGGCGGCCTCGAGAACGTCGGGGTGCCGGTAGAGCGCGCCCTCAACCTCGATGGAGCTGATGTTCTCGCCGCCCGAGATGATGATGTCCTTGGAGCGGTCCTTGATCTCGACATAGCCGTCGGGGTGCATCACCGCGAGATCGCCGGTGTGGAACCAGCCGCCGGCGAAGGCCGCCTCGGTCGCCGCCGGGTTCTTGAGATAGCCCTTCATGACGTTGTGACCGCGCATCATGATCTCGCCCATGGTCTCGCCGTCGCGCGGCACCGGCTCCATGGTCTCGGGGTCCATGACATCGAGGCCCTCGAGCACCGGATAGCGTACCCCCTGGCGGGCCAGCAGGCGCGAGCGGGCCTCGCTGTCGAGCCTGTCCCAGCCAGCCTGCACGGCGCAGACGGTGGCGGGCCCGTAGACCTCGGTGAGCCCGTAGACGTGGGTCACCTCGATGCCCAGCCGGTCCATCTTCTCGAGCACGGCCGCCGGCGGCGCGGAGGCCGCGGTCATCATCCGCACCTTCTGCGCGAACGGCCGGCGTTCGGCCTCGGGAGCGTTCACGATCATGCCCATGATGATCGGCGCGCCGCACATGTGGGTGACGCCGTGCTCGGCGAAGGCCGCGAAGATGGTCTCGCCGGAGATGCGCCGCAGGCAGACATGGACTCCCGCCTGAAGGCACACGGTCCAGGGAAAGCACCAGCCGTTGCAGTGGAACATCGGCAGCGTCCACAGATAGACCGGATGGTGGGGCATGGCCCACACCTGGGCGTTGCCCGTGGCGTTCAGGAAGGCGCCGCGATGGTGGTAGACGACGCCCTTGGGGTTGCCGGTGGTGCCCGAGGTGTAGTTGAGCGCGATCGCCTGCCACTCGTCGGCCGGCCACATCGGCGCGAAACCGGGATCGCCCTCGGCCAGCAGCGCCTCGTAATCGAGCGCGCCCAGCCGCTCGCCGCCCGGTCCCTCGGGATCATCGACGTCGATCACGAGGATCTCGCGGCCGAGCTGCGCCAGCGCCTCGCGGATGACCGGCGCGTACTCGGTGTCGGTGACCAGGGCCCTGGCCTCGCCATGCCCGAGGATGAAGGCGAGCGCGGCGGCGTCGAGACGGGTGTTGAGGGCGTTGAGCACCGCGCCGCACATCGGCACGCCGTGATGCAGCTCGATCATCGCCGGGATGTTGGGCAGCATCGCCGCCACCGTGTCGCCCGGCGCGATGCCCCGCCGTCTCAGGGCCGAGGCGAGCCGCCGGCAGCGCTCGCGCAGCTCTCGATAGGTTCGGCGCTGGCGGCCGTGGATCACGGCGAGGCGCTCGGGATAGACGTCGGCGGCCCGCTCCAGGAATGTCAGCGGCGTGAGCGGCGCGTGGTTGGCATCGTTCCTGTCGAGGCCCGCGGCATAGGCTCCGTGGGTCGGATGAATGGCGATGGACGGGCTCACGCTTCTTTCTCTCCCTGATCGCCCTTCTGGCCAGGGCATCGCCGACAGGGTGGCCATCTGCGCCGCGAGGCGTCAAGCCGCCCCTGTTGCACGCCCCTTCGCCGGCTGGCATAGCGGGCGCTGATGCCAGCTCGGAGCGCGATTTGATGAGCCCGATGAAGGATCTCGTGCCGGTCATCCTCGCCGGCGGCTCCGGAACGCGCCTGTGGCCGGTGAGCCGTACCGCGTTCCCCAAGCATCTGGTCGAGCTGCTGGGCGAGGAGTCGCTGCTCCAGACCACCGCCCGGCGCACCCTCAAGCTCGCCGGACCAGGACGCATCCTGACCGTGGCGGCGGCCGGCCAGGCGGTGCTGGTGCGCCGCCAGCTCCGTGCCCTCGATCCGGCGCTGGCGCAGGGCCTCATGCTCGAGCCCGAGCCGCGCAACACGGCGGCGGCGGTAGCCCTGGCGGCTTTCCGCGCGGCCCGCGACCTGGGCCCGCAGAGCCTCTTGTGGGTCTGCCCGTCCGATCACCTGATGCTGGCCACCAGCGCCCTGATGGAAGCCGTGGCCGCGGGCCTGCGTGCGGCCGCCGGCGGGCGCATCGTCACCTTCGGGATCGCGCCCTCGCGCGCCGAGACCGGCTTCGGCTGGATCGCCCGCGGCGAGAGCCTCGGCGATGCGGGCGTCTTCGACGTGCGCCGTTTCGTCGAGAAGCCGCCCCGGGCCGAGGCGCAGGCGATGCTCGAGGATGGCGGCTACCTGTGGAACAGCGGCATGTTCCTGATGCGCGCCGACACCTTCCTCGAGGAGCTCGGGCGCCTGGCCTCCGAGATCCACGAAGCCACCGCCCGCGCCTTCGCCGCCCTGGACGCCGACGGCGAGATAGCCGAGCCCGCCCTCTACGGCGCCATCCCGAGCGCGCCGGTCGACAAGGCGGTGATGGAGCGCACCGACCGCATTGCGGTGGTGCCGTGCGATCCGCGCTGGTCCGACGTGGGCTCGTGGCACGCTCTTTGGGAGCTCATGGACAAGGACGCGCAGGAGAATGCCGTGGCCGGCGAGGCGCTCTTGCAGGACGCCTCGCGCAACCTGGTGCGCAGCGAGCACCGGCTGGTGGCGCTGGCCGGGGTCCAGGACCTGGCGGTGATCGAGACCGCCGACGCGATCCTCGTGGCCGACCGCGCCAACAGCGAGGCGGTGCGCGGGATCGTGGCGCAGCTCGCGGCAGCCGGGCGCCCCGAGGCCACCGTGCATGCCCGCGAGGCACGGCCGTGGGGGCAGTTCACCAACCTGGGCGGCAGCAGCGGCTTTCGCGTGCGCGAGGTGGTGGTCGATCCGGAGGGCCAGCTCACCCTGCAGCGCCACGACGGACGCGACGAGCACTGGATCGTGGTCGAGGGCCGCGCATCCGTGCAGCTCGGCAGCTCGACCCGCGAGGTGCCGGCGGGCAACTCCGTCCTCGTGCCGCGCGGCACGCTGCACCGCCTCGCCAATGCCGGCCCCGGCCCGCTGCGGGTGATCGAGGTGCAGGTCGGCGAGATTCTCGGCGAGGAGGCCACCGAGCGGCTGACCGAGGACTGAGACGGCGCGAGAGCCGCTGGCGAGGCTCGCGGTCGGCCGGCTGGAGGGGCGTGATGGGACCGACGGCACAAGAGCAGGCGCGGCTGGAGCGCGGGATGGCGCTGGTGCCCGGCCTTCCCGAGGTGAGCGAGAAGGAGGCGGGGGAGGCGGTCCGCCGGATCTTCGAGGACGTCAAGGCGAGCCTTCGGGTGCCGTTCGTCAATTTCGTCTTCCGCACCTTGGCCAACGAGCCGGCCGAGCTGGCCCGGGTCTGGGCGGTCACTAGCCCCCTCGCGCGGACGCGGGCGTTCGAGCAGGCGGCAGACGTCCTGCGCGCAGGCACGCTCATGGAGCCCCTGCCCCGGCCGCTCACCAGCTCCGATCTGCCCGGGCCGGACCTGCGGCACATCCGTGCCTTCGTCGATTCGATCCACTACGCGCTGCCCAAGCTGCTCCTCTTGACCTCGCTGCTCGAGGCGGCACCGGCCGCCGTCTCCACCCAAGCCCCGGAGCTTCTGCCGTATGGCGTGGCGGAGGGCACGGCGATGGTGGCGATGGTCGACCAGGAGACCGCGCCACCGGCGCTGCGAGCGCTGTTTGCCGCCATCAAGGAGCGCCACGGGCACCCCGGCGTGGCGACCTTCTATCGCTCGCTGGCCAACTGGCCGGCTTTCCTCGACGCACTATGGGAGCGGCTGGCGCCGCAGCTCGACCAGCCTGCCCATGGCGAGCGGCGCGGCGCCCTCGTCGCCGAGGGGATGCGGCTGGCCGCTTCGCTGCCGGGAGAGCGCCCCGGGCCGCTGCCCGAGCGGCTGCGCGACGTGCTCTCGGTGTTCCGTCTGCGCTTCATTCCCGACCTGATGATCGACGTCGCCACCGTGAAGGCGCTGCTCGACGGGCCGGAGGCGGCGCGGCGCTCGCGGTTCAGCGCCGCCTGAAGGTCAATGCGCGACGGTGCGCGAGAAGAGCTGGATCACCACCACCCCGCCCACGATCATGGCCATCCCGAGGATGGCCGCCAGATCGGGGATCTGGCGGTAGATCACGGCGGCGATCAGCGCCACCAGCACCACGCCCATGCCCGACCAGATGGCATAGGCGACGCCGACCGGCACCGTGCGCACCACATGAGTGAGCAACCAGAAGGCGGCAGCGTAGCCGACGATCACCAGCAGGCTCGGCCACAGGCGGGTGAAGCCGTCGGCGGCCTTGAGCGCAGAGGTGGCGATGACCTCGGCGACGATGGCCGCGGCGAGGTAGAGATAGGCCGGCAAGGGCTGGCTCCCGTGCGTGGAGGAACGCGATGCGCTCCCTTCTAGCGCGCCTCGCCCCCGCCGGGCCAGACGAGGCGGCGCGGCGCATCGCCGTCATGCTCCACCACGAGCCGCCCGCCCTCGATCCGCCATTCCAGCGCATAGGCGCCGGTCACCGACAGCAGCGGCTCCTGCGCGCCCCCGAGCGGGTCGAGCAGGTGAAGCCGCCGCGAATGCGCCCCCTTGTGGCAGACCGCGAGCAGCAGCGGCCGCGGCACCGGCCCCAGATCGACGCGGCGCACGCCGTCGCCGGCGCATTCGGGATCGTCCGGCTCGTCGCACATGAAGCAGCCCAACGCGTAGGTGGCGAGCGGGCGGCGGCCCGCGAAGACCCTGAGCGTGCTGTCGAGCCCCTGCGCCTCGACCGCCCAGTGGAGCACGTCGGGCACGCGGCAGGCGGCGGCGTAGGTGTCGAGGAAGCGCAGGTCCGCCGCACGGCGCAGGCTCACCAGGAGCTCGCAGGACTGGGCGTTGACGAAAGCCGGCGTGTTGTCGCCGGTCTCCTCCACCACGCCGCAGAAGCCGGCGCGGTACTCCTCCCAGGACCTGGCGGCAAGCGCGAGACGCTCCCGCCCGGCCGGGCACAGGCGGCGCCCCACCCGCTCCTGCTCGGCGGCGAGATCCCGCTCGAGAGCTGCGGTGGCTTCGGCCAGGCAGTCGCCCATGGCGGCCCCGCCGACGCGAAAGCGCGGATCGGCCTCGCAGGCCGCCATCGCCTGCTCGAAGGCGGCGGTGACAGGGTCCTCCGCGAGGGCGGCGGCGGAGGCCAGCGGGAGCAGGGCGGCAAGGAGCAGGGCGGCGGGACGCACGGCTCAGCCCCTGGTGCTTTGCAGGCAGAAAAAGCTTTCCTCGCGCGTCACCTCGGCGGGCCCACGGACCGGCCTTCCGTCGCGGGCATAGACCGCGCTGCGGAGATGCTCGCGGTCGGTGCAGCGGCGGGTGGGATGAGGGTCGATGCGGAGCGTTCGCGTCACCTCGATGCCGTCGCTTGCGAAGGAGACGGTGTGCCACTCCTCCGGCACCACCCGCCTCGTGCCGCCGGCCACCACCTCGAGCACGGCGTAGGTGGCGCGGCGGTAGCGGGCATTGGCGCTGTTGCCGGACACCCGGCCGGAGCCGGTATGGGCCGCGAAGAGGGGACCCTTCTGCGCCGGGATGGCCGGCCAGGAGGGACCGGCCACCCAGTTGCCGGCGAGGTCGATGAGGCCGAAGGAGCCCTTGCCCCCCGCGGCCACCGCATAGGCACCGGAGAACTGCTGCGCCGCCTTGAAGCGCGGCTCGATGACGGTGCCGCCCTGCGGGTCGCGATAGCCCCAAAGGCCGTTCTCCGCGCGGTAGGGCTCGAGCAGCTCGGGACTGCCGCGCAGCGCCAGCGCCGCGCGCTCCTCCGCCTCCTCCATCCAGCGCTCGAAGACGAGCCGGCCGGCCTCGGCCGTCCGCTCGGCTTCGCCGCGGCTCTCGCGGATGCGGCGCAGCACCAGGTCCTCCTCGCGCACCGCCTCCAGGGCCGCGGCATCGAGGGCCTGCTCGAAGGCCCGGCGCTCCTGCCCGGCCAGGCTGCGGGCGTAGCCGCCGGCACGCAGCCGGCCGATCGCCCGGTCCAGATGGTCGAGCCGCTCGCCCACGCTCATGCCCGACGCAAGGCCGTTCCTCACCCCGGCCAACACCGTCTCCGCCGCCACGTTGACAGGCAGCCATGCTGCGGTGGCGCGAAGCTGGCGCTCGAACACGGCCAGCCGTGCCGCCACCAGCTCGCGGCCCAGCCGCTCCTTCTCCAGCTTCAGCTCGAGCTGGTGGGTGTCCACCTTCCAGCCCAGCACCTCGATGCCGGCGAGCTCGAATCCGGACTTGGCGAGCCGCTTCGGGATTCCTGCGAGCTCGAGTTCGGCCTTCGCGACCCGCTTCGCCTCCCCGGCCGGGGCGAGCGACCCGCCGCCGCCGAAGATCCCGCCGAGCAGTCCCGGCGTGCACCAGGCACGCTCCTCCTCGTCCCACACGGCGGCGGCGAAGGGCTTGCCGCTGCGGCAGAAGAGATCCTCCCATTCGGGCGAGGAGGGCACGTTGAACGGCGCCGCACCGCCCGCACGGCCGAGCAGGCCCAGATCGCAGCGCAGCCAGTAGTGCCTGTCGAGGAAGAGGTTGCCGATCCGGCCCAGCATCATGCCGTCATAGACGCGGACCAGCGCTGCCTCCTCCGGCGTGGTGGTGCGGTAGCCGCCCTCCGGCAGCGCCACGGCGAGCTTCACGTCGCTGATCCTGGCCTCGCAGCGGCTCACCGGCTCGCCCAGCAGCGTGTCGAAGCGCCAGGCGAGATCGGCCCTGAAGCTGATCCGCCCCTGGAGCCGCGAGGCCCGGCCGGCGAGTTCGCCCTCGACGGAGATGGTCTCGCGGCCTTCCGCGAAGGGCGCGGCGGCAGCCGGCGCGGCGGCGAGCGCCACGAGGAGGCCGGAGGCGATGGCAGAGGTCAGTCGAGCCATTCGCGCAGCTCCTCCCGCGTCTCGTCGTTGCCGCTCTCGCGGCGCGCCCACTCGCCCCAGGCGCCGCCGGCACCAGCTCCCGCTGCCACGGCTTCCGCCGGGTCGGCGCCGAGATCCACCAGCAGCCGGACCATCTGCTCCTGGCCGGCGGCGAGCGCCGCCTGGACCGGTGTCATGCCCCTGCCGTCCTTCTGCGAGGGCTTTGCACCGCCCTCCACCAGCGCCCTCGCCGCCGCCGCGGCCCCCATCGAGGCAGCCCTCGTCAGTGGCGTCGTCCGGTCGTGCAGGATGATTGCGAAGACGGCACCGTGCTCCCGCAGCAGGGCCACCAGTGCCGGATCGTCCCGCTCCACCGCGATCTCCAGCGGCATCACCTTGGTGCGGACATTGGTGCGGGAAGCCCTGCCGGCGAAGGCGGGAGCGGTGAGCAGGGCTTGCACGAGGGCAGGATCGCCGGCGCCGAGTGCTGCCTCCAGCACCGTCTCGCCGCCGTCCGGGTGGCCGTAGTCGGGATCGAGCTTGCCGGCCTCGATGGTCTGCGGGTCGGGCCGCTCGCCCGCCCGCAGCCGCTCGATGAGCGCGCGTGTGCGGCTGCTGGGGCTGTCGGGCACGAGCAGCGCGAGCTGGTCCTCCGGCATGACCCAGACGCCCGTGAGCCCGGGCGTGCCCGGCGGCACGTCCATCTCGTCGAAGCGGAGGCTCCAGGCCACCGAGAGCGCGCGGGGTGGAGCGTCAAGGTCGCCCGCGAGCTCGCTCACCCGCAGCCCGGGCCTCAGCGAGAGCCAGCGCTCGGGCTTCAGCTCGCGTTCCAGGACGCGACCCTCCGCATCCACCACCCGCACCCGCCAGAGGTCAGCGGGCGTGACCATGTCGGCCGGCCGCTCGCAAGGCGTGCAGTGGACCCGGATCTCCTGCATGAGCCAGGGCTCGCCGCGGTCCGCGACAGAAAAGCTGTTCTCGACGCGCAGGGCGGTTTTCCTGGCGGGCGCCGGTCCACCGCCCGGTCCGCTCCCGCTGCCCAGACAGCCGCCCAGGCCGATGAGCGCCGCCAGAACCACCGCAATGCGCCGTGCAGCCATCCGGACATCTCCTTCCAGTAGAGATGACCTAGCTGCCAGACGCGCACCGCGCTACCCCATGAAACGATTCATCTGGCGATGTCTGAAGCAGAACGCCGCCCCGGAGGGCGGCGTTCGTTGACCTTTCCGGCAGCCCGGACGGTCTAGACGGCGCGCACCCTGGCATAGCTGCCCGGCGCGTCCTCGATCACCTCGAGGCCACCGTCGCCGGGCTTGCGGGCCGGCACCATCGGGCCAGACTTGCCGCCGTTCCAGGCGGCCCAGTCGGTCCACCACGAGCCCTGATGCTGGGTGGCGCCGGCCAGCCACTGGTCGGGATCGGCGGGCAGCTCCTCGTTGGTCCAGTAGCCGTACTTGCCCGAGGCGGGCGGGTTCACCACGCCCGCGATGTGGCCCGAGCCCGCCAGCACGAACTTCTTCTCGCCCTTGTAGATCTGGGTGGCGGCGTAGGTGCTCTTCCAAGGGGCGATGTGGTCCTCGCGGGTCGAGACCCAGTAGACCGGCCCCTTCACCTTGCCGAGGTCGATGGGCACGTCGGCGAGGCACACGGCGCCCGGCTCGACCAGCTTGTTCTCGTGGTAGAAGCGGCGGAGATAGAAGCTGTGCATCGCCGCCGGCATGCGGGTGCTGTCGGAGTTCCAGTAGAGCAGGTCGAAGGGGAACGGCTCTTTGCCCATGAGGTAGTTGTTCACCACGAACGACCAGACGAGGTCGTTGGCACGCAGCATGTTGAAGGTGGTGGCCATCTCCGCACCGTCGAGATAGCCGCGCCGCGCCATGGTCTCCTCGAGCGCCTGGAGCTGCTCCTCGTCGATGAAGACGCCGAGCTCGCCCGGGTCAGTGAAGTCGACCATGGTGGTGAAGAAGGTGGTGGCCTTGATCCGATTGTCGCGCTTGCTGGACATCCAGGCGAGGGTCGAGGCCATGAGCGTGCCGCCAAGGCAGTAGCCGATGGCGGTGACGTCCTTCTCGCCGGTGGCCTTCTGGATGGCGTCGAGCGCCGCCAGCGGGCCCTCCAGCATGTAGTCCTCGAAGGACTTGTGCGAGAGCCGCTCGTCCGGGTTGACCCACGAGACCACGAAAGTGGTGAAGCCCTGGTCGACGCAGAACTTGATGAAGCTGTTCTTGGCCTGAAGGTCCAGGATGTAGAACTTGTTGATCCACGGCGGCACGATCAGCAGCGGCCGCTTGTGGACCTGCTCGGTGGTCGGCTCGTACTGGATGAGCTGCATCAGCTCGGTCTGGAAGACCACCTTGCCGGGCGTCGTGGCGATGTTCTTGCCGACCTCGAAGGCGTCGAGATCGGTCATCTTGATGGCCAGCCTGCCCTTCCCGCGCTCGAGGTCCTCCAGCATGTTCTTGAGGCCGCGCAGCAGGTTCTCGCCGCGGGTCTCGAGGGTGAGCTTGAGGACCTCGGGGTTGGTGGCGACGAAATTGGTGGGGGCCAGCGCGTCGACGAACTGCCGCGTGTAGAACTCCACCTTCTGCTTGGTCTTGGGATCGAGCCCGTCCTCCTCCGCCACCGTCTGGGTGATGAAGCGGGAGGCCAGCAGGTAGGACTGCTTGATGTAGTCGAAGAGCGGGTTCTCGTCCCAGGCCGGGTCCTTGAAACGCCGGTCGCCGCGCTCGGGCACGATCACCGGCTCCGGCTCCTGGCCCATCATGCGCTGGCTCGTGGTCTGCCAGAGCTTGAGATAGTCCTGCCAGAGCGCGTATTGCGCCTGCATCAGCTCGACCGGGTTGCTCATCAGCCGCGCGGTGAGCTCGAGGAAGGCGGCACCCACCTGGTTCTGGCTCACCGGCGCTCCCTTCCCGTCGGCTTCCTGCTGGCGGGCGAGGAAATCTTCCACGAGGCCGCGGCTCCTGGCAGCGATCTCCTGCATGATCTCGACGACCTCGCGGCTCTGGAGGTCGCTTCCTGCCTGTTGCTCGGCCATGCGCCGCTCCCCTATGATCCCGCCAGACGGGCCGGTGGCCGTGCCCCGGCCGCCCGTGACAACCCCGATGATCGGTCCAAGGTGGTAGTAACCGATACGCGTGCCTGCGCCAACAGCGACCGACGCCCGCGCCGGGTTCCCGGTCGTGGCACTTTCGCTTGCCTCCTTGCCGGCCTGCTTCTCGGCGCCTGCGCCCCCGGTGCCGGCTACCGCTCGCTGCACGAGGTGCCGCAGGCGCCCGTTCTCGCACCGGCGGAAGAGCGGCTCGAGCTCGGCGACGCCCTGCTCGAGGACCGCGCGGCGGTGCGCCGGGAGGGTCAGGCGCTGCGCCACGAGACCGGCCTCGGGCCCGCTCCTGCAGACGCCGGCCCGGCCCCGTCCATGCCGCGCCCGGCACAGGAGGTACGCCGCAGCCGGCCCGAGAACGTCGAGGCCGCCTATGTCGAGGAGCGGGTGCGCGCCGAGACCAGCGACGTCACGCTGGGAGACTTCCTGCGCCGCCTCGAGGAGCTGCCGGAGACGCCGGCCGCCGCACCGGGCGTGAACGGGCCTGCCACCGCCGATGCGCCGCCTCCCGCCCCGCCTGGCGGAAAGCGGCAGGCAGGGCGCGATACCCCTCCCCCCGCCCCGCTCCTCGACCGGCTTTTGGCCCGCCTCGGCCTCGCCACGCCGGAGACCGGGGCGCCCGAGTGACCCGCGCCCGGCGGCTGCCAGGCGTGCCGGATCATGCTAAGGGTCACCGCCCGGGCCCCGCCGGCCCGGCAAACCGCCTTGCGGGACACGCACGATGAGAGAGCCCGAGTTCCACCGTATCCGGCGGCTGCCGCCCTACGTCTTCGCCGAGGTCAACCAGATGAAGGCGGCGGCGCGCGCTGCAGGCCGGGACATCATCGACCTCGGCATGGGCAATCCCGACCAGCCGACGCCGCCGCACATCGTCGAGAAGCTGGTGGAGACGGTGCGGGACCCGCGAGCCCACCGCTATTCCGCCTCGCGCGGCATCCCCGGTCTGCGCCGCGCCTTCGCCGGCTACTACGAGCGCCGCTTCGGCGTCCGCCTCGATCCAGAGCGCGAGGTCTGCGTCACGCTGGGCTCGAAGGAGGGCCTGGCCAACCTCGCCCAGGCGGTGACCGCGCCGGGCGACACGATCCTGGTCCCCAACCCCAGCTATCCCATCCATCCCTACGGCTTCATCATCGCCGGCGCCGCCATCCGCCATGTGCCGTTCGGGCCGGGCATCGACCTGATGCGCGAGCTGGCCCGCGCCGCCGAGCACTCGGTGCCGCGCCCCTCGGTGATGATCTTGAACTTTCCTTCCAACCCCACGGCGCTGACCTGCGATCTCGGCTTCTACCGCGAGGCGGTGGCCTTCGCGCGCCGGCACGAGATGTTCATCCTCTCCGACATCGCCTATGCCGAGATCTATTTCGACGGCAACCCGCCGCCCTCGATCCTCGAGGTCGCGGGCGGGCGCGAGGTGGCGGTGGAGTTCTCGAGCCTTTCCAAGACCTACTCCATGCCGGGCTGGCGCATCGGCTTCGCCGCCGGCAACGAGCGCCTGATCGGCGCGCTCACCCGCATCAAGTCCTACCTCGACTATGGCGCCTTCACGCCCATCCAGGTGGCCGCAACCGCCGCCCTCAACGGCCCGCAGGACTGCGTCGAGGAGATCCGCACCCTCTACCGCGACCGCCGCGACGTGCTGGTCGACGGGCTCGCCAAGGCCGGCTGGCAGGTCCCCAGCCCGCCCGCCACCATGTTCTGCTGGGCGCCGCTGCCCGAGCGCTTCCGCGCCATGGGCTCGCTCGCCTTCGCCAAGCTGCTCCTCGAGGAGGCCGACGTCGCGGTGGCCCCGGGCATCGGCTTCGGCGAGCATGGCGACGGTCACGTGCGCCTCGCCCTGGTCGAGAACCGTCACCGCCTCCGCCAGGCGGTGCGCAGCATCAAGACGTTCCTGGCGCGCCACGGCGCGCCTTCCGCCACCCCCGCTCGTCAACTGGCCTAGAGGATCATGGGTAAGCTTCGCATCGGTATCGCCGGCCTCGGCACGGTCGGCTGCGGCACGCTGGCGCTGATCGAGCGCAATCGCGCGCTCATCGAGCAGCGCACGGGACAGACGCTCGAGGTGGTGGCGGTCTGCGCCCGCGACCGCGCCAGGACCCGGCCCGTGGACCTCGCCGGCATGCGCTGGTTCGACGATCCCAAGGCGCTCGCCGCCGATCCCGGGGTGGACGTGGTGTGCGAGCTGATCGGCGGCTCCGAGGGGCCTGCTCTGGAGACCGTGCGCGAGGCGCTGCGGCTGGGCAAGCCGGTGGTCACCGCCAACAAGGCAATGCTCGCGCATCACGGTGCCGAGCTCGCCCGGCTCGCCGAGCAGGCCGGCGTGCAGCTCGCCTGGGAGGCGGCCGTGGCCGGCGGCATCCCCATCGTCAAGTCGCTGCGCGAGGGTCTCGCTGCCAACAGGATCCGCCGCGTCAACGGCATCCTCAACGGCACCTCCAACTACATCCTGACCTCGATGCGCGAGACCGGCCGCGACTTCGAGACGGTGCTCGCCGAGGCCCAGGCGCTGGGCTATGCCGAGGCCGACCCGAGCTTCGACGTGGACGGGATCGACGCCGCCCACAAGCTGGCGCTCCTCGCCTCGCTGGCCTTCGGTGGACGGCCGCGCTTCGACGCCATTCATGTCGAGGGCATCCGCCACGTGGCGGCCATCGACATCGCCTTCGCCGAGGAGCTCGGGTACCGGATCAAGCTCCTGGGCACCGCGCGGATGACGCCCGAGGGGCTCGAGCAGCGCCTGCACCCCTGCATGGTGGCGAAGGACGCGCCGATCGCCCAGGTGAACGGCGTCTTCAACGGCGTGGTGGTGGAAGGCGAGGACGTCGACGCGGTGCTCCACGAGGGCCGCGGGGCGGGCGCCGGGCCGACCGCCTCGGCGGTGGTGGCCGACCTGGTCGACATCGCCCGCGGCACGAGGGTACCCACCCTTGGCGTGCCGGCCGAGCGCCTGGCGGATCATCCGATCGCGCCGATGGCGGCCCACGAGGGCAGCTACTATATCCGCCTCATGGTGGTCGACCGCTCCGGCGTGATGGCGGACATCTCGGCGGTGCTGCGCGACCACGACGTGTCGATCGAGGCGCTCATCCAGCGCTCGCGCAATCCCGGCCAGGCGGTGCCCATCGTGCTCACCAGCCACGAGACCACCGAGGCCCGGATGACGGCGGCGCTGGCACGGATCGCCGAGCTCGAGGTGGTGCTCGAGCAGCCGCGGATGATCCGCATCGAGCGCCTCTAGGGCACGTCTTCGAGATGGCGCGCCCGGCCGCGGGCCGGGCAAGGCAGGGCTCTGCCGCGAGAGCCTCGGGGGATGAGAGAACGATGACCGATTATCAGAGCGAAGACCGCAACCTGGCGCTCGACAGCGTCCGCGTCACCGAGGCGGCGGCACTGGCCGCCTCGCGGCTGATGGGCCGCGGCGACGAGAAGGCGGCCGACCAGGCGGCGGTGGACGCCATGCGCCGCGCCCTCAACGTGCTCGACATCGACGGCACGGTGGTGATCGGCGAGGGCGAGCGCGACGAGGCGCCGATGCTCTATATCGGCGAGAAGGTCGGCAACAAGCGCGGCTCGAAGGTCGACATCGCGCTCGATCCCCTCGAGGGCACCACCATCACCGCCAAGGGCGGGCCCAACGCCATCGCCTGCCTCGCCATGGCGCCCAGCGGCTGCTTCCTCAACGCCCCCGACACCTACATGGACAAGATCGCCGTGGGCGGCGGCCTGCCCGCCGGCGTGATCGACATCAAGGCCACGCCCGAGGAGAACCTGCGCCGCCTGGCCGAGGCCAAGGGTGTCCTGGTCGAGGACCTGGTCGTGCTGATCCTCGACCGCCCCCGCCACCAGGACCTGATCGCCGCGGTGCGCAAGGCCGGTGCCCGGATCCGCCTGATCAGCGACGGCGACGTGGCCGGCGTCATCGCCACGTCGCGCCCCGACAGCGGCATCGACATCTACATGGGCATCGGCGGCGCGCCCGAGGGCGTCCTGGCGGCGGCCGCCCTGCGCTGCATCGGCGGCCAGTTCCAGGGCCGCCTCACCTTCCGCAACGAGGAGGAGAAGGCGCGCGCCCGGCGCATGGGGATCGAGGACCTGGACCGGATCTACGACCTCGATGATCTCGCCAAGGGCGACGTCATGTTCACCGCCACCGGCGTCACCGACGGCACCATGCTCAAGGGCATCAAGCGGGTCGGCAGCAAGATCGTCACCCAGTCCATCGTGATGCGCTCCAAGACGGGCACGGTGCGGATCATCGAGGCCGAGCACAATCTCGGCCGCAAGGCCGGCGTCGTCCCGCATTTCGGCAGCTGACCGGCTGATGCGGATCGAGGGGACGGCCACCGGGCGGCCGTGGCTGCTGCGCGAGGTGGACGAGCGGGTGGCGCTGGCGATCTGCCAGCGTCACGGCCTGCCCGACATTGTCGGCCGGGTGCTGGCGGGGCGCGGGCTCGAGCCCGCCGCCGTCGAGGCCTTCCTCGAGCCGCGCCTCAAGGGCTGGCTGCCGGACCCCTCGCATCTGCTCGATCTCGACGAGGTGGCGCACCGCCTGGCCCTGGCGGTGATCGACCGCGAGCCGATTGGCATCATCGGCGATTACGATGTCGACGGCGCCACCTCGACCGCCCTTGCGGTGCGCTACTTCCGGGCGTTGGGGGTCGAGCCCGAGGTCGAGATCCCCGACCGGCTGAAGGACGGCTACGGCGCCAACAAGGGCGCCTTCGACCGGCTCGCCGAGGCCGGCTGCCGGCTGGTCCTGACCCTCGACAACGGCACCACCGCCTTCGAGCCCATCGCCCACGCGGCAGCGCAAGGCCAGGAGGTGGTGGTGATCGACCACCACGCCGCCGAGGAGCGCCTGCCCGAGGCGTTCGGCGTGGTCAACCCCAACCGCCTCGACCAGACCAGCCCGCTGGGCGGCCTCGCCGCCGTGGGCGTCACCTTCGTGGTGCTGATCGCGGTGAGCCGCGAGCTGCGACGTCTGGCCCCGGGCACGGCGGTGCCAGACCTTTTGACGATGCTCGATCTGGTGGCGCTCGGCACGGTCTGCGACGTTGTCCCGCTGGTGGGTCTCAACCGCGCCTTCGTCCATCAGGGCCTCAAGGTCGCCGGCCGCGGCACCAACCCGGGCCTGGCGGCGCTCGCCGAGGCCGCCGGGGTGCGCGGCGCCATCAGCGAGGCCTGGCAGTTCGGCTTCGCCCTGGGGCCGCGCATCAACGCTGCCGGCAGGCTCGGCCACTCGCCGCTGGGCTGGCGCCTGCTGGCCACCGCCGACCAGGACGAGGCGGTGCGCATCGCCGCCCATCTCGACCATCTCAACCAGGAGCGCCAAGCCATGGAGCGGCGTCTCCTGGAAGCCGCCGACGAGGAGGCGCGGCGCCAGCTCGACGCCGGCCGGCCGGTCCTGGTGGCGGCCGGCGACGGCTGGCATCCGGGCGTGATCGGCATCGTCGCCAGCCGGCTCATGGAGCGCTACCACCGCCCGGTCTTCGTGATCGGCATGGAGAACGGCACCGGCAAGGGCTCGGCCCGCTCGGTGCCCGGCTTCGACGTGGGTGCCGCGGTGATCGCCGCCCGCCAGGAAGGCCTGCTGGTCCATGCCGGCGGCCACGCCATGGCAGCCGGGCTCACCGTCGAGCAGGCGAGGCTCGAGGCGTTCGCCGACTTTCTTGCCGAGCGGGCGACCGGAATCGATGGCAGGAGTGCCATCCCCGAGCGCCCGCTTCATCTCGACGGCACGCTGTCGGTCGCCGGGCTCGGCACCGCGCTCGCCACCGACCTGGCGCGCATCGCCCCCTTCGGCGCCGGCAACGAGGAGCCGCGCTTTTGCATCGAGGATGCGCGCATCGTGCAGTGGCGCGATCTCTCCGGCGGCCACGTCTCGTGCACCCTGGCCGGGCTCGCCACCGGCCGCGCCCGCGCCATCGCCTTTCGCTGCGCCGACGGCCCGCTGGGCGCCCTGTTGCGCCAGGGCGGCACGCCGGTGCGCCTCGCCGGCCGCATCAAGCTCGACCGCTACAACGGCGAGACCCGTACGAGCTTCCAGATCGAGGACGCGGCCCCGGCCTGACGCCCCCCGCGCGGCATTCTCGCCCGCCGCCACAGCCCGGGCTTGATCCGAAGCCGCCAACCCTTTAGAGGAGCCTTGTCCGTCCCCATCGTCTAGCGGTTAGGACACCACCCTTTCAAGGTGGGAACACGGGTTCGATTCCCGTTGGGGACGCCACGCCTCTCCCGCTCGCCGCCGCAGTCCCCGCCTTCACCCGATCCGGAGCTCGAAGACCTCGAGCGGCTCGGCCCGGCCCCGCAGCACGCGGCGGCCCAGCGGGGCCAGGGCGAAACCGTCCTCCAGCCGATGCGCGGTGTCAGCGCTCACCAGGATCGTGGCGCATTCGTCCTCGTGCGCGTGACCGCGCGCCAGCTCCTCCAGCCGCTCGGCCACGTTCACCACGTCGCCCACGACCGTGTAGTTCACCCGGCCGGGCGCACCAATGTCGCCGACGACAGCCCGACCGCTGTGGACGCCCACGCGGATCTGCACCGGCGACAGCCCGCGCGCGGCCCGCTCCTCGTTGTCGGCGCGCAGGGCAGCCGCCATCGCGAGGGCGGCCCGGCAGGCGCGGGACGCGTGGTCCGGCTGCTCGCCCGGCGCGCCCCAGAAGGCCATCACCGAATCGCCGATATACTTGTCGATGATGCCCTCGGACGCCTCGACGCAGCCGTCCACCAGCGTGAAGTGGTGGTTGAGGAAGGCCGCGACCTCCGGCGCCGAGCGGCGCTCGGCGAACCCGGTGAAGCCGACGATGTCGGAGAACAGGACGCTGACCTCGCGCTCCTCGGTGCCCACCCTGCCGGGCGAGGCCTGGTGCATGAGCCGCCGCACCAGCGAGCGGGGCACGTAGATGGCGAACAGGCGGAGCCCCTCGACCATCGCGGTGAAGGCCTCGGCCGCCTCGTTGAGCTCGCGGAACGGGCCGCGGGCCTGGGCTGGCGGGGCCTCGAGGTCGAGTTCGCGGACATGACGGGCCGATGCCGCGAGGCGGCGGATCGGGCCGCTCAGGGCGCGCCCCAGCAGCACGGCGAAGCCCAGCCCCAAGAGCAGCACGATCCAGCCGACCCACAGCAGACGCGTCAGCCGCCGCAGCTGCGGCACCGCCTCGTCGAGCGGGAGGTACGTGCCGACGATCCAGGGCTTCTCGCCATAGTGGCCGAGCTCCCGGAACAGAAAGACGAAGCTCCTGCCGCCGACGTCGACCACGCGCGCACTCACCGCCGCGCTCGCGAAGTCGGCCTCGCGCTCGACCAGCCGGTCGCTGTCGGGTGCCCAGATCCGCTCGAGGACGGGATCGCCCAGCTCCTCGAGGCTCGGCAGCGGGTGCGCGTCGCTCAGCCCGGGAAAGCCGTTGCGCAGCAGCGGGTGGGCGAGCACGGCGTCGCGGCCCTGAAGGACGAACACGTTGGCGAGGTGACTGCCCGCCAGCGTGCCCAAAAACGCCGAGAGCCGGCCGATCGAGACCCCGGCGATGAGCGTGCCGATCAGGGCGCCGTCATCCCCCCGGACCGGCACGAACAGGTTGGCGAACGGCATCTGGCCACCCTGGGCGACGAACAGCCTGCCCCAGTGGCTGTCGCCGGCCTGCGCCGCCTGGGCGACCGCCCGCTCGAAGCCGGGGTCGTCGCCCCAGTCGCTGATCCCCGGGGAGGCCGCGGGGCGGTTGCGGAAAGCGCGCAGCACCCGCAGGTCGGGCGAGGCGAAGGCCACCACCGACTGGTGCGGCACGGCGGCGAGCGAGGCGGTGAGCAGCGTACCCAGCTTCTGCGGCCGTGAGAGGTCGAGCTGCTCGCGCGCGACGATCCCGGCAAGGTAGGTGAGCTGGGCCTCGATCGGATCGAGGAGCCCGCCGATGTGCTCGACGACCGAGCGGACGAGAAATTCCGAGCGCTCCCGGACCAGCTCCGCCGTGTTCAGCCTCGCGGCATGATAGCCGGTCACCAGGACGAGGCCGACGGCGACTGCCAAGAGCAGGGCCGTCGCCGCCCCGAGCGCCAGTGCTATCGGCGCCCCCCGGGTTCTCGCAGGCTCCGCCACCGCAGCCTCGCCTGCGCGTCTCGCCCGACGTTCGCGGAGCTCAGCCATCGGCAACGGTCGCGTGGCCGCGGGTCCGTGGCGCGCCGCTCGCCGCCGTCGATCGCGCCATGGCACCCTCCCTTCCCGCTCCGTGACCGCCAGCCTGGAACACTAACAGGACAGAAGGGCTCGTCTAACTGCTCAATCTCCTTCGGGCTTCTCCTGCTCCCCCGCTCACCGGACGCCTGCCGCGGCGACGCCGGCGGCGATATCGGCGATTTCCTCGGTGATCGCCGACTGGCGGGCGCCGCGCTCGGCCCGGCGCAGCTCGCCCAGCCTGTCCTCGATGTTGCGGCGGGTGGCCTGCATGGCGACCGTGCGCACCGAGCAGGGATCGCGATGGGCATGCACCTCGAGGATCAGCCGGTGCGGCCAGTCCCACGCGACGGCGGGCCCCTCGTCGGTCCCGGGCAGCAGGCCGGGGGTGAAGCGGACGTCCACCACCGGGCCCCGCACCGCGATCACGCCTCCGGGCGCCATGCCAGCTCCGCCATCCCCGGGCGCGGATCCTCGCCCCGGGGATAGGAGATTTGCGCATGGCGGCGGGGCGCGCCAAGCCGGGTCTTGGACCCGCGTCGTCGCGGCCGCCGGGGATGCCCCCGACGGCGCGTGCCTAGTTCCGCGAGAAGAGGTAGCAGCTGCGCTCCGGGTCGTCCTTCAGCCGGGTCTCGCAGCTCCAAAAGCTCGACCACCAGGACCTGTCGCCGTCGGTGCCGCGCAGCCCGGTGTCCCGGCTCTGGCCCTGGCCCCGGCTCGGGCCGGCAGCAGGCTCGGGCTCCGGCTCTGGCTCGGGCTCCGGCTCGGGCTCGGGCTCCGGCTCGCCGTCGTCGTCATCCTGTCCACCGCCGCCGTCCGGCCCGCCATGGCCGCCCCAGCCGCCGCCCCGGCCGCCGCCCGAGCTGTCCCCGCCCGAGCTGCCCCCGCCAGTGCCGCCACCGGAGGAGCCGCCATCCGAACCGCCGCCGCCGGATCCGCTGTCACCGCCGGTTCCGCCGCCGGAATCGCCGCCCCGGCCCCCGTCATCCCCGTCCTGGCCGCCCCCGCCGTCGGAGCCGCCATGGCCGCCGCCGCCCGAGCCGCCACCGCCGGAGGAGCCGCCACCTGAGCCGCCGCCGCCGGAGGAGCCGCCACCCGACCCGCCGCCGCCGGAGGAGCCACCGCCCGACCCGCCGCCGCCGGAGGAGCCACCGCCCGACCCGCCGCCGCCGGAATCGCCACCGCGGCCGCTGTCATCACCGTCCTGGCCGTCGCCGCGGTCCGAGCGGCCATGGCCGCCCCAGCCGGCATGCGCCGCCTTGACCGCCTGCAGGCGGATCCCGGCGCCTTCCTCCAAGGTGATCCCGGGGCCGCCGGCGGCGAGCGCCAGCATCGTGCCGGCGCCGAGCAGCAGGGTCGCGCGCAACGTCATCGTCACTACCTCCTGGCGGCGGCGGGCGGGTTCGTGCCGCACGCCGCAGCTCATTTCCTCTTATGTCGCGGTGAAAAATGGGTGGTGAGAGTGTAGCCGGCCGTCAGCGGGCGCCGGCGCTCTCCTGAAGCTTGCCGAAGGCCTTGGTGAAGCCCTGGAGCGAGAAGCGGGAGTCGAACTGGCGGTCGCGGACGTCGCGGAAGAGCACCCGGGTCTGCTTGCCCGCCTTCATGGCGGCCGCGAGCTCGTCAGTGATCAGGAACGGCGCCACGCAGCCGGCCGGCACGCAGGTCCGGTAGGGGATCCGCAGGGCCTGGCCGCCGTCGACCGCGGCACTCACGCCGGCGGGAAGCAGCACGCCCTGGGGGGTGCGGATGGTGCCGACCACACGGCCCTCGCCGTCGAGCCGGATGGTCCAGGCGACGGACGACTTCTGGGAGCCGGCGGCGCCGAGCTCCTGGGCCATCATGCAGCGCCGCGCCGCGTCGGCTCCCCGGCACAGGACGGTCCAGTCGCCGATGCGCTCGCTCTGGGCGGGCGCCGCCGGGGTCTCCTGCGCCCGTGCGGGCGCCGCGAGGCCGGCACCAAGCGCAATCGCGACGAGGGCCGTGCCGATAAACCGTGTCATGCCGGACATGGCGGAAACCGATCCTTGCAAGGAGAACTGGGCATGCGGAGCTGACGCGCCGGCTGCCGGGCCACTGCGCCGTCGCGCGCCGGAGGCCGGCCGCGGCCTGGCCGAAGTCGGGAAAGAGGCGGGGCGCCCCGGCGTACCGGGGCGCCCCTGCAGCCGGAGCCGCCTTACTTGATGGTGACGGAGGCCGAGTTGCCGATCGCCGCCGTCGTGGACGAGAGCGCGCCCAGGCCGGCGTCGCTCAGGCCCAGCGAGACGGTCTGCGGGTCGAAATTGTTCTGGGCGACGGCGAGCGTGCCGGTGCCCTCGAACGACCCGGCGGTCAGGCTCAGCGAGTTGCCGATCGCCACCGCGGTGGCATCGAGGCTGGTGAACGTCCCGAGCGTGCCGTCGAGCGACAGCTCGACCTCCTGCCCGTAATTGTTCTCCTGGCTGATGCCCGCACCGACGCCCGAGAGAGCGCCTTCGGCGGTCAGCGAGAGCGAGTTGCCGATGCCTGCCACGGTCAGCTCGACGTCGCCCGCGGCGTTGATGTCGTCGATCTCGATGTCGGCGTACTGGTAGCCGTCGTTCGTCTGCGCGATCGAGCCGTAGGAGCCGAACGAGAAGTCGCCGCCCGCGGAGAGCGAGAGCGAGTTGCCGATCGCCACCACGGTGCCCGAGACGTCCTCGAGGCCCCAGATGTCATCGAGCTCGATCTCGCTGTCCTGATCGGCCAAGTTGGCCTGCTCGATGACGTTGTCGGTGCCGAAGGCGAAGCCGCCGTCGGCGTCGAGCGAGAGCGAGTTGCCGATCGCGGCCGCCGTCATGGCGAGGTCGCCGTTGACGTTCAGGTCGTCGAGATCGAAGTCGACGTCCTGGCCGAGATCGTCATCGTCGAGAACAGGGTTGTTGTTCTGGAAGATGCCGCCGTCGACCTTGTCGAAGGCGAAGTCGCCGCCCGAGGCGATCGAGAGCGAGTTGCCGATGGCCACCGCGGTTGCCGTGAGATCGCCCAGCCCGTAGGCATAGTCGATATCAATGTCGGCTTCCTGCCAGATCTCGTTGTCCTGCGTGATCTCGTCGAGCAGCAGGCTGCCGCCGGCATCGACCGTGAGCGAGTTGCCGATGGCAGCCGTCACGACGGTGCTGTCGAAGGTGCTGAACTCGGGGGCGTCGACGCCCACCGGCGTGGCCGGCGTCTCGACGTCGTTGAGCTGGTAGATGTCGACATGCGCCATCTGCCCGCCCGGGTAGAACTCCTGCTCGTCGAGGTCGTACCACTCGGTCCCGACATTGGTCTGGGTGACCGTGTCGAGATAGAGGTCGCCGGTCTCGGCCGTCAGGGTCAGCGAGTTGCCCAGGGCCGCGGCAGTGGCATCGAAGAAGCCGCCGGCCTCGCCCGTGTCGATGATCAGCTCGTTGATGTCGATGAGGGCGTACTGGCCACCGTAGTTGTCCTGCACGACATGGTCGAATTCGGTGCCCGTGCCGATCGTGCCGGCGGTCAGCGAGGCGGAGTTGCCGATCGCCGCGGCCGAGAGGGTGCTCTCGAGCCCGCCGATGGCGACATCTTCGAGATCGATGTGGGCGAACTGGCCGCTGCCCTCGGCCTCGCTGCCATTGAGCTGGCTGAGGTCGATGTCGGTGATGTTGCCCTCGCCGGTGCCGGAGAGGGTGTTGCCGATGGCGGCCGCGGTCAGCGCCAGGCCGTCCGTGGCGCCGGCGATGAGATCGACATCGTAGAGGTGGATGTCGGCGAACTGGTTGCCGTACTCGCCCGGCATGGCGTCGTTGACCTGGTTCAGGTCCAGCGCGGCCGCGTCGCCCTCGCCTTCGATGTTGAAGGCGGCGCTGTTGCCGATGGCGGCGGCGGTCGCCGCCAGGCTCTCACCCCAGAGCTCCTCGAAGTTCAGCTCTGCGCTCTGCGTCGCGTCGTTGATCTGCTCGAGCACGACCACCTCGATGGCCTGCACGCTGCCGGCGGCCATCGGCACTGCCAGGGCAGCCGCCGACAGCGACAGCAGCAGGCGCTTTTTCAAGCTATTCAATTGTCCGTCCTCCCGAGTGTCGCGAGAGAGCCCCGCCGATCGGCCCGGGCATCCCCCGTTCGCTCCCCCGAAGCGCGCATCGCTCCGAAGAGCATTCCCTGCGGTCGCACCGCGGCGCCGCAGAACCTTTGCCGCCCGCGCGCAAGGCGGGGGCGCGGCCCGGCGGGAAAGGCCGGGAGCGGCTCCCCCGGCTCTTCCCCGGCCGGGTGCTATCTGACAGTGACCGCGATCGAGTTCCCGATCGCAGCCGTGGTGGTGGAGGCCGCGCCGAGACCGGCCCGGACGACACCGAGCGACACCGACTGCGGCACCAGGTTCTCCTGGGTGATCGAGAGCGTGCCCGCGCCGTCGAACGCGCCGGTCGTGAGGCTCAGCGAATTGCCGATCGCCACCGCGGTGACATTGGCGCTGCCGAAGCTGCCGAGCGTGCCGTCGAGGTCCAGCACCACCGCCTGGGCGCCCTCGTTGCGCTGGACGATCCCCCCGCCCAGCCCTGCCATGGCCCCCTCGCCGCTCACGGACAGCGAGTTGCCGATGGCAGCGATGGTGATGCCGGCCGAGCCCTTGCCGTTGAGCTCGAAGAGCCCGAGGGTAGCATCCTGGTCTCCGAGATTGTGCTGCTCGATCGAAGCGTAGGCGCCCAGGGCGAGATCGCCGCCCGTGGTGAGCGACATCGAGTTACCCATCGCGACCACGGTCGCCGAGAGGTTGGTCAGGCCGTTGATCTCGAAGAGCTCGATGGACGCATCCTGGTAGTCCGTGTTGCTCTGGAGGATCCCGCTCTGCTCGCCCACCGCGAAGCCGCCCTCCGCGCTCATCGAGAGCGAATTGCCGATGGCCGCCGCCGTCAGGCCGAGATCACCGGCAGCGCCGATGCTGGAAAGCTCGATGCCGGCGGTCTGGTCCCAGCCGTTGAGCTGGGACAGGCCGCTCTCGCTGCCGTCGAACGCCAGGTCGGCGCCCGAGGAGATCGACATGGAGTTGCCGATCGCCACCCCCGTCGCCTTGAGGTCGCCCGCGCCGTAAGCAAAGGCGATGTCGATGTCGGCCTGCTGCCAGGTGGTGTTGGTCTGGACGACCTGGTCGAGCAGGATGCGGCCGCCGGCGCTCAAGCTCCCCGAGTTGCCGATCGCCGCGCTCACGATGGTGCTGTCGAAGGTCTCGAAGCTCTCCGCGCCGACGCCCACGGGCCTCGACGGCGCCACGATATCGTTGATGCCGAGGATCTCGACCTGCGCCATCTGGCCGTAGCCGGCCCAGTCGATCCCGCCATGCGAGTCGCCGCCGACATTCTCCTGCACGACCGTGTCGAGATGAAGATCGCCGGTGGCGGCGTCCAGCGTCAGCGAGTTGCCGATGGCAGCCGCGGTGGCGTCGAAGGCCGCGCCGCTGCCCGTCGGCCGAATGACGAGGTCGTCGATCCCGATGCTGGCGAACTGGGCCGCGTCGTTGGTCTGGAGGACTGCGTCGTAGGCGTCCCCGGTACCGATGGCGCCGGCCGTCAGCGAGGCGGAGTTGCCGAGGGCGGCGGCCGAGAGGCTGCTCTCGAGACCGCCCACCACGACCTCGTCCAGAACGATGTGGGCGTACTGGCCCTCGAGCGTGTCCTCGGTCCAGCCGTTCTCCTGAGACAGGTCGAGGGCGCCGATGCCGCCCTCGCCCGTGCCGGAGAGGGTGTTGCCGATCGCGGCCGCGGTCAGGGAGAGGCCCGCGGCGGCGCCGCTGGCGAGATCGACCTCGTCGAGATGGATGTCGGCGACCTGCGCGCCGGGGGTATCCGTGCCCCGCGAGACCTGCTCGAGTGCCAGCGCCGCGGCGTCACCCTCGCCCTCGACATTGAAGGCGGCGCTGTTGCCGATCGCCGCGGCGGTCGCAGCGAGGCTCTTGCCGGTGATGCCCTCGAAGCCGAGCTCGGCGCCTTGCGCTGCCTCGTTGACCTGGTCGAGCACGACGATCTCGAGGGCCTGCGCCCCGCCGGCCGGCACGGGTACCGCCAGCGCTGCGGCCGAAAGCGAGAAGAGCAGGCGCCTTTTCAGGCTGCTCAACTGTCCGTCCTCCCGATCGCGGTGGAAGAGCGTCGGCCTGTGGTCGCGGCGAACGTTGCCGCACTCGCGTCGGCGAGGCGCAGCAGCTCGTGGCAGTCGCCGTCGGCCAGGCCGTAGACTTGTGTGACGAGGTCGAACACCGCGCGCTCGATCACCGCGCGCACGCCCAGCGAGATGGGCTCGTTCACCTTGTTGCCGGCGCTGACGTCGACCAACGTGTCGCCGAAGAACCGGAAGATGCCGGCCTGGGTCTCGTAGCCGACGATCTGCTTTTGCAGACTGGAGACGGCGGCGATGCGGCTGGTGCGGGTCTCGACCAGGCGCAGGTCGACGCCGACCAGGAGCCGGAACTCGCGATAGCCGCCGCCGATGCCGCTGATCGAGACCTCGGCGCCGGCCGAGCCGATATTGTAGTCGATGCTGGTGATGCCTCCGACGAGATAGTAGTCGGAGCCCATCAGCTCACCCGGCATGATGCCGCGATAGGCGACCTTCTGGCGGCCCTGGGGCGTCACCGCGATGCGCGGCCCGTCGCCCAGCACCTTCTTGTCGGCGTAGTTGAGCTCCCACTCGAGCACCTTGGTGTCGAGCCGCTCCACGAGGTCCACGGCACCGGTCTTGGCGAACGCCGAGATCGCCATCAGGTCGGGCCCCTGGCTGACCTTGTAGCCGCCATCGTCGACGCTGAACTTACCGGTGCGATCGGTCACCGAGGCGACCGCCACCTTGCGACGCGGGTCCGGCGCCTTCTCGGCGAGGCAGGCGAGCGCATCGGACTGCGGGGTCAGGGCCGGCTCGACCGCCGGACCGCGGAGCAGGGGCATGTTCCCCGCAGTGCAGGCAGCAAGCGTCATGCTCGCCGCGACAAGCGTCAGCAAACGTTTCATACGTTGATCTCGGGACCCTGGTCGTTGAAGGAGACGAGGCCTGCGGCGTTACGGGCTGAGCCGGCCGTTCAGCTCGCTGCCGGCGGAGATATCGCCTGAATTGTTGCTCTCCACATCGACATCAACAGTAGTATTATCACCCGCATCAATGGTGACGCTGGTCCCGACCGATGTTGTACTCGTGCTGTAAACAGTCGTCTTTGGCGGCTGATAGAGGTCGTTGATCTTTTTCTGGCGGAGATCCTCCTGGAGGATCAGCGCCGACATGCCTGCCGGATCACGAAACTGGAACGGACGGTCCTCGAGAAAGCCATTGGCCACGACCGGAGAAGCCAGCGCGCCCTGCAGAGCCAGGCCGACGAGCAATGTCGCCATGCCCGGCCACGCCCCTGCCCGCCGACCAGCCGGTGATTGAGCCCCGCCCATTCAACGCCTCCTTTGGCGTATTAACATCGCGTTTTTCTACTTCCGCGGGATAAGACAACCGGTCAGCGTGTGCAAGACGGATTCAGCGCTACCCGAAGTTTTATCGTACCATAGAATGGCAATCTGGCGAAACTGCAACACCCGAAGGAACCGCCGGGCCGACCGCACTCCCCTCCCCTCACGACGATGGGCCTCATCGCCTAGCATGGTGCGGGCACGCCGCCACGCCCGGCAGTGCGACCGTCAACCAGCAGCGGGGCGGGCCCGTCATGCCTGGCAAGCTCCAGTCGCGGCTGATCAACCCGCCATTCGGCGATCCGGGTCTTCATGTCGAGCTCGGCGCGGCGCGGCGCGCCTTCCTTTTCGACATGGGCAGCCTGGCCCCCCTGGGGGTGCGTCAGCTGCTGCGCGTCGAGGCGGTGTTCGTGTCGCACATGCACATGGACCATTTCTCGGGGTTCGACTGGGCCTTGCGCCTGTGGCTGGGCCGCCCCAAGCGGGTGCGCCTGTTCGGACCCATCGGCTTTATCGATGCGGTGGAGCATCGGTTACTCTCCTATAGCTGGAACCTCGCGCACGGCTACGAGGCGGCACTCGTGCTGGAGGTGGCCGAGCTGGACGAGGCGGGTTACGGCCGATGCGCCTGCTTCGGCCTGCGCGACCGGTTCCGGCGGCAACGCGAGCAGGCAGCCCGGTTCCCCGGCGGGGTGCTGATCGACGAGCCGGACCTCGAGGTGCGCTGCGCCACCCTTGATCACGGGATCCCCTGTCTCGCCTTCGCGCTGGAGGAGCGGCGCAAGATCAGTGTCCGCAAAAGCCGTCTGCTCGAGCTCGGGCTGGAGACCGGCCCGTGGCTGGGCGAGCTCAAGCGCCTCGTGCTGGCAGGGGCCGCGGCGACGACGACCCTGGAGGTGCAGGGCCGCGACGGCCCGCGGCGCATGGCGCTGGACGTGCTTAGCCGGGAGCTCTTGACCATCGGCCGCGGCGCCAGCCTCGCCTACGTTACCGACTGCGGCTGGAGCGAGGAGAACCGGCGCCGCATCCACGCTCTGGCCCGCGATGTGGACAGCCTGTTCATCGAAGCGGCCTTCCTCGAGCAGGACCGCGGCCGCGCCCGCGACCGGCGCCACCTCACCGCCCGCCAGGCCGGCATCCTTGCCCGCGAGGCGGGAGCGCGGCGGGTCGTGCCGTTCCACTTCTCGCCGCGTTACGAGGATCGGGAAGCGCTGCTGCGTGCTGAGGCAGAGGCCGCCTTCCGCGGCGACTCGACCGCCGCGCCATAAAAGAAGAGGAATCTTCGGCTCGCAGCCCCGCCATGCTATGCTTGCAGGCCGTCCGGCCGGAGGCCGGGCATGGGCCGGGGAGCAGACGATGACGGACACGATCCTACTGGCCGTCGACGGTTCGGAGCATGCCTGGAAGGCGCTCGAGGTGGCCGCGGATCTGGCCAGCAGCCGGGGCGCGCGGGTGGTGGCGCTGCACGTCGTGCCGGTCGAGATCATGCCGGAGGAGCTTCGCACTTTCGCGCAGGTGGAGAACCTGCCGCTCGAGGAGGAATATGCGCGCTGGCACGACTCCCGCCTTCTGGGTGACGCGCTGACCCGCGAGGCGGAGACGCGGCTCAAAGCGAAGGGCGTGGCAGCGGTGACGACGCGGGTCGCCGAGGGGCCGGTGGTCACCGGCATCATCGAGACCGCCGGCGAGGAGGCGGCCTCCATGATCGTGATGGGCAGCCGCGGCCTCAGCGACGCCGCCGGCCTCTTTCTCGGCAGCATCTCGCACCGGGTCTCGCATCTCGCCTCCTGCACCGTGGTGGTGGTGAAGTAGGCGGGACTGGACGAGGTTCGCGCTGGCGGTCTAAGGGGCTCGCGACGTCCCGCAACCTCTCGCCCGTGCTGGATCCGCCATGTCCGAGCCCTGCATCATCACCGTGGCCCTGACCGGCTCCGTGCCGCGCAAGGAAGACAACCCGGCCGTGCCGATCACGGTGGCCGAACAGGTCGAATCCGCCCAGGAGGCGTTCGAGGCGGGGGCGAGCCTCGCCCACATCCACGTCCGCGAGGACGACCAGCGGCCCTCCTCCGATCCGGAGAAGTTCGCCGCCGTGCAGGAAGGCATCCGCCGCCATTGCCCGGGCATGATCGTGCAGTTCTCGACCGGCGGGCGCGGAAGGCGCCAGGAGGAGCGCGGCGGCATGCTGCATCTCCGCCCCGACATGGCCTCGCTGTCCACCGGCTCGGTGAACTTTCCGAGCATCATCTACGAGAATCATCCCGACCTGATCCGCGAGCTCGCTGCCCGCATGCTCGAGCTCGACATCAAGCCCGAGATCGAGGTGTTCGATCTTTCCATGCTCTACCAGGCCGCCGCGATGGTCGAGCAGGGGCTCCTCACGCGGCCGCTGCATGTGCAGTTCGTGTTCGGCGTGAAGAACGCCATGCCGGCACGCCGCGAGGTGCTGGAGTTCGAGGTCGAGCAGCTGGGCAGGCTGATGCCGGACGCTACCTGGACTGCAGCCGGCATTGGCCGCCACCAGCTCGAGGTCAACCGCTGGTGCCTCGAGATGGGCGGCCACTGCCGCACCGGGCTCGAGGACAATATCCGCATGGACAAGCACCGCCTGGCATCGAGCAACGCCGAGCTGGTGGCGCGGGTAGCCGGTCTCTGCGCCGAGCACGGCAGGCGCCCGGCGACCGCCGCAGAGGCGCGCCGGATCCTGGGGCTGGCCCCAGCCTGACGCCAGGAGCGGCCGCGACGCGGCGATCTGCCGTGCGGCAATTCTCGCCTCGCGCGAGACTCCGCCCTTGATCCACATGCCGTGAAAGGTGAAAAAGCCCGAGTCCCGTCGCCCGCGCAACAAGGCCTCATGCTCGTTCGCCTCGCTCTTGCCTGTCTCGGTCTGCTCTGGGCCTCGGGTGCCCCTGTGGCGGCCGAGAAGGTCAGCCTTCAGCTGCGCTGGGACCACCAGGCCCAGTTCGCCGGCTATTACGCCGCCCTCTGGCAAGGCTTCTACGAGGCTGCCGGCATCGAGGTGGAGATCCGCCGCGGGGTGACGCCGGAAGGCGCGCCGATCGACGCGGTAGCCGAGGTCGCCGAAGGCCGCGCCACCTTCGGCGTGGGCGCTGCCAACATCCTCACCGGCAACACGCAGCGCGCACCGCTCACGGTGCTCGCCTCGATCTTCCAGGACAGTCCGGCGGCGCTTTACGCCCTGCCCGGCACGCCGCTCTTCGGTCCGGCCGACCTGCTGCGCCTGCGGGTGGCGCGCCGGGCCGGCGACTTCATCGACCTCGAGATGCAGGCGATGCTCAAGGCCGAAGGCATCGACCCGGCGCAGGTGACGCCCCATCCCTACAGTCCCGGCGTCGACAGCCTGCTGGAAGACCGGGTCGATGTGGTACCCGGCTACACCATAGGCCCGCCCAACGCGTATGGTCGCGAGGTGGCGACGCTGCGCATGGTGCGGCCGCGCGACTTCGGCATCCAGTTCTACGGCGACAGCCTGTTCGCGCGGCGCGAGACGGCGGAGAACAAGGCGGCGCTGGTCGAGCGTTTTCTCGAGGCGAGCCTGGAGGGCTGGCGCTGGGCTCTCGAGCATCCCCAGGAGATCGCCGGACGGATCGCCCGGGAGTTCGAGCCGGTCGTCCCGCTGGTCGACCCGCTCGCCTTCAATAAGCAGCAGATGGCGGCAGTCGCCGAGCTCACCCACTATCCCCTGGTACCGGTAGGCAACACCAGCCTCGCCCGGTGGCGGCGGATGCAGGAGCATCTGGCGCAGCTCGGCCTGATGGAAGTGGAGGCACTCGACGAGGCCTTCGTGTTCAACCCCGCCGCCCATGCCCGGGCGCAGCGCGAGCGGCTGAACCACCAGCTCCGGCTCGGCGGCGGTGCCTTCGCCGTGGTCGTGGTCCTGCTCGGCCTTTGGACCGGCACCCTGCGCCGGCGAGTTAGGGCCGCCACCGCCAGCCTCGTGGAAAGCCGCGAGGCGCTGCAGGGAGCGTTGGAGCGTATAGAGGGCCACGTCGCCAACACCCCGCTCGCGGTGATCGAGTGGTCGCCGGTGGAGAGCGCCGGCGGCCAGCAGCTCAGGATCCGCCGCTGGTCCGGCCACGCCTCGACGATGTTCGGCTGGTCGGCCAGCGAGATGGTCGGCCGCGACGTGCCGGCGGGTGAGCTCGTCGAGTCGGGCCAGCCGCTGCTCGGCCGCCTCGAGGGCTGGGGACCCGGCGACCGCCGCCGGGCGAGGGTGGCCGTGGCGCTGCGCTGCCGGACCCGCGACGGCCGGCAGCGGCACTGCCGGTGGCACCATTCGATCGTCGGCCACGGCCCCGAGGGGACCGTGCTCTCGCTGATCGAGGACGTCACCGAGCTGGTCGAGGCCGAGCAGCGCATTCGCGACCTGGCACTGCACGATCCGCTCACCGGCCTGCCCAACCGGCGCATGCTTGCCGACCGGCTCGAGCAGGGCTTCGCCCGGGCCCGCTTCAGCGGCCGGCAGATGGCGGTGATGCTGTTCGATCTGGACGGCTTCAAGCAGGTCAACGACACGCTGGGCCACGAGGCGGGCGACGAGCTGCTGCACGCCGTGGCGGGCCGCATGCGCGACGCGCTGCCGGACGTCCACACCCTGGCGCGGATGGGCGGCGACGAGTTTGCGATCCTCCAGACGGAGGTGACCGCGCAGCAGGAGGTGGCTGATCTGGTCGACCGCCTGCTGGCCCGGCTGGCCGAGCCCTTCTCCACGACCCGCGGCGAGGCGCGGGTGGGGGCGAGCTTCGGCGTCGCCCTTTTCCCCGAGCACGGGGCCTCGTCCGACGAGCTGTTCCGTCACGCCGATCTCGCCCTCTACCGCGCCAAGGCGGAGGGCAAGAACCGCCACGTCTTCTACGCCAGCAACATGGCGGGCGAGGTGCAGGCACAGCGCAGCATGGAGGAGGGACTCAGGCGGGCGCTGGAGGAGGAGGAGTTCGAGCTCTTCTACCAGCCGGTGATCGATCTCGAGCAGCGCCGCATCACCGGCGCCGAGGCGCTTTTGCGCTGGCGTCACCCCAAGGGCGGGCTGGTGCTGCCGGGCAGCTTTATCGCCACCGCCGAGGCGCTGGGCCTCATCAAGCCGATCGGCGCCTGGGTGGTCCGTTCCGCCTGCCGCCAGGGGCGCCGCTGGCTCGATGCCGGCATGCCGCTGAAGGTCGCCGTGAACATCTCGGCAGCCCAGCTCCAGGAACCCTATCTCACGGCGACGCTGCGCGAGGCCCTGGAAGAGAGCGGGCTGCCGCCGCAGCTTCTCGAGCTGGAGATCACCGAGAGCCAGTTCGTCGACGCCAACTCGGCGGCGGTGCTGCGCGAGGCGGCGGCACTGGGCCTGGGCATCGCCATCGACGATTTCGGCGCCGGCTACTCCTCGCTCGCCTATCTCACGCGCCTGCCGGTCCATCGCATCAAGATCGACCGCGCCTTCATCGACGGCGTCGGCACCAGCCGCGAGGCCGAGACCCTCATCCGCGCGGTGGTGGGGCTGGGCCACAGCCTCGGCAAGCGGGTGGTGGCTGAGGGAATCGAGACCGAGGAGCAGCTGGTCTTCCTCGGCGAGGCGGGCTGCAACGAGGGCCAGGGCTACCTCTTCGGCGCGCCACGGGAAGTGCCGCGGATGGACGCGCTGCTACGCGAGCGGCCGACCTTCGCGGCGCTGGGGGCCGCCCGGCGCGGCCGTGGCGGCCTGCTCGCCCGCGCCGGGCGCTGAACCGCCCGCCAGGCGCCGGCCGCCGCCCGCCTCGCCGGCGATGCTGTCGTAGATCTCGTCCTCCTGGGCGAAGTGCAGCCGCAGGATGGCCTCGAGCGCGTAGAGCGTGCGGCGCAGCTCTATGAGGTTCTCGGCCCCCTCGCCGTCAGCCGCATCGCCGGCCAGCCGGTGGAAGCGCCGCGCCAGATGGACGATCTCGCGATGCGTCCGGCTGATCGCCGCCATCGGATCGCGGCCGCCCAGCAGCCCGGCGAGGCGGGGGTGAAGGCGTGTCTCGTCGTCCCGCTCGTGCGGCAGCACCTGCTCGCGCAGGGCCCGCTCGAGCGCCGCGAGCTCGCCTGCCAGCGCCGCCCCGTCGCCCTCGCCCAGCCGGTCGGCGGTGCGCCGCATCCGGTCGAGCAGCGGGGCCAGCGCCACATGCTCGGCCTCCAGCTCGCGCACCCGGGCCGGTGGCAGCAGCGCCACCCGCCCGCGCCCGTCGACGAGGGCGCGGAGGGCGTTGAGGATCACCGCCACGTCGATGGCCTCCTGCGCCAGCGCGCCGGCCACCGGCGGCAGCCAACCCAGCGCCGCCGCGATCATGCCGACGCCCGAGAGGGCCATCCCCGCCAGCACGCTCTGCAGCGCGATCCGCCGCGTGCGCCGGGCGATGGCGATGGCCTCGCCCAGCCGGTCGAGCCGGTCCACCAAAAGCACCATGTCGGCGGCCTCGCTGGCCGCGGCCGCACCGCGCACCCCCATGGCCACACCGACATCGGCGGCGGCCAGGGCCGGCGCGTCGTTGACGCCGTCGCCCACCATGACGGTCGGCGCCTCGGCGCGCTCGGCACGCACCGCGTCGATCTTGTCCTCGGGGCTGCGCTCGGCCAGCACCGTGTCGACGCCGAGCGCCGCCGCCACCGCCTCCGCGACGTCCCGGCGGTCCCCGCTGAGCATGACGATCCGCCCGATCCCCGCACGCCGCAGCGCCCTGAGCGCACGCGGGCTTTCCATGCGGATCTGATCGGCCATCACGAGGGCGCCGGCGAGCACGCCATCGATGGCGAGGAACACTGCCGAGTGCCCCTCGCGATCGGCGCGCCGCGCCAACGCCGTCGCCCAGGGCGGCGCCGCGTCGGCGGCAACGAGGGCGAGCCCGCCCAGGCGCACCTCCCTTCCCTCGATCCGCCCGGCAATGCCGGCGCCCGGCGCCTCCTGCACCGCCTCGGCCGAGGAGAGCCTCAGTCCGCGCTCCCGCGCCGCGTCGAGGATCGCCGCCGCCATGGGATGGCCGGAGAACTGGTCGAGCGAGGCGGCCAGCCGCAGCAGCTCCTCCTGCTCCGGCCCCTCGCGCCTTTCGATGCGCAGCAGGCGGGCCCTGCCGGTGGTGAGCGTGCCGGTCTTGTCGAAGATCAGGGTGCGCACCCCGGCCAGCGCCTCGAGCGGCCCGCCGCCCTTGACCAGGATGCCGCGGCGCGCGGCGGCCGAGACCCCCGCCACGATCGCCACCGGGGCCGCCAGGATCAGCGGGCAGGGTGTCGCCACCACCAGCACCGCTAGGGCCCGCGTCGGATCGCCGGAGAGCAGCCAGGCAGCGCCGGCCAGCAGCAGCGTGGCCGGCAGGAACAGGAGGGCGTATCGGTCGGCCAGCCGCATGAACGGCGCCTTGCCGGCCTGGGCCGCCTCGACCAGCCGGACGATCCCGGCATAGGTGCTGGCAGCGGCGGTGGCGGTGGCCGCGATGCGGAAGGGCTGGCCGGCGTTCAGGCTGCCGCTGCGCAGGCGGGCGCCGGTGCCGTGGCGCACCGGCAGCGGCTCGCCGGTCAGGGCCGCCTCGTCGAGCAGCGCCGCCTCGTCGAGCAGCAGCCCGTCGACCGGAACCATGCCGCCGCTGCGCACCACCAGCCGGTCGCCGACCCGCACCGCCTCGACCGGCACCTCCTCGAGCCCCCCTTCCCGCTCCCGCCAGGCGAGCCGCGGGGCGCGCCCGAGAAGCGCGGTGAGCTCCTGCCGGGCGCGGCGCTGGGCATATTCCTCGAGCACCGTGCCGCCGGCATACATCAACGCCACGACGATGCCCGCCAGATGCTCGCCGAGAAGCAGGGCGCCGGCCATCGAGAGCGCGGCGATGAGATCGACCCCCGTCTCGCCGCGCAGCAGGTCGCGCACCACCGCGACCACCAGCGAGGCCAGCACCGGCACGATGCCGGCAGTCCACAGCCAGTCCGCCAAGGCAGGCTCGGCCGCCAGCCAGGCGCCGAGGCCGGCGGCGAAACTGCCCGCCGCAACGCCGAGCAGCAGGCGGCTCGGCGTGAGAAGATCGCGGATCGATCGTGTCATCGAGAGGCACCGCCAGGGCAACAACGCACATCCCGTCCGGCCGGGAAGGCAGGCCTGGAGACTGGCAGGTTTAGCGCAGGCCCCGTTTGATCGACATCAACCCATGCGCGGCGCCTCGCACGGCGCCACGGCCACGCACCGGCGTCGCAAAGGGTCGTCGGCCGCGCCCGGGCCGCGCGCATCCCTGTCGTCATGGTTTCGGGCTTGCGCACGCCGGGCTTGTGGATGAGGTTGCGGCGCCGGCCGGCGACGGCCCCGATCATGCTACCATCTCGCGAGGAGGCTACTTGATGAGCGATCATGCCGCGCGCGGCATCTATGCCGCGGTCGTGACCCCGGTCGACGAGGCGGGCCGGATCAGCGTCGAGCGCTATCTGGCGCACGCGCGCTGGCTTCTCGCCAAGGGCTGCCATGGCCTCGGCATCTTCGGCACCACCAGCGAGACGCAGGCCTTCTCGGTGGCCGAGCGGCAGGAGGCCCTCGAGGCCTTCCTCGCGGGCGGCGTCCCGGCCGAGAAGGTGATCCTCGGCGTCGGCTGCTGCGCGGTTTCCGACACGGTGGCGCTGGTCCGGCATGCGCTGGCCCACGGCGTCACGCGGGTGCTGGCGCTGCCGCCGTTCTTCTACAAGAACAACAAGGACGAGGGCCTGTTCCGCGCCTTCGCCGAGGTGATCGACAAGGTCGCCGACGAGCGGCTCGAGCTCTTCCTCTACCACTTCCCCCAGGTCTCGCAGGTGCCGATCACCCACGGCGTCCTCGAGAAGCTGCTGGCCGCCTACCCGAAGACCGTCAAGGGCATCAAGGACAGCTCGGGCAACCTCGAGCACACGCTGGGCCTGATCCGGACCTTCCCGCAGCTGGCCGTCTTCGCCGGTTCCGACCAGCATCTGCTGGAGGTGCTCAAGGCGGGCGGGGCCGGCACCATCTCGGCTGCCGCGAACCTCAATTGCGAGGCCAGCCGCAAGGTGTTCGACGCCTTCGAGAAGGGCGACATGGCCGCCGCCGAGGCCGGCATGGAGCTGGTCACGGCCGTGCGCGTCGCGGTGCAGCGCTTCCCGCTGATGCCGGGCCTCAAGGCGGTGATTGCGGCGGGCCGCAAGGATCCGCAGTGGGCGGTGGTGCGCCCGCCGCTGATGCCGCTCGAGGAGGCCGAGACCACCGAGCTCACCGGCGCCCTCGAGGCAGCCGGCTACCGCTACGAGCCCGCTCTTTAGGGCTCAGCCAGGCCGGGCGGCCGTCAGTCTCGGCGGTCGCCCAGCCACTCCTCCTCGATGGCGTGCCAGGCGACCATTACCAGCACTGCTCCGCAGATGACGATCAGCGGCAGCTCGGGCACCTTCACCAGGATCAGCGCGACGAAGCCTGCGAGGAGCAGCAGCCCCAAGAGGCTGCCGAGCCGGCCCGTGATGTTCATCGCCCCTCCCCCGCCGCCTCGCTGACCATGCCGACCAGCCAGTCGGCGACCCGCAGCAGCCGCAGATCGTCCCCGCGTGCTGCCACCAGCTGACAGCCCAGCGGCATCCCGGCCGGCCCCTCGAGGATCGGCAGGCTGACCGCGGGCGTGCCGCACAGCGTCCAGAGCGAGCAGAAGGCCGGGCTGCCGGTGCTCTCCAGCCCCTGCGGCGCCTCGCCCGGTGCCGCCGGCGTGAGCAGCGCGTCGAACTCGTGAAAGACCTCGTCGAGGGCGCGATTGTAGAGATCGCGCATCGCCAGCGCCCCCTGGTAGTCGAGCGCCAGGACACGCCGCCCGTCCTCGAGCAGCTCGGTGAGCTGCGGGCTCACCAGCTCGGGCGCCCGCGCCAGGTCCGGCCCAAGATGGTGCGCCAGCTCGGCGGTCCACACGGTGCGGTGCACCTTGTTGGCCTCGGCGAAGGGCTCGGGCAGGTCGATCGCCACCAGCCGGTCGCCGAGATGCTGGGCCAGTTCCCTGAAGGCCTCGCGGGTGGCGGGCTCCGCCTCCTCCCAGGCCGGCCCCTGCACGAAGGCCAGGCGCGGCGGCAGGCTCGGCCCGGTGTGCAGGCCACGGGCAAGGCCGGAGCTGGCGCTCGGGCGGGTCGCCCGGTCGGCCGGATCGTGGCCTGCCAGCACATCGACCAGAAGGGCCGCGTCCTCGAGGCAGCGGGCGAACACCCCCACATGATCGAGGGTCGGCGACTGGAGGAGGCAGCCGCGCCGCGAGATCAGCCCGTGAGTGGGCTTGAGACCGTAGACCCCGCAGAACGAGGCCGGGCGGATCACCGAGCCGTTGGTCTGGCTGCCGACGGCGAGCGGCATCATGCCGGCCGCGACCGCCGCTGCCGAGCCGCCGGGCGTGCGCGCAGGATCGTGCGGATTACGGGTCGGACCGGGCGCGAAGGTGGCGAACTCGGTGGTGACCGTCTTGCCCAGCACGATCGCGCCGGCGGCCCGGAGCCGTGCGGCCACCGCCGAATCCTCGCGCGGCCGCCGCCCGGCCATGATCGGCGAGCCGTGCTCGGTCGGGTAGTCGGCTGTGTCGAAAATGTCCTTGATGCCGACGGGCACGCCGTGCAGGGGACCGAGCGGCCGCCCCGCCTGCCTGGCGGCGTCGGCGAGCTCGGCCTGGGCGCGGGCATGGGCCGGATCGAGATGGGCAAAGCAGTGCAGGCGCGGCTCGTCGGCGGCGATCCTCGCGAGGTAGGCCTCGACCAGCTCGCGGGCGCTGACCCGTCCCTCGCGAAGATCCCGCGCCATGACGGCGGCGCCCGGATCCTGCCTGCGCTCTTCTCCGGTCATGAGCTCTCCCCCATCAGCGGTAGATCACCTCCGGCAGCCAGGTGGCGATGCCGGGGAACACGTAGACGATAGCCATCGACAGAAAGACCATGGTGAGGAACGGCATGCAACCGGCGAAGATCTGCGTCAGCTGCACCTGGGGCGGCGCTATCCCCTTGAGATAGTAGGCCGACATGGCCATGGGCGGGGTGAGGAACGAGGTCTGCAGGTTGAGCGCCACGAGAACGCCGAAGAAGATCGGGTCGACGCCGAAGTGATCGAGCAGCGGCAGGAAGATCGGCACGAAGATGATGATGATCTCGGTCCATTCCAGCGGCCAGCCCAGCAGGAAGATGATGAACTGGGTGAGCAGCAGGAAGGTGATCGGGGTGAGTTCCAACCCCAGCACGAACTCCGCCACCACCCGCTCGCCGCCGAGATAGGAGAAGACGCTCGAGAAGTTCCACGAGCCGATAAACAGGAAGCACACCATGGCCGAGGTGCGCGCGGTGAGGAACACCGCCTCCTTCAGGCGCGTCCAGGTGAGTGCCCGGTAGAGGGCCGCCAGGACCAGCGAGCCGAGCGCACCGACCGCGGCGGCCTCGGTGGGCGTGGCGAGACCGAAGAGGATGGCGCCCAGCACCGCGAAGATCAGCACCGCCAGCGGCAGGAACGAGGTCGCCAGCGCCCAGAGCAGCACGCCGAACGACACGTCGGTCTCATCGCGCGGCAGCTTGGGCGCCAGATGGGGGCTCAACATCCCGCGGCCGAGCACATAGACGAGGTAAAGCCCGGCCAGCAAAAAGCCCGGGAACATCGCCGCGGCGTAGAGCTTGACCACCGACACGCCTGCCGCGGCGGCAAACACGATCAGCATGATCGAGGGCGGGATGAGGATGCCCAGCGTGCCGCCGGCGCAGATCACGCCCGCGGCGAGCCGCGTGTCGTAGCCAGCCTTGAGCATCGCCGGGAAGGCCAGCAGGCCCATGAGCGTCACCACCGCGCCGACGATGCCGGTGGCGGTGGCGAAGAGCGCGCAGGTGATCAGCGAGGCCACCGCCAGCGAGGCCGGCACGTTGCGCGCCGCGAGCTGGATCGAGTGGAACAGCCGGTCGAGGATGTTGGAGCGCTCGACCACGTAGCCCATGAACAAGAAGAGCGGCACGGCGGTCAGCACGTCGTTGGCCATGATGTCGTAGGTGTTCTGGACGAGCAGGCTGAAGATCCGCACGTCCATGGCGTAGAAGCCGAAGAACACGGAGAGGGCGAGCAGCGTGAAGGCGATGGGAAAGCCGAGGAAGATCACGGCGATGAACAGGCCCATCATGAAGACGGCGAGCTGCGGGTCGGTCATCGTGGCTCTCCGCCGGCGCGCGTCTCGTGCTCGACATGATGGAGCACCGCGGTCTCCAGCTCCTCGACGTCATGCAGGCGGCGCGGCCACTGTCCGGTCCGCATGCACTCGACGCAGCGTGCCATCTCCGCCAGCCCCTGGAGCACCAGCAGCAGCCCGGCAATCGGGATCAGCGTCTTCATCGGGTAGATCGGCAGGCCGGCCGGGCTGAAGATGCTGACCTCGCCATAGCGCCACGACTGCGCGGCGAAGCTCCAGCCGGAATAGAACAGGGCGGCGCAGCCCGGCAGCAGGAAGAAGATGTAGAGGACGAAGTCGACCGCCGCCTGCACCCGCGGTGGCCACAGCCGGTAGAGAAAGTCGCCGCGGACATGGCCGTTGCGCGAGAGCGTGTAGGCCCCTGCCATCAAGAACAGCGCGCCGTACATCATGTAGCTGATGTCGTAGGACCAGCTGGTGGGCGCGCGCAGCGCGTAGCGCACGAACACCTCGTAGCTCACCGCGAAGGTGAGGATGAGGATGGTCCAGGCGAAACTGTGGCCAACCCACAGGTTGAGGCGGTCGACGAAACGGACGAAACCTGACACCTCGGCCTCCTGCGCTCGTGGGCTTCAATCACGAGCGGGGCGGCGCCGGCGCGCCGCCCCGCCACCGACAGTGCCGGCTCGGCCGCAGGGCTCAAAGGCCCTCGAGCTTACCGAAATAATGCTCGTAGGCGAGCTTGTAGTCGGCGGCGTTGAAGAGCTCGTAATAGGCCACCCGCTTGGCCCACGCCTTCTGGCTCTCGACCACCTTTTGGATGTAGGGGTCGCTCATGAGCCCCTCCATGACCTTGTCCCAGGCCTTGAGCTCGGCGTCGAGGATCGCCTGCGAGGTGCGGTAGACCTTGACCCCGTCCTTGTCCCGCAGTGCCTCGAGGTCCTTGGAGTAGTTGTCGAGCGCCAGCGCGAAGTTCGCGGTGCTGGCGGCCTCGGCTCCATGCTCGATGATCGCCTGGTGCTCGGCGGGAAGCGATTCGAACTTGTCCTTGTTGAAGATGATCTCGAAATACTCGGTCGCCTGGTGGTAGCTGCTCATCATGTAGGTCTTGGAGACGTCCTGGGCGCCGAAGCGACGGTCCGAGGTGGGATTGTTGTACTCGAATGCATCGATGACGCCGCGCTCCATGGCGGGCAGGATCTCGCCGCCCGGCAGCTGGGCCACCGCCATGCCCATGGACTGCATGACGTCGGCGGCGAGACCGACGGTGCGGTACTTGAGGCCCTGCAGGTCGGCAGGCGTCTCGGGCTTGTTCTTGAACCAGCCGAGCGGCTGGGTCGGCATCGGCATCGCGAAGAACCCGACGATGTTGAGCCCGAGAATGTCCTGGATCAGCTCCTTGTAGAGATCCTTGCCGCCGCCGGCCTGGATCCAGCCCAGGCCCTGGTGGGCGGTCCAGCCCCAGCACGGGCTGGTGCCGAAGAACGAGGCGGCCTTGTGCTTGCCGTACCAGTAGGCCGAGACGTGGTGGCCGGCATCGAGGATGCCCTCGTGCACCGCGTCCTGCAGGCTGAACGGCTTCACCACCGCGCCGGCGATCAGGTACTCGATCTTGAGGCGGTTGCCGGCCATCTTGTTGACGCGGTCGACATATTCCATCGCCATGTCGTTGAAGATGTCCTTGGCCCCCCACGCCCCCTGCATCTTGAGCACGGTGGTCTCGGCGCGGCTTACGTTCGGCATGGCGACCGTCGCGGCGCCGGCCGCCGCGACCATGGCACCACCCTTGAGAAACCGCCGACGATTGGCGCCCGGAGTCGATGCGGGCCTGATGAAGTCCGTCATTCCAGCCTCCCATGCACTTCGTTCCTTGGTATCATGCATTAGCATGGGACTGCCGTCTGGCAACAGCGAAGCGTGGAGAAGCGCCTTCACGAACAGACGAAACGGCGCTTTACTTGGACCAATAGTTGCAACGCCAAGTATCTTGGTCGCCTTGGACGGAAATTATGCGACCTGCGCGCTAACGGCATCGCTCGCCTGCGCGGTGCGCGCTTGCGGCACCGCCTCCCGACAGGAAGGATGACGGAGCAGAAGACCAGCGACGTTTCCGGGGAGGCCGCTTCATGATGTTCGCGCCCAGCCGCTTCGATGCGGAGGAGATACTCGACGGCCTGCTGCGCTGGGTGCGCATCGAGAGCCCGACCATCGCGCCCGACGCGGTCAACCGGATGATGGACGTGGCCGCCGCCGACCTCGCCGGCCTCGGCGCGCGAATCGAGCGCATCGCCGGTCAGCCCGGCTATGGCGACGTGGTGAAGGCGCATCTCGACGGGCAGAGCGAAGGGCCGGGCATTCTCGTCCTCGCTCATCTCGATACCGTCCATCCGCTGGGCACGATCGAGGGGAAGCTGCGGATCCGCCGCGAGGGCGACCGCGCCTACGGGCCCGGCATCATGGACATGAAGGGCGGCACCTGGGCGGCCCTCGTGGCGCTGCGCGAGGTCCGCCGCCAGATGGGGCGCACGCCCTTGCCCGTCACCTTCATGCTGATCCCCGACGAGGAGGTCGGCAGCCCGTCCAGCCGCGCGCTCATCGAGGAAGAGGCGCTCCGGCACAAGCTCGTGCTGGTGCCGGAGCCGACCCACGGGACGAGCTGCGTAACCGGCCGGCATGCGATCTTGCGGTTCTGGGTCACCACCCACGGCAGGCCGGCCCACGCCGGCACGCCCAGCCCCGAGGGCAAGAGTGCCATCCGCGTGATGGCCCGGCTGATCGAGGAGATCGAGGCGGGTTCGCGGCCGGAGCGCGGCATCACCTACCGGGTCGGCATCGTCGGCGGCGGCATCTTCGTCAACGTGATCGCCATCGAGTGCCGGGCGCAGGTGCTGTGCGTCGCCCCCGACGAGGCCGCCTTCGCCGAGATCCGGCAGCGTATGGCGGGGCTCGAGGGCGAGCGCGACGGGGTGCGCGTCGAGGTGACCTCCGGGCCGGTCCGCCCGCTCTTCGAAGCGAGCCCCGGAACCATGGCGCTCTACGAGAAGGCCCGGGGTTTCGCCGCGCAGATGGACCTCGAGCTCGAGCACGGCCAGTTCGGCGGCGGCAGCGACGGCAACTTCACCGGTGCGATCGGCATCCCCACGCTCGACGGCCTGGGCGTCGTCGGCGCCGGTCTGCACACCTTCGGCGAGCACATCATCGTGAGCGAGCTGCCGCGCCGCACCGCCCTCCTCGCCTCGCTGCTGGCAAGTCTCGACTAGAGAGGCTCCAGACCTGCCCACACCGCCACGGCGGGGCTGGAATGTCAGGGCGCGGCGCACGGCCGTGGCGACAGAGGCGCGCAAGGCGCTGCGCGCGGCCGGGTCTCTGCTTTTCGCCGATCGCCCCCGCGCCAGGCACACAAGCCATGAAGCTTCTATCTCTCGCTTGCCTCGGTGCTGCGTGGAGCCGAGGCTGGCGGGGATGCGTGCTAGCGATCGCGCAGCGCGCCCGGCGGCGGCAGGTCGACGCGGCAGCGCAGGCCCGGCTCCGCGTTGAGCTCGAGGCTCGCGCCGTCGCCGCCGGCGTCGGCGAGCCAGCGCACATTGGCCGGCGCGAGCGTCACCAGGGCGGCGCATCGCTCCGCCCTCGCGCACAGCACGGCGGTCACGCGCCCCGCCGCCGGCAGCGCCTTCGTGCCGTGGCACAGCGCCACCTCGGTATCGGCATTGAGCGCGCCCTCGTCGACCAGCCTGCGCTCCGCGGCAAGAAGCGCCAGCAGGCGCGGCGGCAGGGCCGCGAGATCCGGAAGGGTGGCGACGTCGTCCGGCGGGAGCGCCTGACCCGCTGCCACCGCCTGCGCCGTGTAATGGCCGAGCAGGCCGCCCTTGTCCGGCAGGAGCCGATCACTGCGGCCTGGCGGCGCCGCCAGGTCTGCCTGCGTCAGGCGGTGATGCGGCGGCAGCGCGGTGCGCGCCGCCCAGTGCCGCACCGGCCCGTGGGGTGCGAGGAGGATCACGACGCCGCCGGCAGCCACCAGCAGCAGCCACGACACGAGAAGGCGGCGGCGCAGGGGCCTCATGAGCCCACCGGCCGGCGCAACACGGGAAGATCGCGCTCGCCGTGCGCAAGCGCCTCGCGCAGGATTCCCCAGAGCCGGCGCTCGTCCTCGTGCCGCCGCGGCACGCCCACCCGCAGCGCCTGCAGGAGCTCGTGGCGATGGAGGTCGAGTGCCGAGCGCACCAGCTGGCCCAGCGCCACCTCCGCCTGGGCCACCAGCGCCAGCCAGCACCACGCCGCCGCCGGCCCGGCCACCGCCACGCCCACAAACAGCGGCAGCGGCCCGAGCGCGAGCACCGGCACGACGCTCCAGACGATGGCGAAGACCAGGATCAGGAAGAAGGTGAGGACCAGAAAGCTCAGATGGGTCTCGGCCTGGTCCAGGGCCTCACTGATGGCCTCGTGGCCGCTGATGATGGTGCGCAGCCGCGGCCAGAAGAAGTCGAGGGAGATGTTGTAGCGCAGCAGTGCATAGGCGCGGGTCGCGGCGGCGATGTTGCCGATGCGCGTGGCGGCGAGGTCGTTTTGGGCAAAGAAGGTCTGGCGCTGGTCGTAGCGCAGCACCAGCTCGCGCTCGGCCCAGTGGCCCAGCGACAGGGAGGCCCGCCGGAACTCACCGAAGAGATCCTCGAGCGTCGGACTCGCGCGGGCATCGTTGCGCCACGCGGCCCGCTCGGCCTTGCCGACCGCCTCCTCGAGCAGGCGCTCGGCATCGCTGCCGCCGGCCCACATCGCCTCGACGGCCGCCTGCGCCTCGGCGAGGCTGGCCGGATGCTCGCGGCCGGAGCCAGCACCGGCCTCCGCCGCCGCGCGCAGCCGGGCCAAAGCCGCCTCGTGCCGGCCCGGCAGCGCGAGGCAGGCACGGCGCAGCTGCCGCAGCTCCTTCTCGACGTTTTGAAGGTCGTGGCGGCGCTCCACCCGCAGCGCTTCCAGGAGCCGCCCCGCCCGGCCACGGCGCCGCACCCGCCCTTCCAGCACCGCCCGCAGCAGCGGCAAAAGCGGTGCGGTCACGAACGCCACGGCGGCGGTCGCCACGAGCACCGCCGCCAGCACCACCGCCTGGGTGCCGGCCGGGGCGGCGAGCCAGGCGGGCAGCAGCACCGGTGCCGGGCGCCATGCCAGATCGTAGACCAGGACGTTGGCGGCGCCGAAGAGCAGCCAGGGAAAGAACCCGGCCAGGAGGAAGCGGCGCGAGAACAGGGCCTCGACATGCTGGATGGCGGTGCCGAGCACGGGCGGTCAGCCGCACCCGGCGTCATCGCAGGAGATCGTGCCGATCTCCACCACGCAGTCGGGACAGCTCTGGCCGGGACTCACCTCGTCGCGGCCGAAGACATGATCGTCGCGCCGCGAGCACCAGCAGGTGGTCGGGGCAGCGCCGCGCGAGAGGCTGTCTTTCTCGCTGCGGGTCAGCAGGAACGCCACATCGCTGCGCGGCAGGATGCTCAGCAGGCCGAAACGCGCGCCGGCATCGGCCAGGATCGTCTCGAAGGCCGTCTTGGAGAGCGCCGGGCGCAACAGGTTGGCAGCGGCGTCGAGGATCGCCCGCGGGTGAACGACCAGCACGTCGCGGGCGACATCGAGCATGCCGATCCGCGAAACGCCGCCCCGGATGCCGCGCAGCGTCTCCTCGAGGTCGAGAACGCCGAAGCTCTCGCCGCCATCAACCAGCACCGCCGAGCGGCGCCGCTGCCGCATGGCCGCCAGCGCTTCCGGGGGTGAGGCGATTGCCGGCAGAACCGGCAGGTCGACGGCGTCCATCGCGCAGCTCCCTCGGCAGCCCCGTCCGACAGGACCCGGTATTCTAGCATGAGATGGCCGGGCCGAGGGAAGAAGAAGCGCGCCGTTCTAGGATCCCGGGCCCCGGCGCAGGGCCGGGCCGACCAGCACGGTGGCCACCGCGCCCGTCACCAGCAGGAGGGCGGCGAGCTTGCGGGCCCCGAGCGGCTCGCCCAGCAGCAGCACTGCCGAGATCACGCCCACCACGGGGATGAGGAGCGTGCCGATGGCGGCGACGGGTGCGGGCAGCCGGCCCACCAGGGTCACCCAGGCGGCATGGCAGAACACCATGGGCAGGGCGATGTGGTAGAGCATGGCGCCGACCACCGGCGGGCTCGGCCAGCCGAGCTGCCAGGGCTGCTCGAGCAGGGCCGAGCCCAGCAGCACCGGCGGGGTCGAGACACCGATCAGCCAGGCGGCGAGTGCCACGGGCCCGAGCGACCAGGTGCGGCTCTTGAGGACGAGCGTGCCGGCCGCCCAGGAGACCGCCGCGCCCAGCACCAGAAGGCTGCCGAGCGGCGAGCCGCCGGCAACGAGGAGGTCGGGACCCAGCAGCAGCATGAGCCCCGCCATGCCCGCCAGCAGTGCGACGATCCGCTCGCCCGTCAGCCGCTCGCCCATGGCCGTCGCCATCAGCGTGGCCCAAAGGGGCATGGTGAAGGCGAGGATCGCCGCCCGCGAGGTCTCGGTGGCGAGCTGGCCGAAGGCGGTCAGCACGTTGAAGCCCATCACCGACAGCAGGCCGGCCAGTACCAGCCGCGGCAGCTCCTCGCGGCGCGGCATGAGCGCCTCGCCACGCAGCCTCGCGATCAGCGCCAGAATGCCGCCGCCGGCGACGAACCCGACGCTGCGCAGGGTGAAGGGCTGCAGCTCGGTAAGACCGATCCGCACCGCCGGCCAGTTGAGCCCCCAGAACAGGCCGATGCCCAGGAGCAGCAGGAGCGTCCCCGCATCAGCTCCGGCGGCCCGCCTCAGGCGGGGCATGGCGCGCATTCAGGGGGTCAGCTCGTAGAGGTTCCAGCTGGTCTTCTTCGCCAGCCGGTCGTAGAGGCTGCGCGCACGATAATTGTCGTCGGCGGTGATCCAGCGCACCGCGCCCCAGCCGCGCTCGCGCGCCACCTTCGCCACATGGTCGATCAGCAGCTCGCCGACCTTGCCGCCACGGGCCGATGGATCGACGAAGAGATCGTCCAAAAAGCCGATATCGGCGCCGCGCAGCGGGCTCGGCATGCGGCGGTAGTGGGCAAGGCCCACCGGCACGCCGTCCTGGAGCGCCAGCGCCCCCTCGAGCTCGTGCGCCGGGTCCTGCAGCCAGGTCCACACGGCGCCCGCGATCGTGTCCGTCATCTCGCGCCGGTAGAAGGTGGCATAGCCGTCATAGAGGCGCCGCCAGCCCGCCTTGTCCGCCTCGCCCGGCGCCACGATCTCGATCCGCTGGTCCATCCGCGGCCCTCCCCTTCCTTCGCACGGGTTGCAGGGACGATCCCTGCAGCCTCGGCGGGCGGCCGGAAAGGGCCACTCCGGGAAACGGTTCGATACCGCTCGCGCGTCAGACCATGCTGGGCAGGACGCGGTCGGGCGGGCGGTGACCGTCGACGAAGGTCTTGATGTTGATGATGACCTTCTCGCCCATGTCGATGCGGCCCTCGATGGTGGCCGAGCCCATGTGCGGCAGCAGCACCACGTTGTCGAGCTGCTGGAGCTTGGGGTTGATGGCCGGCTCGTGCTCGAACACGTCGAGCCCCGCGCCGGCGATCTCCTTGTTGCGCAGCATGCGGGTGAGCGCCATCTCGTCGATCACCTCGCCGCGGCTGGTGTTGACGATGTAGGCGTGGGGCTGGAGCAGCTTGAGCCGCCGGGCCGAGAGCAGATGGAAGGTCGCGGGTGTGTGCGGGCAGTTGACGCTGATGATGTCGACCCGGGCCAGCATCTGGTCGAGGCTGTCCCAGTAGGTGGCCTCGAGCTCGTTCTCCACGCTCTCGTGGACCCGGTGCCGGTTGTGATAGTGCACCGACAGGCCGAAGCCGCGGGCCCGGCGGGCGAGCGCGGTGCCGATCCGCCCCATGCCGACGATGCCCAGCCGCTTGCCGCCGATGCGCCGCCCGAGCATCGAGGTCGGGCCCCACCCGGACCACTCCCCCGAGCGCGCCAGCCGCTCGCCCTCGCACAGCCGGCGCGAGACCGCGAGGACCAGCGCCATGGTCATGTCGGCGGTGTCCTCGGTCAGCACGCCCGGCGTGTTGGTGACCGTGATACCTCGCTTGTAGGCCGCCTCGACGTCGATATTGTCGACGCCGGTGCCGTAGTTGGCGATCAGCTTGAGGCGCGGCCCGGCATGGGCCAGGACCGACGCATCGATCCGGTCGGTGACGGTCGGCACCAGCACCTCGGCGGTCTTCGCGGCCTCGATCAGCTCTGCCTTGCCCAAAGGCGCGTCGTTGACGTTCAGGCGCGCGTCGAACAGCTCCATCATCCGGGTCTCGACGACCTCCGGAAGCCGGCGCGTGACGATCACGAGCGGCCTGATACGCGGCATGCGGCACCCTCCTCGGCAATGGCCGTCAATCGGCCCTCCTGCAGACCAAAGCCCTAGCAGAGACCTGCCGGCTCTCCTAGTCTCGGGCGCATTCCCCTTGCCTCGCGCCCGGCCCGCCCGCTACCCAAGGGGCGTGTCCTCGCAACGATCGATATGCATGCGCCGATTGCTCGACATCCTCCGGCGCGCCTCGTGCGCGCTCGCCCTCGCCCTGCCGCTGGCCGGCCTGCCGGCGCTGGCCGCCAGCCCCGAGCTAGGACCCTCCGGCCTGCCGCTGCCGCGCTTCGTGTCGCTGGCCGCCGAGCCCATCAACATCCGCACCGGGCCAGGCAAGCAGTACCCGCTCAAGTGGGTCTATGCGCGGCGCGGCCTGCCGGTGCAGATTGTCGACGAGTTCGACACCTGGCGGAAGATCCGCGACCTGGACGGCGAGGAAGGCTGGGTTCATGGCAGCCTCTTGAGCCGCCGCCGCACGGTGCTGCTGACCGGCGCCGAGCTGCTCGGCCTGCGCCGCGCCCCTGCCGCCGATGCGCGGCTGCTGCTGCGCGCCGAGCCAGGTGTGGTGGGCGGCCTGCTCGACTGCTCGGAAGGCTGGTGCTTCGTGGAGATCGAGGGGCAGCGCGGGTGGCTCGAGCGCACGGCGCTCTATGGCATCCTGCCGGACGAGATGCGGCGTTGAGAGCGGCCGCCCGCGAAAAGCGAAAGGGCCGCGCGAGGCGGCCCTTTTTCGTCGGTCACGCGAGCAGCTGGGCGCTCAGTCCGGGTCGCTGCCCCCACTCTCGTCACTGCTTCCACGCCGCCTGACGCCGTCGGCGTCACGGATGCGCACCACCACGTCGATACGCTCGATGACCTTGCCCGGCGGCGGATCGGGCAGCTTCGCGAACTCGATCGCCTGCTCGGGCACGTCGACAATCTCGCCGGTGGACTTGTCGAAATAGTGCCAGTGCGAGGTCGGGTTGGTGTCGAAATAGCTCTGGCCGCTGCCGACCACCACCTCGATCAGCAGGCCGGCGCCGGTGAACTGGTGCAGCGTGTTGTAGACGGTCGCCAGGGACACCGGAATGCCCGCCTGCCGTGCCTCCTGGAACAGCTCCTCGGCCGTCAGGTGCCGAGGCCCGTTCTCGAGCAGCAGCTTGGCCAGAGCCAGGCGCTGCCGCGTCGGACGCAGGCCAGCAGCCTTCAGCTGACGCAGGGAGTTTGCATAGACTCTGCTCATCCCGCTCCCAATCAGACCCCTCGAATGACATCCAGCGCTGCGGTTACGGCGCCGATATAGGACAAACGTGGTCCCCTATGTCAACGCCGACAACCCCCAGCGGCTCATTGTCCCGTCAATATGCGCTGCACGAGCTGCTTGACGCTAGGCACGAAGCCGTTGGCGTAGAACGGGTCCTCGCCGAACCGGTAGACATTGTGGCCCGAGAACATCAGCTGGTTGTCGACCGGGTCGCCCTCACCGTGGGCGATCTCCTGCAGGGTCTTCTGGATGCAAAAGGAGCGCGGGTCGGCGGGCCGGCCGGTGCTGTGGTCGTCGCGGTCCTTCCAGTTGCTGAACTGGCAGTGCGACAGGCAGCCCATGCAGTTGGCCTGGTCGCGCCGGATCTCCCGCGCCCGGGCCGGATCGACGAAGATCAGGGTGGACTCGGGCGTGCGCATCGGCTGCGATTGACCTTCGGCCACCCAGCCCTGGACCCGCTCGAAATCGGCCTGGCGCAGCCAGACGCCGTTACCGCTGCGGCCATAGGCGAAGAACGCCTCGAAACCCTCGTCCGGGGTGGCCTCCTCGCGGAACTCGACCTGCCGCTTCGAGCGCGCGACCAGCTCGTCGAGGAAACTATTCTTGACTGCCGAGGAGTAGAAGCCGGTGGGGCTGAAGCGGTGCAGCAGCACGTCGCCGGCCGCCAGCTCCGTGAGGCGCTTCTTCCAGCTCTCGGGGATCGGGCTTTCCTGGGTGAGCAGCGGCCGTGTGCCGAACTGGAAGACGATCGGCCCCAGCTCCTCGTTGCCGATCCAGTCCTGCCAGTCGGACAGGTGCCAGACGCCGCCGGCCATTACGATCGGCACATGGCCGAGCCCGACCTTGCGCATCGTGTTCCTGAGCTCGAGAACGCGCGGCAGCGGCGGCTCGGGGTGCTCGGGATCCTCGCTGTTGGAGAGACCGTTATGGCCGCCGGCCCGCCACGGGTCCTCGTAGACCACCGCACCCAGCCAGTCGGCGTGCTTGTTGTAGGCACGCCGCCACAGGGCGTTGAAGGCGCGGCCGGAGGAGACGATGGGGTAGTAGTGGACGCCGTAGCCCGAGCAGATCTCGGCGAGCCGGTAGGGCATGCCGGCACCGCAGGTGATGCCGTGGATCAGGCCGCGCGCACCCTCGAGCACGCCGGTCAGGACGCGCTCGCAGCCGCCCATCTCCCACAGCACGTTCATGTGGATACGGCCTTCGCCGCCGCTCGTCTCGTGGGCGATGCGGGCCTGGCTGATCCCCGCCTTGATCGAATGGGCGACCAGCTCCTCGTGGCGCTCGATCCGGTCGCGACCGCGATAGACCAGCGGCACATACTCGCCGTTGTCGTCGATCAGGTCGGCATTGACGCCGGAAAAAGTGCCCACGCCCCCGGCCCGGGCCCAGGCGCCGCTCGAGCGTCCATTGGACACGGCGACGCCTTTGCCGCCCTCGACCAGCGGCCACACCTCTTTGCCCGAGATTACCAGAGGCTGAACAATGCTCATCTCATCCCTCCCAAGATCCGGCATCGGGCCCGCTCCCGTGTGGCCCGAGGCCGGGGGCGCGGCGGGTCGTGCCCCCTCGCCCCGCCCCGGCGTCATGCCGGCGGCACCTGTCGGCCACCGCCAGCCGGCCGTCAGACGCGCTGGCGCCTGCGACCATCGCCCCGCGGACCGTCACCGCGCGGGCCATCGCCCCGCGGACCGTCGCCACGCGGATGATCCCCGCGCGGCGCGCGCGGCTGCACGTCGAGCGCCTCGCCGGTCGCCTGGTCGACCGAGCGCATCGACAGCTTGACCTTGCCGCGGTCGTCGATGGCGAGAACCATGACCTTGACCGTGTCGCCCTCGTTGACCACGTCGGTGACCTTGCCGACGCGCTCGTTGGCGAGTTCGCTGATGTGGCACAGGCCGTCCTGGCTGCCCAGGAAGTTGACGAAGGCACCGAAGTCCACGACCCGCACCACCTTGCCGGTGTAGATGGCACCCACCTCGGCGGTGGCGGTCAGGCCGCGGATCCAGTCGATCGCGCGCTGGGTCGCCGCCGAGTCCGCCGAGGCCACCTTGACGGTGCCGTCGTCGGCGATGTCGATCTTGCTGCCAGTGGTCTCGGTGATCTCGCGGATCATCTTGCCGCCCGGCCCGATGACCGCGCCGATCTTGTCCTGCGGGATGTTGATGGTGACGACCCGCGGAACGGTGTCGCGCATCTCGGGACGCGGCATGCCGAGCGCCTTGGCCATCTCGCCCAGGATGTGCATCCGGCCGTCGAGGGCCTGGCCCAGGGCCTGATGCATGATCTCCTCGGTGATGCCGGCGATCTTGATGTCCATCTGCAGCGAGGTCACGCCGTGCGCGGTGCCGGCGACCTTGAAGTCCATGTCGCCCAGATGGTCCTCGTCGCCGAGAATGTCCGAGAGCACCGCGAAGCGGCCCTTCTCCTTGATCAGGCCCATGGCGATGCCGGCCACCGGCCGCGGCAGCGGCACGCCGGCATCCATCAGCGCCAGCGAGGCGCCGCAGACCGTCGCCATCGAGGAGGAGCCGTTGCTCTCGGTCACCTCGGAGACGATGCGGATCGTGTAGGGGAACTGGTCCTTGGGCGGCAGCACCGGACGGGTCGCCCGCCAGGCCAGCTTGCCGTGGCCGATCTCGCGGCGGCCGGGCGAGCCGATGCGGCCGGTCTCGCCCACCGAGTAGGGCGGGAAGTTGTAGTGCAGCAGGAAGTGCTGCCGGCTGTCGCCCTCGAGCGAGTCGATCATCTGCTCGTCCTGGCCGGTGCCGAGCGTGGCCACGACCAGCGCCTGGGTCTCACCGCGGGTGAACAGCGCCGAGCCGTGCACGCGGGGCAGCACGCCCACCTGGCCCTCGATCGGCCGCACGGTGCGCAGATCGCGCCCGTCGATGCGCCGGCCGGTCTCGAGGATCGAGCCGCGCACGATGTCCTTCTCGAGCCGCTTGAACTGCTCGGCCACGACCTGCGGGCTCTCCTGCCCCTCGCCGGCGTGGGCCTCGAGCGCGCGCTTCTTGACCGCTGCCACCTTCTCGACGCGGAGCTGCTTCTGCGGCTCCGCATAGGCGGCGCGCAGGTCCTTCTCGAAACCCTTGCGGAGAGCCTCGAAGACCTCGTCGTGATCCTCGATCTCGATGTCCCAGGGCTCCTTGGCGGAAGCCTGGGCGAGCTCGATGATGAGGTCGATGACCGGCTGGAACTGCTTGTGGCCGAACATCACGGCCCCGAGCATCACGTCCTCGGGAAGCTCCTTGGCCTCGGACTCGACCATCATGACGGCATCGCGGGTGCCCGCCACGACCAGGTCGAGATCGCTCTCCTTGAGCTGCTCGATGGTCGGGTTGAGCAGGAACTGGCCGTCGCTGTAGCCGACCCGCGCCGCACCGATCGGGCCCAGGAACGGCAGGCCGCTGATGGTGAGCGCCGCCGACGCGCCGATCATCGCCACGATGTCGGGATCGGTCTCGCCGTCATGGGCGAGGACGGTGCAGATGACCTGGGTGTCGTTCTTGAAGCCGTCGATGAAGAGCGGCCGCAGCGGGCGGTCGATGAGCCGCGAGGTGAGCGTCTCCTTCTCGCTCGGACGGCCCTCGCGCTTGAAGAAGCCGCCGGGGATCTTGCCCGCCGCGAACGCCTTCTCCTGGTAGTTGACCGTCAGCGGGAAGAAGTCCTGGCCGGGCTTCACCGACTTGCTGGCGGTGGCCGTGCACAGCACGACCGTCTCGCCCAGCGTGACGAGAACGGCGCCGTCGGCCTGCCGGGCGATCCGCCCGGTCTCCAGCACCAGCGGCTTGCCGCCCCAGTTTGTCTCTTTGCGTGTGATCTGGAACATTCTGATCAGCCTTTCCTAGCGCCGCGCCAGCGGCGCGGGGCAGCAGCGGTGCGTCGCCCGGGCGAGGAGGAGGGCCGGCGGGAACGGCAGCGGCACGCCTGCGGCTTGCCGCAGACGCCCCGTCCGCCGTCCCGCCGGCCGCCCATTCAGCGACGCAGGCCCAGACGGGCGATGAGCTGCTGGTAACGCGCCTCGTTCCTGCTGCGCACATAGTCGAGCAAGCGGCGCCGCTGGCCGACCATCATGAGCAGGCCGCGACGCGACGCGAAATCCTTCTGATGCACCTTGAGATGCTCGGTCAGGTTCACGATGCGCTCGCTCAGGATCGCCACCTGGATCTCGGGCGAACCCGTGTCACCCTCTTTGGTGGCGTATTCCTTGATCACCGCCTGCTTGCGCTCTTCGGTAATCGACATCGGCTTGGATCTCCTAAGCCCGGGCGGCGTGGCCGCCCTTGAGGTTGAACACCCGCAGGGGGCTGACCTCCCCGTCGTCGAATCGCCCGATGGCGACGACATCGCCGCCCTGGGTGATCAACACGGTGCCACCGGCCGAAGGCTGCTCGCCGCCGAACAGGCCTGGCGAGACGCGGATCGGCTGACCGGCACGGAGCCGCAGCGCCTGCGGTTCGGTTACGGCAAGCGCCGGGATGCCGGCCAGCGCTGTCGCCACCGAGACGAGCACCTGGGGAAGGCTGTCCTCCTGGACGACCCCCTCCAGGGCATTCAGGGAGACGGCGTGCTCGAGGGTGAAGCCCCCGACCGCCGTTCTCCGCAATTTGCTCACATGGGCGTGACAGCCGAGGACCTCGCCCAGGTCGCGGGCGAGCGCCCGGACATAGGTGCCCTTGCCGCACTCCATCTCGAACTCGGCATGGTCGGCATCGACCCGCCGCACGAAGTCGAGCCGGTCGATCCTGACCGGCCGCGGCTCGAGCTCCACCTTCTCGCCGCGTCGGGCCAGATCGTAGGCCCGCTCGCCCTGGATCTTGACCGCCGCGTAAATCGGCGGGCGTTGCTGGATTTCGCCGCGGAAGGGAGCCAGCGCCGCCTCGATGGCCTCGTCGCTGGGCCGCAGCTCGCTGCTGGCCAGGACCTCGCCCTCGGCGTCGTCGGTGTCGCGCGATTCGCCGAACCGAACGGTGAAGCGGTAGCCCTTGCGGGCGTCCATGACATAGGCAACGGTCTTGGTGGCCTCGCCCATGGCGATCGGCAGCACGCCGGTCGCCAACGGGTCGAGGGTGCCGCCATGGCCGACCTTCTGGGCCTGGGTCAGCCACTTCACCCGGTTGACGACCTGGGTCGAGGTGATCCCCACCCCCTTGTCGACGACCAGCCAGCCATTGATGGGCCGTCCCTTACTCCTGCGTCCCATCCGTTTCCTCGTCGTCGTCCTGCTGCAGCCTCGCGCGCTCGTTCGACAGCAGGCGCTCCATGCGCGCCGCCTCGTCGAACAGGTCGTCGGCCACGAAATGCAGCCGCGGGGCGTATTTGAGATTCATCCGTCGCGCCATCCGGGCGCCCAGCCGCGCCCCCGCCTGCTCGAGCGCGAGAAGGGCGGCCGGTTGCAGCCGGCCGCCCAGCTCGCTCGCAAAGACGGTTGCGTGCCGAAGGTCCCGGCTCACCCGGACCTCGCCGACCGTGATACTGCGGCCGGCGAGCCGGGTGTCGTGGATCTCGCCGCGCATGAGATCCTCGGCGAGCAGGTGGCGGATCTGCTCCGCCACCCTCAGCTGACGCTGCGACGGCTCGCTAGCACTGGAGCCTCGCGCCATGGAGCAGTGCCCTTGTCGTGAGAGGCGGGGGTGGCGCGCCTCAGAGGCTGCGCGCCACCTCCTCGACCTCGTAAGCCTCGATGACGTCACCCTCGCGGATGTCGTTGTAACCCTCGATCGACATGCCGCACTCGAAGCCCTCCTTCACCTCGCGGACATCGTCCTTGAAGCGCCGGAGCGAGCCCAGCTGGCCGTCGAAGATCACCACGTCGTCGCGCAGCAGGCGGACCCGGGCATTCCGCTTGAAGAGACCGTCGAGCACACGGCAGCCGGCGATCTTGCCGAACTTGGGCACGCTGAAGATCTCGCGGATCTCGGCATGGCCGAGGATGACCTCGCGCGCCTCGGGCGACAGCATGCCCGAGAGCATGGCCTTCGCCTCGTCGAGGATCTCGTAGATGATCGAGTAGTAGCGGATCTCGATCCCTTCGCGCTTGGCCATGTCGCGGGCCTGCACATTGGCACGGACGTTGAAGCCCATGATCAGGCCGCGCGAGGCCAGCGCCAGGCTGACGTCGCTCTCGGTGATGGCACCGACGCCGCCATGCAGAACCCGCACGCCCACCTCGTCGGTCTTGAGCTTGTCGAGACCGGCGACGATGGCCTCCAGCGAGCCGTGCACGTCCGCCTTGATGACGACCGGCAGCTCCTTGAGGGCGCCCGCCTTGAGCTGGCTGAACATGTCCTCGAGGGTGGTGCCGCGGGCCGCCGCCGCACCGAGCTGGCTCTGCTCGCGCTTCTTGCGCTGGCGGTACTCGGCGACGTCGCGGGCGCGCTTCTCGTTGTCCACGACCCACAGCTTGTCGCCGGGCTCCGGCACGCCGTCGAGACCGAGGATCTCGACCGGCGTGGAGGGACCGGCCTGCTCGACCGGCGCACCGCGATCGTCGACCAGTGCGCGTACCCGGCCCCACTGGGCGCCGGCGATCACGATGTCGCCGACCTTGAGGGTGCCGTTCTGCACCAGAACGGTCGCCACCGCGCCGCGGCCGCGATCGAGCTCGGCCTCGACGATGGTGCCCTGGGCGTCGCGCTCGGGATTGGCCTTGAGGTCGAGGAGCTCGGCCTGGAGCTGCAGCGCCTCGATGAGCTTGTCGATCCCGGTCCGCGCCACCGCGCTCACCGGCACCGCCAGCACCTCGCCGCCGTAATCCTCGACCACCACCTCGTGGTTCAGGAGCTCGGTCTTGACCCGCTCCGGATTGGCCTCGGGCTTGTCCATCTTGTTGATGGCCACGACGATCGGCACGCCGGCCGCCTTGGCATGACGGATCGCCTCGACGGTCTGCGGCATGACGCCGTCGTCGGCAGCCACCACCAGCACCACGACGTCGGTGACGGAGGCGCCGCGGGCGCGCATCGAGGTGAAGGCGGCGTGGCCCGGCGTGTCGATGAAGGCCACCGGCATGCCGTGGCCGATATCGACCCGGTAGGCACCGATATGCTGGGTGATGCCGCCGGCCTCGCCCTTGACCACGTTGCTCTCGCGCAGGGCGTCGAGCAGCGAGGTCTTGCCGTGGTCGACATGGCCCATGACGGTCACCACCGGGGCGCGCGGACGCAGGTCCCCGGCCTGATCGACGATGCCCTCGATGCCTTCCTCGACGTCGGCGTCGGACACGCGCTTCACCTTCTGGCCGAACTCGGCCACCACCAGCTCGGCGGTATCCGCGTCGATCGCCTGGTTGATGGTCGCCATGACGCCGCTGCGCATCAGGGTCTTGACCACCTCGGCGCCGCGCACCGCCATGCGGTTGGCGAGCTCCTGGACGGTGATGTTGTCAGGCAGGACGACCTCGCGGATGCCCTGCTCGCCCACCGTCTCCTGCTGGCGCCGCTCGCGCTGCTGCTGGCGGCGCAGCGAGGCCAGGCTGCGCACGCGCCCCTCGTCCTCGTCGCCGTCCATCGACACGCGCAGCGTGCGCTTGTCGTCACGGCCGGCCGGCTTGAGGCTACCGCGCTTCTCGGTCTTGGCGCGCAGCTTGCCGGCACGCCGTGCCGCCGGCGACTCTTCCTCGGTCTCGGGCTTGTCGCGGACCGCACCCTTGGCCGCCCGCTTGGGCGACTCGGTCTTGGCCGCAAGCTCGGCCGGCGCGTCGGCAGCCTCCTCGGCGGCCGGCGCCTTGCGCTGGCGCCGCTCCTCTTCCTCGAGCAGCCGGCGTGCCTGCTCCTCGGCCTTGCGACGAGCCTCGTCCTCGGCCTTCTTGCGCGCCTCTTCCTCGACCTTGCGCTGAACGGCAGCCTCTTCCTCGGAACGCCGGCGGGCGGCTTCCTCGGCCGCCCGGTGGGCGTTTTCCTCGGCGCGCTTGCGGGCCTCGTCCTCGGCCTTCTTGGCCTCGGACAGCGCACGCAGGCGGACTGCCTTTTCCTCGTCGGTCAGCGGCTTGAGCACCATCGGCCGCCGCTGCTGCTGCTGCTGGCCGCGCTGCTGCGGCAACGGCGCGCCACCGCGCCCGCCCTGCTGCGCCGGCGTATCCGTGCCTGCCGTACGGCCACTGGGCTTTGCGGCGACGCGCGAGCGCTTCACCTCGACCGCCACCGACTTGCTGCGCCCGTGCGAGAAGCTCTGCCGCACGACGCCGCCTTCGACGGTCTTCTTCAGCTCCAGTCGCGGCGTAGAAGGCCGGGAAAGCTCGATTCGAGCGTTCCGATCCTGCCCCTTCGCGTCGCTCATGTCTTTATCGCGTCCTTTTCCTGCTCGCCCGCACCCTGCGAGAAACCTTCCGGGCCGCTCTCGCGCAGCCCCCTGAGCCGCCCGGCTTCCCGCAGCAGCCCTTCAGCCAGACGCCCGGGCGCCATGGCGGCGTAGGTCACCGCCTCGCGCCCGACTGCCCGACCGACCTCCTCTCTCGAGAACAAGTCGACGACGGGCCGCCCGGCAGCCAGCGCAACGAGCCGGTCCCGCTGATTGGCCGCAGCATCCTGCGCCGTCACCAGCAACCCCGCCTTGCCCTGGCGCAACCATTCATCGACCTTGTCGTACCCGGCAACGAAGGCGCCGGCCCGACGTGCGAGGCCAAAATAGTCGAGGCAGCGGCGCACCACGACAGCCTCCACCTCGTCGGCTAGACGAGGCGAAACCTGCACCCTGGCGCGCGCTGCCTTCGCGAACAGCTGCTTGGCAACCGCCTGCCTTATAGCACCTCGATCGGCGCTCAGCCAGATCCCGCGGCCCGGCAGACGCTCCTCGGCATCGAAGACGAGCCGCCCGTCGGGCGCCACGACGAAGCGCAGCATGCCTTCGCGGGGCGCCGCGACCCGCCGCGCGACACACCGTCGCCCCCGGCCGGGACGCGGCTCTTCCTCGATGACGACGGTCTCTGCACTCACGCTTGGGTCGACGCCTCCCTGGCGGCGTTCTGCTCGTCGACGACCTCGCCCCCGGCAGGGTCGCCCTCGACGGACGGCGCCGCCTCGAGCTGCTCCTCGCCGGGCTCCTCCTGGACGAACTCCTCCCCGGCGGCCTCGGGCTCCTCGGGCTCGGGCGGGGCTTCCACCCATCCCAGCAGGATCCGCGCCTCCATGACGAGCTGGCCGGCCTGCTCGACGGTGATGCCCGCATCGGGCACCAGCTCGACCAGCTCGTCACCGGCGAGATCGGCGAAGTCCTCGAGGGTCTTCACGCCCTGGCGGCCGAGCTTGACCACCGTCTCGTCGGAGATCGACTCGAAAGCCAGCAGATCGTCGGCGACGCCCAGATCGCGGGCCTCCTGCGCCAGCTCCTCGGCGCGCTCCTCGAGCCAGCTCTGCGCACGCTCCTTGAGGGCGTCGGCGATCTCCTCGTCGAAGCCCTCGACCGAGGCCAGCTCCTCGAGCGGGCTGTAGGCCACCTCCTCGACCGAGGAGAAGCCCTCGGTGGCGAGCAGCTGGGCGATCACCTCGTCGACGTTCAGGGTCTCGACGAACAGCGCGGTGAGCTCGCGGAACTCGCGCTGGCGGCGCTCGCTCTCCTCGCTCTCCGAATTGATGTCGATATCCCAGCCGGAAAGCTGCGAGGCCAGCCGCACGTTCTGGCCGCGGCGGCCGATGGCGATGTGCTGCATGTGGTCGGGGACGACCACCTCGATGCGCTGGTTGTCGGGATCGAGCACCACCTTGCTGACCTCGGCCGGCGCCAGCGCGTTGACCACGAAGGTGGCCTGGTCGGGCGACCAGGGGATGATGTCGACCTTCTCGCCGCCCAGCTCCTGAACCACCGCCTGCACGCGCGAGCCGCGCATGCCGACGCAGGCACCCACCGGGTCGATGCTGGCATCCTTGGAGATCACCGCGATCTTGGCGCGCGAGCCCGGGTCGCGGGCCACCGCCTTGATCTCGATGATCCCGTCATAGATCTCCGGCACCTCCTGCTCGAACAGCTTCGCCATGAACTGGGGATGCGTGCGCGAGAGGAAGATCTGCGGGCCGCGGGTCTCGTGGCGGACGTCGTAGAGATAGGCGCGGATGCGATCCTTGGGGCGGAAGATCTCGCGCGGGATCAGCTCGTCGCGCCGGACGATCGCCTCGGCCCGGCCGAGGTCGATCAGCACGCCGCCATGCTCGACCCGCTTGACCTCGCCGACGATGATCTCGCCGATCCGGTCCTTGAACTCGTTGTACTGGCGCTCGCGCTCGGCGTCGCGCACCCGCTGCACGATCACCTGCTTGGCGCTCTGCGCGGAAATGCGGCCCAGATCGATGGGCGGCAGCGGATCGAGGATGTGATCGCCGGGCTGGGCCGCCGGATTGCGCTCGCGCGCGTCCTCGATGTCGATCTGCCGGGCGTAGTCCTCGACGCCGTTGGCGACCTCGAGCTCGCGGTAGATCCGGATCTCGCCCGTCCTGCGGTCGATCTCCGCGACGATCTCGTGCTCCTGGCCGTACTTGCGGCGCGCGGCCGTCTGCACGGCCTGCTCCATGGCCTCGATGACCTCGTCGGAACTGATGCCCTTTTCCTGAGCGACAGCTTCGGCCACTCGCAGCAGTTCGGCCCGGCCAAGCCCGATGCCCGTGTCCATGCGCTCCACCCCCTAGCCTTCTGCCCGGCGCCCGCGCCCCGGCCGGCGTTTGGCCAGCATCCCGTCGGTGACGACGAGCTTCGCCCGCTTGATGGCGTCAAGCGGCACGCGGCACTGGCCATTGCCGACGAGGATGACGACCTCGTCCCCTTCCAGACCCTCGATCACGCCCACGAACCGCTTGCGCCCGTCCACCAGCTCTTCCGTCTCGACGCGGGCCTCGTGGCCGCGGAAGCGGTCGTAGTCCTCGCGCTTGACGAGCGGCCGGTCGAGGCCGGGCGAGCTCACCTCGAGAGTGAAGGCGCCCGGGATCGGGTCGGCGACGTCGAGCAGGGCGGAGACGGCGTGGCTGATGTCGGCGCAGTCGTCCACCGTCATCGTCCGCTCACGGTCGAGATGCTCGGCCATGACCTGGAGCGTGCGCCGGGTCCCGCCCATCAGGCGGACCTGCACGAGCTCGAAGCCCATGTCCTTGAGAGCGGGCTCGATCAGCTGGGCAATCTGGTGAATGAGGGCCTATCCCGATGTGCGAACATGCGAATGGGGAGCGGGCTCAAGCCCACCCTCCCCAGTTTGGTCCGAAAGGAGTGCGCACGGTTATGCGCGCGGCCTCCCGTCAATGCAAGAACTTTCCGTAACGCCGCTCGGAGGGCCGGCGGGAACGCCCGCCAAGCCCCGTGGAACGGCCCGCCTCAGCCTTCGGCGCGGCGCCGAAAGCGCAGATAGACGGGCAGCCGGCCGGCATCGAGCGCCTTGCGCTCGTAGCGGGTCTCGACCCAGTCGGAGGTGCGGGCGCGCCAGTCGGCGGCCCGCTCGGCCAGCCATTCGAGACGCGGCTCGGCGAGCAGGGCCTCGAGCATCCAGCGGGCATAGTCGGGATCGTCGGTGGCGAGGCGCAGCTCGCCGCCCGGCTGCACGATCCGCGCCATCTCGGCCACCGTCTCGCGGTTAACGATCCGCCTCTTCTTGTGGCGCGCCTTGGGCCAGGGATCGGGGAACAGCACGAAGAGCCGCTCGATCGAGGCGTCGGGGAGGCTCGCCAGCAGCAGGCGCGCGTCGTCGACGAGCAGCCGGACATTCTCCAGCCGGTCCTGCTCGACGGCCGCCAGAAGGGCCGCCACGCCGCTCAGGAACGGCTCGACGCCGAGCAGGCCGACATCCCGGCTGGCGGCCGCCTGGGCCGCCAGGTGCTCGCCGCCGCCAAAGCCGATCTCGAGCCAGAAGGCGCGCTTGGGCTCGACGAACAGCGAGGCCGGGTCCAGCCCGCCCTGCTCCGGCACGGTGAAGCGCAGGCTCGGCAGCAGCTCGTCGAGCAGCCGCCGGCGGCCCGGCCGCAGCCGGGGCCCCAGGCGGCGGCCGTAGATCCGCCGCTGCGGTCGCGCCGCGTTGCTTTCGTTGGTCACGATGAGGGGATTCTCGTGCCGGTCAGAACGCGCTGCGCAGATGCTCGACGAGGTCGGTCTTCTCCCAGGAGAAGCCGCCATCGGCCTCGGGCTCGCGGCCGAAATGCCCGTAGGCCGCGGTGCGCGCGTAGATCGGCTTGTTGAGGCCGAGCCGCTCGCGGATGCCGCGCGGGCTGAGGTCGAGATCCATGAGCAGGGAAGCGAGCTTGGCCTCGTCGACCTCGCCGGTGCCCTGGGTGTCGACATAGATCGACAGCGGCTTGGCGACACCGATGGCGTAGGAAAGCTGGATCAGGCACTTCCTCGCGAGGCCGGCGGCGACCACGTTCTTGGCGAGGTAGCGGGCGGCGTAGGCCGCCGAGCGGTCGACCTTGGTGGGATCCTTGCCCGAGAAGGCGCCGCCGCCATGGGGAGCCGCACCGCCGTAAGTGTCGACGATGATCTTGCGCCCGGTGAGGCCGGCATCGCCGTCGGGGCCGCCGATGACGAACTGGCCCGTCGGATTGACGTAGAAGCTGTCCTCGGGGCACATCCAGCCCTCGGGGATCGCGGCCAGCACGTGGTGGCGCACGATCTCGCGGACTTCCTCTTGGGAGACGTCCTCGGTGTGCTGGGTCGAGACCACGATCGAGGTGGTGCCGACCGGCTCGCCGTTGACGTAGCGCAGGGTCACCTGGCTCTTGGCGTCGGGGCCCAGCTGCGGCGCCTGGCCGCTGTGGCGGACGGCGGCCATCCGCTTGAGGATGTCGTGGGCGTAGTGGATCGGCGCCGGCATGAGCACGGGCGTCTCGTCGCAGGCGAACCCGAACATGATGCCCTGGTCGCCCGCCCCCTCGTCCTTGTTGCCGGCCGCGTCGACGCCACGGGCGATGTCGGCGGACTGCTCGTGGAGGTGGACGTCGACGGCAGCGGTGCGCCAGTCGAAGCCCTTCTGGGTGTAGCCGATCTGGCGGACCGCCTCGCGGGCGATGCAGCGCACCGTGTCGTGGGTGATCTGCTCGGGGCCGCGCACCTCGCCGGCAATCACGATCCGATTGGTGGTGGCGAGCGTCTCGCAAGCGACCCGCGCATAGGGGAAGGCCGCCAGATAGGCGTCGACGACCTCGTCGGAAATGCGGTCGCAGACCTTGTCCGGGTGCCCCTCGGACACGGACTCGCTCGTGAACAGATAATCGGAAGCGGCCATCGGGGCTACGTCTCCAGGAGCGGGTTCGACGCCGTCATGCGGCGGCCGGAGGTTCAAGCGTGGCGGCGCACGCCACCGGTCGCCGGGCGCGGGCCGCGCGGCGCGGGGGCTTTTAAGGCAAGTTTCCCCCGCAGGGTCAAGCGGTCACGATGACTGCGGCCGCGACGGGGCGGCTGCCCCCGATGCGGCTGGCGGCGTCGCGTAGTCGATCTGCCCCAGCATCTTGGCCAGCTCGAAGAAGCGGCGCCGCACCAGCGGGTCGTGGATCCGCCCGAAAGCGCGCACCAGCTCCAGCGCCTCGCGGGTGTCGACCACCGGCGCCGGCCGTCCGCGGGCCATCGAGGGGTCGTCGTAGACGAAGCCGGGCGCCCCGCCCTCGGCGAGCCCCGGCCCCGGCGCCTGGCCGGCGGCGGGGGGCGGCACGATGCCGCTGAGGAAGTCGGAGGCCGGCACGCCCAGGATGTGGGCGATCTCCACCAGCCGGCTGGCGCCGATCCGGTTCTGCCCGCGCTCGTATTTCTGCACCTGCTGGAAGGCGATGCCGAGGCTGCGGGCGAGCTCCTCCTGGCTGATGCCGCGCAGCGCCCGCAGATCGCGCAAACGGCGCCCGACCTCCACGTCGACCGGATGCGCCTCACCCCTGGCAGCCCCGGCGGGCCGCCCCTCTTCGAGGACTACCTCGCTCATCCCTGCTCCCCGCTCCGACGGCGGCGTTCGAGCAGCATGCCACACAAGGCCGCAAAGGCGAACAGCATCCCATGGAGGAGGACGCCGTGCGTCCGAAAGAGCGTGGGTTGCAAGAGCGGCGGCGGGAGCCGCGCGTCGATCACCCCCATCCGGCCGAGCTCCAGACGCTCGACCACCCGGCCCAGCGCGTCCGTCACCACCGAGATGCCGGTATTGGCGGCGCGCACCAGCGGCAGCCCCTCCTCGACGGCCCGCAACCGCGCCATGGCGAGATGCTGGTAGGGCCCCGAGCTGCGCCCGAACCAGGCGTCGTTCGTAATGTTGAGCAGCCAGTCGGGCCGCTGCCGCGGGTCGATGGCGGTGCCCGGGAAGATCGCCTCGTAGCAGATCAGCGGGCTGAAGGGCGGCACGTCGCCGGGGGCCAGGGTCTCGCGGCCGGGGCCGGGCACGAAGTCGATGCTGCCGGCCGTGAGGTTCTGGAGGCCGAGCCGGCCCAAAAGCCAGCGCAGCGGCAGATACTCGCCGAACGGCACGAGGTCGGCCTTGTCATAGCGCCCGGCGATCGCGCCCCGCTCATCGACCGCAAAGAGGCTGTTGCTGGCCAGCGGCGGCATCGTGTCCGGCGCGTAGTCGTCGCCGCCCACCAGCAGCATGCCGCCGGGCGGCGTCACCTGCGCCAGGTAGTCGCGGACCGCCGGCTCGCGGGCCACGAGGTAAGGCACCGCGCTCTCCGGCCAGATCACGATCTGCAGGGGCAGCGCCGAGGGGGCGGCGGACAGCTCGAGATGGCGGCGGAACCAGGCGGCGCGCTTGTCGGGATCCCACTTGTGGTGCTGCTCGATCGCCCCCTGGACGATGCGCAGCGCCGGTCCGGGAGGCGCGTCGGGGCCCGCCAGCAGCAGCCGGGCGCCGCCGGCGCCGAGCCACAAGGCGAGCAGGAGAGCAGCCAGCACCACGCCCTGCCGGCGCCGCCGGCCGCTCTCGAGCAGAAGGGTGGCCGGCAGGCAGGCCAGCAGCACGGTAAGAAAGCTCAGCCCGTAGCCGCCGATCCACGCCGCCGGCTGCAGCATGGCGTCGAATGGCGCCCAGACGATGGCCAGCGGATTCCACGGAAAGCCGACGCCCAGCGGGCCGCGCAGCGCCTCGCTGGCGGTCCAGGCGACGGCGAAGAAGAGGATCCTGGCGAGCGGCGAGCGCAGCCGCGCCCGCCAGGTGAGCCAGCAGACCAGCGCCGGGAAGACCGCGCAGGCAGCCGCCAGCAGGAGCACGGCGGGGACCGCCAGGGCGCCGAACCGCTCGACGTCGGTGAAGAAGGCGATGCCGACCCAGTAGAGGCCGGCAAGGAAGAAGCCGAAGCCCCAGCACCAGCCGATCGCCAGCACCTCGCGGCTGCGCCCGGCGCGGTCGATGGAGGCCAGCAGCAGCGCCAGGCCGACCAGGCCCGGCAGAAGGTGCAGCGGCGGCAGCGCCAGGGCGGCGACGGTGCCCGAGGCCAGCGCCAGGAGCCGCGGCCGTGCCAGGGCGGTCGCCAGCGGCGGCCGCGCCAGGCTCCGAGCGGTGCTCACTCGCTGCCGTGGCCGGTGGCCGCCGAGGCGGCCTCGCCGCGATGGATGCGCACCCGCCGGATGCGCCTGGGATCGGCGTCCACGACCTCGAAGACGAGGCCGCCGGGATGGCGCACCACCTCGCCGCGGCTGGGCACCCGGTCGAGCAGGGCGAAGATCAGCCCGGCTACCGTGTCCGCCTCGTCGCGCTCGTCCGCCTCGAGCAGCCGCACCTGCAGCAGCCGCTCGAGATCCTCGAGATCGACCCGGCCGTCGGCCTCGACCGTGCCGTCGGGATGCTCGACCAGCAGGGGGGCGGATAGCCCGCCATGCTCGTCGCCGATGTCGCCGACGATCTCGGCCACCAGGTCCTCGACGGTCACGAGGCCGTCGGTGCCGCCGAACTCGTCCACCACCACGGCGATGTGCATCGCCGAGCTGCGCATCTCGGCCAGGAGATCCAGAACCCTCATCGACGGCGGCACCACCAGGACCGGACGGACCACCTTCTCGAGCTGGAAGTCGACGCCGTCGCCCCAGAACTCGAGGATGTCCTTGACGTGGAGGATGCCCACCACGTCGTCGAGCGTGTCGCGGTAGACGATCAGCCTGGTGTGCTTGGCGCCGCGCAGGGCACGGACCACCTCGTCGATGCCCGACTCGACAGAGACGGCGCAGATGTCGGTGCGCGGCACCATGACGTCGTCGACGCGCAGCTCGCCGAACGACAGGACGTTGAGGAGAATGCCGCGTTCCTCCTCGGAAAAGCGGCGTTCGTCCTCCTCGTCGAGCTCCTCGATGATCTCCTCGAGAGCCTCGCGCAGACCGCCTTCCTGCTCGGAGCGGCCGGCCAGCTCGCGCAGCCGCCGGAACAGGCCTTCCAGCATCGACTGGGGCTCGCTTTCGCGACGCGGAAGCTGCCTCATGACGCGGCGTCCACGGCGTAGGGATCGGCAATGCCGAGCCCGGCCAGGATCTGCGTCTCGAGCGCCTCCATGCGCTCCGCCTCCTCCGCCTCCTCGTGGTCGTGGCCCAGGAGGTGCAGCGTGCCGTGCACGACGAGATGGCTCAGATGGTGGGCGGCCTGCTTGCCCTCGCGCATCGCCTCCTCGCGCACCGTCTCGAGAGCCAGCACGATGTCGCCCAGGAGGCAGGGCGCCTCCTCGGGCAGCTCGACCTCGAGCTCGGCCGGGAAGGACAGCACATTGGTGGGCTTGTCCTTGCCGCGATAATCGCGGTTGAGGGCGCGCACGGTCTCATCGTCGGCCAGCAGGATGCTCACCTCGATGCGCTCGGCGTCGTCGGGGCGAAGCCGAGCCAGGACGGCGCGGACGGCCTCCCGGCACAGGGCCTCGGGGGCGGTGACGACCGACGGCCAGCCAGGGGCCTCGATCGTCACCGCTATAGAGTGGCTACTTTCGCTGTCCATTTCAGGTCGAGGCGGCCCGGTTCGGGCGCCTGCGTGTCTCCGGTTCGGGTGTGGCGGCTGCCTTGTCGCCGCGCTCATAGGCTTCGATGATCTCGGTGACGAGAGGATGACGCACGATGTCCCCGCGGTCGAATGTCACCATGCCGATTCCCTCGATCCCGGTGAGCCGCGCCAAAGCGTCGCTGAGGCCGGAGGGCGTCCCCGGCGGCAGGTCGGTCTGGCTCGGATCGCCGGTTACCACCATGCGCGAGTTCTCGCCGAGGCGGGTGAGGAACATCTTCATCTGGGCCGGTGAGGTGTTCTGCGCCTCGTCGAGGATGACGAAGGCGTTGCTGAGCGTGCGCCCGCGCATGTACGCGAGCGGCGCTATCTCGATCTGGCCATTCTCCATGCGGGTCGCAAGACGCCCCTCGGTCAGCATGTCCTGCAGCGCGTCGTAGAGGGGCCGCAGATAGGGGTCGACCTTTTCCTTGAGATCGCCCGGGAGGAAGCCCAGGCGCTCGCCGGCCTCCACCGCCGGGCGCGAGAGGATCAGACGCTCGACCCGGCGCTGCTTGAGGAACGAGACCCCCTGGGCTACCGCCAGGTAGGTCTTGCCGGTACCCGCCGGGCCGGTGGCGAATACCAGCTCGAGGGTCTCCAGCGCCCGCACATAGGCCGCCTGGTTCAGCGAGCGCGGCGAGACCGGGCGCCCCTCGGTGCGGATCTGCACATGCTGGGCAGCGGGCCGCTCGCCGGCGCCGGCCATGCGCAGCGCCGCGTCGACCTCGGCGCGGTCGATCACCGTACCGCGCTGCGCCTTGGCGTGCAGCGCCTCCAGCACCGCCGCCGCGGCGTGCACGTCGGCGTCGCGGTCCCCCTGGATGAGGACCTCGTTGCCGCGGGTGACGATGGAGACGGGGATCTTCTGCTCGATGCGCGCGAGGTTCAGATGGTGCTGACCGAAGACGATCGCGCAGGCAGCATTGTCGTCGAAGCTGACGCGGTGGCTGGCGCCCCGCATCTCGGCCACAGGACCGGGCGTCTTCAGGCTGCGATCTCCTCTCCCGGGTCCGGCTCCAGGACGGTGCCGGAAAGGCTGTGCGGGTAGCAGGCGTCGATACGGACCTGGACCAGATCGCCGATGGCGTGTCCCCGCCCCTCGACATGAACCCCCTGCAGGTAGGGCGTGCGCCCGACCAGCTGGCCGGCATGGCGCCCGGCCCGCTCGAGCAGCACCGGCAGGACCCGGCCGACGGTCGCCTCGTTGAAGGCGCGGGCCTGGGCGTCGAGCGTCGCCTGCAGGGTGGCGAGCCGGGCGCTCTTGGTGTCCTCGTGCACCTGCTTGCGCATGGTGGCGCCGGGGGTTCCGGGCCGCGGGCTGTACTTGAAGGAGAAGCTCAAGGCGAAGCCGACCTGCTCGACCAGCCGCATGGTGGCCGCGAAGTCCTCGTCGCTCTCGCCCGGAAAGCCCACGATGAAGTCCGAGGAAAGCGCCATGTCGGGGCGTTGCCCGCGCAGCTTCTCGACGATCCGCAGAAAGTCCGCGGCCGTGTACTTGCGGTTCATCGCCTCGAGCACGCTGTCGGAGCCCGACTGCACCGGCAGGTGCAGGAACGGCATGAGCTGGGGCACCTCGCCATGGGCGCGGATCAGCTCCTCGTCCATGTCGCGGGGATGGGAGGTGGTGTAGCGGATGCGGGCGAGCCCATCGACCTCCGCCAGCGCGCGCACCAGCCGCCCCAGGCTCCAGGTCCGGCCGTCCGGCCCGTCGCCGTGATAGCCGTTGACGTTCTGGCCGAGGAGGGTGATCTCGCGGGCGCCGGCAGCGACCAGCTGGCGGGCCTCGGCGAGCACCGCTGCGGCCGGCCGGCTGACCTCGGCGCCGCGCGTATAGGGGACCACGCAGAACGAGCAGAACTTGTCGCACCCCTCCTGCACCGTCAGGAAGGCCGAGACCGGCGAGGACTCGACCTGCCGCGGCAGCTCGTCGAACTTGCTCTCGACCGGGAAGTCGGTGTCGATCTGCCCGCCCTGCTCGCGGGCCCGGCGGGCCAGCAGCTCGGGCAGCCGGTGATAGGCCTGGGGGCCCACCACGACGTCGACGAAGGCGGCGCGCTCGAGCATCGCCTCGCCTTCCGCCTGGGCCACACAGCCGGCCACCGCGAGCAGCATGCCGGACTGGCCCTCCGCCTCGCGGCGGTCGCGCAGGCGGCGCAGCCGGCCGAGCTCGGAATAGACCTTCTCGGCCGCCTTCTCGCGGATGTGGCAGGTGTTGAGGATCACGAGATCGGCGGTCTCGGCCGTATCCACGCGATTGTACCCGTGCGCGGCCAGCGCCTCCGCCATACGATCGGAATCGTAGACGTTCATCTGGCAGCCATAGGTCTTGATGTAGAGCGACTTGGACACGCGAGCGGTCAACTGGTCCGATCGAGACAGCGTAAGAGGCTCATCCGGCGCGCCTTTTCCTTGTGAAGCGCACCGCCGGGCACCGCGCCGGCGGTGTCCGGCTGGACCAAGCTATACCACGGCCGGGCGCCGCCCGTCGAATACCTCCTACGAGCACGCACCCGGCTATGGGTCGCAGCTTCACGCGCCTGGCGGCGCCTGGCGTCAGCCGACGGAGCGGCGGCCGCGGGCCCGCGGCTTCGTGCCCAGGCCGATCTTCTTGGCCAGGGTCGAGCGCTGCTGGGCGTAGGACGGAGCCACCATGGGGTAGTCGTCCGGCAGGCCCCACCGCTTGCGATACTCGTCGGGCGACATGTCGTAGCGGGTCTTGAGGTGGCGCTTGAGCATCTTGAGCTTCTTGCCGTCCTCGAGACAGATGATGTAGTCGGGCATGACCGACTTCTTGACGGGCACCGCCGGAACGGGCTTTTCCGGCTGCTCCTTCTGCTCCTCCTGCCCCTGCGTGGACAGGCTCGCATACACGAGCTTAATCAGCTGAGGCAGATCGGCAACCGCCACTGTGTTGTTCGAGACGTGGGAGGCCACAATCTCGGTGGTCAGCGACAGCAGCTCGTTCTGGCTTATCTTGTCGGTCATACTTGCGATAGTCCTTCATAGCCGAGTAAACCGGCGCTCGGAAAGGCAACATATTTCGTATGCACGGAATAGCAAGAGGTTTTTCGCCCGAAAATGAGAAGGAACCAAGTAGCGTGAGCAAGGCCGACCGTGCGCTCGACATCACAGCCGACGTCTGCCCGATGACGTTCGTGAGAACCAAGCTCTGCTTGGAGAAGATGGAACCGGGGGAGACGGTGATTATTAGGCTTTGCGGCGGCGAACCGCTGGAAAACGTGCCGCGCGCCGCGCTCGATCACGGCCACGAAGTGCTGGCCGTGGAACGGGTCGAGGACGACATTTACGAGATCGTGATCCGCAAGAAGGCGTAAGAACTGCCGCCGCTCAGGCCATGTCGCGATCGTCGATCCAGGCCGGCAGGTGCTGCGTCAGGTCGCAGCGCATGGTGTAGGCGCTCACCCGCTCGCCATTGGCGCGCTGGTAATAGTCGGGCCGCCGCCCGACCTGCTCGAAGCCGTGCACCTTGTAGAGCCGCTGGGCCGAGACATTGTCGACCGCCACCTCGAGGAACATCACCCCCGCCCCCCATTCGTGGCAGCGCCGCATGCTGGCCCGCAGCAGCGAGGTAGCCACGCCGCGGCGGCGAAAGCCGGGCGCCACGCCGATGGAGAGCAGCTCACTCTCGTCGCGTACCACCCGGCACAGGGAGAAGCCCGCGCCCCGCAGCGCCTCGAGACTGGCAAGCCCGCCGTCCTGAAGCCGGGCGATGAGCCCGAAGCCGCCCGGCAGCGCCAGCAGGTGCGCGAGGTCGGAGCGGCTCCACGAGTCCTCGAAGCAGCTTCGGTGGAGGCGCGTCAGGCGGCCGAGGTCGAACGGGCCCACGGCCTTGACGCCGATAGCGCCCGGCCGGCGCAGCCCCAGCACGATCAGGCCGCAGTCACCAGCGCCGCTCCGGCGCCGGGGCGCGCGTCCGCGGCACGGGCATAGAAGGGAAGAACCGCGTTGCCGGCGACCGGCACGGCGCCCTGGGCCAAAGCGCGCAACGCAGCATGCGCGGCATTGACGGCCCCGGCCCGCCCGCGGCCGGCCTCGCCGCCGAGGAGCGCAGCCCCGTCGCCCACGAGGATTGCCTCCTCCTCGCCGGCAAGCCGGGCGATCTCGTCCACCCCGGCGGTCACCGGCTCGCCCGCGGGCATGCCGGGAGTCTCGAAGCGCTGGGCCACCAGCTCGCCCCGCCGGACATCGAGCGCGACCAGGCAGGGGAAGGTCCCGCCTTCCCTGCCCCAGCCCTCGGCCACCGCCGCCAGCCGCGTCACCGGCAGCACCTGCAGGCCGGCAGCCAGCGCCAACGCGCGCGCCACGGCGACGCCGGCACGCACGCCGGTAAAGCCCCCGGGGCCGGTCACCACCACCAGGAGATCGAGATCACCCCACGAAACACGCGCCTCGGCCAGCACCGCTTCGATCGCCGGCAGGAGGGCGTCGGCGAGGCCGGTGGCCGCGGGAAGGTCACGCAGGGCGCGCGTCTCACCCCCGGCGACAACAGCCACCGAGGCTTCCGGTCCAGTCGTGTCGATCGCCAGAAGACGCTGCATCGCCCTGCCGGCTCCTAGGAGATCGACCGAACCTCCACCACTTCCGGCACATAGTACTTGAGGAGGTTCTCGATGCCGTTCTTGAGGGTGATCACCGAGCTGGGGCAGCCGGCGCAGGCGCCGCGCATGTGCAGGTAGACAACGCCGCGCTCATAGCCCTGGAAAACGATGTCGCCGCCGTCGCGGGCCACCGCCGGGCGCACCCGGGTCTCGATCAGCTCCTTGATCTGGCGCACGGCGGGATCGTCGTCGTCGCTGGCGGCACCGTGCTGCTCGATCGTGGCGGTCGGGTGCAGGACCGGATCGCCCGACATGAAATGCTCCATGACGGCACCCAGCACGGCCGGCTTCATCACGTACCAGTCGAGACCCTCGGCCTTGGTGACGCTGATGAAGTCCGCTCCCAGATAGACGCCGGCCACGCCGTCGACGGCGAAGATGCGCTCCGCCAGCGGCGAGGCCTGCCCGGCCTCGTCCGCGTCGCGAAACTCCGCCACGCCCTCGGCCATCACCTCGCGGCCCGGCAGGAACTTCAAGGTGGCCGGGTTCGGGGTCTGCTCGGTCTGAATGAACATCGTGTCGCTACTCCAGGCGCCGCATCCGACAGATGGGACGGTGTGGCCGGGGATGCAAGGCCCAGACTTGCGGCCTTTGCGCGCTACTTCAAGAGGATGTTGATGACCTCGTAGAGCTGGAAACGTGCGCGCAGCAACAGGAAGCCCTGGGCTGCCAGATGATTGGGCACGGTCTGGCCGTCGAGCTCGCCATTGGCGACCACCCAGGGCGCCAGGGCGGCGGCGGCGCGCAGGCTCGCCAGCATCTCGTCCCAGTTACGCTGGACATTCCGCTCGCCGAGCACGCCGGCATAGTCGATGCCGAGTGCCTCGAGCAGCAGGTAATAGGCGTAGAGGCGGCCCTTGGTGGCGTAGAAGAGATCGTCGGCGGCGGGGTCGATCCAGGCGTCGCCGTAATCCTCGATCCGCTGGCTCAGGGCGGCCGAGGAGCCGCCGATGTCGGCGGCGATGCGCTCGAGGGTGGCCATGAGATTGTCGGAGCGCCGCTCGAAGTTGGCGTTGCCGGCGGCGAGCCGCTCGTTGTAGCGGCGCAGGTCCTCGATGGCCTTGCGGTACTGGCTCTCCGAGCTCGGCTGCACGGGCGTGCTCGACCACTCGAAGATCCACACGTCGCCCGGATATTTGAGCCGGCCGGCAGCGCTGTCGGCGTCCGGGTCGACCTGGCTGGTGCCGCGCGCCCGGGCGATCTGGTCGGTGAGCTCGATGGCGAAGCGCGAGAGCGCCGCCACGATGCCCGCCTGGAAGTTCGGCATGTTGTCGAGGATCGCCGCCGGCTGGAACCACGGGTCGTTGGCGACCCAGCGGTGGACGTTGACCTCGCGATCGATCAGGGCTGCCGCCACCGCCACCGCCCGGCTGCCGTTCTCCGGCACCTCCACGTCTTGCGCGAAGCCGGGATCGTCGTCGATCTCGTGCAGCCAGAGCGCACCCCCGGCGTAGTAGAGACCCGCCAGCACCGCCAGCACGCCCACCACCCCGAGGCCACGCTTCGCCCAGTTTCCCTGCGGCTTTCCCGCCGGCGCCGTTCCGTCCACTCGCCCTCTCCTTCCGGGTGCCCTCAGCGGGCGCGGCCCTCCGGCCCCTCAGGGACGCGGAAAGCCCACCAGCTCATGGACCTGGGCGAGCACCGGGTCGGCGACCGCCCTCGCCTGCGCCGCGCCATCCTCGAGTATGCTATCGAGGTAGCCAGGATCAGCCAGCAGGCGGCGCATCTCGCCGGCGATCGGCGCCAGCTTCTCGACCGCGAGATCGGCCAGCCGGCCCTTGAAATCGGAGAAGCTCGCCTCGGCGTACTCGCGCTCCACCTCGGCGCGGGTGCTGCCCGCCAGCGCCGCATAGATGGTCAGCAGGTTCGAGGCCTCCGGGCGGTTCTCCCGGTCGAAGGAGATCCCCAGGATGGCATCGGACTTGGCCCGGCGGATCTTCTGGGCGATGGCGTCGGCATCGTCGGTGAGGTTGATGCGCGACATGTCCGAAGTGTCGGACTTGCTCATCTTCTTGGTGCCGTCGCGCAGCGACATGACCCGCGTCGCCTCGCCCAGGATCAGCGGCTCGGGCTGCGGGAAGAACTCGCTCTCGAACTTCCGATTGAAGATGGCGGCGATGTCGCGCGCCAGCTCGAGATGCTGCTTCTGGTCCTCGCCGACCGGGACATGGGTCGCCCGGTACACCAGGATGTCGGCGGCCATCAGCACGGGGTAGGAGAACAGACCCACGGGCGCGTTCTCGCGATGCTTGCCGGCCTTCTCCTTGAACTGGGTCATCCGGTTGAGCCAGCCCATGGGCGTCACGCAGTTGAGCACCCAGGCCAGGCGGGCGTGCGCTGCCACGCTGCTCTGCACGAAGAGGGCCGAGCGCTTCGGATCGACGCCCGACGCGAGGATCGCGGCTGCCACCTCGTGGATGTTGCGGCGCATCTGCGCGGCATCCTGCAGGGTCGTCAGCGCGTGCTGGTCGACGATGCAGTAGATGCAGCGATGGCTCTCCTGCAGGGTCACCCAGTTGCGCAGCGCGCCCAGATAGTTGCCCAGATGAATGCCGTGCGTCGGCTGGATGCCGGAGAAGATGAGACCCTGCATGTGGTGGACTTTCGCCATTCCTGCTGTCGGACGCCCGTAAGGACCACGCACCCCCTGCTGCGTCAAGACCGCCCCGGCCGCAGCAGCGGCGCCAGCTCGCGCCAGCTCGCCGCCCCGGTGAGCTGGGCGGCGGCGAGATAGACGAGCACACCTACGCCCACCAGGGCGGCCAGCAGCGGGCCGGGTCCAGCGCCGTCCAGGGCGCCCGCCGCCGCCCACAAGGCGAGCCCCATGAGCCCGCTCGCCACCAGCAGACGCGGCAGGCGCCGGCGCAGCCGGGCATCCGGCAAGAGGTGTCCCGCCCGCCACAGCCGCCAGCCCAGCCAGAGCGCGTAGAGCCACGCCGCGAGCGAGGTCGCGAGCGCGATCCCGGCGTGGCCCAGCCTGCCCATCAGCAGCCACGCCAGCGCCGCGTTGAAGGCCACGCAGGCGAGGGCGAGGAGGAGCGGGGTGCGCGTGTCCTCGCGGGCGAAGAACGAGGGCGCCAGCACGCGGGCCAGCGCCTGGGCCGGCAGGCCGATGGCGAAGGCGGCCAGGGCGACCGCGGTGGCGCCCGAGGCCTCCGGCCCGAAGGCGCCGCGCTCGAACAGCACCTGGATTAGCGGGAGGGCCACGGCGGCCAGCCCCACCGCCGCCGGCAGCACCAGCAGCAGGGCCGCCTCGATCGCCCGGTTCTGCGCCTGCCCGGCGAGCCCGGCGTCGCCCTCGCGGACCGCCCGGCTCAGCAGCGGCAGCAGCACCGTGCCCAGCGCCACCCCCACCAGGCCAAGCGGCAGCTGCACCAGCCGGTCGGCATAGAACAGCCAGGAGACCGCCCCGGGGGCGAGGTGCGAGGCGAGCCAGCTGTCGACCAGGAGGTTGATCTGCAGCGCTCCGGTGCCGAGCAGCGCCGGCCCGCCGAGCCGGGCGAGACGCCGCACCGGTGGGCTCGCTCTGGGCCGGACCGCGCGCAGGCGGTAGCCGGCGGCATGAACGGCGGCGAGCATCGCCAGGAACTGCAGCAGCCCGGCCAGCGCCACGCTCCAGGCGAGGACGGCGGCGCTCGCCAGGTCGAGATGCCAGGCCAGGCCCAGCCCGGCGATCATGCAGAGATTGAGGAGGATCGGCATCGCCGCCGCGGCCATGAACCGGCCCAGGGCGCCCAGCAGGGCGCCCAGCAGGGCGGCGAGCACGGCCCACAGAAGATAGGGCAGCATGATCCGCAGGAGCCCGACCGCAGCGGCGAAGCGCGCCTCCTCCGGCGCGAAGCCGGTCGCCAGCAGGCGTACCAGCGCCGGCGCCAGCAGCTCGGCCGCGACGAGGAAGGCCAGAAGCGCGGCAGCCGCCGCCGCCAGCGCCTGCTCGGCAAAGCGCCGGGCACGGGGCGGGCCGCCCGCCTCCAGCTCGCGCAGGAAGAGTGGCACGAAGGCGGCCCCGAAAGCCCCCTCGCCCGCCAGGCGGCGCACCAGATTGACCAGCTTGAAGCCCACGAAGAAAGCATCGGCCAGCCAGCCGGCCCCCAGCGACGCGGCGATCAGCGCGTCGCGGGCATAGCCGAGCAGCCGGGAGAGCATGGTGAGCCCGCCCACGCCGACGGCGCCGCGCGCCGCGGCCACACCGTGCCGCCGTCCGGCCGGCGTGAGGCTGGTGGGATCCATGCGCAGGCTCAGGCGCTCGCCAGCGCCGCCTCGAGCTGCCGCGTCACGCGCTGCAGCTTGCTCCGGCTGGTGATCTTCAGGCCGAACACGTCCTTGACGTAGAAGACGTCGACCACCCGCTCGCCATAGGTGCTGATGTGCGCGCTGGTGATCACGAGCCCCAGATCCTTGAGGGCGCGGGCGAGGTCGAACAGCAGGCCGGGCCGGTCGCGGCCGTTGACCTCGATGACGCTGTGGGTGCGGCTCGCCTTGTTGTCGACCAGAACCCGCGGCTCGACCTTGAAGACCTCGGTGCGGGGCGGCAGCGAGCGGCGCCCGGCCAGCGCCTTGTCGAGCTCCAGCTCGCCGCGCATCGCCCGCTCGATGTTGCGCGCGATGCGCCCGAGCTGGCCCTGGTCCTCGACCGCGGAGCGGCCGGCAGCGTCCTGGAAGCCCAGCGCGTCGAGGGCCATCCCGTCCGCGGTGGTGAAGATCCGCGCATCGACGATGCTGGCCCCGCTGAGTGCCAGGGCGCCTGCCACCTTCATGAAGAGGCCCGGATGGTCGGCGGCATGCAGCAGCAGCTCGGTGCGTGCCCCGAAGCTGTCGATGCGGAAATCGATGGTGAGGGGCGCGCCGCTCGCCTGCGCCTCGCGCAGCAGACGCGCGTGCCGGACCTGCTCCTCGAGCGGAAAGGCCAGCCAGTAGCGGCTGTCGTGGCGCTCGAGATAGCGCTCGATCTCCTCCTCCGGCCAGGTCGCGTCGGGTAGGGCGTCGAGCGCGTCGGCCAGCCGGCGGCGCGCCTCGGCGACTCGTGCGGCGCGCCGCCCCTGGGTATCGCCGGCGGCCATCGCGGCGGCCGCCTCGTGGTAGAGCTCGCGCAGGAGCTGGCCCTTCCAGCCGTTCCAGACATTGGGCCCGACCGCCCGGATGTCCGCGGTGGTCAGCACCACGAGCAGCTTGAGCCGCTCCGGCGACTGCACGATATGGACGAAGTCCTGGATCGTCTTGGGGTCCTCGGCATCGCGCTTGAAGGCGACACCGCTCATCAGCAGATGGTGCTCGACCAGCCAGGCGACGGTCTCGGTCTCGGCCTCGGGCAGGCCCAGCCGCGGGCCCAGCCTCAGCGCGATCTCCGCGCCGATGCGGCTGTGATCGCCGCCGCGGCCCTTGCCGATGTCGTGCAGGAAGGTCGCGAGATAAAGCTCGCGGCGCGAGAGCAGCTTGGGCATCAGCTCGGTGGACAGCGGCAGCTCCTGGGCGAGCCGCCCCTGCTCGACCTGCCAGAGCACGTCGATCGCCCGGATCGTGTGCTCGTCCACCGTGTAGACATGGTAGAGATTGTGCTGCATCTGCGCCACGACGCGCCCGAAATCGGGCACGAACCGGCCCAGCAGGCCCGCCTCGTTCATGCGCCCCAGGGTCAGCGCCGGCTCCTTGCCCAAAAGCATCTCGAGAAACAGCCGGTTGGCCTCCGGGTCCGCCCGCAGGCTCTGGTCGACCCGCCTCAGGCCTGCCGCCAGGGCGGTGAGCGCTGCCGGATGGATGTCGAGATCACGCTGCTGGGCAAGGCGGAACAGCTCGAGCATCGCCACCGGCCGGCGCTCGAAGAGGTCGGGCTCGCCCAGGCCTACCCGCGAGCCCTGCACCACGAAGCCGCCGATCTTGCGGCGCCCGAAGCCCAGCCGCGGCAGCGTCAGGCGCGGCCGACGCTTGTGCTGCTCCTCGAGCGCCGAGCAGACCAGCCGGGTGAGCCCGCCCACGTCCTTGGCCACCAGGTAGTAGCGCTTCATGAAGCGCTCGACGCCCAGCGAGCGAGGGCGGTCGCGAAAACCCATGCGCTTGGCGACCTCGGGCTGCACGTCGAACGTCAGCCGCTCCTCGGCCCGGCCGGTCAGGTAGTGGAGATGGCAGCGCACCGCCCACAAAAAGCGCCGCGAGCGCAGGAACACGCTCAGCGAGCGCGGCGTCAGCACGCCGTGCTGCACCAGGTCCGCCGGCTCCTCGATCGCGTAGAGGAACCTGCCGATCCAAAACAGCGTGTGGAGATCGCGCAGCCCGCCCTTGCCCTCCTTGATGTTGGGCTCGAGCAGGTAGCGGCTGTCGCCGACACGCTGGTGGCGGGCGTCGCGCTCGGCGAGCTTGGCCTCGATGAAGTCGGCCTCGCGGCCTGCCACCACCTCGCGATGGAAGGAGCGGCGCAGCTCGTCGAACAGCCGCCGGTCGCCCCAGACGAAGCGCGCCTCGAGGATCGCCGTGCGAACCGAGAGATCCTCGCCGGCGAGCTTGACGCACTCGCCGATCGAGCGGGTCGCCTGGCCGACCTTGAGGCCGAGATCCCAGAGCTTGTAGAGCAGGAACTCGGCCATCTGCTCGACATAGGGCGAGCGCTTGTAGCTGTGCAGGAACAGCAGGTCGATGTCGGAGGCGGGGGCCAGCTCGCCGCGCCCGTAGCCACCCGTGGCGATCACCGCGAGCTGCTCGCCGGTAGTCGGGTTGGAGCGGCGGAACAGCTGCCCGTCGGCGTAATCGAGCCCGCCCTGCAGGAGCGCGTCCATCTGCCCGGCAAGGCCGCGATGCACCGTCTCGGCGTCGCCGCCGGCGAGGAACCAGGCACGCAGCGCCTCGCGCCCGCCGGCAAGCTGTCCGCGCATCGCCTCGAGCAGCGGGCCGCCGTCCTCGCCGGCCTGCGCCAGCTGGCCACGGATGACCCCGGCATCGGCCAGCGGCGGCGGTGGCGTCAGCGCCATACCGGGCCCGCGCCGATCCACGCGCCAGCGGGTCGCACCTCGCGCGAACTTGTTTGACAGGCCCTCGATGTTACCCTCATTGGCGCTAGTTGATCCCCCAGCGGACGGGAAAAGAGCGACAGCGTGGCGGCGTTTCTGGCGATGGGCAGCTATGGCGGCTATGTGTGGGCCGCTTTCGGCTTCACCTTCCTCGTGATGGGCACCCTCTTCTGGCAGAGCTGGCGCCTCGCACGCAAGCGCACCGCCGAAGTGGCGCTGCTGCGCGAGCAGCGGCAGCGGGCGCGTCCCGGCCCGCGCCGCAAGCTCGTGGCTAGCCGTCCGTCCGACAGCGCCGCCGAGGGCGCCATGCATCCCGGCGCCGGCGACCCGCTGGCGCCGCGCGGCTGAGCGGGGAGCGCCGGGCATGGGTCTGCGCAAGCGTCAGCGAATGATCGTCGTCGTCCTCGCCCTGGCGCTGGTCGGTGCCGCGGCGGCCCTCGTGCTCACCGCCATGCAGGACAAGATCGCCTTCTTCGTCTCGCCGGCCGACATCGCCTCCGGCACGGTCGAGCGGGGCCGCGACTTCCGCCTGGGCGGGCTGGTGGTGGAGGGCAGCATCGAGCGCGCGAGCGACGGCAGCGTCGCCTTTACCCTCACCGACGGGGCGGGCGACGTCCGCGTGCTCTATGCCGGCATCCTTCCCGACCTGTTCCGCGAGGGCCAGGGCATCGTCGCCCAGGGCCGGCTCGAGGAGGACGGCCGGTTCCGCGCCCGCGAGGTGCTGGCCAAGCACGACGAGACCTATATGCCGCCCGAGGTCGCCGACGCCCTCAAGCGGAGCGGCCACTGGCAGGAAGGCGCGGAGAAGCTGCGATGATAGCCGAGCTCGGGCATTTCACCCTGGTGCTGGCGATGGTGGTGGCCTTCCTCCAGGGCACCCTGCCGCTGTGGGGTGCCGCCCGCCGTCAGGCGCCGCTGGTCGAGCTGGCGCCGGCCGCAGCCTTGCTCCAGTTCACCCTGGTCACCCTGGCCTTCCTGGCGCTGCTCAACGCCCATCTCGCCTCCGACTTTTCGCTGGCGATCGTCTACCAGAACTCCCACTCCACCAAGCCGCTGCTCTACAAGTTCAGCGGCGTGTGGGGGAACCACGAGGGCTCGCTGGTCTTGTGGGTGTGGATCCTGGCGCTGTTCGGCGCTGCCGTGGCGCTCTTCGGCCGCAACCTGCCGCGGCCCTTCAAGGCCCGGGTGCTGGCGGTCCAGGGGCTGATCGGGCTGGGCTTCCTGGCCTTCAGCCTCTTCACCTCCAACCCCTTCGCGCGGCTCGATCCAGCCCCCCTCGACGGGCTCGGCCTCAACCCGATCCTCCAGGACCCCGGCCTCGCCTTCCACCCGCCCATGCTCTACCTGGGCTATGTCGGCTTCTCCACCGCCTACTCCTTTGCCATGGCGGCGCTGATCGAGGGCCGGGTCGACGCCGGCTGGGCGCGCTGGGTGCGCCCCTGGACGCTGGCCGCCTGGATGGCGCTGACACTGGGGATCGCCCTGGGCTCGTGGTGGGCCTACTACACGCTGGGCTGGGGCGGCTTCTGGTTTTGGGACCCGGTCGAGAACGCCTCCTTCATGCCGTGGCTCGCCGGCACCGCCCTGCTCCACTCGGCGATCGTCGTGGAGAAGCGGGACACGCTCAAGAGCTGGACCATCCTCCTTGCGATCCTGACCTTCTCGCTGGCGCTCCTGGGCACCTTCCTCGTGCGCTCGGGCGTGCTGACCTCGGTCCACGCCTTTGCCACCGACCCCTCGCGCGGCGTCTTCGTGCTGGCGCTGCTGGGTATCGCCGTGGGCGGCTCGCTCGCCCTCTACGCCTGGCGGGCACCCGCCCTGCAGGGCGGCGGCGCGTTCGCGCCGGTCTCGCGCGAAGGAGCCCTGCTGCTCAACAATCTCCTGCTGGCGACGGCCACCGCCACGGTGCTGCTGGGCACGCTCTACCCGCTGCTGCTGGACGGGCTTGGCGGCCCCAAGATCTCGGTGGGCCCGCCCTTCTTCAACGCCACCTTCCTGCCGCTGATGGTGCCGCTGCTGGTGGCCCTGCCGGCGGGCTCGATGATCGCCTGGAAGCGCGGCGACCTGCCCGGCGTGCTGAGCCGGCTGGGCCTCGCCGCCGCCGGCACGGTGGCGGTGCTGCTGGCGGCGGCGCTGCTGGCCGACACCCGATCGACGCTCGGCCTGATGGGCTTTGCGGCGGGAGCGTGGGTGCTGCTGGGCTCGCTCAACGAGCTGGCCGTGCGCGCCGGCTTCTTCCAGGTCCACCCGGCGCGCGCCTGGCGGCGCCTCAAGGGCCTGCCCCGGTCCGCCTTCTCCATGAGCCTCGCGCACATGGGGCTGGGCGTGCTGATCCTGGGCATCACCGCCACCGCGACCGGCCAGACCGAGCGCATCCTCGCGATGCGCCCGGGCGAGACCGTGGCCCTTGCCGGCTACGAGGTCACCCTCGCGAGCGTCGAGCAGGTCCAGGGCCCCAACTACGCGGCCCGTCGCGGCACCTTCGCGGTGCAGCGCAACGGCGCGCCCGTCACCACGGTCCACTCGGAAAAGCGCTTCTTTCCGGTCGAGAGCATGCCGGTCACCAAGCCCGGCATCCACTCGACGCTCCTGCGCGACCTCTATTTCGTGCTGGGCGATCCCAACAGCGACGGCGCCTGGGCAGTCCGCCTCTACCACAACCCGCTGGTCTTTTGGATGTGGGGCGGCGCCGGTCTGATGGGGCTTGCCGGCCTCGTCTCGCTCACCGACCGCCGCCTGCGGGTGGGCGCACCCGTTCCGGCGCGCGGCAGCCGGGCCGCCACCGCATGAGTGCCTCCGCTGCCGACCGGGCCGGCCGCCGCCGGCTGCTCTTCGCGCTGCCGCTGCTGGCCTTTGTCGGGGTGGGCGCCTTCCTGGCGCTCGGACTCGGCCGCGATCCGAGCCAGCTCCCCTCCGCCCTGGTGGGCCGCGAGGCGCCGGACTTCGCCCTGCCGCCGCTCGAGGGCCGCGACGAGCATGGCCTGAGCCGCGCCGATCTCGGCGGCGGCCGGCCGATGCTGGTCAATTTCTGGGCGTCCTGGTGCGTGCCCTGCCGCGTCGAGCACCCGATCCTCGACAGGCTCGCCCGGGACGGGGTGACCATCCAGGGCGTGAACCACAAGGACATGCCCGACAAGGCCCGCGCCTTCCTCGAGGAGCTGGGCGACCCCTATGATCTGGTCGGCAGCGACCGGCAAGGCCGCGTGTCCATCGACTGGGGCGTCTACGGCGTGCCCGAGACCTACCTGCTCGACGGCCAGGGCCGCATCCGCTACCGCCATGTCGGGCCGCTGCAGGAGCGCGACCTGAAAAAGCTCCTGCCGATGCTCGAGGAGGCCCGCTGATGCGCCGGCTCGCAATGCTGCTGCTGGCCCTCTTCCTCGTGGCCGGGCCTGCCTTGGGCGCCCTCTCCCCCGACGAGGAGCTCGCCGACCCGGCGCTGGAGGCCCGTGCCCGGGCGCTCAGCAAGGAGCTGCGCTGCCTCGTCTGCCAGAACCAGTCGATCGACGACAGCGACGCCGATCTCGCCCGCGACCTCCGCCTGATCGTGCGCGAGCGGCTGCTGGCCGGCGAGGACGAGTCTCAGATCAAGGCCTATCTCACCGAGCGTTACGGCGACTTCGTGCTGCTGACGCCGCCGGTGCGGCCGGCCACCTGGGCCTTGTGGTTCGGCCCGCTGCTGCTGCTGGCCGGCGGCGGCGCGCTGTGCGTCGTCTTTCTCAGACGCCGCCGCACCGGCCTCGTCGAGCCCGAGCCGCTCGGCCCGGACGAGCAGGCGCGCCTGCGCGCCCTGCTGGCCGAGCGCGGCAAGGAGACTTCCCCGTGAGCGGCCTGCTTCTCGCCGCCGGCGCTCTGTCCGTCGCCGCCGCCGCGGCCCTGCTGGCGCCGGTGCTGCGCCGCCGTGCCGCCGGCAGCGCCGAGCCCTCCGAGACCGCCATCTACCGGCAGCAGCTCGACGAGCTCGAGCAGGACCTCGCGCGCGGGCTGATCGCCCCCCGCGAGGCCAAGGCGGCGCGCGTGGAGATCGAGCGCCGCCTGCTGCGCGCCGCCGGCCGCGGCGAGCAGCGCCTCGCCTCCTCCGCCGGCACGCGCGGCGTGGTGATCGCCACCGCCGTCCTGGCCCCGCTTGCAGCCGCCGCCCTCTATCTGCCGATGGGTGCGCCGGCCCTGCCCGACCGGCCCTTCGCCGCGCGCAGCGAGCAGAACAACCAGCAGCTCGCCATCCGCCAGATGGTGACGCGGCTGGAGGAGCGTCTCGCCCGCGAGCCGGGCGGGCTCGACGACTGGCTGATGCTCGGCCGCTCGCGCTCGGTGCTGGGCGACATGCAGGGCGCTACCGACGCCTACCGCCGCGCCCGCGCGCTGGCCCCCGACGATCCTCGCGCCGCCGGCGGACTCGCCGAGGCGCTGACCTTCCTCGCCGGCGGCATGGTGCCGCGCGAGGCGGCGGCGCTGTTCGAGGAGGTGGCACGGCGCGCCCCCGGCGATCCCCAGGCGGCCTTCTATCTCGGCATGGCCGACGCCCAGGCCGGCGACAGCGAGGCCGGCAAGGAGCGCTGGCGGCGCGCCCTGGCGGCCCTGCCAGCGAGCGACCCGGCGCGGGACCGCCTCCTCAACGCCATAGGCGGTGCCGGCCGGCAGCTCGGCATCGACGTGGCCGGCGTGCTGGCGACCCCGCCCGCTTCCGCCCCGGCCGGCCCCGAGGCGCTCGCCGGCATGTCGCTTGAGCAGCAGCTTGAATTCGTCCGCAGCATGGTGGGCAGGCTCGAGGCACGGCTCGAGAACGAGCCCGACGACGCCGAGGGCTGGAGCCGGCTGGGTCAGGCGCGCTGGCTGCTGCGCCAGCCGGAGAAGGCCCGCGCCGCCTTCGACAAGGCGCTGGCGCTGGCGCCCAGGGACGTCGGCATCCTCAAGGCCTACGCCGCCTCGCTCCTGGGCCCGGTCGACCCGGCGAGCGGCCTGCCCGAGGTCGGGGACGAGGCCCGCGCCCTCTTCGACAGGGCGGCCGAGCTCCGCCCGGAGGATCCCGAGCCCTGGTGGTTTCTCGGCATCGCCGCGCGGCAGCGGGGCGAGCAGGCCCGGGCCCGCAGCGACTGGCAGCGCCTCCTCGACCTGATCGGCCCGGACCACCCCGACTTCGCCGGAATCCGCGCCCGCATCGAGGCCCTGGGCTCCTAGAGCCGCGATTGGCTGCGGTTGGAGCCTCTTCCCCCGCTTCGTCCCGAGGTGGCAGCCGTCCTCCGCCGCTTGCCCTTCCCCGACCTCCGGCTCGTCATCCCCGCGGATGATGGAGAACGAGGGCGCCCGGGACGAGAGCGGCGCGCAGCGCCCTCCGACAGCTTCGAGGCCGCGTCTCTAGCGCACTGTGGAGAAGGCGGTGGGCTGCAGGAGCTGGTTGCTGACCCGGGCGACGATCGGCCCGCTGCGCTCGGTCTCGGCGCGCTTCTCGAGCCAGTCGGGGTCGCTTGCGAAGGCATTCCATTTCGCCTCGCGCTCGGCCAGCGAGTCCCACTCGAGAAGATAATAGAGCGCTTGGTTGGAGTCGCCGACAAGCACGGTCCAGAACCCGGCCTGACGGATGCCGTGCTTCTCCCACAGGCCCAGCGTGATCTTGTCGAAGCGCTCGAGCAGCGCTGGCAAGCGGCCCGGCAGACATTCGTAGACGCGCAGCTCGTGGATCATGTTCGTCCTCCCTGCTCTGACGGACCGTGAGGCTGCCCGCGCCGCGCCGCCCGGTCAATCCGCGCCACGCGCGCCCCTATTCGGGAGGCCCCCGCGGGATGGACGGCCGGTGGCGTGACCGGATGCCTGTTAACGGGTTGGCAATCTCGGCGTGGCAGGATGCAGAAGTCCCCCAGAGGGAGAGCGATCCAGGTGAACAAGCCGCAGCCGGAGGCGGCAGCACTGTTGCGCCCCGCGACCTTCGCGGAGCGCGGTGTAGCCGTCCCCTTCACGACGCCCGTGATGAACCATGCCCGCATCCGCCCTTCGCGCAGCGGCCACGGAGAGCTTCTCGTGCCCAACCCGTCGGGCGCCCGAGGCCTCTACGTCCTGCCCCTGGACGGTGCCGAGCGGACCTTCTCGCTGACCGTGCACGACCGTCTCCTGCTCGAGGAGCTCAGTCGGGTCCAGGCGCTGACGCCCCAGGAGATCCGCCACGCCTCGCGGCGCGTCGCGATGATGGGAACGGCCGGCCGCGAGGCGGCGCGCGCCGCTACCGAAGCGGGCGAGCGCGACCAGACCGAGCGGCTGCTGGTCAACGTGCTGCTGCTCGACCGGCTGTTTAGGCAGACCGGCTTCATGGATTTCGACTGGCGGCGGATCGCCCTGCAAAAGCGTGACATCCGCGAGCGGCTGCGCGGCGAGGTCGGCCGCCTCGGCCCGCAGCTCGGCATGCGCGCCGACGAGATCCTCAACATGCTTGAGGAGATCAGCATTCACGCAGCCACGGTCGGCCTGCCCGACGTGGGCTTCGTCAGTCGGGCGCAAACCGCTCTCAAGATGCTCGGGCGCTTCGATGAAGAGCTGCGCGCCTGGGCGGCGCTCGAGACGGGGGCGCATCGCGAGACGGCGAACCTGGTGATGGACTGCGCCTCCTTCACCCTCCAGCACGGTCGCTCCGCCATCGACAAGGCGCATGCCATCCTGGCGGATGTGATCGGCCTCGTTCGCACCTGGCGCGCCAACAGCGAGACCATTGCCGAGCGTCTGGCGCTTGCCGAATGGCTCCTCGACGGCTGGCAGCAGATAGCCGCCATCTGGGAAGCGTCGCGCCATGAGGAACGGCCGGCCCGACGCATGACCCTGGGAGAGATCGCCAGCATGCTGCCGGTCCTGCCCAAGGACGCCGTCAAGCATCTCGACGACGCGGCCGCTCCGGCGATCCAGTCCCATCGCCGCCGCTGGGTGCGGCTGCACGAGGACTGGCGAACCGGATCGATCGTGGCGGCCGACGCCACCCAACGCAACGAAGCCGTGCGGATCCTAGACGCATGACCTCTCAACCGATGCTCTCGGCCCAGGAGCTGAGCAAGCTCGTGGACGGTGCCAGCGACGCGCAGCTGCTGCGTATCCTCGAGCTGGTCGAGCGGCTCGAACGCTCGCCGGAGATCGAGGGGACGATCGCCCGGATACGCTCGCGCCTCGTGGCGCTCCGGCCGGCCCGTCCCTTCACCCTGCGGCGCCTGCTGACGGTGCCGCTCGAGCCGTTGCTGGTGCCGCACGCCGAATGGGTGCCGGGCCAGCGCCGGATCTCGCGAGCGGCGCTGCAGACGCTACAGACGCTGGCCCTCGAGGCGGTCCCCCGGGACGGAACGCTCGCGCGCGAGAGTACCGCCGGCCGTCGCATGGAGGATACGAGGCTGCTGGAGCTCGGCGGCGAGCTGTGGCCCGCTGCGGCCGCCGGCCTGCGCGGCGCCCGCCTCGGCGGCCACGACGTCCTCGCGAGGCTCGGGGGTGCCGCCCGTCTGCATCTCGACCAGCAGATCGAGACCGCCGCCGTGCTCCTCGACGAGGCGCCCACCCTGCTCGCCGAGCTCTGGCAGCTGCCGCCGAGGCCCGTCGTCGTCACCTCTGCCGAGGAGCGCGGCCGGCTCGAGCGTGTGCTGACAGCGGCCGCCGGCAAGGGCGGCACCTGCCTGCAGGTGGTGATGGAGGTGCTGGTCCAGCGCACCGACAACCCGGTCCTCGTGATGCAGAGCCTCGAGGCCTGCGAGCTGCGCCTGCCCCGCGACCAGCGTCAGGGCTTCATCCGCCGCCTCGCCACGCAATGCGCCAGCTATCTGCAGGTGCGTAGCCGCGGCGCGCGCGAGGCGCCGCTGGAGACCGCCGCCGAGACCCTGGCCAGCGTGATCGCCAGCGTCGAATCGCTGCAGACCGTGGGTGCCTCAGGGCCGGTCGACCGCCGTGCGCTGCTCGAGATCCGCCGCGACGCGGGCGAGGTCGTCGAGAAACGCCTCGACGAGGCGCTGCGACGGGTGGTGCTGGAGCAGGCCTCGGCGCTGGCCACCGCGGTGGCGCCCGGCGATCTGGAGAGCCGCGCCCGGGCGGCGGAAAAGGCGGCCCGGGCAACCAGCCTCCTGGTGCATGCAGGAAGGAGGCTGGGTCTTGGCCAGTGGGTAGAGAGCCTCCTGAGCGAGACCCGCGACGACTATCACAAGCTCGCGCGCGAGGTGGTGCAGGGGCTGGAAGCCCGCGGCCTGCCGCGCCAGGAGCGCATGCTCTGCCTGATGGACCAGGTCCGGCTGGTGGAGATCCTCTACGGCTCCGACGCTGCCATGGAGATCCTGAACGAAGGGCTCGCCGGCATCGAGCCCGAGGCGGCGGCCGTGTGACCGGTGCGGGCCGCTCCACAGGCGGGCCGGAGCCGCGGAACCGCCCGCCGTCCGGCTGGTTGGATGGGAGCTGCCGTGCCTCAGGCATGGAAGGCGGCCGGTGACGGAGATGGTCTCCGGCAGCGGCCGACAGCTCGGACAACCGGAGGTTAGCGATGCGGAAGATCCTACCACGCTGGATGCTTGCAGGCGCATGCGCCTTCGCCCTCTTCGCCTCGCCCGTGTTTGCCCAGAGCAGCAGCTCCGGCGGGGGCTCCGGGTCGACCGGCACCTCGGCCGGCGACTCTGCCACCGGGGGTACCACCGGCGGCGACGCGGCTGGCGGTTCTGCCACAGCCGGCAATTCCGGCACCGGTGGCACCGGCGCGAGCGTCGACACCGGCACCAGCGGCAGTGCCACCACCAACGGGAAGACACCCGACCTCAAGTCGCCTGGCGACGCCGCCACGCCTCAGAGCAAGTGCCCGCCGGGCAGCGCTCCGGACTGCAAACCCGGGACAAACTAGGTGTGAGCTTCCCATAGCCTGCCCACTCGATCCGGGCCGAGGCAGCTGAGGGTGCTCAAGCTTCGGTTTCCTCGGGAACCGAGTGGACATCCGCAAGAATGTCCGCCTGACACCGCGTGGTCGAGCCGAGCTGGGGTTCGCGTGGTGGAAGAATCCCAGGGTCCGGAGGCAGTGGTCGAGGGGGTCGCGGCGCTCCGACGGCGGCGCCCTGCGGCAGGCAGATCGCTGCGGAGGTCTGCATCTCGCCTGCCATGTCAACTGCATCCTGCGGCGCATCGGGCTCGACCGGCTCTGTGAGCCGGAGCCGGCCGAGCCGGTGCGGCGCTTCGAACGCGCCCAGCCCCCACGACCCGATCCTCATCGACATCAAGAAGCTCGACCGCCTCGCGCGGGTCGGACACCGCATCACCGGCAAGCAACCGGGCCAGAGCAACAGGCGCGGCCGCGGCGAGGGCGCTCGTTCACGTCTGCATCGACGACGCCTGGCACTGGGCCTTCACGCAGAGCCTGTCCGACGAGAATAAGGGAGGCTCGGCTCGCGACGCCCGTGCGCCGCCCGCTTCACCGCCGGGCCATGACGGCATCGAGGCAGGTCCGGGGGGGGGGTGCTCGGGGCGGAGCACGGCGAGGTGGAACCGCTGGAGGCAGCTGGCGGGATAGCGGGTGGCGAGGCCGCGATGGCGGCGCAGCGATCGACGGCGACCGGCACCTGCTCCCGCGACAGGCCGCGTCGGCTCGCCCTGCCGCCACACCGGCGGCTTGCGCCCCACCAGCCCGCGAGCCCGCTGCCACGCCCGCGGATCCCCGCGGCTTTCCGCTACCCGGGTCCGCGCGGGCTCGACGATGCCGGTGTGAGGTGTGCCGCGTCGGTACGGATCGCCTGCAAGAAGCGGTGCCGCCAGCAAAACGCCATGCTCACCGCGCAGCTTCGCGCCGACTGGCACAACCTGTCGCCCTCGGCCAACGAGCGGGGGGCGTCGGGCCCGCGCTCCTTGCGGCGCACCCGCCGCAGCCCGCTGACGCGCCGCCGCTCTGCCAGCCCCAGCACGCCGCAGCGCAAGGGGGCTTGCGCCGCCACCAGCCGTCCCTGCCGCGCCGCGGCGAGCTCGGCAGGCGACGGCCGGCCCTCGAGAACCGCCCGGACCTCCGCGCACTGCGCGCTGCCGGGCCGTCGAGGGCCTCGAGCCGACCCGCGCAGGCTGTGCCGTCGATACGCCGATCCTGCTGGTACGCCGTTGATTCCACCCGACTATGGCAGGCCTGCATGAAGACCGGGAAGAGAGCCCTCCTTTGCGAGGACCAAGGCGCGCGGATCTCCAGCCTGGCGACGGGCAGCCGGCTCGCGAGACCCGGCAGGTTGGCGCAGCCCTGCCGGGACCAGCCTCCATAACCGTCCTGCGAACGGCGCAGGCCATACGTTTTGTCGGCTGGGCAGGTGGATGGCCTCGGGAGCCGGTTCCTCCCCGAAGCGGGGGAAGAGCCGGCGTCCGGCGGCGTCGAGGACAGGCCGGGTGAACCGCTTCAGCGCGCCCGGCCCTTCACCACCCGCACGGAGGTGCTCAGCAGCAGGCTGCGGTCGGCGGACGGGCCTGCGAGGATCTCGATCCCTCCCTCCTCCAGCCGCGGCGCGAGATCGGGACCGAGAAAGGCGAGCTCGTCGACCGACAGCTCGAAACGCAGCGTGGTGCGGTCGCCCGGCTCCAGCCACCTTGTCTGCCAGCCCTTCAGCTCGAGCACAGGCCGGGCGACACTGGCCACCGGATCGCGGATGAAGAGGAAGACGGTCTGCAGACCGGCCACCGTCCCCTCGTTGGCAAGATCGACCTCGATGTCCAGCCGGCCGCCCGCCGCGACCTCGCCGGCACTGCAGCGCAGGTCTTCGAGGGCGAAGCGTCCGTAGGACAGGCCGTGGCCGAAGGGGAAGAGCGGCTCGGTCGGCACATCCAGATATTTCGAGGTGTAGTGCAGCTCCGGATCGGCCGGGCGGCCGGTCGGACGGCGGGCAAAGAAGATGGGGATCTGCCCCGTTGCCACCGGCCAGCTCACCGGCAGCCGGCCCGACGGGTTCGCGCGGCCCCGCAGCACCTCGGCCACGGCATGGCCACCCTCGCTGCCGGGGAACCACGTCACCAGCACCGCTGCGCTGCTGGCGATGATCCGGCTCGCCACAAGCGGACGGCCGCAGGCGAGGAGGAGCACCACCGGCCGCCCGGCCGCCAGAACCGCCTCGGCCAGCTCCTCCTGGCGGCCCGGCAGGCCGGGCTCGGCCCGGCAGGCGGCCTCGCCGCTCATGGCGGCGGCCTCGCCCAGGCAGAGCAGCACGATGTCGGCCGCGCGCGCAGCGGCGACCGCGGCGGCGACGTCCTCGGGCCCCTCGCCGTCGATCGCGACGCCCTTCGCGTGCGCAATGCTGGCTCCCGGCAGCGCCGCGCGCAGCCCCTCGAGGATGCTCACCGTCTCCTCGGCCCGCCCGGCGCCGTACCAGGAGCCGCGCATCTCGCCGGGCGCGTCGGCCAGCGGGCCGATCACCGCGAGGCGCGCGCCCTCGCGCAGGGGCAAGACATCTGCGTCGTTCTTCAGCAGCACCAATGAGCGGCGCGCCGCCTCGCGGGCGAGCGCCCGGTGCGCCTTCTCCGGCTCCGGCGAGGGCTCGACGCCGCGGCCGAACGGATCGTCGAGGAGCCCCAGCCGCTCCTTGAGCGCCAGCACCCGGCGCACCGCCTCGTCGACCAGCGCCACGTCGATGCGGCCCCGCTCCAAAGCGGCGGGCAGACCCCGCGTGTAGGCGCCCGCCATCATGTCGATGTCGACGCCGGCCTCGAGCGCCAGCGCCGCAGCCTCGGCGAGATCGGCTGCAACGCCGTGCTGCACCAGCTCGGCGATGGCGTTGTAGTCGCTGATGAGCACGCCATCGAAACCCCACTGGCCGCGCAGCAGATCCCGCAGGAGCGGCCGGTGGGCGGTCATCGGTACGCCGGCCAGGTCGTTGAACGAGGGCATGATCGCCGCAGCACCCGCGGCAACGGCATCGGCGAAGGGCGGCAGGTAGACCTCGCGGAGCTCCCTCTCGGAGATATCCGCCTGGGCATAATCGCGGCCGGCCAGGGCGGCGCCGTAGCCGACCAGATGCTTGGCGGTGGCGGCGATGCTGCCGTGTGCCGCGAGATCGCCGCCCTGGAACCCGCGCACCTTGGCCGCGGCGAACCGGCGGGCCACCAGCGGATCCTCGCCCGGCCCCTCGACGATCCGTCCCCAGCGCGGATCGCGCGCGACGTCGAGCATCGGCGCGAAGGTGAGCGACAGGCCGTCGGCCGCCGCCTCCAGGGCGGCGGCCCGGGCGGTGCGTTCCCAAAGACCGGCGTCGAACGCCGCCGCCTCGGCGAGCGGGACGGGAAAGACGGTGCGGTGCCCGTGCACCACGTCGAAGCCGAAGAGCAGCGGAATGCCCAGGCGGGTCTCCTCGACCGCGATGCGCTGCAGCTCGCGCACCCGTCCCGCACCCCAGAGGTTGAGCATGCTGCCCACACCGCCGGCACGGACCGCGTCCAGATATTCCGAGGTGAGCCCGCCAGGCCCGCTGATCGCCATGTCGGCGGTCTGCATGGTGAGCTGGCCGATCTTCTCGGCGAGCGTCATGGCGCCGAGAAGTGCTCCGATCCGTCCGCCGGCAGCCGGTCGCGGCATCGCCCCTCGCTTCCCGCTCCTGTGCGCAACGGCACAGTTTGGTAACTTTCGATGGTGCATTGTGACTGTGGCAGCGCGTCATCAGCAAGCGCTCTCGCGCATCGCCAACGATGCGAGCCATCGACGCGCGGGCCCATGGGGAGCTATGCACATGATGGAGCTGCGGCTCGTCCGGCTGCGCGGAGCGCCCATGAATTTGCGAGAGGCGAGTGCTGCACGATCCCCGCCCGCCGCCCTCAAGGCGCGTGATCGGGGCGACGGTGTGATCGTGCAGCTCGCGAGCCTGGTACGCGCTCTGGCCGCCTCGTCCTACCGCCGCCAGCTGGCCCTCCTGGCGGCCGGCGTGGTCGCCGTGGTGTGCGCCAACGCCGCCGGGCAGATCCGCCTCAACGCCTGGCACGGCGCGTTCTTCGACGCGCTCGAGCAGCGCGCGGTCGATGTGTTCTCGGTCCAGCTCCTGGTGTTCGGGGCAATCGTCTCGGTGCTGCTGGTGATGGTGGTCGCCCAGACCTGGCTGCAGGAGATGCTCAAGGTCCGGCTGCGCGCCTGGCTCATCAACGACCTGCTCGACGAATGGCTGGTGCCCAAGCGCGCCTACCGGCTGGCGCTGGCCGGCGAGTTCGGCGTCAATCCCGACCAGCGCATGCAGGAAGATGCGCGCCACCTGACCGAGCTTTCGGCCGAGCTGGGCGTGGGGCTGCTGCAGGCCTCGCTGCTGCTGGCGAGCTTCGTCGGCGTGCTCTGGCTGCTCTCCGCGCAGGTGGTCTTCAACACCGCCAGCGGCTCCCTCGTCATCCCCGGCTATCTGGTCTGGTGCGCGCTCGGCTATGCGCTGCTCGGCACCTGGGCCGCCTGGCTGGTCGGCCGGCCGCTCATCCCGCTCAACGCCGAGCGCTATAGCCGCGAGGCCGAGCTGCGCTTCTCGCTGGTGCGGCTGAGCGAGAGTGCCGAGGCCATAGCGCTCTATGCCGGCGAGCCGGAGGAGCGCCGCGTGCTCGACCGCGTGGTCGGGCGGGTGATCGGGATCATGCGCGAGCTCGCCAACAAGCTGGCGCGCCTGACCTGGGTCACCTCGGGCTATGGGTGGCTCGCCATCGTCGTGCCGATCCTCGTGGCGGCGCCGGGCTATTTCGGCGGCAGCCTGTCCTTCGGCGCGCTCATGATGGTGGTCAACGCCTTCTACCAGGTGCAGCAGGCGCTGCGCTGGTATGTCGACAATTTCTCGCGGATCGCCGACTGGCGGGCCACGCTGCTGCGGGTGGTGAGCTTCCGCAATGCCCTGCTCATGCTGGAGTCGCTCGACGCAGACGGCGAGCGGATCACCTATGCCGACCACCCTGACGGCAGGCTCGGCCTCGGTGACCTGAGCATCCGCCTGACCGACGGCCGCGCCACGCTGGACGACCGCCGCTTCGAGCTGCAGCCAGGCGAGCGGGTGCTGGTGGCCGGCGAGCCCGGCTCCGGCAAGAGCATGCTGTTTCGCGCGCTGGCGGGCTTGTGGCCCTGCGGCAGCGGCACCATTGCCCTGCCGCCGCGCGAGGAGATGATGTTCATGCCGCAGCGCCCCTATCTGCCACTGGGCGCGCTGCGCGGCACGGTCACCTACCCGGCCGCTCCCGACGCCTACAGCGAGGAGGAGGTGCGCGCCGCCTTGGAGCGGGTCGATCTGGCCGCGCTGATACCGGCACTCGACCGCGAGGAGCGCTGGGACCGCAGCCTCTCGCTGGACGAGCGCCAGCGCCTCGCCTTCGCCCGCCTGCTGCTGCACGCGCCACGCTGGGTGATCCTCGACGACGCGTCGAGCGCGCTCGACGAGGAGCATCTCCTTTTGATGCTCTCGATCTTCGAGCAGGAGCTGGTCGACACGGCGGTGATGGCGGTCGGCCGCCGGGCGGGCCGCGCCGGGTCCTTCTTCGACCGCACGATCCGCCTGCACCGCCTCAATCACGAGGTCGAGCCGGCTCTCCAGCCAGCGACACCCTCGGCCTGATGCCAGGGAGCCAACCGCCCATGACCAGCCCTTCGCCCGCCGACGAGGCGCTGCTCGAGACCGTCCAGCGCCAGACGTTCCGCTATTTCTGGGAGTTCGGCCACCCGGTGAGCGGGCTGGCGCGCGACCGGCACGACCCCCATGACGCCCGGGGCGACGATGTCTGCACCATCGGCGGCACCGGCTTTGCGGTGATGGCGATCATCGTCGCCGCCGAGCGCGGCTGGATCACCCGCGCCGAGGCGCTGGCGCGGCTGCGCACGATTGCCGGCTTTCTGGCGGCGGCCGACCACTATCACGGCATCTTCCCGCACTTCATGCATGGCGGCACCGGCAGGACCATCCGCTTCAGCCGCAAGGACGACGGTGCCGACATCGTGGAGACGTCGCTGCTGATCGCCGGGCTGCTGTGCGCGCGCCACTATTTCGATGGCGACAGCGCCGGAGAGCGGGCACTCCGGGGCATCATCCAGCAGCTCTGGCTCGAGGCCGAATGGAACTGGCACACCCGCGGCGGCCGCGAGCTGCTCTACTGGCACTGGAGCCCCAACCACGGCTGGGCCATGGGCCACGAGATCCGCGGCTGGAACGAGTGCCTGATCACCTACCTGCTGGCCGCCGCCTCGCCCACCTTTCCCGTCGATCCCGAGGTCTACCACCGCGGCTGGGCCAATGGCCGCGAGTTCGTCAACGGCCGCGAGTTCTTCGGCACGAGGCTGCCGCTCGGACCCGATCTCGGCGGCCCGCTGTTCTTCGCCCACTATTCCTTCATGGGGCTCGACCCGCGCGGCCTGCGCGACCGCTATGCCGACTACTGGGAGCAGAACGTCCGCCACACGCGGATCAACCACGACTATTGCGTGGCCAACCCCAGGGGCTTCGCGGGCTACGGGCCGGACTGCTGGGGCCTCACCGCCAGCGACGACCACGCGGGCTACGTGGCGCACGCGCCGAACGAGGATACCGGCGTGATCTCGCCCACCGCGGCCATCTCCTCCCTGCCCTATCTGCCCGAGGAGGCGATGCGCGCGATGCGCCACTTCCACGGGCCTCTGGGCGAGCGGATCTGGCGCGACTACGGCTTTACCGACGGGTTCTCCGTCGGCCACGACTGGTATGCCCGCACCCATCTGGCGATCGACCAGGGCCCCATCGTGGTGATGATCGAGAATTTCCGCAGCGGACTGATGTGGCGGCTCTTCATGCAGGCCCCGGAGATCCACGAGGGACTCAGACGGCTGGGCTTCCAGAGCCCTCATTTGGTCGCCTGAGCCCGGACCGCCAGACGCCGCGCCGCCGCGGCGGTGATGAAGGCGGCGTAGCTCCAGGCCAGATGCCGCGCCGAGACCGGGGCGCCGGTCTCGGCATCGGCCTGCTCGGAGAGGGACCCGTCCTCCGGCACAAGGCGGCGGACCGTGGCCATGAAGGCGTCGCCTCGAGCCAGATCAGCCGCTCCATCCGCACCCGCGAGACTGGCCCGCCGGTAGTGAAGCTCGGCGGCGGCGAGCGTCGTCACGAACCAGGGCCCGCCGCCGAAATAGGCATCGCCCGGATAGCGCCCGAGCGCCGGGGCTTCCTCGGGATGCGCCCGGTTGAGCGGGTAGGCCGCGGCGAAGTGCTCGCCCAGCCGGTCCAGCGTCGCGAGGAGCCGCGGGTCCGCAACCCCGTGCCGCGAATCCCGGCGCCCCGCGTGCAGCACACCCAGGATCACCGAGCTGTCGAGCGCCCCATCGGGTCCCTCGCCTGCCCGTGCGGCCAGCATGTCGCCGCGGACGAAATCCTCGAGGCCGGCCTCGAGCCGGAGGCCCGTCCCGCGGCACGCCCCGGCCAGCGCCGCCTCTCCGGCTGCCTCGGCCCAGGCAGCACCCGCCAGCAGCGCGCCGGCCTCCACGACCTCGGTATAGTAGTGGCGGCCGGCCTCTTCCTCCCACGGACCGGCGCAGCACTCGCCAGCGTGCCGTACGACATGGGCTAGATCGGCGCGCAGCAGGCCAGCCAGCGCGTCGCGTTCCGTTTCGCCGGCGCATAGCGGAAGATGGCGCAGCAGGGCCAGCGCCCTGAGCGCCGGGCCGTCGTGCTGCGGGCGGGTCCAGCGCAGGAGGTCGAGCGTGCCGTCGGGGTTGAAGCGGACCTCGCCACGCAGCCGATCGCCCTCGATCGAGGCCAGCTCGGCGGTGCCGCGGAAATGGGGTCGCATCGCCGACCTGACCCGTCGCTCGAGATTGACTCCGGCCACGAGCCGCCGGCCGCTCAACCGGTCGAGCCTCAGACTGAAGCCCACGAAGTCCCGCCAGCGCTCCTGCCAGGCACGGCGCTCCCCGTCATCCGAGCTGCCGCGGATCAGCTCGCTGGCGGCGTCCATCACCAGCGCCGAGTCGCGCAGCCAGTGGAAGAAATAGTCGGGCTCGGGATCCCAGGCGGCCGGCACCGGCGAGGCCAGCACGGAGCCCCGCGCCGGCACCACCACCTGGCCCAGGCCCGGCCGCTCCTTCCTGAGGCCGACTGCCGAGACGCTTTTCGCCATGAAGCCCGCCGAGCGCCGGCACTGGCGCTCGACCCAGTCCTCCAGCTCCAGCCCGGCGGTCATGCCCCGCGCCTCACCGCTCGCCGGGCAGCGTGTCGGCGTAGCGGTCCCAGTTGCCGGCCAGCTCCAGCACCACCTTGCTGCCCACGCGATACGCGGCGTCGAGGGACGGGATGAAGGCCGAATAGCCGCCCTTCTTCTCGCCCGAAAGGCTTTCGGCCGCGGTGATGCCCTCGTGCTGCATCGAGTAGTTGCTGGCGGTGCGCAGCACCAGCACGCGGTCGCGATCGACCCGCCCGGCCTTGTCGAGGAAGGTGAGCGACTGCAGCGTGCCGGTGTCCTCCATGGCGGTGGTGACGAAGTTACCCTGGCCTTCGCTCCAGTACTCGACCCAGTCGTTGGCCCAGTCGTTCAGGAGCTTGCCGTGCCAGAAGGTGCTGGCGGCGAGATTGTCGCCCTTGATGACCATGGGAGGCTTTTGCGCCTCGGGATGGTTCACGTAGCGCTGGCGCAGCTCGCTGAGCGCATCGGCGTCCTGCAGCTCGGTATCCCTGGTGAGCTCATAGGCCCAGCTCACCAGCGCCGGGTCGAGGCGGTAGCGTGCCCCCTCGTCGTTCTCCGGCACCGGCTTCGCGTAGGGCTCGGCGTGGCGCAGCGGCGTGTAGCCGGTGGGCCAGTCCCCGGGCGCCTCGCGCGGGTCGATCTCATGCGAGAGATCGCCGTCGATCACCCATTCCGCCCACGCTGCCGATCCCAGCGACATGTCCTCGGGATCGGCGCCGGCGATGCCCGCAACCACCCAGTAGGCCTTGCCGAGATCGAAGCGCGGGTCCATGCCCAGCGCCATCACCGAGGCCGCCGCGCGCGCCGTGCCGATCCCGGTGACCATGCCCAGCACGCCCTTCTCGCGGTTGAGGCGCAGGTCGCGGTAGCCTTGCGGAAAAGCCACCTGCTCGTCGAGCGGCAGGCGCTCCACCCAGTTTTGGAACTCGCCGGGGCGGTCGCCCGTGTCCTGGCCGATCTCGAACATGGTGACCACCACCACCTTGACGGGCAGGGGCGACGCGGCGTCCTGCGCCAGGGCCGGGAGCGCGGCGGGGGCAGTGGCAAGCGCGAGGAGCAGGGCGGGAAGGTGGCGTCGGGCCATCGGACGGTCTCCGGGGCGGCTGTGCGACAGGGTGCCTTGATGTTTCCTGTACCCGTGCGCCCACCCCGCGCAAGCGCCGCGTGCGACCGGCTGCCATGAGCGCGCTTCCCGATTGACGGGAAGACGCACTGCGTCGGCAGGATCGGCGGAGCATTCCGCCAGCGGCCCCCTCCCGGTGCCGCAGCTCGGGCGGCAGAGATGCCAGGGTCGTGGCGGCCGCGCGCAGCGCGCCTGCCTGCACGCAGCGGGCGCCGCCGATGCGGCATGGCTGGCCCTAGCGCGGCCGGCAATAGCCCGGCAGCCGGTACTGCTCGCGGATCCGCGCCCCGGCCGCTGCCGCGGCCTCCTCGGCCTGCCCGTAGCGGCCCCGGGAAAAGCGCGGGCAGTCGCGGGCGAGGCCCTCGCGTATCAGGACCTCGCCGACATCGACCCCGCCCAGGTAGCATATCGCGACGATACGGTCGTAGCTTCGGCTGCCGTCGGGCTCGCAGGTCACCCGGCTGCCCAGCGCCAGCTCCTTCATGCGCGCGGTGGCCTGCCGGCCCAGCGGCTCGCCACGCTCCGGCGCCGCCACGCCGCGCAGGCGGATGGCGACGCGGCCGATCTCGATAGTGTCGCCGTCACGCACATGGGTGACCTCACCCTCGAGGGGCGGCTCCTTGGCCGCCACGGCCGCAAGGGCGGCGAGCACGCAAAGCGCGAGCGGCAGGGCGAAGAGATAGCGTTTCATGATCCGGTCCGTGAATATTGGGAATGCGCCCTTGTTGCCGGCCGGCGGTCGGACGCGGGCGACCCTCGCGCCGCGAGCGGAGCGGACTACACCCTTGGAGCTGTTTTCGGGTATGGCGGCGCTCCGCTATCGCAGAACGGACGGAACGGTCCAGCGGAGAAGAGCATGCAGGAGCGCGTTCGCTATCTCGACCCGGTCGGCGCCCATCCGACGATCGGCCAGTACAGCAATGTCGGCATCGCCGCCCCGGGCAGCCTGTGCTTCCTCGCCGGCCAGCTCGCCGTCGGCGAGGGCGGCGAGGTCGTTCACGCGGGCGACTTCGACCAGCAGTTCGACCGGGTCTTCGCCAATATCGGTCTCATTCTCGAGGGCATCGGCTGCGACTTCACCGACATCGTGAAGTTCACCACCTACCTGGTCCACTCGCAGGACATCGCGCGCTTCCGCGCCCGCCGCGAGAGTCTCTTTCCGGCGCTTTATCCCGACGGCGTCTTTCCGCCCAACTCGCTCCTGGTCGTCGACCGGCTGGCCCGCGAGGAGTGCCTGATCGAGGTGGAGGCGGTGGCGCGACTCAGAGGCTGATGCGGGCCAGTGACCACTCAACCGGGCATGGACAGGGTCACAGGCTCCCGGTACAGGGGAATGGGGCGCCATCCATAAGCGGCGTCGGCGCTTCTTCGACAGACATAACAAGCGGCACGGCCGGTTGCGGACCACCGACGCCCGTTACTTGCCGCACGATCGGGGAAAAAGGGCTGATGACTGTATTGGAGTGGGTCGTCTATGTCCTTGTAGTGGGCTGCGGCGCCGCGGGCGTCGCGTTCGGCCTCTACACGCGACGCCAGGTGCTGGCGATGCCGGCCGGCAACGAGACGATGCAGGGCATCGCGGCGGCCATCCAGGAGGGCGCGCAGGCCTATCTGAACCGCCAGTATCTGACGATCGCCGCCGTCGGCGCCGTCATCTTCCTGCTGCTGACCTGGCTGCTCGGGGTGGCGGTCGGGATCGGCTATCTGATCGGCGCCTGCCTCTCGGCGGCCACCGGCTATATCGGCATGAACATCTCGGTCCAGGCCAATGTGCGGACGGCCCAGGCCGCCGCCGACAGCGGCCTTGCCGGCGGGTTGGACGTGGCCTTCAAGGCTGGCGCCATCACCGGGCTGCTGGTGGTGGCCCTGGGCCTTCTCGGCGTGAGCGTCTATTACGGCATTCTCTATCTGTCGTTCGGCAGCGACGCGGCGGGGCTGCGACGCATCCTGGAGGCGCTGCTGGGCCTCTCCTTCGGCGCCTCGCTGATCTCGATCTTCGCCCGGCTGGGCGGCGGCATCTTCACCAAGGGGGCCGATGTCGGCGCCGACCTGGTCGGCAAGGTCGAGGCCGGCATCCCCGAGGATGATCCGCGCAACCCGGCGGTGATCGCCGACAATGTCGGCGACAATGTGGGCGATTGCGCCGGCATGGCGGCCGATCTCTTCGAGACCTACGCGGTCACGGTGGTGGCGACCATGCTGCTGGGCGCCATCTTCTTCTCCGGCGCCCAGGCCGCCACGCTGATGCTCTACCCGCTGATGGTGGGCGGCATCTGCCTGTTGGCCTCGATCGCCGGCACCTTTCTGGTCAAGCTCGGCTCGAACAACAGCATCATGGCCGCCCTCTACAAGGGCTTTTGGGGCGCTGCCGGCATCTCCGCCGTGCTGCTGATCCCCTTCACCTGGCTCCTGCTCGGCTTCGGCAGTGAGGGCTTCGAGGCCAGGATGGGCGAGACCGTGGTCAAGAGCTTCGGCGGGCGGCAGGTGTTCTACTGCACGCTGGTGGGCCTCGCGGTGACCGGCCTCTTGATGTGGATCACCGACTACTACACCTCCACCCACCACAAGCCGGTGCGCTCCATCGCCCGCGCCTCGACCACCGGCCACGGCACCAACGTCATCCAGGGCCTCGCCGTCTCCATGGAGGCAACCGCCCTGCCGGTGCTGGTGATCTGCGGCGGAATCCTGGGTGCCTATCTGAGCGCCGGGCTCTATGGAATCGCGGTGGCCGCCACCACCATGCTGGCCCTGACCGGCCTCGTGGTCTCCCTCGACGCCTACGGGCCGGTCACCGACAATGCCGGCGGCATCGCCGAGATGGCCGGCATGCCGGCCGAGGTGCGGGTGCACACCGACGCGCTCGATGCGGTCGGCAACACCACCAAGGCCGTCACCAAGGGCTACGCCATCGGCTCGGCGGGCCTGGCCGCAATCGTCCTGTTCGCGGCCTACGTCCAGGACCTCAAGCACTATTTCCCCGATCTGCGGATCGATTTCACCCTCTCCGACCCCTATGTCGTGATCGGCCTCTTCCTGGGTGGGATGATGCCCTATCTCTTCGGGGCGCTCGGCATGCAGGCGGTCGGCCGCGCCGCCGGGGCGATCGTCGAGGAGGTGCGTCGCCAGTTCCGCGAGAACAGCGGCATCATGGCGGGCACGGCCAAGCCGGACTATGGCCGCGCCGTCGACATCCTGACCAAGGCGGGCATCCGCGAGATGATCCTGCCCTCGCTGCTGCCGGTGCTGGCGCCCATCGTGGTCTACTTCGTGATCTACTGGCTGGCCGGCCAGGCCGCCGCCTTCACCACGCTGGGCGCGCTGCTGCTGGGCACCATCGTCACCGGCATCTTCGTCGCCATCTCGATGACCTCGGGCGGCGGCGCCTGGGACAATGCCAAGAAGCTCATCGAGGAAGGCCATCACGGCGGCAAGGGCTCCGACGCCCACAAGGCCGCGATCACCGGTGACACGGTGGGCGATCCCTACAAGGACACCGCCGGCCCCGCCATCAACCCGATGATCAAAATCACCAACATCGTGGCGCTCCTGATCCTGGCGGCCCTCGCCGCCCACTGAGCGCCGGGCGCACGCAAGGAAGAAGGGCCGGCGGCGATCCGTCGGCCCTTTTCTTGTCGGCCGATGTCAAAGGCACGGCGCAGGGCGGGTCGGCAGCGCCTTGCCGCCGCGTGATGCCCGATGCCCTCGCCGCTTCCTTCGGCTAGCGGGGTGCCGTGGGTGTGCTCGGGCTCGTGTTGAAGCGGCCGACATTGCCCAGCAGTTGCTGCAGCACGGTGAGGTCGTTGCCCAGGGTGCGTGTCGTATCGTCGCTGGGCTTCACCGCCTGGGCGTCCTCGAGGCCGCGCTGCTCGATGCCCGCGACGATGCCGCGCTCGTCGAAGGTGATGCCCACCACGTCCTGGGCGACCAGCTCGGCCTGGTAGAAGCTCATCCGCTCGGTCTTCTGGCTGATATAGTACCAGCGGTCGTCCTCGAACGTCCCGGCGGCCGAGGGCGAGCCCAAAAGCCGCCGGACCTCCTCGCGGCTGGTGACGCCGGGCGTGATCTGCGCTAGCCGGGTCTCGTCGATCCGGTAGCCGTGATTCTTCACGGTGGGCGAGCACGCCCCGACGGTCACGCAAAGCGCCACCGCCGCGTACAGGCCACGATAGCGGCGGTCCTTCGCGGTCATGCCCCAGAGCTCCGTCGTTCTTCGGCAGATTGCAGCGACGAACGGGTAACACAGATGCAGGAACCACAACAAGCGCGCGGACTCTCCGGCTGGTGGCGGCGAACCCGCCAGGCCGGCGCCGAGCGGCGCGCCCGGCGCGAGCTTGCCGCCGAGCTGTACAACCGGCTCGTGGGCGAGGCCCGCAGCCCGCATTTCTACGCCGAGCTCGGCGTGCCCGACACCAGCGACGGCCGCTTCGAGATGATCGGCCTGCATGCAGTGCTCGTGATGCGCCGCCTGCGCGCGATGCCGGACGGACCGGAGATCGCCCAGGAGCTGTTCGACCTGATGTTCGCCGACATGGACCGGGGCCTGCGCGAGCTCGGCGTGGGCGATCTTTCGGTGGGCAAGTACGTCAAGAAGATGGCGGCCGGCTTCCTGCACCGCGCCCAGGCTCTCGACGAGCCGCTGGCGCGAGGCGACGGTGCGGCCATCACGCCGGTTCTGCTGCGCAACCTCTACGTCACCGGCGAGGAGCCGGCGCCCGAGCAGGTGGCGGCCCTGAGCGCGCATCTCCTGGGCTGGTCGCGGGCGCTCGATGCCTTCGAGGATGCAGGCCTGCTGCGCGGCGAGCTGCCGCCCGGCCGACCCTGACGCCTGCGGCGATCGGCCCGCGGCTGGACCGCGGACGAAAGCAGCGACGACGTGAAAGCGATTGACCGTCCAGCGCCACCCGCCTAGGCTGCGCAGCCACTTTGCAGCGAGTCCGGCTTGTTTTTGCGGGCAGGGCCCGGTTTTGCACGGCCATTGGCAGTGTCGTGACGCCTCTGCGCGCAGGCCTGCGTCAGTCCCCCCGGAGGCCGGTTGGTACAGAACGAGTTTTCCAGAACCTTCGCCCTCGATCGCCTCGCCGCCGAAGGCGAGAGCTTTGCCATCGAGGCGAACGCGAGCGAGCGGCAGGCGTTGGCGAGGCGCCTCGAGCTGCCGGCGCTGCACGAGCTGCGGGCGCATGGCCGCATCGAGTTTCGCGGCGGCCGCAAGGTGATCGCGGTGACCGGGCGGTTTGAGGCGGTGCTCGACCAGGTCTGCGTCGTCACCCTCGAGCCCTTCACCAACCGTACCGCCGACGCGTTCGAGCGCCTGTTCACCACCGAGCCCGAGGAGGTCGCGGAGGAGCTGGTGCTCGACGCCGAGGGCGACATGCCCGAGCCGCTCGAGGGCGGCTTGCTCGATCTGGGCGAGCTGGTGGCCGAGGAGCTGGCCGTGGGTCTCGACCCGCATCCCCGCGCCCCCGGCGCTGCAGCAGAGGGAACGGCCGGCTTCGAGGTGAAGGAAGAAGGGCCGTTCGCGGCGCTCGGGCGGCTCAAGGGCCGCGCCAACTGAACGGCTGGCCGCGAACGATGCAGGCAGGCGACGAGGCGGATCTTCCCATGCTGACGGGCCGCGGCGGCGGCCGGCGCGGAGCCGGCCGGCCATGAGCGTGACGATAGCGCTGGACGGGATGGGCGGCGACCACGCGCCCGGGATCGTCGTCGAGGGCGCGGCCCAGGCGCTTCGCGACACGCCCGACCTGCGCTTCCTGCTGTTCGGCGACGAGGCGCGGCTGCGCCCGCTGCTGGACGCCCGCCCCGACCTCGCAAAGGCCTGCGAGCTGCGCCACACCGCCGACTTCGTGGCCGGCGATGCCCGGCCCTCTGCCGCCCTGCGTCAGGGCCGCAACAGCTCGATGCGCCTTGCCATCAACGCGGTGAAGGACGGTCACGCGGCGGCTGCCGTCTCGGCCGGCAACACCGGCGCCCTGCTGGCGATGGCGATGTTCGTGCTCAAGACGCTGCCGGGCATCGACCGGCCCGCCCTGGCGACGGCCATGCCGACCCAGCGCAAGCCGGTGATCATTCTCGATCTGGGCGCCAACGTCGACTGCGACGCCGATCACCTGTTCCAGTTCGCCGTCATGGGCGAGGTGGTGGCGCGCACCCTGCACGATATCGCCAAGCCCACCGTCGGCCTGCTCAATGTCGGGGTCGAGGAGGTCAAGGGCGACGAGGTGGTGCGCAAAGCCGCGACGATGCTGCGCGACAGCCCGCTGCAGATCGGCTTTGCCGGCTTCGTCGAGGGCAACGACATCGCGGCCGGCTCGGTCGATGTGGTGGTCACCGACGGGTTCACCGGCAATGTCGCCCTCAAGGTCGCCGAAGGCACGGTGGGCCTCTTTGCCCAGGCCCTCAAGGACGCCTTCCGCAGCAGCCTGACGAGCAAGCTCGCCTACCTCCTCGCCCGCCCGGCGCTGCAGCGCCTGCGCCAGCGTTTCGATCCGCGGCGCTACAACGGTGCGATGTTCCTTGGCGTCAACGGCGTGGTGGTGAAGAGCCACGGCGGCACCGACGCCCTCGGCTTCTCGGCGGCCGTGCGGGTCGCCGCCAACCTGGTCCGGCAGGACGCCAACCGCCGGATCATCGAAGAGATGGGCGCCGTGCAGGCGGCGCTCGAACCCTCCGCCCAGATGACGGCGTCCGAGGCGGCTGCGTCGTAGAGGAACATGTACAGATCCGTGGTTTGCGGCGTCGGCGCGTACCTGCCGTCGCGTGTGGTGAGCAACGAGGAGCTGGCGCAGACGGTCGACACGTCGGACGCGTGGATCCGCGAGCGCACCGGCATCCGCCAGCGGCACATCGCCGCCGAGGGCGAGCTGACTTCCGACCTCGCGGCGGCGGCGGCGAGGAACGCCCTCGAGCGGGCCGGCATGGACGCGTCGGAGATCGACCTTCTGCTGGTCGCCACCTCGACTCCCGACAACACCTTCCCGGCCACCGCCACTGCCGTCCAGCGCAAGCTCGGCATGGGCCAGGCCACCGCCTTCGACCTTCAGGCGGTGTGCGCCGGCTTTGCCTACGGCCTCGCCACGGCCGACAATTTCATCCGCGCCGGCCAGGCCCGGCGGGTGCTGCTGATAGGCGCCGAGACCTTCTCGCGGCTGCTCGACTGGTCCGACCGCTCGACCTGCGTGCTGTTCGGCGACGGTGCCGGGGCGATCGTGCTGCGGGCCGAGGAGCGCCGCGGCGGGCCTGGCGAGCGCGGCGTGCTGGCCACCCGCCTCGGCGCCGATGGCCGCCAGTACGAGAGCCTCTATGTCGACGGCGGCCCGTCCTCGACCGGCACCACCGGCCATCTGCGGATGAACGGCCGCGAGGTCTTCCGCCACGCCGTGACCCGGCTGGCCTCCTGCGCCCAGGAGGTGCTGGCGGCAGCCGATCTCGATATCGGCGCCGTCGATCTCCTGGTGCCGCACCAGGCCAATCTGCGGATCATCGACGCGGTCGGCCAGCGCCTCGGCATCGCCGGCGAGCGGGTGGTGACCACCGTCGACCGGCACGCCAACACGTCGGCCGCCTCGATTCCGCTGGCGCTCGACGCCGCCCAGGCGGACGGCAGGCTGCGTGAGGGCCAGCTGGTGCTCATGAACGCCATGGGCGGCGGATTCGCCTGGGGCGCCGGCCTCGTCCGCTGGTAGGGGTGCTGCCCTCTATTGACGGAAACTCCTTGTTACCGTTAGCTTTTTTTGAAGCGCGCAACCAGGGGAGAGGTGCCGGTGGCTGGTGACACGGTAACACGGGCCCGGCTTGCGGAAGCCGTGTACCAGGAGGTTGGCCTCTCGCGCACCGAATCCTCGGCGCTGGTCGACGCCATTCTCGACGAGATCTCGCACTCCCTGCTGGCCGACGGCACGGTCAAGATCTCCTCCTTCGGGACCTTCGCGGTGCGCGAGAAGGGCGAGCGGGTCGGCCGCAACCCCAAGACCGGCGAGGAGGTGCCGATCCTGCCGCGCCGGGTGCTGGTGTTCCGCGCCTCCCAGGTCCTCAAGGACCGCATCAACGGCGACGGGACGGGTGAGCCGTGAGCGAGGCCGACGACGCTCCCCTCGAGGAGGGCCCCGGGCAGCAGGCGGCACAGCGCGCCGCCAAGTCGCAGACCGCCTTTCGCACCATCAGCGAGGTCGCCGAGGAGCTCGGCGTGGCACAGCATGTGCTGCGCTTCTGGGAAAGCCGCTTTCCGCAGGTCCGGCCCCTCAAGCGCGGCGGCGGGCGGCGCTACTACCGCCCCGAGGACGTCGAGGTGCTGCGCCAGATCCGCGCCCTGCTCTATGACGAGGGCTACACCATCAAGGGTGCGCAAAAGCATCTGCGCGGCCGCAAGATCCGGCCCGGCGCCGGCGAGGAGCCGGCCGGCCCCACCCCCCGGGTGACCGTCCACCCCTCCCCCGCCGCCCGCGGCCTCGCCGGCGAGAGCCGCCGCCGCCTCGCGGGCCTGCGCGAGGAGCTGGCCGAGCTTCGCGACCTTCTCGGCCAGGCCCGCTGATTCCGCCCCTCGCGCCGGTTTCCCCCGCTTGCCCCGGCCCATCGACCCCGCTATAGTCCGCCGCGCCGGCCAGCCCGGCATGCCCCACACGTCGGAGCGTAGCGCAGCCTGGTAGCGCACCAGTCTGGGGGACTGGGGGTCCCGGGTTCAAATCCCGGCGCTCCGACCAATTTCCTTCCTCACGGGCCGATCGAAGGCCGTCACCGACCCGCGCCGTTCGCACGACGCGGCCGTCGGGCGCGTCGCGCGCGCACCCCTCCCGGTTGCAGCCTCCCGGACATGCACGGCGCCGCGACAGTGATCCGCGCCGTGAGCATCGTCGATCCGGCCGGCCCGTCGAGCGGATCCCCGGCGATTGCCGCGTGCAGCGCCTTGCCCGGCTCCCGGAAGACCTTGCCCCGTCGCTGCCGCTGGAGAGCCGCTCCGGCATTGCGGTGCATCGACGGGCCCGACCGCCGGCGGCCATGCGGTGGCAGACCGCAGCGGAAGTCCGGGGGGCCGGGGATGGTCGAGCTGTTCGGCCTGCCGACGGCGCCAGCCGCCTCCCCGCCCGGCTTGCCCTCGCCGCAGGCCCGAGGCGGGATCGATCTGCTCGAGGATGCCGAGATCACCTTCGCCCCCGGGGCGCGTGCTCGCCCGCGAGGCCGCGGCACTCGGGCAGGCCATGATGGCCATGGGCAATCGTTTCCCCGGCACGGCGGGCTCCCGCGCGGATCGGCACGGCGCTCCGCCGCACGCCTCTGGACCGGCCGGCCCGGGCGGAGCCCGTCAGCCTCGGCCGAGGTCCCGCTGAGCGCCCGTGAACCTGCCCCCACCCCCGAGCCCGGGCATCACTGGCGGAGGAAGAAGAAACCTGAAAGGCGCGCAGCGCGCCGGCACCCTCAGCTCGGGAAGGCAAAGGCCTCGCCGGCGCGCCGGTAGGAGAGGCCGAGGAACAGCCCGCGCGCGCCCAGGAACAGGAGAAGGGCCAGCCAAAGGCCGTGATTGCCCAGCAAGGGCGGCAAAGCGAGGGCCGCGGCAAGGAACACGAGGAGCGCCAGGATCATGGCGTTGCGCAGCTCCGCCGTGCGGGTGGCGCCGAAGAACACACCGTCCCACAAGAACGCCCAGACCGCGACGAGCGGCAGGATCGCGGCATAGGGCAGGTAGACCAGAGCCAGGGCGCGGACCGGCTCGAGGCTGGTGAGCAGACCGATCAGCAGGCCGCCGCCCAGCCACAGGAGAACGGCGAGGCCCACCGACAAAAGGGCGCCGTTGACGAAACCGGCTTGGACGGCGGCCTTGAAGCCCGGCCGGTCGCGCGCTCCGACCGCCCGGCCGACCATCGCCTCGGCGGCATGCGCAAACCCGTCCAGGCCAAAGGAGGCCAGGGTGAAGAAGGTCTTGAGAACGGCGTTGGCGGCGAGCACCAGCTCGCCCTGGCGTGAGCTCAGGGCGGCGAAGGTGGTGAACGCGGCCTCGAGCATCAGGCTGCGCATGAAGATGTCGCGGTTGACGCGAAAGAGCCGGAGGAAGCGCTCGCGCCGCAGCACGGCGGCCCGCGGCGGCAGCCCGCCGCCCAGCCGCCGCCAGGCCGGCCGCAGGATCAGAAGGCCGATGGCGAGCCCGGCATAGTCGCTGATCGCGGTCGCCAGCGCCACGCCGTCGGCCGCCATGCCGAGCCCGAAGACCAGCAGGACGTCGAGCAGCGCATTGAGCCCGTTGGTGGCCAGCATCAAGGCCAGCGGCCGGCGCGAATCCTGGAGGCCGAGCAGCCAGCCCACCAGCACGAAGCCGGCGAGCGCCGCCGGCGCCCCCAAAAGGCGGAGCCGGACATAGGCCTCGAAGGAAGGCGCTATCTCGACCCCCGGCGCGAAGATCGCCAGCCCTGCCGTGACGGCAAGCGGAGCCGTGGCGACGATCACCAGGCCGATGGCCAGCGCCACGCCCAGGCCGCGCAGCAGCACCGCCCGCAGCTCGTCGGCATCCGCCCCGCCCAGCGCCTGGGCGGCCAGGGCGGTCGTGCCCATGCGCAGAAAGCCGAAGGCGAAGTAGAGCATGCTCGCCACCGAGGCGCCGAGCGCCACCGCACCGAGCTGCGCCGGATCGGGCAGGTGGCCGACCACCGCGGTGTCGACCATCCCCAAAAGCGGTACGGACAGATTGGAGAGCACCAGCGGCCAGGCGAGGCGCCAGGAGTCCCGGCGGGCATTGGACAAGACGGGACTCCACCGCGGCGGCCAAGGGCGATGACGCTGCGGTTAGCGCCCCCGCACCGCCGCCGCAAGCCCCCGCCGGCAGCGCCCCGCTCAAAGGACGAGGACGGCTATGCCGACCACGGCACTCCACAGGCCCATGGAGAGCAGGCTGACCACCACCGCCGCGCGCGGCACCGACAGGCGCTCCTCCGCGCCGTCGGCCGCATCGCCCGGGATCATCGCCGTCGCCGCCGCCACCAGCTGTGTCATGACACCCTCCGCAGGTCCAAGGCCCGGGGGCCCGTCTGTGGAGGAGCCTAGCGGTGGCGGGTTAAGCGACCCTTAAGATGCCGGCTCAACCGCGTCCGCGGTACGGCGCTACGCCCTGGTCGGGCAGCCACAGCCCCTCGGGCGGCGCGCCGGTCTGCCAGAAGACGTCGATCGGGATGCCGCCGCGCGGGTACCAGTAGCCGCCGATGCGAAGCCACACGGGATCGAGGGTCTCGGCCAGGCGCCTGCCGATGCCGACGGTGCAGGCCTCGTGGAAGTCGCCATGGTTGCGGAACGAGGTGAGGTAGAGCTTGAGCGACTTGCTCTCGACCAGCAGCTCGCGCGGCACATAGTCGATCACCAGGGTGGCGAAGTCGGGCTGGCCGGTCACCGGGCAGAGCGAGGTGAACTCCGGGCAGGTGAAGCGCACCAGATAGCAAGTGCCGGGGTGCGGGTTGGGCACCGTCTCGAGCACCGCCTTGTCCGGGCTCGCCGGCTGGTCGGTGTGGCCGCCGAGCTGGCGCAGCCCGCCATAGATGGTTTCCTGCATGTGGGCTCGCCCCGAAAAACCGTCCTGTCGGCCCTGAGTTAGGCGCTCGCGGCCGCGCCGTCGAGTAGGGCGGCTTGCCGCGCCGGCCCGCCCCGCCTAAACCGCCCGGCAGGCAGCAGGGCGGGCGGCGCTTGGGCATTCTCCTCGATATCGTGATCCCGGTCTTCGGGCTGGTGGGCTTCGGCTATGCCGCGACCTTCACCCGCCAGTTCGACGAGCGGGCGGCGCGCGGCCTCGCGGTCTTCGTCTTCCAGTTCGCGCTGCCGGTCATGCTGTTCCGCAACATGGCGGTGGCCGAGCTGCCGCAGAGCGCCGGCGCCGGCCTGCTCCTGGCCTACTATGCCGGCACGGCGCTGGTGCTGGCCACGGCGATCCTCGCGGCCCGGCTGCTGCCGGGGGCGGTGCCGGGGCGGGCGGCCATCCTCGGCTTCGGCTCGGCCTACGGCAACACGGTGCTGCTCGGCATCCCGCTGGCGATCACCGCGCTCGGCCCCGAGGCGGGCCCGCCGCTCTACCTGATCATCGCCTTCCACGGCATGTCGTTCTTCACCGTGATCACCGTGCTGCTGGAGCTCTCCCGCGGCACCCGGGAGAATCTCAGGGGCCTGCCGCTGCGCACCCTCAAAGGCCTCGCCACCAACGTCATCCTCGTGAGCATCGTCTCGGGCCTGCTGTGGCAGCTCCTCGCCGGGTCCCTGCCGCCGGTGATCGACCGCTGGGCCGAGCTGATCGGCCGGGCCGCCCTGCCCTGCGCGCTGTTCTCGATGGGCGCCTCGCTGCGCTCCTACCGGATCGCCGGCGCCCTCGGCCCCGCCCTCTACGTCGTCCTCGCCAAGCTCGTCGTGCACCCTTTGGTGGTGGCCCTCTTCGTCCTCGTGCTGGTGCCGCTGCCGCCGCTGTGGGCCCAGGTCGCGATCATCTCGGCGGCCCTGCCGGTAGGGGTGAACGTCTATCTCTTCGCCGGCCGCTACGGCGTGGGCGAGGCCGAGACGGCGACGGCGATCCTCCTCTCGACCCTGCTGGGCGTGGTCTCGCTCAGCGTGGTCCTGGCGCTGCTCGGTCTCGGCACCCGCTAGGAGGTCTCGGGACGGCCAAGACGAGTGCCGCGCTATTCTGGCATGCGTCCGGCGCAATACTGCACACCTGCAGCGGGACATTGGATCTGTAACAATTCTAATCTGCCGGATCTTCGCTGGCAGGTGCGATGATTTTGACCTTTCGCGGCGCTGCACCGCCCGCTAAGGATGCGGCACGGGTGGTGTCGCCGCGGCGCCGCACTCCCCCGGCCCGCGCTGCGGGCCTTGATCTGCAGCAAGGAACGATTGCGGAGCCTCCGCAAGAAACGCCCCATGTCGATCGCGCGAGCGCAAGCCGACCTCCTCCTCGACCGGCAGCGACCGGCTGTCCGGCCGCTGCTCGAGCATGCCGGCCGGCTGCTGCCGGCCCTGCTGCTGGTGCTGCTGGTGGCAGCCCCGCTGCTCGCCGTCTTCGCCTTCCTGCTCGAGCCGAGCGAGGGCATCTGGGCGCATCTGGCACAGACCGTGCTGGGCGAGTATCTGCGCAACACGCTGCTTTTGTGCCTGGGCGTGGCCGCGCTCGCCGGCGGGGCCGGCGCGGGCAGCGCCTGGCTGGTCACCATGTACCGCTTTCCCGGCCAGCGTTTCTTCAACTGGGCGCTGATGCTGCCGCTCGCCATGCCGGCCTATGTGCTGGCCTACGCCTATACCGACTTCCTCCAGGTCACCGGCCCGCTGCAGACGATGCTGCGCGATCTCACCGGCTGGGGCTGGCAGGACTACTGGTTCCCCAATATCCGCTCGCTGGGCGGTGCGGTGTTCGTGCTCGGCGCGGTGCTCTATCCTTATGTCTACCTCATGGCCCGCGCCGCCTTCCTCGAGCAGTCGCAATGCGCGCTGGAGGTCAGCCGCACGCTGGGCTGCACGCCGCTGGCCTCCTTCCGCCGGGTCGGGCTGCCGCTCGCCCGGCCGGCGATCGCCGCCGGCATCGCCTTCGTGCTGATGGAGACCCTGGCCGACTTCGGGGCGGTCAGCTATTTCGAGGTCCGCACCTTCACCACCGGGATCTACCGGGCCTGGTACGCGCTCGGCAGCCCTGCCGCTGCCGCCCAGCTGGGCTCGATCCTGCTGCTCTTCGTCTTCGGCGTGCTGGCCTTCGAGCGGCTGTCGCGCGGCCGCGCCCGCTTCACCACCAACACGACCCACATCCACCCCAAGCAGTCGCCCCGCCTGACCGGCGCGCGGGGGCTGCTCGCCAGCCTCGCCTGCGCCCTGCCGATCCTGCTGGGCTTCGGCCTGCCGGCCCTGCTCCTGGCGTGGATGGCGGTCGACACCGGCGAGGGAATCGGCCTCGGCCGGCTCGGCACGCTCGCCGGCAACACCCTGCTGCTGGGCGCCCTCGCCAGCGTGCTCATCGTGCTCCTGGCGATCGGCGGGCTGGCGAGCAGCACCTTCCAGCGGGGCCGGGCGGCGCGCAAGCTGCTGCGCGTGGCGGCCCTCGGCTATGCCGCCCCGGGTGCGGTGATCGGCGTCGGCATCCTCGTCTCGGTCGGCGGCTTCGACCGCGCTGTGGACAGCGCCTCGCAGGCGCTCTTCGGCATCCCCACCGGGCTGGTGCTCGGCGGCACGATCGGCGCGGTCCTCTACGGCTACCTGATCCGCTTCTTCGCGGTCGCCTACAACCCGCTCGAGGCCGGGCTCGCCAAGGTGACGCCCAACCTCGAGGACGCCGCCCGGGTGCTGGGATGCGGCACCCCCGGCCTGCTGGCACGGGTCCACCTGCCGCTCCTTCGCACCAGCGTGCTGGCAGCCCTGCTGTTCGTCTTCGTCGACGTCATGAAGGAGCTGCCCGCGACGCTGATCCTGCGGCCCTTCAACTTCGACACGCTGGCCGTCGAGGCCTTCCGCCTCGCCACCACCGAGCGCCTCGACGCCGCGGCCCTGCCCTCGCTGCTCATCGTGGCGGCCGGCCTCCTGCCGGTGATCCTGCTCTGCCGCATGCTCGACCGCGGCACCGGCGCCCGCCGCGCCTGAGGCGGCTTTCTTCCGCAGCTACCCACTGTCGCCGCCCCGCTTTCGCGGGGCTGACGGGCAGCCTTGCGCCTTCCGCCGGATGCCGGTCTTGCCGGCATCGAACCGCCACAGGCATGCTTTCCGGGCGGCAGGCAGCTGGTGCAGCGGCGAGGCCTCGGCGCCGACGGGCAGGATCTCTTCCGCCTCGATCCAGCCGACCAAATCGGTGAAGAGATCCGCCTGCTGCTGGGTGCAGCCGAGGAACGACAGAACGCGAAGGCAGAGCGGACGCTGAATGCGCCACGCAAGCTTCGGGTCTAGCCGGGCTCGAGGTGAAGCTGATGCTGATCCTCGAAGGACTGACACAGAGCTGGCCGCTTCAGGGCGGGGAGGCGGAAGGTGCCAGACGGCTGGGAGCGCTGTTGCGCGGCGCCCCTCTCGAGCCGTGAGCGGACAGCCGCAGCTCGAAGCCCGCTGGTCGCTGGCGCGAACCCGGCGCGATCTGCAGGCAACTCGACGAAAAACGCCGCCGACCCGAAGGCCGGCGGCGTCTGGGGAAGTGCCGCCTCAGCAGCGGGACGTCACTTCCAACCGCACTGATCGGCCAGCTTGAGGGCCTCGGCGTTGCGCGCCGCGAAGCTGCTGGCGTTCAGTGGGTCCTGCTTGAACTCGCCCCAGCTCTCCAGCACCGGGTGGGGCTCGGCCTCGGGGTTGGCCGGGTACTCGAAGCTCACGTCGGCGAAGTAGCGCTGGGCCTCGGGCGAGGCCAGGTACTCGATGAGCTTCACCGCGTTCTCAGGGTGAGGCGCGCTCTTGGTAACGGCGGCGCCCGTCACGTTGACGTGCGTCCCTCGGCCGTCCTGGTTGGGGAAGAACACCGCGAGCTTCTCGGCGATCTCGCGGTTGGCGGGCTCGTCGGAGGCCACGAGCCGCGCGAAATAGTAGCTGTTGCTGATCGCCACATCGCCCACGCCGGCGGCCACCGCCTTGATCTGGTCGGTGTCGCCGCCCTCGGGAGGACGCGCCATGTTGTCGACCAGCCCCTTGCACCAGGCGAGCGTGTCCTCGTAGCCGTTCGCCTCGATCAGCGAGCCCACGAGGCCCAGATTGTAGATGTTGCTGCTGCTGCGCACGAGCACGCGGCCCTTGAAATCCGGCTCGGCCAGCGCCTCGTAGGTGCTGAGCTCGGACGGCTCGACCCGGTCCTTGGCGTAGATCAGCACGCGGGCGCGGGTGGCGAGGCCGTACCACAGCCCCTCGGGATGGCGCAGATGCTCGGGGATCGCCGCCTCGAGCGCCTCGGAGCTGGTGGGTGCCAGCAGGCCCTCGCCGGCAGCGTGCGCGAGCCGGCCTGCGTCCACGGTGATGAACACATCGGCCGGGCCATTGGCGCCCTCGGCCTTCATCCGCTGGATCAGCTCGTCATGGTTGGCCTGGACCTCGTTGACCTTGATCCCGGTGGCCTTGGTGAAGCCTTCCCAGAGCTGCTCGTCGGTGCCGTAGTGGCGGCTGCTGTAGACGTTGACCTCCTCGACCGCCAGTGCGGGCTCGGCGGCGAGAAGGGCCAGAGCCCCGAAGGCCGCCCCGGCCATCAGGCGGCGGCGCGTCGTCTCGATCATCGTGCTCTCCGTTCCAAGCGGGTCAACGGCGCCGGGAAATAGCGCACCGCACCATCAAAGAAAAGACACAAACGACGACGCGGCAATACATTGGAAATCGTCTAATTACATATTTGAATCATTCTCATTAAACAGAACGCCATGCCGAGGGCTTGATGCCGCACCGCAATTGCCCCCAGAATGTCGGAGGAAGCGGGAAGGGAACCGGCTGATGAGCAGCGTGGGTCGCCGGCGTCATCGCCACATGGGCAGGCTCGCGGCGGATCCTGTCGAGCACAGCGAGCACGACCATGCACCGTGGGAGAAGGAGGTCGACGTCATCCTCCCGCCGCCATCGCCACCCGTGGCCGCGTGATCGGCGCCGCCTTGCCGCACCCATGACCGGCCTTGCAAGACGGGTCGCCATGTTACTGGGGCTGCTGGCTTGGCTCGCCGCTCCGGCGGCAGCCGACCAGAACGATCCGCGGCTGGACCCGCTCTTCGCCCGCCTCAAGCAGGTCGACGCCGTCGAGGCGCGCGGTGTGGAGGCGCGCATCTGGATTCTCTGGGGGCAGTCCGGAGACCCGCACAGCCAGGAGCTGCTGGAGGCGGGCAGCGTCGCCATGGCGAACCGCGACTATGGCGCCGCACGCAGCAGCCTCGATGCGCTGGTCGAGCGCGCACCCGGCTTTGCCGAAGGCTGGAACCGGCGGGCGACGCTGTTCTGGGTGCAGGGCGAATATGCCGCCTCGGTGCGCGACATCCGCCGCACGCTGGCGCTCGAGCCCCGGCATTTCGGCGCCCTCTCCGGCCTCGGCCTCATCTACATGACCATCGGCGAGAGCGAGGCGGCCCTGCGCAGCTTCGAGGCGGCGCTGGAGATCCACCCCAACCTGCCCGGCGCACGCCACCATGCCGACCTGCTGCGCCGCGGGCTGGACGGCGCGCCGCTCTGAGCGAAGGTGACGGCGTCAGGCAGCCGGGCGGCGCGGCGGCAGGTCGAGGCTGGCGCCCTCGTGCGCGAGCAGCCAGCGTTTGCGCTCGATGCCGCCGGCATAGCCGGTGAGCTTGCCGTTCGCACCCACCACGCGATGGCAGGGCACGACGATGGCCACGGGGTTCAGGGAGTTGGCGTGCCCCACCGCCCGGCTCGCGCCGGGCTGCCCGAGCAGTGCGGCGAGCGCGCCATAGCTACGGGTACTGCCGGCCGGGATCGTGCGCAAAGCCTGCCAGACCCGCTGCTGGAACACCGTGCCGCCGGTCTCGACCGGGACGGCCTCGATGGCGTCGAGCGCGCCTGCCAGATAGGCCCGGATGCGGCTCGAGAAACCCTGCGGATCGTCGCGCTCGACGAGACGCGCATCCGGGCAGCGGGCACGCAGCAGCCGCATCATCCGCGGCTCGTACTCCTCATAGTCGAGGGCGCACAGGCTCCGCCCGTCCGAGACCAGGATGATGGTGCCGGTCTCATGCGCGATGCGGTCGATCGACAGGCTCAAGAGGCTCCTCCCCGCTCCCATGAACCCATGCTAGCGCACGCCTGCCGGCCCTGCAGCCCTGCCACTTGTCCCACCCGCAATCCTTGCTAGGCTCCATCGTCCGACAGACCGGGAGGCCCGTCATGCGCAGGTTCATCGTCGAGCGCGATCTGCCGAAGATCGGCACGGCCGAGCGGCAGCAGCTTCGGGAGGCTGCGGCCACGTCCAACAAGGCGCTGGCGCAGCTTGCTCCCGATATCCAGTGGGTCGAGTCCTACGTGGCCGACGACAAGACGTTTTGCGTCTATCTGGCCAAGGACGAGGCGGTGATCCGCCGGCATGCCGAGATCAGCGGCTTTCCGGCGACCACGATCACCGAGATCCGCCGCACCATCGACCCGACCACGGCCCAGGACTGAGACCGGCCGTCACCGCCCTCGCCGGCCGCAACCGGCGGGGTCGGCGCGTTCTTCCCATACCGCCCGCCGCCGCCCGCCGTGCGGCGGGGCGAACGCGCGAGGCAGCATGAGGGCAGCCACCGGCTTTGCCGAGATCGAGGCGGCAGCGATCGCGCGTCACGGCCGGGAGGGCGTGGAGAGCCGGCTCGCCCGGCCGCGGAGCGAGGCGGAGCTCACCGCCATGCCGGACGACCGGCTGCTCTCCCTCATGTCGCTGCGGATCTTCCGGGCGGGGCTCAGGCACAGCGTGGTCGACGCGAGGTGGCCGGCCTTCGAGGAAGCCTTCGGGCAGTTCGACATCGAGCGCTGCGCCGGCCTGTGGGACGAGCGGCTGGAGGAGCTTCTGGGCGACCGCCGGCTGATCCGCCATCTGCCGAAGATGCGGGCCGTGCGCGGCAACGCCCGGGCCATCCTCGAGCTGCGCGCGGAAGGCATCGGCTTTGGTGCCTGGCTCGCGGGCTGGCCGTCGGGCGACGCGGTGGGCCTGTGGGCCGAGCTGGCGCGGCGCTTCACCCAGCTCGGCGGCAACTCCGCCCCGAGCTTCCTGCGGATGGCCGGCAAGGACACCTTCCTGCCGACCGAGCATGTGGCCCGCGCGCTGCAGCACTGGGGCGCCACCACGGGGGCGCTGGGTGCCAGGGCGGAACGCCTCAAGGCCCAGGAAGCCTTCAACGGCTGGCACGAGGAGACCGGGCGGCCGCTCTGCCAGCTCAGCCAGATCCTCGCCATGAGCGTGGGGTGAGATGGAGGAGCGCGGCTTCGCCCTGCCGCTTGCCCGCGCCGGCGCCGGTGCCCTGCTCTTCGCCCTGCCGCTGCTGATGACCCAGGAGATGTGGGAGATCGGCTTCTACATGGAGCCGCTGCGCCTTGCCGTCTTTCTCGCGGTGGGCTTGCCGCTGCTGGCAGGCCTCGCCTATTTCTCGGGCTTTCGCGAGGATCTCGCCTGGCCCGACGCGGTGATCGACGCCTTCGTGGCCTTTGCCGTGGGTGCCGGCGTGGCCTTTCTCCTGCTCGCCGTGCTGGGTGTGCTGGCATCGCCGGCCAGTCTCGAGGAGATCGTGCGCAAGGTGGCACTGCAGGCGGTGCCGGCCGGCATGGGGGCGACACTGGCGCAGACCCAGCTCGGGCAGCAGCGGGGCAGCCCCGAGCGTCGCCGCGAGGGCACCGGCTATGCAGGCGAGCTGTTCCTCATGGCAGCGGGCGCCCTCTTCCTCGCCTTCAACGTCGCTCCCACCGAGGAGGTCGTGCTCCTGAGCTACAAGATGAGCCACCTCCACGCCTTCCTGCTCGTCCCCCTCACGCTGATCGTGATGCACGGCTTCGTCTACGGCGTCGGCTTTGCCGGCCAGCGCAGGCGCCCCGAGAAGGCGAGCCTGCTGGCCGAGGTCGTGCGCTTTACCATCGGCGGCTATGCGGCGGCGCTGCTGGTGAGCCTGTTCGTGCTCTGGGTCTTCCAGCGCACCGACGGGCTCGGCGTCGATCTCCTGGTCGTGACGACGGTGGTGCTGGCCTTTCCGGCCGCCATCGGCGCCGCCGCGGCGAGGCTGATCCTGTGAAGGCCGGCAAGGGCGCCCTGGCGGGGCTCGGCGCCCGCACGCCGCCGCTCGAATGGGCGATGGCGGCGCTGGGCCTGGCGCTGCTCCTCTTCATCCTCGGCGATCTCGGCTACCGGGTCCTCGCCGGCGGCCCGCAGGAGCCGGACCTGCGGGTCGAGCGGCTCGCCGTCCTCGAGACCGGCGGCGGCTTCCTCCAGAAGATCCGGATCGTCAATCGCGGCGACCGCACCGCGGCGCAGGTCGCGATCGCGGCCAGGCTCGAACCCGCCGGCAAGGCCGCCGAGGAGCGCCGGATCACGCTCGACTACGTCCCGCGCGGCTCCTCGCGCGACGCCGCCTTCCAGCTCGCCAGCGACCCCCGGCAGGGGCGGCTGGTGGTCGAGGTGGTGGGGTTCTCGTTTCCCTGAACGCCGGCAGGCAGCGCCGAAGTTTCATTTATCCACAGATTTTTCGCCTCGATGCGGAATAGACCGACATTTCTTCTCGTCATGACGAGGTGGGCGGCTGCCGCGGGCCGCGTGTGATCGAAGGAGACCTGATGCGAAAGGCGATCCTGGCGGCCCTCGCAGCTGCCATGCTGGTCCTCGCCGGCCCCGGTGCCAGCCCCCTCCACGCCACGGGCACCTCCGAGGCCAGCGACCGCATCGACGCCTCCACCCGGCGCCTGCTCGCCTTGAACATGTACCACGAGGCCCGTGGCGAGGGCCGCATGGGGATGCTCGCGGTCGGCTGGGTGGTTCTCAATCGCAGCGAAGATCGCGCCTTTCCGCGCTCCATCCGCGACGTGATCATGCAGGGCGCCGACAAATCCCGCTGCCAGTGGGCATGGCTTTGCAGCGGCCGCGATCTCGAGCCGCGCAACAGCCGCATGTGGGACGAGGCACTGGCCCTGGCCGACGAGCTGCTCAACGTCCGGCCGCCCGATCCGACCGGCGGCGCCCTGTGGTTCCGGCAGATCGTCGAGGGCGATCCCGACTGGGGCCAGGTGGTGCGCACGGCACGCATCGGCAACCACATCTTCTATGCCCGCGACCTCGGCTTCGAGGCGCCGCGGCGGCGCCCCGGCAAGCGCGTGCAGACCGCCCGGCTCGATTGAGCCCGCCGGCGGCTCACCCCACGCGAGTGAGCCGCAGCCGCCAGCGCGAGACCACCGTCTCCTCGGCGGTGGCGAGGTAGCCCATGCTCTCATAGCTGTCCCGGTCGACCCGCAGCATCGTCTCCGAGCCGCCGAACGTGCCGTCGTCGGTGGCAAAGGCCGAGAGGATCGCCTCCTCGACGACGATGAACCGGCCGCGCAGCCGCCCGAGCGACGGATTGTCGGCCTTCCACGTCACCGGCTCGAGAAAGCTCGACGGCGGCTCGATCTCGCAGCGGTTCTCGAACACCAGCGCTGTCTCGCCCGCCACCTCGAGCCGCCCGATATTGAGCCAGCGGCGCTTCTCGTGGCGGATCTCCGAGCTGCCGCGGGCATCGAGCCGCCTGCCCCCGCCATCGCTGAAGCTTCCCTCCGCCAGCCACAAGCCGGGCTTGAACAGGAAGCTGTGCGGGTTGCCGCTCATCACCCGCCCTCGGGCCCGCCCGCGGGCCCGCGGATCTCGAGCGGCGCCAGACCCCGGGCGGCGATGCCGAAGATCCGGCAATAGAAGGCGAGCTCGGCCTCCAGCACCGCCTGGATGGTCGCCGCCTTGCGGAACCCGTGCCCCTCCCCCGCAAAGGCGAGGTAGGCCACCGGGATGCCCTTTTTCTCCAGTGCTTCCACCATCGCCTCGGCCTGGTTGGGCGGCACCACCTTGTCGTCCAGGCCCTGGAAGAAGATCACGGGGCAGGAGAGCCTGTCGGGGTGGGCGATCGGCGAGCGCGCCTCGTAGAGATCGGCGCGCTCCGGCCAGGGCCCCACCAGCCGGTCGAGATAGCGGCTCTCGAACTTGTGGGTGTCGGCGAGGAGCGTGCGCAGATCGCCGATACCGTAATAGCTGGCGCCGGCCTTGAAGCACCCGGCAAAGGCCAGGGCCGCCAGCGTGGTGTAGCCGCCCGCACTGCTGCCGGCGATCACCAGCCGCTCGGGATCGGCCCGGCCGGTGGCCACGAGATGCCCGGCCGCCGCCACGCAGTCCTCGACGTCGGCTACCCCCCAGGCGCCCTCCAGCGCCTTGCGGTAGGCGCGGCCATAGCCGCTGCTGCCGCGATAGTCGACATCCACCACGGCAAAGCCGCGGCTGGTCCAGAACTGCCAGGAGAGGGTCAGCGCGCCCGACGCGCGGCCGGTGGGGCCGCCATGGCTGCGCACGATCACCGGCGGCAGCTCGCCCTCGGGGGCCGCATGATCGGGATTTCTCGGCGCATAGTAGAGCGCGTGCGCAATGCCGCCGGGCCCCTCGAACGTCAGCGGCTCGGGCCGGCTGATCCAGGCGGGATCGAGCGGGACCTCGCCTGCCCGCTTCACGACCTCCACCGCCCCGCTCGCCGCGTCGACCGCGAGGATCTCCGCCGGCCTGTCGGGATAGCCTGCCAGCAACACGATGCGCCCGCCGTCGCAGGACGGCTCGGCGAGCTCGCAGGCCTCCAGCGGAAGCGGCGTGGCGCTGCCGTCGCGCAGATCCACCAGCGAGAGCCGCCAGAACCCGGCCTTCAGGCTGCACGAGGCCACGCGGTGCTGGTCCAAGGGAGCGGTCCAGCTCATGCCGAGCTGCCAGAGCGGCCCGCCATGCTCGGCCTCCTCGCGCAGCACCGGCCGCACCTCGCCGCCCGCCAGAACGTGCAGGTTCCACCAGCCGTTGCGATCCGAGGCGAAGACGAGGCTGCCATCGGGCATCCAGAAAGGCTGCACCACGGATTCGCCAGCGCCGCCGGCCACGGCGCGCGGCGTCACCGGCCGGCCGTTCTCGAGGTCGGCCACCCAGAGCGTCGTGGCGTCCCACGGCATGTCGGGATGGTCCCAGCTCAGCCAGGCGAGCTGGCGGCCGTCGGGCGAGAGCGCAGGTGCCGCGACGAAGTCGTGGCCGCGCGCCAGCACCTCCCCCTCCTGCGGTCCGCCCTCCAGCGGCACCGCCACCAGCTCGTTGACCGGCTCGCCGCCGCCGCGATGGTCCTCGCGGACGGCCAGCACCCGGCCGTGCGGCGCGTCGATCACCATGTCGGCATAGCGCAGCGCGCCCTCGCTCTCCGGGGTCAGCGGCACCGGCTCGGCGTCGCCGTCCAGGCGCCACAGCCGCTGGTCGGCATGGCTCGCCACCACCACCAGCCCGTCCGCCACGGCGAAGGACCGGCCGCCATATTCGTGCACAGCCGTGCGGGCGTTGAAGGGCGCGGGGGTGAGCTCGCGCACCGTGCCGCCGGCCTCGCGGCACAGCAGCGTCACCCGCCCGCCCTCGGCCGGCCGCCCCTCGCACCAGTAGACCCTGCCGCCCTGCGCCAGCGGCCAGGAGAGCCGCACCAGACCGGCGGTGATCAGCTCCGGCGTCACCGGCGAGGACCAGGTGCCGTAGGGGGCGATCATGGGCATGCGGAATCTCCGGCGCGTGACGAACGGTCGGGCGCACCATAGCGGCTCCGCGGTGCAACGGCAGCCCCAGGCCTCGCGGCCCTTGCGAGCCGACGGATGTTCTTCTAATGTTCTGATGGGGAGGACGCCATGCCAGCGCGCATCCACAAGGGCCGGGGCGCTCCGGCCAATCCCGCGGGGCGGTTCGAGAGGCAGGAACACGAGGCGGCGGACGACGGCTGGGGCTCGCTGGAGCTGCTGGCCGAGGATCCCTCGCCCCGCACCGAGGTCCTGCCCGATGCCTCGCGCACGGTGATCGCCCGCAACGACTCGCCCGACATCGGCTTCGACCGCTCGATCAACCCCTACCGGGGCTGCGAGCATGGCTGCATCTATTGCTATGCGCGCCCCAGCCACGGCTATCTCGGCCTCTCCGCCGGCCTCGATTTCGAGACCAGGATCTTCGCCAAGCACGACGCGGCGGCGCTGCTGCGCCAGGAGCTCGCAAAACCCGGCTACCGTCCCGCCACCATGGCGTTGGGCACCAATACCGACCCCTACCAGCCGCTCGAAAAGCGCCTGGTCCTCACCCGCGGCATCCTCGAGGTGCTGCTTGAGGCGCGCCATCCCTTCGCCATCACCACCAAGTCGGCCTCGGTGGTGCGCGACCTCGACATCCTGACGGCTGCCGCCCGCCACGGCCTGTGCCGTGTGGACATCTCCGTCACCACCCTCGATCCGGCCCTGGCCCGCCTGATGGAGCCGCGCGCCTCGACCCCGGCCAGACGGCTGGACGCGGTGCGCCAGCTCGCCGCCGCCGGCGTGCCGGTGGGCGTCAACGTGGCGCCGGTGATCCCAGGCCTCACCGACCACGAGATCGAGCGCATCCTCGAGACTGCCGCCGGGGCGGGGGCCGGCGGGGCGGGCTGGATCCTGCTGCGCCTGCCCTACGAGGTGAAGGAGCTGTTCGAGGCCTGGCTCGCCGGGCACCGCCCGCTGCGCGCCCGCCACGTCCTCTCGCTGGTCCGCCAGTGCCGGGAGGGACGGCTGAACGATCCGGGGTTCGGCAGCCGGATGCGCGGCAGCGGTCCCATCGCGGCACTGATCCGCCAGCGCTTCGAGCGGGCGCTGGCCCGTCACGGCCTCGACCGCCCCCGCCGCTGGTCGCTGCGCACCGACCTCTTCCGTCCGCCCTCCCCCAGCGGCCAGCTCAGCCTGTTCTAGCGGCGCATCCCCGGCCCGCCCGCCGGCGCCGATGCGCCCCGTCGCCCTTCCCGTAGCCGGCGGCTGCCGGCCCGGACCCGCCGCCGACGGCGCCACCGCCGGGCCGGGCCCTGCGGGCGCCGCCTGTCGAGGGTACCTGCTACACCCTTCCGCACGCGGAACCACCTCCCGCAGACGACCGCCGGGCGCGGCACTGCGGTCGCGGCTGACGACGTCGGCGGGCGGCGCAGGACCGTGGCGGCGGGGCCGATCAAGGCGCTGCGCGCGGCCAAGGCTTTTTTCTCCGGGAGTTGGCGGCAGCGCCCGGCCCGCAGGCCATCGCGGATGGTGGAACAGGCAGGCCGCCACGATGATGCGGCGGCGGAT
>JARGEQ010000017.1 GCA_029211145.1 Marinimicrococcus flavescens
GAAAGCGAGAAGCGGCCCGTGTCAAGGAAACACCGTCACTGTACATTCCAGCGACGCGTCATGGCAGGTATTTAAGGTACACGAAACCATCAAGTGGATCCAACGTATTGGCGCGTCCTTTTGCACGAATGCACTCTAAATTAACCGCTTTCAGGAATCCGAGAGGAAGTGAGGCTTCGATGTTGGTGTCGAGTTCGCTCATGCTCTCATAATCTTCGTCGTTTGGTTCTCGATCAACGTAATATCTGATCGTCAATATGTTGTCTTCTGTAAACGAAAGGGCGATGGCAACGATATCTGGGTAGATTTCTCCAAGAAGAAACCTCGTCGTCATTGCGACAAGCCAATCGGGCAGTCTCCAGCGAGACATCGCTTCCTCCTTATCGTGTTTGGATTCGCTGGAACAATATGAGCGCCCCTTTTTCCTGCGTGAATTGTTCAAATTACGGGGACACATCACTCAATTGCCCCCCGTCCCACCCTGCTCCTGCTCTCCCGGTGGCGGCGGCGGTGCGCGCCGCAGTCAGGCGGTTTCGCCCGGCCCGCGCGGCCCGATGGAATTACGGGGACACATCACTCAATTCCCCCGCCTCACCCTGCTCCTGCTCTCCCGGCAGCGTAGCGCGCCTTCCGCCCTGTGCCAGCCCCAGGCGGACAGAAGCGAGACCCGCACAAGCGGGTTGCCCCCGCTGCACCGGCCTGTGCCGTGCTCACGCCGCCTCGAGACGGGCCATGCGGCGAGGGTAGCGCGGGACGGGGGTGCGGCGCAATTAAGTTATGTGTCCCCGAAATTTCAGTTATGTGTCCCCGAAATTTCCTGAAGGATTTCAGCCGCATCGCCACCGCTACGCCAAGCTCGCCGCCAACTTCCAGTCCGCCGTCGCTCTGGCGGCCGTCGCGGCCTTCTGGATCTGATTGAGTCCAGATCCTAGCGCGATTACGTCGGGCCTCCTCAAGTTCTTAATTTCATTCTCTCCAAAGTCTTGGAATAAAATCTGCTTAATTAGAGATTTTTACTCCAGTTTTCTTCAATATTTCGATAAGAGCGCTATCCTCATGTTCTATTTTCATATCAATCCATTTTTCAAAAAATCTCTTTCTCATTGAAATTCCAATCAATACTGCTCTAAAACGCCTGTCGCCAATCAAAGGATGATTGACAACATAGGTCATATCAATTTCTTCATAAGAAAAATGCTCTTCGCGTGCCATTTCCTTGCAGCCATATTCCCACAGGGCGCGTAGAGCGTCTCTATCTGCACTGGCAACCCATTCAATAGCTCGAGTGCGGACACGAATATCAAGATCGTCCAGAAAGCGCCATATAGATTTTATTATCATACACTCGGATTTGCGTCGTGATGTAATGCACGAGTCAATAAAGCAGTATTTTATATAATAATGATCAAAACCCAGCATTTTTTCCAATACGTCATTTAAATTACTTGCTTTTTCACCAAGTTCAGATACCAGCCACGACCCTTCTATAATCGCATAATAATTATTTGAATTGAATATTTCCTCTATCGAATTCATTCGAAAACCACGAAATATAGCTTTCAGCAGCGCATTGACCGATTGTCCATCAGCAGGGCCATCCAAATTCTTGATGTATGAAACAATATCTTCTGGATGTTCCATATTTTTACGCTCCTTTTTTGTTTCGGTAACCAATCTTTTCTGCGCCCGTGCCGAAGCTCGATGGCACGGCCTGCTGGAAGTGAGGCGAGGCCATTGATGCTCTGGCAGCGGAGCAGACCTGCCCGCGTGGACTGGGATGCCCGCTAGCGAGCCACCGCGGGTCCGCAGCGATCTCCTCACCCAACCCACGGGCAGCCGCCACGAACAGCTCAAGACCTTCCGGCACCGCTACCGCGCCGTCTAGCTGAAGAGGGACTACCTCGTCGGCGTCCACCCCCGCGGCCTGCGCCCGTCCCAACGTCGTCATGGAGTGACAGGGATGCGAGGTAGAGCATGAACTTCGCGAATCAAGTCTTCATGCCGTAATGCCTCTTCAAGAGACTCCAGCTCAGTCCTCGTCCATTTCCTCCTTGTAAGGACGGAAATCTCTATCTCTTAGCGCGCGCTCAAGAGCACGTTGCCACGCCCGTTCTTCCTCAATCCGTGCGCGGTGCCCCGGGCCCTTATCCGAACCGTCACCTCCATGGCCGGCGTTTTTCTCCTCCCTGGTTTTAATGCTCTTCTCCGCCTCCTTCAGCGCGGCCTCAATATCTTCTTCCGTCCAATCATGTGGGACGAAGTCTGGAACATCTCCGTGAATCTGTCCGGTGGAATCTGTCTGGGGAATATCCGCTTCCTGCTCTTTGGCAGAAATTGCTGCAGCATTATGATTTAATATTGAGGTTGAAACGGGGCTTCCTAGAACTGGCTCAGGCGCTGCCTCAAGCCACCTGCCGAGCATGTCTTCTAGGCGCTCTTGCGCATCCTTGCCAGCTTGTGTGCCATTCCAGCCGTAGCTAATGGCAGCAAATCCGATGGCTGCCAGGCCCATGGCCACCGCCGCGACGGCAGGTACGAAGTGTCCACTCGGATCGCTCTTGTTGACCGGATCGTTGAGTGCATAGGCATACCGGTTGGTCCCCACGCCGGGGATGGTCGGATCCCACCAGTCCGGCTGGATGAAGCGGCCGAGCTGCGGGTCCATG
>JARGEQ010000018.1 GCA_029211145.1 Marinimicrococcus flavescens
CGCCACCGGCCGGCTGCAGGAGGCTCGGGTTCGTCTTTGCCGCCGTGAGCCGCCCCTGCCGCCTGCGCTCGGGGCGGGTCCGGATTTCCTGAAGCGGCGCTCTCGGGTTCGTTCGTGCCGCAGCGGGAAACGGCGGCCTGCTCTCGGGTTCGCTCATGCTCCCGGTCAAAAGCCCGCTGCGCAACCGGCGGGCAGGCCATGGCGCCGGTCGGGTTTCGCCAGCAGCCGGGCGCGCTACTGGGGACGGGGTCAGCGGGAGGAGCCGCACCAGACACCTCGCGGGCGGGGAAAGGACGCGCGAGGATAGCTCGAAATAGGAAAATAAGCCACGCCGGCGCGGAACCAAAACCAGGGGGCGATGGCGGTGCCCCGCAAGGCGCTGCGCGCGGCCGGCTTTTTTATTCCCGTCGATTTCAGGCCGGCTCCCGCGACCAGATCCGGCAGTCGACCGACAAAAAGGGGAAGAAGAAAAACCGCGCGCAGCGCTCCCGCTACTGCCCCCCGGCGAAGAACACGAGCCGGGTCAAGAGCGTATGGTCCGCCTCGACCGCCATGATCGCGACGAACACCAGCACCGCCACCGGCGGGAGGAGGATGGCGTAGGTGAGGGCCAGCCGCTCCCAGGCCATGTGCATGAAGACGGCGACGATGAGGCCCGCCTTGAGGATCATGAACAGCAGGATGAGCGACCAGCGCAGATAGCCCTGGAGCTGGTAGTAGTCGACCAGATAGGAGCAGGCGCTGAGGATGAACAGCCATCCCCACACCACCAGATAGAGCTTGATCGGGTGCTGCTGGGTCCCTTCGTGGGCCGCCTGGGGATGCCGGATGCCCGCTTGCGCCGTTGCCTGTGCCATCGCTCCTCTCACCACAGATAGAAGAACGCGAAGATGAATACCCACACCAGATCGACGAAGTGCCAGTAGAGACCGGTGATCTCGACGATCTCGTACTGCCCCTTGCGGCTGGTGAAGAAGCCCCTGGCCTCGCGGTCATAGTCGCCGCGCCAGACCTTGCGGGCCACGATCAGCAGGAAGATCACGCCGATGGTGACGTGGGTGCCGTGGAAGCCGGTGATCATGAAGAAGGTCGAGCCGAACTGCGGCGCTCCCCACGGATTGCCCCAGGGCCGGACCCCTTCCATGATGAGCTTGGTCCACTCGAAGGCCTGCATGCCCACGAAGGCGGCGCCGAAGAGGGCGGTCACCACCATCAGGATGGCGGTCTTCCGGCGGTCGCGGCGATAGCCGAAATTGACCGCCATCGCCATGGTGCCGCTGCTGCTGATCAGCACGAAGGTCATGATGGCGATGAGGATCAGCGGCATGTGGGTGCCGGCGATCTCCAGCGCGAAGACCTCGCTGGCGTTGGGCCACGGCACGGCGGTCGACATGCGCACCGTCATGTAGGCCAGCAGGAAGCAGCTGAAGACGAAGGTGTCGCTCAGGAGGAAGATCCACATCATGGCCTTCCCCCAAGACACCTGCTTGAAGGCGCGCTGGTCGGACGACCAGTCGGCGGCGATGCCCTGCCAGCCGCCGGGGCGCGCATGGGAGAGGCCGGGAGCCGTCGGTGATGCGTGCGCCATTCTCTCTACCTCACGCCGCACAGGGCCAGCAGGATCTCGAGATTGTCGTTGCCCGAGAACAGCAGGCCGAAGAGCACGAGCCACACGACCAGCAGGAAGTGCCAGTAGACGGCACAGAGCTCGACGTTGAGCCGCAGCCCGGCGGGCGGCGGGTCGCCCTGCAGGCGGGTGGCGGTCCAGCCCAGCGCCACCAGCCCGCCCAGAAGATGCAGGCCGTGCAGCGCCGTGATCAGGTAGAAGAAGGCGATCGAGGCGTTGGTGATGTCGAAGGGCGTCATCAGCGCGAGCTGCCGCCAGGCGACGAGCTGGCCGGCGAGAAACGCCACGGCAAACAGGCCGCCGCCGGCGAGCCCCGTGCGCACCGCCTCGATGCGCTCCTCGCGGACGCCGGTGACGGCCCACTGCATGCCGGCGCTGGCGGTGAGCAGCAGGGCGGTGTTGAGCCACATCAGCCAGGGCTGGGCGGAGGGGCGCCACTCCTCGAAGGCCATACGCTCGGCGTAGGCCACGAGGAGCAGGAAGAAGAGGACCGTGACGACGCCGCAGAACACCCTCAGGCCGAGCCGCGCGGCGGGCAGGCGGATGGCCCGCGCGTCGGCGAGGGGAAGCGGCGAGGGCAGCCAGGGCTTCTCGGTGAGCTGCTGGAACAGGCCCATCGCCTCAGCCCCCGCTCAGCGTGGGCTGGTTCTGCGGCACGAAATCCAGCTTTGCGCCGGGGACGCTGTAGTCGTAGGCCCAGCGATAGACCACCGGCAGCTCCTTGCCCCAGTTGCCGTGGGCGGGCGGGGTCTCGGGCGTCTGCCACTCGAGCGTGGTGGCACGCCAGGGATTGCCGCCGGCCGGCCGGCCCCTGAACCAGCTCCACACCAGGTTGAACAGGAACAGGATCTGCGCCGCGCCGACGATGAACGCCGCGATGCTGATGAAGGCGTTGAGCGTGTGGGCCGAGTCGGGGATGAAGGAGGTCACGCCGAGCTCGTGGTAGCGCCGCGGGACGCCCAGGAGCCCCAGATAGTGCATGGGGAAGAAGATGGCGTAGGTCCCGAGGAAGGTGGTCCAGAAGTGGACCTTGCCCATGGTCTCGCCGAGCATCCGGCCGGTCATCTTGGGGTACCAGTGGTAGATCGCCCCGAAGATGACGAGGATCGGCGCCACGCCCATGACCATGTGGAAGTGGGCCACCACGAACATGGTGTCGGAGAGCGGCACGTCGACCACCGCGTTGCCGAGGAAGAGGCCGGTGAGCCCGCCGCTCACGAAGGTCACGATGAAGCCCAGGGCGAAGAGCATGGGCGTGGTGAGGTGGATGTCGCCGCGCCACAGGGTAAGGACCCAGTTATAGACCTTGATGGCGGTGGGCACGGCGATGATCAGGGTGGTCACGGCGAAGAAGAACCCGAAGGAGGGGTTCATGCCGCTCACATACATGTGGTGGGCCCAGACGACGAAGCTCAGCGCGCCGATGAAGACGATCGCCCAGACCATCATGCGGTAGCCGAAGATGTTGCGCCTCGCGTGGGTGCTGATGAGGTCGGAGACGATGCCGAAGGCCGGCAGGGCCACGATGTAGACCTCGGGGTGCCCGAAGAACCAGAAGAGGTGCTGGAACAGGATCGGGCTGCCGCCGCCATAGGCCATGACCTCGCCGCCCTGGACGATGGCGGGCATGAAGAAGCTGGTGCCCAGCGTCTTGTCGAACAGCATCATCACCGCACCCACGAAGAGGGCGGGGAAAGCGAGCAGCGCCATGACGGTGGCCGTGAAGATGCCCCAGATGGTGAGCGGCATGCGCATCAGCGTCATGCCGCGCGCCCGGGCCTGCAGCACCGTCACCACGTAGTTCAGGCCGCCCATGGTGAAGCCGATGATGAAGAGGATCAGCGAGACCAGCATCAGCACGATGCCGCTCTCCTGGCCCGGCGTGCCGGCGAGGATCGCCTGGGGCGGGTAGAGGGTCCAGCCGGCGCCGGTGGGCCCGCCCGGCGTGAAGAAGCTCGCCGCCAGGACCAGCACCGCCAGGAGATAGATCCAGTAGCTCAGCATGTTGACGTAGGGGAACACCATGTCCCGGGCGCCGATCATCAGCGGGATCAGGTAGTTGCCGAAGCCGCCGAGGAAGAGGGCCGTCAGGAGGTAGATCACCATGATCATGCCGTGCATGGTGATGAACTGGTAATAGAGCGTGGCGTCGATGAAGGTGAAGTAGTCGGGAAAGCCGAGCTGCAGGCGCACCAGCCACGAGAGGACCAGGGCCACGAGGCCGATGGCGAGCGCCGTCAGCGAATACTGGATAGCGATGATCTTGGCGTCTTGGGAGAAGACGTATTTCGTCAGCCAGCTTTTGGGATGATAAAGCTCGACGTCCTCGACCTCGAAGGGCGGGACGATATCCGCTGGCCCGAGGCTCCGCTCCACCATCGCATGTCTCTCCCCGCTCTTGTCGCTCCTAGTCCGCCGAGGCCGTCATCTGCTCGAAGGTCTGCTGCTGCTCCAGCCAGGCCTGGTAGGCGACCTCCTCCTCGACCACGACCGTGCCGCGCATGTAGGCGTGACCCACGCCGCACAGCTCCGCGCAGAGCACGTCGAAGGTTCCGGTGCGTGTCGGCGTGATCCAGAAATAGGTGACCATGCCCGGCACCATGTCCATCTTGGCGCGGAACTCGGGCACGTAGAAATCGTGCAGCACGTCGACCGAGCGCAGCAGGACCTTGACCGGCTTGCCGATCGGCAGATGCAGCTCGCCGCCCTCGATCACCACGTCGTCCCGCCCGGCCTCGTCCCCGGGCTCGAGGCCCAGCGGGTTGTCGTAGCTGACCTTGCGGGTGTCGGAGGTGCCGAGCTTGCCGTCGGCGCCGGGCAGGCGGTAGCTCCACTGCCATTGCTGGCCGACGATCTCGACCTCGGTGGCGTCCTCGGGCACCGTCACGAACTGGTGCCAGACCACCAGGCCCGGCGCCAGCATGGCCGCGACGCCCAGCGCGGTGAGGCCGGTGAGCCACCATTCGAGCTTCTTGTTCTCCGGCTCGTAGAGCGCCTGCCGCCCTTCCTTGTGGCGGAAGCGGAAGACGCACCAGGCCATGAACAGGATCACCGCGACGAAGACGACGCCGGTGATCCAGAAGGTGACGATCAGCGTGTCGTCGATATAGCTCCAGTTGGACGCCAGCTCCGTCCACCACCACGGGCTCAGGACGTGGAAGGCCACGGAGCCTACGACGACGAGAACGAGGATGATCGCTGCTGCCATCGTCTGCTCCGCTGCATCTCCCCCGGCGCGGACGCGCCCGAAAGCAGGCCCACAGTCCGCAACCCGCGCGCCTCCGCCCACACGAAAGACGAGGCTGGCCGCAGAGGCCGCGCGATCGGCCGGACATGCGCCGGGACATCTGGATCGCGGTGACTCCGGCCGACAGATTACCGTGCCTTTTGCCCGGGGCACTGTCAAGGAGCCCCCGGCTTACTGCACAGCCCGCAAGACGGGCGCGGACGGATATTTGCCCGGCACACGAAGATGTGGGCGAGAGTTCGGTTGACCGGCCACCGGCACGGGCGCAGGGTTTGCAATGGCGGTCCGCTTCAGTCGGGCCGGCGTGTCGAGAGGTGCCCTGCGAAAGCGCAGGGCCGGGGAGCGCGGCGCGAGCGGTACCCGGCCGGCGGTTGGGGAGAAGCAGCGATGATCGAGCGGGACCACATCCGAAACCCTGTCGAGTGGACCCTGGACCAGCTCAAGTCCGCCGAGACGGCGGTCGAGCAGACCGGCCATGCCCTGCGCAGCCACGAGGAGCCGGGGCGGGGCGCGGCGCCGCAGGTCCGCCAGATCGAGATGGCCGATCTCAAGGACGTGCTGGTCAAGGGGATCAGCGACTTCGGCGCCTGCCGCACGGACGTCATCTTCATCGCCCTCATCTATCCCCTGGCGGGTCTGGTGCTGGCGCGGCTGGCCTTCGGCTACGACATGCTGCCGCTGCTCTTCCCGCTCGCCTCCGGCTTCGCGCTCATCGGCCCGATCGCCGCGATCGGGCTCTACGAGATGAGCCGGCGGCGCGAGCAGGGCGGCGAGACAAGCTGGGCCGACGCGTTCGGCGTGCTGCGCGCGCCGGCCTTCGGCGCCATCCTGGTGCTGGGCCTGGTGCTGTTCGGGATCTTCCTGCTCTGGCTTACGGTGGCCTACGGCATCTACATGCGCACCCTGGGCCCCGAGCCGCCGGCGGCGCTTGGCACCTTCCTCGGCGATGTGTTCACCACCGGCGCCGGCTGGGCGCTCATCATCCTCGGCTGCGGCATCGGCTTTCTCTTCGCCGTCCTGGTCCTGACGATCAGTGTCGTCTCGTTCCCGATGCTGCTCGACCGGCCGGTGGGCCTGTGGACGGCGGTGTCGACCTCGGCCCGCGCGGTCCGGGCCAATCCGCGCGTCATGGCCGCCTGGGGCCTGATCGTGGCCGGCAGCCTGGTGCTGGGCTCGCTGCCCCTGCTCCTGGGCCTGATCTTCGTCATGCCGGTCCTCGGCCACGCCACCTGGCACCTCTACCGCAAGGTGGTGCCGCGCGGCGGTCCGGCGGGGTAGCTTTGCACCCCGGATCTACCACCATTTTGCCATTGCCTTCGGGGGGAGCCGGTCGTCCTCTGTTCGCCAGCAAGCAGAACAGGACCGTGCGTCGCTCCGCAGCGGCGGCGGGCCTGCTGCGGCCTGGCGACCCGGGAGAGGGCAGCGATGCCGACGAATGTCAGCAGCCACGGCTACAGCCCGCGCGAGTATCAGCCGGTTCCCCTCGGCACCACGTTCGAGGCCGGCCGGTTCGGGCGGATGTTTCCCGAGCTTCCGGCGCTGGAGGTGGCCGACGCGGCCCTCGAGGCGCTGGGTACGGCGATGAAGGAGCCCGATCCCGCGGATCCCGCGCGCGACAATCCCGAGGTCGCGGCCGGCTATACCTATCTCGGCCAGTTCGTCGACCACGACATCACCTTCGATCCGACGACGGTGCCGGAGATGCGGGTCGATCCGCAGGCGGTCTTCAACTTCCGCACGCCCAAGCTGGAGCTCGACAGCGTCTACCTGGCCGGCCCGGGGGTGAGCCGCTACCTCTATGACGCCACGGCCGGTACCGCGGTCCGCGCCAGTCTGCTGATCGGCCGGACGCAGCCCACCTCGAGCCAGCTGCCGCCCCAGTTCCAGATCGCCGAGCCGCTGCCCAACGATTTGCCGCGCCTGAACAAGGTCGCCGTCATCGGCGATCCGCGCAACGACGAGAATCTCGCCGTGGCGCAGACCCACCTGGCGTTCCTCAAGTTCCACAACAAGATCGTCGGGCGGCTCGCCGGCGGCGTGCCCGAGGACCGGCTGTTCGAGAAGGCGCGCGAGGCCACCACCTGGCACTACCAGAAGATCGTCCTGACCGACTTCCTGCCGAAGCTCATCCGCCCGGCAGTACTCCAGGACGTGCTGGAGAACGGCCGGAAGTTCTACAATCTCGCCAATGCCGAGCCCTTCATCCCCATCGAGTTCTCGGTGGCGGCCTACCGGCTCGGCCACAGCATGGTGCGCGAGGCCTATCAGTGGAACCGGGTCTTCAGCTCGCCCGACCAGGGCGGGCTGGTGATCGCCTCCCTCGACCTGCTGTTCCGCTTCAGCGAGCTGTCGAGCGCGGCGGCCGACACCGACATCCCGGTCCCCAGCAACTGGCCGATCGACTGGCGGCGCTTCTTCGAGCTGGGCCAGGGCCCCGGCGTGAACCACGCGCGCCGCTTCGACCCGCTGCTGATCCCCGCTTTGCACGATCTCAGGCCGCGGCCCGTGCCGGCCACCGACCCCGCCGCCGACGACAGCCTCGCGGTCAGGAACCTCAAGCGCGGCCAGCGCATGAGCCTACCCTCGGGACAGGCGGTGGCCTGCCGCATGGGCATCGTGCCGCTGACGCCCGCGGAGATCAATTCGGGCAGGGGCACGCCCGACGAGGCGGTCGCCGCCGCGCACGGCCTCGATCGCAAGACCCCGCTTTGGTACTACATCCTCAAGGAGGCGCATGTGCAGGAGGATGGCCTGCGCCTCGGCGAGGTGGGAAGCCGCATCCTGGCCGAGGTGTTCGTCGGGCTGCTGGAGGGCGACGCCAACTCGTTTCTCGCCCAGAACCCCCTTTGGCAGGCCACCATGTTCAAGGACCCGGCGCACCCGCCCGCCGACGTCTACACGATGGCCGATCTTCTAGCCTTCGTCGACGACGTGAACCCGGTAGGCGAGGCTGGAGCCGGTTAGCCTTCGGCGCGCTGCGCGCGGCGGTTCTTCTGATGTTCGTCAGTCGGGCCCGGTGCGGCATGGCGCGGCCCGGGGCCGCCGCCACGGGCCGGCGGCGGCCCCGGGCCGCGTCGATCCTCCCGCCGCGCAAGGGGCGACAAGGCGGCCGCGAGCGGCTAGGAACGGCGCCGGTCCCGCAACGCCAGCCGTCGGCCCTTCATGCTCCAGCTCGTCACGCCGCTCGCCTCCGTCGCTCTTTTGATCCTGCTGGGATGGGCGCTGCGGCGCTCGGGCTTCCTGCCTGCCGAGAGCTGGCCGCCCATCGAGCGGCTGGTCTATTTCGTCCTGTTCCCGGCCTTGCTGTTCCTCGAGCTGGCGCGCGCCGACTTCACCGGCCTGCCGGTCCTCGAGCTGGGCGGCGTGCTCATCGCCGCCCAGCTCTCGATGGCGGCGGCCGCGTCCGCCGTGCGGCGCCGGTGGCATGTGCCCGGCCAGTCCTACAGCTCGGCGGTGCAGGGCGTCGTGCGCTGGAACAGCTACGTGTTCTTCGCCCTCGTGCCGGGCCTGTTCGGTGCTGCGGCGGTGCCGCTGGGAGCGGTCGCCGTCGCGGCGATGGTGCCGCTCGCCAACCTCCTGAGCGTCGCGGCGCTGGCCCGCTACGGCCGCGCCCGGGTCCACGGCTTGGGCGGCTTCCTGCGCGCCATGGCGAGCAACCCGCTGGTCGTCGCCACGCTCGCCGGGGTCGCCTGGAACCAGCTGGCGCCGCCGCTGCCCGAGATCGCCGCGGTGTCGCTCGAGACGCTGGGCAAGGCCACCCTCTCGCTGGGCCTGCTCACCGTGGGCGCCGGCCTGCGCACCGTCGCCATGCCCGGCAGCCTGCGGCTGCTGGCGGCGGTGAGCGCGCTCAAGCTGCTGGTCAAGCCGCTGCTGGCGTTTGCGCTGGGCTCGCTGCTGGGCCTGGGCGGCGCGGCCCTGGGCGTGATCGTGCTGGCCACCGCCGTGCCGACCGCCACCAGCGCCTACATCCTGGCGCGGATCCTGGGCGGCGATGCCGAGCTGATGGCGGCCATCATCACCATCACCACGCTGCTGGCGCTCTTGACCATGCCGCTGATGCTGCTGCTGGTGACCTGATCCGCGCGCGCTTCTGCTGACAGGGGCGGCGAGGGCCTGTTAACTCCCTCTCGAGACATGCGAGCGGTCACGAGAACAAGGGGAGGCAGCCGTCATGGCCGAGGATCTCTGCGGGCTGAGCGCCGGGGAGCTGGGCAGCGCCTATCGCGACAGGAGCCTGTCGCCGGTCGAGGTGACGAAGGCGGTGCTCGCCCGCGTCGAGGCCTGCGAGCCCAGGCTCAACGCCATGTACCTGGTGCAGGCGGAGCAGGCGCTCGAGCAGGCGCAGGCGAGCGAGCGGCGCTGGCAGCAGGGCGCGCCGCTCTCGGCCCTCGATGGCGTGCCCATCACCATCAAGGACAATGTCGCGACCCGCGGCACGCCGACCCCGGTAGGGACCGCGGCGGGCGACACGGCGAGCGCTGCCGCCGACGACGCGCCGCCGGCGGCGCGGGTACGCGAGGCCGGCTGCGTGATGCTCGGCAAGACCACCATGCCGGACTTCGGCATGCTGTGCTCGGGCATGTCCAGCCTGCACGGCACCACCCGCAACCCATGGGATCTCTCGCGCAACACCGGCGGCTCGAGCTCCGGCGCGGCGGCGGCGGTGGCCGGCGGCTACGGGCCCCTGGCGCTGGGCACCGACATCGGCGGCTCGGTCAGGCTGCCGGCCGCCTATTGCGGCATCGTGGCCCTGAAGCCCAGCCTCGGCCGCGTGCCGATCCACCCCCCCTATTTCGGCCGGGTGACCGGACCGATGACCCGCACGGTGGAAGACACGGCGCTGCTCATGGACATCCTCAAGCAGCCCGACGACCGCGACTTCATGAACCTGCCGCCGGAGCCCGAGCCCTATGCCGGCGATCCCGCGACAGCACTCAAGGGCAAGCGGATCGGCCTCATGCTCGATGTCGGCACCGGCACCAAGCCGACGGAGGAGGTGCGCCAGGCCGTGGAGGCGGCGGCGCGTGCCTTCGAGCAGGCCGGGGCCGTCGTCGAGCCCGTGGGTCCGATCATGGACGCGCGGATCATGGACGGGCTCAACAGGTTCTTCCAGGCGCGCTCGTGCAGCGATCTCCTGAAGATGGACCCGGCCCGCCAGGCGAAGGTGCTGCCCTTCATCCGCGCGTGGTGCCTGCCGGCGGTGCGCTGGAGTGCCGTGGACTTCTTCGAGGCGCTCAACTGCATCTTCGAGATGCGCGAGCGGGCCGTGGAGGCCACGGTGCAGCACGACTTTCTCCTGAGCCCCACCAGCCCGATCCCGGCCTACGAGGCCGAGGCGCCGTGCCCCGGCAGCGACCCCTCCCGACCCTTCGAGCACATCTGCTTCACCGCCCCCTTCAACCAGTCCGAGCAGCCGGCCGCCTCGGTGCCCTGCGGCCTCACCGGCGACGGCCTGCCCATCGGCCTGCAGATCGTCGGCCACCGCTTCGACGATCGCGGCGTGCTGCAGATGGCCCGGGCCTGGGAGGAGCTGCGGCCGGCCATGCGGGAGCGGCCGTCGCTCTAGGGAACGGACCGGGTCGCGCAAGCCGCTGCGCGCGGCCCGGTTTCCCTCCTCGTCGGTTCTTGCCGGGAACGAGGGAGCCCCCGGCGGCGCGTTGCGCCACTCCGCCCACAATGCCGCGGTCGGCGCCTGGTGACTTGCCTGCACGCCGCGAAGCCACGAGGATCGCCGCGGCAACTACATGGCGAGTGCGAGAGGGTGTTGAGATGACGAAGCGACGTGGCGTGCAGCAGGCGGCTTTCGCCCTGGCGGCCCTGGGCCTGGCCGCGAGCCCGGCCATGGCCGAGACCCGGATGACCCTGAAGTCCGCCAAGGCGGGCTCCTCCTACTACGTGATGATGGTGCAGCTCGCCGAGGCCCTGAAGAAGGCAAGCGACGGCGAGGTCCTGCCGACCGTCGAGGAGAGCCAGGGCTCGGTGCAGAACGTCAAGGAGGCGGCGGTCCGCCCCGGCAACTTCCTCTTCACGTCGCCGCCCAGCCTGATCGACGCCGCCGCCAAGGGCGAGAAGCCCTTCGAGGGGTCGAGCTTCGAGGGCGTGCGCACCCTCTTTCCGATGCCCTTCATCACCATCCACCTGGTGGTCTCCGAGACCAGCGGCATCGAGAATGTCGAGGGTCTCGCCGGCAGCCAGTTCATCGCCGGCGGCAAGGGCACGTTCTGCGAGGGCCGCACCAAGAAGCTGCTCGACGTGCTGGACCTGACCGGGAAGGTCGAGATCGTCGACGTCGAGCTGGATGCCGCCAGCAACGCCATGCGCAACGGCAAGGTCGACGGCTTCGCCACCTGCAGCTCGCACCCGACGCCGCAGCTCACCGAGCTCGCCACGACGACGCCCTTGAAGGTGCTGGGCCTCTCGGCCGAGGAGCGCCAGAAGATCGTCTCGCTCGACCCGCTCTCGGGCCCCATCACCATCGCCGCCGGTACCTACAAGGGCCAGGACGAGGCGGTCGAGACGGTGGGCGTGCCGGTCGGCGCCTACGGCACCACCGGCATGGACGAGGAAACCGCCTACCTGGTGACGAAGAGCTTTTGGGACTGGAAGGACCGGCTCGCCGCCGAGCAGCCCTGGTGGGATGCCGTGGAGCCGGCGCTGGTGGCCCAGCTCGGCGCCACGATCCATCCCGGTGCCGCCCGCTACTACCGGGAGCAGGGCGTCGAGCTCCCCGAGAGCATGCGCTGACCTGTCGATCCCATGCTCATTCGTGAAGAGGAAGGGGCGCCGGAAGGCGCCCCTCTCGCGCGTGGCCTCGCCAGCGTGGCGCCGCGCGAGTGGCTCATGCTCGCCTGCGCCGTCGCCACTGTGGCCTTCCACAGCTACCTGATCTTCTCGGGTCTCATCCCCAACCTGATTACCCGGCCGATCCACCTGCTGCTGGCGATCCCGTGGATCTTCATCTTCGCGCCGGCGGGCTCCGCCGTGGCGCGTGTCACCGGCTGGGCGCTGGCGGTGCTGGGGGCGGCGAGCGCGCTCTACATCGTGCTGGCGCGCGAGGAGCTGGCCGACCAGTACGGCGTGCTCGAGGGGCCGCTGCAATATGCCGTGGCGCTGCTGCTGATCGTCACCGTCCTCGAGATGGCGCGCCGGGCGATCAAGTGGGTGCTGCCGGCCATCGCCGTGCTGGTGCTGCTCTATGGCTATTTCGGCTGGCTGATCCCCGGCCAGTTCGGCCATGCCGGCCTGCCGCTGGGCTATTTTCTGGGTACGCTGGTGATCGCCGAGGGCGGCCTGTGGAGCAGCCTTACCGGACTCTCGGCCGAGGTGGTGGCGCCCTTCGTCATCCTGGGCGCTTTCATCTCGGCAGGGGCGGCGGGCACCGGCTTCATGGCGCTCGCGGTGCAGCTCGCCGGCCGCTACCGGGCCGGTGCCGCCAAGGTTTCGGTCCTCGCCAGCGCCATGTACGGCACCATCTCGGGCACCGCCGCCGCCAACACCGCCTCCACCGGCATGGTCACCATCCCGGCCATGAAGCGGCTGGGCTACCCGCCGGCGCTGGCAGCCGCCGTGGAGGCCGTGGCCTCGACCGGCGGGCAGATCATGCCGCCCATCATGGGGGCGGCCGTGTTCGTGATGGCCGAGCTCCTGCGCACCAGCTACCAGAGCCTGATGGTGGCAGCCGCCCTGCCGGCGTTTCTGTTCTTCGCCACCGCCTGGTTCGGCGTCCACCAGTTCGCCATCCGCCACGGGCTCAGGGGTCTCTCGCGCGAGGAGCTGCCGGGCTGGCCACTGGTGATCAGGACGCTGCCCTTCTTCCTGCTGCCCTTCGGCCTGCTGGTCTGGTTCCTGGCGTTCACCGGCTACACCGCCCCCTACGCCGCGGGCTTCGCCACCTGGCTCACCGCCGCCCTCCTGCTCATGGACGCCAAAGGCCGCCTGCGCCTCGGCCGCTGGGTCATGCGGCTGTGGTCGGCCTGCCTCGAGGCGGGCCGGCAGATCGCCGCCATCGCCGCGATCATCATCTGCGCCAGCCTCATCGTCGGCGTCTTCCACATGACCGGGCTGGGGGTGAAGATCACCTCGATCATCATCTCGGCGGCCGGCGGCAATCTCTGGGTGGCGCTGCTGCTCACGGGTCTTGCCAGCCTGATCCTCGGCATGGAGCTGCCGACCACCGCAGCCTACATCATCTGCGTGGCGGTGGCGGGGCCCGCGCTGGTCGAGCTGGGCCTGCCCGAGCTCTACGCCCACTTCTTCGTGTTCTGGTACGCGCTCTTGTGCACCATCACGCCGCCGGTCTGCGGCAATGTCTTCATCGCCGCCGGCATCGCCCGCACGCCGTGGCTGCCGGTTGCCTGGCGCGCCATGCAACTGGGCATCGGGCTCTTCCTGGTGCCCCTGGGCTTCGTCGCCAACCCGGCCCTGCTCCAGCTCGCCGCCGAGCCCTTCCTGGCGCTTCTCGCCATGCTCAAGGTCGGGCTCGGCGTCTGGCTCTTGAGCTTCGCGGCCATCGACCCGCTGCGCCGGGCCTGGCTGCGCCCGCTCGCGGTGGTGGCGGGGCTCATGGCGCTGTTCTTGCTGCCCGTGGGGTAGGGGCGGCGGCGGGAGAGTATCCCCGTTGCGGCGCGCTCGGCAGGCGAGACCGCTGTCCGGCGGTACCGCCTGCCGTTGCCGCCGCGGCCTTGCATTATCCCCGGGTCGATGCACCCCTGTCGAAAGGCGGAGCTTCTGCCGTGGCAGGCATCTTGCCGCACGCCCATGGCGCAGAAAGAAGATGCCAGCAGCGTTCACGCCTGATAGTTGCTATTCGCATATTTTGTACGCCTACAGGGCTTATGTCGCGCCCCCGCGTCGCTTCGTTGCCGGGGCGGCATGCCGGTCCGGCAGGTGGCCGATCCCTGGAAGGACTCGAGGAGCACCGCGCCGGGCCATTTCTCCCCCGCGATGCCCGCGTCACGACGAGGGCGATGCATGCATCCCTTCCCCGGTAAACGGGCCTGGCTGACCGTCGCAGCGACGGCCGCGGCCAGCTCGACATGGTTCATCACCGGCGGGGCCGTTCTTCCCTTCGAGGAAGTGCTGCCCCTGCTGGCGCTCCTCGGCATGCTGGCGATCCTGTACTGCGTCATGTCGATCATGCAGCTCAAGACGGGCGGCTCTGTCGTCATCGAGCGGCTGCGCATCGCCCTGTGCGGGTACATCTTCGTGCTGGTCGGCTCGAATGTTCTCTCGGTCTTCAATAGTGCCGTCATGGCGACGGCATTTCCTTATGTAGATATGGAGCTGGCAAAGATAGACGCTTTTCTTTTTGTAGATTGGATTTCTTACTATAAACTAATAACTCATGACGGAAGTGTCAGTAGATTCTTCGAGCTTGCTTATGACAGCTTTGCGTACATGGCGTTTATTGCATTACTGTTGTTCTGTGCAAAAGAACACCTCGAAAAACCTATGGCCTTGAGTGGCCTGGCATGATTC
>JARGEQ010000019.1 GCA_029211145.1 Marinimicrococcus flavescens
CCGGGTTAAGAGAGCGTGAACGGGGTCTGGTGGCAGGTCGGCACGATCGGTTCACGTTTCCTCAACCTTTGCCGTGGCATTCTCGCGGATGGTGGGAGACGTGCGGCTCCCAGGTTCTCGCGGCGGCAGAGTCCCACGCCAGCAGGATGTTGGAGCCGGGTTAAGAGAGCGTGAACGGGGTCTGGTGGCAGGTCGGCACGATCGGTTCACGTTTCCTCAACCTTTGCCGTGGCATCCTCGCGGATGGTGGGAGAGGCGCGGCCGCAGGGCACCACGGCGGTGGAGCCCTACCCGAACAGGATGCAGGGGACGGGTTGGAGCGCAATCCCATCGGTCCGGAGCATAGCCGCAGGCCCTGAAGCAGTTGGCCCATTCGGCTGGCGTGACGGCGCCGGCGATGCGGCCGATGGCGGAGCGGGTCCTCACGGCTTTCCGGGTGCGGTTCTGCCGGTCTGGCGACCGTGCCGGCGTGGGGCAGGGGGCATCCTTCTTCAAGAGTCCCTGCGGTATTCTCGCGGCTGCTGGGAGAGGTGCGGCCGGGGGCCAGGGGGTGGTGGAGAGTCCTACGCCAGCACGGTGACGGGGAAAGGTGAAGATGCGGCGAAGACGCCGGCGGGCGGGGAAGGTGGTCCGTGGATCGGGCGGCTGCCCGGTGGATGCTGTGGGAGGATCCCTGACGGCCTTTCTCCCTAGGTCGCGTGAGATGGGCGACAGGAGGCACGGACCGGGTGGAAGGGCAAAGGAACGGCATCCGAGCGACGTCGTGCTGGCGGTCCGGCTGACGTGTCCACCGATTATCTTGTTGCCGTGACCTCGCGGGACGCCCGGGGTGGTCGCCTGAAATAGGTGATGTGTCCCCGCAGCTCCCCATAGTCACTTTCCCTCGGTTCAGTTCACTCCTGAAGGGTAGCCCCTGGAAGCGATCTGGACAGATCCCTCCAATAATCTACCGTTGAAACGCTCCACGCCGCCTATATGATTGGCACAACCATTCGGTTTAAAAATACGGGATCAATGCGTAGCAACGCCTTGTGGCTACATCCAAGGGAATAGGTGACCACGGGGCAATCGGAACGCTCGACGTACTTGAGAAAATGGAGGGCATAGTAAAGAAGTTGTTGCAGAAGTTTAATGGATGCGTGAAGACTTAAAATAAGTACTGCATGGACAAAGGCGATCATGATAGAACGCAAGCGGCGTAGATTGCGTTTCACATCAATTGTCTCTATATTGCTTCATTGCGTCTGGGGCGTTCTTTTTTTTATTCTCCTATCTAGCGAACGCGCAACTGAACAACGAGAATATACCATGGGTCAAAAATGAGTATGTCGAAGCCTTGGCCGCCGCCATCGAAGAGGTCGGGTCGCGGGTCGACCCGATAGCAGCAGCATACCAGCTTGGGCGTCTTGACTTCGCCTCCATCAGCCTGACACTCATTGGAGTGATTCTCGCAGTTGTGGCATTCGCGGGATTTTGGCTGGTACGAAGCGAGGCCATCACGGCAGCTGAGCATGAGGCGCACGATGAAGTCCAGAAGCTTTGCCCGGAGGCCGTGCGCGAGGTTGCACCAAGGGCTATCGCAGATTATTTTAATGGCTCCGCCGGTACGGATGTTCTTGTGACGCTTTTCGAGAGAAACCCGGGCTTGGTGTATACTGCAATAGATCAAGCCAGTACAGTCATGGTAGGTGGAATAGAAGAGGAGCAGGCGGACAGTATAGCCAGAGCAATGGGGCAGATGAATGACAACGGCACTTGAGCTTATCAGGAAGTATCAAGAGTCCAGCCCGGTTGACGTAGAGGGATTAATTCGTTCTTTCGGCTTGGAGTTGGTTAAAAGTCGAGATCTCGATGGGGCTATTCTGGGGCAGATAACACCAAATGATAACGGTTCTTTCACGATCACGGTAAACAAAGCGGACCATTATTTTCGTCAAAGGTTCACTATGGCGCATGAGTTGGGCCATTATCTTATGCATCGTCATTTAATTGGAACAGGAGTAGATGATAATGTCGCATATAGAAGCACTGACGCAGGAAGCTATTATAATCTGCGCATCAAGCAGACTCACGAGGTTCAGGCAAATCAGTTCGCCGCGCATCTTCTGATGCCTACGCAACTTGTCAAAGAAGAGTGGGAGCGCCTGAAGCCGGATTTCAAAGCGATGGCTAGAGAATTCCAAGTCTCGCCGGCAGCTATGCGTATTCGAATTGAGGGTATGGGCTTATAAATCATACTGCTACAGTAGCGCCAGATGCCCCGCCGGCACCAGCGGTTGAACCGGTTGTACACCGGCGTGTGCCGCCTGTAGGCGTGCGGGCAATCTCGCCAGCGGCAGCCCGAGCGCAGCACGTGCTGATCACCCGCCAGTCGTCGACCCGCCTCGCCCCCGGCTGGTTCTTCGGCAAAGGCGGCTCGATCACCGACCACGCCTCGTCGTCCAGCCAGAACAGTCTGTGCATCGTCATAGCCATCCCGTTGCCTGTCGGTGCGACGGTTGACTCAGAGGCCCGGCCATGGATCCAGAGGGTGATTGGGTAAAGGGCCTAGGATAGCCGGCCGGGCCGGTTGGTCTCCGCCCTGTGCTTCTGCAAGTCAGCCAAAAATCAAAAAGGAAAGCCGCGCGCAGCGCGCCGGAGGCTCCAGCGTCGTCCTACACGCCCGCCAGCTCCCTCCTCGCCTTGCGCCGCTCCGCCTGCGCGTCCGGGTCCGGCACCGGGCTCGCTGCGAGTAGCGCCCGCGTGTAGGGGTGCTGCGGGCGCTCGAAGACCTCCTCGCAGGGACCCTGCTCGACGATCCTGCCGCGTTGCATGACGGCGACGCGGTCGGCGATCTGGCGGACGACCGGGAGGTCGTGGGCGATGAAGAGGTAGGCCAGGCCCATGGCGCGCTGGAGCTGGTCCAGGAGGGCGAGGATCTGCGCCTGGATGGAGACGTCGAGGGCGGAGACGGCCTCGTCGCAGATGACGATCTCGGGCTCGAGGGCAAGGGCGCGGGCGATGGCGATGCGCTGGCGCTGGCCGCCGGAGAACTGGTGGGGGTAGCGGGCGGCGTGCTCGGGCCGGAGGCCGACGAGGGACAAAAGCTCGGCGATGCGGGCGTTCCATCGGGCGCGGGGGAGGACGTCGCGGTGGATGGTCCAGGGCTCGGCGATGATCTCGGCCACGCGCATGCGGGGGTCGAGGGAGGCGAAGGGGTCCTGGAAGACCACCTGGACGCGGCGGCGGAACGACAGGAGCTCTGGGCCGGCGAGGCTCGAGACGTCCTTCCCCTCGAAGAGGATGGCGCCGGAGGTGGGCTCCTCCAGGCGCAGGAGCATGCGGGCGAGGGTGCTCTTGCCTGAGCCGCTCTCGCCGACGATGCCCAGGGTCTCGCCGCGGCGAAGCGTGAGGCTGACGCCGTCGACGGCCCTGACCGCCTCGCCGGTGGGGCGGCGGAAGAGGCCGCCGGTGATGGGGAAGTGTTTTGTCAGCTCGCGGGCCTCGAAGACGGGGAGGTCCGCCACCGGCGGGCGGGCCGGGGGTGGCTCGCGGCCGGGGACGGCTGACAAAAGGCGCTGCGTGTAGCTGTGCTGCGGGTTGCCCAGGACCTCGCGGACGGGGCCGGTCTCGACGATCCTGCCCTGGTACATGACGGCCACGCGGTCGGCGATGTCGGCAACGACGCCAAGGTCGTGGGTGATGAGCAGCATGCCCATGGCGGTGCTGTCGCGGGCCTCGCGCAGGAGGTCGAGGATCTGGGCCTGGACGGTGACGTCGAGGGCGGTGGTCGGCTCGTCGGCGACGAGGAGGGCGGGTTTTAGGGCCATGGCCATGGCGATCATCAGGCGCTGGCGCTGGCCGCCGGAGAACTGGTGGGGGTAGTCGTTGGCGCGGCTCGCGGGCTCGGGGATGCCGACGCTTTCCATCAGACGCACGGCCTCGGCGCGGGCCTCGCGGGCGCTCAAGCCTTTATGGGCCTGCAGGGTCTCGGCGATCTGCCAGCCGACGCTGTAGACCGGGTTGAGGTGGGCCAGCGTGTCCTGGAAGATCATGGCGATTCGCTCGCCATTGAGGCGGCGGCGCTCGCTCTCGGGAAGGGACAGAAGATCGCGGCCCTCGAAGAGGATGGAGCCGCGGGCGATGCGGCCTGGCGGGCAGTCGAGGATGGCCATGATGGCCGAGGCGGAGACGCTCTTGCCGGAGCCGCTCTCGCCGAGGATCGCCAGTGTCTCGCCGCGGTCGAGGTGGAAGGAGATGCCGTCCACCGCCTGCACGCCGCCGCCGGTGGTGCCGAAGCGGATGGCGAGGTCGGTGACCTCGAGGAGGTGGCCGCTCACGGCGCGTCTCCCGCCTTGCCGCCGGGCTCGAGGCGCCAGCGCTGCTGCGGGTCGGCGGCGACGCGCAGCCAGGAGGCGAGCAGGTTCAAGGAGAGGGTGGTGAGCATGATGAAGAGGCCGGGGAAGAAGGCGAGCCACCAGGCGCTGGCGAGATAGCCGCGGCCTTGCGCCACCATCAGGCCCCAGGTGACGTCGGGGGGCTGGATGCCGATGCCCAGGAAGCTCAGCGCCGATTCGGCCAGCATCACGTAGGCGAAGTCGACGGCGGCGAGGGTCAGCAGGGTGGGCAGGACGAAGGGGACGACGTGGCGCAGCGCGGTGCGGATCGGGCCGGCTCCCATGACCCGGGCGGCACTGACGAACATGCGCTCGCGCAGCTCGAGGATCTCGGCACGGGCGGTGCGGATATAGACCGGCAGGCGGGTGATGGCGAGGACCAGCACGATGTTCTTGATGCTGGGGGAGAAGGTGTAGAGCACCACGACGGCCAGCAGGAGCGACGGGAAGCTCATGAGCACGTCGGCCATGCGCAGGATGAGCGTCGCACCCCAGCCGCGCGCGTAGCCTGCCAGCACGCCCAGCGTGCCGCCGATCAGGAAGGAGAGGGCCACGGCGGACGAGGCCACCATGAGCGTGCTGCGGCTGGCCTCGATGAGCCTTGCCAGCATCGAGCGGCCCAGCGTGTCGGCGCCGAGGATGTAGAGCCAGCCGTTGGCGAGCTCGAAGGGCGGGGCGTTGCGCAGGCGCAGGTTCATGCGGCCGGCGCTCTCGGGGATCAGCGCGGGGCCGAGGAGGGCGGCCAGCACGAGGAGGAGGAGGAAGAGCGCGGCCAGGCAGGCCAGCGGGTCGCGGGCCAGCATGGCGAGCCAGCGGCGGGCGCCGAGCCCGCCTGCGGCACCGGGGAGCGAGGCGCTCGCCATCAGGCGTGCCGCACGCGCGGATCGAGCAGGCCGTAGGCCAGGTCGATCACGATGTTCATGGCGAAGATGATGGCGGCGGTCACCAGGATGGAGGCCTGGATCACCGCGAAGTCGCGCTGGATAATGCTGTCGATCATGAGCTTGCCGATGCCGGGCCAGCCGAAGATGGTCTCGACGATCACGGCCCCGTTCACGATCCCGGCGGCCTGGTCGCCGGCCACGGTGATCACCGGAAGGAGGCCGTTCCTGAGCGCGTGGACAAACACCACGGTGCGCTCGCGGATGCCCTTGGCCCGGGCGGTTTTCACATAAGGGGCGGAAAGCGCGCCCAGCATGGAGCCGCGCACCACCTGGACGAGGATTCCGAAGGGGCGGATGAGCAGCACGCCCACCGGCATGATCCAGTGCCAGAAGGTGCCCATGCCCGAGGTCGGCAGCCAGCCCAGCGCCACGGCGAAGAGCAGGATGGCGCTGATCGCCACCCAGAAATCCGGCGCGCTGGCGGCGGCGAGCGAGAGCGTGCTGCCGAGCCGGTCCACCGCGCCCCCCGGGCGCCGTGCGGCGAGCGAGCCCACCAGAATGGCGCCCGCTACCGCCAGCGTCATGGTGACGGCGGCGAGGGCCAGGGTGGTGGGGATGGCCTCCAGCACGACCTCGAGCGCCGGGCGGTCCTTCCTGATGGAGTGGCCGAGATCGAAGCGCGCGAGATCGACAAGGAAGCGGCCGAACTGCTCGGTGAGCGGGTCGTTGAAGCCGTGCTTCTCGTTGAACGCCTGGCGCGCCTCCACCGAGGCGTCGATGGGGAGATAAAGGTCGGCCGGGCTGCCGGTGAGGCGCGCCGCGAAGAAGACGAGGACGATCAGGCCGGCGAGCGCCACCAGGCTCTGCAGGGACCGCCGCGCGATGAAACTGCCCATGGAGGATCGGAACGCCTGCTGGAGAAGGGGCTGCCCCGGCCGTGCGGCCGGGGCAGGGCGTCAACGCTTTCTCAACGATTTCCCCGCATCATGCAGGCCGGAAGACACAAGCTGGCGGAGGTCACTCGTTGAAGGTGATGGTCTGGAGCTGGATCTCGCTGTTGGTCGAGATCGAGGGGGTGAAGTTCACGCGCGGGGAGACCCGGGTATAGCCCACCATGTGGAACAGCGGCACATCGGCCACCAGCTCGTCGTTGATCCGGGCGAAGGCCTGCTGCCAGAGCTGGCGGCGCTCCTCACCGGTGGCGTAGGTGGCCTTCTCCACCAGCTCGTCGAGCTTCTCGTCGGAGAGCACCGACTGGGCGCCGTCCGAGTGGTACTTGAAGAACACCGTGAAGACGGCATCGCCGTTATTGTTGTCGTGCATGGTGTGGAAGAGGGTGGGCGGCCGGTCCTCGGCATAGGGCTTGGTATAGATGTCGACCCACTCGGCGACCTCGACCATCTGCAGCTTCACGTTCAGGCCGACGTCCTGGAGCATGGCGTGGATCGCCTCCATGACCTCGGTGACGCCTGCATGGATGCCGCGCCGGCCGATCAGCACGATCTCCTTCTCGACCGGCACGCCGTCGGCCTTCGCCTCGGCGATCAGCTTGCGGGCCTGCTCGGGGTCGTAGGGCCAGACCACCAGCTCGGGATTGTGGCCGTTGATTCCCGGCACCACGAGCTGGGTCGCGGGCACCACGTCCTTGCTCAGGATCGTGCCGATGAAGGCGCTGCGGTCGATGGCGAGATTGACCGCCTTGCGGATTCGCAGGTCGTCGAGCGGCGCGCGGGTCACGTCGATCCGCATTGCCGTGGTCTCGCTGTCGAAATAGCTGACGTCGGTCTCGGGGTCGCTCGCGTCCTGGACCGAGATGCTGGGGGCGATATCAGCCTCGCCGGTGGCCACCATGGCGGCGCGCACGGCCGATTCGGAGCGCCAGATATAGGTGGCCTTCTCGGCCTCGGGCTGCTCGCCCCAATAGCCGTCGAACCGCTCGAGCACGACGTTCTGGCCGGGCTGCCAGCTCTTGAAGACGTAGGGACCGGTGCCGATGGGCTCGCGGGTCAGGCTGTCCGCCGGCGCCTTCGGCGACTGGATGGTCATGGTGCCCATCATGGTGGGCATGATCGGCGAGGGCTCGACGGTCTGCACCTCGAGCGTGTGCGGGCCCACGGCCGTGGCGGTGAGCTCGATCGGCCCGAAGAACTTGACGCGGATCTCGCAGTCGAGCTTCTCGGAGAGCGTGCGGTTGATCGACCCGACCGCCGCCTGGGCGTCGAAGTCGCTGCCGTCGTGGAATCTCACACCCTGGCGCAGCTCGAAGCGCCAGGTCTTCTCGTCGACCTGCTCCCAGGAGGTGGCGAGACGCGGCGTGACGCTGCCGTCGACAGGGTCGATCTCGGTCAGCGTCTCCGCCACGTTCTGCTTGACGATCCGGCCGATATTGGAGCGGCTGGCATGGCACGGATCGACGATGTCCGGCTCCTCCGGCAGGACGATCGTCACATTCTTGTCGGCAGCCGCCGCCGCTCCCGCGAGCGCCCAGCCGCACAGCACCAGCGGCACTGCCGCCAGCAGCCTTCTCGTGATGCCCATGACCTCTCCCTGATCCCGAGGCTTCGTCCGGTTATGATGTTCCTCTTATCGGCTCCGCACCCCGGCATCAACCGCCTGCCGGCAGCCGCTCGCGCGGGCGTTGAGGGCGCGGGCGGCAGGCAAGGAAGCCGCCGTGCGCGCACAACATGAAATCCTGCCGGTTCTCGCACCCGCCCTGGGCTCATGTTCCCAAGCGGCTTGGGTCGGGGCGCGGTTGAGCGAGATCCGCTCCGCGGGCGCTGCGCGCGGCTGGCTTTTCATCGATTCTGTCGATCTGCCGGCGCAGCGGGTCTCGGGCAGCTTCACTCGTCCTCGTGGGCCCCTGGCGCATCCACCGCGGACGGTGGGGAAGGTGGCCCGGCAAAGCGGGCGTTCGCAGGGGGCTGACGTGAGGGGACCCGCCCTGCGGGCGTCGCTGTCAGGGATCGGGCGCCGCGGCGTGCGCGGCAGCTGGCGACACGAGCGGGGGCGGCAATCTCCTCCCGACACTGAGGCTTTAGCAGGCTGCTGAAGAACTCCGCCCTCGACGTGGCTTGAGGAGCATGATTCCCCCCTGGCGCGAGGAGGGCGGGGGTGGCGATGCGTGGGGCCGACGAGACGCCAGGGTAGCTGTTCAGCTGGACACCTCCGGAAACCTCGCCTTGGTGGCCGGCTTTGGCTAGTTTCAAGCCGATGCTGCGGGGAGGTGTGGCTTGCCGAGACAGCCGGGGTTCTGGAGCGTCGAGGAGCGGCTTTGCGAGGTTTCGGCGCAGGGCGATCCGCTGGAGAAGCTCCTGGAGATCGTCGATTTCGAGCTGTTCCGGCCGGTTCTCGACGAGGCTCTCG
>JARGEQ010000002.1 GCA_029211145.1 Marinimicrococcus flavescens
CCTCCCGTAGGCCGTGTCGTCCATGCCTGACCCCGCTTCCAGCGCGTTGATTCCGCACAATTATAGCATGGGCGCATAGGGATCGCGAACTGAGCCTTTTATTTTGTCAGTCTGGCGGCGGTGCCGGGGCCGGGGCGCTGGTCGGGCGGCAGAAAGAGGCGAGAAAGCGTTGATGCCTGAACTGGCGCAAGATCCACAATCCACTCGCTCGCTTCGCTGATCCCCGCGTATTTCGCTTAAGGCGCGCGCGAGGCCTTGGGTCATGTGGAATTGGAAGGACTATTCAGCTCGATCGGCCTGCTTGGGAACGCCGAGCATCCGATGATAATGTACGGGGACAGGACGCGGCAGCTCCCACGTGATAGTGATCGGTTTCTCGCCCCGCCAACCCGCGAAAATCGGCTGTCCGAGGTAGACGAACGGGGCAGCCTTGCCGTTGCGGAGCTTCTCGCTCCGTACGAACAGATGGATGTGGGTTCCGCGCGCTTGGCCGGAAAGGAGTCGTCCTCTCTCGCTCGCCCTCGTCGTCTGCGTTTGGCTCTGCCATTCCATGCGCGACGGCGACAGGAAACGGTCCTCGTAGTGATTCCCGGTGGCCAAGCTCCCCTTCTTGAGAGTCGTCAACAAGATCAGGGCCTCGCCGACTCTCACGATTCCGGAATTCCAGTTGCCCGGATTGAAGGTCGCCCCGAACAGCGCGGGGATTTCCTCCCTCGTATATTCCTCCCAGAGCACGGGGCTGATCTGGAAGGCCGACGATATCTCCGTGACCTCAGTCTGAGATTTGACATCTCGAATCGTGCTCAAGCGCCATGTCACCAACTCGTCCACAAGCTCGATGAGCCCTTCGCGATCGCCGCCACGGGCCAATTCGAGCCGTTGGTCCGCGACCCGGACGTGGGGCGTTCGCTCCCAGAATGCGAAGGCGTCGCTTGCAGCCGTGACATCGATGGCGAGCCTCGCGCCGAGCCGAAAGGCCGTCGCGCCCAGCGCCCGGCTCACAGCCACATGGTCGAGCCGATCCACCGCGACCTCCGCCACGATCGTCGAGATGGCTGCCAGCTGCACAGCAGACTCGAACCGCGTGATCTCGATCATCCTCAAAAGCGCCGCGAAAGTCTGCGCCGATCGCGGAACCGCATCGCTCATGTCCCGGACGAATTCGAACCATGTACCGTGGCCCGACTTCGACGGATCGAAACCTGCCCGCGCGAACTCGACCGCCTGCGGCCGCCGGCGCTCCCGCAGAACGAAGGCGCGATACCAGGCCTCGCCCTCCTCCTGCCCCGCCCGTGCGGGCAGCAAGCTTCGTAGAAACTCGATGACCTCCAACTCATAGGTGATCGAGCATCCGGGCGGCAGCTTCATCGTGCCGGCAAGCAGCTCATCGAGGCGCCTCGACGTCGAACGATCACCATCGCCGGCCGCCAACAACGTGCGCACTTTTGTCAGGAAGCTTCGGTGGTTTCCGATATAGTCGATGATCTTCAAAACTTTGTGCTCGACCTTGCGCAGCCCCCGACCCAATTGCTGGAGGAACAAGATCGCGCTCTCGGTCGGGCGCAGCATCATCACCGTGCCGATCTGCGGCACGTCTACGCCCTCGTTGAACATGTCGACGGCGAAAAGAATGTCGAGATCGCCCCGCCTCAGCCCCTCTAGTGAGGAGGTGCGCGGGGCGGAGTCCGCGCCCGAATGGACCGCGACGGCGCGCAACCCGGCATTGGAGAAATAATGCGCCAAGAACTCGGCATGACGGCGCGAGACACAAAATCCGATGGCCGGGCCTTCCCGCTTGCCATTGAATTGTTCCAACGCGTTCTGCGCGCGTGCCTGCGTCGCTAGCGCTTGGGTCAGCGCCTCCTCATCGAAACGACTGCTGCGCCAAGGGATATGCTCGTAGTCGATGTCGTCCGCCACCCCATAATATTGGAACGGCGAGAGGTATCCACGGCGGATGCCATCGAAGAGATCGCAGCGGTAGACCAAGTTGTCGCCGCATAACATCAGGAGATCGGCGCCATCGGTCCGATCGGGCGTGGCTGTCAGGCCGAGCAGAAATTTCGGCCTGAAGTGATCGATTAGCTGTCGGTAGCTTGCCGCAGACGCGTGATGGAACTCGTCCATCACGATGTAGTCGAACGCCTCCGGGTCGAAACGTTGCAGATGCTCGGGCCGACCCAGCGTCTGGATCGAGGCGAAGAGAAGGTCGCCCTCGGTCTTGGCTTGGCCCGTGAAAAGGCCGAAGCGCGCTTCGGGGCGAATGCGGCGAAACGTGGCGACGGCTTGGTGCAAGATCTCTTCGCGATGAGCGAGGAAGAGCACGCGATCGAAGCCTGCGCTGTCGAAGGCCGAGAGCCATGTCTTGCCGAGGCCCGTGGCCAGCACGACCATGCCGGCACGGTGGCCCGCCACGCGAGACTGGCCCAGTGCCGCCAGCGCCTCGCGCTGGATCTCGTGAGGCTCCGGCCGGTCGAGTGGGACGTCGTCGGCGACCACGGCGCGAGCGTAGGTCGGGAGCTGCGCCTGGCGACGACGCTTGACATAGCTGTCGATCCAGTCCGGTGTCAGTGGCTTTACCTGCGGCGCCTGCAAGAGCGCCTCGAAGGCGGCAAGTGCCGGCTGCCAGTCCCTTGCAGCCACCGTACGCAAGTTCCATTCGACGCCATTGGTCAGCGCCGTCCGCGATAGGTTGCTGCTCCCGACGATCGCCGCGCCCGATCTGTCCGCCGCGCGAAAGAACCACGCCTTGGGATGAAAGCTGCCGCCCCCGGTCTCGTAGACGTTCGCGGAGACCCGTCCTTGAAGGTCGCTGATACGCCGCAAGGCCGCTGGCTCGGAGATGTCGAGATAGTCACCGACGACGATCCGCAGTGCGCCGCCCCGATCCAACAAATCCTCGAGATAAGGCTCAAGCATGGCGACGCCGCTCTCGAGGGCGAACGCGACCGCCAGATCGACGTCGCGGGAACCGTCGATGTGCTTGATGAGCGTGTCGAACAGATGATCCGCGCCGCCAGTGATCAGCGTCGCCGGGGCGTGGCTCAGCTCGGCCTCGTCGGCCACCTCGATCAGAAAGTGCCCCGCCTCGCTATACGCCCTGAGGACCGCCGGCCCCTTCTTCAGGACCTCGGACACCTGCGCCAGCATGTAGAACTGCTCTGCGGCGCTCAGCTCGATCCAGTCGGCTATGTGTCGTGGAGCAAAGAATGCGGTTCGGTCGGAAATGAAAGAGCCGTCATGCCCCCCGGAACACAGGGGACATTGATCGTTATGGGCGGTCACGAAGATAACCTTTGCAGTTCCTCGTTGGGTCGAAGCTTATCTTTCGGCTCCCGCGCTGACCAGCTTCAGTACGATACAAGCGTTGAAAGGCGCCGTTCCGGCAGCGCCGAGGCAGCAACGCGTACATCGGAAAATGGAAGAAAAAGCCGCGCGCAGCGCGCCGCAGGCTCCAGCACCGCCGCCGCCCCGCTAGGGCGCTTCGGCGACGGGCATGGCGGCGGGGACCACCAGCTCCAGGGCGGCGGGGATGATCTCGATGGCGAGCGGGGTGTGGGTGCGGATGTCGCCGTCGACCTGGACGGGGAGGCCCGGAGGGTCGGCCACGGTGACGCGGCGGGTCTGGAGGTGCATAAGGCCGGGGGCGTCGCGCAGCGTGCCGAAGAGCAGATGCAGCCCGTAGCGGAACCAGGCGGCGCGGCCGCCGCTGCGCGCCAGCACGACGTCGAGCAGGCCGTCGTCGAGGAGGGCCGCCGGCGCCACCAGGCAGGGGCCGGCATAGCGCTTGATGTTGGTGGCGAGCAGCGCGCTCGCCTCGACGCGCTGCCCGCCGACCTCGACGCCGAACAGGCGGCCGGCCTCGAGCGCCAGGGCGTGGACGGCCGCTGCCGCATAGGCGCCGCGCCCGACCATCCGCTTGAGCGGCAGCGAGACCCGGGCCACCGCCGCGGCATCCGCGCCGACCCCGGCGCAGGAGACGAAGAAGCGGTCGTTGGCGCGGCCGACATCGATCCGCCGGCGCCGTCCCGCCACCAGCATGGCAGCGGAGGCGGCGGGCTCGCGGGGCAGCTCCAGCTCGGCTGCCAGCACGTTGACGGTGCCGGCCGGCAGCAGCGCCATCGCCGGCCGCGCGGCTCCCGGCGCCACGCCCATCAGGCCGTTGAGGACCTCGTTCACCGTGCCGTCGCCGCCGGCCGCGACCACGGTGCCGAACCCCTCCCCGGCCCCCTCGCGGGCCAGCGTCTCGGCATCGCCGGGACAGCGCGTGGCGCGGCTCTCGACCTCGGCGCCGAGCGCCACACAGGCCTGGTGCACGTCCTCGACGATCCGGCGCCGGCCGCCGCCCGCCTGCGGGTTGTGGATGATGAGGATGCCGCGTCCGGTCATCGCGCCCCTTTGCCTGCCGCCTGCCGGCCGGCCGGCGCGCCCTTTGCCTGCCGCTTGCGGGCCGGCGCCCATTGAACAGGCGGCCCCGGCCATTGTCGAGGCGGCGGGCCGCGTGGCATGTCCCCGCAGACCACCTTCCTGCCAGGAGCGAGCTTCATGCGCCGCCATTTCAGCCCTCCGAGCCTGCCCGCCCCGTTCGGGCGCTACCATCATGCGGCCCTGGCCGAGGGGCCGCAGCGGCTGCTGGTGCTCTCGGGCCAGCTCGGCATCCGCGCCGACGGTACCATCCCCGAGGATGTCGAGACCCAGACGCAGCTCATCCTCGATGCCATCGACGCCTGCCTCGCCGAGGCCGGCATGGAGCGCCGCCACGTGCTTCGCCTGACCACCTACCTCACCGAGATCGACTACCGCGCCGCCTACATGAAGGTGCGCGACGCCTGGGCTCCCGATCCGGCCCCGGCCTCGACCCTGCTGGTGGTCAAGGCGCTGGCCCAGCCGGCCTGCAAGGTCGAGATCGAGGCGATCGCCGCAGGCTGACGGCTGCTCCGGGGCGAGGCCGGCGGCCGTCAGGCGGGGCCGGGAGCGCCGCGGCAGAAGGCGGGGAGCGCCTCGTCGCCCGGCGCGCCCTTCCCCAGCCGGCCTTCCTCGAGCCACGAGCGGATGTCGGCCAGGAGACGGGGCTGCACCGTCTCCTGGTGGAGCAGCCGGTGGATGCCGCCCTCGTAGGCGCGGGAGGCCTCGAGCCGTGGCAGGGCCGCTGCCAGCAGGCAGAAGGAGCGCGCGCCCACATAGGTGTCGTCGGCACCGATGAGCAGGGCTGCCGGCAGCGCCACCTGGTAGGCCTCCGTCGAGGCGGCGTCGGCGAGGCGGAGCAGGCCGTAATAGGTGCCGGCGCGGACCTCGCGCAGCACCAGCGGGTCGCTGGCGAAGCGGGCGAAGGCGCGCTTCGTATAGGCCGGGTCGGCGGGCTCGATCCCGCGCGAGAGGCCGGGGGCCACGAGCGAGGCGAGGCCGTAGAGGGCGTTCCAGAGATAGCGCAGGCGGATGCCCTCGCGCACCCCGGGCCCGACCAGGACGAGACTCTCGACCTCCGGCAGCAGGCCCTCGCCGGCCGCCACGAGCGCCACCGAGCCGCCCATGCTCTCGCCCAGGACATGGAGCGGGATGCCCGGCTGCCCGGCCCGCACCGCGCGGACGAAGTCCACCAGATCCTCGCGCATGGCCGCCGTGCCGGCCCACCGGCCGAAGCCGGGGGCAGCACCGAAGCCGCGCTGGTCGATGGCGTAGACGGCGTGGCCGGAGGCGGCGAGATAGCGGCCGAGGGTCTCGAAGGCGGCGCTGTAGTCGCCGAAGCTGTGGAGGGCCAGGAGCAGCGTGCGGGGCGCTCCTGCCGGCTGCCAGCGGCGCAGGGGGAGACGCGTGCCGTCGCGGGCGACGAGCGATTCCGCCGCGAGGTGCGGGGGCATTGAAACGGCATCGCCGGATGCGGCAGGGGCTCCGCATCCGGCGAGCATCGTCACGAGGAGCGCGGCGAGGGCGGCCGCGCTCCCTTTCACCTCAGGCCGTGCCTTGGGCTTCGCCCTGGGCGAGCAGCATGCGCAGCACATAGTGCAGGATGCCGCCGTGGCGGAAATACTCGACCTCGTCGAGCGTATCGAGGCGGCAGAGCAGGGTGACGTCCTGGCTCGAGCCGTCCTTGCGGGTGATCGTGGCCTTGACGTCCATGCGCGGCTTGAGGCCGCCCTCGAGGCCGGTGATGTCGACCGTCTCGGAGCCGTCGAGGCCCAGGCTCTTGCGGGTCGTGCCGTCCTTGAAGGTGAGCGGCAGCACGCCCATGCCGACCAGGTTCGAGCGGTGGATGCGCTCGAAGCTCTCGGCGATCACCGCCTTCACACCCAGCAGCACGGTACCCTTGGCCGCCCAGTCGCGCGAGCTGCCGGTGCCGTATTCCTGGCCGGCGAAGACCACCAGCGGGGTGCCCTGCTTGGCGTACTCCATGGCAGCGTCGTAGATCGACATCTCCCTGCCCTCGGGCTGCAGCAGGGTCACGCCGCCTTCCTTGCCGCCCACCATCTCGTTCTTGATGCGGATATTGGCGAAGGTGCCCCGCATCATGACCTCGTGGTTGCCGCGGCGCGCGCCATAGGAGTTGAAGTCGCGCTGCTCGACGCCGTGCTCCTGGAGGTAGCGGGCGGCCGGGCTGGTCTTGGCGATGTTGCCGGCGGGGCTGATATGGTCGGTGGTGATGCTGTCGCCGAACAGGCCCAGCACCCGCGCCCCCCTGATGTCCGAGATCTTCGAGGCGGGCTTTGCGTCCATGCCCTGGAAGTAGGGCGGGAGCTGGACGTAGGTGCTCTCGCTGTCCCAGTCGTAGGTCATGCCCGAGGTGCCGCCGCCGACCGCCTGCCAGCGCTCGTCGCCGGCAAAGACGTCGCCGTAGGAGGAGGCGAACATGTCGCGGCTGACCGCCTGGCGGACCGCCTCGTCGACCTCGGCCGGGGTCGGCCAGACGTCCTTGAGGTAGACGTCCTTGCCGTCCTTCCCCTTGCCCAGCGGCTCGGTGGTGATGTCGATCTTCATGGAGCCGGCCAGCGCGTAGGCCACCACCAGCGGCGGCGAGGCCAGATAGTTGGCCTTGACCTGCGGATGCACGCGGCCCTCGAAGTTGCGGTTGCCCGAGAGCACCGCCGAGACCACCAGCTTGCCGTCGGTCACCGCCTCGCCGATCGCCTCGGGCAGCGGGCCCGAATTGCCGATGCAGGTGGTGCAGCCATAGCCCACGAGATCGAAGCCGATCTCGTCGAGATAGCGCTGCAGGTCGGCCTTGGCGAGATAGTCGGTGACCACCTTGGAGCCCGGCGCCAGGGAGGTCTTGACCCAGGGCTTGCGGGAAAGGCCGAGCTCGGCGGCCTTCTTGGCCACCAGGCCGGCGGCGATCATCACGCCGGGGTTGGAGGTGTTGGTGCAGCTCGTGATGGCGGCGATCACCACGTCGCCGTGGCCGAGATCGTAATCCTCGCCCTCGACCTTCTGGCGCGCGTCCACCGGCGTGTCGCCGGCGAGTGCCGGGAGGACGCTCGCGAAGCCGGTCTTGGCCTCGGTCAGCGGCACGCGATCCTGCGGGCGCTTGGGGCCGGCCAGCGACGGCACGACTTCGCCCAGGTCGAGCTCGAGCGACGCGGTGAAGACCGGATCGGGCGTGTCGGTCTCGCGCCACATGCCCTGGGCCCTGGCATAGGCCTCGACCAGCGCGATCCGCCCGGCGTCGCGGTTGGTGAGCTTCATGTAGTCGATCGCCACCTGGTCGATCGGGAAGAAGCCGCAGGTGGCCCCGTATTCCGGCGCCATGTTGGCGATGGTGGCCCGGTCGGCGAGCGGCAGGTGATCGAGGCCCGGCCCGTAGAACTCGACGAACTTGCCGACCACACCCTTCTTGCGGAGCATCTGGGTGACGGTGAGCACGAGATCGGTGGCGGTGGCCCCCTCGGGCAGCTTGCCGGTCAGGCGAAAGCCCACCACCTCGGGCAGCAGCATCGAGACCGGCTGGCCCAGCATCGCCGCCTCGGCCTCGATTCCGCCCACGCCCCAGCCCAGCACGGCAAGGCCGTTGACCATGGTGGTGTGGCTGTCGGTGCCGACCAGCGTGTCGGGATAGGCCACCTCGGTGTTGCCGTCCTTGGCGGTCCACACGACCTGCGAGAGGAACTCGAGGTTCACCTGGTGGCAGATGCCGGTGCCCGGCGGCACCACGCGGAAATTGTCGAACGCCTTGGAGCCCCAGCGCAGGAAGGCATAGCGCTCGGCGTTGCGCTCGTACTCGAGCTCGACATTGCGGCCGAAGGCCATGGCACTGGCGAAGGCGTCGACCTGCACGGAGTGGTCGATGACCAGATCGACCGGCACCAGCGGGTTGATCTTCCGCGGCTCGCCGCCGAGCCCCACCATGGCATCGCGCATCGCCGCCAGGTCGACCACGGCGGGCACGCCGGTGAAGTCCTGCATGAGCACGCGGGCCGGGCGGTAGGCGATCTCGTGGCTGCTCGAGCGCTTCTTGAGCCAGGCGGCCACCGCCTTGAGGTCGTCGACCGTGACGGTCCTTCCGTCCTCGAAGCGCAGGAGGTTCTCGAGGAGCACCTTCATCGAGAACGGCAGGCGCGAGACGTCGCCCAGCTCCTTCGCCGCCTCGGGGATGCTGAAATAGTCGTAGGAACGGTCGCCGACGGCGAGGGAACGGCGGACCTGCAGGCTGTCGTGGCCGGTGACGCGCACGGGAGATCTCCTCTGACACGAGTTCCGTGATGCCGCGCGGCGGGGGGCGCCCCGGTCTCGCGGAGACGCGCCCCTTATAATGCCAGGCTGGAACGGGTCAAAGGTCCCGACCGATTTCCCCGGCCGCCACGACGCAGCAGCCCGCCGGAAACAGTGCGCGGCGTCTTGTCAACCGCCTCTTCGGAACTGTGCCCTGCGCCCTGCGTTGTTCGGTGCAGCACCCTAGCAGAAACCGGGGACAGCACATGAACCAAGATCCACGCTATGGCGGTCCCGGCACGCCGGGGACCGGAGGCCAGGCCCAACCGGGTGGCCCGACGACCGGAACACCAGGCCCTGCAGCACGCTCGGTGCAGGACGAGGCCCGCGGCGCCGCCGACGATGTCCGCCGGGAAGCCGGCAAAGCCGCCGAGACCGTAACCGCCGAGGCGCGCCGGCTGGGCGCGGCGGCCCGCGACCGGGTGGAGGGAACGGCCGAGGCCCAAAAGGACAGGCTCGCCGACCGCATCTCCGGCGTTGCCGAGCATATCGGCAAGACCGCCGAGGATCTGCGCGGCCAGGAGGCCTGGCTCGCCGATCTCGTCGATGTCGGCGCGCGCGAGCTGGGCGGCATCGCCGAGTCGCTCAAGAGCCGCGACATGGGCAGCATCCTCTCGGCGGTGGAGCAGTTCGGGCGGCGCCAGCCGGCGCTCTTCATGGGCGCGACGGTGGCTTTGGGCTTTGCTCTCGGCCGCGCCGCCAATGCCGCCACCAGCCGCTCGGCGCCCGAGACCGGCCCGCATGCCCACGAGGCGCACCCGCAGGGCGGCCCCGCAGCGGAGCCTTACCGGCCGCGGCCGGCGAGCCCCGCACCGACAGGCAGCCTCGATCCGGCCCGCACTACCGGGCAGCCGGGCGCCGCTTCGACGCCCGATGGCGGCATGACGCCGCCCCGGCCGGGCGGCACCCCGAGCAACGGGAGGATCGGCTGATGGAACAGCGTATCCAGGACCGGTCGGTGGGCGATCTTCTGCGCTCGCTGGCGGACGACGTCATTCGCCTGATCCGCGACGAGATCGCGCTGGCCCGCGCCGAGGCGGGCGACAAGCTGCACCAGATGGTCATGGCGGTCGTGAGCATCGTCGGCGGCTCGCTCGTCGCCTTCGCGGCACTCCTCGTCTTGCTGTTCGCCCTCGTCTTCGGCCTCGCCAACCACATGCCGCTGTGGCTCGCGGCGCTGATCGTGGGCGGCGTGGTGGCGATCATCGGCATGGTGATGGTCAAGGCGGGCGCCAGCGCCCTGTCGGCGACCAGCCTCGCCCCCGACCGTACCGCGCGCAACCTGCGCAAGGACATGGATCTGGTGAAGGAGCAGGTCTCGTGAGCGATACCAGCAGGATCGAGCGCGATCTCGAGCAGACGCGCGTGCGGCTCGACGCCACGATCGACGCTCTCCAGGACAGGCTCTCGCCCGGGCAGATGCTCGACCAGGCGATCGCCTGGGGCCGCGAGGGCGGTGGCGCCGAGTTCACCGACAATTTCATGCGCACGGTGCGCACCAACCCGATGCCGGTGGCGCTGGTGGGGGTCGGCCTCGCGTGGCTGATGGCCTCGCGGCCGGCGCCGCGGGCCGGCAGCTATCCGCCGCCGGCACCCTATCCCGGCCCCGACCCCCGCTTCGTCGGCGAGTATGGCGCCGCGGCCGACGAGGAGCCGGGCATGGGCGAGGATCTCGCCCGCCGCGCCCGGGAAGCCGGCGAGCGGATCTCCCGGCGCGCCGACGAGACCGCCGAGACCTTCCAGGAGCGCGTCTACCACGCCAAGGCCGGCGTGCTCGGCGTCACGCGCAGCGCCGGCGAGACCCTGGCCTCGTTCCGTCAGCGGGTCGATGACGGCATGAGCGCTGCGGCGGGCCGCTATGCGGCGGCCTCCGCCCAGGCGGCTGCATGGCGAGACAGCGCCATGCGGCGCGGCCGCGAGGGCTATCGCAACGCCGCCGACAGTGCGGCGGAGAGCGCCCAGCGCATGCGCCAGGCCGGCAACCGGGCGCTCACCTCGCTGCAGGAGCAGCCGCTCTTGATGGCGGCCCTCGGCATCTCGGCCGGCGCGCTCCTCGCCTTCCTCGTGCCGCCGACGCGGCAGGAGCGCGAGACGCTGGGCCCTGCCGTGCGCGACCTCGCCGGCCGGGCCACGGCCGCCGTCACCCAGAGCGTGTCGCGGGTCGCTGACGAGGCCAGCGGGGCAGCACGCGAGGCGGCAGAGCGCGAGGGTCTCGTGCCCAAGCGTGAGGCCGGCGACATGGCGCATGACGCGCGCGAGCAGGTGCGCGAAGGAAGCGCCGGCGTGCGGCGCACGGCCGAAGCCGCCATCCACGCCGGCAGCGAGGCGGCCCGGCGCGAGATGGGCGGCGACCAGCCCGGCTCCACGGACGAACGGCGCGGCTGAGCCTTGCCCATGGACGGGGACGCGGAAGAGGCTGTGGGCCGGGCACTCGAAAGGCCCACCCACTTCCCGCCCCGCTTGTGGTGGCGCGTGGCAAAGGGCGCTGGCGTCGATACGCTCAACGACAATGTGCCGTTGATCGCCGCCGGGTGCGCCTTCTACACGCTCCTCGCGATCTTTCCGGGGATTACCATCCTGGTCTCGCTCTACGGCCTGCTGTTCGACGTCGCCACCGTCGCGCCGCAGCTCGAGGCGCTGCGGCCACTGCTCCCCGACCAGGCCTTCGCGATGGTGGCCGACCGGGTGCAGGCGGTGGTGAGCAAGCCGCAGGCGACGCTGGGCTGGGGTCTCGCCCTGAGCTCGGCGCTGGCGCTGTGGAGCACGGCTGCCGGCGTGAAGTCGATGATGACCGCGCTCAACATCGTCTATCAGGAGCCGGAGCGCCGGAACTTCATCCAGTTCTCGCTGATTGCCCTGCTCTTGACCCTGGGCGCGGTGGTCGGCGTGATCGTGACGCTGACCGTCGTGGTCGGGCTTCCTGCCCTCTTGAGCTTCGCCTGGCTGGGCCGGCTGGGCGAGGTGCTGGTGACCCTGCTCTCGTGGACGCTGCTGGGCGCCGGCCTCGTGCTGGGGCTGGGGGTGCTCTATCGCTATGGCCCCAGCCGGCGGCACGCCAGGTGGCGCTGGATCACGCCCGGCTCGCTGGTGACGGTCATCCTCTGGCTGCTCGTGGCAGCGCTCTACTCGTTCTACGTCGCCAACTTCGCCGCCTACGACGCCACCTACGGCCCGCTGGGTGCCGTCATCGGCGCGATGATGTGGTTCTACGTCTCGGCCTTCGTGATCCTGTTCGGCGCCGAGATCAACGCCCAGCTCGAGCTCCACACGAGCCGGGACACAACCGTGGGCCCCGACCGCCCCATGGGGCAGCGGGGCGCCCATGTCGCCAACACCGTGGTCGGGCGCTGAGCAGCGCCGCCCGCGCCCTTCGGAGAAAGACGCATGTACAACATCTTCTACATCATCGGCGTGGTCGTCGTCATTCTGGTGATCCTCTCGCTGCTCGGCATCACCTGAGCCACGGCCGTCAGGCTCGCCCTTCCGCCCCCAAGCGCAGATTGGCGAGCCGGCGCTCGGCCAGCTGGGCGCGGATGCGCAGCACCAGCACGGCCACGAAGAACAGCTTGAAGAAGCCCATCATCGTGAACAGCGGCCACAGCATGCTGGGATCGATGGTGGGGCCATCCAGCCGCACGATGCTGGCGGGCTGGTGGAGGGTGTTCCACCAGTCGACCGAGAACTTGATGACGGGCAGGTTGACCAGGCCCACGAGGCCCAGGATCGAGGCCGCCCTCGCGCCGCGCTGCGGGTCCTCGAAGGCGTCGTGCAGGGCCATGTAGCCCAGATAGAGGAAGAAGAGGATCAGGACCGAGGTGAGCCTCGCGTCCCAGACCCACCAGGTCCCCCACATCGGCTTGCCCCACACCGAGCCGGTGAACAGCGCGATGGCGGTGAAGCAGGCGCCGATGGGGGCTGCGGCCCGCGCCGCCACCTCGGCCATCGGATGCCGCCAGATCAAGCCGGCAGCGCTGCCCGCGGCGACGCACAGATAGACGAACATCGCCATCCAGGCCGCCGGGACGTGCACATACATGATGCGCACGGCCTCGCCCTGCTGATAGTCGGGCGGCGCCACCACGAGGGCCAGCCACAGCGCCAGCGGCGCCAGAAGGGCGGCACCGCCCGCCGCCCAGGGAAAGACGGCGTCGGCGATCCGCTGGAAGCGGAGGGGGTTGGCGAGAAAGTGCATGGGTTCGCTTCTGCTCGTGCTGCCGATGCGCAAGGGTCTATTCGAGGGCGAGCCGCAGGGCCGCTGCCGCGGCGAACGGCGCCAGCGCCGCCGACACCAGGAGCATGGCTCCCAGGATCAGCAGCTGCGCCGTGCCGCCCAGCCCCATCAGGGCACCCTCGGCAGCGCTCACCCCGAAGATCAGGACGGGAATATAGAGCGGCAGGACGAGGAGCGCCACGAGCGCACCGCCGCGCCTGGCGCCCAGCAGCAGGGCGGCACCGATGCTGCCCACCAGCGTCAGGGTCGGCGTGCCCAGCAGCAGCGTCAGCGGCAGCACCAGCATCGCCTCGGCGGGCATTGCCATGAGGACCGCCAGGAGCGGCGCCACCAGCACCAGCAGCAGCCCGCCTGAGAGCCAGTGGGCGGCGCACTTGGCGAGCACCACCAGCTCCAGCGGCACCGCCGCCAGGGCCAGCTGCTCCAGCGAGCCGTCCTCGAAATCGCTCTGCCACAACCGGTCGAGCGACAGCAGCACCGAAAGCAGCGCCAGGACCCAGATCACCCCGCCGCCGATCCGCGCCAGGATGTCGGGTGCGGGCCCTACGCCGAAGGGAAAGAGCGAGAGCGCCAGCACGAAGAACAGCACGCCCAGAAGGGTCTCGCCGGCGCGCCGCCGCGCAAGCCGCAGATCCCGGCGCAGCACCGCCAGGAGCGGTCGCATCATCGAAGGCTCATCCATGAAAATCGATCACCAGCGGATCGGGCACCGCGACGTCGCCGTGGGTCGCCAGCACGCAGATGCCGCCCGCCGCCCGGTGCGCGCCGATCGCAGCCTCGAGCCGCGCGCGGCTGGCCCGGTCGAGCCCCACGCCGGGCTCGTCGAGGAGCCACAGCTTTCTCGGCGCCGCCACGAGCCGCGCCAGGGCCAGGCGGCGGCGCTGGCCTGCCGAGAGGAAGCGGCCGGGGCTGGAGGCCAGGGACTCCAGGTCGAACGCCGCCAGCGCGGCGGCCAGATGCTCGCCGGTGCCGCCCAGCAGCTCGGTGGAGAAGGCCAGGTTCTCCTCGGCGGTGAGGGTGGTGGCGATGGCGTTGCCGTGGCCCACATAGTGGAGCCGCACATGGTGCGCCGGCAGGTCGGCCGCGACCGCCTCCCCTTCCCACAACAGCCGGCCGCCGGCCGGGCGCAGCAGGCCGGCCAGCATGCGCAGCAGCGAGGACTTGCCGCAGCCGTTGGGCCCGCGCAGCAGCAGCGCCTCGCCCGGCGCCAGGGCGAAGCTCAGCTCCTCGAAGACGAGGCGGCCGCCGCGGGCGCAGGCGAGGGCTTGGGCGGCGAAAAGGGCGGGCTCAGCTGACGGCACGTCTGTCGTCGATGACCTTGCCGTCGTTGGGGAGGCTCCCGGGCGCCACCAGCTCGACCTCGGCACGCATGCCGGTGATGCCGCGCACGCTCTCGGCGATGGCCGAGGCCAGCCCCTCGGGCCGTTGCCCCGCCTCGCAGACCAGCCGCATCCGGTCCTTGCCGTCGGCGGCCTCGACGATCAGCCGGGCGCGCGCCGCCTCGGGGTGGCGGCGCAGCAGCTCGGCGATCTGGCGCGGCTGGACGAACATGCCGCGCACCTTGGTGGCCTGGTCGGCGCGGCCCATCCAGCCGCTGATGCGCATGTTGGTGCGCCCGCAGGGGCTCTCGCCCGGCAGCACGGCGGAGAGATCGCCGGTGGCGAAGCGGACCAGCGGATAGTCGGGGTTGAAGGCGGTGACCACGATCTCGCCCACCTCCCCTTCCGGCACCGGATCGCCGGTGCCCGGCCGGACGATCTCGACGATGATCGATTCGTCGACGATGAGCCCGTCGCGGGCGCTGCTCTCGTAGGCCACCAGGCCGAGATCGGCGGTGGCGTAGCACTGGCAGGCGTCGATGCCGAAGCCGGCCTTCAGCCGCTCGCGCTGCGCCGGCGGGAACGCCTCGCCCGAGACCAGCGCCTTGGTGATCGAGCCCATGTCCAGGCCGAGCTCGCGACCTTTCTCCAGGAGGATCAGCAGGAAGGAGGGCGTGCCCACATAGGCCGCCGGGCGCACGTCGGCGATGATGCGCGCCTGCTGCTCGGTGTGGCCGGTGCCGCCGGGGATCACCGGGCAGCCCAGCGCCCTGGCACCGCCCTCGGCCATCGAGCCCGCGGGGGTCAGATGGTAGGAGAAGCTGTTGTGGACGATCTCGCCGGAGCGGAACCCGGCCGCGAACATGGCCCGGGCGAAGCGCCAATAGTCGTGGCGCACGCCCTCGGGATCGTAGATCGGGCCGGGCGAGGCGAAGATCCGGGCGAGCCGGCCTATGGGCGTGGCCATCAGCCCGCCAAACGGGCGCTCGGCCTGCTGGCGCTCGGCCAGATCCGACTTGCGCACCACCGGCAACCGCGCCAGCGCGGCGCGGTCGCCCACCTCGTCCGGGTCGACGCCCGCCAGGTGGCGCGTGAAGAAGGGCGCGTTGTCGAGGGCGTGGCGGATGAGGCCCGGCAAGGCGTGAAACATCGCCTGCTCGCGCTCGGCGGCAGCGCGAACCTCCTGGCGATCGTAATAGATGCCTCCGGACTCCGGCATCGCTGCTGCCCCTCCCGGCCGGCCTCGAGACATGCTCGCCGGCGATGCGTACAATCAACCAGCTTCGGCAATAGCGGCCCGCGCCCTCCGTGACAATGCGTGTGCGCAAGACCGCATCCGGCGCTCGGGCCGCGCTCCTTGCCTCAAAGCCACCGCTTGCGCCGCTTGTAGCTCTTGATGTCGCGAAAGCTGCGCCGCCCCGAGGAGCTCATGCCGAGATAGAACTCCTTGACGTCCTCGTTGCTCCCGAGGCTCGCGGCATCGCCGTCGAGGACCACCCGGCCGTTCTCGAGAATGTAGCCGTAGGTGGCGTAGCGCAGGGCGATGTTGGTGTTCTGCTCGGCCAGAAGCAGGCTCACCCCGCTCTCGCGGTTGAGCTGGGCCACGATCTCGAAGATCTCCTCGACCAGTTGCGGAGCCAGGCCCATGGAGGGCTCGTCCAGCAGGATCACCCGCGGCCGCGCCATGAGCGCCCGGCCGATAGCGCACATCTGCTGCTCGCCGCCCGAGGTGTAGCCGGCCAGCGAGCGGCGGCGCTCGCGCAGCCGGGGAAAGTAGCCGTAGACCATCTCGAGATCGGCGCGTATCGCCGCCGCCCCGTCCTTGCGGGTGAAGGCGCCGGTGAGCAGGTTCTCCTCGACGGTGAGGTGGCCGAAGCAGTGCCGGCCCTCCATCACCTGGATGCAGCCGCGCCGCACCAGCTCGTTGGGGTCGAGCGACTGCACCTCGTCCCCGCCCAAGAGGATGCTGCCCTTGGTGACCTCGCCGCGCTCGGCGCCGAGCAGGTTGGAGACCGCCTTCAAGGTGGTGGTCTTGCCCGCCCCGTTGGCGCCGAGCAGCGCCACGATTCCGCCCTCCGGCACGGTGAGGGAGACGCCCTTGAGCACCAGGATCACGTGGTCGTAGACGACCTCGATATTGTTGACCTCGAGGATCGGCGAGGCGGACGTGGCGCTCACTGGCGTCTCCCGGGCGTCAGGACAGGCTCACCCGCAGGGCTCCGCCCGCTCGGGCCAGGGCTGGTTGGCCTGGACATAGTCCCTGGCCGCCTGCTCGAGGAGCGGGCGGACCACGTCGGTCATCGGCTCGAACCATTCCGAGGCCGGCTCCCAGCGCTGGCCGTTCCACTGCTGCACATAGACCGGGTTGTGGCCGGAATGGTCCTCGCAGGTGATCTCGAGCGGCTTCATGAAGCCCTCGAGGCCGATCTCCTTGAGGCGCGCCTCGGTGATGTTCAGGTTCTCGAAGCCGCGCCGCACGTCGACCGCGTCCACCTCCTTCTTGCCGGTGAGCTCCTGCGCGGTGCGGATCGCCTCGGCGATGAAGACCGAGTTCATGACGCCGCGGTTGTAGAGGTTCTCGCCCACCTTGTCGGGGCTCGCGACCTTGCTCTGCCCCTTCTTCACGACATGCTCGAGAATGTCCTGGATGGCCCCGTAGTCGGCGCCCACGCCGTGGAAGTTCAGGGTCTTGTAGCCCTTGGCCCCCTCGCCCGCCGGGCGTGCGTCGTCGTCGCCGCCGGCCCACCACACGCCGATGAACTTCTCCATGGGGAAGCGGATCTTGGCGGCCTCCTTGACCGCCGTGGGGTTCATCGCCCCCCAGCCCCACATCACCATATAGTCCGGCCGGTCGCGGCGCACGTTGAGCCACTGCGAGGACTGGTTCTGCATCTGGTTGCCCGGCACCGGATACTGCACCAGCTCGTAGCCGTAGTTCTGCGCAAGCTGCTCGAGCAGCGGGATCGGCTCGCGGCCGTAGCCGGCATCGAGATAGATATAGCCGATCTTCTTGCCCTTGAGCGCGTCGAGGCCGCCCTCCTGATCGGCGATGTACCTGATGATCGCCGAGGCGCCGTCCCAGTAGGTATCGGGCGGGTTGAAGATCCACGGAAAGGTCTCGCCCTCGGCCGCGGCCGAGAGGCCGTAGGCCATGGAGAGGACGGGTATCTTGTCCACCGAGGCCTTGGGGATGAGCTGGAGCGTGATGCCGGTGGAATAGGGGTTGTAGACCAGCGCCCCCTTGCCCTTGGTGCTCTCGTAGCACTCGACGCCCTTTTGCGCGTCGTAGCCGGTCTCGCACTCCTCGATGGCGATCCGCACGCCGCCGATGCCGCCGTCGCGCTCGTTGAGCATCGCCAGATAGTCGTGCATCCCGTCGGCGATGGGGATGCCGGAACCCGCATAGGCGCCGGTACGGTAGGTGAGCAGCGGCACGTAGAGGTCCGCCAGCACCGGCGCTGCCGGCGCCCCGGCCGCAACGGCCAGCGCCGCGGCACCGAGAAGGGCCTGTCGAAGTCGCATCCTCGAGCCTCCCTTTATGATGGGCCGCCCTCAGTAGGGGAACGGCCAGGTCCGCATCTTCTGCTTGGCGACCTGCCACAGTCGCGCGAAGCCGTGCGGCTCGGCAATGAGAATGAAGATGATGAGGCCGCCCACCAGCATGAAGCTCACATGCTCGACGGTGGCAGCGCCGATATCGAGCCCCAGCGTCGCCGGCACGGCGCGGATGACGATCGGCAGGATCCAGATGAAGGCGGCGCCCATGAAGGAGCCCAAAAGGCTGCCGAGCCCGCCGATGATGACCATGAAAAGCACCTGGAAGGAGACGTTGATCCCGAAGGACGACGCCTCGGCAGCGCCCAGCCACAGGAACACCATCATCGCCCCGGCCACGCCGCAGTAGAAGGAGGAGACCGCGAAGGCCAGGAGCTTGGTGCGCAGCAGGCGGATGCCCATGAGCTCGGCGGCGATGTCCATGTCGCGGACCATCATCCAGGAGCGACCGATCCGCCCGCGCACGAGGTTGGAGGCGAGCCAGGTCATCAGCACCACCAGCGCCAGCACCGCCATGTAGCGGGCGAGCGGCGTCGCCGTGGGGCCGGTGAGCACGATGCCGAAGGCCTCGCGGGTGGGCACCTCGATGGCACCGCTGGCATTGTAGTTGTAGAGCCAGCCGATCCGGTTGAAGCACCAGTCGAGGAAGAACTGCGCGGCGAGCGTCGCCACCGCCAGGTAGAAGCCCTTGATGCGCAGGCTGGGCAGCCCGAAGACGAACCCGATCCCGGCCGAGAAGAAGCCCGAGAGCAGGATCAGCAGCAGGACGTTCACCTCGGGGAAGAAGGTGGTGAGCTTGTAGCAGGCATAGGCGCCTACCCCCATGAACGCCCCGGTGCCCAGCGACAGCAGGCCGGCATAGCCGGTGAGCAGGTTGAGCCCGATCGAGGCCAGGGCGAAGATCAGGAAGGGGATCATGATGGTGTTGATGAAGAAGTCGTCGGCCAGCAGCGGCACGGCGAGGGCTGCCACCAGCGCGATGGCGGCGAGGCCGATCCGGTCCTGGCGCAGCGGAAAGATCGCCTGGTCGGCGGCGTAGCTGGTCCTGAACTGGCCGGTCTCGCGATAAAGCATCCGCCCGCCTCCCTAGACCCGCTCGATGATGCGCTCGCCGAACAGCCCCTGGGGGCGGACCAGCAGGAAGGCCAGGGCGATGAAGTAGGCGAGCCAGCCCTCGATGCCGCCGCCGATCATGCTGCCCCAGTAGATCTCGCCGATCTTCTCGCCCACCCCGATGATGAGCCCGCCGACGATGGCGCCGGGCACCGAGGTGAGCCCGCCCAGCACCAGCACCGGCAGGGCCTTCAAGGCCACGATCTGGAGGGCGAAGCTGACGTCCGAGCGGGCCCCCCACATGATCCCGGTGGCAAGCGCCACGATGCCGGCGGCGAACCACACGATGGCCCAGATCTGGTTCAGCGAGATGCCCACCGAGAGAGCCGCCTGGTGATCGTCGGCCACGGCGCGCAGCGCCCGGCCGATCCGGGTGTTCTGGAAGAACAGGCCCAGCGCGGTCATGAGCACGACGGCGATGACGGCGGCAGCGATGTCGATCTGCTGGAAGATCACCAGCCCGCCCATCACCTCCCAGGCATAGGAGCCGGTCGGCAGCAGGAGCTCCTCGGTGATCATCACCTTGGGCTCGCCACCGAAGATGAACTCGCCGAGCCCGATCAGGAAGTAGGTGAGGCCGATGGTGGCCATGAAGAGGATGATGTCGGGCTGGTTGACCAACGGCCTCAGCACCAGCCGCTCCACCCCCAGCGCCAGACCCAGCATGATGAGCACGCAAAGCGCCAGCGCCAGGAACGCCGGGACGCCAGCCTCGTAGAGTCCCACCAGCGAGAGGGCGGCGAACACCACCATGATGCCTTGCGCGAAGTTGAAGACGCCCGAGGCCTTGAAGATCAGCACGAAGCCCAAGGCGATCAGGGCATAGAGGATGCCCGAGACGAACCCCTCCCACAGGACCTGCAGGAAGAAGTCCGGCAGCTCGGCCATCTGCACGAAAGGGTCGATCAGGATGAGGTAGAGGATCTCGCCCATCCGCCGCTCCTCAGTGGGCCACGCCGAGATAGGCGTCGATCACCGCCTGCTCGCGGCGCACCTTCTGGGGCGTGCCGTCGGCGATCATGCGGCCATAGTCGAGCACCACGATCCGGTCGGAGAGGTCCATCACCACGCCGATATCGTGCTCGATCAGCGCGATCGTGGTGCCGAACTGCTCGTTCACCTCGAGAATGAAGCGTGCCATGTCCTCCTTCTCCTCGAGATTCATGCCCGCCATCGGCTCGTCGAGCAGCAGCAGCTCCGGCTCCATGGCCAGCGCCCGGGCGAGCTCGACCCGCTTTTGCAGGCCATAGGGCAGCTTGCCCACCGGCGTGCGCCTGATGTGCTCGATCTCGAGGAAGTCGATGATCTCCTCGACCCGCCGCCGATGCTCGATCTCCTCGCGGCGTGCCGGTCCGATCCAGACGAGCTGCCAGAACAACCCGCGCCGCATCTTCAAGGCACGGCCCGACATCACGTTGTCGAGCGTGCTCATGCCCTTGAAGAGGGCGATGTTCTGGAAGGTGCGGCCGATGCCGGTGGAGGCCGCGAGATAGGGGTTCATGCGCCGCCGCTCGCGCCCCTTCCAGCGGATGGTGCCCTCCTGGGGCTGGTAGAACCCGTTGATGACGTTGAGCATCGACGACTTGCCGGCCCCGTTGGGGCCGATGATGGCGCGGATCTCGCCCTTGCGGATGTCGAAGCTGATGTCGGAGAGCGCGTTCACCCCGCCAAAGCGCAGGCTCACCCCCTCGAGCGCCAATAGCACCTCGTCGAGGTGCCGCCTGCGCTTGCCGCCGGGGCGCTCGAGGGTCATGAGGCCCATCTCAGGCGGCCTTCGGCACGAGACGGTGGGCGCTGCTGTCGTGGATCGCCAGATCGGCCACGATCCGTCCCTTGCGGCCGTCCTCGAAGGTCACCTCGGTCTCGACATGGACCATGTCGCGGCCGGCATAGATGGCCTGGATCAGCCCGGCATAGCGCTCGTCGATCACGCCGCGACGGACCTTCCGCGTACGGGTGAGCTCGCCGTCGTCGGGGTCGAGCTCCTTGTAGAGCAGCAGGAAACGACGGATGCGCTGGGCCTCGGGCAGGCTGGCGTTGACCTTCTCGACCTCGCCGGCGAGCAGCCCCTGGACCCGCTCGTTACCGGCGAGGTTCTGGTACGTGGTGAAGCCGATCCGGCTGGCCTCGGCCCACTTGGCGACCATGGAGTAGCGGATGCACAAGATCGCCGCCAGCCACGGCCGCGCGTTGCCGAGCACCACGCACTCGCCGATATAGGGCGAGAACTTGAGCTTGTTCTCGATGAACTGCGGGCTGAACCGGGTGCCCGCCGAGGTGGTGGCGATGTCGCTCATCCGGTCGATGACCGTCAGGCGCCCCTTCTCGTCGAGGAAGCCGGCATCGCCGGTGGCCATCCACCCCTCCGTCGTGAAGGCCTCGCGGCTCGCCGCCTCGCTGCCGAAATAGCCCGCGAACAGGCCGGCATGGCGGGTGAGGATCTCGCCCACGCCGTTCTCGTCGGGATCGCGTATGCGGATATGGGTGTCGTCGAAGGGCACGCCCGAGCTGTCGGTGTCGATCCCGGGGTGGACCTGCAACGTGTAGGCGCCGGCAGCCTCGGTCTGGCCGTAGAGCTGCTTTAAGGGGACGCCCATGGCGAGGAAGAAGCGGAACGTGTCGGGCCCGAGCGCTGCCCCGCCGGTGGCCGCCGACTTGAGACGGGAAAAGCCCAGCCGGTCGCGCAGCGCGGCGAACACGAGCAGATCGGCCGTACGGTGCCGGCGGCCCTTCTCCACCGCCGCCACCCCGCGGCGCACCGCCCAGTCGAACAGATGGCGGGTCACGGAGCCCGCGTCCATGATCCGCGAGCGCAGGTCGGCCGCCGTCTGCTCCCACACCCGCGGCGCCAGCAGGACGTGGGTGGGGCCGATCTCGCGCAGGTCCCGCATCACCGTTTCCTGGCTCTCGGGAAAGCTCACCCGGATCCGCGAGAGCAGCGGCATCGCCACCACGTAGACCTGCTCCATGATCCACGGCATGGGCAGGATCGAGACATATTCGTCCTCGGGCTCGCGCGGGTCGGCCCGCAGATAGGCGGCGATATGCTCGAGGAAGGGCCGGAACTGCAGCATCGCCAGCTTGGGATGCGCGGTCGTGCCGGAGGTGGTGCACAGCACCGCCACGTCCTGTCCGCGCCCGGCGGCGATCTCGGCGTCGATCAGGCCCGGGTGGCGGCCGGCCAGGGCAGCCCCCTTGTGGAGGAGCTGCTGCCAGCCGACGAGGCGCGGGTCGGCGTATTTCCGCATGCCGCGATCGTCGTGGTAGACGATCCAGCGCAGGCTCGCCGCCTCGCGATCGAGCTCGAGGATCTTGTCGACCTGCTCCTCGTCCTCGCAGACCACGACCCGCGCCTGGGCGAAGTCGAGCAGGTAGCCGGCCTCTTGCGCCAGCACGTCCTCGTAGATGCCCAGCGTCATGCAGCCCACGCAGTGGGCGGCAAGCTCGCTCCACAGCCAGTTGGGACGGTTGCGGCCGACGATCGCCACCACCTCGCCGCGCTCGAGACCCAGCGCCTTGAGCCCGTAGGCGATCTCGCGCACCCGGTCGCGGCAGTGCACCCAGCTGAACTCGTTCCAGATGCCGAATTCCTTCTCGCGCAGGGCGATGGCATCCGGCCAGTTGGCGGCGTTGTGGAGGAGCAGCTTAGGGAACGTGTCGAGGGTCTCGAGCTCCGGCAGCCGCATGGATCAGGCCCCCGCAGGCGATCGCCGGCGGCAGCCATTTGGGCGCGAGAGGAGCGATCGGGGAGCGGGCTTCTGGCCGCCTGGACGAGCCGGAGCTTGCTGTCGCATCCACTGTCCTCCCTGTCGCCGAGGGCCCTTCCCGGTTGCACGGGGCGGTGGCCCATCATTCGGCTATAGCAGGGCCATGCAGCGACGCATAGCAGGCATGTGCGGCCGCACGCGCTCGATCCGATGAGGACAAGCCGGGGCAACGGCGCAATCCCGACGCCGAACGCCCCGCCGGAGCGGGGCGCTGGTCAACCGGCCGGGTCCGGCGCGGGGCGCCGGAGCAACAGGGTCAGGTGCGCGGCGTGTAGCGCCAGACGGTGGCGGGCGGGAAATTCCACATCACGTACTTGCAGAGCCTCGCGCGGATGCCGAGCTTGCGGGCCGGCACCGGCGGGACCGGCGAATAGGTGTACTGCAGCATGTGCCCGCGGTCGGCCACGGCCTTGAGGCCCTGGCCGACGATCGCCTGGTGGAACTCGAAGGGCATGCCCAGCATCGGCAGGCCCGAGACCACCGTCGAGACGTTGTCGACGCCCAGCTCCCCGAGGATGTTGTCGAGCTTCGTGGCGTCGCCCTTGATGACATGCGAGCCCGGCAGCCGCTCCTGCAGGTACGAGTGCAGATGCTCCTCGAGCTCGATGACGATCATCCTGTCGCGCGGGATGCCGCGATCGAGCAGGCCCTGGGTGATCGCCCCGGTGCCGCCGCCGAGCTCGACCACGTACTGGCCGGGCTGCCAGGCCACGGCGCCGGCTATGGCCTTGGCCAGAGCCTGCGAGGAGGGGATCACCGATCCCATCGACTTGGGCGATCGCAGCCACTGGCGAAAGAAGAGCTCGCCTTCCTTGAGCTTCAGCGAAACGGACTGGTTCATATGGTCGTCTCCGGGGAGCCGCGCGGTTCTCGTTGAGAAGACAGTTTTTCCCACCAGCGCATTCCGGCGGCATCTGCCCATGTCGCCCGCCAGTGGTCGGCGCCCCAAGGCCACGCGCGTCGTGCCGGATATCCCATAATCGTCGCGTTCGCAAGAAGCGGGCCGCCACGCCAGCCCTGCGGCTTTTCCGTCACTCCGCGACCACGCCGACCTCGTTGAGCACTCCCACCGCGACGCTCAGCATGGCGAGATCCGGTGCCGGTGCTGCGGCGATATCCTCGACAATCTCGCGGTATCGGGCGTGTCCGTGCAGGCCCTCGAGATAGGCTTCGACCTCCTCCTGCGCTGCCGCGGGACCGGACCGGCCCAGACCGTGCTCGAGGGCCCGTGCGGTCAGTCGCCGCAGCACCTCGGACAGCCGGTCCTCTAGGCTGCCCAGCGCCAGCCTGTCCCAGCGGCTGTGGACCGGGGCGCCACGGAGCTGCTCGCGCAGCCGGTCGAGCTCGAGCGCCGCATCGAGGGCGAAATAGGTGACCGCGGCGGGCAGCAGCAGGTCGCCCCCCTCCTCGCCGACCCTGCCCCGGGCCACCGCCACGATGTCGCTCGCCGGCACGAGCTGGGCCAGGCCCGCGGCGGCGCGGGCCAGCGGCGGCTCGATGCCGAGCGCGCTGTAGCGGGCGAGCTGCTCGCGAAAGCGCGCCAGATGGGGTGCCGCCAGAACCTCTTCCAGAGCCTCGCGCAGGCGCGCGATGTCCGGCTGGAAGCGGCCGACCGCCTCGCGGATCACCAGCGGCCGGCGTGCGCTGGTGAGAAACCAGCGGGTGCCGGCGATGAGCACCTGGCGGGCGGCCACCAGCAGCTCGATCTGCAAGGCCGAGGGCACACTCTCCGGCAGCGCCTCGACCTCGCCCCAGAAGGGCACCAGATCGAAGGCGTCGCGGGCGACCACGAAGGCCATGACGATCTCGGTGAGCGAGGAGCCCGTCTGGTCGCCGAGCTGGCTGACGAAGACCTCGAGACCGCGATTGATCAGGCTGTTGGCGAGCAGGGTAGCGATGATCTCGCGGCGCAGCCGGTGCCGGGCGATCTCCTCGGGATAGCGCTTGCGCAGCGGCCGCGGGAAGTACTTCACCAGGCTGTTGAGGAAATAGACGCGGTCGGGCAGCTCGCTCGCCAGGATGTCGTCGTAGAGCGTCATCTTGGCGTAGGACAGCAGCACCGCAGCCTCGGGCCGGGTCATCCCGCCGCCGGTCTTGCGCCGCTCGGCGAGCTCGGCGTCGGAGGGCAGCATCTCGATGTCGCGGTCGAGCCGGCCGCGCCGCTCGAGCCGGCGCATCAGGCCGGCCCTGGCGTCCGCCAGCTCCTCGCCCAGCGCCTGGCCGACGCTCAGCGCCAGGTTCTGCAGCACGTTGTCGCGCAGCACCAGGGCGCCGACCTCCTCGGTCATGGCGGCCAGCAGCTCGTCGCGCTGCTTGAGCGTCATGTCGCCGGCGGCCACCACCTCGTTGAGGAGGACCTTGATGTTGACCTCGTGGTCCGAGCAGTCGACGCCGGCCGAGTTGTCGATGAAGTCGGTGTTGAGCCGGCCGCCATGCGCCGCGAACTCGATGCGGCCGCGCTGGGTCATGCCGAGATTGCCGCCCTCGCCGACGATCCGGCAGCGCAGCTCGGCGCCGTTGACCCTGAGCGTGTCATTGGTGCGGTCCTGGGCCTCGGCGTGGCTCTCGGTGGAGGCCTTCACGAAGGTCCCGATGCCGCCGTTCCACAGGAGGTCGACCGGCGCCTTCAAGATCGCGTTGCACAGCTCGGCCGGCGACAGGCTCTCGGCTCCGATGGCCAGCGCCGCGCGGGCCTGCGGGCTCAGCTGGATGCGCTTGGCGCTGCGCGGCCACACGCCCCCGCCGGCGCTGATCAGGCCGGCGTCGTAGTCGGCCCAGGACGAGCGCGGCAGGTCGAACAGGCGCTGGCGCTCGGCGAAGCTCGTCGCCGGATCGGGATCGGGATCGAGGAACACGTGGCGGTGGTCGAAGGCGGCGATCAGCCGGATCTGGCGCGACATCAGCATGCCGTTGCCGAACACGTCGCCCGACATGTCGCCCACGCCGACACAAGTGAAGGGCTCGCTCTGCGGGTCGTGGCCGAGCTCGCGGAAGTGGCGGCGCACCGACTCCCAGGCGCCCCTGGCGGTGATGCCCATGCCCTTGTGGTCGTACCCCGCCGAGCCGCCCGAGGCGAACGCGTCGTCGAGCCAGAAGCCGTAGTCGCGGCTCAGGGCGTTGGCGATGTCGGAGAAGGTCGCCGTGCCCTTGTCGGCGGCCACCACGAGGTAGGGATCGTCGCCGTCGTAGCGGACCACGTCTCGGGGTGGCACCACGTTGCCCTGCACGCGGTTGTCGGTGATGTCGAGCATGCCCGAGAGGAAGCTGCGGTAGCAGCGGACCGCCTCTTGCTGCAGGGCCGCCCGGTCGCCGCTCGCCGGCGGCTGCTTGACGACGAAGCCGCCCTTGGCCCCCACCGGCACGATCACGCTGTTCTTGACCATCTGGGCCTTCATCAGGCCCAGCACCTCGGTGCGGAAATCCTCGCGCCGGTCCGACCAGCGCAGCCCGCCGCGCGCCACCTTGCCGCCGCGCAGATGCACGCCCTCGACGAAGGGCGCGTAGACGAAGATCTCGTAGGCCGGCCGCGGCACCGGCATGTAGGGGGCTGCGGCCGGATCGATCTTGAAGGAAAGCTGCTCTTTGGGACCGCCGTCCGGCCCGCGCTGCCAGGCATTGGTGCGCAAGGTTGCCCGGATGAGCGCCAGATAGGCGCGCACGATGCGGTCCTCGTCGAGCACCGCCACCTGGTCCAGGGCCTGCTCGATGGCCTGCTCGATCGCCGCCACGGCGGCCTCGCGCTCCGCACGCGCGGGGTCGAAGCGCGCCTCGAACAGCTCGACCAGGAGCCGGGCCAGGGCCGGGTTGGCGAGCAGCGTGCGCTCGGCATAGCTCTGGCTGAACGGCACACCGAGCTGCAGGAGATAGCGGAAATAGGCGCGCAGCACGGTGATCTGGCGGGTCTCCAGGCCGGCTGCCAGCACCAGCCCGTTGAAGCCGTCATTCTCCGCACGGCCGGTCCAGACCTGCAGGAAGGCGTCCTGGAACTTGGTGCGCACCTCGTCGACGCCGACCGGCGAGGCGAGCAGCGGCTGCATGCCGAAATCGTGGATCGAGAAGGCCCGGCCTTCGCCCGAGCGCAGGTGGGTGGGCTCCTCGGAGAGCACCTTGACGCCCATGTTCTCGAGAATGGGCAGCGCGTCGGAGAGCAGCACCGGCTCGTCGGGGCGGATGATCTTGAAGCGGACGGTCTCGGCCGCATCCTCGAGGCGGCGGTAGAGGCTGAGCGCCAGCGGCCCCTGGCGGCCGGCCGCCAGGGCGTCGAGATGGCGGATGTCGGGCAGCGCCGCCCGCGCCGGCACCGTGTCCTGGTAGGAGGGCGCGAAGGAGCGCCCGTAGAGCCGCAGGAGCCGGTTGCCCTCCTCCTCGCCGAGAGCGTCGGCCAGGGCGGCGCGCAGCTGGTCGATCCAGTTCTGCGAGGCTTCCACCAGCTTGCGCTCGAGATCGGCGACGTCGATCTCGCCGGGCACGCCGGAGGGTGTGCGGAAGGTGAAGACGATGCGGGCCAGGAGGGATTCCGAGACCTGCGCCTGCCATTCGCTCTCGGCAGCGCCCAGGGCCGCCTTCAAGATCCCTTCGAGCCGCTCGCGCAGCGCCGTGTTGTAGCGCTCGCGGGGCACGAAGACGATGCACGAGACGAACCGCTCGAACGGGTCGCGGCGCAGGAACAGGCGCAGCCGCTGGCGGTCCTGGAGATGGAGGATCTCCATCGCGATCTCGAAGAGGCTGTCCTCGTCGGTCTGCAGCAGCTCGTCGCGCGGGTAGGTCTCGAGGATGTGCAAGAACGCCTTGCCGGCATGGCCGGAGCGGCTGAAGCCGGAGCGCGCCAGGAGCTGCTCGACCTTGCGCTGCAGCAGGGGAATGTCGCGCGGGCTCTCGTTGTAGGCGGTCGAGGTGAGCAGGCCCAAGAAGCGGTGCTCGCCGACGACCCCGCCGTCGGGCCCGTAGCGCTTGATGCCCAGATAGTCGAGATAGGCCGCCCGATGCACCGTGCTGCGGCTGCTGGCCTTGGTGACGATCAGCGGCACGGCCGGATCGCGGGCGCGCTCGCGGGCGGCGGGCGACAAATCGCTGAAGCTCTGCGACAGGCCGCCCGCCTCGCGGTCGCGCAGGATGCCCAGCGCGCTGCCCGTGGTCTGGCGCAGCATCGGCGCCCCGGCGCCATCCTCGAGGACGTAGCCTGCGGCCCCCAGGAAGGTGAAATGGTCGTCGGCCAGCCAGCGCAGGAACGCCTCGACCTCGCCGTCCCGGCGAAGCTCCACCGGGGCGCTCGAGGCCCATTCGGCAATGGCCTCGTCGAGCCGCCGGCGCATCTCCGGCCAGTCCTCGACCGCGCGCCGCACATCGCCCAGGACCCGCGCCAGATCCTCCTCGAGCCGCCCCAGCAGCGCCTCGTCGCTCTGCCGGTCGATCTCGAAATGCATGAAGCTCTCGGCCTGCCAGCCGTCGTCCGCAGCGCGGCGCTCGTCCGCCACGTCCTCCAGACGCCCCTGGGCGTCGCGCCGCACCGTCATGATCGGGTGGATGATGAGATGGATGCCCAGCCCGTGCCGGCTCAGCTCCATGCTCACGCTGTCGACCAGGAACGGCATGTCGTCGTTGACGATCTCGACGATCGTGTGGGTCGACTGCCAGCCATGCTGCTCGAGATCGGGGTTGTAGGCCCGCACCTTGGTGGCACCGCCGCGGCGCTGCTCGCCGGCACGGAAATGGGCCAGAACGGCGCCGTAGAGATCGAGCGCCTGACGGTCGAGCAGGTCCTCGGGCGCCACGTCGCGCAGATAGCGGCGCACGAAGCGGCCGACCAGCTCGCCCGGCCCCGCCGGCAGACGTGCGCCAACCAGTCGCACAACCTCATCGACCAGCTCGACCTTGCGCGCCTCGGCCCGTCCCGCCATGCCCTCGACCTCCGTCGCTCCGGACATCCGCCAGCAAAGCACAGCCACCTGAGGGCGCAAAGCGCCGGATCGCGAGGAATGCGCCGGGCGCAGCGCTGCCCGTCTCTCCTTACGCGGGAGAAACCCTTTCCGTTTTTCATCTAACGCGATAATCAGGAGCCGGCGTCGCCGCGAACATGAAGCAAGATTTGCGGTTGAGCGTGGCTTTCGTTAAGTCCGGAGCCCATGCACCGACGCCTTGGAGTGCCAGGCCGTGGCCGGCAGGAAACGATAGGGTCCTTCGGTGGAACAATCTCGTCAGTCAGACGTTTGCTCTTCAGGAGCAATACGCAAGCAGGAACCTCGATCGGTGAAGCCGGGTCGCAGAAAAGTGGACGAGGTCCACGTGGAGATCGGGCGCCGCATCCGCGAGGCGCGTACCCGTGCAGGGCTCGCCATGAAGGACCTCGCGGGGGCGCTCGGCGTTTCCTATCAACAAGTGGCGAAGTATGAGCGCGGCGCCAATCGGGTGCCGATGGACATGCTCATGCAGACCGCCGAGATCCTCGACGTGACCATCCGCGACCTGCTGCCGGGCCTCGTGGCGAGCGAGGAGGACGACCGGCCGATCGTCAACGATCTGCTGCGGTCGGTGCGCGGCCTCGCGGATCACGAGATCCAGCTGCTGTGCGACATGTCGACGGCCCTGCGCCGGCGCAGCGGCCGCGACGCCGCCCAGTAGAGGGGCGGCATGGGCCGGAGCGGCCCCCGATCCTGATGAAGGCCGGTGCCGATGGTGCCGGCCTTTTTCATGGCGCGACCATGAAGCAGGACCGCGGCCCCGGGAGGCAGCAGCTACAGAACCGTTCGGCGGAGGTCGTCGGGGAGGTGGTGCGCGCGACAGGATTCGAACCTGTGACCTCAAGCTCCGGAGGCTTGCGCTCTATCCAGCTGAGCTACGCGCGCTTGGCCGTCTCTATAGTCCGAGGCGGCCACCGCCGCCAAGCCCAAAAGCTCGCGGCAGCGACGCACCCCGCACTTTGCCCTCACGCCGCCTGCGAGCCCTGCGAGGTGAGCCGCACGAACAGCTCCTCCAGATCGGCCTCGCGGGTGGCGATGTCGGCGATGGACACGCCGGCATCGCGCAGGCGGTCGAGCAGCTCGCCGGCCCTCGTGCCGCTCGGGCGGTAGCGGATGCGTACCCGCCCCTGCTCGTCGAGCGCCGCGTCCAGCCCCGCCAGCGAGCTCGGCAGCGCCTGCAGCCGCTCGGCCGGCGTCACCAGCAGCTCCTTGCTGTCGAGCCGGCGGATCAGGGTGTCCTTGGTGTCGCAGGCCACCACCTCGCCATGGTTGATGATGGCGATGCGGTCGCAGAGCTGCTCGGCCTCCTCGAGATAGTGGGTGGTCAGCACCACCGTCACGCCCTGGGCGTTGAGCTGGCGCATGTAGGCCCACAGCGAGCGGCGCAGCTCGACATCGACACCGGCGGTAGGCTCGTCGAGGATCACCACCGGCGGGCTGTGGACCAGCGCCTTGGCCACCAGCAGGCGGCGCCGCATACCGCCGGAGAGCAGGCGCGCATAGGCGTCGGCCTTGTCGAGCAGGCCCACCGCCGCGAGGATCTCCTCGGTGCGCCGCTGCGAGCGCGGCACGCCATAGAGGCCGGCCTGCAGCTCGAGCGCCTCGCGGGCGGTGAAGAATGGATCGAAGTTGAGCTCCTGCGGCACGACCCCGATGGCGAGGCGGGCGCGCCGCGGGTTGCGCTCGATGTCGATGCCGAAGAGGCTGACGCTGCCCGCGCTCTTGACCACGAGGCCCGCCAGGATGTTGATGAGCGTCGACTTGCCCGCACCGTTGGGGCCGAGCAGCGCGAAGAACGAGCCGCGCGGCACCTCGAGGTCGATGCCCTTGAGGGCTTGCTTGGACGGTTGGCCATCGGTGCCGCGGTAAATCTTCTCGAGGCCCTTGAGTTCGATGGCGTTGGCTGGCAAGTGCTGCGCGGACGCCGGCTCGGGACGGCGTGCGGTCACGGCCGTGCGCTCCTGGCGATGGTCGACCTTGGCATGAATACCCTCAGGGTGGGGACATGAACGACGAGGAGTTCTTTCTCGTGAATGATCGCGAAACGGTCGTCACCCCGCATATGCACGTGCGCTGCGACGGGGGCAATGGTGCGCTCGGCCATCCGCTCGAGTACCTGACCCTCGAGAAGGGCGGCGAGACGCTGTGCGGCTATTGTGGCCGGCGCTACGTCCTCGAGGGCACGAAGGCGGCCGAGGAGGTCCGTGCCTCAGGCACCCGGCCGGCTGCCTGAGGGGGGCGCCCGGCCCGGTCCTAGAGAACCCGCACGCCCCCCTCCCAGAGGCGGACGCCGCCCAGGAAGGCGTTGCGGTTGTGGCCGCGGCGGCAGCCTTCCGGCATCTCCTCGAGCAGGCCGGCATTGCCGCCGCCCAGCACCACGTGGTCGGCGACCAGCGCCGCCCTGAGCCGCTCGACGATGTCGCGCACCGCCTTGCGCCAGCGGCGCTTGCCCATCCGCTCGAGGCCGCGCCTGCCGGCATAGTCCTCGAAGGTCCGGCCGGCCTTGTAGGGCAGGTGCGCCACCTCGAGCGACAGCACCGCGCCCTCGATGACCAGCGCCGCGCCGAGGCCGGTGCCCAGCCCCAAAAACAGCATCTTGCCGCCCTCGTAGGAGCCCAGCGCCTGCATCGCGGCGTCGTTGACCAGGCGCACCGGACGGCCGAAGGCGGCGGCGAAGTCGAACGCGCACCAGCCGGGCCCGAGATTGACCGGCTCGAGGGCGATCCGGTCGCCGCTGATCGGCCCCGGGCAGCCGATGCTCACCCGGTCGAAGCGCCAGTCGCCGCTCTCCTCGAGAACCTTCTCCACCATCCGCTCGGGCGTGAGACCGGGGCCGGAGGGGAACTTGCGGCGCTCCTCGCCCGAGGACAGCTTGAACTTGACGGCGTTGCCCCCGACGTCGAGCACGAGGATGCCGGGCTCCGCCAGCGCGTCCGCACCGGTGGGGACCGGCGCGCCGGCACTCATGGGGCTACCTGCGAGGCCGCGACCAGGGCCGCCGCGGCACACAGGAACACGACCAGGATCACGAGGCCGCCGTCATAGAGCTTCATCTTGTCCTCCCGCCATTGCGTCACGGGCCATGCCGCGACCCCCGGCCCGATGGTCGGATCAGCGGGCCGCAGCACGCGCGTTACCACATGCGCGGGCCCCAGGCGAGACGGTGACCCCGCCGGCGAGGCCGCGGGGGAGCTTGTCGGGATTGGCAACCAGCAGCGCGGTGCGCACCGGCGCGCCCTCGAGCGCCGCCACGAAACGCAGGCCGCCTGCGTCCTTGAGGGCGATGCCGGGACCGCCGTTGACCCGGACCGGCACCAGCAGGCGCCCCGGCTTGCCGCACACGCCGATGAAGAAGCGGGCGATGCGGTCGCTCCCGAGAACGGGACGCCGGGCGGCCAGCGCCTTGCCGCCGCCGTCGGAGAGCAGCACGCTGCCGTCCGCCAGCAGGCCCACGACCCGGGCATAGTCCTGCGCGAGGCAGGCAGCCGAGAACGCCGCCGCCAGCTCCATCGCCCGGCCGGCGCCGCCGACCGGCTCCGGAGCGCCCGCGAGCTCGGCGCGCGCCCGCCGCATGGCCTGGCGGCAGGCCGCCGCGGTGGTCTCGAGGATGGCGGCGATCTCCTCGTACTCGAGCGCGAAGCTCTCGCGCAGCACGTAGACCGCACGCTGGCGGGGGGTGAGACGCTCGAGCAGGAGCAGCAGGCCCAGCGCCAGCTCGCCGCGCCGCTCCAGCACCGCCTCCCCGTCTCCCTGCTCGACCACCGGCGCGGGCAGCCACTGGCCCTCATAGCTCTCCCGGACGGTGCGCGCGGCCCGCAGGCGATCGAGGGCCAGCCTTGTCACCACGGTGGTCAGGAAACGCTCCGGCGCCAGAACGGCCGCGGGATCGACCCGGCACCAGCGCAGCCAGGCGTCCTGGACCACGTCCTCGGCATCGGCGAGGCTGCCGAGAAGCCGGTAGGCAAGACGGCGCAGCCGCGGCCGCTGCGCCTCGAACGGCCCCGCTGGATGCACCTCCATCAGGCCCCCTTGCCCATCCGCGCCGCCTCCGGCTCCGGCTCCGGCTCCCGGTAGGCGGCGATGCCGATCCGGTTCCACGCGTTGATGGCCGCCACCGCCATGGTCAGCCGGGCCATTGCTTCGGCATCGAAGCTGGCCTCGAGCGTTTCCTGCGCCCGGTCGAGCTCGAGGCCGGAGCGCGGCCGCGTCAGGACCTCGGCCCATTCCAGGGCGGCGCGCTCGCCCGCCTCGAACAGATTCGAGTCCGGCCAGTCGGCAACGGCCTCGATCAGCTCCTCGCTCCCGCCGGCGCGGCGCAGCTCTCGGGCATGGAGCGCGATGCAGTAGTGGCAGCCGTTGAGCTGCGAGACGCGCAGCTCGACCAGGTGCACGAGCCGCGCCGGCAGCCGGCCGTCGTGCAGGCGAGCGCTGAGGCCGCGCAGGGCGGCGACGAGATCCGGCGCGGCGGCGTGGACATCGAGACGCTGTTCCAAGGACGATCCTTCCTCTGGATGGTTTCAAGACCATGACGCGCGGCAGGGCGCGGGCGTGACTCCGGCCTCGCGGGCCGGAGGAGGATCAGCCTTCCTCCCCCGGCGCCGCGGGGCTGCGGCGGCCGGTGGCCAGCACGAACACTTTCGAGGAATCGCTGCGGGTGGCGTCGGGCTCGAGCAGGCGGCAGGCCGAGAAGAGGCGCCGCCCTTGAGCAGGATCAAGGCGCCTGCCCGCCGACCGGGACAGCAAGGCGCAAACCCGGAGGAGGATTCGCGATGGTTAAGGCGGAAACGGGCGGGCAGGACGGCGAGAGCGAGCTCGACCAGCTCGACCGGATGCTGCACGCGCTGCAGGCGCGCCTTACCATGGGCATCTCGCCGGCGGCCGTGCAGGCCGCCCGTGCCGACTGGCTGATGCACCTGGCCAACGCACCGGGCCGGAGGCTCGCCCTTGCGCAAAAGGCCGTGGAGGACGCACTGCGGCTCGGGGTCTTTGCCCTGCGGGCGGCCACCGGCGACACCAGCGAGCCGCCCTTTGCCGCCGCTGCAGGCGACCGGCGCTTCGAGGACCCCGGCTGGGCCGCTCTCCCCTTTGCGCTGCATGTGCAATCCTTCCTCGCGATGGAGCAGTGGTGGCAGGCCGCGACGCAAGGAACCCGCGGCGTCACCGCACAGCACACAAGCCAAGTATCGTTCATGGCGCGGCAAGCCCTCGACCGTTTCTCGCCGGGCAACTTCCCCTGGAGCAATCCGGAGGTGCTGCGCCGGACCCTGGCCGAAGGCGGCGCCAACCTTCAGCGCGGCGCACAGCATCTGCTCGAGGATCTGGCACGTCTGCTCGAGCAAAGGCCGGCGGCCGGCTCCGAAGTCTTCGAGGTCGGCCGCGATCTCGCCACCACGGAAGGCCAGGTGATCTTCCGCAACGATCTCATCGAGCTGATCCAGTACGCGCCGGCCACGAAACAGGTACGGCCCGAGCCGGTACTGATCGTCCCGGCCTGGATCATGAAATACTACATTCTCGACCTCTCGCCGGAGAATTCGCTGGTCCGCTTCCTCACCGGGCGCGGCTTCACCGTCTTCATGATCTCGTGGAAGAACCCGGGCAGCGAGGACCGCGACCTCGGGATGGACGACTATCGCCGGCAGGGCATCAAGGCCGCCCTCGACGCGGTGAGTGCCGTCCGGCCGGACAGCCGGGTACATGCCTGCGGCTACTGCCTGGGCGGCACGCTGCTGGCGATGGAGACGGCCCGCATGGCTCGCGACGGCGAGGAGCGGCTGGCTTCGATGACGCTTCTTGCCGCGCAGACCGACTTTTCCGAGGCGGGCGAGCTCATGCTGTTCATCGACGAGAGCGAGCTTGCCTATCTCGAGGACATGATGTGGGCGCGCGGCTATCTCGACACCACGCAGATGGCCGGCGCCTTCCAGCTCCTGCGGGCCAGCGACCTGATCTGGTCGCGAGCCGTCCGCCACTATCTCTTGGGTGAGCGCGAGGAGCCCTTCGACCTAATGGCGTGGAACGCCGACGGCACGCGGATGCCGGCGCGCATGCACGCCCAGTATCTGCGCGACCTGTTCCTCGACAACCGCCTCTCGCGCGGCCGCTATGCCATCGACGGCCGGCCGGTGGCGCTCACCGACATCCGGGTGCCGGTCTTCGCGGTGGGCACGGAGCGCGACCACATCGCCCCCTGGCAGTCGGTCTACAAGATCCGCCTGCTGACCGACACCGAGGTCACCTTCGTGCTGGCGAGCGGCGGCCACAATGCCGGCATCGTCAGCGAGCCTGGCCATCCGCGGCGCCGCTACCGCATGATGCCCATGGCGGCCGGGGACCCGTACATGGCCCCCGAGGCCTGGGCGGCGCAGGCCCCCTCGACGGAAGGCTCATGGTGGCTCGCCTGGGCCGACTGGCTGGAAGCCCGCAGCGGCAAGCCCGGCACGCAGCCGGCCATGGGCGCCGCGGAGCAGGGCTACCCGCCCCTCGTCGCGGCACCCGGAACCTATGTGACGATGCGCTGAGCGGCACACCGGCTGCACGGGCGGCGCCGGGGAACCCGCCCGGCCGCAATGTTGCGGGCGAGGCGCCCGCGATCTCCGGCGATGGCGAGACGATCCGAGCCCCTCGCGGGACGGCCGGCTCAGCTGCCGCCCTCGCCCTCCTGCGCAGCCCCGCCCTCCGGCGCGCGGCGGCCGGTGGCGAGAAGGAAGATCTCGGAGGAATCCGAGCGGGTGGCATCGGGCTTGAGCAGGCGGCAGGTCGAGAAGAGGCGCCGCGCCGACGGCATGATCGGCGCCTCCGCACCCTTGAGCAGCTTGATCAGGCAGCTCCCGCCCGGGCGCAGGACCCGCTCGGCGAAGGCCAGCACCGCCTCGGCCACGCCCTCGGCCTTGAGACGGTCGACCGCCCGCGTGCCGGTAGCCGAGGCGGCGATGTCGCTCAGCACCATGTCGGCCGGCCCGCCCAGCATCTCCACCAGCCTGTCCTGGATCGCGGGGTCGAGAAAATCGCCCTCGATGATCTCGGCGCCGGCCACCGGCTGCACCGGCAGCAGGTCGACGCCCACCACCCTGCAGCCGCGCTGGGCGGCATATTGCGTCCAGCTTCCCGGGGCCGCGCCGAGATCGACGATGCGGGCATGGCGCCGGAGCAGGCTGAAACGCTTGTCGAGCTCCTCGAGCTTGAAGATCGAGCGGGCCCGGTAGCCCTGGCGCCTGGCCTCGTGGACATAGGGGTCGTTGAGCTGCCGCTCCAGCCAGCGGGTCGAGGCGTTGCTGCGCTTTCGCGCGGTGCGCACCCGCTCCTTGAGACGTCGCGTGCCGCTGCCGCTGCCGCCGGTGCTGCCGCCGCTCATGCCGCGTCCTCCGCGCCGTCGAGGAGCTGGTGCAGGTTTCTGCCCATCAGCGTGGCGAGGATGCCCTCGCGCACGCCGCGGTCGGCGACGCACAGCTGATCCACCGGCCACTGCCGGTGGATCGCCTCGAGGATGGCGCAGCCGGCCACGACGAGATCGGCCCGGCCGGCGCCGATGCAGGGGTTGGCGGCACGGGTCGCGTGATCGAGCATGCGCAGGTGATCCGAGGTTTCCTTGACGGCGGCGAAGGAGAGGCAGAGGCCATCGACCTTGCGGCGGTCGTAGCGGCGAAGGCCCAGATGGACCGCCGCCAGGGTCGTGACGGTTCCCGAGGTGCCCAGCATCTGCAGCGCGGCGCCGTCTGCCAGGCGTGGCAGCGGACGCGACGCGTGCAGCGCCATGAGCCGCTCGTGCACATGCTCGACCATGGCGGCGAAGGTCTCCTCGCCGACCTCGTGGCCGAAGGTCTCGGACAGGGTCACGACGCCGAGCGGCAGGGAGAGCGCGGTACCGGGCTCGCCGCCTTCGCCGGGGCGGCTGCGGTCGAGCCACAGGATCTCGGTGCTGCCGCCGCCGATGTCGATCACGAGCAGCTGCCGCGCGTCGGGGTCGAGGAGCGGCAGGCAGCCCAGCATCGCGAGGCGCGCCTCGTCCTCCTGGCGCAGCACCTCGAGCTCGAGGCCGGTGACGCGCTGCACCCGCTGGAGGAACTCGCGGCCGTTGGCGGCCCGCCGGCAGGCCTCGGTCGCCACGCAGCGGGCGCCGGCCACGCGATGGCGGGCGATGATCCGGCCGCACACCTTGAGCGCCGTCAAGGTGCGGGCCATGGCGGGATCGCTCAGCCGCTCGGTGCGGGCCAGGCCTTCGCCGAGCCGGACGATCCGCGAGAAGCTGTCGATCACCTCGAAGCCGTCGCCGCGCACCTCCGCCACCAGCAGGCGGCAGTTGTTGGTGCCGAGATCGAGCGCGGCCAGCCGGGTGCCGACACGGGGAGAAGGCGGCGGCGCGACAGCAGCGTCGGCGGCGGCGAGCATGTCCATGGGTTTCTTCGAAAGCACATCGGGGCGTACCGATACTAGAGACAGGAGCCCCTGACGCAAGTGATCCCTCGAGCGTGGCTGCCGCGCCCTTGCGGCGACCGGGCGCGGTTGGTAACCGGTCGCGGCGGACGGAAGGTCCGCGTGCGCCGCAGGGAGCAGGACATGAGCGAGCCGACGATCGCCCGGAAGGCACCTTTCAAGGTCGATCTCGAGGCCGGTCGGACCTACTGGTGGTGCGCCTGCGGGCAGAGCGCCAGGCAGCCCTTTTGCGACGGCTCGCACAAGGGCAGCGGGCTGGCGCCGGTCAAGCACGTGCCGGAGAGCGCTGGCAGCGTCTGGCTGTGCGGCTGCAAGCACACGGCGCGGCAGCCCTTCTGCGACGGCACCCACAAGGGTCTTTGACCGCAAGGAACCCACGATGGCCAACCGCCTCCCCCACGGCACGCGATGCCTCGCGGCCCTGCTGCCGGCTCTCCTGCTCGGCGCCTGCAGCTTCACCGAGAAGGCGCCGCCGCCGGCCTGCCCGGATCCGGCGATCGTCGACGGCATGGACAGCAACGAGACCCTCGAGCCCGGCGGCAGCGGCCCCGAGGCGGTGGCCTGGCGGTCCGCCATGCTGGGCTTCGGCGGCGGCTGCACCTACGAGGATGGCGGCGTGCGCCTGCGCTACACGATCGATCTCGCGGTGGCACCCGGCCCGGCCTTCGGGGCGCAGGACCGGTCGGTGCCGGTCCGGTATTTCGTGGCGGTCGCCGACCCCGCCGGCGAGATCATCGACAAGCAGGTCTTCTCCACCCCGGTGCCGGTCCAGCCGTTCGGCGCGCCGGTGGTGGCGACCGAGCAGATCGAGCAGAAGATCGCCGGCGTGATGCCCGGCGAGGGTGCGGCCTGGCGCATCTATTTCGGCCTCGAGCTGCCGCGCGAGGAAGCCTTGAGGCGGCGCGCCGGCCGGCCCTGAGCCCCACCCTTCCTCCGCTCGGGCGGGCGCCGGCGCAAGGCCGGCCCGCCGCCCGGGCGGGGCCCGGTCAGCCCGCCGCCGCCACGAACCGGCGGTGCACCCAGCCGAGACCCACGAGGCACAGGCCCAGCGCCAGAAACGAGGCGGCGCGGTAGAGCCCGTCGAGCTCGGCGAGGTCGACCAGGAACGCCTTGGCCACGGCAAGGCCTGCAACGAGGAGGCCGGCGCGCCGCAGCGGCCGCAGGTCGCGGCCTATGCCCACCGCCAGCAGCAGCCCGGCGGCAGCCAGCCAGCCCGCCGTGTGGGCGAGCAGCTCCGCCTCGCCGGCCGGACCCGAGAGATCTGCCCCCTCAAAGGCGTGGCGGATCTCGAGGCCGAGCCAGGCGAGCGCCAGCACGAGGGAAGCGACGCCGGCCGCCCGCCCCGCGCCGGGCCAGCCGGCGCGCAGCGCCGCCGTCATCACCGCTAGCGCCATCAGCGCCGGCAGCGCATAGGCCGGCAGCAGCAGATTGAGGAGCGGCAGGCTGCCGACCGGCAGGCCGGTGACGACGGGGTTCCAGTCCAGCAGAAGGCTCTGCAGGACCTGCGCCGCCGCTCCCGCCAGCAGCAGCGCCCAGCCCCACAGCAGGATCCGGCGGTGCGGGACCTCCTGGTGCCAGCGGAGCAAGGCCAGCGCACCGGCCGCCCAGGCCATCGCCCGCAGGGCGAGCTCCAGCAGCGGCTGGAGATGGGCGCCGGTAGCCTGGGCCACCCAGGCAGCCTCGCCGGCGACGAGCAGCAGGCCGAACAGAATCGCCCCGCCGCGCAGCATCGCCGCCAGCGCCTCGCCGCCCGTGCCGGCGAAGAGCCGCCGCGCCATGAGAAAGGCCAGAAGCGGCAGGCCGTTGGCGTAGAGGATGGTCCAGGGGCCCGCCATGGCCTGCCCGTCGCCGGCATGCAGGCTCCACAGGACGTGCGCCACCAGCAGGCCGGCGATCCACAGGGCCGGGCGGGCCAGCGCCGGCAGCGCCGTCCGTCCCGCGACCCAGCCGCAGGCCGGCACCAGCGCCGCCAGCGCCACCACCAGCCAGGCCTCGCGCAGGATCATGGCGAAGGCCAGGGCCAGGGCGCCCAGCACGCCGATGGCAAACGCGGCGACGGCCGGCTCGGGGCCGCCGCGGCGGCGCAGGAGGGACGCGGCGGCGAGCGCCAGGGCGGCGACGCCGAGGCCCAGCGTCGCGAAGCCGGGGCTCATCGCAAGACCCTCGAGCCGGGCGTGCAGCAGCGCCAGCACGGCAAGCGGCACCGCCACCGCAAGGCCGCCCCAAAAGCCGGGCGCCACGCCGCGCGCCGCCAGCAGGAAGCCGCCCAGCGCCCAGGAGAAGGCGACGGCAGCACCGGCCAGGGCCACCGGCCTGGCCTCGGGCGCCAGCCACAGCAGCGGCTCGAGCGCCACGGCGGGATCGTAGAGCTGGCTCACCGGCAGATCGAGCAGCGGCAGCTGCCAGGTCGCGACCGCCAGCAGGTTGGCCACCACCGCCGCCACGGCAAGCCAGCGCTCGTCCGGGCGGCGGGCGGCGAAGGCGGCCAGCCCCAGCGACAGGAGCATGACCGGCGCGAGCACCAGCGCCTCGTGGCGGCCGAGCACGAGGAACGCCACCTGGAGCAGCGCCATGGCCACCACGAGCAGGCGCATGGTGCGGCGCGCGGCCGGCGCCAGGACGATCGGCGGCAGGCCGAGCAGGCCCGCCATCGCGACGAGCAGGGCGTAGAGGGAGAGCGGCGCGGCATCCGCCGCGGGAGGAAGGGTCGCCAGCCAGAGGACGGGCCAGGCGACGGCGAAGGCTGCGAGAAGGAGCGCCAGGAGGCGCCAGCCGGTGAGCCGGACCACGAGGCCGGCGGCCAGGGCGCCGCCGGCGAGATAGGAGAAGAGGGCCCAGGCACGCGGCTCGGACGCCGCCACCAGGAGGGGTGCCGCCATCGCCCCGGTGAGGCCGAGCAGGGCGAGCGCCTGGCCGTGCCGCAGGGCGAGGCCCAGCGCCAGCGCCGCCACCAGCGCCAGCAGCGTCAGCGCCATGCCCGAAGGCAGGTAGGCGTAGAGCAGGTGGGCGGCGAGGCTGGCGCCGTAGAGGGCGCAGAGCCCGCCCGCGGCGAGCGCCGCCGGCACATGGTCGGTCTGGCCGGAGAAGGCCGGCCGGCGGCGCAGCCGTTCGCCCGCGCCCACCAGCGCCAGGCCCAAAAGGGCGCCCAGGCCCAGGCGGACGCTTGGGCCCAGCAACCCCGATTCGATCGCCCAGCCGGCGACGAACAACCCGCCCAACCCCAGCGCCACCCCGCCCAGCCAGACGAACCAGTTGCGGGTGAGCCGCTCCTCGAGCCCCTCCGTCGCCGCAGCCGGGACAGGCTCCGGCCCGGGCTGCGGCGCGGGCTGCGGCTCCGCCGGCGCCGTGCTCTCCCCTGCAGGCTCGACTTCGGGCGGCATCTGCGCCGGCGCCGCGGAGGCCCGCAGCGCCGCCTCGAGCAGGACGAGCCGGCGCTCCATCCGGCGCAGGCGCAGGAGGCTGGTGAGCGCCAGCAGCGGCGAGAGCAGGAGCAACGCTCCCAGAAGCACGATCGCTCCTTCGAGCGTCCAGTCGAGCATGAAGCCTCCAGGCGGGTGCGGGCCGGCGACACGTCCCCTCCCCGCGATGGAGGTGGCGCCCGGACGGCACAGCCACTAGATCACTGGGGGCATCAACAGCCAGAGCGGGGAGCAGCAGGCGATGCGCTATCTTCACACCATGGTGCGCGTAAGCAACATCGACGAATCCCTCGACTTCTACTGCAACAAGATGGGCATGAAGGAAGTCCGGCGCATCGAGAACGAGAAGGGCCGCTTCACGCTGGTCTTCCTGGCAGCCGCCGACGACGAGCAGAGCGGCCGCGAGAGCCGCGCACCGCTGCTCGAGCTGACCTACAACTGGGATCCCGAGGTCTATACGGGCGGCCGCAATTTCGGCCACCTCGCCTACGAGGTCGACGACATCTACGCCACCTGCCAGAAGCTGATGGACAGCGGCGTCACCATCAACCGGCCGCCGCGCGAGGGCCGCATGGCTTTCGTGAAGTCGCCCGACGGGATCTCCTTCGAGCTCCTGCAAAAAGGCGACGCGAAGGAGCCGGCCGAGCCGTGGACCTCGATGCCCAACACCGGCAGCTGGTAGGTGCCCGAGGGGGCTGCGGCGGCGCGGCCCCCTTGCGGCTCACTCGGCCTCGCCGCGCGCCGGGTAGTTCTTCTGGAGCGCGAAATCGACCGCCTTCGCCAGATCCTCGAAGGAGGGCCGCGCGAAGGGCATGCTCTGGGTGTTGGCGTAATAGAGCGTGCCGTCGGCACGCACGAGAAACACGCCGGGCTCGGTGAAAAGCGCCGGCTCGTCGACGCCCGCCGAGGTCTTGCCGTGCCCGGCCGACAGATAGAGCCCCCAGCTCCGGGCGGTGTCGAGGTCGAGGGAATGGGCGAGGGCGAGATCGGGGAGCTGCCAGCCCTGCTTCGCCTCGGCGGCCCGCTCCTCGCTGTCGGCGCTCAGCGCGACCGCCTCGACGCCGCGCTCGGCAAAGGCGCCGAGCCGGCTGTGCAGATCCTTGAGATAGATCTTGCAGATCGGGCAGTGGAGGCCGCGATAGGCCACCACCAGGCTGAAGTTCTGCGGCGTCTGCTCGGCGAGGCGCCAGGTGCCGCCCCCCACGAGGCGGGCCTCGAGGGCGGGCGCCGGCTTGCCGGGAAGAGGTCGGGGCATTGCGGATCCTCCGCTGGTTGACCGCCCGACTACTGCCTGAACGGTCGCCGCTCAGGGGGTCAAGAAGGCGTGATCCGGTGGTGCGGCGCGCCGCGCCGGCCGCCCGGCGATCTCCCGCACCAGCTTGTTGAGGATCGCCCTGCGAAAGTCCTCGAAGTCGAGTGCCGTGATGAGGAACGCGCCGGGACCGCCCACCACCTGCTCGCGATAGTAGCGGTCGAGGTTCAGCTCCATGGGTGTCGGCATGCCGAAGGGCTGCGGCCGGTCGTTGAGGATCGGCAGGCCGTTGATGACGATGCCGGAGTCGACGGCGGCGTCCCGGGCGTCGGCAACGGCCCGGCCGCTATTGTTGGCGCCATCGCCCGAGACGTCGATCACCAGCCGCTCGCCGGCATAGCCGTTGCCGTCGAACAGCGTTGCGGCGAAATCGATGGCGCCGCTGATCGAGGTCCACCGGCCGCGCGCCAACGGCTGCTCGGCGAGCGCGCTGGCGAACGCCTCGGCGGACGGCCTCCCCTCCACCAGCATCCACGGCACCAGCAGCCGCTGCTGCTCGGCGCCGGCCCACTCGACATAGGCCACCGCGATCCGTCCGGTGAAGGTGCGCCCGAGCGCTGCCAGCACCTCGGCGTCGCGGATCGCCGCGATATAGCCTTCGCGCTGCTGGCGCGCCTCCTCCATGTCGATGCTGCCCGAGACGTCGACCGCCAGCACGAGCTCGACATCGACGACGATCTCGGCCCGCGCCGGCGGGGCGGCGCCCAACAACAGAAGGATACCCAGGATCATGGCTCGCATCGCCGCCTCCCGGCCGTTGCGGATCGCGATCCCACAAGGTCGCAAAGGAGGCGGCGGCCGGCAAGCGCCACGGAACCGTCCGGCCGGTTGCCGGGTTGTCGCGGCACGGAGTGACGATGCGCCGACATGCCCTGGTTTTTGTCAATCGCGGGAGCCGGCAGGGCGAGGAGCAGGCCGAGCGGGCCCTCGGCCTGCTGCGCGAGGCCGGCTTCTCGCTCGAGGCGTGCCCGGCTGAGTCCAAGCACTCGGCACCGGACTTTCTGCGCGAGCACGCCAGGGGTGCCGACCTCGTGGTGCTGGGCGGCGGCGACGGCACCCTCAACCGGGCCGCCGACGCCCTTGTCGAGATCGGCCTGCCGCTGGGGATCCTGCCGCTGGGCACCGGCAACGATCTGGCCCGCACGCTGGGCCTGCCGCTCGACCTCGCCGGAGCGGTGGCGGTCATCAGGGCCGGCCGCACCGAGCGTGTCGACATAGGCCGCGTCAACGGCAAGCCGTTCTTCAATGCCGCCACCATCGGCCTCAGCGTGGAGGCCGGCCGCTGTCTCGACGGTGCGCTCAAGAAGCGGCTGGGCCCGGCGGCCTATGTGCGGACCATCATCGAGGCGCTGCGTCGCAACCGCTCCTTCCTCGCCGAGATCGGGCATCCCGGCGGCAAGGTGCGGCGACGCTCGATCCAGCTCACCATCGGCAACGGGCGCCACCATGGCGCGGGCATGACGGTCTCGGAAGCGGCGGCGATCGATGACCACCAGTTCGACGTCTACAGCCTCGACCCACAGCCCTGGTGGTGGCTGCTGCGCCACCTGCCCGAGCTTCGGCGCGGCGGCAGCTCCAACGGTGGTGGCATCTGGCGCGCCCAGGCGCCGAGCCTGACCGTCCGCACCCGGCCTGTCCTGCCGGTCAGCACCGACGGCGACCTGACCACCAGCACACCCGCCGAGTTCACGATCGACCCCTCGGCCCTCGAGATCTTCGTGCCGGGCTGAGAAACGCGGCGAAGGCCGGCGGAACTCCACCGGCCTTCGCCATCACTCGAGGCGTCGCCGCTCAGGGCTTGCAGTTGGGGGTCTCGGGGAGCTGGCCGCCGTTCGACCCACCGTCGGTGGAGCCACCGTCCGTGCCGCCGCCGGTCGTGCCGCCGCCGGTCGTGCCGCCATCCGTGCCGCCGCCGTCCGTGCCGCCGTCCGTGCCGCCGCCGGTCGTGCCGTCATCCGTGCCGCCGCCGGTCGTGCCGCCATCCGTGCCGCCGCCGGTCGTGCCGCCGTCCGTGCCGCCGCCGGTCGTGCCGCCATCCGTGCCGCCGGCGGGCGTCCCATCCTTCCCGGCCTCCTTCTCCGCCTTGCGCCGCTCCCTCTCGGCCTGGCGCTCGGCCTTCCGGCGCTCCTTCTCGGCCTGGCGCTCCGCCCTGCGCTGGGCCTTCTCGGCCCTGCGCTCGGCCCTGAGCTGGGCCTGCTGGGCCTTGCGCTCGGCCTTGAGCCGCTGCTTCTCGGCCTTCTTCTGCGCCTTGAGTTCCTTCTTGGTGAGCTCGGGCTGCGTCTCGTCGGGGGTGCTGCCGCTGTCCTCGCCGGCGCCCGCCTCATCCTGACCCTGCTGCCCGGCATCGCGATCGCGCTGGTACGCGCTGCAGCCGGCGCTGCTGTCTACCGGGCTCACATATTCGTGGCAGGCGAAGGCCGGCGTGCTGCCGCCGCCGGCATAGGCGGCGAGGCCGAACAGGGCGACGATCGCTGAAGAAAGAAGGGTGCGCCTGGCGCTGGAGCCGCGTTCCGGCCTCGGCGAGCTGATCATGGTGGGTTTCCCCTGAACTTGAGAAGAAAGCGCGTCGTTCCGTGGTGCCGCTCAGGTGCAGACCTGGGGCTCGTCCTTGGGGGCGACGA
>JARGEQ010000020.1 GCA_029211145.1 Marinimicrococcus flavescens
TAGCATTTAATCGATCTATTGATTGAGCTAACCTGGCAACCATCCGTTGCAAGCTTGAGAACATTGTTCGTAACCCGGCGGGCATCTCCAGTTCTACGCTTGCTCGTATGTCTCGAAAGTTAGCCTCAATCTGCTGACGGATTGATTGAGCTCTCCGCAGAATATCGGCTGTATTAAATGTAACCTGCACAACTGTGTCGGATAAACGAGATCTAATAGCAGATTGAATTCGTGATACGCTTTGCATAATATTCTCTGAGTCTATAATTATATCGATTGTACGTGATGAAGATCCGAGAGTTGAACGAACCCGCTGTATTGCAGTCTCTGCTGCAGAAGCATCAACCCTCAACTCAAACGGAGCTTCCACGACTCGCTTAAGTCGTTCCATTCGGATAGTCGTCTCCACGACTTGATTGGTCATTCGTTGAAATGACTTACTTGCCTGGTCCATAATTTGAATCGTCGCGGATACAGTTGTCATATTTTCACCTCCCACAGAGACAAAGAAAAAAGCCGCCTTAAAGGCGACTTAGACTATAATTGTACAATTCGTTTAGGATTGTTAGAGATTAAAGGTTGAAGCTTATGCAGAAACTTATTTAGCCCCCAGGAATTTTGACTAGCATCGAACATCAGTGCTGAAAGTTCATTATCAGAA
>JARGEQ010000021.1 GCA_029211145.1 Marinimicrococcus flavescens
TAGGTTTTGTTGTCCCGAATCTGTGAAGGAATGACATAAGCGCTGTTTTCAAGCGTGCCGGTTTTAAGCTGCATGTCCTTGGCGATTTTTTGAACGACCTGTGTGGCCGTCAGCTTCGAAAATACGTATGTTCCGGAATTCATGAGATATCGAATTTGGTCATATGCTAGAATCTCAATTTCTTCCTCGCGGCCTTCGCTTATTTTAAAAATATAGCCATAGAAGACTTTCTGCCCTTCATCGGTATACCGGACCACGTCTCCGTTATTGATCTTGAATCCTTTATCCTGGTAGATGCCACGGTCTACGATCGTAAATTCCAGTGAAGCCGGCTTGCCGATCCGGTAGGTGCTCCAAGAAATCTCCGAAACAATACCCGATACATCCCATAGGTTTCCGTCCTTATTGTCGATCAATAGTTCCATGCCTTATCACCCCGGGAGCTTCAAGACGCTGCCGATTTTCAGTGTCTTCAGCTGCGCGTCCGTCAGCCCGTTCAGTTTTTGAATCTCTTTCCACCGTCCGCCGTCGCCCAGCTCCCGCTTAGCAATCTTCATTAAGGTATCCCCGGACTTCACGGCGACCGTTTTTGACTTTGCCCGTTCGTCTGGCCGCTTGGCCGGCTCTTTCTTTGTGGTGGTCTTGGCGGTACCCGCCGTCGTTGATTTTGTCTTTAGCGTCACTTTCTTGGCGGCGTAAAAGACATACTCCTTCAGCTCCAGCTCATATTCAAAATCACCCGGCCTGCCCGCTACCTCTTTGTAGTTAAAAATCTCAATACTCACCGCTAGATTGATCTTGAGTCCCTGGCTGGTGAAGATAAACCGGATCGGCCTGCGCTTGTTCATCCAATCTTCAATCAATTGAATGTAGTCAGCAGGCTCCCCCAAATTGGCAGAAGATACATAGCTGGGTACCGTGCCCCCGGGTGGAATCGCAGGGAA
>JARGEQ010000022.1 GCA_029211145.1 Marinimicrococcus flavescens
GGGTCGGGGTGGAGGCCGGCGAGGTGGAACCACTCGAGGTAGCTGGCGAGGCAGCTTGTGGCGATGCCGCGATAACGGCGCAGGAAGGACTTGAGCCGCTCGTGGCGGCTGCCCGCGGTCTGGATGTGCAGGTCGCCGCGGACCCGCTGGCCGGCGGAGCGGTTGAGCACCTCGTGGGTGACGCCGAGCGCGGCGGCGCAGGGCGGGTAGGGCCTGGCCGCATCGGTGACCAGTCTTGCGTCTTCGCTCAGGACCAAGGCCAGGGCGTGGCCGATGGCTTTGGCGGTCGCCGCCGGCAGGACGGCGCCGAGGGGGGCGCCGCTGCGATCGACGGCGATGAGCACCGGGACCTGCTCCCGCGACGGGCGGCGTCGGCCGGCACTGCCGCCGCGCCGGCGCGGCTTGCGGCTCACGAGCCCGAACGCCCGCCGCCACGCCCGGGCACCTTTTCAGCTTTCCAGTACCCAGGTCGGGTCAGCACCCAGGTCTCGTCTGCCTCGACGATGCCGTTCAGGGGCGCTGCATCGGTGCGGATCGCCCGCAGGAAGCGGTGCCGCCAGAAAAACGCCGCGCTCGCCGCCACCGCGCAGCGTCGCGCCGACTGGCGCACCGTCTCACCCTCGCTCAGCGATCGTGCGAAATCGGGCCAGCGCTCCTTGCGGTGCAGCTGCGCCAGCGACATCCCGGTCAGCGCGTTGCAGGTCCGGCCGCAGCCCCGGCAGTGCAGCCGCCGCAGCCCGCTGGCCCGCCCCCGGCACACCAGTCCGCCGCGCCGCAACGCGGGCCGACCCGCTCGGCTACCAGCCGCCCCTCCAGCGCCGCGATCACCTCGGTCTCCGACGAACGGCCATCGAGGATCGCACGGACCTCGGCGCGTTGTCCCGCCGCCAGATCGTCCATGGCCTCGGGCCACCTCCCGTAGGCCGTGTCGTCCATGCCTGACCCCGCTTCCAGCGC
>JARGEQ010000023.1 GCA_029211145.1 Marinimicrococcus flavescens
GCGATCGGCAACTCGGCCTCGCTGACCGCCGGCACGATCGGCACCGGCGACGGCTTCGACACGGTCAGTCAGGAGAACCTGAACGCCCAGTTCGCGGATCTCGAGTGGCACTTTGGCGCGGTGCAGCCCGGCGAGAGCGGCGCCGTTCTCGGCGCCACCGTCGCGGCGCTGGGCAACTCGCTGACGCTGACGGCCGAGACCGGCGACCTCTATCTCGACACGGTGATCCAGACCAATCTCGGCGACAAGAGCACCGCGGGCACCTTCGGCCAGCAGGCCAACATCTCCATCTCGACGATCAACAGCCTCGCGGCGCCCGCCACCCCGGTCGGCGTCGACGCTCCGACCTACGAGACCTTCGACGCCGAGATGGTCGCGGCGGCGATCGGCAACTCGGCGACCCTGAACGCCGGTGGCGACATCCTGCTCGACCAGGTCACCCAGACCGTCGAGGCCAAGCAGCGGGCCGCGATCGGCATGGGGGGCATTTACGGCCTCGGCGACCTGTCGGTGACGGCGGTGGCGATCGGCAACTCGCTGTCGATCGACGCCGGCGGCGATATCGCGTTCGACAAGACCGACGGCGGCATCGACCAGATCTTCAAGAGGTCGCTGACGGCCGACGTCGATGTCAATCACATCGGCGTCGACGGCGCGCTCGACTTCACGTCGGCGGCCATCGGCAACTCGCTGTCCATCGCCGCGGGCGGCGATATCGATCTCGGCGACGGCAACGGGATCGACCAGAGCAACACCCTGTGGCAGCGGGCAACCGTCGATCTCGGCGAGATCAACGGGATCGGCGACATGTCGCTCACCACGGTGGCGATCGGCAACTCGCTGTCGATGACCGCGGACGGCGGCTTCGGCTTCGGCGACGAGGGCGCCATCGAGCAGACCAACTCCCGCTACCAGGAGGTCGCGATCGGTCTCGGCGAGCTGAACGGCGCCGGCGTGGCCGAGCTGACCGCGGCGGCGATCGGCAACTCGCTGTCGCTGGACGCCGGCGGGGCGCTGTCGGGCACCGGCTCGATCACCCAGACCAATGACGGCGTCAATGAGGGCTACCAGGTCGCCAGCCTGGACCTGACCGGCACCACCGGCAGCTTCGCGAGCTTCGACGCCACCGCGGTGGCAATCGGCAACTCGCTGAGCCTCTCGGCGGGCTCGTTCGCGGGCACCGGCACGCTGTCGATCGTGCAGACGAACGCCTACGACCAGACCGTGTCGCTCAATCTCGCCGACGCCGGCATCGGCGCGGGCGCCGTCACCAGCGCGGCGATCGGCAACTCGGCCTCGGTCACCATCAAGTAAGGGGTCTCCGCCGCCCGAGGTGCTCCGGTCCGCCGGAGCACCTCCGGACGTACGGGCGTAGGACAGGTCCTTGGGTGGCATCCCGGGGATGCAGCCGGGGACGCTTTGCCGGCGCCCGTGCGGACGTGGATCACCGACCGAGGTTCAAGAACGGAGGCAGCGTCTGCTGCCGCCCTCTCGCCACCGCCGGATCATAGCGTGGCTGTCGCACGAACCTTCTCATGGACACCGGGAGGACGCACGAGTGACTGGTTTGAGAAAACGTCTGCTGATGTCGATCTCGGCGGCGGCACTGGCGCTGCCGGTGGCGGCGACAGGCGTCCAGGCCATCGAGGTCGTGGTGCTGGAGCAGGTCAACGAGGCGGCGCAGGGGGCGAGCCTCTACTTCGAGGACCTCACCGGCTCGAGCCTGAGCGCCACCGCCGCAGCGATCGGCAACAGCGCCGCCTTCAACGTCGAAGGCGAGAGCGCAGCCGCAGTGCTCCACCTCGAGCAGATCAACGATGTCGACGGTGACGGCGTCGAGTTCGGCTTCGGGTTCGACGAGGGCGACGGGCTCGCGCAGCTGGCCTATATCGGCCTCAGCGATCTCGACCTTTCCGACGGCACCACGGCGGGGCTTGATCTCACCGCCGCGGCGATCGGCAACACCCTCTCCGGCACCGGGGCGGGCACCATCGCCGACCTCCGGATCTCCCAGATCAACGGCGAGGGGGAGGGTTCCGAGGACATGGAGGGGCAGCTAGCCATCATCGGCGGTCTTGCCTTCCTCGGCCCCTCGTTCGAAGGTGACGTCGCGCTCACCGGGCTGGAAAGCAGGCTGAGTGCCGCCGCACTCGGCAACTCCGCCTCGCTGACCGCCGGCGCCATCGGAACCGGCGACGATTTCGACCATGTCGAGCAGGTCAATTACAGTGTCCAGCTCGCCAGTATCGGCATGGGCGGCCTGGCGGTGCAGCCGGCCGAGACCGGCGCCTTCTTCGACGCCACTGCCGCGGCGATCGGCAACTCGCTGAGCTTAAACGCGGAGACCGGCGAGCTGTTCATCGACACGGTGGAACAGGTCAACGGCGACGTGATCAACGGCCCTTCCGGCCAGCTCTCGATCGTCTTGCTCGGCGGGATCAACAGTGCTGCAGCGCCGGACCTGCCGGTCGGCGTGAGCGCGACCGAGTTCGAGACGTTCGACGGCAGCATCGTGGCCGCCGCCATCGGCAACTCGGCCACGCTCGGTGCCGGCGAGGACATTCTTCTCGACGAGATCACGCAGGCCAACACGAGCTCGCAGGCAGCTCTCCTTCTCTCCGGCGATGCTCATGGGGTCGACGACCTCACGGCCACGATGGTGGCCATCGGCAACTCGCTGTCGATCAACGCGGGTGGCGACATCGCCTTCGACAAGAGCGAGGGTGGCATCGGCCAGGTCAGCGAAGGCCTCGGATTCTTCTATAGCAACAATGCCCAGGAAGGCGAGTTCATGCTCCAGGGCGTGGACATGGTCGGCGATCTGGAGGCGACCGCGGCGGCCATCGGCAACTCGCTCACCATCGCTGCGGATGGCGACATCGCGCTCGGCGATACGACCACGATCAGCCAGCTGGCGGTCGGCGGCCAGCAGACGCTGTCCATGGTTGGCGACATCACCGGCACCGGCGACTTCACCGCTACGGCGGTGGCCATCGGCAACTCCCTGTCGATCGAGGCCGGGGCCGGCTTCGACTTCGGGACCTACGGCGCCATCGTCCAGGAGAACCCCGAGGGCGGCCAGGTGGCGGGCCTGATCCTGACCGACCTCAGCGGCACCGGGGCGGCCGAGATCACCGTGGCCGCCATCGGCAACTCCCTCTCGCTCGATGCCGGCGGCGAGCTTTCCGGTGTGGGCTCGATCACCCAGGAGAACGAGGTCGCCCAGCTCTCCGTGCTCGAGCTGAACGACAGCCTCGACGGCTTCTCGAGCTTCGACGTCACCAGCGTGGCGATCGGCAACTCGCTGAGCCTTGCCGCCGGCTCCTTCGAAGGCACCGGTGTGCTCACCGTCGCGCAGAACAATACGGCGGCGCAGCAGCTCACGCGGAGCCTGAGCGGCACCGACCTGGGCGCGATCTCCGCCACCACGGCGACGATCGGCAACTCGGCGTCCGTCACCATCCGCTAGAGGCGGCCGTTCTCGAACGAGAAAGGCGTCCCGGGCCCGCCGGGGCGCCTTTCTGATTCCCGGCCCTCCGTCCTGCCCGCCTCCGGGCGGGCATGATCTGGCCGCGCTCCTCGAATGACGGCGTGTCTTCCTCACGTACGCGCTCGCGGAGGTTATGCGGGCCGCGCCTTGTGCATCCTGAAGGCGTAGGTTACGCCCACATTGCGTGCAAACATTTTTACTGAAATTCAACCTTTCGGTCAGAACGCGCCGCGGACGTCCTGCCAGCACGCATCAACGCGCCGGCAGCCGCAGGAGCCGACCGATCGACCCGGGGAGGATAAACAATTGAACAACCTGAAAAAGCGTCTGCTGCTGTCGCTGTCGGCGGCTGCCCTGGCCATGCCGATGGCGGCCGGCAGCGTGCAGGCCATCGAGGTCGTGGTGCTCGACCAGGTCAACGACGCGACGCAGAGCGCCGAGCTCAGCTTCGAGGCGCTGTGGGGCGAGAGCCTGGCGGCGACGGCCGCCGCCATCGGCAACAGCGCCGCCTTCAATGTCGAGGGCGCGGCTGACGCCGGCGCGCTGGATCTCGCGCAAATCAACGACGGCGATGTGGGCCTCCAGGGCAACCAGCTCGCCGACATCTATCTCCACGACGTCGATCTCACCAGCGGCGTCGCCGACGGTGTCGCCCTGACGGCGGCGGCGATCGGCAACACCCTTTCCGGCACCGGCGAAGGCACCATCCTCGACATCGACCTCGAGCAGGTCAACGGCCAGGAGGGCGAGGGCATCCTCCCCGAGGGGCAGTACGCGAACATCGTGCTGGAGGAGGTCGTCATCAGCGGGCTGGAGAGCACGCTCTCGGCGGCGGCCATCGGCAACTCCGCATCGCTGACCGCTGGCGCCATTGGCACCTCGGACGGCTTCGACACCGTATCCCAGGCCAACTATGGCGCCCAGGGCGCGCATGTCCACGTCACCGACCTCGTCATGGAGACGACCGCCGACGGCGCCGTCTTCGACGCGACCGCCGCGGCGCTCGGCAACTCGCTGACCCTGACCGCCGAGACCGGCGATCTCTTCCTCGACACGGTGGTGCAGGACAATCTCGGTGACGAGATAGGCCTCCTCCTCACCTTGAATCTCGGCCAGTATGCCGGGGTTCATCTCTACTCCCTCAACGACGTCGAGACCCCGGCAACGCCGGTGGGCGTCGATGCGCCGACCTTCGAGACCTTCGACAGCACCGTCGTTGCAGCGGCAATCGGCAACTCGGCCAGCTTCAGCGCCGGCGGCAATGTCCTGCTCGACGAGATTGTCCAGAACAACGAGGCCTTCCAGATCGCCGATGTCGTCATCGCGTACTCCTATGGTCTGGCCGACCTGACGGCGACGGCGGTGGCGATCGGCAACTCGCTGTCGATCACCTCGGGCGGTGACTTCGCCTTCGACAAGGTCGATGGCGGAATCTTCCAGGAGAACGCATGGGTCGACTGGGATGGAGATGCCCAGAACGCCGACCACCTTCTCCAGGATCTGAACGTCAACGGCGATCTCGCCCTGACCGCAGCGGCGATCGGCAACTCGCTCTCGCTCGACGCCGACGGCGGCTTCGCCTTCGGCACCGACAACGTCATCGAGCAGGCCAACTTGGCCGATCAGGACAGCGAGATCGAGCTCGATGACATCTGGGGCCTCGAGGACGTCTCGGGCACCGTGGTGGCGATCGGCAACTCGCTCTCGCTCGGCTCGGGCGGCGACTTCTCGTTTGGCTCCTACGGCTCGATCGCCCAGATGAACGACGCCTACCAGGACGCCGACATCGAGCTCGGCAACCTCAACGCCGCGGGCGACGTCGAGCTGACCGTGGCAGCCATCGGCAACTCGCTCTCGCTCACCGCCGAGGGCGCTCTCTCGGGCGTCGGCGCGGAGATCAGCCAGGAGAACAATTACGGGCAGGCGGTCGAGCTCTCGCTCAACGGCACGGTCGGGAGCTTCACGAGCCTCGATGCCACCGCGGTGGCGATCGGCAACTCGCTGAGCCTGACCGCCGGGTCGTTCGAGGGCACCGGCACGCTCGCCGTCGCCCAGAACAATTTCGACCCGCAGACCGTCTCGCTGGGCCTGAGCGACGCCGGCCTGGGCGCGCTCTCGTCCACGACGGCGGCGATCGGCAACTCGGCCTCCGTCACCATCAAGTAAGGCGGCTCCGGCTGCAGAGGCGCCCCGGTACGCCGGGGCGCCTTTCGCCCAGACCCCGTGCCGTGGGTTCGCCGGCGTCACGCTCCGGAGCGCCCGGTCCGCCGCAACCAGCACCTGTATCATCCGAGCACCTTTGCACGCAAAAGGAGTATTTCTTTCGGGATCATGGCGATCAGGCGCTTGCTGGTGCGTCCAGTTTGCCCTACGTCAACCTGCAAGCGAAGACAACCAGTGGTTATCAATCAGCGGCGGTGTTCGGGCGAGGCGTCACTCGTAGTGCAACGATGAGACAGGGAGCCGGCCTCGCAGTCCGGCACTGGACGTCGAAGCCCGCCGCCCATCCTCGGCCCGAGGCGGCATCCTCGAGATGCGCCCGGCCGAGGTCACGGGTTTCCGCGACCCGAAAAGCGGGTGCGGGGGCGCCGCCGGCGGCGATGCGCGTCGTCGGGGCGGAAGGGAAGTGGTCGGAGCGAGGGGCTCTGCCGCTTCCGGACGATCCAGGAGGACGGACGATTGACTAGTCTGAAGAAACGTCTGCTGCTGTCGCTGTCGGCGGCGGCACTGGCGGTGCCGATGGCAGCCGGCAGTGCCCAGGCCATCGAGGTCGTGGTGCTCGAGCAGGTCAACAACGCCACGCAGGGCTCGCTCCTCGGCTTCGATAGCCTCTGGGGCGAGAGCCTGGCGGCCACTGCGGCGGCCATCGGCAACAGCGCCGCCTTCAACGTCGAGGGTGCGGACGACGCC
>JARGEQ010000024.1 GCA_029211145.1 Marinimicrococcus flavescens
CACCGAGGCCAGGTGGTCGCGGTGCAGCCACTCCTTGACCCCGCCACGCGGTGTCTGCGGCACCGCGATTCCCGGGATCAAGACCTCGAGCTCGGCGTCGGGCCGGATGGTCTCGCTGCCTTCCGTCTGGAGGATGCGGGAGCTGTCGGGGCCGCAGGTACAGGCCACGGTGACGCCGCGCCTGGTGACGCTGCCTCATCCTGAACGATCAGGCGCTCGGCGGTCCGTTCACCATGTCTTCATCTTTTCCGGTGATCCTGCCGGGGCAGGAACCCGCCGCCGCATCATGCTTGCGGAGCGCCTGTTCCACCATCCGCGATGGATTGCACGGGAGGGGTCGATGACGGGAGGGCAGGTGAAGGAGCCGGGGCGTGCATGCCAGCCTTTGTGCCGGACGCCGCCCACAACCCTGCAAAGGGAAGAACCGGGCCGCGCCCAGGGCTTTGCGCGGCTTCGGCATGGCGGCCCCGCACCGCCCGCGTCCCCGGCCAGGGCCGCGTGCCCGCTTTCGGCGTTCGTCCGCAGCACGTGATCCTTGCGGATCGGGGCCCGCTTCAGCTTGCCTGCAGTGCGGCGACGGCGGCCGGCACGAGGCGCAGGATGCTGCGCAGGTCGTCGAAGACGGTGGCGCAGAGAAAGCTGAACAGGAAGGCCGCGGAGAACGCCATGCCGCGGTGACGGTCCTCGAGGCGCATGAGGCGGTCGGCAAGGCCTCGCGGCGCCGGCACGCGCTGCGCCGCCAGCATGACCGCCACACCCAGCGCCGCGCCCGCGAGCAGGTCGGAGGGATAATGGAGGGCGAGATAGACCCTGGGCAGCAGGACCATCACAAGCGCCCAGAAGGCCGCCAGCAGGCCGGCGCCGCGGTGGACCAAGAAGATTGCCGTTACCAGGGCGGCGAACAGCATGGCATGGTCGCTGGGAAACGAGCTCCAGCCCTGCAGCGTGTCCGGGGCCACACCCGCCGGCAAGGTGAGGTCGAGCGAGGCGTCGTGCAGGGGGCGGGCGCGTGCCGGCAGGAGGTTCTGGAGGCCGCGGCCGAGAAGAATGGCGGCGACGATCCCCGCCATGGTCCGGGGCCAGAACAGGTCCTCGGTGACGAGGCGCATCCTGCGATCCATGGAGACGTACCAAAGCAGCGCCACCACCACCACGCCGCGCAGCAGGGACATGCCGTTGATCAGCACGATCAGCTTGTCGAGGCTGGGGCTCGCCTGGACGAACCGGTTCACCCACAACAGGATCGCCGAGTCCCACGCGACCATCATGCGCAGCTGCTCCCCGGGGCTCGCGTGGCCTTCCGCACGTCGTCTCCTTGCCGAACGCCATCCGGTCCCGAGCAGCGGACAGGCTGGAGAAGTGCGCCCCTTCTACCAACTCCCGCTTGTCCGAGTAGCTCCGCCGCGCAAACCCGGCAAGGCAATCACGACGCGGGCGGTCCTGTGGTGCAGTCGCCTCGCACGTCCTTCGGCAAGATTGCCCGCCGCGCGAGAACCTCGGCGCCGATCGCGCGTTTCGCTCAGCGAGGGGCAATGGACTCGCCGGCACCCCTCGGCTACAGATTTCGGTGGTCGTGCCGCATCAGGCGTCGGCTGGACGCGCGGCCAACAGGCAAGCGGGAGGCACCCATGGCATTCAGAGGCCGCAAAGGCCCCTCACTGTCGCTGGCCATCGCCGTCGGCGCCGCCCTCGCCCTGGGATCGGGCACGAGCCTGGCGCAGGACGAGGAGAAGCCTTACGAGATCCGGGACGGCAAGGTCGATCAGGGAACCTATAACGGGTTTCGCCGCTACCATGCCTCCTGTCATACCTGCCACGGGCCCGACGGGCTGGGCAGCTCCTACGCGCCGAGCCTGGTCGATTCGCTCAAGACCATGTCCTACGAGGACTTCGCCGAGGTCGTCATCAACGGCCGCGAGAACCTGGCGGCCGGCCAGGAGAAGGTGATGCCGGGGTTCGGCATGGTCAACGACGTGGCGATGTATATCGACGACATTTACGGCTACCTGCAGGCGCGCGCCGACGGCGTGCTGGGCCGTGGCCGGCCCGAGCGCTTCTGAGCGCGGGTCCGCGAGCATGGCGGTGAGGCTTCGCCGCCGCGTCCCGGCCCTCCTCCTGGCGCTGGCCTTCTGGCTACCCGCCACGGGTGCGGGCGCGGCAGCGCCGGACGAGGCGCCGCTCGGCGAGACGGTCGACCGCACCACCCTGCGGGTCTGCTCCGACCCCGCCTACCTTCCATTCTCCAACGACCAGGGCCAGGGCTTCGAGAACCGGATCGCAGCACTGCTCGCCGACCAGTTCGAGCTGCCCTTGGCGTATGTCTGGTATCCGCAGACCGTGGGGCTCGTGCGCAACACGCTGCGCGCCCGGCTGTGCGACCTCATCATGGGCGTCGTCACCGCCGACGAGCTGGTTCAAAACAGCAATCCCTACTACCGCTCGACCTATGTGCTGCTGCATCGGGAAGGCGAGGAGGACCGGTTCGGCGACCTCGCGAGCCCGCTTGCCCGGCTCGCGCGGATCGGCGTGGTGGCCGGCACGCCGCCCGCGGACCTGCTGGTCCGCCTGGGACTGACCGCCAACCAGCATCCCTACCAGCTGATGACCGATACGCGCGTGGCGCAGCCCGGCCCGCAGATGGTCGAGGATCTGGCCGAGGGCAGGATCGACATGGCGCTGCTCTGGGGCCCGATCGCCGGCTACTGGGCCATGCGCCAGGAGGTCCCGCTGCGGATGGTGCCGCTCGAGAGCGACCGGCGCGCCGGCTTGCGTTTCGATTTCCGGGTATCGCTGGGCATCCGCCACGGCGAGCCGGCGTGGAAGCACCGGCTGAACGACGCGCTGCGCGAGCTTGGCCCGCAGATCGACACGATCCTCGACGAGTTCGGCGTGCCCCGCCTCGACAATCGCGGCAGGCTGCAGGGCCCGTGGGCCGAGGCGGCGCTACCGTCGGCGACCGTGCCCGAGCCGGACGGCTACCGCATGGAAGCCTATCGCGGCCCCGTGCCGGCCACCCTGCGCGGCGCCACGGTACTCGACACGTCCGGCCTGCGCCGGCTCATCGCGGAGCAGCAGCCGCTGCTGGTCGACGTGCTGCCCAAGCCCCGCCGCCCGCCGCAGCGCGACCCGGGCCAGCTCTGGGTGGAGCCGGTGCGCCAGCACCTGCCGGGCTCGGTCTGGCTGCCCAATACCGGCTATGGCGAGCTGTCCCGGGAGTTCGCCGGCTATTTTCGCCGGGAGCTGGAGCGGCTCACCGACGGCGACCGGACGAAGCCGCTGGTGTTCTACTGCGATCCGCAATGCTGGATGTCGTGGAACGCCGCCAGACGCGCCATCGAGGAGCTGGGCTACCGCAACGTCTACTGGTACCCCGAGGGGGCCGTCGGCTGGCGCAGCGCCGGGCTGCCGCTCGCGGAGGCCCACGAGGTGCCGATGCCGGAATTTCTCGCCAAGCCCTGATCGCCCGCTTCTTGCGCGGCCTGCGCGGGCGGGCGAAGGTCGATCCTCCGACAGACGTCGCTCCGGAGGACGCCATGCCCCGCCTGCTCGCGGCACCGCTCCTGCTGCTCCTGGCCCTGGCGCCCGCCGCAGCGGCACAGGACATGATGCGGCATCTCGATCTGGACTCGCCGCGCATGAGCGAGGCCGAGCTCACCCGCGGCGAGGTGGAAGCGCTGCTTGCAGCGGCGACGCCGCAAGCGCCGGCCGATCTTTCCGACCGCAGCCTCAACGGGCTCGATCTCTCCGGCCTCGACCTGTCCGGCGTCGACCTCACGCGGGCCCGCCTCAACCGCACGAGGCTCGAAGGCTGCAGTCTCGCCGGCGCCACCCTCGACGCCGCCTGGGCCATCGAGGCCGATTTCCGCGGGGCCGATCTCGAGGGTGCCAGCCTCTTCCAGGTGCAGGCGCCGCGCGCCCGCTTCCAGGGGGCCCGGCTCGACGGGGCGCGCCTGATCGGCGGCTTTGAGGGGGCGCGCTTCGAGGGCGCGAGCCTGCGCGAGCTCGAAGGTGCCGCCGACATGCGCAACCAGTCGATGGGGCTGATCAACGCCGTGCTGCGCTCGGCGGTCCTGGACGGCGCCGACCTGCGCGGCGCCAGGCTCGGCCGCGCCAATCTGGAGTTCGTCAAGCTGCGCGGGGCCGACCTGCGCGGCGCCGATCTTTCCCGCGCGCGCCTGGGCGGCGCAGATCTCACCGGTGCGCAGGTGGACGGGCTGAAGCTCCAGAAGGCCGATGTGACCTCCACGCTCCTGCGTCAGCTGGACGGCGCGCCGGTCGGTCTCGACGAGGCGCGCAACCTCGAGCGCGCCTTTCGCGACTGAAACTCCTACTCCTCGGTCCTCAGCACGTCGCGCCGCAGCAGCGAGCGCAGGCCGCGCTGCCAGGACTGGTCCGTGTTGCCGCGGATGTCGGCGCTGCCGCCGCCGAGCAGCCGGCCGCCCGGCACCTCGCGTACCTGCAGGTTCACGTTCAAGATGAGGTTGCTGACCTTCTGCACCCAGCCCAGCACGGCGCGCCCGGCGCCGAGCCTTGCCGCAAGATCGAGCTCGCAGCCGTTGCACGCGCGCAGCGAGCCGATGCCGGCGAGCTCGCCTGCGACCGGTGCCAGACCGGCAATCTCATGGCCCTGGCCACGCAGCGCCTCGCGAAGCTGCGCGTCGAGCTGCTGCAGCCGCGCCTCCTCGTCCGGCCGGGTGGGCTCCATGCTGGTATTGATCAGCTCGAACGGAAAGACCGCCAGCGTATCCCCCACTGCCGGCGAGGCTGCCAGCAGGAGGACGGCCAGAACCTGACACCGCACGGACATGCCGGGCTCTCCAAGCAGAAGCCCGGCGCGTGGGCGCCGGGCTTCATGGTGCTGCCGATCTCGTGCTGCCGTCAGTTGGGCAGCTCGAAGACCGTGAGCTGGCCGCCGAGCTGGGTGTAGCTCGAGAGGGCCTTGTAGGCGCCGACGGCACCCAGGCCCTCGGTCTCGCCCTGGAGCCCGGCCGCGAGACCGATGCCGGCCCAGCCGCCGATGCCCGAGAGCACGCCCACATACTGCTTGCCGCGGTGCATCCAGGTGTTGACGTTGCCGATGATGCCCGAGGGGGTCTTGAAGCTGTAGAGCTCGCGGCCGCTCTTGGCGTCGACCGCCTTCAGATAGCCCTCGAGGGTGCCGTAGAAGACCACGTCGCCGGCCGTGGCGAGCGCGCCCGACCATACCGAGAAGGGCTCGGGGTTCGACCAGACGATCTTGCCCTCGCTGGCATCCCAGGCGATGAAGTTGCCCAGATGCGTGCCGCCCGGCGCCGGGTACATGGTGAGCGTGGCGCCGACATAGGGCTGGCCGGCCGTGTAGCTCACGTTATAGGGCTCGTAGTCCATGCACACATGGTTGGTGGGCACATAGAAGAGGCCGGTCTTGGGGCTGTAGGCCGCCGGCTGCTGGTCCTTGGTGCCGAGGGCGGCCGGGCAGATGTTGGTGGTGTTGACGTCCTCGCCGTTCTGCTCCGTCGAGTAGCGGCTCACCACCTGCGGACGGCCCGTCTCCATGTCGACGTGGGTCGCCCAGTTCACTGCAGGATCGAACTTCTCGGCCACCAGAAGCTCGCCGCTCTCGCGGTCCAGGGTGTAGGCGAAGCCGTTGCGGTCGAAGTGGACCAGCGCCTTCCTCTCCTCGCCCCCTACCTCGATGTCGGCGAGGATCATCTCGTTGATGCCGTCGTAGTCCCACTCGTCGTGGGGCGTCATCTGGTAGAACCACTTGGCCATCCCGTCGTCGGGATCACGCGCCATGATGGTCATGGTCCAGCGGTTGTCGCCGGGGCGCTGCACGGGGTTCCAGGTGCCGGGGTTGGCGGTGCCGTAATAGACCAGGTCGAGCTCGGGGTCCCAGCTCATCCAGCCCCAGGTGCTGCCCCCGCCGATCTTCCACTGGTCGCCTTCCCAGGTCTTGATGCTCGAGTCCTTGCCGATCGGCTTGCCCAGGTGGGTGGTCTTCTCGGGATCGACCAGCAGGTCCTCGTCCGGGCCGTTGGTGAAGGCCCGCCAGGCCATCGAGCCGTCGGCGATGTTGTAGGCCGTGAGGTGGCCGCGCACGCCAAACTCGGCGCCGCTCATGCCGACCAGCACCTTGTCCTTGATGACCATCGGCGCGCTGGTGCCGGTCTCGCCCTTGGAGGCGTCGCCGTTCTGGACCTGCCAGACCACCTCGCCCGTCTTGGCGTCGAGCGCGACGAGCGTCGCGTCGGCCTGGTTGAGGAAGATCTTGCCGTCGCCATAGGCGACGCCGCGATTGACGGTGTCGCAGCACATCACCGGGATGACGCTGGGATCCTGCTTGGGCTCGTATTTCCAGAGCACGCGCCCTTGCTCGTTGAGATCGAGCGCGTAGACCGGGTTGGGGAACGGCCCGTGGATGTACATCGTGTCGCCGATGACCAGCGGGCCGCCCTCGTGGCCGCGCAGGACGCCGGTCGAGAAGCTCCATGCGACTCGCAGGTCGCCGACATTCTCGGCGTTGATCTGGGCGAGCTGGCTGTAGCGGGTGCTCGCATAGTCACCCAGTGGCATGACCCAGTTGGCCGGGTTCTGCTGCATCACCTGCAGCTCTTCACTGGCCTGGGCCGCAGGCACGGCACCTAGCGCCACCACCCCGGCGGCGATCGCAAAGGGTATCGAGCGGTTCATGACGTTGGCCTCCTTGCCGGGAATGGCCGCGCCTGAACGCACTACGGGTCTTGTGTTCAGTCTGTGCCCGCTGTGGTCCTCATCGCCGCCAAGGAGAGCGGCGAAGGGTGATCCCGTTCGGCTCGACCAACCATTCCAACCTACATTCTCTAGTCAGCGCGGCCTGAAATGGCAATGGAAATGCCATGCACCGAAAGAAGGGCAGCCAGCCGCCCTATCCGCCGGCCAGTCTCTTGATCCAGAACTGCATCGGCTTGGCGGTCTCGGCCTCCTCGCCCTGATCGCGCCAGCTGATCGTGCCGAGAGCGCCCTCGAGCTTCTCGAAGCCGCGCTTGCGCCAGAACGCGTCGAGCGGCACATGGCCGGGCGGCCGGCGCGGGTCGTCCTCCGCCCGCACCACGCCGCAAAAGCACGCATGGGTGAAGCCGCCCTGCCCGCGCGCCCAGGCCTCGCGCTCGCGGAAGAACGCGACGCCGATCCCGCGCCCGCGCCACGCCTTTTGGAGAACCGATTCACCGAAATAGAAAACCCGGGCCACGTCGTAGCCGGCCTCGGCGACCGGCCGGCGAAGCTCCTCGGGCTCGGCGGCGAGCGGCAGGGCGGTGGCGGCACCGACCAGCTGGTCGCCGTCGAGCGCACCGATGATCACGCTGCCGGCGGTCTCGGCATAGGTGCGCAGGTAACGCTCCTCGTATGCTTGCGAGCCTTCGTAGAGATAGGGGAAGTCGCTGAAGACCTCGATGCGCAGGCGGGCGAGCTCGGGCAGCGCCCGCTCCAGGGCGGCGCCGGACAGACGCTCGTAACGGATCTCGCTCATCCTCGGGCTTCCTTGCAGTTTCCTCGTCTCGGCGCCCGTGCCGGGCAGCAGCTAGCCGTGCCGGCGCCGATAGACCTCGATCCCGGGACAGGCCCGGCCGCCATAGATGTCGGGCTTGGTGATGATCACGCGGCAGGCGTCGACACGCGGATCCTCGAAGCAGAAGGCCAGCAGATCCTCCGCCAGCACCTCGATCAGCTCGGTATGCGGTCGCTGCGGCCAGCTTTCCGTCAGATGACGGTAGACACGGTCGTAGTCGAGGCAGTCGGCGAGGCTTTCGGCGGGGAACGGCCCACCGCCGCGCATCAGCTCGACATCGACCAGCACACGCTGCGGCGCCGTCTTCTCGGCGGGATTGACGCCGATGCGCACCTCCAGCGCGAGGTGGCGCAGGGCCAGACACTGATAGCTGCGGCCTTCATCGCGCACGGTCCCGGATCCTCCCGCTGCCCTGCCTGCGGCCTGCTACCCCGGGGCGCTCGCCGCCGCAAGCGGTCCATCGGCCGTTGGCGCCATCCGCGGACCTGCTCTAGAAGTGGAATCAAAGAACCGCCGCGGCAATCGGTACGAGGCAGGCCACGGGCCGGCACGCGCGGCGCAACGGGGAGGTCGGAACATGGCCATGATGCGTGGCGTGCCGCGTTCGGTGCTGGCGCTCCTGGGGGTCGTCCTGCTGCTCGCCGTGGCGGGCTGGTGGAGCTGGTACTCGACGCGCTCCGAGCTGCGCGGCGCCCTGTCAGCGGCAACCGCCGAGCGCACGCAGCTCGAGGAGAAGGCGGCGGGGCTGGAGGAGCAGGGTGCCGCCCTCGCGCGCTCGCTGGAGGAGGCCGAGGAACGCGAGCGGAAGCTCCAGGCCGATCTCGACGAGCAGAACCGCCTCAATGGCGAGCTCGAGACGGTGCGCGCGCAGCTCGAGGAGGCGCGCAGCGCCCTCAACGCCCGTCTCGCCGCCCTGGGCGAGCGCGAGAAGACGCTGGCAGCGCTCGAGCAGCAGCTGGCGGGCACGCAAGGGCGGCTCGCGACAGTGGACGAGAAGCTGGCGGCGGCCGGAGGCATGCTGCGCAGCCGGCTTGCCGCCCTCGGCCGCAACGAGCGCGGGGCGGTGGAGGCCGAGCAGAAGCTGGCGCTGCTCAAGGAGCGCTTCGGCGAGGCCGAGCAGGAGCTGGAGACGATCCGCCAGCGGGTTCATGCGCGCCTGGCCCTGTTGGGCGAGCGCGAGCAGGAGTATGCGCGCATCGACAGCGCCGCCCGCGCCGCCGCCCACAAGCTCGAGCAGATGAGGCGCGAGGAGAGCGCCCTCGACGCGCGGCTGCACGAGCTTCTGGGCGAGGTGGCCCAGGCCGAGAACGCGCTCGCGGACCGCCAGCGGGCGGCCAAAGGCTCGCCTTGATGCGGCTCCTTCTGGCCGCCTTCGGCCTGCTGGCCATGGCCGGACCGCCGGCCATGGCGCAAGCGCTCGCGGTGGAGGAGGTGGCGCCGGGCGTGTTTGTGCATCAAGGCGTGCACGAGGAGTTCACCGCCGCCAACGAGGGGGCGATCGCCAACCTCGCCTTCGTGGTGGGCCAGGACGCGGTGGCGGTGATCGACAGCGGCGGCAGCCTGCGCCAGGGCCGCCGGCTTCGCGAGGCCGTGGAGGCGCACACCGGCCTCCCGGTGCGCTGGGTGATCGCGACACACGCCCATCCCGACCATCTCTTCGGGCATGCCGCCTTCGCGGGCGACGGGGTGCGGTTCGCGGGCCACCAGCGTCTGCCGCGCGAGGTGGCGTCCAAAGGCCCCCTCTATCTCGACAACATGACCCGGCTGCTGGGCGCGGCCAGCGCCGGGACCGAGCTGGTGGCCCCCGATGTGACGGTGCCGGTCGGAGCACCGCTGGAGATCGACCTGGGCGGCCGCGTGCTGCGCCTGCAGGCATGGCCGACAGCGCACACCGCGGCCGATCTCACCGCGCTCGATCTCGAGAGCGGCACGCTTTTCGCCGGTGACCTGCTGTTCATGGAGCGGCTGCCGGTGGTCGACGGCAGCCTCACGGGCTGGCTGGACGTCATGGCGGAGCTGGCGGCCCTGCCGGCGGAACGGGTGGTGCCCGGGCACGGACCGGCCCAGGCTGCCTGGCCGGAAGCACTCGCACCGCAGCGAGCCTATCTCAAGGCGCTGCGCGATTCGGTGCGCGAGGCCATCGAACAGGGCATGCCGCTCGGCCGGGCTGCCGAGGAGATTCCGCTTCCCGCCGGCCAGTCATGGCTGCTCGGCGACGAGAACCATCCCCGCAACGTGATTGCGAGCTATACTGAGCTGGAATGGGAATAGGCCGGAGCGCCGAGACAGGAGACAATGATGCTGCCCCGCCGTCGCCTCATCACCGCAGCACCCGTGCTCGTGGCCGCCATGGCCGGACTGGCCGGAGCCGCGCGCGCCGCCGATCCGTGGCCCGACATCAAGGAGGCGCTGTTCGGCCACAGGCCGATCGCCGACGGCGGCGCGGTGATCGCGCTCGATGCGCCCGAGCGCGCCCTTGACGCGGCGGTGGTGCCGATGACCATCCGGGCGCTGCTCCCGCAGACCGAGGCGCGCTGGATCAAGACGGTGCATCTGGTGATCGACGAGAACCCGGCGCCGCTTGCAGCGGTTTTCCACCTCTCGCCGGCCAGCGGCAGCGCCACCATCGAGACGCGGGTGCGGGTCAACAGCTACACCCATGTCCATGCCGTGGCCGAGACCTCGGACGGCAGGCTTCACGGCGTGAGCCGCTTCGTGAAGGCGGCCGGCGGCTGCTCGGCTCCCGCGCTGAAGGACGCTGACGAGGCGATGGCCCGGCTGGGCCGGATGAAGCTGCGGACCCACACCCCCTTCACGCCGGGCGAGGCCATGACGGCCCAGCTCCTGATCAGCCATCCCAACTATACCGGCCTGCAGATCGACCAGCTCAGCCGCAACTGGATCCCGCCCGACTATGTCCGCTCGATCCTCGTGCGCTACGGCGAGCGGGAGATCTTGAAGGTGGAGGCCGACATCTCGCTGTCGGAGGATCCCAGCATCACCTTCTCCTTCGTGCCCGAGGCCGAGGGCCGGCTGAGCGTGGCGGTCGAGGACAGCAGCGAGCGGCATTTCGAGGAGGCATGGCCGATCGGCCCCGGCTCCTGACTGCGGGAGGCAGTGGGGGTGACGGCATGACGGAGAGGCAGGATGCCCGGACACATGCTCTGCCGGCTGATCGATGCCACCGCCGTGGTCGCCCGCCAGCATGCAGCACAGCTCGACGAGGTCGACCGCGCCCTGGGCGACGCCGATCACGGCAGCAATCTCCTGCGCGGCATGCGCGCCCTGGAGGCGGCAAGAGAGCGCTTGGCGCTCCTGCCGCTGGGTGCCGCGCTGGGCCTCGCCGGGCGTATCGTGAGCGAGCAGATGCCGGGTGCCGGCCGCTTCTACGGCGTGCTGCTGGAGGAGATGGGCGGCTGCGCGCCGGACGGGCCGGTTACTACCGGCGATTTGGTGCGGATGGTGGAAGCAGGCGTGGCCGGGGTACGCCGCGCCGGCGCCGCGGCACCGGGCCAAAAGACCATGCTCGACGTGCTGTGCCCCGTGGCCGACGCGCTGCGCATCGCCCACGACGCCGGCGACGACCACATGCTCGGCACCCGCGCCCTGGCAGCCGCCGCCGCGGGCCTGCACCGCACCAGCCGGTGCCTCGCCACCAAGGGCCGCGCCGCCGCCCGCCGCGAGGAGAGCCTGGGCCATCTCGACCCCGGGGCATGCTCCTGCGCCCTGCTGATCGGCGCGGTCATCGCCGTCCTCGAGCAATGAGGATCGCTCGGGCCTTGCTGCCATCGCTCATTCGTGCTGCCCCTGCCCCGCGCGACACGGGAGGCGGGGCATGGCGCCGGAAGGACTGATCCAGGGCGAGGACGGCCGGCATCGCTGCTGGTGGCATGGCGGCGATCCGCTCTATCGCGACTATCACGACACCGAATGGGGCAGGCCTACCGCCGACGACCGCCGCCTGTTCGAGAAGCTCTGCCTCGAAGGCTTCCAGGCGGGCCTCTCGTGGATCACCATCCTGCGCAAGCGGCCGCGTTTCCGCGCCGCCTTCGCCGATTTCGACTGGAACGTGCTGGCCGGCTACGGCGAGGACCATGTGCGCCACCTGCTGGACGATGCCGGGATCGTCCGTCACCGCGGCAAGATCGAGGCGGTGATCGGCAATGCACGGTGCATGCAGGCGCTGCTCGAGGAGACCGGCTCACTGGCCTCCCTCGTCTGGCGCTTCGCCCCCTCCCCCGCCGCGCGCCCGCAGCAGCTCGACTACGCCACCGCACGGGCCATCACCCAGACGCCCGAATCGACGGCGCTGAGCCGCGAGCTGCGCCGCCGCGGCTGGCGCTTCGTCGGCCCGACCACCGTCTATGCCTTCATGCAGGCGATGGGCCTGGTGAACGACCATCTGGAAGGCTGCTGCGTGCGCGAGGAGGTCGAGGCCGCGCGCCGGGACTTCCCCCTCGCGCGGCACCGGCAGGCCTAGCTGGAAAAGGGCTCCTGCGGGGGCGCTGCGCGCGGCGCCCTGCAGGGCACCGCCCTAGACCCCGCCGAAGGTGCCGTTGAGCATCAGGACGCCCGGCAGCCACGCGGTCAGCACGCCCTGGGCCGCGGTGACATAGCCGGTGAGGCGCTTGATGGGCCGCTGCATGGCGAGCAGGAGGAAGAACATGAACCACAGGACCGACCAGGCGGCCCAGCACAGCCCGAGCCAGGTCGCCCAGATGTCGCCGGCGGCGAAGAGGGTCTCGGCGGCGACCGGCAGCACCGTGATCGCCACAAACAGGCTGAACCAGCCGAGCCCGCGGCCGTCGGCCTCGATGTGCTGGTTGATGGCGACCCACAGATAGGTGAAGGTGAAGAGCAGGGTGAGGGCGCCCGCCTTGATGGTCTGGGCATCGGCGCCCTCGCCCAGGGCCAGCTTCAGTGCCACCAGCAGCGTGACCATGCCGGCGAAGAGGTTCATCACCCAGATCTCGCGGCTGCCGATCCGGTCGAGCATCCAGAGCCCGTTGAGGACCAGGACGGCCCCCACATAGAGAAGCGAAAGGCCGAGAAGCATCGGCTGTCTCCTGGTCGCGGGGCGGGCGGCCGGTCAGTGGCCGACCATCCACGGCCTGTGCGGGGTGTGGGCATGGCCGTGCGCGTGGGCATGGGCATCGAGCCGGTTGCGGTGATGCTGGTGGCCGTGCTTCTCGAGATCCGCGTTCTTGCGGCCGACATGGCGCACCACCTTGGGCTCGTTGGCGCTGCGCTCGTTGCGGGCCTCCAGGGCGTAGCGCGTGGCGCTGCGCTGCCCGCGGATGTGGACCGGCCGGATCACCCGGGGTGCGGTGGTGCCGCAGGCGGGGCAATCGGCGGGGCTGGCGCTCTCGCTCATCGGGCGAAGCTCGGTGAACGCGCCGCAGGTCCGGCAGTCATAGTCGTAGGCGGGCATCGCTGGTCTCTCGCTCGTGCGGGCTGATGTCTCGCTCATGCGCAAAGAGGCGGCGGCGCGGGACATTCCGCGCCGCCGGCCAGTCACCTGGCGCGCGCCAGGTCCGCATTGGAGGAATTGACGTGGTGGCGCGGCCCCGCCGCGTTCGGCTTGATGTCGAACTCGAAGATCTCGGTGGGGATGGCGATCGACACACAGGCATTGGGAATGTCGACCACGCCGCCGACGCGGCCCTCGATCGGCGCGCAGCTCAGGATCGAGTAGCCCTGCTCCTGGGTGTAGCCGAAGTTGGTCAGGTAATCCATGGCGTGGCGGCAGGCGCGCCGGTAGGCCATGGTGACATCGTTGTAGTACTGGGTGTCGTCCTCGCCGACGCCGATGCCCTCGAAGACGATGAAGTCGGAATAATGGGGGTCGACCGGGCTCGTCTTGAACATGGCCTGGCTGATGCCGTATTTGGTCATGCCGCCCTTGATGACGTCGACATGCAGGTCGATGAAGCCCGGCATCTCGATGGCGCCGCAGAAGGTGATCTCGCCGTCGCCCTGCGAGAAGTGCAGGTCGCCGATGGAAAGCTTGGCGCCCGGGACATAGACCGGGAAATAGATGCGGGCGCCGCGCGAGATGTTCTTGATGTCGCAATTGCCGCCATGCTCGCGCGGCGGAATGGTGCGCGCGCCCTCGCGCGCCGCGCGCTTGAACGCATCGCCGGTCAGCGAGCCCATCAGCGCGCCCTGCTCGATCGGCGGCAGGGCCAGCGGCGGCACGCGCTGGGGATCGGTGTCGATGAGCGCCTGCTCACGCTTGTTCCAGCGGGCGAGAAGCTCGTGGCTGGGGGCCGTGCCGATCAGGCCGGGATGGGTGATGCCGGCGAACCGCACGCCGGGGACGTGCCGGGACGTGGCGTAGATGCCGTGGAAGTCCCAGATCGACTTGCGCGCCTCGGGAAAGAGGTCGGTCAGGAAGCCGCCGCCGTTCTGCGGCGTGAAGATGCCGTTATAGCCCCACTCGTGCCCCTGAAAGGGGCCGATGTCGAGCACGTCGACGACCAGCAGGTCGCCGGGCTCGGCACCGTCGACATGGATGGGGCCGAAGAGGTGGTGGCAACGCGACAGGTCGACGTCGCGGATGTCGCTGGCATTGTCGTCGTTGCGGATCTGGCCGCCGGTCCAGTCCATGAGCTCCACGCGGAAGTCCCGGCCGGGACGCGTGTTGACCACCGCCGGAATGTCGGGATGCCAGCGATTGTGCGGCAGCTGGTCCTGCTCGCGCGGATCCTTTTTCATGTCGACCCTGATGATCGTCTCAGGCATTGGTCAGCTTCCCCTCTTTTGGATCCGGTCCGCCGGCATGCATAAGCTCCCGGCAAAAGGCCAAGAAGCATCGCCATGACGTCTGCGGCCGGACGGCATCGTTCTTTCCAATATCGCTGAAGGTGTCATCCGCGCTCCGCGCGGCCGTCGATGTTGTCGTTTGCTCTCCCTTCTTCCAGAAAAAACGCAAAAAGCCCCCGGCAGGCAATCCCGCAGGGGATCGCCACGTTCCGGGGGGCATCGTTGCCCGATTTCGATTGTGCGCGGCGCCGTTGCCGCTGAAGACAAGATCAGCGCTACTTCAGGAGCGGCGCACTGTCAACAAGGGTGGCAGCCACCTTGGCAACGGGAACGCGCAGCCGCATCGCCATGTCGCGCATGTGCCGCCACGCCTCCTCCTCGCTCATCTGGCGGCGCTCCATGAGCAGCGCCTTGGCACGCTCGATGCTGCGCAGCGCCTTGACCGTCTCGTCGAGCCCGTCGATCCGCTGGTGCAGGCGCTGCTCGTAGCGAAAGGCGCTGTGGCCGGTGACGAGGGCGGCGGTCAGCGCCCCGGGTGGCAGCGGCCGCGCGGCGACCGCGTGCGGAGCGGTGTCGCGCAGGCGGCGATAGTCGACCGGCCGGCCTGGCGGGAGCAGCACGACAAGGGCTGCCGAAGGCCGCCCGATGGTCCAGGGCAGCCGCTCGGCCAGCCGCTCCTCGTAGCTGCATACCAGCACGTCGGCGTCGGCCGGCAGCCGCGCCGGCATCGGCCAGACATGATGCAGCTCGGCACGGGTCCGCTGCAGCTCGCGGATGGCCTCGCGCATGGCCTCGTCGGGCGGAACCGCCACGACGACGCGCAGGCGGGCGAGCTCGCGCGGAAGCAGGTCAGGCGGTCGGGTTGCGGCCATGGGACACCAGATAGGGATCGGCGGGCGTGGGTCCGCCCGCTTCGGCGATGATCTCGAACTCGCCGGCATCATCGACCCGGCCGATGCGGGTCCACAGGCGGGCGTGGCCGGAGCCCGACGCCATCCGTACGGGACCCTGCGGCGCTTCGAGCTCGAGATCGGCGAGACATGTCCGCAGCACGTCGCTTTCCATGGTGCCGGCCGCCGCCAGGGCGCGGCTGAACAGGTGCATCTGGAAGTAGGCCGCCTCGGCACACATGTTGGCGGGTTCGCGGTCGCCGAAACGCTTTCGGAAGCGGGCCAGGAAGTCGCTGTTGGAGCTGCCTGCCACCCCCTGGAAGTAGGAGGCGGCAGTCAGATGGCCGCGGGCCACGTCGTGACCCATGGCGCGTACCTCGGTCTCGCTCGTGGTGAGGCTGGCGATCGGCATGGTCGCCGAATCGAGGCCCGCCTCGGCGAAGCACTGGTAGAAGAACGTCGTCGCCTGGCCGACCACGGTCGAGAACACGATGTCGGGTGCTGCCTGCCGGAGCTGCCGGACGATCGGCACGAAGTCGTGCCGGGTGGCGTTGAGCGGCACATAGGCCTCGCCCACCACCTCGCCGCCGCCGGTCTCGATGAACGCGCGCATGACCCGGTTGGATTCGCGCGGGTAGACATAGTCGGAGCCGACGAAGAAGAAGCGCTGCCCGTGCCGCCCCAGCAGATAGTCGCACAACGCCAGGCTGTTCTGGTTCGGCGCGGCGCCGGTGTAGACCACGTTGGCGGAGTTCTCGAAGCCCTCGTAGAGGGTGGGGTACCAGAGCAGCCCGTCGAGGCGCTCGACCACCGGCAGCACCGCCTTGCGGCTGCTCGACGCGTAGCAGCCGAAGATGCAGCTTACCTGGTCGTCGAGCATCAGGCGCTGGGCATGCGCCGCAAAAGAGGCGTCGTCAGAGCCCGGGTCGTAGATCACGGGCACCACCTCGCGCCCGTCGATGCCGCCGGCCTCGTTGATCTCGTCGATCGCCAGCAGGGTGCCCTTGAGCTGCGTCTGCTCGATCAGGGCCAGCGGACCGCTGCAGGAGAACAGCACCCCCACCCGCCACGGTTCTTCCGTGCGCCGTCTTTCTCTTTCTGCCGTCACGGCAGCCTCCCCGGTTCCCGTGGCGGCTTGCCCGCCGCCATCCGACCTCGGGAGGCGGCCTGCACCTCCCCTTCCCCCGTTGAAGTGCTGCAATCGCCTGCGCTTTACAAGCGCGCCAAGGTTTTATAGGCAAAGACTGGCTGCCGCCGCATGCTCGGCGGGAGACAGGGCGGCCGACTGGGAGGCAGACATGTGGCGTCTCGTCCTGCAAGGGGCGCTTCTCGCCATGGCGCTCGTGCCGGCCACGCTCGTGGCGCAGACCGCGCCACTCGAGATCCCTCTTACCTTCTTCGCCACCGGGACCCAGCCGCGCCTGCCCTTGTCGCTGGCCGAGCCGGTCCTCGAGGACGAGGGGCTGCAGGGCGCGCGCCTGGGGCTCGAGGACAACCGGACCACCGGACGGTTCCTCAAGCACGACTACCGATTGAGCGAGCGTGTCGTGCCGCGCGGGGCCGATCCGCGGGCCGCCTTCGCCGAGGCGCTGGAGACGGGCGAGCGCCTCTTCGTGGCGCATCTGCCGGCCGACGCCCTCCTGGCGGTCGCGCCGCTGGCCGAGGAGGCGGGAGCCGTCATCCTGAGCACCCGCGCCGAGGACGACCGGCTGCGCACCGAGCAATGCTCGACGGCCGTTTTCCATGTGGCACCCTCGCGCGCGATGAAGGCCGACGCGCTTGCCCAGTATCTCTTGTGGAAACGCTGGAGAAGCTGGCTCTTGGTGTACGGCTCGCATCCTGCGGACGCGCTGCTCGCCGAGGCCTACCGCCGCGCGGCCACGCGCTACGGCGCCAAGATCGTGGCGGAGAAGGTCTTCGAGGACACTGGCGGGGCGCGGCGCACCGACAGCGGCCATGTCCAGGTCCAGCGCCAGCTCCCGGTCTTCACCCAGGACGCGCCCGAGCACGACATCGTCCTCGCCGCCGACGAATCCGACGTGTTCGCCGAGTACCTGCCCTATAATGGCTGGCTGCCGCGACCGGTCGCGGGCAGCGCCGGCCTCGTGCCGAGCGCGTGGAGCCGGGTGCATGAGCAGTGGGGCGGAACGCAGCTCCAGCGCCGCTTCGAGGCCTTCGCCGGACGGCCCATGGCAGAAGGCGACTACAATGCCTGGACGGCGGTGCGCGCCTTCGGCGAGGCGGTAACCCGCACCGGCAGCGCCGATCCGGCAGAGCTGCGCGCCTATCTCCTGAGCGACGCGTTCCAGCTCGGCGCCTTCAAGGGCCAGGCCTTGAGCTTTCGTAGCTGGAACCAGCAGATGCGCCAGCCGATCCTCCTGGTAACGCCGCGCATGCTGGTATCGGTGTCGCCCCAGGACCAGTTCCTGCACCGGCGCACCCCGCTCGATACGCTGGGCCATGACGAGCCCGAGAGCCGCTGCCGGCTGAACCCCGAGGAGGCACCATGACCAAGCGCGCTCTGCCCGTGGCCGCGATGGCCCTGCTGCTGGCCGGTGCCGCCGCCGAAGCCCGCGAGATCTACGTCTCGAACGAGAAGGGCAACAGCATCACCATCATCGACGGCGCCAGCCTCGAGGTGAGCGCGACGGTGCCGGTCGGCAACCGGCCGCGAGGCATCGCGCTAAGCCCGGACGGCCGGCACCTCTACATCTGCGCCTCCGACGACGACATCATCCAGGTCCTCGACACGCAGAGCCGCAAGATCGTGGCCCAGCTTCCTTCCGGCCCCGATCCCGAGCTGCTCGACCTGTCGCCAGACGGCAGCCTGATCTACGTCGCCAACGAGGACGACAACATGGTGACGGTGGTCGACGTCGCCAGCCGCAACGTCGTGGCGGAGATCCCGGTGGGGGTGGAGCCCGAGGGGATGGGGGTCAGCCATGACGGGCGGTGGGTCGTCAACACCTCCGAGACCACCAACATGGCGCATTTCATCGACAGCGAGAGCCTCGAGATCACCGACAATGTCCTGGTCGACCAGCGACCGCGCTTCGCCGAGTGGACTTCCGACGACGCCGAGGTCTGGGTCAGCGCGGAGATCGGCGGCACCGTCTCGGTGATCGACGCCGCCGCCCGCGGGGTGACGCACAAGATCGCCTTCAGCGTTCAGGGCGTGCCGCGTGAGGCGGTGCAGCCGGTGGGCGTGCGGGTGACGCGCGACCGCAGCCTTGCCTTCGTGGCGCTGGGACCCGCCAACCGCGTGGCGGTGGTCGACGCGCAGACCTACGAGGTGCTCGACTATCTGCTTGTCGGCCAGCGTGTCTGGCAGCTCGCCTTCAGCCCGGACGAGGCCTTCATCTACTCTACCAACGGGGTCAGCAACGACATCTCGGTGATCGACGTCGAGGCGCGCAAGGTGCTCCGCTCGATCGGCGTCGGCCGGTTTCCCTGGGGCGTGGCGGTCCGCGACTGACGCGGCCGGCGCCTGCGGCGACCGAGCTTGACCGGCAGCCCGCGGCACGCCTACCAGAGCATGGGGGGCCGGTCCCCCGGTCTCGGGGCGGCCGCGAGCAGGAATGACGGGAAAAGCATGAGACGCTGTCTTTGCGCGAGCTTCCTGGCGGCAGCCTTGCTCGCCCTGCCGACGGGCGCTGCCCTCGGCCAGGCCGTCACGCCGGACTGGCCTTGTGTCCAGCGGCTCGTGCCGGAGCTCGCGCTCGGGCAGGTCTGGAGCGGGCCGCCCGCTTCCGGCCATGGATGGCAGACGGACCCCGAGACCGCCAGCCTCGCCCTCGAGCTGGCGCGTCGCAAGATGCCGCTCGACGCGGCCGGCGAGGCGATTGCCTCCTTCGCCGCCGGAGTGCCGGCGGACCAGCGCGCCGCAAGGCTTGCGGATCTGGCAAAGGGCGTGCTCGAGCTGATCAACGGTGCCCGCGCCGACATGATCCGGGGCATCCGCCGCTATGCGCAGCGCCAACAGGCGCTGGCCACCCGGATCGCCGAGGAGAGCCACGGGCTGAAGGGCCTGCCGCCGGGTCGCGGGAGCGAGGTGCCGCCCGAGCTGGCCGAGCGCAAGGAGCAGCGCGACTGGGACCTGCGGGTCTACGAGGACCGCCAGGCGCTCCTGCGTCAGCTCTGCGAGGAGCCGGTACTCCTGGAGCAGCGTGCCTTCGCGCTCGGGCGCATGATGGCGGCCAATCTGCCGTGAGGTGGCCCGCCATCGCCCTTGCCGCGGCCGTGCTGCTGCATGGCGCCGTCGTCGCCCCGGCAGCCGGGAGCACCGTCACCGAGCTGGTGTTCGAGCGCGGGCTGCTGGCCGGCCTGGCAGCCCCCGCCAGGCTCCACTACCGCGTCGAGGCCCGCGGCAAGGACGCGGCCATGCCCTCGGCCGAGGAAGCGCTCATGGAGGTGCGCGCGGCGGCGGCAGCCGGAGAGAAGGAGATCTGGTTCGACATCCCCTCGGGGGACGCCAGGCGGGAGCTCGGGCCTGTCGCGGCGAGCAGCCAGAATCCGCTGGTCCTGGTGTTCCTGCAGCGTGACGTCAACGAGATGGGCAGGCGCACAGGCGGCGCCCCGCTCTATTTCCAGCAGCAGATCCGCAAGGCCTTCAATGCGCCGGCCGAGGCCGAGGCGGTGACGGTGCAGCTCGACGGCCGTGAGCTCGCGGCGACGCGCGTGCGGATCCGGCCCTTTCGCAACGATCCCAACATCGCGCGCTTCCCGGGCTTTCGCGAGAAGATCTACGAGTTCGTGGTGGCAGACGGCATCCCGGGCGGGCTCTACCGTATCGCCGCCACGACCCCCGATCCGCTCACCGGCGAGCTGCTGCTCGAAAAGAGCATGACCTTCAAGGGAATGGAGCGATGAGACGGCTGACGCGGGCGCTTCTGGCCGGCGCCCTGCTTGCCCTTCCGGGCACCGCAGGGGCCGCCCCCGCCGACTATCCGACGGAGGCGGTGGCTGACTATGTCTTCGGCTGCATGGCGACCAACGGCTCGACCCAGGAGGCGCTGCGCCGCTGCTCCTGCTCCATCGACCACGTCGCCCGCGAGGTCCCCTGGGAAGACTATGTGAAGGCGGAGACGGTGCTGCGCATGCGGCTCGTGCCGAGCGGCAACGACCAGGTCACCATGTTCCGCACCTCGCCCTGGGCGCAGGAGATGGTGGACAGGCTGCGCAAGGCGCAGATCGAGGCCGAGTTCGAGTGTTTCTAGGCGTTCCGCCATAGCGGCGGCGGGCGGTGCGGAGGGGCGGGATGCTCAATCTCCACCAGCTGCGGATCTTCTGGGCGGTGGCCCACAGCCCGTCGCTGACCCGCGCCGCCAAGCAGCTGGGCCTCACCCAGCCGTCCATCTCGCAGCAGCTGGCGCGGCTCGAGAGCAGCCTTGGCGGCCGGCTGTTCGACCGCATCAACAACCAGCTCGTGCTCACCGACGCCGGGCACTTCCTGTTGCGGCGGGCCGAGTCCATCCTGGCCGAGGTGGACGAGACGGAGGCGGGCCTCGCCGAGTTCCGGCTGGGCCGGCGCGGGCGGATCGCGGTCGGTGCCCTGGCATCGCTGGCCCGATGCCTGCTCCCCCAGGCCTATCGCGAGGCGCTGCGCGAGCTGCCGGACCTGGAGATCGACGTGCACGAGCTGGCGCCGGCCGAGGCGCTCGAGCAGCTCTACGGCCGCAACCTCCAGATTGCTCTCCTGTCCTCCTACTCGCTGCCCGGCAACAGGGTGTCGTTCTCGCGGATCGAGCTGACCCAGGACCCTTATGCGCTGGCAGTGCCACGCGGCCTGGACCTGGCCGCCATACGCGACCCGGAGCGCGAGCTGGACAGCGAGCAGCAGCGGCTCTTGTACCGCTGCATCCAGTTCAACTTCGGCAACCTGCACAACCGGCGCATCGAGGAATGGTACCGCCGGGCCCTGCCCCGCCACACCACGGTCGCGACCTGCCGGACCTACGAATCGGCCCTTGCCATGGTCGAGGCCGGCCTCGGGGTGGCGCTGGTGCCGCTGCTCACCACCCGGCTGAACGGGCGCCTGCTGTTCGACGTCGAGCTCTACCCGGCCCCCGGCCTCGAGCGCCCGATAGTGGCGCTGGTGCCGCCGCAATATCGCCGCGTGCAGCCCTGGCAGTGCTTCATCGCCGCCCTCGAGAGAGCGGGGGCGGCTCTCCAGCCGCCAGCACTGCCCAGCCCGCCGCCTTTCCTCCGCGCGGCAGCCGACCCCGCCCCTGCCCGGCCGTGATCGGCGCGCCCGGCCATAGGCCGCGCTTATGGCAGCCAAAGCCTGCGCGAGGCGCGGTGTCTGGCACAGTAGCGGGTGCTGGCCGATGGACCGGCCGGCGCTGACAGGGAGCACCGACCATGAAGACCAAGAAGAGCTGGAGCGCGCCCAAGGTCACCTCCACGCCGGTGGGCATGGAAGTGACGATGTATCTGCCGGCCGAAGCCTGATCGCGATCGGCATGGCCGCCGGTCGCGGTGCCGGCCCGCGCCTGCTCGTGCGGGTGCTGGGTGCTGCGGCCGGCGGCGGCTTTCCGCAGTGGAACGACGGCAGCCCGGCCTCGCGCCGGGCCCGCGCCGGTGACCCGGCGGCGCTGCCGGCGAGCCAAGCCTCCATCGCGCTCAGCACCGACGGCGAGAGCTGGGTCCTGGTGAACGCCTCGCCCGACCTGCGCCAGCAGATCGAGGCCAATCCGCCGCTACAGCCCCGGCTCCCCGGGCGCTCCTCGCCGATCCGCGCGGTGCTCCTCACCAACGGCGACGTCGATGCCGTGGCGGGGCTCCTGTCGCTGCGCGAGGGCACGGCGTTCGACCTCCTCGCCCATCCCCGCGTGCTGCGCACGCTGGACGCCAACCCGATCTTCGAGGTCTTGAGCCGGGCACTGGTCCGCCGCCTGCCTCTGGCGGTCGACGAGCCCAACGAGATAACGCGGCCGCTGGTGGTCGTACCATTCGCGGTGCCCGGCAAGCTGCCGCTCTATCTCGAGGACGGCCGGAGCGAGGATCTCGATACCGGCGCGCTCGACGGCGACGCGCTGGGCCTCGAGATCCAGTGCAGCGGCGCGCGGCTGGTCTATCTGGCCAACTGCGCCGCCCTCCCCTCCTGGCTGGTCGAGCGCATCGCGGGCGCCGACCTGCTCTTCATGGACGGCACGCTGTGGCGCGACAACGAGCTCATCGCCCAGGGCCTCGGCCGCAAGACCGGCCGCCGGATGGGGCATATCAGCATGAGCGGCCCGGAAGGTGCGGTAGCGCGGCTGGCGGAGACCGCCATCGGCCGCCGGGTGTTCATCCATATCAACAACAGCAATCCCGCCCTTCTCGCCGACAGTCCCGAGCGCAGGGAGCTTGCCGCGTCGGGCTGGGAGGTGGCGCAGGACGGCATGGAGATCCGCCTATGAGGCGCTATGCAGGACTGGCGAGTGCGGAGGAGCTCGAGAAGGCGCTGCGCGAGATCGGGGCGGAGCGCTACCACAACCTCCACCCCTTCCACCGCCTGCTCCACGGCGGCCGCCTGAACCGGGGACAGGTGCAGGCGTGGGCGCTGAATCGTTACTACTACCAAAGCCGCATCCCCATGAAGGACGCGGCCCTTCTCGCCCGCTGCACCGACCCCGGGCTGCGCCGCGAATGGCTGCAGCGGATCCTCGACCATGACGGTGCGCCGGGCGGGCGCGAAGGCGGCGAAGGCGGCATCGAGCGCTGGCTGCGGCTGTGCGAGGGGCTGGGACTGGACCCGGTCTATGTGGGCGGCGAGACGGGAATCCTGCCCGCTGTACGCTTCGCGGTGGATGCCTACCGGCATTTCGTGGCCGAGCGCTCGCTCCTCGAGGCCGTGGCAAGCTCGCTCACCGAACTGTTCGCGCCGGGGATTCATGCGGAACGAATTCCTGGCATGCTGGCGGGCTACGACTTCGTCAGCGAATCGATGATGGGGTACTTCCGAATCCGCCTGACGCAGGCGCCGCGGGACTCCGGATTCGCGCTGGATTACGTCAGGGAGCATGCCGATTCGCCGGAGAGCCGGGAAGCCGTCTGCAACGCCCTGATTTTCAAGTGCGACGTGCTCTGGGCCCAGCTCGACGCGCTGCACCACGCCTATGTGCTGGGCGGCGGAATCCCGGCAGGAGCGTTCGTGCCGGAGGACATGACGGGCAGGGCGGCGTCATGAGGCGGATCGACGAGGAGGCCGTGCTGGCGCTCCAGCCGTGGGTGCGCCTGCAGCACGACCGGCGCCGCGACCGCTGGGTGCTGCTGGCGCCCGAACGGGTGCTCTTTCCCTGCCCCGTCGCCATGGCGGTGCTGACACGGCTCGGTCCGGACCGGCGGTTCGGGACCATTCTCGATCTCCTGGCGGACGAGTACGAGGCGCCGCGCGAGGCGATCCGGGCTGATGTCGAGGCGATGCTGGCGGAGCTGATCGCACGAGCCTACTTGCGGACCAGCGCAAAGGAGGCTGCCCATGACTGACACGAGCGAGCGGCGGCAGGACGATGCCAAAAGCCGCTCCCCCTGGACCGAGCCGCCGATGGGGCTGCTGGCCGAGCTGACCCACCGCTGCCCGCTGCAATGTCCCTACTGCTCCAATCCGCTGGAGCTCGAGCGACGCGCGGACGAGCTCGCCACCGCCGACTGGCTCCGGGTCTTCGAGGAGGCCGGCGAGCTGGGTGTGTTGCAGCTCCACCTCTCGGGGGGCGAGCCCATGCTGCGCCCCGATCTTCCAGAGCTGGTGCGCGGGGCCCGCGCCGCCGGTCTCTATGTGAACCTCATCACCTCGGGCGTGAGCCTCGACGAGGCGCGGGCGCTGGCGCTGCGCGAGGCCGGTCTCGACCATGTGCAGCTGAGCTTCCAGGGAGCGCAGCCGGAGCTGGCCGACCGGATCGGCGGCTTTCCGGGCGGCCATGCGCGAAAGCTGGCGGCGGCCAGGGCGGTCGGCAGGGCGGGCAGGGCGCTCACGGTCAACGCGGTGGTCCACCGCCAGAACCTCGACCAGCTCGAGGGCATGATCGAGCTGGCGCTCGAGACAGGGGCGCAGCGGCTGGAGGTAGCCCATGTCCAGTATTACGGCTGGGCGCTGCGCAACCGCGCGGCGCTGATGCCGAGCCGGGCGCAGATGGAGGCCGCGACCGCGACGGTGCACCAGGCCCAGGCGGCACTCGCGGGGCGGCTGGTGATCGACTATGTGACCCCCGACTACTGGGCGCGCCGCCCCAAGCCCTGCATGGGCGGCTGGGGCCGCAACGTGCTGAACGTGACCCCCTCGGGCCGTGTCATGCCCTGCCACGCCGCCGCAGCCATCCCGGGCCTGCGCTTCGAGAGCGTGCAGGAGCGCGGGCTGCGCTGGATCTGGGAGGAGAGCCCGGCCTTCCAGCGGTTCCGCGGCACCGACTGGCTCCCCGAGCCCTGCCGCTCCTGCGAGCGCCGCGAGATCGACTTCGGCGGCTGCCGCTGCCAGGCGATGCTGCTGACCGGCGATCCTGCCGCCACGGACCCTGCCTGCGAGCTCTCGCCCCATCACGCCCTCCTGCGCGAGCTGGCCGAGGGCGAGGCGACGGGCGAGCCGCCGGCGTTCGCCTACCGGAAGTTCAAGAGCCGCGAGCCGGCCGACGCGTGAAGCGCGTCTTCGATAGATGGGCCATGGCGGGGCCGCTGCCTCGGGCGGGCAACGGGATCGAGGTAGGGGCGCTGCGCACGGCTTTCTTTTGCTGTTTTCTCTCAGTTGGCGGCGGTGAGGGTTCACCGGATCTTCAGCTTTTCCGGCGATCCTGCTGGTGGGGGCGTCTGCCGCCACGCTCGCCCTGCGGCTCTTCCTTCAGCAGGATCCGAAGATGACAAGGGTAACGGTCGACCAAAGATGAGCGATGGCAGGATGAGTGGCGCCAATGGTGCCCTGCCCGCCAGACACCGCCGGCGACTCCGAAAGGCGAATAAACCTGGCCGCGCGCAGCGCCTTGCACGGCACCGGAACCCCGGTCCTGCGCCACCCGTCGACAGCCCAGAGACGGCGTGCGGCATTCGTCTGCGGCAGAGGCCTCTGGCAGATCGGGAGCCGCTACGAATCCGGTGGCGAGCGGCGCCGCTGTGTCCATCTCCAGGCCTTGCCGGCTGCCGCCGGCTCGGCGCTGCAGGAGGCGCCGGCGTCCGGCACGGTGCCCGGTGGCGCCGGGTTCCGCCTTCCGGAAGGAAGCGGCTAACAATTCTGCGCAGCTCGGCACCACACCGCATGGCGCAGACGGGAATGCGGCGGATGGGCGGGTTCTCTGGCGTCGAAATCCGCGTGGGCAGGCAAGCGGCCCGGCGCCTCATGTCAGAGGGCGGCCCAAGGTCAGGGCGTTGGCGCGGTGGCAGGCGGCGCGGGCGGGTCATTCTTTTTTTGAGGGGGCGTGTCGGGGCCGGCTGGCAGACAAGGCCTCATGCCTGCACCGCCGATCTCGGGCCGGCCACGCTTCGGTAACCGTTCACGTGTCCTGCCCCTGAAGGGCGGCATGGACGCACCTCAGAGGAGGCTCGGGGCGGTTTCCCGCAGCGGGAGCATTGCCGCAAGAGATGAGGATCCGCCGAACGGGCCGTTCGCGGCGCAGGGGCCCCGGCGGAACCGAGCGGGGTGCTGTGCCCGGGTAGCTCCTTGACCTCTACCCGGCGCCTCCGCCGGCGACGGAGGCCTCTGGCCGGCCGCGATGATGAATCGAGCATCCCCACCCGCGGCGCATGCATCTCGAATGCCCCCGGCTCCGCGCCGGCCCGCTCCCGGCTAATGTCGGCCCGGAGCCGGGAGATACGGTGGACGGCGTGGGGCGGATGATCGGCCTGCCTGAGCAACGAAGTCCCGAAAGAAAGTCTGCGACCGCCGGAGATGCTGGGGCGGAGCGGTCACGTCGCTGTCGCCTCTCGATGCTCTGGGGGTGCAAGAACGGCGCTCGGCGCCCGGTGATCGGCCTTTCTGCCGTGGCGGAGCGTCCACGGATCGGCTGGGCCGGCTGAAGCGCTGGGCCGAACCAAGGGATCGACGGTTCTGGTGGAGGGGCGGCGCGGCGATCGACGCTCCCTCTCCGTCCGTGTGTCTGGTGCGTGGCCCAGGCATTGGGCTTCCCGCGGCCGTGTCGCGGAAGGCACCAGCGGCCGTCACCGTCGCGCCCTGCGGGCTCTGGTCGGGTTGCTCAGCGCTCGAATGTTGAAACCCCGCGGGGACGAGCTCCAGCGCCGGGGAGATTGCCAGCCCTCCCGGCAGCGCGGTCTTCCCGAGCGGTTCTGCAGGAAGACCGATCCTGTCAGCGGCCTGGCGAGCCATCAGCGCCAGCTCTGCCGGAGGTTCCTGGTGACGGTGCCGTTCGCAGGGGCTTGGTGCGAGGGGCACGCGAGGAGGTCCCCGGCCAGGCAGCTCCCGCGCTTCATCGTCGACGAACCGCCACCATCGCCCCTACTACCCATTATCGACCCTCCGTCCCCCATGGTCGCGGACCGTGGAGGAGGGGGAGCGCCGGAGGTCGCCGCGGCGGCGAAGACCGACCCTGGCATGATAGCCGGGAAAGCAGAGCAGGCGGTGAGTGGGCACCGCCGACAAGCAGCAGCGAGGGCATTGGGGAAAGCTGCGCCCAGGACCTCGCACGGGCGCTCCCCCTCAGGCGGGAGGTGCGTTCCGGCGGCACGGCATCGTTGCCCTGCGCTCGGGAAAGGCGTCGATCCAGGGTTGGTCAGGCCGACAAAGGGCCTCGAACGGGGGCGCGGCCCGCCTATCAGAGCACTGATAAGCGGGACGGCGCGGGGCCTATCAGTGCTCTGATAGGCCGCCTTCGTCGCCGAGCAGCGCTGCCAGCCGGTCGGCCATGGCGCTCACCGTGGCCTCGTCGACCTCCGGCGCCCAGCGGTAGATCCATTGATTGCCGCTGCGGGTGATGGTCAGCAGCTTGCGGCCCCTGGCGTCGACGACTACCCGGCCGCGCAGCGACGAGCGGGGCACTGGCGCCGCCCGGGCCTTGCCCGCCGCCGCGGCGAGGGCACGCGCGAGCTGCTCGCGTGTGGTGAGTCCCTCGGCAGCGTCGAGCGCCACCACCATGCGCTCGAGGGCGGCGGCATCGCCGCTCGCCGCCGCGTGAAGCCGGCGCCCGTCGCTGAGGCTGAGCTCCCGCGGGTCGGTGAGGCGGCCGATCAGCGGCTCGGGCAGGCGACCGAGCTTGAGATACTCGACAATCGAGGGCTGCGAGATCCCGAACAGGCGGGCGAGCTGCGTGGTGCTGCGCCCCTGCTCGCTGGCCAGCCGCGCGAACCAGCGGCCCCGCTCCCACACGCTGATGTCGGCACGCTCGGCGTTCTCGCGATACTGCAGCGCCAGCATCGCGTCGTCGTCGAGGTCCATGACCCGCGCCAGGACCGGAAGCTCCAGCTCCCGGCAGGCGGCGAGCCGCCGGCGGCCGGCGGCAAGCTCGTAGCCGGGGCCGGCGCGGCGGACGACGATCGGCGTGTCCTGGCCCTTGTCGCGAATGCTCGCCTTGAGCTCCTCGAAAGCAGGATCGCGCAGCGCCCGTCCGTCACGGTCGGCAGGAAGGCGCTCGCGCACCTGTGCGGGGTTCAGCTCGACCAGCCGTACGCCGCTTGCCTCCTCGCTGGAGCGCGCCGCCTCGAGCTCGGCCACCCGCTCGAGGAGGCCTTGCTTGTGAACGTCGAGCGCCTGCCCGACAATGCCGCGGCCGGCGGCGCTGGGCTTCTCGGCTGGCTTCGCCGGTGCCGCCGGCGCCGCTGCACCAGCAAGATCGAGCACCGAGCGCGACAGGGCCGCGCGCTTGTCCGTCTGCCGCATCATGCAGCCTCCCTCGTGCGGGTCCGCGGCCTGCCCCAGACCGCCAGAAGCTCGGCCTCGATGGTGGCGTTGACCCGGTTCATCGCCGCCAGCCCCCGCTCGTAGGTCCGCCGGCTGCCGCCCGGCTCGTACTCGTAGAGGGTCTCCTTGACGATGCCGGCAGCGTCCACCAGCGCCGTCTCGACCATCGGCTCCTTGAGCACCGCCTCCTGGAACAAGGCCTGCTTCCAGCTCACGATCTCGGTCTGGTTGCGGTCGGTGGACTTGTACTTGGTGGTCACGATGCGCACGAAGTCGTAGCTCAGCGCGCTCGACGACAGGCTCTGGCGGAAGTCCGCCGCGACCTCGGCCATGAACCGGAAGAACTCGCCGGAGCTGGCGAAATCCAGCATCGAGGGCGGGATCGGAATCACCAGACCGGTGGCGGCGAAGAGCGCGTTGATGGTGAGCATGCCGACATCGGGGCGGCAGTCGCACACCACGACATCGTATCCCTCGCCGACCAGATCGAGGAACCCGCCGAGCTGGCGATAGAAGGGATATTCGCGCTGCTGCAGCAGGCGGCCGACCAGCTCGTACTCGGCATGCTGGAGGGCGATGCTCGCCGGCACCAGGTCGAGCCCCGGCCAGTAGGTCGGGCGTGTCAGGCGGCGCGCCTCCGCGCTCCCCGCGCCGTCATCGCGGCGCAGCCAGCTCGCGAAGGTGGTGGCATCCTCCACCTCGGCGTCGGGATCGAGCCCGAAGAGGGTAGTGGCGCTGGCCTGCGGGTCGAGATCGACCATCAGCACCCGGTAGCCGTGCAGCGCCAGGTACTGGGCGAAGTGGGTGGCGCTGGTGGTCTTGCCGCTGCCCCCCTTGAAGTTCACGAAGGTCACCACCTGCAGCTTGTCCTGCCCCGGCCGCCGCTGCGGCGCGTAGCGGGCATTGCCGGTGGTGGCGAGCAGCCAGCGGCGCGCCTCGTGGATCTCGTCGATGGTGAAGCTGCGCCGCGAGCTGCCGGCAATGGTGCCCTGCGGAAAGCCCTCCATGCGCACCAGATTGCGAAGATGGCTGGGCGAGATGCCCAGGATGTCGGCCACCTCGCCGGGCGAGAAGCGCCGCAGCTGCTTGACCTTGTCCGGGTGATTCTCCAGCTCGATCGCCTTGCGCTGGACCGCCTTGCACAGCTCGGCATAGCGCCGGAACTGCTCCACGATGTCGGTCATGTCCCCAGATCCCCGATGGTGCCGCTGGTACGTCCTACAGTACCAGCGCTTTTCTTATTTCTCATGCGCATAAAGCGCTTGTACGGCGGATGCGCCGGCAGTGTCGCCGGAACGGCACAGATTCGCCTCGGTGTTCACGCAGAATCTTTAGCCGATGCGGAACACCGGCCGACTGCCTCGGGCGGAACGATCCACAGACTGCCACGCAGAATCCTTTGTTACACGCAGAAACCTTTCGTTATCCACGCAGATTGCTTAGCGCCCCGGTGTCGACCGGCCCGCTTGAATGCTCGAAACAGGAACGCAGAATCGTTAGTGAATCCTAGAATAACCTATACAGGATTCCTATCGGGCGCGCGGGAAGGGGCCTTTGTGGACAAACACCCCACTTTCCCGATTGCTAACCATTCTGCGCAGATTCGTCACGATGCTCCCGGGAAAGGCTTGCAACTCCGGACGTTAAAGGCCAAGCCTCATCTGCAGGCGAAGTTGCGGACCGACACCCATGGCCGAGATTCACGACCTGATCCTCGAGCTGGGTCACGAGGGCGCCCGGGAGCGGATGCCGGCGGAGCTGGCGGCCGGTCTCGATCCCCGCAAGCCCGCCCATGCCCGGGAACTCGTACGACTGCGCTGTGACTGGGAGCGGCGGGTCGACTGGGCCGCCGACATCATGGCCCGCGAGCATCTGCGGCGGAACTGGCTGCATTCGGGCTTCTGCCTGGTGGCCCTGCCGCACACCAAGCCGCGCGAGACCACTCGGGCCTACAGCCTCAAGAACGGCGCCTTCAAGCTCATCTTGACACCAAAGCCGCTCGACACGGACGACGAGGGCAACCCGGTCTATGCGGGCCTTCCCTACGGCAGCAAGGCGCGGCTGATCCTGGTCTACCTGCAGACCTACGCGATCCGCCACAAGACCAAGCACATCGTGCTCGGCGACAGCATGACCTCGTGGATCCGCAAGCTCGGCTTCGACAACATCACCGGCGGCGAGCGCGGCGTCATCACCGCCGTCAACGAGCAGGCCAAGCGGATCTCGCGGACCGAGTTCACCATGATCTGGGACCAGGGCCAGCGCCGGGTGCTGCGCGACCAGGCGCTCGTCAAGGGTCTCGAGCTCTTCGCCGAGCGCCACCCGCCCGAGCCCGTCCACCAGCAGACCAACCTGCTGGGCGCCGACGACACGATCAGCCCGCGCCGTCGGCGGCGCTACTCGTGGGTCCGCGAGATCGAGATCTCCGACGATTTCTACGAGCATCTGACGACCCACAAGATCGTCCTGGCCGAGGAGGCCATCGCCCGGCTCAAGGGCTCCTCCTGGGCGCTCGACGTCTATCTGTGGCTCAGCTACCGGCTGCGCTCGGTCGACCGCGAGACGCCGCCGATCACCTGGCAGCAGCTGCGCCAGCAGTTCTCGCCCAACCACTACAAGGGCAACATCAACGTCTTTCGCACCAAGGTGATGGAGCCGGCGCTGCGTGACGTCCAGGCGGTCTATCCGCAGGCCACCTTCCGGATCACCGACCGCGGCGTCGTGCTCCTGCCGTCCGACCCCCCGATGGCGACCGGCAGCCAGGTGGTGGTGCGCCTTCCGCGGGCCGGCTGAGACCACGCCGAATCCTTAGCCGGGGCTGCGGCGGGCACCCCCGCGGCCACTTGCGAGCTTGACGGGCGGCGGGCAAATGCCGAAGCCAGCGGCACAGCCACAGCCGCCCGAGGTACAAGCGCATGAGCGCCCCCATTCTCATCGCCCCGTCCATCCTGTCCGCCGACTTCGCCCGGCTGGGCGAGCAGGTCCGCGAGGTCGACGCCGCCGGCGCCGACTGGATCCACCTCGACGTCATGGACGGCCACTTCGTTCCCAACATCACGTTCGGGCCGGCGATCACCAAGGCGATCCGCCCGCACAGCGCCAAGCCGTTCGACGTCCATCTGATGATCGAGCCGGTGGATCCTTATCTCGGCGCCTTTGCCGAGGCCGGTGCCGACATCATCACCGTGCACGCCGAGGCCACGACCCATCTCGACCGCACCCTCCAGGCGATCCGTGCGCTGGGCTGCAAGGCGGGCGTGTCGCTCAACCCGGCCACGTCCGAGACGGCCATCGAGTATGTGCTCGACCAGATCGACCTGGTGCTGGTGATGACCGTCAATCCGGGGTTCGGCGGCCAGCGGTTCCTGCCCTCGCAGCTCGAGAAGCTCCGCCGCCTGCGCGCCATGATCGGCGGCCGGCCGATCCATCTCCAGGTGGACGGCGGGGTGACGCCGGAGACCGCTCCGCAGGTGGTCGCAGCCGGCGCCGACGTGCTGGTGGCGGGCTCTGCCGTCTTCGGAAAGCCCGACTATGCGGCTGCCATCGAGGCCCTGCGTCCGCGGCTTTCCGTCTGACGCCCGAAAACTCGTCCACGGCTTCATCCACAGGTTCACGGACAGGGTAATCCCCCGCGCTGGGGATAACCGGATCGTCAAGGGAAAGTTGGGGCATGGCCATGCTGCGTCAGGCGCGAGGGCAGGGGAGGGGGCTGTGGGCGAGCGGGCGGTGATCGCGCTGGGCGCCAATCTCGAGGATCCGCGAGCGACCTTCGAGCGCGCCCTGGAGCTTCTCGAGGAGCGCGCCGGCCCGGTCGTGGCCCGCTCCTCCTGGCGGCAGAGCGAGGCCATGGTCCACCCGGACGACGAGGTGCGGTGGCATCCACCCTATCTCAACGGTGCTGTTCTCGTGGCGACCGCGCTGGAGCCGGAGGCGCTTCTCGCGGTGCTGCACGCCATCGAGGCGGAGCTCGGCCGCGACCGCAGCCGCGAGAAGGGCCGCTGGCAGCCCCGCACCCTCGATCTCGACCTCGTCGCCTATGGCCAGCGGCGGATCGACCGTCCGGCGCTAACCGTCCCGCATCCGCGCATGCAGGAGCGCGACTTCGTGCTCCTGCCGTTGGTCGAGCTCTGGCCGGACTGGCGGCATCCGGTCCTCGGCCGCACCGCCTGCGAGCTGTTGGCCGATCTCGAGGGCAGCGGCCCGGCGGGCTGAGCCCCCGCCCGCTCGCCGCTTGCTCGGGCACCGATACTCGCGGACCCTCTTGCGGCGATTCCCGGCCTCCTTTTCCCGGCCCATGCTAGGCAAAGGCCGGGAAAAGAGGAGGCGCCTTCATGGCGATCATCGACATCCGTGCCGGACACGGGCGGCCATCATGAGCTCGGTGCCCGGCAAGCGGGTTCTCATCGCCCATCTCGACGATGTCGGGATGTGCCACGGCGTCAACCGCGCCGCGCACGACCTTCTGGGTCGCGGCTTTGTTACCTGCGGCTCGGTGATGGTCCCGTGCCCTTGGTTTCCCGAGATCGCCGAGACGGCGGCGGCGCGGGGCGATCTCGATCTGGGCGTTCATCTCACCCTCACCAGCGAATGGCGCGGCTATCGCTGGCGCCCGCTGACGGGCATCTCGCGCACCACCGGCCTCGTCGACGCGGACGGCTACATGTGGCGCTCGGTGCCCGAGCTGCGCGCCCGGATGGATCCGCTGGCGGTCGAGGAGGAGCTGCGCGCGCAGATCGAGACGGCGCGCGACAACGGCCTCGACCCCACCCATCTCGACGCCCACATGGGCGCGGCGCTCGTTCCCGAGCTGATCGAGACCTATGTGCGGCTGGGCGAGGAGTACCAACTGCCCATTCTTCTGCCGCGCGCCATCGAGGCCTTTCTCGAGACGTTGCGCCTGGGCGGCTCGACGCCGGAGCACTACGCGCCATGGATCGCCCGGCTGGAAGGATTGCAGGCGCTGTTCGTTGACCGGTTCGAGGTGGCGCCGGCAGCCGACGGTCCCGATGTCGCGGCCGGCCTCGGCCGGCTCGTCGGCGGCCTCTCGCGCGGCACGACCTTCCTGGCGCTGCACTGCAGCGCGCCCGGCGACATCGAGCTCATCACGCCCGAGCGGGCCGAGGCCCGCATCGCTGCTTGGCGCGCCTGCGCCGATCCCGCCCTCGCAGAGCTCGCCGCTGCCGAAGGCATCCAGCTTGCGGGCTTTCGAGAGCTCCGGGAGCGCTACGTGCGCTCGCTCGAATCCGACGCCGGAGGCGGGGCCGGACCGGGCCCTTGACAAAGGGGTTATCCCCAGCGCGGGGGACAGCCCTGTTCGCGGCTCTGTGGATTGTCCTGTGGGCAAGCCGCAAAGCGCCGGAACCCGGCCCGGTGGGTCGGGCGCTATTCGCGCAGGGCGTCGAGAACTGCCTGGCCGATGGCCTTTGAGGAGGCCGGGTTCTGCCCGGTGATGAGCCTGCCGTCGCGGACCACGTGAGACTCCATCGGTCCCGACTTCTCGAACGCGGCCCCGAGGCTGCGCAGGCGGCTTTCCAGGAGGAACGGCACCACCCCGTCCAGCTCCATCGCCTTCTCCTCCTCGTCGGTGAAGGCATTGATCCTGCGCCCGGCCACCAGCGGCCGTCCGTCGGGGGCGGTGGCGCCGATGAGCCCGGCAGGACCGTGACAGACCGCTGCCACGACGGCGCCCTGGCGGCCCGCGGTCTCGATCACCGTCCGCAGCGGCCGGCAGTCAGGCAGGTCCCACATCGTGCCATGCCCGCCCGGCAGGTAGACCGCGTCGTAGTCGAGCGGGTCCACGGAATCGATCGGCAGGCTGTTCTCGATCTGCCGCATCGCCGCCTCGTCGTCGCGGAAGCGTCGCACCGCCTCGGGCACCTCCTCGGCGTCCTCGAGGCTCGCCGGGTCGTGCGGGGCATGGCCGCCACGGACCGAGGCGATGTCGACCTCCAGCCCGGCGTCGCGGAAGATCCAGTAGGGGACGGCCATCTCCTCGTAATAAAAGCCGGTCTTGCGGCCGGTATCGCCCAGCCGGTCGTGGGAGGTGAGAACGATCAGGAGTTTCTTTGCCATGTCGTGGCTCCGCGGGTGAGGAGGCTGCATGGGGCGGTAACGAGCGCCGCGCAGGCCAGTTCCGCCCCGTAGGGCGCCGCCTGGAGCCGCTCGCGATCTCCTCCAAGCGCCTGCTGCGGGCGATCGCGCCACTGTGGCCGGTCTCAGGAGGCGGCAAGGGTCGCGGCGGCGATGCCATGCGAGGCGCTGCCCGCGGCCGCCTCTGTCATCTCCGGTCGATTGGCCGCGGTTGGGACGGCTTGCCCTGTTCGGTCCCGAGGCGGCAGTCGTCTCCCGCCGCTTGCCCGTCTTCAACCTTCCGTGTGGGAACCATGCAGATGGTGGAGAAGGACGGTGCCGGGACGCGCGGCGGCGGGTTCCCACGCCAGCAGGATCGCCAAAAGAGCCGAAGATCCGATGAACCCTCACCGCCGCCGGCTGACAGAAGAACAGAAAGCGAAAGCCGCGCGCAGCGCCCTCCTGCGGTCTCGCCAACCGCCTGCGGCCTAGCCCCCTGTCCAGCCATTCATGACACGCCCTAGCTCGTCGGAAACGGCCCCTCCGGCCCGAGGACTGTCGGCGCCCGCCAGAAGAACTGGTCGGGATGCGCCAGGGCCGCCGGCTCCAGGGCCCGGGCCAAGGCCTGCGCGCCCTGCTCGGGGCGACCCCGCTCGACCGGCAGGGCGCTGCCGATCATGGTGCAGAAGACTCCGTCGGGCCGGCGCACCGTGACTACCGGCAGCAGCGGCGCGCCCGAGGAGGCGGCGAGCTTGAGGGCGCCGTTTGCAGGACGGAGCGTGCCGGCGAAGAACGGCACGGCTAGCGGCGTCGTGCCCTCACTGTCCACGGTGATCGAGACCACCCGGTTCTCACGCAGCCGCTGGGTGAGCTGGCGCATCGCCGCGACCGGCGCGCCGTTGCGCGGGATGACGATCCGCTCCGCCAGGTACCGGTCCTCTGCCCGCCGCTGCACCGGGTTGAGCAGGCGGCAGCCGAGGCGGCTGCTGGTGTAGCCGTGATAGGCGCGGCTGAGGTGCGATACCTCGAGCCCCGCGGCCCGGCAGGTGAGCTTGGTGAGAAGCGTGGAGAAGACGAAGGAGGCGACCCAGAGAATGGCCCCGCGCCCCGCTGCGAGCGCCGAGGTCACATGCTCGGCGCCCTCCAGGCGCACCGGCGGCTGCCACCGGCCGGGCCGGTGCGCGCGAAGGATCTGGAGCTGGCGCAGCCGGAAGTTGGCCGACTGGCCGAACATTGCCTGCTCGAGCGCGGCCTCGTCCAGCCTGCCGTCCAGCATCCTGTCCAACCACCTGACCTGTCGTTCGAACCGCTCGGGCTGCCGATCCCGGCGGCGGCGAGCGACGCGGGCGGCGAGACGGTCCCAGCCGGACGGCGCCACCATCCAGGAAAGGCCCAGGGCCACGGGCAGGCGAAGCAGGAGCACCGTGTCGCTCTTTTTCCACAACGGCGACTTCGAGCGGTCGCCGGCCCAGCCGGGTGGCTGCTTGAGTGCGCTCATGGAGAGAAGGTTCCACGCATGATCGCCTTCCGCAGTGCTGAAAAGCGCACGATGATGTGGCCATCATGGAAAGGCCCCTAACGGCCGCGCCCACATTCGCGGATCTTCCGCCCAACGAGCCGCCTCATCAACCCTCCAAGGCGGCCGGGCGGAGCGATGATGCGGATTCTTGTGCTGGGAGGCGACGCAGACGGCAATCTGGGCGACCGGGCCATCCTGACGGCGATGGTCGACGAGCTGCACGCGCTGGTGCCGCGGCTGGCGATCAGCGCCGTCACCGGCCGGTCCAGCCAGCATGCCATCGAGCCGCTGCCGCGCGGGCCGGCGGGGCTGCTGAAGCTGTGTCGCGCGGCGCGGCGCGCGGACCTCGTGCTGTGCGGCGGCGGCGGCCTGTTCCAGGACGACGACAGCCTGGTGAAGATGCCCTACTGGGCGCTGCGCGTCTTGCTGATGCGGCTGCTGGCGCCGCGGGTAGCCGGCTATGCGCTGGGCGTCGGGCCGCTCGCCGCTCCCTCGAGCCGCCTCTTTGCGCGCCTCGCCTTCGCCTGCATGGAACGCGTCTCGGTGCGTGACCCCCGGGCGCGCGAGGTTGCCGCACCGCTTTCTTCGCGCAGCGTGGAGCTGGTGCCCGATCCTGCCCTGCTGCTGCGGCCGCGACCGCGCGAGGAGGCCCTTGCGGCGCTCGCTGCTGCCGGCCTGCCGCGCGACGGAAGGCCGCTTCTCGGTGTCGCGGTGCGCCGCTGGTTCCCGCCGCGCCGGCGCCTCGTTCCCCACAGGATCGCCTACCGATTCCGCGGAAATGCGGCGAACGAGGAGGCGGAGGCCCGCCGCCTGGTGGTGCTCGTGGCGGAAAGCCTCGACCGGATGGTGGCGGAGCGGGGGTACCGCGTCCTCTTCCTGCCCTCCTACGACCGCGAGCACGAGGGCGACGGCCGGGTTGCAGCAGCGGTGCAGGCGCGGATGCGCTCGGACGGCGACGCGCATGTGCTGCGCCTGGAGGATGCGGCGCTCTACAAGGCGGTCTGCGGCGAGCTCGACCTGATGCTGGCTGGCCGCATGCATCCGGCGATCTTCACCGCCGGCATGGGGCGGCCGGTGGTGGGTCTCGCCTACAACCAAAAGTTCCACGGCTTCTTCGACCTGCTGGGCCAGCCCGAAAGGGTGCTGGACGTCGCCGGATTCGTCGAGGCGGGCGCTGTCGACCAACTCTGCGTGATGCTCGATACTGCCCGCGCCCAGGGGCCGGTGTCGGCGTCGAGGCTCGAGGCACTGGGCAGCGCGGTCCGCGCCTTCAACCGCGATCTTCTGGGGGTGCCGCAATGAGCCTGCCCCGTCTTCTGGCCCTTTACTGGCGGCTCCGGCGCGGCACGCACTGGTCGCCCGAGCGGCTGCGGCGGCACCAGGAGGAGCGGCTGCGGGCGCTGGTGGCCCATGCTGCGGCGAGCGTGCCCTTCTACCGCCAGCGGTTCGTCGAGCTGGGGTTGCGGCCCGGGGACATCCGCACGTTGGAGGATCTTCGGCACCTGCCCGTGGTCACCAAGGCCGAGCTCCAGGCGGCCGGCGAGGAGGCCAGGCTCAGCAGCGTCTTTGCCCGCGATGTGCTCGAGGGCGGCCGCACCAGCGGGTCGTCGGGCCGGCCCTTCATGATCTTCCGCGACCCGCATTTCGCACGGCTGCGCAAGGCCGCCTTCGTGCGCGCCCTGGCCGCCGGCCCCTACCGGTTCGGCAGGAAGGTGCTGGTGATCAGCGGTCTGCCCAAAAGGCAGCAGCCCGCCTGGATGCGCTGGCATCAGGTTTCCAGCGAGGAGGAGCCCGAGCGACTGCTGCGGCTGATCCAGGAGCTCCGCCCGGACATTCTCTACGGTTTCCTGACGCCTCTGCGCCAGGTCGCCGAGCACGCAAAGGCGGTGGGCGTGGCGCCGCACCGCCCGCTGGCCGTCTACACCACCGCGGAGACCCTCGACGGCCACAGCCGGGCCCTGCTGGCCGCTACCTTCGGACCGGAGATCCACGACATCTACGGTACCACCGAGGCGGGCGTGATCGGCTGGGAATGTGCCGCCCATGCCGGCTACCATCTGGCCGAGGACACCACCATCGTCGAGTTGCTCGAGGGTGGTGCGGGCGGCGCAGGCCGGCTGGTGACCACCTGCCTCGAGCAGTACGCCATGCCGCTGCTGCGCTACGAGGTGGGCGATCTGGCGTTGCCCATGGATGCAGGCCCCTGTCCCTGCGGCTGCCGCTTCTCCCGCATCGCGCGCATCGAGGGCCGGCTGGTCGATTGCGTGCGGCTGCCAGGCGGCCGCAGCCTGTCGCCCTACCATTTGACCCTTGCCATCGAGGACACACCGGGGCTGGAGCGTTACCAGATCATCCAGCGCTCGGCGGAAGGCTTCCTGGTGCGCGCCCAAGGCGCAGGCCCGTCCGCCGACGCCGCCATCCAGGCGGGGCTGCGGGCGGTCCTCGGCGAGCGGGCGCGCATCGACGTCGAGTGGTGCGCCGACCTCGAGCCTCCGCCGGGCCGGAAGTTCCGCGTCGTCGAGTGCCGGATCGGCAGTCAGGAGGCAGCGTGCGTCTCCTGACCCTGACCTGCGAGTACCCGCCCGTCGGCGGCGGCGGCGCCACCGCCTGCCGCATCCTGTGCGAGGCGCTGGTGCGCGCCGGCCACGCGATCGACGTGGTGACGGCAGGCATGGCGGACCTGCCGGCAACGGAGGAGATCGGCGGCGTCCGCGTTCACCGGGTCCCGGGGGTCCGTCGCTGGCGCCACTACAGCAACGCTGTGGAGCAGGCGAGCTTCGTCCTGCCGATGTACCGCCGGGCGGCCGGGCTCCTGGGCCGCTACCGGCACGACCTCTGCCACTGCCACTTCGTGGTGCCGACCGGGGCCGTGGCCTCGGCGCTTCTTCACCGCCACGGGCTGCCCTACGTGCTCACCGCGCACGGCTCGGACGTGCCGGGCTACAATCCCGACCGCTTCGCCTTTCTGCACGGCCTGATCGCCCCCGCCTGGCGCCACATCCTCGCCGGCGCAGCGGCGGTCACCAGCCCCTCCATGTTCCTCGCGGGCCTGCTCGACCAGCGGATGCAGCTCGACGTCGAGGTTCTTCCCAATCCGTTCGAGCTGCCGCGCGGCGTCGCCGCCGAGCGCGGTCGCCGGGTTCTCGCCGTCTCGCGGCTGGTCGAGCGCAAGGGACTGCAGCACCTCATCGCGGCAATGGGCGCGCTCGACACCGACTGGGAGCTGATAGTGGCCGGTGACGGGCCGCTGCTGCCGGAGCTTCGCCGCCAGGCGGCAGAGGCCGGCGTACGTGCCTCCTTCCTGGGATTCGTGCCGCGCGAGGAGCTTGCCGGGCTCTATGCCGGCGCCGGCCTGTTCGTCATGCCCTCGCTGCGCGAGAACTTCCCGATGGTTCTCCTCGAGGCCATGGCGGCGGGCTGCGCCGTGGTCTCCACCGATGCGGAGGGCTGTGCCGAGGTGGTGGGCAACGCTGCCCGGCTGGTGCCGGCAGGCGACGTTCTGGCGCTGGGTCGGGCGATCGAGACGCTCAGCCGTGATGCGGCCCACCGCCAGGAACTGGGTCGGGAGGCGCAGCGCAGGGCGCGCAGCTTCGGTGCCGACGAGGTTGCCGGGCGGTTCGCGGCGCTGTTCGCGCGCTGCCTTGCGGCACCCGGCCGGGAACAGGCCGCCGCCCGGTCGACCCTTCATGGCTGAGGTCGCCGTGCCAGGTCGGCCACGGTTGGATCCCACGTCGGCGCTGCTGGCGCTGCGTGGCCTGCTCGGCAGCGTATCCTGGCAGCGGGTCGGCCTGCGCGGCTGTACCGCCGATGGGTTGCGCCTCGTCGTGGCGGGGGCGGGGCCGTCACTCGACTACATGCTGCGGCGCACCGGCGTCGACTGGCGTGTGGAGCCGCTGCCGCCCGCTTCGATGGGACGTCTCGCCGAATGTCTGGCCGACCGGGCGGGCATGGCGGATCTGGTACTGGCACGGCTGCCGCGGCGGGCTGCCCGGCGCGTGGGCGGACGGGCGCTGCTGCGCCTGCCCGAGCTCGTGGACGCGAGGCTTGCCGTGCCGCCGGAAGGGGAGGGCTGGCCGCGTGGCCGCGCGGCGCGCTCGGTGCGCTCCAACCTCAGGCGGATCGAGAACAGCGGCCTGAGCTGGACCTTCGAGACCGACGCCAGGCTGTTCCAGCGCTTCTACAGCGAGATGTACCTGCCGCTCGCCCGGGCGCAGTTCGGCGAGAGCAGCGTGCCGCGCAGTGCGGCAAGCCTGCGCCTGCGTTTCCGGCGCGGCGGGCTGCAGCTCGTGTGGCGGGGCCGGGAGCTGGTCGCCGCCCAGCTTGTCGAGCTGGCTCCGCAGGAGGTTCACTGCGTGGCGATAGGCGCGCCCGGCGACGGTGCGGCGGCGCGGGCCACCGGCGCGCTTGCCGCCACCACCTTCTTCGCCGTGGAGCTGGCGCGGCGCTGCGGCAGACCGTTCGTCAACCTCGGGGGCAGCCTGCCCTCGCTGAGCGATCCGGTGCTGCAGAGCAAGCGTCTGTGGGGGGCGGCCCTGGTCGAGCGTGGACGGGCCGATCACGAGCTGCTCCTCGGCTGGCGGCGCTGGAACCCGGCCGTAGCCGGGTTCCTCGCGGACCTGGCGCCGGTGGTGCGGCTGAGCGGCGGGCTCGGCGCCGTGGTCGTGCCGCGCGAGGAAGAGACGGGCGATTCCGCCCGGCGGCGGCTCGCTGCGGCGGGCCTCGATACCCTGCTGCTGCTGGAGCGAGGCAGCGACGGCCCGACAGCCGCCGAGTTGCTCGAGCGGCTGGAGACCGGCTCGTGAGGGCAGCGGCATCGCTCGACGCGCTCCGCGCGCGGGTCGACGGCCCCTGGGAAGCGGCGGCGAGCGCTGGCCGCTATCTCTTTGCCCCCCTGGCCGAGCGAAGGCTGCCGCTGCGCCGGATCAGCGGGCTCACGCCTTCCGGCAGGCCGGCCACCGTGCTCGTCGCCGGCGCCTCCAGGACCATCGACCTCTGGCTGCAGCGGGTCATGCCGCACGGGCGCGAGCTGGTCGGGCTCGGGACGGAAGGAACGATGGCAGCCGCCCGCGGGCTGGGCGGTCCGGGAATCGACATGGTGCTGGCCCGTGTGCCGCGGATCTACGGCCGGTATCTGGCGGCTGACGGGCAGCTGCGCCTGCCCGAGGTCGTTGCGCAGCGGGCAGCGACAGCCGAGATGCGCCGGCGCCTGCTTCTCAGCAAGTCGGTGCGCAGCTCCGCAGGCCTCAGCCACGCCGCCGGTCTCGGCTGGCGCGAGGCCACCGAGGAGGGCGCGTTCGAGCGCTTCTATGCGCAGATGTACCGACCCTTCGCAGAGCGGCGCTTCGGCGAGGCGGCAATCGTGCGGGAGCGCGCGGCGCTGCGGCGCCGCCTCGCCAAAGGCGGGCTCTTGTGGATCGAGCAGCGCGGACGGATCGTCGGCGGCGTGCTGATCGAGCGTGACCGCGGCGTGCTGCGTCTCTTGAGCCTCGGCACGGTGCTGGACCCGCAGGCGGCGCGCGCCGCCGGCTTCCATGTGGCGGTGCGGCTCGCAGGCCTCGACCAGGCCGAGGCCTGCGGTCTGGATGTCATCGACTTCGGCGGCACCATGCCCTGGCTCACCGACGGGATCCTCCGCAGCAAGCATCTCTGGGGCGCCGTCCTTGGCCACAAGCGCTGGCTCAATCGCGACATTCTCGTGCGCTGGGAGCGCTGCACGCCTGCGGTAGCCGACATGCTGGCAGCCGCACCGCTGATCCTCGAGCGCCCCGAGGGCCTGGTCGGAGTAGGCGCCTTGCCCGGTGACGGACCCGCCAGCCCGGCCGGAGCGGCGAGCCTCGCCCGCAGGCTGCACGCCGCCGGCCTCACCGCCATGACCCTGATCGGCCCTGCGGGCTGCGAGCCCGGCGCGACGACCGTCGGCGACCTGCCGGTGCGCCTCGCGCCGCCGCTTCCCAGCAACGCGCTCTTCGCCTGAGCCTGCGGGCCGGGGGGAGCCGGAGGGAGCGTCGCCCGTTTGCTGACAGGGGCATCAAAGAGCCGTGCAGGCATGTCGAGCGCGCCGCATCCATTCTTCACCATCGGCCATTCGACGCGGACCGTCGGCCAGCTCGTGGAGCTGCTGAGGGCCTCGGATGTCCAGCTGGTGGTCGACATCAGGACCGTTCCGCGCTCGCGCACCAACCCGCAGTTCAACGCCGACGTCTTGGAGGAGACGCTGCGTCAGTCCGGCATCGGCTACGAGCGGATTGCCGAGCTGGGCGGCCTGCGCGGGTCCAGCCCGGACGTGCCGGCGGCGGTAAACGGGTTCTGGCAGAACCGCAGCTTTCACAATTATGCCGATCATGCCATCGGCACTTCCTTCCGGGAGGGTCTGGCGAGGCTCCGCGAACTGGGCCAGGCCGTGCCCTGCGCCATGATGTGCGCGGAGGCGGTGTGGTGGCGCTGCCACCGGCGTATCGTGGCCGACCACCTGATCGCCACGGGCGAGACGGTCTGCCACATTCTCGGGCCTGGCAAGGTGGAGCCGGCGCGGCTGACGGAAGCTGCCAGGATCGCACCGGACGGAACGCTGACCTACCCCGCTGACGTCCGAGCGGACGGACAGAACGCGGACTGAAGGGAGCCGTTGGCGGGAAGAGCCTTGCGGCCGGCACCGGGGCGGGCGACGGTCGGGCGTCCGCGCCGGTCCGGCGGGCGCGGCCGGAACCGGGAAGCGGGGGTCATGCGCAGCGAGCCGATCGAGTATTTCTATTCCGTTCGTTCATCCTTCACCTATCTGGGAGCTGCCCGGCTCAACGCCCTGGCAAACGAGCTGGGCGTCACGGTGGTCCATTATCCTGTCGATCTCGGCAAGCTGGTGGAGCGCCTCGAGCCGATCGAGGGCGCCAACACCGCCGACCGGGCCTATGCCGGGGCGCGCGTGCGCGAGCGCTGCCCGGTGCGCGAACGCTACGCGCAGCTCGAGTACCGGCGCTGGAGCCGGTATCTGGGAATTCCGATCAATGTCGACCCGAAGCACCATTACGGGCCGCGCGAGCTTCCCTCGGGGGTGGTGATCGCCGCCCAGCGACGGGGCCTCGATGTCGGCACCGTGAGCCACGCCGTGCTCCAGGCGCTGTGGCGCGACGACCTCGATATCGCCGACGAGAAGCTCGTCGCGGGCCTTCTCGACGAGCTGCGCCTCGGTGTTCCGGGAGCTGCGCTCTGCGCCGAGGCAGTGAGCTCGTCGGTGCAGGAGGAGTTCGCCGCGAACACGGCGCTGGCGGCCGCCAAGGGCGTCTTCGGCTCGCCCACCTACATCTATCGGGGCGAGCCGTTCTTCGGTCAGGATCATCTGGGGTTCCTGCGCCGCGCCATCCGAGGTGACGGGGCGGGGACGGGGAGCGGCCCGGACCCCGGGGATGCCGAGTGACCCGCAAGGCGCGATCCGGCGGCCGTGCCGCTCAGGCCTTGGGCTTGTCGTGCTTGATGTAGGCGAACCGCAGATCGTCGGTGGGCGTGCCCTCGAGCGCGCCGCCTTCGAGGCCGGGTTGCCAGCCGATCACCTCCTCGATCTTCCTCGCCAGCGCGAAGTCGCGCTCGGTGATGCCCTTGGCGTCGTGGCTCATCAGGCGAACCTCGACCCAGGCATAGGAGGCGGTGATGTCGGGATGATGCCAGGCCGCCTCGGCCAGGTGGCCCACGGCGTTGATCACCATCAAGGTGCCCTTCCAGCTGCTGGTGCGGTAGCGGCGGCGGATCCAGCCGCCCTCGACAAACCAATGCGGCAGCTCGGCGGCGAGGCGGGCCGCTGCCTCCTCCTCGCTGAAGGTCTTCTGCTTCTCGCGCGCGCTCATCGCTCGCTCTCCCCGCGGACGTCTCGCGTCCTGCCCATTACTTCTGGCTATACTTTATCATGCTCCGGACCGAATGGGGCGATACCGCGTCGTATTGTTTGCGCCATACCCTGATCGCTTCTACGCTTCGAGCAGCGAGGCCGCCATGGCGCCGGCCTCGGGGGGATGGCTTGCGCGTAGTACGTGCTCTGGAGAGCGTCGGGCGATGGTGAACAAGGCGAGCAGGAGCGGCCGGCGGGGCAGGGTGACGCCGAAGGGCCGGCAGGTCGGGCCGGAGGCACTGGCCGCGGTGCGCGCAACGCTGGGCGAGCGGCCGCGCCGCCGCGATCTGCTGATCGAGTTCCTGCATCTGCTGCAGGAACGGTTCGGCCATCTCTCGGCTGCCCATCTGGCAGCCCTCGCCGAGGAGATGCGGCTGGCGCAAACGGAGGTCTACGAGGTCGCCACTTTCTACGCCCATTTCGATGTGGTCAAGGAGGGCGAGGCGCCGCCGCCGGCAGTCACCGTGCGCGTCTGCGACAGCCTGAGCTGCGCCATGGCCGGCGCGGAGACGCTGTTGACGGCGCTGGAGGAGAACCTCGATCCGGCCGCCGTCCGGGTGGTGCGCGCACCCTGCATGGGTGCGTGCGACAAGGCCCCCGCCTGCATGGTCGGCAAGCGACATGTGGAGCCTGCCGGCCTCGGGGCGGTGCAGGCCGTGCTGGCCGCCGGCGACACTGGCCCGGCGATGCCCGCCTGGACCGATCTCGACGCCTATCTGGCGGCAGGCGGCTATGCCCTCTGGCGGGCGCGGCGCGGCCTGCCGACCGATGCCGCAAAGCCCGGCGAGGAGGTGCTGGGCCTGCTGCGCGCCCTCGACGATTCCGGCCTGCGCGGGCTGGGCGGCGCCGGCTTCCCGACCTCGCGCAAGTGGGAGATCGTGCGCTCGCAGCCCGGGCCGCGCTACATGGCGGTCAACGCCGACGAGGGCGAGCCCGGCACCTTCAAGGACCGCTACTATCTCGAGCGCGACCCGCACCGCTTTCTCGAGGGCACGCTGCTGGCCTCCTGGAGCGTGGGGGCAGAACGGGTCTTCATCTATCTGCGCGACGAATATCCGGCGATCCTCGAGATCCTCGGAAAGGAGATCGCGCGGCTGGAGGAGGCCGGGCTGGTGGAGCCGGGCCATCTCGAGCTGCGCCGCGGGGCGGGAGCCTATATCTGCGGCGAAGAGTCGGCGATGATCGAGAGCATCGAGGGCAAGCGCGGCCTGCCGCGGCACCGCCCGCCCTACGTGGCGCAGGTGGGCATCTTCGGCCGGCCGACGCTGGTCAACAATGTCGAGACCCTGTTCTGGATCCGCGACATCCTCGAGAAAGGCCCGGACTGGTTCGCGTCGCAGGGGCGCCACGGCTCGAAGGGGCTGCGCTCCTACTCGGTCTCGGGGCGGGTGAAGGAGCCCGGCGTCAAGCTGGCACCTGCCGGGATCACGGTGCGCGAGCTGATCGACGAGTTCTGCGGCGGCATGGCCGGGGGGCACGCGTTTCGCGCCTACCTGCCGGGCGGTGCCTCGGGCGGAATCCTGCCGGCCGCCATGGGCGACCTGCCGCTCGACTTCGGCAAGCTCGAGCCGCATGGCAGCTTTGTCGGCAGCCACGCCGTGGTGATCCTTTCGGACAAGGACGATCTGAAGTCGGCGGCTTTGAACCTGCTGCGCTTCTTCGAGGACGAGAGCTGCGGCCAGTGCACGCCGTGCCGGGTCGGCACCGAGAAGGCGGTCGGGCTGATGGCGCGGCCGGAGTGGGACGAGCCGCTGTTGGACGAGCTCGTCCGCGCGATGACCGACGCCTCGATCTGCGGTCTCGGGCAGGCGGCCGGCAACCCCATCAAGTCCCTGATGCGGCACTTCCCCGAGGAGTTCGGGCGGCCGGGCGCCGGCTTGAACGCGTGACGCCCCGGGGGGTATTGTAGGCATGTACCTACAAGAGGGTTCGAGCCCATGCTGACGATCAGCGCGCGCGACGCGAACCAGCAGTTCTCCAGGATCCTCGACGCGGCGGCGCGCGGCGAGGAGGTGGTGATCACGCGCCGCGGCGTGCCCGTGGCGCGGCTGGTGCCTGCCGCCGCCGACGACAAAGCTGCGGCAGAGCGGCAGGAACGCCAGCGCGAAGCCCTCGACTTCTTCCGCAAGGGCGGGCTTTCAGGCGGCGTGCTCGCAGACTGGACCAGGGAGGAGCTTTATGAGGAGCGCCTCGCCGGGCTCGACAAGTGACGCGGGTCACCTTCGACAGCAACATCCTGGTCTACGCGGCGCAGCGCGCCGATCCGCGCCAGGAGATGGCTGCCGACCTGCTCGTCCGGGCCGCTTCGGCCGACTGTGTGCAGACTCTCCAGAGCCTGTGCGAGTGTTTTCACGTGCTGCGGCGCAAGCGGCTCTTCGAGGCGCACCGGGCGCAGTCGGTGATCGATCGCTATCGCCAGCTGTTCGACGTCGCCGTGTCGAGCCTGTCCGACCTCGACAGGGCGATACATGTGTCCGCGCAGCATGGGCTTCAGTTTTGGGACACCTTCATGTGGGCTACCGCCAGACGCGCGGGTTGCCGTGTGATCATCACGGAAGATCAGCAGGACGGCCGCATCCTCGAGGGCGTGCGCTTCGTCAATCCGTTCAAGCCGGCCAACGGCGGGCTGATCGATCTCATTCTGCCCCCCGGGGAGGCTTGATGCCATGACCGAGACCATCCGTTTCACGCTCGACGGTCGCGAAGTCCTGGCGCAGCCGGGCGAGAGCATCTGGCAGGTGGCCAAGCGCGAGGGTGTCGACATCCCGCATCTGTGCTGGCTGCCCGAGCCCGGCTACCGGGCCGACGGCAACTGCCGGGCCTGCATGGTGGAGATCGAGGGCGAGCGCGTGCTGGCGGCCTCGTGCATCCGCCAGCCGGTCGAGGGCATGAAGGTGAGCAGTGCCTCCGAACGCGCTGCCTCGGCCAGGAAGATGGTGATGGAGCTGCTGGTGGCCGACCAGCCGGCCCGCGCCGACGCCCACGACACCGGCAGCCGCCTGTGGGACTGGGCGGAGCGGATGGACCTCGAGGACAGCCGCTTTCCTGCCCGTGCGCACCAGCCGGCAGCCGACTGGTCGCACCCCGCCATGGCGGTCAATCTCGACGCCTGCATCCACTGCAATCTGTGCGTGCGGGCGTGCCGCGAGGTCCAGGTCAACGACGTCATCGGCATGGCCGGCCGCGGCCATCTGGCGAAGATCGTCTTCGACCAGGACGACCTGATGGGCGAGAGCACCTGTGTCGCCTGCGGCGAGTGCGTCCAGGCCTGCCCGACAGGGGCGCTGATGCCCGCCAGCATCGTCGAGAAGGCGACCGGCCGCGGCAGCCGCGAGGCCGACCGCAAGGTCGACAGTGTCTGCCCCTATTGCGGTGTCGGCTGCCAGATCACCTACAATATCCGCGACGACAAGATCGCCTTCGTGAGTGGCCGCGACGGACCCTCCAACGAGAACCGTCTGTGCGTGAAGGGCCGGTTCGGCTTCGACTATGTCGACAGCTCCCAGCGCCTGACCCGCCCCCTGATCCGCAAGGAAGGGGTGGCCAAGGACGGCTCGATCGACTTCGATCCGGCAAGGCCGCTCGACTATTTCCGCGAGGCGAGCTGGGAGGAGGCGCTGGAGCTGGCGGCCTCCGGGCTCACCGCGGTCCGCGACACGCACGGACCCAGGGCGCTGGCCGGCTTCGGCTCGGCCAAGTGCAGCAACGAAGAGGCCTATCTCTTCCAGAAGCTGGTGCGCACCGGCTTCCGCTCGAACAATGTCGACCACTGCACGCGGCTCTGCCACGCCTCCTCGGTGGCGGCGCTCATGGAAGGCATCGGCACCGGGGCCGTGACCGCGCCCTTCATGGAGGCCATGAACGCCGACGTCATCGTGGTGATCGGCGCCAATCCCACCGAGAACCACCCGGTGGCCGCCACCTATTTCAAGCAGGCGGTGAAGCAGGGTGCCAAGCTCGTGGTCATGGACCCGCGCGGCATGGCCTTGAAGCGGCACGCCACCTGGATGATGCAGTTCAGGCCCGGCGGCGACGTCTCGATGCTCAACGCGATGATGCACGTGATCGTCGAGGAGGGCCTCTACGACACCCAGTACATCCAGGCGCACACCGAAGGGTTCGAGCAGCTCAGGGCGCATCTGGCTAAATTCACGCCCGAGTCCATGGCGGAGATCTGCGGGATCGACGCGGCGACGCTCCGCGAGGTCGCGCGCGCCTATGCCGGGGCGCAGCGGGCGATCATCTTCTGGGGCATGGGGGTGAGCCAGCACGTGCACGGCACCGACAATGCGCGCTGCCTGATCTCGCTCGCCATGATGTGCGGCCAGGTGGGGCGGCCGGGCACCGGCCTGCACCCGCTGCGCGGCCAGAACAACGTCCAGGGCGCCTCCGACGCCGGCCTCATCCCGATGGTCTTCCCCGACTATCACGGCGTCGGCGATGCCGCCTATCGCGGCAGGCTGGAGGGCCTATGGGACATCGATCTCGACCCCGAGCCGGGGCTCACCGTGGTCGAGATCGTCGACGCCATCCACGATGGCCGTGTCCGCGGCATGTACATCATGGGCGAGAACCCGGCCATGTCGGACCCTGACGCCCGACACGCCCGCGATGCTCTTGCCAGGCTCGACCATCTGGTGGTCCAGGACATCTTCCTGACCGAGACGGCGCGCTACGCCGACGTGGTCCTGCCGGCCTCGGCCTGGCCGGAGAAGAACGGCACCGTCACCAACACCAACCGCCAGGTGCAGATGGGTCGCCAGGCCCTGCCGCTGCCCGGCGAGGCCCGGCCCGACTGGTGGATCACCCAGGAGATCGCCCGGCGCATGGGGCTCGGCTGGAATTACGCCGGCCCGGCCGACGTGTTCGCCGAGATGAAGCAGGCGATGCCCTCGCTCGACAACATCACCTGGCAGCGTCTCGAGAACGAGGGCTCGATCATGTATCCCTGCCCCGAGCCGGATCACCCCGGCCTGGGCGTGGTCTATGGCGACGGCTTCCCGACCGCGAGCGGCCGGGCGCGCCTCGTGCCCGCCGACATCGTGCCGCCGGCCGAGCAGCCCGATCGGGACTTTCCCATGATTCTCACCACCGGCCGCACGCTCGAGCACTGGCATACCGGGGCGATGACCCGTCGCGCCAGCAATCTCGATGCGCTCGAGCCCGAGGCGTTCTGCTCGCTGAACTCGCTGGATCTGCGCCGGCTCGGCCTCGACGCCGGCGCCATGGTGCGGGTGAGCACACGGCGCGGCGCTATCGAGCTGATGGCGCGCCAGGACAATGCGGTGCCCGAAGGGGTCGTCTTCATCCCGTTCTGTTTCGCCGAGGCGGCTGCCAACGTGCTGACCAACCCGCAGCTCGACCCCTATGGCAAGATCCCCGAGTTCAAGTTCTGCGCCGCGAGGATCGAGCCGCAGCCGGCGCTGGCGGCCGAGTAGGTCCACCGGCGGCGCTCACGTCTCCTCGTCGACCCGGGTGACGTGGCGCAGGTAGGTCCGGGCCTCGAGCGAGGCGCCCAGCGCGCCGATGGTGATGGCGAGCGCCGAGGCGAGGGCGGCGATGCGCGCCCGGGCGGGCAGTGGGCCGACGTCGCTGTCGGTCCAGCGCTCGATCAGCGCGGCGTCGAACAGCAGGAAGCCGAGCAGGAGCGCGGTGGCAAACAGCAGGGCGCATGCTGTCGCCATGCCGACCGCCACGATCAGCACGGTGGCGACGTTGCTGACGACGCGCTGCTCGGTGAGGCCGTGTCCGCGATGGGCGAGGATCAGGCGCTGCCGGCGCAGCACCGAGGCGGTTGCGAAGGCCAGCGCCAGCAGGGTCACCAGCAGCAGGCTGGCGGTGGGCTGTCCCACGCCCAGCTCCCATGCCTCCGCCGTCATCAGCAGCACCAGCAGGGCCGACATGGCGGCGGTGGTAAGGCCGCCCAGGCGCAGTGGCAGCAGCCACGGCCGCACCCGCCGGACCGCGTCCAGCAGGCCACGGCCGTTCAGGAGGGCAGCTCGGAGGTAGAAGGCCGCCCGGCTGCGCGGTCGGTGCCCCGTCTCCTCCAGGCGCACATCGGCCACCGCCTCTAGCGTCGCCGCAAGCCACAGGAGCTCCTGGTCGTCGAAGCCGTTCATGCCGTCCAGGTCGGCCGGCCCCTCGAGGTCGTGCATGAAGGAGTGCTGCACCCCGCTGTGCGGCATCTCGTTGAGATGGCCGAGCATGTGCAGGGCGAGGGCCTGGACCCGGTGCGCGAGGATCTGCCGGCGCGCCTCGTCGCCGGTCTCGCTCTGCGGTGCCAGCCGGGCGGTGGAGAGCACGGCGGCGCTCAGTGCCCGGGACGGAGCGGCGAGCGCGAAGCCGCGGAAATAGCCTTTGAGATCGGCGCCGGTCACCAGCAGCGCGAAATCCCAGCCGCGGGCCTCGCGCTCGGTGTCGGCGCGGTCGAGAAAGAGCACCGGGTCGACGCAGCCTTCCGTGGGCAGCTCCTCGACGGTCACTACCGGCAGGCGCCAGTCGAAGCCGGGAAGGAGCCGGCGCAGCAGGCTCGCCGCCTGCTCGCGGGCCGCCTCGACTGCCGCCCGCTCGCCCGGCCGGCGCAGGCCCGCCAGCACCCAGCCCATCTCCACGAGCGGACGGGAGGATCCTGCGGCCTCTCCTGCAGCGATGTCGGCGGCTCTCGGCAAGGGCACCCCCGGGCTCCGTGGCGGCCGGGCACTCGCGCGGCGCTTTTCACCAACCGAGAGCCGGCGCGTGCGGTTTCAGCGCCGCAGACGATCGCCTTGGCGAGGGGCTAGGACGGGTCGCCCTTCTCCTCGGCAGTGCGCTCGCGCACCTGCTGCCGGATGGGTTTGCACGGGTCCTCGAGGAGAATGAGCGCCGCGACGACGACGGCCAGCAACAGGCCCATGCCCAGCGATACTATGTCCATGGAACAACCTTCATATCAGGCAGCGGACAATCAAAACGTGCAGGATGAGGTGGCTTTCCTGCTGCAATGGAATGACGACGCCATAGGCCGGTCCGGAAATCAAGCGCCTGCCGACGCCGGCGGGCGGCGGAGCGCGGGGAAACTGCCGCTCGCCCCGGGGCCTGCGCCGGATGAGGCGGCGAGATACCGCACCTGCTGCATCGGCGCCGCACTCGACGGCTATTGAGCGACCCGTTGCGCCGAGGCTCGTGCTGCGTGCGTTCGGCTATTGCAGAGAGAGAATATCCACGTGAACATACGCGGACTGGTTGAGGGAGTGTGGCCGGGGTGATCGCCGGGGTGATGCGCCGGGACGCAACTCTTTCTTAAACGGGGGCGATGCATGATCGGGGGAGGACTGACTGGGTCCGGCCGACGGTCAGCGGGACGGACGAGGGAATGATGCGGCGAATCCTGAGATGTGCAGTGTTGGCGACGCTGAGCCTGGCGGCCGCCGAGGCGACGGCTGGCGTGCCCGAGGTCCAGGCCCTGGTCGCCCGCAAGGCGGGCATCCTCGACCTGCTGCATCACAGGGCCAGGAAGGCGCTTGTCAACGCTGCCCAGGACGAGGCGTTCGGCGCCTATTTCACCGAGCACGACCATGGCGCCAGGGAAAAGCACAAGCACCGGATCGACCAGGTCTCGCTGGCGGTGCAGGATCGCTTCCAGGTCGAGGAGATGTGCCTGATCGACCCGAACGGGCACGAGATCTCGCGGATCGTCGGCAAGGACATCGCGCACGATCTCTCGACCGAGGAGGCCAGCAATGCCTTCTTCGCCCCGGCGTTCGAGCAGCGGCCGCGCACCGTCTACGTCTCCCCGATCTACATCTCCCAGGACGTCCACAAGTGGGTGCTGGCCTACATCACCCCGGTGGTCGTGGACGGCACCAAGAAAGCGATCCTGCACTACGAGCACGGTCTCGACGTGTTTCAGGCGATCGTGAGCCGCGACATGGGCGCGACGGGGCCGTTCGTGCTCGCAGTCAGCCAGGAGGGCTATGTGGTCGCCGACAGCCGCCGCGCCATTCCGGTCGCCAGGCAGGGCGAGATGGAAGAGCAGGGCGCCTATTTCGAGGAGTTCGCCTTCGGCGGCATGACGCGCGACGAGCTGCTCGAGCGCCTCGGCAGCGAGCGCGGCGGCACGGTGACGACGGCGGAGGGCACCTTCGCGGTCGCTGCCAGAGGAGCCGAGAACTGGACGTTGCTCGCCTTCGAGCAGCAATAGCAAGGGCGGCTTCTTTCCATGCGGCTCCGTCAAAAGGCGGTCGCGCTCTTCCTCGTGTGCGCGCTGCTTCCGCTGGTGATTGTCTCGGCCGGGCTGTTCTATTCGGCCCGCGATGCCCTGCGCGGCTTCATCAGTGCGGATCTAGCGCTGGTGAACAAGGAGGCGCTGGCGCGGCTCGAGCTGTTCCTCGCCGACTCGCTCGTCGACCTCGAGACCTGGAGCAAGCTCCGCGTCATGCAGGACGTCCTGATCGAGGACGAGAGCGGTGATATCGCGAAGGAGCTGGCCGAGCTGCGAGGCCAGTACCCTCACCTTGCGGAGATTGCCGTCGTCGGATCCACCGGCCGCATCATCGCGGCGACGCGACCCGGCAATCTCGGCAGGGACGTGGCCGCACTGCCGCTCGCCGAGGCGGTGGCGGCGGGCCGCCCCTATCACGGCCGCGTCGCGGCTTCCGAGCTGGTCGGGGGACGGGCACTCACCTTCGCGTTGCCGATCCGCGCCGACTACGACCGGTCGACCGTCATTGGCGGGCTGATCGGCGTCATCGACTGGGCGGCAGTGCAGCGCTCGCTCGCGTCCGTCTCCATGGCCGGGGCGGAACAGGGCCCCGACCGCGTCCTCGTGCTCCGCGACCGCCTCACCGGCGAGATCCTCTACCACACCGCCGGGAGCGCGGACGTGGCGGGGGAGGGCGGGGCCGCGACCGAGATCGACGGGCTGACCGACGGGGTCGTCGAGCAGGACGGCTATCTCGCCCAGAGACTGCACTCGACGTCGGTCGGACAGCTCAGCGATCCGCTCTGGGAGATGGAAGCCAAGATCGCCGCGGACGTCGCCTTCGCCAGCATCGACCGTCTGCGCCTGCAGGTGTGGGTGCTGGGCGGCATCGTCTGTCTCGCGGTGCTGGCGGCAGGGTGGCTTGCGGCCAACAGCGTGGTGCGGCCGATCACCTCGATGATCGGGGCGATGAAGCGGCTCGCCGACGGCAACAACGATATCGACCTGGCGTTTCGCGGGCGCAGCGACGAGATCGGCGAGATGGCGGCGGCCCTCACCGTGTTCCAGGAGACCGCCCGGGACCGCGCGCGCAAGCACGAGGAGCTTCGCGAGGCCAAGGAGGCAGCCGAGCTGGCGAACCGCACCAAGAGCCAGTTCCTCGCCAATATGAGCCACGAGATCCGTACCCCGATGAACGGCGTGCTGGGCATGACCGAGCTGCTGCTCGGCACGCCGCTCGACGCGCGGCAGCGACGCTTCGCCGAGATGGTGCAGGTCTCCGGTGAAACCCTGCTGGGCCTCATCAACGACGTGCTCGACCTCTCCAAGATCGAGGCCGGCAAGCTGGAGCTCGACGAGATCGACTTCGACCTGCGCCTCCTGGTCGAGGACCTGATGGAGATCCAGGCCGGTCGCGCCCACGCCAAGGGCCTGGAGCTGGGCTGCCTGATCCCCGCCCGGGTGCCGACGGCGCTGGCCGGCGACGCGGGCAGGTTGCGGCAGATCCTGGTCAATCTGGTGGGCAATGCCATCAAGTTTACCGAGCAAGGCGAGGTCGTGGTCCGGGTCGACCCGGTCCGCATCGACCCGGATGGCGTGCGTCTGCGTTTCGAGGTTCGCGACAGCGGCGTCGGCATCCCCCTCGACGCGCAGGAGCGGATCTTCGGCGCCTTCATGCAGGCCGATGGCACGACCACCCGCAGGTTCGGCGGCACCGGCCTCGGCCTCGCCATCTCGAGGGAGCTGGTCGAGCTGATGGGCGGCGAGATCGGAGTGTCCAGCACGCCGGGCGAGGGCTCGACCTTCTGGTTCACCGCGACCCTGCGGCGGCAGGCAGGGGACGACGAGCGCCCTGCCCAGCCGGGCACGCTGCACGGCATGCGTATGCTGGTGGTCGACGACACCGCCAGCAACCGGGAGATCCTGCAAGAGCAGCTCGGCGCCTGGGGCGTCGAGGTGGTGCAGGCGCAGGACGCCTGGCGCGCCCTCGAGCTGCTGCGGCGCTCGGTCCGGGAGAACCGGCCATTCGCCGTCGCGATCCTCGACATGATGATGCCGGGCATGGACGGCCTCGAGCTGGCGCGGCGGATCGGCGCCGAGCCGGCCTTGGGCGCTACGAGGCTGGTGATGCTCTCGTCCATGGGGCTCGAGGACATGAAGGAGGAGGTGCGGCGGGCGGGAATCCGGCGTCGCCTCTCCAAGCCGGTAAGGCAGTCGGAGCTCTATAACTGCCTGGTCTCGGCGCTGGGCGACGGTCCTGCCCCGGCGGTGCCCGAACGCCTGCAGGAAGCGCCGGTGGTACCGGTGGCGCCGGTGGCGCGGCAGGGCCGCGTGTTGCTGGCCGAGGACAATCTCGTGAACCAGGAGGTGGCGCTCGGCATCCTGGCCAGCCTCGGCTGCCGGGCCGAGGTGGCCGGCGACGGCGAGGAGGCGCTGGCGGCACTGTCCCGAGCCCCCTACGACCTCGTGCTGATGGACTGTCAGATGCCGCGTCTCGACGGCTATGCGGCGACCCGCGAGATCCGGCGTCGGGAGGCCGGGCTGGGAGCTGCCGGCGTGCCGATCGTGGCGCTTACCGCGCACGCGCTGCGTGGCGACCGCGAGAAGTGCCTCGAGGCAGGGATGAACGACTATCTGGGCAAGCCGTTCACCGCCGAGGAGATGCGGGCGGTGCTGGAGCGCTGGCTGCCGGCGGCCGAGCCTGCCGTGCCGGCCGCGGGGGAGCCGGCCGACGACGTGGCGGCCACCGGCCAGTCTCGGGACGAGCCGGCCGTTTTGGACCGGCGCACCCTCGACACGCTCCGCGAGCTGCGGCGGCCCGGCCAGCCGAGCGTGCTGGGCCGCGCCATCCATCTCTATTTCGGCAGCACGCCGGGGCTTGTCGAGCGTCTTGCGCAGGGCGCCGCCAGCGGTGATGCGCAGGCTATGGTCGAGGCTACGCATGCGCTCAAGTCGAGCAGTGCCAATCTCGGCGCGCTGGAGCTCGCAGCGCGCTGCAAGACGGTCGAAGCCATGGCGCGTGCCGGCCGTATCGACGAGGCCGCGGCCGCCGCGTCCGGGATCGCCGCCTTCTATGAGCGGGTTCGTCTGGCTCTCGAGGAAGAACTGGAGCATTGCGCGTGAGCCGTCCGGGACGCGAACAGCCACTCGTGCTCGTCGCCGACGACGACCAGATGATCCGCTTCTTGACCCGCGAGGTGCTGGAGCAGGCGGGCTTTGCCGTCGAGGAGGTCGATGACGGGCGCCCCGCCGTGGCCGCCTTCGCCCGGCTGCGGCCGGACGTCGTGCTGCTCGACGTCATGATGAAGGAGATGCACGGCTTCGATGCCTGCGCGGCGATGCGCGCCCTGCCAGGTGGCACCAACGCGCCGATCCTGATGATCACCGGCCTCGAGGACGTCGACAGCATCAACCGGGCCTACGAGGCCGGCGCCACCGACTTTGTGACCAAGCCGCTGAACTGGACCATTCTCGCCCACCGCGTGCGCTACATGCTGCGCGCCAGCCGGGCGGTGCAGGAGGTCGAGGTCCAAAAGCTGCGTCTCGCCGAGGCCCAGCGTCTGGCTCATCTGGGTAGCTGGCAGTGGGAGCTGGAGAGCGGACGGATCGACTGGTCGGCCGAGATGTTCCGCCTCTACGGCCGTGGCGTGGGTGAGGGGGCGCCGGACCGGCAGAGCTGGCTCGCCCGGGTGAACCCGGAAGACCTCGAGGAGCTCGACTGCGCTTGCGCCAGGGTCGCGGCCGAGGGCGGCGATGCCGCGGTCGACTACCGGATCCGTCTGCCGGGCGGCGGGGAGCGGTTCCTCCACGAGCACATCGCGGCGTTGGCCGACGAGCATGGCCAGGCGATCGGGCTGCGCGGCACCACCCAGGACGTCACCGAGCGCAAGCTCGCCGAGGCGCGCATCCATTATCTGGCGCACCACGATGGCCTGACGGGACTGCCGAACCGCGGCATGTTCCACGAGCAGTTGAGCCAGGCGCTGGCGCGCGCGACCCGCGACGGCATGATGCTGGCGGTGCTGTTTCTCGACCTCGACCGCTTCAAGGAGGTCAATGACGGTCTCGGCCACGCCGTGGGGGATCTTCTGCTGCAGGCGGTGGCCGAGCGGCTGCAGGGCTCGGTGCGGGAGGTCGACGCGGTGGCCCGCCTCGGCGGCGACGAGTTCGCCCTCGTGCAGACGAGCATGGGGCACCCCGCGGCGGCGGAAACCCTGGCACGCCGTCTGGTGGAGATCCTCGCCGTGCCCGTCGAGGTCGGTGGCCACCAGGTCACCGTGGCCACCAGCGTCGGTATCGCGCTGTTCCCGGCCGACGGCGCCGACGCGGCACAGCTCCTCAAGAGCGCGGATCTGGCGCTCTACCGCGCCAAGGCCGACGGCCGCGGCACCTTCCGCTTCTTCGAGGAGGGGATGAACCGAGCAGTGCACGCCCGGCTGCAGCTCGAGCAGGAGCTCCGGCGGGGCATCGCCCAGGGGGAGTTCGTGCTGCACTACCAGCCGCAGCACGATCTCGCCACCAAGGAGATCCGCTCCTATGAGGCGCTGCTGCGCTGGCAGCATCCGCGCCATGGTCTCGTCGGGCCGGATACGTTCATCACGGTGGCCGAGGAGACCGGCCTGATCGAGCCTCTGGGCCGCTGGGTGATGCAGCAGGCCTGCCGCGACGCGGCTCGCTGGCTGCCGCCGCTCAAGGTCTCGGTCAACCTGTCGCCCGCGCAGTTCCGCTCCGGCGACATCGTGGCGATGGTGGCCGAGGCGCTGGAAGCCGCCGACCTGGAGCCGGACCGGCTGGAGCTGGAGATCACCGAGAGCCTGCTGCTCAACCACACCGAGACCACCCTCTCGACGCTGTCCCGCCTCAAGGCGATGGGCGTGCGCATCGCCATGGACGATTTCGGCACCGGCTATTCCAGCCTCGCCTATCTCTGGCAGTTCCCGTTCGACAAGCTCAAGATCGACCGGTCCTTCATCGGCAATCTCAATGTCGATCGCAACGTCGACGCCATCGTCGCGGCGATCATCGGGCTGGGCCACTCGCTCGGCATGACGGTCACCGCGGAGGGCGTCGAGGTGGAGGAGCAGGCGAAATTTCTCGAAAGCCACGCCTGCCACGAGATCCAGGGCTTCCTCTACGGCACGCCGGCACCTTATGCCGGACTCCTGGCCGGCCCGCGCCCGGACCCGAAGCGCGGCCTCGATCCGCACGAGGCCCGGCACGAGGGTGCAGCGCTTCGGCCGGAGGCGGGGGGCGACGCGCGCCTGCCGGTGGCGGCGTCGGGACGCTGGTGAACCGCTCGTCCCTCTTGGATCCGCCGCGGCAATGCCTTAGATTATGTCCGGAATGCAGGGCGTTTCGTGGGGCAACAAGCGATGCCGGGGCAGGAACGGTTTTTGGTCGAGGTGATCACCGGCGAAGGCCTCGTGGCAACCGACCGGCTGGTCGAGCGGCTGCACGTCACCAGGGGCGAGCTGGCGAACGCCTTCGGCCTGTCGCGCGACGCGGTCTCCAAGACGGCGCGGCTGCGCAATCGCGCCACGCAGGCCCGGCTGCGCGACGTGGTGGAGATCATCAACCGCGTCCAGGGCTGGGCGGGCTCGGTGCCCCAGGCCTTCGCCTGGTACCGTTCGCAGCCCTTGCCGTCGTTCGGCGACAAGACCGCCGAGGATCTGGTCAAGGAGGGCCGCGCCGAGGCGGTCAAGCGCTATCTCAGCCGGATCGCCGAGGGCGGCTACGCTTGAGCCTGCCGGCCTGCCGGCTGCAGGGCCTCGTCTACCGGGGCCACAATCCGCGCTGGTCGCACGCCCCGGAATCGGGAGAGGGCGCACGCCGTCATGGCGGACGCTTCAACCCGCCGGGCAGCGCCGCGCTCTATACCTCGCTCCGGCCCGAGACGGCATGGCTCGAGGCCCAGCAGGGCTTCCCGTTCAAGCCGCAGCCCCTGACCCTGTGCGCCTACGAGGTCGATTGCGCGGACATTGTCGACCTCACCGGTTCGGGGGTGCTGGCCACTCTGGAGACTGATGCCGTGCGCCTCGCCTGCGGCTGGGAAGACTTGGCGGGCCGGGGACTCGTTCCGCCGAGCTGGGCTCTGGCGGAGCGTCTGCGGGCACAGGGGGCCGCGGGCATCCGGGTGCGCAGCTTCGCTCCCGGTGCCGACCCCGCGCGCGATCTCAACCTGGTGCTCTGGCGCTGGAGCCGCGAGCTGCCGCACCGCGTGCAGGTGATCGACGATGCCGGACGCCTGCCCATCGACGATCTCTCCTGGCGATGATCCCGCCCCGCGGCTTCCGTGTCCTAACGGGATCTGCCCCGTCGCTGCAGCCTTCAAGGGGCCGGCCGATCCCCCACCTCGGCCCCGCCGCGCGGGCGGCGGCACGCCGCTCCTCCTCGCGCATCCGGAGCGTGAGCGGCGCGCCGCCGAGCCTCGCCGGGCCAGGCGCCGCTGGCGGGAAGCTGGTCCAAGAGCAGCACCGGCGAGCCGTCGATGGACAGACAGGCGTGAGCGATCGTTCTGTCGTTCCCGGGCCAGGCGGATCGTCCCCGTGGCGCCGAAAGCCCTCTTTTGGAGCGTGATGGAGCGGGCAGTGCCGGCGCAGACGAGATGCGGCGTGACCGCGTGGACGCGGTCCTCAGGCTGGCTCGCGGGCAAAACCATGGCGGGTGGGGACAGGCGGGGGCGCCGGCTGGAGCTCACGGCGGAAGGCCGTTTGCTCCTGACGGCGGTGTTTCCGGTCTGGCGCCAGATCCAGGCCGAGATCGACGGGAAGCTGGAGTGTCTGGACCCGGACGGGCGCCGTGCGGGCCTCCAGGCCCCGTCGTGACCGCATTGCCGCGGCCGACGCAATGCTCCCGTCAGACCGACCGCGGCAGGCAAGGCGCCCGCTGAAACGCCGGCCGGGGTTCGAGCGGGCGCCGATCTCCCGCAGAGCCCTCCGCCTCAAGACACCTCGAGCCATTGCCGGCGGATCTCCGGCCGCTCGCGGAATTCCTCGGGCGAGCCCGAGAACGCGATGTGGCCGTGGCCCATCACCAGGATCTGGTGGGCGACCTTGAGGGCGATGGTGAGCTTCTGCTCGACCAGCAGCACCGCCACGCCGCGCTGCTGGATGTCGAGGACCACCTCCATGACCCGGTGGACGATCTTGGGCGCCAGCCCCTCGGTGGGCTCGTCGATCAGCAGCACCCGCGGGTTGCCCAGCAGCGAGCGGCAGATGGTGAGCATCTGCTTCTCGCCGCCCGAGAGATTGCCGGCCTTGGTGGTGCGCCGCTCCTCGAGCCGCGGGAAATAGGTGTACATGTCGGCGATGGTCCAGGCGGTCTGGCCGGCGCGCGCCGGCTGCAGGCCCATCACCAGGTTCTCCTCGACCGTAAGATTGGCAAAGACGTTGCGCTCCTCGGGCACGAAGCCGAGGCCGGCGCGGGCCACCGCATAGGGCCGGCGGCCGGCGAGCTCGGCGCCGCCCAGCCGTACCGAGCCGCTGGTGGGCGGCACGAGGCCCATCATCGCCTTGAGCGTGGTGGACCGGCCCGAGCCGTTGCGGCCCAGCAGGCTGGCGATGACCGGCTCCTCGATGGCGAAGGAGACGCCGTGGAGGATGTGGCTCTTGCCGTAGTGGGCGTTGAGCTGGTCGACCTGCAGCAGCATCAGGCGGCCTCCTCGCCGAGATAGGCTTCCTGGACACGTCGATCGGCGCGGATCTCCGCGGGCGTGCCGGTCGCGAGGATCTTGCCGTAGACCAGCACCGAGATGCGGTCGCAAAGCCCGAAGACCACGTCCATGTCGTGCTCGACCACGAGCAGCGTCTTGTCCTTCGTCAGATCACGCATGAGCTCGACGGCATGGGCGGTCTCCTCGCGCGACATGCCGGCGGTGGGCTCGTCGAGGAGGATCACCTCCGCGCCTGTCGAGAGGGTCATGCCGATCTCGAGCGCGCGCTGCTCGGAATAGGCGAGGTCGCCCGCCAGCGTGTCGCGGCGGCCGGCAAGCCGGACCCGCTCGACCAGCGCCTGCGCCTGCTCGTTCACCGCCCGCATCGCCGCCGCCCGGCGCAGCAGGTCGAAGCGGATGCCGTGGCGCGCCATCACGCCGATGCGGATGTTCTCGAACACGCTCATCCGCGCGAAGACGTTGGTGATCTGGAACGAGCGCGAGAGGCCCAGCCGGTTGATGGCGTTGGCGTCCAGCCCGTCGATCCGCCGGCCGGCCAGGCGGATCTCGCCCGAGCTGGGCGTGAACATGCCGGAGATCAGGTTGAAGAGGGTCGACTTGCCGGCGCCGTTGGGGCCGATCACCGCGTGCCGCTCGCCCCTGGCGACGGCAAGCTCGGCTCCCTGGATGATGCGGGCGGCGCCGAACGCCTTGTGGACGTCGCGCAGCTCGAGGACGGGCGTGCTCATGCCGTCTCTCCGCCTTGGGTGTGGACGCGCCGCGCCTCGTCCCACAAGGGGGCGATGCGGCGCCCGGCGCGTGAAGCGAGCCAGCCGCCGGCGGCCATGGCGAGCAGCGGCGCCAGCCAGGTGAGCGGCGAGAGAGGCTGCCACTCCGTGCCGAGGAAGGGGAAGGGCGGCAGGCCGCCGGCATCGCGGCGCAGGACCGCGTAGTCGCTCGAGAACAGCACCGCCAGGGACTCGATGACGAAGACGAAGCCGGCGGCGATGAGCAGCCCGGCCACGGCGGCCCCTAGATAGGGTCCCGCCAGCGCCCGCCAGCGCAGCTCGCGCATGTGTCGCAGGTGCAGCTCGACGATGCCGCCGATGCCCAGCGGCGCGTAGAGCATGACCAGCACGAACAGCACCCCCTGGTAGAGCAGCCAGGAGCGGGTGAGGTCGGAGACGAAGAAGGCGAAGAGGGTGAGGACGGCAGCGCCCACCACCGGCCCGAGGAACACCGTTGAGCCGCCGATGAAGGTGTGCAGCACCACCTGGGCCGAGACCGGCATGCCGAACGTGGTGTAGTTGGCGACCTCGTTGGAGAAGGCCAAGAGCCCGCCGGCCACGCCCGAGAACATGGCCGAGACGGCAAACACCACGAGGCGCGCCTTGTGGGTGTCGTAGCCCATGAAGCGCACGCGCTGCTCGTTGTCGCGCAGCGCCAGGGTGAGCCGGCCGAAGGGCGTGCGGGTATAGGCCCACAGCAGCAGCAGGCAGAGCGCCACCCAGGCGAGGCTCAGATAGTAGACCTCGAGGACGCTGCCGAAGACGAGGCCACCCCAGGGCATCCGCATCGACGACATGCCGGCCTCGCCGCCGAACATGCCGTCCCATTGCGGGGCCAAAGTGTGCAGCAGCTCGGCCAGGGCCAGCGTCACCAGCGAGAAGTAGACGCCGGCCCGCATCGTGGCGAAGTAGCCGGCCACCAAGCCGAGGCCGAGGCCGGCGAGGCCGCCCGCCAGCGGCAGGAGCGGCGTCGGCACGCCCAGCCCGTCCTCCACCGCCAGCATCAGGTGCAGCGTGGCGAACGCGCCGATGCCGAAGAAGGCGGCGTGGCCGAAGGACAGCATGCCGCCCTGGCCCATGAGCAGGTTGAAGCTCACCGCGAAGAGGGCGGCCACCAGCATCGAGACCAGCGTGTTCTGCAGGCCCAGCGAGAGGAAGGGCGGCAGGACCAGGAGCGGCAGAGCGACGAGGACGAGAAGGAGAAGGTGATGGCGACGCATGGCTAGCTCCGCTCGCCCATGAGGCCCGCGGGGCGCAGCAGCAGCACTACGAGCATGAGGAGGAACGGCACGGAGCCGGCGATGGAGCTCAAGGTGGTGGTCATGAGACCGCCCATCTCGCGCGCCCACCCGCCGAGGCCCACGGCATCGAGGGCGCCGGCCAGAGACCAGTCGAGTCCGACCGCGAACGAGCTGAACAGGCCTATCATCAAGGAGGCGAGCAGCGAGCCCTCGAGTGAGCCCAGGCCGCCCACCACCACCACCACGAAGACGATGACGCCGAGCTCGAGGGCCATGTTGGGGCTGGTCGGGAAGAACGCGCCGGCGACCCCGCCGGCAAGGCCGGCAAGGGCCGCCCCGGTGCCGAACACGCCCATGAACACCAGCGGCACGTTGTGGCCCAGCGCCTCGGCGGTCTGCGGCAGGCGCTCGGCGGCGCGCACCACGAGCCCCACGCGGGTGCGCGAGAGCAGCAGATAGAGCAGCGCGAACATGGCGATGGCGGTGCCGCCGATGAAGAGGCGGTAGAAGGGATAGTCGGTGCCGAAGACGGTGAAGGCGGTGAAGCGCAGGGCTTCCGGCATCCGGTAGTCGACCGGGAAGTTGCCGTAGAAGAGCTTCACCAGCTCCTCGAAGATGAAGGCGAGGCCGAAGGTCAGCAAGAGCTCGTGGGCATGGCCGAAGGCATGGACGCGGCGCAGCAGGAAGCGTTCCACCAGCACGCCCAGGAGGCCTACCAGCACCGGTGCGAGCAGCAGCCCCAGCCAGAAATGGCCGAGCGCGCTCAAGGTGTAGGCGATGTAGGCGCCGAGCATGTAGAAGCTGGCATGGGCGAAATTGAGCACGCCCATCATGCCGAAGATGAGCGTCAGCCCTGCCGACACCATGAACAGCAGCATGCCGTAGATGGCGCCATTGAGCACGGAGACGACGAGAAATTCCATGAGCATCGCCGTTCGCTGGCCGGCGCGCCGGGCCGGGCGCGCCGTCGGTTGGCGGAAGGGAGTGCCCTGGGCTCAGCCGGGGCGCTGCATCTCGCAGCTCTCCTGAACGGGGTAGACGGCCTCGGGGCCGGGGATGGTCCGGACCGGGGCGAAGCCCATGTCGGTGCCATCGACCGGGTAGGGGGCACCCTTCTCGACCCGCGAGACGACGATCGGCATCACCGCCTGATGGTCCTCCTTGCGGATCGTGACGGGACCCATGGCGGTCTCGAGGGTGACGCCCTCGAGCGCCAGGGCGATCGGCGTGACATCGATGGCGCCGCCCCCGAAATCGACCGCCTCGAGCGCCTTGCCGAAGGCGCGGGCGGCGATCACCACGCGCGGCTCGAGATAGACGGGGTAGTGGCCGGTCCGGGCCTTGTAGTCCTCGGGGAACGCCTCGTCCCCCGCGGCCAGGTTGTAGGTGCTGGCCAGATAATGGCCGAGCGCCGTCTCGCCGGCATTGGCGATGTTGCCGGGCTGGTCGAGGAAGGCCGTGCCGAAACGCACGTCGAGGCCGGCCTCGCCGGTGGCCTTCATCAAGAGCAGCAGGTCGTTGGACCAGTTGCCGGTGAGCACCGTGTCGGGCTCGGCGGCCTTGATGCGCGCCACGTAGGGGGCGAAGTCCTGGATCTTGGCGACATCGTGCAGCGTCGCCTCGACCACCTCGTAGCCGCCGTCCCCGGCACGCTCGCGGATGGCCGTCTCCATGTCCCGGCCCCAGCTGTAGTTCTGGTTGATGGAGTAGACCTTCGTGCCGAGCTCGCCAGCCTCGCTCATCGCCTCGACCAGCGGCCCCACCAGCATCGGCGCCGGGGCCTGGAAGCGGAAATGGTAGAAGTGGCACTTGTCGCCGGTGAGATCGAGCGCCGCCCCGCCGTCGTTGATATAGAGCAGCCTGCTGTCGGGGTTGCGCAGGTTGTGCTTGCGCACGTCGGCGGTGAGCTGGCCGGCGGCGGCCGAGGACGAGCCCTGGAAGATCACCCGCACGCCGTCGGCCACTGCCTGCTTGAACTTGTCGACGGTGCCGGCGGCGGTGCCGCCATTGTCGTAGAGCAGGATCTCGATGGGCTCGCCGTTGAACCCGCCGGCCCGGTTGATCTCCTCGAGGCCGTAGCGGGCGGCGGTGACGTAGAGCTCGCCGGTGGCGGCATCGGGGCCGGACATGGGCTCGATGATCCCGACCTTGAGAGGCTCTGCGGCAGCGGCGCCGGCGAGGCCGGCCAGGCCGAGCATGGCGAGGGCGGTGCCGCCCGCAAGACGTGCAGCCATTCTTGTCACCTTGGGAATGAGGAGGGGGACGCGAGCAGGAAGCGCGTGGGAAAGGCGGGGCCGAAGCCCCGCCCGCGGGTGGTCAGCCCGGCCGCTTCATGCTGCAGCTGTCCTGGACCGGATAGAGTGCGTCGGGCCCGGGGATGACCTTGATGGGCACGAAGCCCATGTCGGTGCCGTCGACCGTATAGGCAGCACCTTTCTCGACCCGCGAGACCACCACCGGCAGCACCGCCTGATGGTCTTCCTTGCGGATGGTGATAGGACCCAGATCGGTCTCGAGCGTGGCGTCCTCGAGGGCCAGGGCGATCTCGGTCACGTCGATCTCGCCGCCGCCGAAATCGACCTTTTCCAGAGCCTTGCCCAGGGTCCGCACGCCGTTGACCGCCTGCGGCTCCATGTACATCGGGTAGTGGCCGGTCTTGGCCTTGTAGGCCTCGGGGAAGGCCTTCTCGCCGGCAGCGATGTTGTAGGGGCTCGCCAGATAGTGGCCCAGCGCCGTCTCGCCGGCGTTGGCGATGTTGCCGGGCTGGTCGAGGAAGGCGGTGCCGAAGCGCACGTCGAGCCCGGCGTCGCCGGTGGCCTTCATCAGGAGCAGCAGGTCGTTCGACCAGTTGCCGGTGAGCACCGTGTCGGGCTCGGCCGCCTTGATCTTGGCGACGTAGGGGGCGAAGTCCTGGATCTTGTTGACGTCGTGCAGCGTCGCCTCGACCACCGCGTAGCCGCCCTGGGATGCGGCGGCGCGGATCGCCGCCTCCATGTCCTGGCCCCAGCTGTAGTTCTGGTTGATGGAGTAGACGCGGGTGCCGAGATCGCCCGCCTCCTTCATCGCCTGGACCAGCGCACCCACCCGCATCGGTGCCGTGGTGGTGAAGCGGAAGTGGTAGAACTGGCACTTGTCGCCGGTGAGCTCCAGCGCTTCGCCGCCCACATTGACGAACAGGATCTCGTTGCCGGGATTGCGCAGATTGTGCTTGCGCACGTCCTCGGTGAGCTGCCCGGCGATGGCCGAGGACGAGCCCTGAAGGATGACATGGGCGCCCTCGGCGACCGCCTGCTTGAACTTGTCGGCGGCGCCCGAGGTCGTGCCGCCATTGTCGTATTCGAGCACCTCGATGGGCGCCCCGTTGAACCCGCCGGCCTCGTTGATCTCCTCGATGCCGTACTTGCCGGCGATGGCGTAGAGCTCGCCCGAGGACGCCTGGGAGCCGGAGAAGGGCTCGATGATGGCGATCCTGAGCGGCTCCGCTGCGGCAGGGCCGGCCAGGAGGCCGGCAGCCAGGAGGGTGAGGCAGGTCGTGTTCAGCAGCTTTGTCGTCATCGTGTCAGCTCTTCCCTGGTCGTTTTCTCGTTCGTGCCCGGCCCGGCTTTGCCCGTCCTTACTGTGTGCCGCGCAGCCCGAGGATCTCGCGGGCCTCGTCGGGGCTCGCGACCTCGGCGCCGAGGAGCCGGATCAGGCGGGTCGCCTTCTCCACCAGCGCCGCGTTGGACGGGGCCGGCACGCCGGCTTCCAGATGCAGGCAGTCCTCGAGCCCGATGCGTGCATGCCCGCCCAGCAGCACCGCCTGGGCCATCATCGGGTAGGCCATGCGCGAGACGCCGAAGGCCGCCCAGTTGGCGCCGGCCGGCAGATGGCGGGTAAGCTCGGTGAGCACCGAGGGTGAGGCCGGCATGCCCCAGGCGACGCCGGTCACGACCTGGATCAGCGCCGGGCTGTCGATCACGCCTTCCTCGATGAGCTGGGTGGCGAGGCGCAGATGGCCGAAGTCGAAGACCTCGAGCTCGGGCTTGGTGCCGACCGCGCGGATCGCCTGGCCCATGGTGCGCAGATGCGCCGGGGTGTTGAGGAACGCCGCCTCGCCCATGTTCATGGTGGCGACGTCGAGGGAGCAGATCTCCGGCCGCAGCTCCTCGATGTGGCGCACCCGGTCGGCGGGCGAGGCCAGGGTGGTGCCGGGCCCCGGCTTCTGCGGGTCCGGATCGCCCGGGATCAGCCGTCCGCCCGGCCCGGTGGTGAGGTTGAGGACCACGTTGCTGCTGCTGGCGCGGATCCGCTCGACCACCTCGCGATAGAGATGAAGCTCGCGGCTGGGCGCCCCGGTCTCGGGGTCGCGCACATGGATGTGGACGACCGCAGCGCCCGCCTCGCCGGCCTCGATGGCCGAGCGGGCGATCTGCTCGGGGGTGACAGGAACCGCCTTGCTGCGGCGCACCGTGTCGGCGCTGCCGGTAACGGCGCAGGTGATGATGACCTTGCGTGCCATGATGTCCTCGCTGATGCCGCGCCGCTGCCTGTTCATCCGGCCGGCAGAAAGCCGGCGGACAGTTTTGTTAGCGCTTTCATGATCCAATGACTTCTGCGCTCATGATTGTCAATCTCGTTCATTGCAAGCGCTTTCAATCATAGTATCCGCCGCCTCGGCATGGGGCAGCAGCTCGATGAGCAGCCGGCCATTGTCGGCGATGTCGCGCTGGATCGCCGCCCGCGCCGCCGCGCCGTCGCCGTCACGCAGCCCTGCGAGCACCGCCAGATGCTCGTGCCGGTCGGGGGGCGTCGCTGCCGGCATCTCGTAGAGCCGGTTGAGCAGCGGCCCGCTCTGCATCCACAGGCTCTCGACGATCCGGTAGAGCACGGGCAGGCGGGCAAGCGCGCACAGCTTGAAGTGGAAGCGCTCGTTCTCCAGCAGCGTCGCCGCGGTGTCGCCGGCGGCCTTGGCCTGCCGCATCCGCTCGTGGATCGCGGCCAGCTCCTCGATCCCCGCCTCGTCCGCCAGCTCGGCCGCTCGAAAGGCGCCGCGGCCCTCCAGCTCGAGGCGAAGATCGCGGATCTCGGCGAAGCGCTCGCGGTCGAGCACCGGCACCAGCACGCTACCCCGCTCGTCCAGGCTCAGCGCCTGCTCCGAGACCAGCCGGAACAGCGCCTCGCGCACCGGCGTGGCGCTGATTCCCAACTCCCGTGCGAGGCTGCGCAGCACCAGCCGCTGGCCCGGCTTGAAGCCGCCGCGCATCAACGCCTCGCGAAGCTGCCGGTAGGCCTGCTCGCTCAGGCTTTCGCGCCGGATCGGCAGCAGGTCGCTCACCCGCACCTTCTCCCCTGCATGGAACCCCGTCCCTGCCACTGCTTGACAGGGTGCCTGTCGCTCATTGTTATAACAACCACGTTATAACACACAAGAAGGGATGGCTGATGGAGCCCGCCAGCGCTGCCTCGCCGATGCGCCGCAACGAGACCGTGGCCATGCGCCTTGCTTCCGCCTTCAGGCGCCACGGCGTGGAGGTCGCCTTCGGCCAGAGCCTGCCCTCCGCCTTCCACCTGGCGGCGCCCGAGGCGGGGATCCGCCAGGCGGTCTACCGCGCCGAGAATGCCGGCGGCACGATGGCCGACGGCTATGCGCGGATCAGCAACAAGGTGGGCGTGGTGACCGCGCAGAACGGCCCCGCTGCCACGCTGCTGGTCCCGCCGCTGGCCGAGGCCCTCAAGGTCTCGGTGCCGCTGGTGGCGCTGGTCCAGGAGGTCAACCGCGACCAGACCGACAAGAACGCCTTCCAGGAGCTCGACCACCACGCCTTGTTCGCCTCGTGCGCCAAGTGGATCCGCCGGATCGATCAGGCCGGCCGCATCGACGATTATGTCGACATGGCGTTCTCAACGGCGGTGAGCGGCCGGCCGGGTCCGGTGGTGCTGCTGGTGCCGGCCGATCTCCTGAACGAGAGTGTGCAGGGGGCGGAGCAGCGCAGCGCCTCGCTGGGCCGGTTCCCGCTCGACCGGGCGGTGCCCGAGGCCTGCCGCATCGAGGAGGCGGCGCGCCTGCTGGCCGAGGCCGAGGCGCCGCTGGTCCATGCCGGCGGCGGCGTCCACCTTTCCCGGGCCACCGCGGCACTCGCCGCCCTGCAGCAGGACTGCCACCTCCCCGTCGGCACCACCACCATGGGCAAGGGCACGGTCGACGAGACCCACCCGCTCTCGCTGGGGGTGATCGGCTACTACATGGGCAAGGGCGGCCGCACCCACGAGCTGCGCTCGATGGTCCGGCGCGCCGACGTGGTCCTGCTGGTGGGCAACCGCACCAACCAGAACGGCACCGACAGCTGGCAGCTCCTGCCGCGAGGTGCGCGCTATATCCATATCGACGTGGACGGCCAGGAGATCGGCCGCAACTACGAGGCGATGCGTCTGGTGGGCGACGCGAAGGCGACCCTCGAGGCGCTGCGCGAGGCCATGCTGCGCCAGGATCTCGCCAAGCGTGCTGCCGCCCGTGCAGCCGTCGAGCGCGAGATCGGCACGGCAGTGGAGAACTGGCGCGCGCTGACTGCCGGCATCCGCTCCGACAGCCGTCTGCCGATCCGCCCCGAGCGGGTCATGGCCGAGCTCGACGCGCGCCTCACGCCCGAGACCATCGTCACCGCGGACGCCAGCTATTCCTCCATCTGGATCTGCAACTACCTGACGGCGCGCGCCGCCGGCGCCCGCTTCTTGACCCCGCGCGGTCTCGCCGGCCTCGGCTGGGGCCTGCCGCTGGCGATCGGCGCGCAGATCGCCGCCCCGGAGCGGCGCGTGGTGTGCGTCGCCGGCGACGGCGGCTTCGCCCACACCTGGGCCGAGCTCGAGACCCTCAAGCGCGAGGGCCTGCCGATCTGCATCATCGTCCTCAACAACCAGATCCTGGGCTACCAGAAGGACGCCGAGGACGCGAAGTTCGGCGCCCACACCAAGGCTGTCTACTTCGCTCCGGTGGATCATGCCGCCATCGCCCGAGCCTGCGGCTGCCGCGGCGTGCGGATCGAGAGCGTGGAGGCGATCGGCCCGGCTCTCGACGAGGCTTTCGCCTCGGGAGAACCCACCTTGCTCGACATCGTCACCGACTCGGCCGCGAGGCCGCCGATCACGAGCTTCGAGCCGCATCACCCGGCGCCGTTCTGAGGTGCCGGCCATGAAGGCCCTGCGCAAGCGCGGCGCCGAGCCGGGCCTGAGCATCGTGGAGGTGCCCCGGCCCGGGGCGCCTTGCGCGGGCGAGGTGCTGATCGCGGTGGAGGCGGCCGGCATCTGCGGCAGCGACGTCCACGTCTATGAGTGGACCAGCGGCTACGAGTGGATGCGCGCGGCGCTGCCCCTGACCCTCGGCCACGAGTTCGCCGGCCGCGTCGTCGAGGTGGGGGAGGGGGTGAGCGAGCCTGTGCCGGGCGATCTGGTGACGGTGCAGCCCACCGCCAGCTGCAGCGCCTGCGCCGCCTGCCGCCGCGGCCATCCCGACCTCTGCACGGCCAAACGGACGCTGGGCCTGACCCGCGACGGCGCCTTCGCCCCCTTGGTGACGGCCCCGGCGGCGAGCTGTTTTCGCCTGCCGTCCGGCGTCGACGCCGAGCTGGGCGCCCTCACCGAGCCGCTGTGCGTCGCCGCCCACGCCCTCGAGGTGGGAGGTCTCCGGCTCGGGCACAGCGTGGTGGTGCTGGGCGCCGGCACCATAGGCCAGGCGATCGCACTCCTGGCGAAGCGGGCCGGTGCCGCACCGGTGATCCTGGCCGGGCTCGACGACGCGCCGCGGCTTGCTGCTGCCCGCGATCTCGGGATCGAGCACACGGTGGACCTCGCGGCCGAGGATCTGGAGGCTGCGGTCACGCGGATCGCCGGCGGCAAGGTCGAGATGGTGTTGGAGGCCACCGGCGTGCCGGTGAGCATCCGCGACGGGCTGGGCATCCTGCAGCGCCGCGGGGTGCTGGTGACCACCGGCATCCATGCCGAGCCGGTCGCCTTCGACCTCACCGGGCTGGTGCGCAACCAGCACCAGATCCGCGGCTCGCACGCCTCCACCCGGCGCGACTTCGAGACCGTGGTGCGCCTCCTGGGCGAGGAGGGCGATCGCCTGCGCGCGATGATCACCCACCGCCTGCCGCTCGAGGACGGGGTCCGGGGCTTCGAGCTCTCGCGCCAGCGCAGTGCCCTCAAGGTGATGCTGCGGCCATGATGCAACACGCTACCGAACGGAAGGACGGCCCCATGGCCAACCGCTGGAAACGGCGCCCCGAGGGCTCCAACTGGGGCGATTTCGGCCCGGACGACGAGCTCGGCCGCCTCAACCTCCTGACGCCCGAGCGGGTGCTGGCGGCGGTCCGCGAGGTCCGGTCGGGCCGCAGCTTCTGCCTGAGCCTGCCGCTCGACCTGCCGGGCGGCAACCTGCTCAACCCCAACCGCTTTCCGCCCGAGCGCCACGTGCGCACCCGCAAGGAGGGGCGCTCGGCCATCAACTACCCGCTCAACCTCGAGAATCCCGACTACGGCGACGTGGTGAGCGACGACGCGGTGACCCTCTATACCCAGTACTCGACCCAGTGGGACGGGCTCTGCCATGTGGGCCACCATTTCGACGCGGATGGCGACGGCGTGGCCGAGCCTCTCTACTATAACGGCTTTCGTCCCGGCGCCGACGTGCTCGCCCCGCAGGACGAGGGGGGTCCGGCGGCCCGCCGGCTCGGCATCGAGAAGATGGCCGCGACCGGCGTGCAGGGCCGCGGCGTGCTGGTCGATCTCCACGCCCATCTCGGCCGCGAGCGGACCCTCGTCGGCTACGAGCAGCTGATGAAGGTCATGGAGGCGGACGGCGTCGTGGTGGAGGAGGGCGACATGCTCTGCCTGCACACCGGCTTCGGCCAGATGCTGATGGAGATGGACGGCAGACCCGACGCGGAGCGGCTGCACAACAGCTGTGCAGCGCTCGACGGACGCGACGAGCGCCTGCAGCGGTGGATCACCGAGAGCGGCATCGCCGTCCTCGTCGCTGACAACTATGCCGTCGAGGCGTTCCCGAACGCTGCCGCCGGCGGCGGATGCTGTGCCGCCCTGCCGCTGCACGAGCTCTGTCTCTTCAAGCTCGGCATCCATCTGGGCGAGCTGTGGTACCTCACCGAGCTTGCGGCGTTCCTGCGGGCGGAGAAGCGCTCGCGCTTCCTGCTCACCGCACCGCCCCTGCGGCTGCCGGGCTCGTTCGGCTCGCCGCTGACGCCGGTGGCGACCGTCTGATGGCGGCGCAGGCGAAGGAGGCGCGCGTCGCCCTCGTGACGGGTGCGGCGCGCGGGCTCGGCCTCGAGATCGCCCGCGAGCTCGGGCGGAGCGGGGCGCGGCTGGTGATGGTCGACGTTCTCGAGGAGGTCCACGAGGCGGCGGCCGCGCTCGCCGGCGAGGGGCTGGAGGCCTGGGCCGCCACCTGCGACGTCGCCAGCGAGGAGGCCGTCGACCAGCTCGTGGGCCGGGTGATGGAGCGGCACGGCCGCATCGACATCCTGGTCAACAATGCCGGCATCTCGCCCAAGAGGGACGGGCGCAAGGTGCCGGCGGTGGAGACCAGCCTCGCCCAGTGGCAGCGCGTGCTCGACGTGAACCTGACCGGCGCCTTCCTGCTGTGCCGGGCCTGCGGCCCGCTCATGGCGGAGCGCGGCTGGGGGCGCATCGTCAACATGGCCTCGCAGGCAGCTCGGACCCGCTCGGTCATCGCCGGTGCCGCCTACGCCGCCTCCAAGAGCGGGCTGGTGGGATTCTCCCGGGTGCTCGCGGGCGAGCTCGGCGGCAAGGGCGTCACCGTCAACTGCATCGCGCCTGGCCGCATCGTCTCGCCCATGGTGAACGAGGCCGGCGAGGCCGCCAACGCCGCCTATCTCGCCAACATCCCGGTGGGACGCCTCGGCGTGCCGGAGGACGTGGCGGCGGCGGTGGCGTTTCTGGCGTCGGAGCAGGCGGGCTTCGTCACCGGCGCGATGCTCGACGTCAATGGCGGGCACTTCATGGGCTGAGCAGGCCGGTTGTCTGACAGGGGGGAGGTGCAAGATGGCGCAGCAGGAACTCGACGGACGCCCCAGCCATGCCGGGCGGACGGTGCTGGTAACCGGCGCCGGCCGCGGTATCGGGGCGGCGATCGCCCGGGGCTTCGCCCGCCGCGGCGCGCGGGTGGCGGTGATCGACCTCGACGGCGCGGCGGCCGCAGCCACTGCCGCCGCGATCGGCGAGGCGGGCGGGACGGCGGCCCATGCCGCCGCCGACGTGGCCGACCACCCGACCCTGGCGCCGGTCCTGGACAGGCTGGCAGCCGAGCTGGGACGGCCCTTCGACGCGCTGGTCAACAATGCCGGCATCTCCCCCAAGCACGAGGGCCGCGCCCACCGGGTGTGGGAGATGGCGCCGGATGAATGGCGCCAGGTGGTCGACGTCAACCTCACCGGCTGCTTCAACACCGTCCGCCTGCTGGTGCCGGCGATGCGCGAGCGGGGCTCGGGCGCCATCGTCAACATGGCCTCCATCGCCGGGCGGGTCTATTCGCCCATCGTCGGCGTCCACTACGCCGCCACCAAGGCCGCCATCATCGGCATGACGCGGCACCTGGCAGGCGAGCTGGGCCCCGACGGCATCACCGTCAACGCCATCGCCCCCGGCCGCATCGACACGCCGATGATCCGCACGGTAGGTGCCGCGATGAACGAGGAGACCGTGGCCCAGACGCCGCTCGGCCGGCTCGGCACGCCTGAGGAGGTGGCCGACCTCGCCCTCTTCTTCACCTCCCCCGAGGCACGCTTCATCACCGGCCAGACCTGCGACGTCGCCGGCGGGTGGTGCATGACCTGAGCGAGAGATCGCGGGGGCCTGGACGGACCGAACGCTATCGGCGGCGGGGCGGGGCACCCCCGCTGCCCATAGCGCGTGCCCGGCAGGTCGGTCTGTGGTGCAGGCTCCTGAACGGCGAGCCTTCCAATCTGCGCTGCAACATCATTGACATGTCAGGCGTATATCTACGAAGTTCTGTGCAACAAGAACGGAGGCGATCAATGGCATTGCGCATTCTCACGCGACGTTCCTGGCTCGGACTGACCGGCGCTGCTGCCGTGGCCCTGCTGGCAGCACCGGGCGTCCACGCGGCCGAGACGCCCAAGCACGGCGGCACACTGATCATCACGACGACGCCCGAGCCGTCGCTGATCACCAATGCGCTGAGCTCCGCGCCGACCACCGCCGAGGTGGCCACCAAGATCTTCGACGGCCTGCTCGAGTACGACATGGATCTCGAGCCGGTGCCCTCGCTGGCGACGGGCTGGGAGGTCAGCGACGACGGCAAGGCGGTCACCTTCCACCTGCGCGAGGGCGTGCGCTGGCACGACGGCAAGCCGTTCACCAGCGCCGACGTGCAGTTCTCGCTGCTCCAGGTGGTCAAGGAGTACCACCCGCGCGGCCCCGGCAATCTCGGGCCGATTGCCGCCATCGATACGCCGGACGAGCACACCGTGGTGGTCCGGCTGGTCCATCCCTATCCGCCGATGATGAAGGGGCTCTCGAGCCTCGAGGCGCCCATCGTGCCGCGCCACATCTACGAGGGCACCGACTACCGCAACAATCCGGCAGTCAACGAGCCGGTCGGCACCGGGCCCTTCAGGTTCGTGTCCTGGGAGAAGGGCAACTATATCGAGCTCGCGCGCAACGAGGACTACTGGCGCGAGGGCCGTCCCTATCTCGACAGGCTGATCTTCCGCTTCATCGCCGATTCGGCCACCCGCGCGGCGGCCATCGAGAGCGGCGAGGTCCACGTGGCGACCTTCGGGACCATCAATCCCGTCGAGATGCGGCGTCTTGAAGGGCTCGACCACGTCGAGATCGCCGCCGGCGGCTACGAAGCCCTGGCGCCGGTGATGCTCCTCGAGCTCAACAACAAGCAGCCGCCGCTCGACGACAAGCGGGTGCGCCAGGCGATCGCCTACGCGCTCGACCGCGACTTCATCGTCGACAATATCTGGTACGGCTTCGGCAAGCCCGCGGTGGGGCCCATCTCCTCCGTCCACGAGGGAGCCGGGCTCTACACCGAGGAGGGGATCCGGCGTTACGACGTCGAGGACCGGATCGAGCGCGCCAACGCGCTGCTCGACGAGGCGGGACACCCGCGCGGCTCCGATGGCATGCGCTTCACGATCGTCCACGATCCCGCGCCCTTCGGCGAGGACTGGCGGCGGATGGGCGAGTACATCAAGCAGGCGCTCAAGCGCGTCGGCATCGGCGTCGAGATCCGCAACCGCGACTATCCGACCTATGTCCGGCAAGTCCACAACGAGTACGACTTCAACATGACGTCGAGCTGGTATGTCGGCATGGCGGACCCGACTTTGGGCGTCCAGCGGCAGTACTGGTCGAAGAACATCAACGCCGACGTCGCCTTCAACAACACCGCCCGCTACAGCAATCCCGAGGCGGATCGTCTGTGGGAGGCGGCCCAGGTCGAGATGGACCCGGCCAAGCGCGCCACCCTGTTCCACGACCTGCAGCGGATCCTCACCGAGGACAGCCCGAACATCTGGCTCATGGAGATGGGCCTGGTAGCGGTCCAGAACAGCAAGGTCGAGGACCTCATCACCTCGCCGCTCGGCGTGCGCGGCGGGCTCTACGACACCTGGCTCGACCAGTAGGCCATCAAGAAAAGGCGCGGCCGCCGCTTTCGGGCGGACGGCCGCGCCCTCGAGGATACGGATTCATGTGGCAAGCGAGGCTGTCCTATCTGCTGCGCCGGTTCGCGCACGGGCTGCCGATCGTGCTGGCGATCGTGGTGGTCAATTTCTTCCTGGTGAGGCTGGCGCCCGGTGACGCGGCCACCGTGCTGGCCGGCGAGGCGGGTGCCGCCACCGCCCAGTACATGGAGCAGATCCGCGCCCAGTTCGGCCTCGACCAGCCGCTCTATGTCCAGTTCCTGAGCTACATGAAGAACATCCTGGTGTTCGACATGGGCTACTCGTTCCGCCACGGCCGCACCGTCGCCAGCCTGATCTTCGAGAGGCTCTGGGCGACCCTGCTCCTGATGGGCACCGCCATGGCGATCTCGACGGGGATCGGCGTGCTCCTGGGCGCGCTCGCGGCCCGGTACGACCGCAAGCCGCTGGGCTTCGCCATCGTGCTGTTCGCCATCGTCTCCTACGCCACGCCGCTCTTTTGGGTCGGCCTCATGCTGATCATCGTCTTCGCCCTCAACCTGGGCTGGTTTCCGACCAGCGGCATCGCCACCATCGGCGCCGACACGGGCGGTCTGGGCCACGTGCTCGACGTCGCCCATCACCTCGTCCTTCCCGCACTCACCCTCTCCTTCTTCTACATGGCGCTCTACACCCGCCTGATGCGCGCCTCGATGCTCGAGACGCTGCGCATGGACTTCGTCACCACGGCACGCGCCAAGGGGGTCGCCGAGGGGCGGGTGGTGCGCCGCCACGTGCTGCGCAACGCCATCCTGCCGGTGCTCACCATGGCCGGCGTGCAGGTATCGGGCATGCTGGGCGGCTCGGTGATCGTGGAGTCGGTGTTCGGCTGGCCGGGCCTGGGCCTCCTGGCCTTCGAATCGCTCGCTGCCCGGGATCTCAACCTTCTCCTCGGCATCTTCTTCCTGAGCTCGCTCCTCGTGGTGGCGACCAACGCCCTCATCGACCTGGCCTACACCCTGGTCGATCCGCGGATCGAGCTCGCCGGCCGGAGCAAGCGCAATGACTGACGGCAGCGCCCGGGTCTGGTGGCGCTTCCTGCGCAATCCCGGCGCGATGCTGGGGGCGCTCATCCTGGCGGGCGTGGTGGCGCTCGCCGCCGCTGCCCCGCTCCTCTATCCGGAGGGGCCGTTCGAGATGGTCGGCCGCCCCTACGCGCCGCCCCTGAGCGAGTTCCTTCTGGGAACCGACATGCTCGGCCGCGACATCGCCGCCGGCATCGCGCATGGCGCCCGCATCTCGCTGCTGGTCGGCTGCGTCGCGACCCTGGTGATCGTGCTGCTCGGCACGCTCATCGGCAGCCTCGCGGGCTATTTCGGCGGCCGGGTCGACAGCGTGCTGATGCGCGTCACCGAGTTCTTCCAGACCGTTCCGAGCTTCATCGGCGCCATCGTGCTGGTGGCCATCCTGCAGCCGAGCCTCGCCAGCGTGATCGGTGCCATCGCCATCGTCTCCTGGGCGCCGCTGGCAAGGCTGGTGCGCGGCGAGGTGATCAGCGTGCGCAACCGCGAATATGTCCAGTCCTGCGTGGCGCTGGGGATGGGCGACGCGCGGATCATCCTCGTCCAGATCCTGCCCAACGTGATCTCGACCGTGGTGGTGGCGGCCTCCCTCATGGTGGCGACAGCCATCCTGTTCGAATCGGGCCTGTCGTTCCTGGGCCTTGGCGATCCCAACATCATGACCTGGGGCTTCATGATCGGCGCGGGGCGGGCCGCCATGCGGACCGCCTGGTGGATGGTGACGATCCCGGGCATCGCCATCCTGCTTACCGTGCTGGCGATCAATCTCGTCGGCGACGGCCTCAACGAGGCCCTGAACCCAAGGCTGAAGCAGCTCTGACATGCCCCAAAGCCTGCTGAGGGTGCGCGGCCTGCGCACCGAGTTCCGCTCGCCGCGAGGCTCCTGGTTCCCCGTCGTCAACGGAGTCGATCTGCGGCTCGAGGCCGGCGAGACGCTGGCGGTGGTCGGCGAATCCGGCTGCGGCAAGAGCATGCTCGCCTACTCGATCATGCGGCTCGTCCCGCGTCCGCTGGGCCGGCCGGCCGGCGGCGAGGTGCTGCTCGGCGGCCGCGATCTGCTGCAGCTTTCCGAAAGGGAGATGCGCGCGGTGCGCGGCCGCGACGTCTCGATGATCTTCCAGGAGCCGATGACCAGCCTCAACCCGCTGATGCCGGTGGGCGAGCAGGTCTCGGAGAGCATCCGCGAGCACGAGAGCTGTACCTCTGGCGAGGCGGCGCGGCGCGCTCTGGAGCTTCTCGACCTGGTCGGCATCCCCGAGCCCGCCAAGCGTTTCGGGCAGTATCCGCACCATCTCTCGGGCGGCATGCGGCAGCGGGTGATGATCGCCATCGCCCTGGCCTGCAGGCCCAAGGTGCTGATCGCCGACGAGCCCACCACCGCCCTCGACGTCACCATCCAGGCGCAGGTGCTGGCGCTCCTCGACCGCCTGAAGCGCGAGATGGGCATGGGCATCATCCTCATCACCCACGATCTGGGGGTGGTGGCCGAATGGGCCCAGCGGGTCATGGTGATGTATGCCGGCCGCAAGGTCGAGGAGGCGAGTGCGGAGGAGTTCTTCGGCGGCCCCGCCCACCCCTATAGCCGGGCGCTGCTCGCCAGCGTGCCGAGCCCCGAGCTGGTGCTGGCCGACGGCGATCACGAGCTGACCGAGATCGCCGGCACCGTGCCGCCGCTCGACAGGCTGCCGCAGGGCTGCGCCTTCGCGGGGCGGTGCCCCCGGGTGCAGGACCGATGCGGCGAGGAGCAGCCGGTGCTGCGCCCCTTCGGCAGCGAAGGCCGCATGGTGGCGTGCCTGCGTGCCGACAGTCCGCGAGCCGGGGAGATCGGACGATGACCACGCCAAACCCGCTCCTCGAGGTCGAGGATCTGGTCAAGCACCACCATACGCCGGCCGGTGCGGTGCGCGCGGTGGACGGGGTAAGTTTCGCCATCGGGCGCGGCGAGACGCTGGGCTTCGTGGGCGAGTCGGGCTGCGGCAAGTCCACCCTGGGCCGCACCTTGATGCGGTTGCACGAGCCCGACGCCGGCACCATCCGCTTCGAGCAGCGCGACGTCACCCGGCTGGGCCGCCGCGAGATGCGCCCGGTGCGGCGCAACGTCCAGATGATCTTCCAGGACCCGTACGGCTCGCTCAACCCGCGCCGGACGGTCCGCCAGCTCCTGACCGAGCCGTTCCAGGTGCACGGGATCGGCGACGCCGCGGATCGCCGCGAGCGTGTCGGCCGACTGCTCGAGCGGGTCGGGCTGCATCCCGATCATGCGGAGCGCCATCCCCACGAGTTCTCCGGCGGCCAGCGGCAGCGCATCGCCATCGCCCGGGCCATTGCGCTGGAGCCGAGGCTGGTCATCTGCGACGAGCCGGTCTCGGCGCTCGACGTCTCGATCCAGGCCCAGATCATCAACCTGCTGCGCCGCCTCCAGCGCGAGAGCGGCATGGCCTATCTCTTCATCTCGCACGATCTCTCGGTGGTGGGCTACGTCGCCGACCGGATCGCGGTGATGTATCTGGGCCAGATCGTCGAGATCGCGCCCAAGGCCGAGCTCTGGCGCGAGCCGCTGCACCCCTACACCCGGGTGCTGTTCTCGGCCATTCCGTTGCCCAGCCCGCCCAGCCAGGCCCGCCGCGAGCGCCTTTCGCTCAAGGGGGAGCCGCCGAGCCCCATCGCCCCGCCCCGGGGCTGCCGCTTCCATACCCGCTGCCCGCACGCCATGCCCGTTTGCCGCGAGCAGGCGCCGGCGCTGCGCGAGGTCGAGGGCGGCCGTCAGGTGGCATGCCACCTGGTCGGCGCCGCCTGAGGCCGGCGGCGCCATGGGAGCAGGACGGGCAGACAAGGACGAGAAGATGAGCTCCGAAGAGAATCCCTTCGGCATGGGCCGGAGTGTGCGGCGCCGCGAGGATGCGCGGCTGATCCGCGGGCGCGGCCGCTACGTGGACGATTTGGGCGAGGCCGGCGACCGCCATGCAGTGTTCGTGCGAAGCGCCCATGCCCACGCGAGGATCCTCGCCATCGATACGGCCGGCGCCCTGGCGGCGCCCGGGGTGGAGGCTGTCTTCACCGGCCGCGATCTGCGGGACGCCGGCGTGGGCAGCATCCCCTGCGGCTGGAGGATCCTCAACAAGGACGGCTCGCCCATGGCGGAGCCGCCGCACTACCCGCTTTGCGTCGACCGGGTGCGCCATGTGGGTGACCCGGTGGCGGTGGTGATCGCGGCCACCCGCGGGCAGGCGCGCGACGCGGCCGAGCTGGTCGCGGTGGAGTACGAGGAGCTGCCGGCCGCCGCCGCCACGGCGCGGGCGCGCGATCCCGGAGCACCGCAGATCTGGGCCGAGGCGCCCGGCAATCTCTGCTGCGACTGGGAGATCGGCGACCGGCAGGCTGCCGAGGCGGCGCTGGCGGCGGCCGAGCACGTGGTGGAGATCGAGCTGGTCAACAACCGGCTGGTCGCCAACCCGATGGAGCCGCGGGCGGCGCGCGCCGCCCTCGACCCGTCGAGCGGCCGCTGCACGCTGTGGACCACCACCCAGAACCCGCACACCGTCAAGTCGATGCTGTGCAACCAGGTGCTGGGGATTCCCGACCACGAGCTCAGGGTGATCGGCCCCGACGTCGGCGGCGGCTTCGGCACCAAGATCTTTCTCTACCCCGAAGAGAGCGTGGTGACCTGGGCGGCCCGGCGCCTGGGCGGCGCCATCCGCTGGACCGCCGACCGCTCGGAGGGATTCCTCACCGACGCGCAGGGCCGCGATCATGTCACCGCCGCGCGGCTCGGGCTGGATGGCGAAGGGCGCTTTCTCGGCCTTGCGGTCAGCACCACCGCCAATGTCGGCGCCTATCTCTCCCAGGGCGCCACGGCCATCCCGACCTTCTACTACGCCCAGCTCCTCTCGGGGGTCTATCGCATCCCCGCCATCTGGTGCGAGGTGGCGGTGGTGTTCACCAACACTGCCTGCGTCGACGCCTATCGCGGTGCCGGCCGGCCCGAGGCCACCTACGTGCTCGAGCGGCTGGTGGATGCCGCGGCCCGCCGCCTGGGGCTCGACCGGGCCGAGATCCGCCGCCGCAACTTCATCCCGGCAGACGCCTTTCCCTACGCCACGCCCCTGGGCCTGACCTACGATTCGGGCGATCACGAGGGCACCCTGGCGCTGGCCCTGGAGGCGGTCGACTATCAGGGATTCGAGGCGCGGCGGGCGGAGTCGGCGGCGCGCGGCAGGCTCCGCGGCATCGGCCTTTCCACCTATGTCGAGATCGCCGGCGGTGTCCCCTCGCGGCTGGTGGCGCAGCTGGGCGCGCGCGGCGCCCGCTACGAGGCCGCCGAGGTGCGCGTGCAGCCGTCCGGCCACGTGACGGTGTTCTGCGGCACCCACAGCCAGGGCCAGGGCCACGAGACCACGTTCCCGCAGCTCGTCAGCGAGAAGCTGGGCATCCCCTACGAGACCGTGACGCTGGTCCAGGGCGATACCGACCAGGTGCTCTACGGCCGTGGCACCGCAGCCTCGCGCTCGCTGGTGGTGGGCGGCTCGGCCATCCTCCGCGCGCTCGACAAGGTGATCGAGAAGGGCCGCAGGATCGCCTCGCATGTGCTCGAGGCCGCCGCCGAGGACATCGTCTTCGCCGGCGGGGCCTACGCGGTGGGCGGCACCGACCGCAGCGTCTCCTTCGCCGAGATCGCTAGGCGCGCCTATGCCGCGGTGGATTTCCCGCCCGACGAGATCGAGCCGGGCCTCAACGAGACCGCCTTCTACGACCCGGCCAACTGGACCTATCCCGGTGGCTGCCATGCCTGCGAGCTCGAGGTCGATCCCGAGACCGGCGTGGTGACGCTCTTGCGCATCGTCGCCGCCGACGATGTCGGCCGGGTCCTCAACCCGATGATCGTCGAGGGCCAGATCCAGGGCGGGCTCGCCCAGGGCGTCGGGCAGGCGCTGCTCGAGAACTGCGTCTACGAGGAGGGGACGGCGCAGTTGCTCACGGGCTCCTTCATGGACTACGCCATGCCACGCGCCGACGACATGCCGGAGTTCGAGGTCCTGACCCACGAGGTGGTCTGCGCCCACAACCCGGTCGGTGCGAAGGGCTGTGCCGAGGTGGGATCGGTGGGCCTGCCGCCGGCGATCATCAACGCCGTGCTGGACGCGCTGGCCCCGCTGGGCGTGACGCATCTGGACATGCCCGCGACGCCGGAGCGGGTATGGCAGGCGATCCGTGCGGCGGCCGGCGGGCCCGCATGAGCAGGGGAGGCGGAAGCTTGCGAGCCGCACAGGCCGAGACGGAGACCGGTGAGGGCAGGGAGGATACCCTCTCCTCGCAGGCCTACGCGCTGATCGAGGAGATGATCGTCGACGGCGCCGCATCGCCCGGCCATCTCCTCTCCGAGCAGGCGCTCAGCCAGAGCCTGGGGATCGGCAGGACCCCGGTACGCGAGGCGCTGCAGCGGCTCGCCGCCAACGGCCTTGTGCGGATCGTCCCGCGCCGCGGCTACTACGTCTCCGAGCTGGATGTCCGCGAGTTCTTCTCGATGCTCGACCTCCGGCGGGAGCTCGAGCGCTACGTCGCCACCCGCGTGGCCGCCCGTGTCACGCCCCCCCAGGCCGCTGCCCTGCGCGACCTGGGGGGGCGCCTGCGCGAGGCGGCGGCGCGCGGCGACGGGCGCGGGGTGCTCCGTCTCGACCGCGAGTTCAAGAGCCTGCTGGTCGAGCTGGCGGCGAACCGCTTCGTGCGCCACGCCATCGAGCCGCTGCACGCGCTCTCCCGCCAGTTCTACTTCGTCCATGTCGAGCAGACCGACCGGGAGATCGGCAACGCCCATGCCGACCTCCTCGACGCCATCGCCGACGGCGACGTCGAGAGGGCCGCCGCCGCGTCGGACATCGTGATGGACAACCTGCACCGCTTCGCCCGCGACGTCATCGAGCGCATCATGCAGAGCAGCTACACCGCCCGCTGAGCCTTCACCGGGCGGGCTGGGCGCTCGAGGCGCTGCGCGCCGCCTTTGTCTTTCCGCTTTCGGGTCTTGCGGCGGCGTCTGACTGAAAGGGGAGCGGCCGGCAGAGGCGATGCCCGTCTCCATCGCCTCTGCATAGCGCCTGAAGCACCACGTAGCGCCTATGGTAGCTGGTGACGTTGATAGAAGATCGTGTCCCACGGCGTTCTCTAATCCCGCCGGCCTGCGATGACCTCGTCAGGCAGCCTGGACTGG
>JARGEQ010000025.1 GCA_029211145.1 Marinimicrococcus flavescens
CATGCCCCGCTACTCCCATCATGACGACCCATTTCTCCCCGACGCGCCCCGCCCAGCCTTCCGCCGCTATTTCGCCTATGGCCTGAACATGGACAGGGACGCCATGGCGCAGCGCTGCCCCGATTCGGTCTGCGACGGGGTGGACTTTCTGGCCGGGCTGCGTTCCGGATCAACAGCAGGGGTGTTGCCACCGTGGTGCCGCGGGCGGAGGCTTCCGTGTGGGGCGTGCTGTGGCGGCTGCGGCCCAGCGACGAGGAGCGGCTCGACCTGTTCGAGGGCGTGGCCGGCGGATTCTAGACCAAGGAGCGCCTCGAGATCCGCCGCCGCCAGGGCGCCACCGCCAGAGCACTCCTCCACCTCGCCACCGACAGCCGCCCCGGCCGCCCCAAGGCCGGCTACCTCGAGACCATCATCGAAAGCGCCGCCACCTTCGACCTCCCCGCAGCCTACCAGTCCCGACTGACAAGCCTCCTCGCCCGCTCGCGCGGCGGTGCCGTGGACCTCGCGGACGACTGACAGGCCGCACCAGCAGCGGCACCCCGCAGCCGTCACCCCCATGCCCCGTCCGCCAGCGTCTTCACCGGATCTTCACCTTCCCCCGTCACCCTGCTGGCGTGGGACTCCGCCGCCGCGAGTCTCTGGCGCGGCCCCTCTTCCACCATCCGCGAGCATGCCACGGCAAAGGTTGAGGAAGCGTGAACCGGCAGGCGACGCCTGCGATCCAGCCCAGGATGTTCACGGTGTCTTAACCCGGACCCGCCATCCTGCTGGGGTGGGACTCCGCCGCCGCGAGTCTCTGGCGCGGCCCCTCTTCCACCATCCGCGAGCATGCCACGGCAAAGGTTGAGGAAGCGTGAACCGGCAGGCGACGCCTGCGATCCAGCCCAGGATGTTCACGGTGTCTTAACCCGGACCCGCCATCCTGCTGGGGTGGGACTCTGCCGCCGCGAAACCTTGGGCGCGGCACCTTTCCCACCATCCGCGATGGATGCCACGGCAAAGGTTGAAGAAGCGTGAACCGCTCGCCGGGGGCTGCCATCCGGCCCGGGACGTTCACGGTGTCTTAACCCGGCCTCGCCATCCTGCTGGGGTGGGAGTCCGCCGCCGCGAAGCTCTAGGTGCGGCACCTCTCCCACCGTCCGAGAGAATGGCTGAAAATCCTTCAGGAAGGGTAAAGGCTGCCCGGCCTCGGCACTGCCGCCAGACTGACAGAACCAGAGAAAAGAAAGCCGCGCGCAGCGCCTTGCCGGCGGTGCCGGCATGTCCGGCTGCAGCATGTGGCATTTGTTCCTATCATCTGCTATCCTCGCGCTCCCCCTCTCCAACCTCGCGAGGAAGCCATGGACAGTGCCGAGCATCTTGAGGACGCCGTCACCTTTCGGCCGCGGCCGCTGGGCGTGGTGTGGGCGGAGGAGGATCTGGCGCGGGCCGAGGGGCTGCGGGACAGTCTGCGGTGGCGCTACGATCCGCGCTGTGCGGTGGAGGTGCATTGGGGGCGGGAGATGATCTTCGCGATGCACCGGCAGGAGCGGCTGCGGGTGGTGGAGCTGCAGTGCGAGGAGCGGGCGGCGGTGTGTCCGGTGGAGGAGCGCCGCTCGGTGGCCGAGCAGGCGAAAATCTGGGGCCAGGCAAGGCGGCGGGCGCGGCAGGACTATTCATTCGCCAAGGCCGAGCTGGCGGCGCTGATCGAGCAGCGCGAGATCTTGGTGGCCTCGCAGAGCTGGCCCGGCTATCTGCACGGGCTGTGCCGCGACAAGAGCGTGGCGCGGGCAGAAGCCAGGGCGCGGATGGCCGAGCCCGGGCACGATCCGGCCAGCGACCCGGACCCGAAGAACCCGGTCTTCGTCGATCCCGCGGGCAGCGCCTTCATCGACGGCATCGAGGGTGCGGAGGGAGGCTTCGCCGCGGCGGAGGCGTGGGACGGGCGGGGCGCGGTGGACGGCACGTCCGCTTACGGCGGCACGAACGAACCCGACGCTCCCCTGGCCGCCGGCCCCAGCCCGTGGGCCACCCGCTGCCGCATGGCCCGCGCCGCCGGCACCGGCCCCGCCCCGGAGCTCGACCCTTCGGCGCCGCTCCGGTGCGGCAAAGTCGAACCCGAGGAGCGGCGGGGTATCAACCTCCCGTTAAGGTGACCTGGCACCATTTCACGCCGGTTAACGGCGACCGGAGCGCGGCAAAACCGAACCCGACCTCGCCGCAGACCGACAGACGAGAGAAGGGACGGCATCGAGGGTGCGGAGGGAGGCTTCGCCGCGGCGGAGGCGTGGGACGGGCGGCGCACGGCGGAGGGCGCCGCCACTGCGCCCGATGGCACGAACGAACCCGACGCTGCCCCGGATGCGGTCTCCGGCAGCCTGGGCCGCCCCAGCCCGTGGCGCACCCGCTGCCGCATGGCGCGCGCCGTCAGCACCGGCCCCGCCCCGGAGCTCGACCCTGCGGCGCCGCTCCGGTGCGGCAAAGACTAACCCGAGGGGCGGCTGGGGGCAGTCGCGACCGTTCATCTGCCAACCGTCGGAGCCGCCGGCCGCCCGGGCGAAGGACACGCGTCGCATTGACCGCGCCGCCAACTGGCTCAGCGCGGTGGCAGGGATCGATCCCTTGTTCATCTCGCCTGGTGCCAGGTCCACACCGCTGCCTGCCCTCCGGCCCGGGACGTTCACGGTGTCCTAACCCGCCCCCGCCATCCTGCTGGGGTGGGACTCCGCCGCCGCGAGACCCGGGGCGCGGCACCTCTTCCACCATCCGCCAGAATGCCCGAAAATCCTTCAGGAAAGGTGAAGACGTCCCGGCCCCGGCACCGAACTGACAGAATCAGAGAAAGGACAGCCGCGCGCAGCGCCTTGCGGGCGGGGCCCGCGGGTCTCCTCCGGCGGCGGACTCGAAGCCGCCGCCCCCCCGCCTGCCGTGCCGTGCCGAAACGTGGCGCACGCGCTTCCGTATGGCGGAAGCCATCAACACCGGCCCGCCTCCCGAGCCCGATCCTTCGGCGCCGCTCCGTCGTGGCAAGGACGAACCCGAGCTCGTCCGCCTCGCCGCAACCATTTGAGAAAGGGAGAAAAAACGCCGCCCGCGGGGCCTCGCGGGCCCCGGCCTTCCCGCCTCCGGCGCCATCGCGACCGCAAAGGCGCATGATCCGGCCGCCTGCTACTCCCGTACCGAGAGGTGTCAGCAGATCAGGAGGCAGCGCCGGTGGTGCAGGCCTTCGGGTCGTTCCAACCGCCTTTGAAGGACGGGACAGACCATGACCATCTCGATGCGACTGGGTGCGGCCGCCATGGCGCTGCCGCTGGTGGCGATGGCCGGCACCGCCGGTGCCGCCGACATCGTCGATACCGCGAGGGAGGCCGGCTCGTTCACGACCCTGGTGGCGGCCATCGAGGCTGCCGGCCTTGCCGAGACGCTCAAGGGGGAGGGGCCGTTCACCGTGTTCGCGCCCACCGACGAGGCGTTCGCGGCGCTGCCCGAGGGCACGGTCGACGATCTCCTCGAGCCCGAGAACAAGGACAAGCTCACGGGGCTGCTCACCTACCACGTGCTTCCCGGCAAGACGATGTCCTCGGATCTGGCCGGCAAGAGCACGGAGGTGGAGACGGTGCAGGGCGGCATGCTCGCCATCGACGCCACCGGCGACACGGTGATGGCGGACGACGCCACCGTGACCCAGGCCGACGTGGAGGCCGACAATGGGGTGATCCACGTCATCGACGGCGTGCTGATGCCGGACTCCTGAAGGCCTGCCGCCGGCTCGCGCAGCACAGGCGGCGCCGGCGGCCTTTCTTTCCCCCGCATCCCGACAGGAGCGATCATGACCACCCAGGTCTCTGCCGAAAGCGCCCGCCAGGGCCACACCCTCAACCGCATGCGCTACGTGCTGGCCGCCTCCACCGCGCTCGCCGTCCTCTCCCTGTCCATCGCCTACGCCGGCTTGTGACGCCCGAAACCCCGGGGGAAGAAGAAAGAAAGCCGCGCACAGCGCCTTGCAGGCACTGCCCCCTCAGGCCTGCGCCGCGTCCTCGGCGACCTGCGCCAGAAGCCAGTCGCGGAACCCGTCGGGCAGCGGTGCGGACTTCCGGGTGGTCTCGTCCATGAGAACGATCACCGACTCGGCGGTAGCGGCGCAGACGCCGTCCTTGAAGATCGCCTGGCCGAAGGTGAAGGAGGAGCGGCCGACCCGCAGGATGGTGGTGCCGATCTCGGCCTCTCCCGGCCAGGTGAGCTCGCCGCGGTAGTCGATCACCAGCCGGGCGATGACGAAGGCCCGGTGCGGCGGCAGGGCCGGGACGTCCGGGCCGAAGAGGAAACGGACCCGGCCGGTCTCGCACAGCGTGGAGAAGACGGCGTTGTTGACGTGGCCCTGGCGGTCGGTGTCGTTGTAGCGGATCGTCTCGCGCGCCCAGCTCTCGTAGAAGCCGCGGTTCTTGCGCCGGTCGTCTGAAGCCTGCGTCATCCGTTCTCTGTCCTGGTCCTGCCGTTGGTGGCGTGCGGCGGCACGGTTGCCCGGGCGGGGGCAGGGGTCAAGGGCCCCGCCCGGGCGGGGCTCAGCGGTCGGCGCGCTCGACGGCGCTGTGGAGGAGGACGTTGATGCCGGGGGCGAGGTCGTCGCGGTCGGCAAGCTCCTTGTTGTTGTGGGTGATGCCGTTGCGGCAGGGGGTGAAGATCATCGCGGTGGGGCACACGCGGGCGAGGAAATAGGCGTCGTGGCCGGCCTGGCTGGGGAGGTCGCGGTGGCTGTAGCCGAGGCCGCCCGCGTGCCGGCGGGTGAGGGCCACCATCTCCTCGTCGAAGATCCGGCCGCCCCATTCCCAGCGGTCGAGAACCTCGGCGGTGCAGCCGGCGCGCGCTGCCGCCTCGCCGATGGCGCGCTCGACCCGCTCGGCCATGACGGCGGCGGTGGCCGGATCGTCGTGCCGGACGTCGCACACCGCCTCGGCCCAGTCGGAGAGGGTGCCGGCCTTGTTGGGCCAGGCGACGAGCCGGGCGGCGGTGGCCTTGCCGCCGGTGGGGGCGAGCTGCCAGCCGAGATCGTCGACGCTCACCAGCAGGCGGGCGGCGGCCACAAGCGCGTTGCGGCGGCGCTCCATGGGCCAGGGGCCGGTATGCGCGGTCTCGCCGTGGAACGCCACGAGGAAGCCATGCGACTTGAGGGCGTGACTGACGATTCCGACCTGGACCTTCTCGGCGTCGAGGATCGGGCCCTGCTCGATATGCAGCTCGAGATAGGCGTCGAGCGCGCGCCCGCCGACCGGGGCCCCGCCCAGATAGCCGATGCGGCGCAGCTCCTCGCCGAAGGTCGGGCCGTCGTCGGACGGGCGGGCGTGGACCCAGTCCACGGTATAGGCGCCGGCGAAGCAGCCCGAGGCGGTCATGGGCGGCGAGAAGCGCGCGCCCTCCTCGTTGGTCCAGTTGACGATCTCGAGGGGCCGGCGGGTGACGTGGCCCAGATCGTTCAGGGTGCGCACCACCTCGAGCGCGCCCAGCACGCCGACGATCCCGTCGAAGCGGCCGCCATTGGCCTGGGTGTCGAGATGGCTGCCCATGACCACCGGCGGCAGATGATCCTCGCGGCCGGCGCGGCGCGCGAAGATGTTGCCCACCGCATCGACGCTGACGGCAAGCCCGGCCTCGCGGCACCAGACCACGAACTGGTCGCGCATGGCCTTGTCTGCGTCGCCCAAAGCGAGCCGCGAGAGGCCGCCCTCGCGGCCCGTGCCGATGGTGGCGGAGCGCTCGATGGTCGCGAGGAACCGGTCGATGTCGATGCGTGCGTCGCGGGGCAGGGAGGAAGCGTCGGATTCCATGGCGAGCCTCTGTTATGGCTGGAGATCAGCGTGGTTCGAAGAGAATTCCGGTCCGAAGTATCACATCGCCGCCGCTCTTGATGTCGAGGCGGATGGCCTTCCTCGCGGCGGCGGGGTCGCGGCGGCGGATGGCGTCCAGCACGTGGCCGTGATGCTCGATCATGGTGCGCCCGCCGGCCTCGTAGGCCGCAGCGATCACCGGGCCCATCTTGAGCCACAGATTGCGCAGGATCTCGCCCAGGATCGGCATCCGGGCGATGGCGGCGAGTTCGAAGTGGAAGACCTGGTTGAGGGCGATCGCCCGGTCGAGGCGGTGCTCGGCGAAGGCCAGCTCGTTCTCGGCGATCACCGCCGCCAGCCGCTCGATGTCGGCGGCGTCGGCGGCCCGCGCGGCAGCCTCGGCTGCGAGGCCCTCGAGATGCAGGCGGATTTGCCGGATCTCGAGATACTGGTCCCTGGCCAGGACGGGAACGCGGATGTCGCGCGGGCTGCGCATGGCGAGGGCGCCGTTTTGGACCAGGCGCAGGATGGCGTCGCGTACGGGCGTGACGCTGGTGCCGGCCTGGCGTGCCAGCTCGCGGATCTTCAAACGCTCGTCGGGCCGCAGCGCGCCCTTCATCAGCGCGTCGGCGAGGTCCCGGTAGAGAGCCTCGCCGAGACTGCCGCGGCCGGCGGCAGCGGTCTCCGAGGAGCTCACACCACCGCCTGGCGGGGGTTCCACGCGAGCCCCGGAATGGCAGCGATGAGCTGGCGCGTATAGGCGTGCCGCGGTGCGTCGAAGATCTGCGCCGGCGGCCCGCACTCCACGATGGCGCCGCGATGCATCACCGCCACGCGGTCGCAGATCTGGGCGGCAACGCGCAGGTCGTGGGTGATGAAGATGATGGCGAGATCGAGCTTGCGCTGCAGATCCTGGAGGAGCTCGAGCACCTGCGCCTGGACCGAGACGTCGAGCGCCGAGACGCTTTCGTCGGCCACCAGTAGCTCCGGATCCAGCGCCAACGCCCGGGCGATGCCGACGCGCTGACGCTGGCCGCCGGAGAACTCGTGCGGGTAGCGGTCGAAGGCGGAAGGCTCGAGCCCCACCAGGCCCAGCAGCTCGCGCGCCCGCGCCTGCGCCTCGGCCAGCGGCACGCCGTTGGCGACCGGCCCGTCGGTGAGGATGCGGCCGATGGTCTGGCGCGGGTTGAGCGAGGAGAACGGATCCTGGAAGATCATCTGCACATGCCGGCGCATCGGCCGGAAGGCGCCCGGCGAGAGTGGCACAATGTCCCGGCCGCGAAAGCGGATCTCGCCGCCGTCGACGTCGGTGAGCTTGAGCAGGCATCGCCCGAGGGTGGATTTGCCCGACCCAGATTCACCCACGACGCCCAGCGTCTCGCCGCGCCGCAGCGAGAAGCTCACATCGTCGACGGCCTTGACCACCCGCGCCTTGCTGAAGAGGCCGCCGCCGCTGCGGTAGGTCTTGGAGAGCTGCTTGACCTCGAGCAGCGTCTCGCCGCCGGCATCGGTCCGGTCCGCCCCGTCCTCGCGGTGCGGCACGGCGGCGATCAGGCGGCGGGTGTAGGGGTGCTGCGGCCGGTTGAGAACGTCGGCCGCCATGCCCTGCTCGACCACCAGGCCGCGCTCCATGACCACGACGCGGTCGGCGATGTCCGCCACCACGCCGAAATCATGGGTAATGAACATGACCCCCATGCCCTTGGCGGCCTGGATGCGGCGGATCAGCTCGAGGATCTGCGCCTGGGTGGTGACGTCGAGCGCGGTGGTGGGCTCGTCGGCGATCAGCATGGCAGGCTCGAGGGCCAGCGCCATGGCGATCATCACGCGCTGGCGCTGGCCGCCGGAGAGGCGGAACGGGTAGGCGTGGCGCAGGCTCGCGGGGTCGGGCAGGCCCACGAAGTCGAGCAGCTCGAGCACCCGGCGCTCGCGCGCGGCGGCGTCGCCCTCGCCATGCACCAGCATGACCTCGGCCACCTGCTCGCCCACCTTCATCAGCGGGTTGAGCGCCGAGAGCGGTTCCTGGAAGATCATCGCCACCGAGCGGCCGCGCTCGCGCTCCAGCTCCGGCTCGCTCATGGCGAGCAGGTCCCGGCCGCGGAACACGATCCGGCCGCCCGAGGGCTTCAGATAGCTCGGCAGCAGGCCCATGATGGCGTTGGCCGTCATCGACTTGCCCGAGCCGGATTCGCCGACGACGCACAGGATTTCGCCGGCGTTGAGCTCGTAGGAGATGTTCTCGACCGCGTATGTGCGGTCAAGTCCGGCGGGCAGCGGGATCGACAGGCTCTCGACCCGCAGGAGGGAGGTGGTCTCTTTGTCCATCGAAGGCGCTCCCCCTCAGCCCTTGCGGCCGCGCAGATGCGGGTTCATGGCGTCGTTGAGCCCCTCGCCGATGAGGTTGATGGCGAGCACCGTGACCAGGATGGCCACGCCCGGAAAGACGCTCATCCACCAGGCCTCGCGCAGCATGGTGCGGGCAGCCCCGATCATGAAGCCCCAGCTCATCATGTTGCGGTCGCCCAGGCCCAGGAAGGAGAGCGAGCTTTCCGTCAGGATCGCGGTCGCCACCATGAGGGAGGCGGTGACGATGATCGGCGAGAGGGTGTTGGGGAGGATCTGCGTGAGCATGATCCGCGGCCCGCTCTGGCCGACCACGACGGCTGCCTGGACGAACTCGCGCGAGCGCAGGCTCATGAACTCGCCGCGCACCAGACGCGCCACCGGCGGCCATGAGACGATGGCGATGGCCAGCGTGATCGAGGTGATGGTGGGGTTGAAGATCGCCACCAGGACGATCGCCATGGCGAAGGCCGGGATGGTCTGGAAGAACTCGGTGAAGCGCATCAGCAGATCGTCGATGCGCCCGCCATAGAAGCCGGCGAGCGCGCCGATCGAGACGCCGATGACGACGGCCACGGCAGTCGAGACGACGCCGATGAGCAGCGAGACCCGGGCCCCGTAGGCAAGCCCGGCGGCGATGTCGCGGCCGAGCATGTCGGTGCCGAGCGGGAAGGCGGGATCCTCGAACGGCCCGAGCAGCGGCTCGCCGACCCCCTGCCAGGGGCTCACGGGGTAGATCAGCGGTGCGAGCAGCGCCAGCAGCAGCACCATCCCGAGAATGGCGAGGCCGACCAGGGCGCCGTAATGCTGGGCGTAGCGGCGAAAGAACGTCATCGGCGGCTCATCCTGCGGCTTCGATGCGCGGGTCGACGATCCGGTAGAGCAGATCGGCCACGAGATTGACGGTGACGACGACGGCGGCGGTGACCAGGAACACGCCGAGCAGGACCGGGTAGTCGCGCTGCAGCAGCGCATCGAACATCAGGCGGCCGATCCCCGGCCAGGCGAAGACGGTCTCGGTCAGGACCGCGCCGCCCACCAGCTGGCCTGCTTGGATGCTGGCGAAGGTGAAGACCGGCAGGACGGCGTTGCGCAGCACGTGGCGGCGGATGATGCGTGCCTTGGGCACGCCCTTGGCCCGGGCCGTCTTGACGAAGTCGAGGCTCATCACCTCGAGCATCGAGGCGCGGGTCAGGCGGGTGTAGAGGGCGGTGAAGAAGAGGCCGAGCGTGACGGTCGGCAGGATCAGGTGGTAGGCGATGTCGGCGAACCGCGCCCAGCCGGTGTAGTCCGCGCCGATGCTCTCCATGTCGAAGGGCGGCAGCCAGTCGAGATGGATCGAGAACACCAGCACCGCCATCAGCGCCACCCAGAAGAGCGGCGTGGCGTAGAAGATCAGCGCGCCGGTCATGATCAGGCTGTCGGCGAGCGTGCCGCGCTTGTAGGCGGCGAGCACGCCTAGAACGACACCGAGCAGGAGCGAGAACAGGAAGGCGCTGGCGGTGAGCAGCAGCGTCGCCGGCAAACGCTCCATGATGAGCTCGGCCACCGGCACGTTGTTGCGGTAGGAGAAGCCCAGATCGCCGGTGAGCACGTTGCCCAGATAGGTCACGAGCTGCCACCACAGCGGCTGATCGAGGCCGAACTGGGCGCGCAGCTGGGCGATGAACTTCTCGTCCCCGGCGCCGGCCTCGCCGGCCATCACCGCCGCCGGATCGCCCGGTGCGAGATGGATCAGGAGAAAGTTCAAGATTACCACGCCGAGGACCACGAACGCGGCCTTGATCAGGCGTTGAAACAGGAAATCGAGCGTCTTCAAGGGTTCGTTCCCGGCGGTCGCGGAGCGGAACGGGGGGCGCAATGCCGCCCCCCGCAGCCGGTCCTGGCGCGATGCGTGCGGTCTGCCGGCCTCACTGGGCCAGCCATACCTCGTCCATCGCCTCGTTGAGGCCGATCCCGGTGGTCACCAGGTTCCTCACCTTCTCGCGGCTGATGGTGACGTTGTGCATCTCGTAGAGCCAGCCGAGCGCCACCTCCTCGGTGAGGATCTTCTGCGCCTCGGCATAGGCCTTGGCCGCGTCCTCGGCCGAGACCGCGGACGCGCCGGCGAGCAGCAGCTCGTCGACCTTCGGGTTGCTGTAGCCCTGGTTGTTGCCGAAGGGCGTGCCCTTGATGATGTTGGCCGAGAGATAGTGGCGGGCCACGCCCAGCGCCGGATCACCATACTGGTAGGTGAAGTTGAAGGTCATGTCGAAGTCCCACTCGGAGAGGGCCTGCGACCAGCCGCCGGGATCGACGCCCTGGATCGAGACCTTGAAGCCGAGCTGCTCGACCTGCTGCTTGACGTACTCCGCGAGCCGGTCCCACTGCGAGCCGTAGGGAATCGGCATCAGCCGCACGGTGTGCTCGGCGGGCTTCACCCCTGCCTCGTCCAGCAGCGCCTTGGCCTTCGCCATGTCGAAGGGGTAGGCCGCGACGTCCTGGGAATGGAAGCGGGTGGTGGAGGCGACCGGGCTGGTGGCGGGCTTACCCAGGCCGAAGAACACGTTCTTGACGATGAACTCGCGGTCCAGCGCGTGCATCACCGCCTGGCGCACCCGCTTCTCGTCGAGCGGCGCCTTGCGCGTGTTCATCTGCAAGAAGACGACCGGCGAGTACATCTCCCAGCCGGCGGTGGTGGTCTCCACCCCGTCGAGCTTGGCGAGACGCCGCACCGCGAAGCCCTCGACGTCGCCGCCGCGCAGCACGTCCACGGCGCCCTTCTCGAAGGCCACCGCGCGCGAGGCCGCGTCGGGAATGATGCGGAAATAGAGCTCGTCGAGATAGGGCTGGCCGGGCTTCCAATAGTCCTCGTTCTTCACGAGGTGGATGTAGGAGCCGCGCTTCCACTCCTCGAGCTTGAACGGTCCGGTGCCGATCGGCGTCTGGTTGGCAGGGTTGGTGCGGTAGTCGGTGCCTTCGTAGATGTGCTTGGGCACCACCGGGAAGGAGCTCAGCTCGAAGGCGTAGAGGAAGGCGGAGAAGGGCTTCTTGAGCTGGAAGACCACTTTGCCGGGAGCTGGCGAGGCGATGCTCTCGACATAGGTGTTGGCGATGTAGCGCCAGCGGGGATGAGCCTCGCGCAGGAACTTGTCGGCGGTGAACACGACGTCCTCGGCCGTGAACGGCTGGCCGTCATGCCACTTCACATTGTCCTGCAGGGTGAAGGTGTAGGTGAGGCCATCCTCGGACACGTCCCACGCCTTGGCGAGCGAGGGGAGGACTTCGAGCCCTGTGCCATAGGTCAGCAGGCTCTGATAGATCTGGCCGCCGACATAGAGCGTGGGTCCCTGGGTGTTGAGGCCCACCATCAAGATGGGAGGCTCGGGCTGGGCGATCATGTTGAGCGTGCCGCCCGCGACAGGCGTCTTCGCCTCCTCGGCCTGCACGCCGGTGATCGCGGCGAGCCCCACGAGTCCGGCGAGACCCAGCGCCAGCCTGCTGATCTTCTTCATGCGGTGTTCCTTTTGATTCCCCGATCGATGCCGATCATTGCAGCGTCTTAAGACGAAAGGACTAGTGTTCGCTTCCTTGCCATAAATCGTGTGCCCGCCATCGCCACGGCCGACCTGCGCACGCTGGGCGGGGTTCGCATGGACGTGCCGTTCCCGTCGCTGCTCGGTCCGTTGCCGTGGCCGAAGAAGCTGCATGACGCGTCGAGCTCGGCGCGAGTATGATGCATCATCGTTCCCTGTCAACGGACCCGCCGCAGCTATTCGTGGCGTGCCCGGAGCAGGGGTGGAGCGCTGGCGGCCGCCTCAGTTCCGGCGGAATACCACGCTCAAATTGTTGGCCGGCATCGTGGTGACCGCGGGAGGAGAGAAGCCGGTGGCGCTGGCCAGCGCCGCCACCTCCTCGAGGTCACGCACACCCCATGCCGGGTCGCGCTGGCGCAGGCTCTCGTCGAACGCCGCGTTGCTGGGCGCGGTGTGGGCGCCGTGCCGCCGGAAGGGGCCGTAGAGATAGAGCGGCGCTCCCGGCGGCAGGATGGCGCCCGCCCCCCTCACCAGCCCAACGGCAGCGCTCCAGGGAGCGATGTGGATCATGTTGATGCACAGGACGGCGTCGGCCGCGGCAAGCGGCCAGTCGGGCGCTGCCGCATCGATGTCCAGTGGCGGGCGAAGGTTGGCGAGCCCCTCGACCTTCGCCCACGCCGCCACGCTCGAGCGCGCCTGCGGGTCCGGATCGGAGGGCTGGAAGGTGAGGCCCGGCAAGGCCGCGGCGAAATGCACGACATGCTCGCCCGACCCGCTCGCCACCTCCAGCACGAGGCCGCTTGCCGGCAGCACCTGGCACAGCACCGCCAGAATGGCGTCGCGGTTGCGGAGCGTGGCGGGCGCATGGAGGCGGTCGTCGTTCACGGGCACCTTTGTCCTGCTCGTCGGCACGGGCGAGGCCGGATGAAGCCCGCGACGGGTCCGTCCGTCAACGGCGGCGGGCTTCAGGCCGGGGCAGCCACCCTGGCGGTCAGGCCGAGAAAGGCGCGGAACGAGCGCTCGACGAGGGCCGGCTCGAGGTTGCGCGCGATCACCACCAGCCGGGTGCGCGCCTCGTCCGGCCAGCGCTCCAGATGCTCGGGCCGGTGAACGGTGTGCTGCACGCCCTGCACCACCACCGGCCGCTCGACCCCGGCGATGTCGAGCAGGCCCTTGACCCGCAGGATCTCCGATCCGTGGCGGTTGAGGAGCATCGTGAGCCACAGCCCGAACGCGGCCCAGTCGACCGGCTCGTCGGCGGTCAGGCAGAAGGCCCGGATCTCGCCGTGGCGGCTTCTGTCCACATGGTGGTGGCCGTGCTCCGCCACGGCGTGGCTCGTCTCGGCGGCAAGCCAGCGGCGCACCTCGGCACTGCGGCCCTCGAGATCGTGCACGTCCTGGAGGAGCAGCAGTTCGGGCGCAGCACTCTCCATGTCGGAGCGGTGAAACAGGGCGGTGGGGTTGAGCTCATGCAGCCGCCGCTCGAGCGCGTCGATGGCATCGGTTGCCGCAAGATCGGTCTTGCTCACCACGATCCGGTCGGCCACCGCCGCCTGGCGCAGCGCCTCGGGGAAGCCGTCGAGGTTGTGGAGGCCGTCCACGGCGTCGACGACGGTCACCACGTTGCCGAGCCGCACATGGTGGCGCAGCGAGGGCTCGGCCTGGAGCGTGGCGACGATGGGGGCGGGATCGGCAAGGCCGGTGGTCTCGATCACCAGCCGTGAGAAGGCGGGCACCTCACCGCGCCGCATCTTGCCCATGAGCCCGCCGATGGCATCGCGCAGGTCGCCGCGGATGGTGCAGCAAACGCAGCCGCTCTTGAGCAGCACCACCTCCTCGTCGACCTCCTCGACGAGCAGATGATCGAGCCCCACCTCGCCGAACTCGTTGATGAGCACGGCGGTGTCGGTGAGCGAGGGGAGGGAGAGCAGGCGCTTGAGGAGGCTTGTCTTGCCGGAGCCCAGGAAGCCCGTGAGCAGGTTGACGGTGACCGGCTCGCCCCAGCCCCCGCTCATCGCCGCGCCGCCAGATGCTCGACCCGCTCGATCACCGCCGGGTCGAGCGGATCGCAGGGCCGCCCCGCGAGCTTCTCGGCGGTGGGCCAGACGGCGCCCAGGTGGCCCACCACGGCACTCTTGCCGGTGCGGCCGGCAAGGGTGAAGCGGTCGGCCCATGGGGTGAGCTTCAGGCCGAACAGGCCCAGCACGGTGTTGGCGACGCGGGCGCGGTGCGCGCGGTCGGCCTGCCGGCTCACCGGGGTCGCGCCCGGATCGTCGGTCCAGTGGGCCTCCAGCCCGAAGATCCCGCAAAGCCCGCACATCGCGTCGCCACTCCTCCTGCTACGACTGCGGCCGCGCGCTGCCGCTCCGGGGGAAGCGCCTGGCGAAGTCGTCGGCGATCTCCTCCATCGGCACGAACCTCACGCCCGGGAAGCGGCTCATGTGGGCAAAGAGGCGCTCGAGCATCATCAGGACCTGGGGCTTGCCCGAGACGTCGGGATGGATGGTGAGCGGGAAGACGGCGTAGTCGTACTCGCGGTAGACCCAGTCGAACTGCTCGCGCCAGATGTCCTCGATATCGCGGGGGTTGACGAAGCCGTGGCTGTTGGGGGCGGCCTTCATGAACATCATCGGCGGCAGGTCGTCGAGATACCAGGAGGCCGGGATCTCGATGAGGTCCGTCTCCTTGCCGCGCTGGAACGGCTTCATCCAGGCGCTGGGATGCTGCGAATAGTCGATCTTGGTCCAGCTGTCGCCGACCCGCGCATAATAGGGGTGGTAGTCGTTGTGCATCAGGCTGTGGTCGTACTTGATGCCCTTCTTCAAGAGCAGCTCGTTGGTCTTGGCGCCGAACTCCCACCACGGCGCCACGTAGCCGCGGGGACGCTTGCCACAGAGCTTCTCGATCACCTCGATGCACTTGTCGAAGATCGCCTCCTCCTGCTCGGGGGTCATGGCGATCGGGTTCTCGTGGCTGTAGCCGTGCATGCCGATCTCGTGCCCGGCCTCGGCCACCGCCTTCATCTGCTCGGGAAAGCTCTCGATGGAGTGGCCGGGGATAAACCAGGTGGTCTTGATGCCCCAGCGGTCGAACAGGCGCAGCAGGCGCATGGAGCCCACCTCGCCCGAGAACACGCCGCGGCTGATGTCGCAGGGGCTGTCCTCGCCGCCATAGGAGCCGAGCCAGCCCGCCACGGCGTCCACGTCGACGCCGAACGAGACGAAGATTTCCTTGGCCATCCGTCTGCTCTCCCTTTGTTCGCTGGGGCGAGGCGGCTCAGCCGGCCGCGCTCGCCACGATGTCGGCCAGCTCCCTCTCGCGCGGGCCGCCCAGCAGCACCGCAAGGAGGATCCGGGCCTTCAGGCCTGTCAAGTCGCCGGCGAAGATGGCACCGGCCCGCTCGAGATCCTTGCCGCCGCCGGCGCCGTAGACCGGCATGACCCGGCCTTGCGGGCAGCGCGACGCGACCAGCACCGGCACGCCCCCGGCCACGGCCTCCCGGACCAGCTCGTTGACGGGCGGCGTGCCGTTGCCACGCCCGAAAGCCTCGAGCACGATGCCCCTGGCGCCGCTGTCGAGCGCGCAGCGCAGGAAGCGCGCGTCGCTGCCCATGACCAGACGGATCAGATCTACCGCCGGCTCGACGCGCTCGACCGGGAAGTGCCGGCGCAGCAGCGGCCGCTGCCGCACCACCACACGCCCTTCGTCGACGTCGCCGAGCTTGCCGTGCTCGGCCGACTGGAAGGTGCCGAGCCGCGAGGTGTGGAGCTTGGTGACGTCGCGCGCCCCGTGGATCTCCGAGGCGAACACAATCACCGCGCCCAGCCCGCGGGCCGTCGGGGAGGCTGCCACGCGGATCGCGTCGGCGAGGTTGCGCGGCCCGTCGGCGTCGGGCTCGTCGGCATGGCGCTGTGCGCCGGTGAAGACGACCGGCTTCTCGCTGTCGATCACCAGATCGGCGAGATACGCGCTCTCCTCCATGGTGTCGGTGCCGTGCGTCACCACCACGCCGGCCACGTCCGGCTCGGCGAGCAAGGTCGCCGCGCGCTGCGCCAGCCTGAAAGCGAGATCGAGATCGAAGAGGAAGCTGCCGACATTGCAGAACTGCTCGACCTCGACCCGCACCCCGTCGGGGAGTGCGAAGCCGCGCTCGGTCAGGCTGTTCAGCAGCTCGCTGCCGCTGGCCGCCGCCGCGACGTGGCCCTTTGCATGGTCGATCCGCGAGGCGATCGTGCCGCCGGTGCCGAGGATGATGACGCGTCTCATGCCATGGTTCTCGCCGCTGCGGTCAGGCCAGGGTCTCGATGCGCACGCCCACGCGGTCGGCGGCGCGGCTCAGATGGACCCGCATATAGTAGCCGGCGCCGTCGGGGTCGTGCATCTCCAGCGCCTTGAGGATCCGCTCATGCTCGATCACGGGCTCCCACAGCCGGCTGCGCCGCGCCAGCGGCAGGCGCTGACTCTCGAGCAGCACGCCGTGATAGGTGCGGTGCAGGTCGGCCAGCAGGCGGTTGCCAGAGAACTGCATGATCATCTGGTGGAACTCGAAGTCGCACTGCGCGCTGCCCACGAGATCCATGCCGCGCACCGCGTCCCTGAAGGAAGCGAGGTTCTCGCGCAGCCGGTCCAGCTCCGCCTGCTCGGCATGGATCGCCGCAAGGCCGGCGGCGTGCGACTCGGCGAGCTGGCGGAACTGGTAGACCTCCTGCGGCGTGTAGCGCGCGGAGAAACGCCAGGAGCCGATGCCCTCGCCGGCAGGCGCGGGGGCGCCGGGCTCGGCAGCCGCGACGAAGGTGCCGCGGGCCGGCTCGACCCGCACCATGCCCAGCGTGTCGAGGATCGAGAGCGCCTCGCGCAGCGCGGCGCGGCTCACCCCCAGCTCGCGGGCAAGGGCCCGCTGCGGCGGCAGCGCCGCACCCGGCGCCAGCTCGCCCGAGCGGATCATGTTCTGGATCTGGCGGACGACCGTCTGGGTCACCTGCCCGCGCTGGCCGGGCAGGGGAACGATCCCCGGACTGGCCGGACCGGTCGGGCCGCTGTCAGCGGCTCCTGTCATGTTCTCGTGTCTTTCGAGCATGCCCATGGGCGTGACCTTCGTGCATATTCCTTCTTGACGTCAAGCTCGAGCGCTATGCTATTTCGATGGGAAAATAGCGGAAGCGAGGTCCGACCACGTCCATTGGCCTGACCAGTCCGCAAGCCACACAAAGTGGGGAGGCGAGGCATGACGACGAAGACGCGGGCAGAGTGGACGCAACTCGGCCGACGGGCATTCCTGCAGTCGGGCACGCTTTTGGCAGGTGCTGCGGCAATGCCGCAGATCCTTTCGATGCCGCGTGCCTATGCCCAGGCGGGCTCGACGATGGTCATCGCCGCCCCGGCGACGCCACAGAGCCTCGACTGCAACTTCGACGTCAGCCTCGGAACCTTCGAGGCGATCGCCGCCCTTTATGACGGTCTTCTCGGGTTCGAGCGGATCATCGACCCGGACGTGGCGACCGCGCGGCGCGAGGACATCGCCTACCACGCCGACAAGATGGGCGGCGTCAACATGTACGGCAAGCTCGCCGAGAGCTGGGAGCTCGACCCCGAGGGCCGCTGGGCGCGCTTCAAGCTCCGTGAAGGGGTAATGAGCAACTGGGGCAACGAGCTTACCGCCGAGGACGTGAAGTGGACCTGGGACCGGGCCTTCGCGCTGGGCGCGCTCGGTGCCTTCTACACCAAGGTCAGCGGCCTCACCCGGCCGGAGAACGTCAAGGTCGAGGACAAGTACACAGTCTCCTTCAACATCGACGAGCCCAATCCACTCCTCCTGAAGATCCACACCAACCTCTACACCCCCGTCTACGACAGCAAGAAGTGCCGGGAAGAGGGCGGCAGCGAGGATCCCTGGGCGCGCAAGTTCATCGAGAACAACAGCGCCGGCTTCGGGCCTTACAGTCTGGAGCAGATGGTGCGCGGCCAGCAGGCGGTCTTCAAGGCGCGCGAGGACTATTACGGCGGCAAGCCGGCCATCGACCGGGTGATCTTCAAGGAGGTGCCGACCTCGGCGGCCCGTGTGCAGCTCCTGCGCGGCGGGGCGGTCGACATCGCCCAGTACCTGCAGCCGCTCGAGATCATCAGCCTGAAGGACCTGCCCAACGTTGCGGTCGAGACGGTGCCGGCGTCCTTCATGATCTGGATCGAGCTCAACGCCGCCATGGAGCCGTTCGACAAGCCGGACGTGCGGCGGGCGCTCAACTATGCCTTCCCGCAGGACCAGGTGATGACGGCGGTGTTCCAGGGCCTGGCCGATCCGCTCAACGGCTGCATGCCCAACATCTATCCGGGCTTCGCCGGCGACCAGGTCGACTATTCCTACAATCTGGAGAAGGCCAGGGAGCTGCTGGCCAAGGCCGGCCACGGCGACGGCTTCAAGACCACCCTGGCCTACAATGCGGGCGATCCGGTCCAGGAGCCGATCGCCATCATCTACCAGACCGCGCTCCGCGAGATCGGCGTCGAGCTGGAGCTCAAGAAGGTGCCGGCCGGCTCGTTCTACAACGCCGTCACCGACCGCAAGCAGCCGATGATCTTCTACGTCGACAGTCCGTGGTGCCCGGATCCCGGCTACTCGCTCACCCTCTATTTCGACAGCAAGTCCTACGTCAACTACAGCAACTACAAGAACGACGAGGTCGACCGGCTGCTGGGCGAGATGGCCGCCACCGCCGACGAGAAGGTGCGCCTCGATCTCGCCGAGAAGGCCCAGGCGATCATCATGGACGAGGCGCCATGGACCTTCGTCGCCTACCCGAACTACACGATGGCCCGCAAGAAGGACCTTTCGGGCTGGACCTACTACACCTCCAACAATATCCGCTTCCAGGACTTCAGCCGGGGCTGAGCGCGCATGGCGATGGCCCGTGACGCGGGGGCAAGGGCGCGCGGCGGCAGCCGCCGCCTTGCCTTCTTCATGGCGGTGCTGCGCACCCATCCGAGCTTCGCGCTCGGCTACGCGATCGTCCTCATGGTGGTGCTGCTGGCGATCTTCGCCCCGTGGGTCGCCCCCTATCCGCCGGAGACGGCCGATCCGGTGGCCTTCCTCCAGCCGCCCGGCTGGCCCCACCTCATGGGGACCGACGCCACCGGGATGGACATCTTCTCACGGGTGATCTGGGCGCCCAGGATCGACCTCTCGATCGCGATCCTGGGCACGCTGCTCTCCGCGCTGATCGGCACGACGCTGGGAGCGCTGGTCGGCTATTATCAGTCGGTGCGCGGTCTCGGGCGGTTCGGCGCCGGCTTCGTGATGCGCTCGGCCGACGTGCTCCAGGCCTTCCCGGTCTTCGTCTTCGCCATCGCCCTGGTGGCGGTGTTCGGCCAGAGCCTGCAGTCGATCGTGCTGGCCATCGCGTTCGTCAACGCGCCCATCTACCTGCGGCTCATGCGCACCCAGGTCATGAGCATCCGCACCATGCGCTATGTCGAGGCGGCGTGGCTTGCCGGCATGCCGGACTGGCGGATCATCGCCCGGCACATCGTGCCCAACGCCATGGCCCCTGTCCTGGCCCAGCTCTCCGTCAATATCGGCTGGTCGGTGCTGCTCACCGCGGCGCTGAGCTTCATCGGCGCCGGCGTCAAGGCGCCGACCCCCGAGTGGGGCAGCATGATCGCCATGGGCTACCAGAACATCGTCACCGGCCACTGGTGGCCGTCGATCTTCCCCGGCCTGGCGCTGGCCGTCACCGTCTTCGGCTTCTCGCTCGTGGGCTCCAGCATCGAGGTCCTGTCGGATCCCGCGCGCCGCCGCCGCCTCGCGGGCCGCCTCGAGACCGTCCGGGGGATCGCGCCGTGAGGCTGTTGTCCTATCTCGGCCAGCGGCTGCTGTTCGTGGCCCCGCAGCTCGTCGGCATCCTCTTCGTGAGCTTCTTGCTGGTGAAGCTGATCCCGGGCGACCCGGCCGTCTTGATGCTGGGCCCGTTCGCCACGCCCGACGGCCTCGCCCGCCTGCGCACCGAGCTCGGCCTCGACCGCACCGTCGTCGAGCAGTTCCTGATCTATCTCGGCAACGTGGTGCAGGGCGATCTGGGCACCTCGTGGCAGACCACCATGCCGGTGACCTCCGATCTCGCCCAGCGCTTCCCGGCCACCCTCGAGCTGGTGACGCTGGGGCTCCTGGTGGCGCTCGCCATCGGCCTGCCGCTGGGGGTGGCCGGGGCGCGCTACAAGCGCGGCCTGCTGCGCACCGGCGCCGACTATTACGGCCTGCTGGCGGGCGCGCTGCCGGACTTCTGGCTGGGCCTCGTGCTGATCTACGTCTTCTACACCATGCTGGGCTGGGCGCCGGCGCCGCTGGGGCGCATCGACTTCGCGGTGATCCCGCCCGAGCCCGTCACCGGCGCGCTGCTCATCGACAGCCTGATCGCCGGCAACTGGGAGGCGTTCAGGAGCGCTGCTGGCCACCTCGTCCTGCCGGTGCTGACGCTGGGCCTCATCAATGCCGGGCCGATCCTCAAGATGACCCAGGCCACCACGGAGCGCATGCTCGATTCAGACTTCAGCCGCTATGCCGAGCTCTGCGGCCTGCCGCGCAAGGTGGTGGTGGCCCAGGCGCTCAGGAACGCGCTGCCCTCAGTGATCACCATCGTGAGCGTGCTCTACGGATTCCTCCTGGGCGGCGCGGTGCTGGTCGAGATCGTCTTCAGCTGGGGCGGCGCGGGACAGTACGCGGTACAGGGCGTGCTCAACGCCGATCTCAACCCGGTGCTGGGCTTCGTGCTCTATTCGGCGGTGCTCTCCCTCTTCATCTACCTGATCGTCGACCTGCTCTATTTCCTCATCGACCCGAGGACGCGCTGATGACCACTCCCGTCCTCGCGGTCGAGGGCCTCGACGTCGAGTTTCCCAGCTATGGAGAGGCGCCGGTCAGGGCGCTGCACGGGCTCGATCTTTCCATCGGCGAGCAGGAGATCGTCGGGCTGGTGGGCGAATCGGGCTCCGGCAAGACCACGCTGGCGCGGGCCATCATGCAGCTGGTGCCGCCGCCGGGCCGCATCTCCCAAGGCAGCGTGAGCTTCGAGGGCCGGGATCTCTCGAAGCTCGACGAGGAGCAGCTGCGCACGCTGCGCGGCCGGGCGATGTCGATGGTGATCGCCAACCCGAGGAGCGAGCTCAACCCGCTGCTCACCGTGGGCCAGCAGATCGGCAACATCCTGAAGTACCATACCGGCTGCAAGGGAAGGGAGCTGCGGGAGCGGGTGATCGAGATGCTCAAGGAGGTCCGCATCCCGGACCCGGAACGGCGCTACGACGCCTTTCCGCACGAGCTCTCGGGCGGCATGGCGCAGCGTGTGGTGATGGCGATCGCCCTTATCTGCAACCCGCGTCTCGTGATCTCCGACGACGCCACCAGCGGGCTCGACGTCACCGTCCAGGCACAGGTGCTGGAGCTCTTGAAGCGGCTCGCCGAGCGACACCGCACGGCGATGCTGTTCATCACCCGCGACATCGGGATCACCGCCCATTTCTGCGACCGCGTCGCCATCATCTATGGCGGCGAGATCATGGAGATAGCGACGCGCGCGCGGTTCTTCGCCAACCCGATGCACCCCTATTCGGTGCTGCTGCTGGCGGCCTTCTCGCACAACCCGAAGCTCCGCAGCTACTGGCTCAAGGAGGGCGAGGCCGCGGCCGAGGCGCGGCCGGCCGAGACCGGCTGCCCCTTCGCGCCGCGCTGCGTGCGGGTGCGCGAGCACTGCCGCAGCGTGCATCCCGAGCTGCGCGAGCTCGAGGCGGGACATCACGTGCGCTGCCACTTTCCGGTGGAGCGCCGGGCATGACCCTTCTCGACGTCAAGAACCTCGTCCAGCACTTCCCCACCGGCCGCGGCAAGGCGGTGCAGGCGGTCAACGGCGTGGACTTCACGGTCGATGCCGGCGAGACGCTGGCCCTGGTGGGCGAGTCCGGATCCGGCAAGACCACCATCGGCCGCTGCGTGCTGGGCCTGATCCAGCCCACCGGCGGCAGCATCCTCTTTCACGGCGAGCCCATGGGCGGCCGCCGCACGCTGCGCTCGCCGGAGCTGCGCGGCCGCATGCAGCTCGTGTTCCAGGAGCCGGCGGAATCGCTCGACCCGCGCATCGTCGTTGGCCGGACCATCGGCGAGCCGATGGCGGCCCTCGGGGCCAGCCGGGCCGACCGGGAGAAGGCGGTCCGCCTCGCGGCGCAGCGCGTGGGCCTGCCCGAGCGGCTGCTCGGCAGCTACCCGGCCGAGCTCAGCATGGGCCTGCAGCAGCGTGTGGGCATCGCCCGGGCCGTCGTCTCGCGGCCGGAGCTGATCGTGCTGGACGAGCCCACCTCGGCCCTCGATCCGAGCGCCCGCGCCGAGATCATCGACCTTCTGATCCGCCTGCAGAAGGAGCTGGGCACCGCCTATCTCTTCATCTCCCACGACCTCAGCACGGTCCGCTACCTGAGCCACCGCGTGGCCGTGCTCTATCTGGGCTCGATCGTCGAGCAGGGGCCGTCGGCAGAGCTCTTCGCAGCACCCCGCCATCCCTACTCGGTGGGCCTGCTGGCCTCCGTGCTGCTGCCCAACCCGGAGCTGCGGCGCGAGAGCACGATCCGGCTGGAGGGCGAGATCCCGAGCCCCATCGACCTGCCGCCCGGCTGCCCGCTGGAAGGACGCTGCCCGCTGGCCATCGCGCGGTGCCGCGAGATGCCGCCCGTCGAGACGGTATCGCCCGGCCACACCGTGCGCTGCTGGCGCCATGCGGACGTGGCGCAGATGGAGCAGGCCGTCGACTATTTCGAGCGTTTCCAGATCGAGGCCGAGCGGATCCTGACGCCGGCACCGTCGAAGCAGGAGGAACAATGGGCAAACTGAGCGGCAAGACCGCCGTGATCACCGGCGGCTGCAGCGGCATCGGCCTCGCCATAGCGCAGCTTTTCGCCAGCGAGGGTGCTGCGGTCGGCATCCTCGATCTGGACGAGGCCAGGGCCACGGCCACCGCCACGGAGCTTGCCGGGCATGGCGTGAAGACGGCGGGTGCCGCCGCCGACGTGGCCGACGAGCCCGCCGTCAAGGCGGCCTTCGCGAAGCTCGCGGGGGCGCTCGGTGATATCGACATCCTGGTCAACAATGCCGGCATGGACACCACCCACCCGGTCGACGGCATGGCAACCGAGCTGTTCGACCGGATGATCGCGGTCCACCTGCGCGGCACGTTCCTGTGCACCCGCGAGGTGCTGCCGGCCATGAAGCGCAAGGGCTGGGGCCGGATCATCAACCTCTCCTCCCAGCTCGGCCACAAGGGCGGCCCCACCATGGCGCATTACTGCGCCGCCAAGGCCGGGATCATGGGTTTCACGAAGTCGCTGGCCTACGAGGTCGCCCGCGACGGGATCACCGCCAACTGCATCAATCCCGGGCCGATCAATACGCCGCTGCTCAAAGCCCTGCCGCAGAGCTGGCTGGAGATGAAGAAGGGCGAGCTGCCGATCGGCCGCTTCGGCGAGGTCCACGAGATCGCCCCCGCGGCGCTGCTGCTGGCCTCCGAGGAAGGCTCCTACTTCGTGGGCGCCAGCATCAACCCCAATGGCGGCGACTACATGATCTGAGAGATGCGTTCCCTCCTCGAAAAATTGGCGCCAATATCGTCGCCAATGGTTGCATCGGGCGTCGACCGGCTGCATGGTTGCAGCAACGAGAAGGGGGAGGCGTCTTGGCCGTGTCCAAGGCCAGAATCCGGGCCGATGGCGCGGAGCAGGAGATGGAAGGACAGGGCGGCGACGCGCTGCTGACGTCCCTGCGGCACGACATCGTCTTCGGCGCCGTGGCGCCCGGCCAGTGGCTGCGGCAGAGCGAGCTCGAGCGCCGCTACGGCACGTCGCGCGCCGCCATACGCAGGGCACTGGCCGAGCTGGAGAGCCAGGGGCTGGTCGAGCACCGGCTGAACTACGGTTACAGGGTCGCCGTGGTCGACGCCGCCGAGCGCGCGCAGCTGTGCCAGGTGCGGGTGATACTCGAGACGGGGGCCCTGCCGATGATCCTCGAGCGTCTCTCGGCGGACGATCTCGTCGGGCTGCGCGGGCTCGCGTCGGCTTTCGAGCAGGCGGTCGAGCACGAGGGGCGGCCGCAGCAGGTGGCCTGCAACTTCGCCTTCCATCGCCGCTTCTACGAGCTTTCCGGCAATGGCCCGCTGGAGGCGCTGATCCGCCACCAGCGGGAGCGCGCCGACCAGGGCTCGACCGGCCGCTGGCAGACCGTCAGCGGGCTTCGCGGGGCGAGCGAGGAGCATTTCGCCATTCTCGACGCGCTCGAGGCACGCGACCTGGAGCGGCTGACCGAGCTTGTCCGCGTCCACATCGAGCGCTTTTGAGAGGACGCCGCCGCGCCACGGTCAGGCGGGGCGGCACAAGGAAACAGCCGGCATCACGACCGGTCACCGGATCAGGAGGCAGAAGAATGAAAGAGACGAGACGGATCTTCCTCGGCGCCACCTTCGCGGCCGTCACCGCCCTTGCGGCCTTCGCGGGCCCCGCGGCGGCGGCCGAGCGACCCGACTACTACCCGGCCGACTACGACAAGCTCGTCGAGGCCTCGAAGAGCGAGCAGGGTCTGCTCGTCTACTCCAACATGGCCGAGTACAACTGGGCACCGGTCATCAAGGGCTTCAACGAGCTCTATCCATGGATCAAGGTCGAGACCCTCGACCTCGGCGGCGAGATCTTCGAGCGCTACTATGCCGAGAACTCCTCGGGCACGCGTACCGCCGACATGGTCGCCACCGGCTCGATCGACAACTGGCTGGAATTCACCGACAAGGGCGAGGCGGTCGACTACAAGTCGCCCGAGGCCGACAAGGTGCCGGACTGGGCCAAACCCCGGCCCGGCCTCTACACCGTCTCCACCGACCCGATGATCATCGTCTACAACAAGCAGCTGCTGCCCGAGGCCAAGGCGCCCAAGTCGATCCACGAGATCGCCGAGCTCGTGAAGTCCGGCGATACCAAGCTCGACAACAAGCTCACCACCTACAATGCGGCTGCCAGCAGCTTCGGCCTGTCCCTCTACTGGGCCTGGGTGCACAAGCACGACGACGCGTGGGACGTGTTCGACACGTTGGGTCCGCTCACCCGGCCCGAGCGCTCGGCGGGCCCCCAGCTCGAGAAGATCACCAGCGGCGAGTACACGCTGGGCTGGTTCCTCTCGGGCATCGTGGTCTTCCCGAAGATGAGCGATCCGGCAAGGAAGGCGCTGATCGGCTGGCACTTTCCGCAGGACGGCACGCCGATCTTCATGCGCGGCATGGCGGTCGCCAAGGGGGCCAAGAGCCCCAACTCGGCCAAGCTGATGCTCGACTTCATCCTCTCCCATGCCGGCCAGGTGGCGTTCGGCAAGGGCGGGCTCACCCCCTACCGGCCCGACGTGAAGGCCGATGAGGTGCCCTTCTTCACCTACAGCTCGATCACCGAGGCGGTCGGCGGCGAGAGCAACGTCGTTCTCGTCGAGTACGACCGCGAGATGCTCGAGAAGCGCGACGAGTTCCTCGCGCGCTGGAAGAAGGCGTTCTCGCAGGCCCAGTAGGCAGCGACCGTTCGAGACTGCCTGCAAGCAACCATGAGAGGACGGCCGCACCCGCGCGCTGGTGCGGCCGGTCCCCGGACAGACATGGCCACCAAGATTCACGCGGCGCCGGCCGCTTCCACCGGCGATCTCGCCCTGCCGCGCTCCTGGCGCTGGCGCGACCCGCTCCTGCAGTACGGCATCGCGCTGGCCTGCCTCCTGCTGGTGGCGGCACCCATCCTGCCGATCGTCTACCAGTCGTTCATCGACCGGCCGATCTACGAGGACGGCCAGGCGCTGACGCTGGTGAACTACGCCAATCTCGTAGGCGCGCCGGAGTTTCGCGAGGTACTGGGCAACACCCTGCTCTTTGCCTTTCTCTCGACCGTGATCTCGCAGGTGGTGGGGCTGGTAACCGCGATCCTGGTGGGCCGCACCGACGTGCCGTGGCGGCGCTTCTTCGGCGACGCGCTCTTGTGGACCCTCTTCGTCTCGCACCTTGTCCTGGCGCTGGGCTGGGTCATCATGTACGGGCCCTCGGGCTACATCACCGGCTACGTGATGCAGCTCACCGGCGGGCAGCCGTGGAATCTCTACACGATCCCCGGCCTCTCGATCGCCGCCGGCCTCTCCCTGGCACCGCTCACCTATCTCTACTGCATCGCCTCGGCGACCCAGCAGGATCCGGCGCTGGAGGAGGCGGCCCGCGTGGCCGGTGCCGGCCCTTTCCGCATTCTCTTCTCCGTCACCATCCCGCTGCTGCGTCCGGCCCTGGTCTACAGCACGATCCTCAATTTCGTGATCGCGCTCGAGATGCTGGCGATGCCGCTCTTTCTGGGCGGCCCGGTCGGCCTGCGCTTCTTCACCACGTTCCTCTACGAGCAAGGCTTCGAGGCGCCGGTGAAGGACTATGGCCTCGTGGGCGCCGCTGCTGTGGTGCTGCTCATCGTCATCACCCTGCTGGTGCTCCTGCAGAACCGCCTGCTCAGGAACGCCCAGCGCTTCGTTACGGTAGGCGGCAAGGCCAGCCGGCCGCGGCTCCTGAGGCTCGGCAGGCTCCGCTGGGCGGCCTTTGCCTTCCTGCTGCTCTATTTCGTCTTCGGCACGGGCGCTGTGATCCTGGGCCTGGTGCTGCGCGCCTTCACCAGCTTTCTCTCGCCCCTGGTGCCGCTCGTCGACACGCTGACCTGGGACAACTGGACCTTCATCTTCTCCTACCCGGTCTATGTCCGCTCGATCGTCAACACGCTGGAGATCGCCCTGGTGGGCGGCGCGCTGGGGACGGTCTTCATCGCCCTGGTGGCCCTGCTGGTGCACCGCTCGCGGTGGCGCTGGCGGCGGCAGCTCGAGTTCGTGGCGCTCTATCCGCGCGCCATCCCCGGCATCCTGGTGGGCCTCGGCGCCTTCTACGCCGTCACCTTGATGCCGTTCCTGGGGGGCCTCAGGAACACCATCTGGATCCTCGTGCTGATCTACATCATGCGCTATCTGCCGACCGGCTTCGGCGCCGTGGCGCCGACGCTGATGCAGATCGGGCAGGATCTAGACCGCGCCGCGCGAACCGCCGGCGCCGACTGGTGGACGACCTGCCGGCGCATCCTGGCCGGGCTGATCCGGCCGGCCCTGCTCTCCTGCTTCGCCATTCTCTTCATCCACTTCATCAAGGAATACTCGGCCGCGGTCTTTCTCTACGCGCCGGGCAGCGAGGTGATGGGGACCGTGATGCTGAGCTTCTGGGCGCAGGGCGAGGCGGGGCCGGTGGCGGCGCTGGCGGTGCTGCAGATCCTCGTGGTGGCCGTCTTCGTCGTCGTCACCCGCAAGCTGTTCAAGGTGAAGATCTATGGCTGAGGTGGTGCTTCGCGACCTGGTGCGGCGCTACGGTGAGGTCGTCGCCGTCGACCGGGTGTCGCTCACGGTGGCCGACCGCGAGTTCGTGACGCTGCTGGGCCCCTCGGGCTGCGGCAAGTCGACGACGCTGGCGGCCATCGCCGGCCTCGAGCGTCCGACCTCGGGCTTCCTGGCGGTGGGCGGCGAGACGTTCTTCGACTCAAGAAAGCAGGTCTTCGTCGAGGCCGAGCACCGCAATCTGGGTCTGGTCTTCCAGTCCTACGCGCTGTGGCCGCACAAGACGGTGCAGGAGAACGTGGCCTTTCCGCTGCAGCTCCGCCGCATAGCGCGCAACAAGCAGAAGGAGCTGATCCACGAGGCCCTGGCGCTGGTCGAGATGGAGAGCTTCGCCGACCGCTACCCCTCGCAGCTCTCCGGCGGCCAGCAGCAGCGCGTGGCCCTGGCCCGAACCCTGGTCTACAAGCCCAAGGTGCTGCTGCTCGACGAGCCGCTCTCCAATCTCGACGCCAAGCTGCGCGACCGTGCCCGCACCTGGCTGCGCCACCTCCAGCGCGAGGTGGGCATCACCACCATCTACGTCACCCACGACCAGACCGAGGCGCTCTCGCTCAGCGACCGCATCGCGGTGATGAGCAAGGGCCGCATCGCCCAGCTCGGCACGCCCCACGAGATCTACGAGCGCCCCGCCGATCCGTTCGTCGCCGACTTCATCGGCACGAGCAATTTCTTCACCGGCGAGGTGATGGAGCAAGCGAGCGGGCGTCTCGTGCTGCGGCTGGCGGACGAGCAGACCATCACCGTGGAGGGCGGCGACGGCATGGCCCGTGGCAGCCGCGCCACGCTGGCCGTGCGCCCCGAACGCATCCATGTGGGGGGCGGTACGGCCGGGAGCCTGCTCAAGGGCAGGATCACCGAGCGCGCCTACATGGGTGCCCGCTGGCTCTACACGGTCGAGGTGGGTGGCCAGGCGGTCCGGGTCGAGACCGAGGCCGATCTCGCCAGCGGCGAGGTGGCGCTGGGCCTGCCCGAGCGCGACGTCGCCGTGTTCCCGGCCCCGGCTGCCGGCTGATGAGGGAGTCCCTGCCGATGCCGCATTCGTTCGACCCTTCGAGGACAGCGCCGCTCAAGGGCGTGCGGGTGCTCGACCTTTCTCGCCTGGTCTGCGGCAACATGCTGAGCCTGCAGCTGGCCGACTTCGGCGCCGATACCGTCAAGATCGAGGATCCGGGCAAGGGCGATCCCCTGCGCGACTGGCGGGTCGACGGGATCAGCATCCACTGGAAGGTCTATGGCCGCAACAAGCGCAGCCTCGCCCTCGATCTCCGCGCCGACGGCGGCAAGGAGGCCCTGCTGCGGCTGGTGGACAGCGCCCACGTCTTCGTGGAGAGCTTCAAGCCGGGCACACTCGAGAAGATCGGGCTGGGCCCCGAGCGCCTTCTCGAGCGCAACCCGCGCCTGGTGATCCTGCGCGTCTCCGGTTTTGGACAGACAGGCCCTTACAGCACCCGGCCGGGATTCGGGACGCTGGTCGAGGCGATGTCGGGCTTCGCCGCCAAGACCGGCTATGCCGACCGGGCCCCCGTGCTTCCGGCCACGGCGCTGGCCGACATGATCGCGGGGCTGCAGGGCGCCTTCGCGGTGATGGTGGCCCTGCGCCATGCCGAGGCCACTGGCCAGGGCCAGGTGATCGACCTTTCCCTGCTCGAGCCGATCCTCTCGGTCTGCGGGCCGGATCCGGCGGTCTACGCGCTCGCCGGCAGGAAGCCGCAGCGCACCGGCAGCCGCTCGACCACGACCGCGCCGCGCAACGTCTATCGCACCAAGGACGGCCGGTTCGTCGCCATGTCGGCCTCGATGCAGTCGATGGCCGAGCGGGTGTTCAGAACGATCGGCCGGCCCGAGCTGATGGAGGACCCGCGCTTTCGCACCAACACCGACCGGGTCGCCAACATCGAGGTGGTCGATGGCGTGGTCCAGGAGTGGATGGAGCGCCACGACCAGGCCGAGATCCTGGAGATCATGGAGCGCGCGGGCGTGACGGTGGGGCCGGTCTACGAGGTCGACCAGCTCATCGAGGACCCGCACGTCAAGGAGCGCGAGGTGCTGGTCGGGATGGAGGACGAGGATGCGGGTAGCGTGCTGATGCACAACATCATCCCGCGCCTCTCAAAGAGCCCCGGGGCCTTCCGGCTCCCCTCGCCGCGCATCGGCGAGCACAGCCTGGCCGTGCTGCGCGAGGCCGGGTTCGAGGAAGACGAGATCGAGGCGCTGCTGGCCGGCGGTGCCATTGCAGGGGAGAAGGCCGCATGAGCACGAAGAAGACGCTGCCCTTGTGGCGCTCGCTGCTGTTTGTTCCGGTGAATGTCGAGCGTTTCGTCGAGAAGGCGCATCTGCGCGGCGCCGACGGTATCCAGCTCGACCTCGAGGACAGCGTGCCGGAGAGCGAGAAGGACGCCGCGCGCCGCGTGGTGCCGGCCGTGGCCGAGCGGGTGGCGCGTGGCGGCGCCGACGTGGTGGTGCGCATCAACCGCCCGCTCTCCATGGCGGTGCGCGACATGGAGGCGAGCATCTGCGAGCGGGTCACGGCCCTGGCCCTGCCCAAGGTGCAGAGTGCGGAGCATGTCCAGCTTCTGGCCGAGCACGCTTCCGAGATCGAGGCCAAAAGCGGCCTGCCCGAGGGCCACACGCGCTTCATCGTCATGGTCGAGACGGGCGATGCCTTCTTCCGCATGGCGGAGATCGCCAAGGCCGATCCGCGCATCGTCGCGATGACCCTGGGCGGCGAGGACTTCGCCACCTCGGTCGGCATGGCGCCGGAGCCCGAGGGGCTCTTGATGCCCAAGCAGGCCATGATCTTCGCCGCCACCGCGGCCAGCCTCCTGCCCATGGGCTTCGTCGGCTCCATCGCCGGCTTCGCCGACATCGAGGGCTTCCGCGCCATCGTCCGCCGCTCCCGCACGCTGGGCTTCCGTGGCGCGTCGTGCATCCATCCCAACCAGGTGGCCGTCCTCAACGAGGAGTTCCGCCCGCCGGCGCAAGAGCTTGCGCATGCGCGTAAAATCATCGACGCCTACGATCTTGCCAAAGCCGAAGGGCGCGGCTCGGTCAGCGTCGATGGACGGATGATCGACGTGCCCATCGTCCAGCGCGCCGAGGCGCTGATCGCCTGGGAGGAGGCCATCCGCGCCCGCGAGGCGCGCACGGAGGCAGCACGCGGCTGAACCTGCGCCCGGCTGCTCCGCGACTTGACGGCAAGGCCCGCCCCGCCCATCCACAGGATGGGGCAGAGGGAGGTGAGGAGTGCACGAGTCGCAAGCGCCGCGGGTGCGCGTTCTGGCACCGGCACGGCTGCATCTGGGCTTTCTCGACATGCATGGCGGGCTCGGCCGGCGCTTCGGCAGCATCGGCCTGGCGCTGGAAGGACTGGGCACGCGTCTGCTCGCCCGCCGCGACGCCAGCACGGTGACCGGACCCGATGCGGAACGCGCGCGCCGCGCCCGCGATGTTGTGTGCGACGCCTGGGGCCTGCCGCCGGTCGGGATCGAGATCGACGAGGTGATTCCGCCCCATGCCGGGCTCGGCTCGGGGACCCAGCTCGGCCTCGCCGTGGGGGCGGCGATCGCGACCCTGCACGGCCGGCCCGTGGATGCCGCAGCGATCGCGCTTCTTCTCGAGCGCGGCGCCCGATCAGGCATCGGGGTCGGCACGTTCGCCACCGGCGGGTTCCTCCTCGACGGCGGCAAGGGCGCGTCGGAAGCGCCGCCACCAATGATCGCTCGCCTAGCTTTCCCCGTTGCTTGGAGGCTGATCCTCATTCTCGATGACAGCCGCGAAGGGCTTTCCGGCGCGGCCGAAGCGGAGGCATTCGCGACGCTTGCCCGCTTTCCCGAGCAGGAGGCGGCGCGCTTGTGCCGGCTCGCCCTGATGCGGCTTCTGCCGGCCGTCGCCGAGGCCGATCTCGAGGCGGCCGGCCGGGCGCTGGGCGAGATCCAGCGCTCGGTGGGTGATCATTTCGCGCCTGCTCAGGGTGGCCGCTTCGCCAGCAGCCGGGTCGCCGAGGTGCTGGCCTGGCTCGAGGCGCAAGGCCTGGCCGGGATCGGCCAGAGCAGCTGGGGACCGACCGGCTTTGCGCTCGTCGGCGGCGCCGACGAGGCCGACGCCCTCGCACGGCAAGCGCGGCGCCGCTTCGAGCAGCTCCGCATCGAGGTGGCCGCCGCCCGCAACCGCCCAGCCCTGGTGGCCCTGGAGGCCTGAGGCCGCGCGGTCTTCACAACAGGCGGCGCCCGTGCATCACTCGCATGGTGCCCATGGGAGGCCGCGATGCCCGACAAACGCTCGATCCTGCACTTCGTGACCCCGCTCAAGAATGTCAGCCCGTTCGACGTCAACATGGCGGTCGATGCCGGCTTCGACATGGTCGTGCCTTATGCGCATGTCGAGGTGAAGGAGCTGACCGGCCTGGTTCAGGACGCGATCTTCAGCCGCGCGCCTGAGGACGGGCGCCACACCGCTATCCTGATAGGCGGCCGCGATCCACTCGTGGCCCTGGACATGCTGGAGGCGGCCGGAAAGGCGATGATGCCCCCGCATTTCGAGATTTCCGTCATGGCCGACCCGTCCGGCGCCTTCACCACCGCCGCCGGCATGATCGCCGTTACGGAAAAACATCTGAGAAGGCTCGGCAAGGAACTTGCGGGGACAAAGGTTGCCGTCTTCGGCGCAACCGGCCCGGTCGGCGGCGCGGCGGGCCTGATCGCGGCGCGGGCGGGAGCCCAGGTGGTTCTGGTGGGCCATGACGGGCTGGAGCGCGTGGCCGACCGCTGCACGACCTTCGAGAACCGCTTCGGCGTCGCCATGCGCCCGGCCGACGGCAGCGACGAGCCGAAGAAGGAGCAGGTCCTGGACCAGGTGGAGGTGGTGTTGGCGGCCGGCCGGGCCGGTTTGCAGATCCTCTCGCGCGAGCAGCTCACCCGTGCCGGCGGGCTGCTGGTGGCGCTCGACGTCAATGCCGTGCCCCCGGCCGGCCTCGAGGGCGTGGATGCGTTCGACGACGGCAAGCCAGTCGAGGGCGGCAAGGTGCTGGGGGTAGGCGCGCTCGCCGTCGGCAACGTCAAGTTCAAGACGGAGCACGAGCTCCTGGCCGGCATGACCGACGCCAGCCCGCGCCGCCACGTGGGTCTCGAGGAGGCTTTCGAGGCGGCCCGCCGGCATGCCGCCGGCTGAGCGCATTCTCATCGTGGGCCTGTCCGGCCGGGCGCTCGCCGCCTCGGCACGGGCGGCCGGCCTCGTTCCGCTCGTGCTCGACGCCTTCGGCGATCTCGACACCCGAGAAGCCGCCCTGGCCTGGCGCCGCATCCCGCTCGACGCCGACTGGCGCTTCGAGCCGGCGGCCCTGCTGGCCGCTGCCGCTGCCGCCGCCCGACCGCCGATGCCACTGGTCTGGGGCTCGGGCTTCGAGCGACACACATGCCTGCTGCGCGAGCTGGCCAGCGGCCGGGAGCTTCTGGGCTGCTCCCCTGAAACGGTCGAGCAGGTCAAGGACCCGCTGCTGTTCGCCGACACATGCCGGCGTCTCGGTGTGCCGCACCCGGAGATACGGCTCGCGCCACCGGCGGATCCGGGCGTCTGGCTGGTAAAGCGGCGAGGTGGGGCAGGCGGCGGGCATGTGCGGGCCTTCGTGCCGGGTCAGCGCCTGCCGGCCGAGCGCTATCTGCAGCGTCTGGTCCCCGGCCGTCCGGTCTCGGCGCTGCTCGTCATGGGAGTTGCGTCGCGCTGCCTCGCCTTCAGCGAGCAGTGGCACGATCCCTCCCGCCTCGACCGCTTCCGTTTTGCCGGCGCCGCCGCCCCGGCAGCCCTTCCCGAGGGCGCGCGCGACGCCATGGCCGCGGCAGCGCTGGCCGTGGCGGACGCCTTCGCCCTGAGAGGCCTCGTGAGTGCAGACTTTCTGCTGATGGCGGACGGCAGCTTCCACCTGCTCGAGATCAATCCGCGCCCGGGTGCCGCACTCGAGGCGCTGGAGCTGGCGCATGGCGTGCCACTGCTGGGCCTGCATGTCGCCGCCTGCCGCGGCCAGCCGGTGCCGCCGCTGCCGGAGCCTGCCACGGCGGCGGCGACGCTGGTGGTCTACGCGCGCCAGCCGCTGCGGCTGCCGGCCGGCTTCGCCTGGCCCGGCTGGGCCGGCGACCGCACTCCGCCGCCAGCGACCGTTCCGGCCGGCGCTCCGCTCTGCACGGTTCGCGCGAGCGGCCTGGATGCCGCTGCTGCACGCGCAGCGGTGACCCGCCGGCGGCGCCTGCTGGTCGCCACCCTCCGGGGCCTTCCCGCCACCGAGGCGCTGCCGCAGGCGCTCGCGGCGCGCTAGAGTGGGTGTCGTGCGAGCTTTCGAGGGGAGGTCGGATAGATGAGCGACGACGCACCCGGACACGCGATGGACACCGGAAGCTGGCCCAGCATCGGCAGGCTCGCCCTCCCGCTGGTCGGCAGACTGGTCGAGGATGCCCACATGCTGCGGCTGGAGGTCAGCCGAAGCCCGGCCGGCGCCACCATCGTGGACGCCGGCATTGCGGTGTCGGGCTGCCTCGAGGCCGGGCGCCGGATCGCCGAGATCTGCCTGGGCGGCGTGGGCACGGTCAGCATCGCCGGCGGGGACATGGAAACGGCACCCTTCGAGGTCTGCGTGCGCTCGCCGAGCCCGGTGCTGGCCTGCCTCGCCAGCCAGTATGCCGGCTGGAGCCTGGAGCACGGTAAGGGCGATGACGCCTATTTCGCCATGGCCTCGGGCCCGGGGCGAGCGCGCGCCGCCAAGGAGGAGATCTTCTCAGAGATCGGCTACCGCGACGCTGCCGGCACCGCCTGCTTCGTGCTGGAGACGGACAGGCCGCCGCCCGTGGGGCTCATCGAGCAGGTGGCGCGCGACTGCGGCCTGCCGGCCTCGGCGCTCACGTTCGTGCTCACCCCCACCAGCAGCCTTGCCGGCACGGTGCAGATCGTCAGCCGGGTGCTCGAGGTGGCACTCCACAAGTGCCACGTGCTAGGCTTTCCGCTCGAGCATGTCGTGGACGGAATGGGCCGGGCCCCGCTGCCGCCGCCCTCGCCGCATTTCGTCACCGCCATGGGGCGCACCAACGACGCGGTGCTGTTCGGCGGCGAGGTGCAGCTCTTCGTGAGCGGCCCCGAGGCCGAGGCCGAGCGGCTGGCGGCAAGCCTGCCGAGCTCCGCCTCTTCCGACTATGGCAGGCCCTTCGCGGAGATCTTCGAGGAGGTCGAGGCCGACTTCTACAAGATCGACCCGATGCTCTTCAGCCCGGCGCGGGTGCTGGTGACGGCGCTGCAGACCGGCCGGACCTTCGCGCAGGGCGGGCGCTCGCCAGTGCTCCTCGCGCGCTCGTTCGGCTTTCCGCAGTGAGCGAGGCCGAGGTTCTGGTGCTGGGCGGCGGCGGCTGGCACTGGAAGCGCCTCGAGGCCGCCTTCGCCTGCCGCGGGGTGCGGGCGGCGCGTCTCGCCTTCGATTCGTGCGGTCTGGCTGCCGACGGGCCAGGCGGCGTGCGGCTCGGGACGCTCCGGGCCCTGCCGCGCCTGATCGTGGTGCGGGCCATGCCGCCGGGCAGTTTCGAGCAGGTGACGTTGCGGCTGGGCGTGCTGCACGCCCTGGCAGCCCTTGGCGTGCGGGTGGCCAACGAGGCGGCGGCCATCGAGCGCTGCGTCGACAAGTCGGCCACGGGCTTTCATCTGGCCCGCGCCGGCGTGCCGAGCCCGCCCGCCTGGACGGTCGAGACGGAGGCGGCAGCACGGCTCCTGGCCGAGGAGGCGCGAGCCGCCGGTCACGCCCTCGTCCTCAAGCCGCTCTTCGGCAACCAGGGCAAGGGCCTGCGCCTCGTCCGCGCCGCCGCCGACCTGCCGCCGCCCGAGGCCGTGGCCGGGGTCTATCACCTGCAGCGCTTCATCGGCCGAGAGACAGGCTGGCACGACTGGCGCGTGCTGGTGGCCGGAGGCGAGCCGGTGGCCGCCATGGTGCGGCACGGGAAGGGCTGGATCACCAACATCCGCCAGGGCGCCCGCCCCGAGCCGCACGAGGCTGGCGGCGAGCTGGGCGAGGCGGCGGTGGCGGCGGCTGCCGCGGTGGGCGCCGCCTATGCCGGGGTCGACCTGATGCGCGACCCCGAGGGGCGCCTCCAGGTGCTCGAGGTCAACAGCATGCCGGCCTGGCAGGGCCTTCAGTCGGTCACCGGCTTCGATATCGCGGGCAGGCTGGCCGACCGCCTGCTCGCCGGCCTCGGGCAGCGGGCGGCCGCCGCGTGAGCAGCCGTGCAGGCGAGATCGCCGGCGCGTTCGAGGCAGCCTGCCGCGCCGAGCTCGACGCCCTCAAGCCCGGCAACGTCCATGTCCACGAAGCCGGTCACGGCATGACCGTGGACGACTTTCTGGCAAGCGCCGCCGTCGCCGCGCCAGCGCTGGTGCAGCCGGCGGGCGGGGTGGGCGAGAGGCTGCTGCGGGCGGTGACGGCCACGCGCGAAAGGGTCGGGCAGAACACCAATCTGGGAATCCTGCTCCTGTGCGCGCCGCTGGTCGAGGCCGCCCTGCGCGGCGGGCCACTGCGCGAGACGACCTGCGACGTGCTCCGCGGGCTGACGGTGGAGGACGCGCGGCACGCCTTCGCCGCCATCCGCCTGGCCGCGCCCGGCGGCCTCGGCGCCAGCCCGCGGCACGACGTGCGCGAGGAGCCGCGGGTCACGCTCGCAGTGGCCATGGCGCAGGCCGCAGCGCGCGACCGTATCGCCTGGAACTATGCCAACGGGCTGGCCGACATCTTCGAGACCGGCATGGACGCCCTCGCCGCGGCGCAGCGGCGCGGCGACGCGGCGGCCTGGCGCACAACCGCCCTCTATCTGCGCTTCCTCGCCGCCCGGCCCGACACCCATATCGTGCGCAAGCATGGCCTGGAGGTGGCGCGCGGGGTGCAGGCGCGGGCGCGGCAGGCGGAGACGCTGCTGTGCGCCGCGGCGGGCGAGGGGCGCGCGGCCGGGGCGCTGCTGCAGTTCGATGCGGCCCTCAAGGACCAGGGCATCAACCCCGGCACCACTGCCGATCTCACCGTGGCGACGCTGCTCGCCGCCCGCCTCATTACACTCTCCACGCAGTAAGATTGCTGAAACCGGCGATCCGTGTATTGATCTGCTACTGTGTCAGGCATTGGGCATAGGGAGGCAACCATGCCGATCGATCGGATGCTCGTCGGTGAGGCGCTGGTGGGAGACGGCAACGAGGTCGCCCATATCGATCTCATCATCGGCCCCCGCGGTAGCGCCGCAGAGACCGCCTTTGCGATGACGCTCACCAACCAGAAGGAAGGCGTGAACGGCCTTCTGGCCGTCCTCGAGCCGAACCTGATGGTCAAGCCCTCGACGGTCATGTTCAACAAGGTGACCATCAAGGATGCCCGCCAGGCGGTGCAGATGTTCGGGCCGGCGCAGCGCGCGGTGGCCCTGGCGGTGGCGGACTGCGTCGCCAACGGCACCATCCCCGAGGGCGAGGCCGACAATCTGTTCCTGTGCGTGGGCGTCTTCATCCACTGGGAAGCCCAGGACGACAAGAAGATCCAGCAGTACAACTACGAGGCCACCAAGCTCTCGATCGAGCGCGCCGTGCGCGGCGAGCCGAAGATCCGCACGGTGGTCGAGAAGAAGGACAGCTCGCACCATCCCTTTGCTGCTGCTGATTGAAAGGAATCAGGTGCGCCACCTGCGTCCGGAACCGCGCCCGCGACGGGCGGAGGAGCTCGTTCCTCGGCGGCTCCGGCGAGACCGTCGGCTCGGCAGAGCACAGGCTGGTGGATGTCCCTGCTCCGGATGCTCGGGCTGAGGAAGGACTAGCGCCCTCCTCCCTGAAGCAGCCATTGCCACGAGAAACCACACGCGAGCCTGGAGAGCCCGCCCTTGCGCGGGCTCTTTTTCTTTCACACGCTCAGGCCGGCCCGGCGAGCCGCTCCAGCGCCTCGCGTCCGACCCGGCCTGAATGCAGGCAGGAGGCGATGAGGGCACCGGCGCAGCCGTCGGCGGCAAGGCCCGCCAGGTCCGCCTCGTCGCGCACCCCGCCCGCGGCGAAGATCCGCCGGCCGGCACCCGCCGCCTTGAGCTGCGCCAGGCGCTCACGGTCGGGGCCGCGCCCCGCACCGACCCGCGCCAGCGTCATGGCGATGACCCGCCCGGGCCAGAGCGCGACCTGATCGAAGAGGGCGGACGGCCCGAGCGGCTGCTCGCCGCGAAAGTCCAGGGAGAGCACGAGCTGCGGCTCCTCGCACAACGCGCTCACCGTGTCGAGCCCGCTCTGGCTCTCGCTGCCCAGCACCAGCGCGCCGAGCCCGGCCTTCAGATAGGCGCGGCAGTCGCACAAACTTGCGAAACCGGCATCGACCCAAAGATCGAGCGCGGGAAACTCCGTGCGCAGCCGACGGATGAGCGGCTTGTGATCGCCGCGCTTCTGGATGGCGTCGAGATCGGCGATGTAGAGGGTACGGAACGGATGGAGACGCAGCAGGCCGCGCACCACCTCGAGCGGCTCGGCGCTGGCGCACAGGGTCGAGCCTTCGAGCGGCCGGTAGGTGGCGCGCTCGCCGGCGCGCGCGTGCACGACCTGGCCCTTCATGAGATCGACGACCGGAATCACCTCGAAAGCCGCCATGCCACGCCCCCTGCTGCGCGTTGCGATCATCGAATGGATAACCGGCGGGGGTTGTCTGGGCGAGCCCCTGCCGCCCGGTCTCGCCGCGGAGGGCCGGCTGATGGCGGACGGGCTGGCGGGCGAGCTGGTGGAGGGCGGCTGCGGCGTCATGCTGTGCCGCGACCCCCGTGCCGGCCCGGTACAACATGGCGTCGAGACGTTTCCGGTGCAGGGTCCGCGGCCGCCCTGGCGGCTGTGGGAGCGGGCCTTGGCGGGTTGCGACCTCTTCTGGCCGATCGCGCCGGAGACCGGCGGCGCCCTGGAGGCGCTGGCGCGGCTTGGACGGCGCCACGGCGGCGCGGTCGTGGCGAGCGATTCTGCCAGCCTGCGGATCACCGCCAGCAAGCGGCGCACGTCACATGTGCTCCGGCAGGCCGGTCTGCCCGCCGTCGAGACGGTGCCTGCGGGCGCGCCGTGGCCGGCTTCGGCCGCGGGCTGGGTCGTCAAGCCCGACGACGGGGCGGGCGCGCTCGGTGTACGGCGCGTGCGCGGCCGCTGCGCGCTGCCGGAAGAAGAGGCGGCCGGGCTCGTCGTGCAGCCCTGGCTGCCCGGCGCGCCCTCGAGCCTGAGCCTGCTGTGCGCCGCCGGCAAAGCGCGGCTGCTGGCCTGCAACCGGCAGCTCGTGCGCGAGAGGCCGGATGGCAGCCTCGCCTTCGAGGGTGTCGAAGTCGGCGGCGCCGAGGAGCGGCGGGTGGTGCTGGAGCCGCTGGCCATGGCGATCGCCGCGGCCTTGCCCGGGCTCTTCGGGCCGGTGGGCGTGGATCTCGTCGACGGTCCGCAGGGGCCGGTGGTGCTGGAGATAAACCCGCGCCTGACCACTGCCTGGGTGGGCCTGGCCGCAGCACTCGGCCGTCCACCCGGACCGCTGGTCCTGGACCTGCTGCGCCGGGGCCTCGATGCCGTTCCGCCACTCCGGCCCTGCCGCGTTGTTCCCGTCCTGCCGGAGCGATCCCATGGCTGAACCGCTGCTCACCGGCTTGGATATCGGCGGCGCCCACCTGAAGGTGGCGCAGCTTCGAGCAGACGGCCGCGTCGCCGCGGCGCTGCAGGTGCCCTGCGCTCTCTGGCAGGGACTCGACCGGCTGGAGGCGGCGCTCGATGTGGCGCTGGCAGGCCTCGCGCCGGTACGCCGGGCGGCGGTCACCATGACCGGCGAGCTGGTCGACCTGTTCCCCGAGCGGGCCAGCGGCGTGCGGGCGCTGGTGGCCGCGATCGGGCACCGCCTGCCGGGGGTGGAGCGATGCTTCTGGGCGGGCGAGCGGGGCTTTCTCGATGCCCGGGCCGCCATTGCCGACGTCGAGGCGGTGGCCTCCGCCAACTATCTGGCGACCGCGTCCCTTGCGGCCCGGCGGCTGGGGGAGGGGCTGATGGTGGATGTCGGCAGCACCACCAGCGATCTGGTCCTGCTGGCCAAGGGCCGGCCGCGGGCGTGCGGCACCGGCGATCGTGGGAGACTGGCCTCGGGCGAGCTCGTCTATCAGGGGCTGGTGCGCACGCCGCTCATGGCGGTGGCGCAGCAGGTGCCGCTGGCGGGTTCCTGGCACGGCGTGATGAACGAGCACTTCGCCACCACCGCGGACGTCTACCGCCTGCTCGGCCTGCTCGACGAGGCCGACGACGGCCATCCTGCGGCCGACGGCGGCGCCAAGGATCCAGAGGGGAGCGCCCGGCGTCTTGCCCGCATGGTGGGCGCTGATCTGGACGAGCTGCCGATGCAGGCCTGGCGCGGGCTCGCCAGCTTCCTGGCCGACCGCCAGCTGCGCCTGCTCGAGGACGCGGCGGCGCTGCAGCTCTCGCGGCGGCTCGTGGCGGCGGATGCGCCGGTGATCGGCGCCGGCTGCGGCGTGCTGCTGGCCGAGCGCCTGGCCGGCCGCCTCGATCGCCCGTTCGTGGATCTTGTCTCGCTGCTCGACTGCCCGCCGGCGCTGCGCCGCCCGACCGCCGTCTGCGCCCCGGCGGTGGCGGTGGCGTTGCTTCTGGCGGGCCGCTGAGGCCTCAGGCTGGGGCGGGGCTCGCGGTGGCCATGGCGGCGCGTACCGCGGCAAGGCGCCCGGCGTCGAGCCCGGAGGTTCGCGGGCCCCGGCACAAGGCGCCGCGAAAGCCCAGATAGTCCGGCTCCAGTGCGGCCAGGGGGGGGACGTCGCTTATGCCCAGCGAGCCGGCGAGGCCGACGAGAAGCCTGTGCGCGCGGGCTGCCGCGACGAAGGCCGCGAGCTCGTCCGGCGCCAGATGGGTGCGCAGCCCGCCAGCCCGCTTGTCGGCGGTATCCAGCATGGCGCCGTGCCAGCCGGCGGCCGCTAGGTGCGCCAGCAGGTCGAGCCTCGGCTGCTGGTCGGCCATCATCACCGCCACCAGCTGCACCCCGCCGGCGGCAAGCGGCGCCATGGCGGCAGCGCAGGCTTCGGCATTGCCGCCCGCGAAGAAGCCGACTTTGACATAATCGACACCGGTTGCGGCCATCGACGCTGCTGCCGCGTGAAGGAGCTCGGGCTCCATCGGCAGATCGCCCACCGTGGCCGAGAGCGGCCGGCGCCCGCCGTGGGCCGTCACCGCCGCACGCACCAGCGGCACCGGCCAGGCGCCCAGCGCGCCCCGCGCAGGATCCTTGAGGTCCACCAGATCGGCCCCCAGCGCCACCGCCTGGTCGGCCTCCTCGAGGGTGGCGACGCTCGCCAGCATCCGCACCATGCGCAGCTCCTGAACCGTCCGGGCGGTCGCTCCTGCCTGCCCCGCATTATCGGGCGTCAGCTCCGCGAGTGAAAGCTGGCGCATCGGCCGTCCGGCCGCGGAAGGTTGATTAAACATTTAACTTTCGGCCATAACTGCCGGATCGCCGGTGTTCAGGACATCACGACAGGCAAACGGGGAGGCCAAGAATGAGAAACGCGATCAACGCGCTCCGATCGGTGCTGTGCGCTTCGGCGGCAGCGGCGGTCATTGCCATGGCACCGCCACCAGCGGCAGCCGAGAAGGTCATGAAGGCGACGGTGCATGCCGATGTGCGGGTGATCGACCCGATCTGGACCACCCAGACCGTCGCCGGTATCCACGGCATGCTGATCTACGACACGCTCTTCGGTGCCGACGACGATCTCGTGCCGCAGCCGCAGATGGTCGGCGACTATTCCGTCTCCGAGGACGGCAAGACCTACAGCTTCACCCTGCGCGACGGGCTGAGGTTCCACGACGGCTCGCCGGTCACGACCGAGGACGTGATCGCCTCGCTCGAACGCTGGGGTGCGAAGGATCAGGCGGGCAAGGCGCTCTTCGCGGAAATCGAGCAGCTCGAGAAGGTCGACGACATGACCTTCAAGATGCTCCTCAAGGCTCCCTACGGCATGGTGCTCGATACGCTGGGCAAGACCAATACCAGCGTGCCGATCATCATGCGGGCCGAGGACGCGGCCACGGATCCCAACGAGCAGATCACCACGGCCATCGGCTCGGGGCCGTTCAAGATGGTCATGGACGAGTGGGTCCCGGGCAGCAAGACGGTCTACGTGAAGAACGAGGACTATGTGCCGCGCGATGAGCCGCCGAGCGGCTTTGCCGGCGGCAAGGTAGTCAAGATCGACCGCCTCGAGCTGCAGTGGATCCCCGATCCTCAGACCGCCATGCAGGCGCTGATCGCCGGCGAGATCGACTTCCTCGAATATTCGCCGATCGACTTCCTGCCGATCCTCGAGAGCTCGCCCGGCATCGAGATCAAGAAGCCCGGCGTCATCGACACCTACTGGGGCACGCTGCGTCTCAACCATCTGCACTCGCCCTTCGACAACCCGAAGATGCGGCAGGCCATGTACCACCTGGTCAACCAGGAGGACTTCATGCGCTCGGTGGTCGGCAACACCGACTACTACCAGATCTGCCACAGCTACATGACCTGCGGCACCTCCTACAGCAATGACGTCAAAAGCGACGTTATCGGCGACTACGATCCGAAGAAGGCGCTCGAGAAGATGAAGGCCGCCGGCTACAATGGCGAGCCGATCACCGTCCTGGCGGCGACCGATCACTCGTTCATCACGCCGGCAACGCAGGTGCTGCTCAACGCCATGCGCGAGGCGGGCCTCAACGTCGATGCGCAGTCGCTCGACTGGGGCTCGGTGGTGGCGCGGCGCGCCAAGAAGGAAAAGCCCTCGGAGGGCGGCTGGAACATTTTCGTCACCGCCTCCTCGGGCACCACCGGCGCCAACCCGGTGATCAACACCTGGCTGGGTGCGAGCTGCGAAAGCGCCAATGTCGGCTGGCCGTGCGACGAGAAGCTCGACGAGCTGCGCAGCGACTTCGCTTTCGCCTCCACCGTCGAGGAGCGCAAGGAGCTCGCCCGGCAGATCCAGGAGCGTGCGGTCGAAACCGTTCCCTACATCGTCTGGGGCCAGTGGACCCAGCCCATCGCCTACCGCGCCGACAGGATCTCCGGGATCGTTCCGGTGACCGGCCTTCCGGTGTTCTGGAATATTGACAAGAAGGAATAGGCTCGTGCCAGCGCGGGCGGCCAGGGGGTGCCGCCCGCGCGCTGTCGGCTGGCCGAGATCGCGGGGGACGTTTCTCCCGTGCGGAAGCCACCGCGGACCTATTCTGCCACAACAGGCTGCTTAAGCCCTTTGATCCGCAACGATAACGATTGAGGCGGGCGTGATGCGCCGGTCACGACAGGCTGAAGGGAGAAGCCAATAATGAAGAATTCGCTCACTGCGCTCCGCGCGGCGCTTTGCGCGTCGGCCGCTGCTGCGCTCATCGCCGCCGCGCCGGCGCCGGCAGCAGCCGAGAAGGTCCTTCGTGCCACCATGCACGCGGACCTGCGGGTGCTCGACCCGATCTGGACGACCCAGACCATCGCCGCCATCCATGGAATGCTCGTCTACGACACGCTCTTCGGCGTGGACGACAATCTCGAGCCGCAGCCGCAGATGGTGGGTGACTACTCCGTCTCCGAAGACGGGACCATCTACAGCTTCACGCTCCGCGACGGGCTGATGTTCCACGACGGCTCGCCGGTGACGACCGAGGACGTCATCGCCTCGCTCGAACGCTGGGGTGCGAAGGACCAGTCGGGCAAGGCGCTGTTCGGGCAGGTCGACAGGCTCGAGAAGGTCGACGACAAGACCTTCAAGATGATCCTCAAGGCCCCCTACGGCATGGTGCTCGACACGCTGGGCAAGACCGGCTCGAGCCTGCCGCTGATCATGCGGGCCGAGGATGCCGCCACGGACCCGAACGAGCAGATCACCGCGGCCATCGGCTCGGGTCCGTTCAGGATGCTCAAGGACGAGTGGGTCCCGGGCAGCAAGGCGGTCTACGTCAAGAACGAGGACTACGTGCCGCGCGACGAGCCACCCAGCGGCTTCGCCGGCCGCAAGGAGGTCAAGATCGACCGGTTGGAGCTGGTGTGGATTCCCGACCCGCAGACCGCCATGCAGGCGCTGATCGCCGGCGAGATCGACATTCTCGAGCAGCCGCCGATCGACTTCCTGCCGATTCTCGAGGGTACGCCCGAGATTGAGGTCATGAAGACCGGGACGGTCGACAGCCACTGGGGCACGCTCCGCATCAACCATCTGCACCCGCCCTTCGACAAGCCCGAGATGCGGCAGGCGATGTTTCACCTGGTGAACCAGGAGGACTTCATGCGCTCGGTGGTGGGCAATCCGGAATACTACCGTGACTGCCACAGCTACATCGTCTGTGGCACGCCCTATAGCAACGACGCCAAGAGCGACCTGATAGGCGACTACGACCCGAAGAAGGCGCTCGAGAAGATGAAGGCGGCCGGCTACAAAGGCGAGCCCATCACCGTCCTCGCGGCCACCGATCACCACACCATCACCCCGGCGACCCAGGTCCTGCTCAACGCCATGCGCGAGGCGGGCCTGAACGTCGACGCCCAGTCGCTCGACTGGGGCTCGGTGGTGGCGCGGCGCGCCAAGAAGGAGAAGCCTTCCGAGGGCGGCTGGAACATCTTCGTGACCACCTCGGGCGCCGCCTCCGCCAACCCGGTGATCAACACCTGGCTGGGCGCCGGCTGCGAGAAGGCCAATGTCGGCTGGCCGTGCGACGAGGAGCTCGAGGCGCTGCGCACCGAGTTCGCCTTCGCCCGTACCGTCGAGGAGCGCAAGGCCGTGGCGCGGCGCATCCAGGAGCGCGCCGCCTATGTCGTGCCCTACATCAACTGGGGCCAGTGGACCCAGCCGCTCGCCTACCGCGCGGACAAGGTCTCGGGAATTGTCCCGGTCACCGGCGTCACGGTGTTCTGGAACATCGACAAGAAGGAATAGGCTCGTGCCAGCGCGGGTGGCCGTGGGGGCCGCCCGCGCGGTGTCGGCTGGCCGAGGTCTCGTCTCGGCGAGACTTTCTCCCGTGCGGAAGCCACCGCGGAATTAATCTGCCGCAAATGGTTGTTTAAACCTTTAACCCGCAGGCATAAGGGCTCAGGCGGGCGCATGCGCCGGTCACGATAGGCTGAATGGGGGAAGCCAATAATGAGGAATATACTCACTGCGTTCCGCGCGGTGCTGTGTGCGTCGGCAGCAGCGGCGGTCGTCGCCACGGCGCCGGCGCAAGCGGCGGCGGAGAAGGTCCTTCGCGCCACCATGCACGCCGATCTGCGGGTGATCGATCCGATCTGGACCACCCAGACGATCGCCGGCATCCACGCCATGCTGATCTACGACACGCTCTTCGGCCTCGACGACGACCTCGTGCCGCAGCCGCAGATGGTGGGTGATTATTCCGTCTCCGATGACGGCAAGCTCTACAGCTTCACCTTGCGCGACGGGCTGAGGTTCCACGACGGCTCGCCGGTCACGACCGACGATGTCATCACCTCGCTCCAGCGCTGGGGTGCCAAGGACCAGCCTGCCAAGGCGCTCTTCGCCTATGTCGAGAAGCTCGAGAAGGTCGACGACAAGACCTTCAAGATGATCCTCAAGGCCCCCTACGGGATGGTGCTCGACACGCTCGGCAAGACCGGCACCAACGTGCCGGTCATCATGCGCGCCGAGGATGCCGCCACCGATCCCAACGAGCAGATCACCACGGCGATCGGCTCCGGGCCGTTCAAGATGCTCAAGGACGAGTGGGTCCCCGGCAGCAAGGCGGTCTACGTCAAGAACGAGGACTATGTACCGCGCGACGAGCCGCCCAGCGGCTTTGCCGGCGGCAAGATCCCCAAGGTCGACCGGCTCGAGCTGGTGTGGATCCCCGATCCGCAGACCGCCATGCAGGCGCTGATCGCCGGCGAGATCGATCTGCTGGAGCAGGCGCCCATCGACTTCCTGCCGATCCTCCAGGGCACGCCCGGTGTGGAGATCATGAAGACCGGCTCGGTCGACAGCCACTGGGGCGTGATACGCCTGAACCATCTCCACCCGCCCTTCGACAAGCCCGAGATGCGGCAGGCCATGTACCACCTGATCAATCAGGAGGACTTCATGCGCTCGACCGTGGGCGATCCCGCCTACTATCGTGACTGCCACAGCTACATCACCTGCGGCACGCCCTACAGTGACGACTCCAGGGGCGAGATCATCGGCGACTACGATCCGAAGAAGGCGCTCGAGAAGATGAAGGCTGCCGGCTATAACGGCGAGCCCATCACCGTCCTGGCGGCGACCGACCACCATCCCATCGCCCCCGCTACCCAGGTGTTGCTGAACGCCATGCGCGAGGCGGGCTTGAACGTCGATGCGCAGTCGCTCGACTGGGGCTCGGTGGTGGCCCGACGCTCCAAGAAGGAGGCCCCGTCGGAGGGCGGCTGGAACATCTTCGTGACCACCTCCTCAGGCACGGCCAGCGTCAACCCGGTGATCAATACCTGGCTGGGCGCCGGCTGCGAGAAGGCCAATGTCGGCTGGCCGTGCGACGAGGAGCTCGACGCGCTGAGCGCCGAGTTCGCCTTCGCCCGCAGCGTCGAGGAGCGCAAGGAGATCGCCCGCAAGGTCCAGGAACGCGCCTACGAGGTCGTTCCCTACCTGAACTGGGGCCAGTGGACCCAGCCGATCGCCTACCGCGCCGACAAGATCTCGGGCATCGTTCCGGTGACCGGCCTTCCGGTGTTCTGGAACATCGACAAGAACGAGTAGACGCTTGCCATCGCGGGCGGCCACGGTGCCGCCCGCTTTTGGGCACAGCAGTTTCCCCCGACACACTCTCCCAGAGGACCCGCTTTGCGGCGCGGCATGCGGCCTCTCGACGAGCGACACGAGATCCGCCTGCAAAAGAGGATTGCTTGACCCTTCGCCGCTCGGCCACAAGAGTGACCAACAGGTCACAAAGCCCAATGGGGGAGACTGCAATGAAAAACGCGTTCACCGCGCTCCGCGCGGTGTTGTGCGCTTCCGCAGCGGCATTCATCGCCGCGTCGCCCTTGCCGGCAGCGGCCGAGAAGGTGCTGCGGGCCACCATGCATGCCGACCTCAGGGTGGTCGACCCAGTCTGGACCACCCAGACGATCGCCGGCATCCACGGCATGCTGGTCTACGACACGCTCTTCGGCCTCGATGATGATCTCGTGCCGCAGCCGCAGATGGTGGGTGACTACTCGGTCTCCGAGGACGGCAAGACCTACAGCTTCACCCTGCGCGACGGCCTCGAGTTCCATGACGGCTCGCCGGTGACGACCGAGGACGTGATCGCCTCGCTCGAGCGCTGGGGTGCCAAGGACCAGCCCGGCAAGGCGCTCTTCGCCCAGGTCGAGAAGCTCGAGAAGGTCGACGACAAGACCTTCAAGATGATCCTCAAGGCCCCCTACGGCATGGTGCTCGACACGCTCGGCAAGACCAGCACCAGCCTGCCGGTGATCATGCGGGCCGAGGACGCCGCCACCGATCCCAACGAGCAGATCACCAGCGTGATCGGCTCCGGCCCGTTCAAGATGCTCAAGGACGAGTGGATCCCCGGCAGCAAGGCGGTCTACGTCAAGAACGAGGACTACGTGCCCCGCGACGAGCCGCCCAGCGGCTTTGCCGGCGGCAAGGTGGTCAACATCGACCGGCTCGAGCTGGTGTGGATCCCCGATCCGCAGACCGCCATGCAGGCGCTGATCGCCGGAGAGATCGATCTGCTGGAGCGGGCGCCGATCGACTTCATGCCGATCCTCGAGGGCTCACCGGGCGTCGAGATCCTGAAGACCGGCTCGGTCGACAGCCACTGGGGCATGGTGCGCCTCAACCACCTGCACCCGCCCTTCGACAATCCCGAGATGCGGCAGGCCATGTACCACCTGATCCGTCAGGAGGACTTCATGCGCACGACCGTGGGCGATCCTGCCTACTATCGTGACTGCCACAGCTACATCACCTGCGGCACGCCCTACAGCAACGACGCCAGGAGCGACGTCATCGGCGATTACGACCCGAAGAAGGCGCTCGAGAAGATGAAGGCCGCCGGCTACAATGGCGAGCCCATCACCGTCCTTGCGGCGACCGACCACCACCCCATCGCCCCGGCCACCGAGGTGCTGATCAACGCCATGCGCGAGGCCGGCCTGAACGTCGACGCGCAGTCGCTCGACTGGGGCTCGGTGGTGGCGCGCCGCTCGAAGAAGGAGCCCCCGTCGGAGGGCGGCTGGAACATCTTCGTCACGGTCTCCTCGGGCCCGAGCGCTGCCAATCCGGTGATCAACTCCTTTCTCGGTGCGTCGTGCGAGCAGGCCAATGTCGGCTGGCCGTGCGACGAGAAGCTCGAGGAGCTGCGCACCGAGTTCGCCTTCGCCCGCAGCGTCGAGGAACGCAAGGAGATCGCCCGCAAGGTCCAGGAGCAAGCCTTCGAGGTGGTCCCCTACCTCAACTGGGGTCAGTGGAACCAGCCGATGCTCTACCGCGCCGACAGGATCTCCGGAATCGTTCCGGTGACCGGCCTTCCGGTGTTCTGGAACATCGACAAGAAGGACTAAACCCTTGGCAATGGCGGGCAGCTCCGGCGCCGCCCGCCATCGTCATGCCGGGGAATCGCCCCCGCCAAGCCCTCCGGGATGGCCGGATCACCGGGCGGCAAGCCGGCTTTTCAGGCCCGTCGGGCACGCCGTCATTGCGAAAGAGGATTGCTTAAACCTTTTCCGGTCGGTCATAACGCGGCCACAAGGGTGACCGCCAGGTCACGACCACCAGAAGGGAGACTAACGGATGAGGAACGCATTCACTGCGCTTCGGGCGGTGCTATGCGCTTCGGCGGCAGCGGCGGTCATCGCCATGGCGCCGGCGCCGGCAGCAGCCGAGAAGGTCCTCCGGGCCACCATGCATGCCGACCTGCGGGTCATCGATCCGATCTGGACCACCCAGACCATCGCCGGCATTCACGGCATGCTCGTCTACGACACGCTCTTCGGCGTGGACGACAATCTCGAGCCGCAGCCGCAGATGGTCGGTGACTACTCCGTCTCCGACGACGGAATGACCTACAGCTTCACGCTGCGCGACGGGCTGAAGTTCCACGACGGCTCGCCGGTGACGACCGAGGACGTGATCGCCTCGCTCGAGCGCTGGGGTGCCAAGGACCAGCCCGGCAAGGCGCTCTTCGCCCAGGTCGAGAAGCTCGAGAAGGTCGACGACAAGACCTTCAAGATGATCCTCAAGGCCCCCTACGGGCTGGTGCTCGACACGCTCGGCAAGACCGGCACCAACGTGCCGATCATCATGCGCGCCGAGGACGCCGCCACCAATCCCAACGAGCAGATCACCAGCGCGATCGGCTCGGGCCCGTTCAAGATGCTCAAGGACGAGTGGGTCCCGGGCAGCAAGGCGGTCTACGTCAAGAACGAGGACTACGTGCCGCGCGACGAGCCACCCAGCGGCTTCGCCGGCCGCAAGGAGGTCAAGATCGACCGGTTGGAGCTGGTGTGGATTCCCGACCCGCAGACCGCCATGCAGGCGCTGATCGCCGGCGAGATCGACATTCTCGAGCAGCCGCCCATCGACTTCCTGCCGATTCTCGAGGGTACGCCCGAGATCAAGGTCATGAAGACCGGCGCGGTCGACAGCCACTGGGGCACGCTGCGCCTCAACCACATGCACCCGCCCTTCGACAAGCCCGAGATGCGGCAGGCCATGTACCACCTGATCAATCAGGAGGACTTCATGCGCTCGACCGTGGGCGATCCCGCCTACTATCGTGACTGCCACAGCTACATCACCTGCGGCACGCCCTACAGCAACGACGCCAAGAGCGACCTGATCGGCGACTACGATCCCAAGAAGGCGCTCGAGAAGATGAAGGCGGCCGGCTACAACGGCGAGCCCATCACCGTCCTCGCGGCCACCGATCACCACACCATCACCCCGGCGACCCAGGTCCTGCTCAACGCCATGCGCGAGGCGGGCCTGAACGTCGACGCCCAGTCGCTCGACTGGGGCTCGGTGGTGGCGCGGCGCGCCAAGAAGGAGAAGCCTTCCGAGGGCGGCTGGAACATCTTCGTGACCACCTCCTCGGGCACCAGCGCCGCCAACCCGGTGATCAACACCTGGCTCGGGGCGAGCTGCGAAAGCGCCAATGTCGGCTGGCCGTGCGACGAGGAGCTCGACGCGCTGCGCACCGAGTTCGCGTTTGCCCGCTCCAACGACGAGCGCAAAGACATCGCCCGCAAGGTGCAGGAGCGCGCTGCGCACGTTGTGCCCTACATCAGCTGGGGGCAGTGGACCCAGCCGATGGCCTACCGCGCCGACAAGGTCTCGGGCATCGTCCCGGTGACCGGCCTCACGGTTTTCTGGAACATCGACAAGAAGGAGTGAGGCAGGCCGGACCGCGGGCGGCTTTCGGGTCGCCCGCGGCTTCCGCAACGCCGCCACCGTTGCCCGCATGAGCGCCTATATCCTCCGCCGCCTCCTCGCGACCTTCCCCGTCATGGCGGTCGTCGCGATCTTCGTCTTCGTCCTCCTGCGTCTGGCGCCGGGCGATCCCGCAGCGCTGATCGCCGGCGACGATGCCACCGCAGCAGACATCGCGAACATTCGCACCCGCCTCGGCCTCGATCTGCCCATCTGGCACCAGTTCGTGATCTGGATCGGCGGCATCCTGCAGGGCGATCTCGGCGTCTCGATCTTCTCCAACCTGCCGGTCACCCGCCTCATCGCCCAGCGCCTCGAGCCCACGCTCATGCTGGCCCTGGCGACCCTGATCGTGGCGGTCAGCCTCGCGGTGCCCCTCGGCGTGCTCGCCGCCTGGAAGGCCAAGTCGCTGGTCGACCGCATCGTCATGGGCTTTTCGGTCATGGGGTTTGCCGTGCCGGTGTTCCTGGCAGGCTACGTGCTCATCTACATCTTCGCGATCCAGCTGCGCTGGCTGCCAGTGCAAGGCTACAAGCCCCTCGCCGACGGCTTTTGGGCGAGCATCCAGAGCCTCGTCCTGCCGGCCATCGCGCTGGGCACCGCCTACATGGCGCTCATTGCCCGCATCACCCGGGCGAGCATGCTGGAGGTGCTCTCGCAGGACTATATCCGCACTGCCAACTCCAAGGGCCTCGCCACCGAGAGGGTGCTTCTCCTGCACGCCCTCAAGAACGCCGCGGTCCCCATCGTCACCATCATCGGCATCGGCATCGCCCTGCTCATCAGCGGCGTGGTGATCACCGAGACGGTCTTCAACATCCCCGGTCTCGGCCGGCTTACCGTCGATGCGGTCCTCAAGCGCGACTATCCGATCGTCCAGGGACTTATCCTCGTGTTCGCGATGACCAAGGTCTTCATCAACCTGATGGTCGACATCTCCTATGCCTTCCTCGATCCCCGCATCCGCTACTGAGGCCATCTGATGAGCGCAGCGAGCATCGCCCTCGAGCCCGCCGCCGGACGGGCATCCTCGGGTCTCTGGAGCGAGATCCGGCGCAACCCCACCATCTTCCTGGGATGTGCCATTCTGCTGGTCCTGGCGGCCTGCGCCATTCTGGCGCCATGGATCGCCGCCGACCCGCTCAAGCACGCGCCGGTCAACCGCCTGAAGGCGCCTTCCGCCGAGTTCTGGTTCGGTACCGACCAGTTCGGCCGCGACATCTACAGCCGCATCGTCTACGGCGCCCGCGTCTCGCTCATCGTCGGCCTGTCAGTGGCCGCGATCTCGAGCGTGCTGGGCCTCACGATCGGCCTGTTGTGCGGCTTCTACCGCTGGTTCGACGGAATCGTCATGCGGATCATGGACGGGATCATGGCGATCCCCTCGATCCTGCTGGCGATCGCCCTGATCACCCTGGTGCACCCGAGCCTCACCGTGGTGATCATCGCCATCATCATTCCCGAGGTCCCGCGCATCGTCCGTCTGGTGCGCAGCGTCGTGCTGTCGATCCGCGAGCAGCCCTATATCGACGGGGCGGTCGCCGGTGGCACCAAGGCGCCGCGGCTCCTGGTCCGGCACGTGCTGCCCAACGCGGTGGCGCCGCTGATCGTCCAGGCCACCTATGTCTGCGCCTCGGCGATCATCACCGAGGCCGGGTTGAGCTTCCTCGGTGCCGGCGTGCCGCCCGAGATCCCGAGCTGGGGCAACATCATCGCCCAGGGCCGGGTGTTCTTCCAGCTCACCCCCTGGGTGATCCTGATCCCGGGCGTCTTTCTTGCCCTTACCGTTCTTGCCGTGAACATGCTGGGCGATGGCCTGCGTGACCGGCTCGACCCGCGTCTTGCGAGGCGGATGTGAACGCCGTGACCGACCAGCTTGCCCCGCCGATCCTCGAGGTCGAGGATCTTCGTACCCATTTCTTCACCCGTGACGGTGTGGTCCGCGCGGTGAACGGAGTCTCCTTTTCCCTGCGGCCGGGCGAGACGCTCGGCATCGTGGGCGAGAGCGGCTGCGGCAAGAGCGTCACCGCGCTCTCGATCCTGCGGCTCATCCCGCGCGATCTCGGCCGCGTTGTGGGAGGCTCCATCCGCTTCGAGGGCAGGGAGCTCACGGGCCTGGACGAGCAGGAGATGCGCGGGCTGCGCGGCCATCGGATCTCCATGATCTTCCAGGAGCCGATGACCTCCCTCAATCCGGTGCTCACCATCGGCCTGCAGATAGCCGAGAACGTGCAGCGTCATCTGGGCCTCTCAAAAAAGGCCGCCTGGGACCGCGCGGTCGAGATGCTGAGCTTGGTGAAGATCGCCGATCCGCACCGCCGCGTGCACGAGTACCCGCACCAGCTCTCGGGCGGCATGCGCCAGCGCGTGATGATTGCCATGGCGCTCTCCTGCGATCCGCAGATCCTCATCGCCGACGAGCCGACCACGGCCCTCGACGTGACGATCCAGGCGCAGATCCTCGACCTCATGCTCGAGCTCAAGGAGAAGCTGGGCACCGCCATCATCATGATCACCCACGACCTGGGCGTGGTCGCCGAGACCTGCCAGCAGGTCATCGTGATGTATGCCGGCCGCAAGGTCGAGGAAGCACCGGTGGAAGAGCTGTTCGACCGGCCTATGCACCCCTACACGCGCGGCTTGATGGCCGCCGTGCCCCGTCTCGACGGTCGCCTCGAGGGTGGCGTGCGCCCGCGCCTCCAGGAGATCCCGGGCATCGTACCCTCGCTTACCGCACCGCTTCCGGGCTGCCCCTTCGAGCCGCGCTGCGCGTTCTCCACCGAGCAATGCGCCCGGCATATGCCTCCCCTCGAGCGGCGTGGCGCGGCACACGATGCCGCCTGTTTCGAGGTCGACCGCGTTCTGGAGAAGAGCCTTGTCTGAGCCGGTCAAGCTCGAGGTGACCGACCTCGTGAAGCATTTCCCGGTGCGCGCCGGACTCCTCCAGCGGCAGGTCGGCGCCGTGCGCGCCGTCGACGGCGTGTCGTTCAAGCTGCGCCGTGGCGAGACGCTGGGCGTGGTCGGCGAGAGCGGCTGCGGCAAGTCCACGGTCGGTCGCACCGTCATGAAGCTGCTCGAGCCTTCCGCCGGGCGGATCGTCCTGGGGAAGGCCGACATCACCAGCCTCGGCCGGCAGGCCATGTGGCCGCACCGTCGCAACATTCAGATGGTGTTCCAGGACCCGTTCTCCTCGCTCAACCCGCGAATGTCGGCGGGCGACATCGTCGGCGAGCCGATCCGCAATTTCGGCCTGGCCAAGGGCTCCGAGCGCGAGCAGCAAGTGGCGGCCCTGTTCGACCGGGTCGGCCTGCGCCCCGAGGCGATGCGCAAGTACCCGCACGAGTTCTCCGGCGGCCAGCGCCAGCGCCTGGGCATCGCCAAGGCCCTGGCCGTCAATCCCGAGGTGATCGTGGCCGACGAGCCGGTCTCGGCGCTGGACGTCTCGGTGCAGGCGCAGGTCCTCAACCTGATGATCGACCTGCAGGAAGAGCTGCGCCTGGCCTATCTCTTCATCAGTCACGACCTGGCGGTGATGCGGCACATCAGCCACCGCATCGCGGTGATGTATCTGGGGCGCATCGTCGAGCTGGCGCCCAAGGAGGCGCTCTTCGAGCAGCCGCTTCACCCCTATACCGAAGCCCTGCTCTCGGCGGCGCCGGTGCCCAATCCGCGCATCAAGAAGCAGCGGATCATTCTCCAGGGCGACGTGCCGAGCCCCTCCAAGCCGCCCTCGGGCTGCCATTTCCATACGCGTTGCCCCTACGCCATCGCCCGCTGCAAGACCGAGGACCCCAAGCTGCGCGAGATCCGGCCGGGTCATTTCGCGGCCTGCATCCGGCGCGAGCCGGGCGAGACTCAGCCTGCCCTGGCGCCGGCCCAGCACTGACTAGATCGCCCGCCGCCGGGCGGAACCAGCCGCGGAGTGGTCCATGCGCGTCTTCACTGCCACGCTCTCGACCGAGAGCAACAGCTTCTCGCCCATCCCCACGACCCGGGCGAGTTTCGAGGCGACGGCCTGGTTTCCGGCGGGGACCCACCCCGACCGCCCGCGGCCGACGACGGCGCAGATCATCGCCCTGCGCGAGGTGGCGGGCGCGCGTGGCTGGACCGTGATCGAGGGCCTGGCCACCCATGCCGAGCCGGCGGCACCCGTCCGCCAGGCCGACTACGAGGCGCTGCGCGACCAGATCCTGGGCGAGCTCGAGGCTGCCATGCCGGTCGACATGGTGGTGCTGGGCCTGCACGGGGCGATGCTGGCCGTGGGCTGCGAGGACTGCGAGGGCGACCTGCTGGCGCGGGTGCGGCGGCTCGTCGGGCCGGACGTGGCCATCGGCGCCGAGCTCGACCCGCACTGCCATCTCACCGACGCGATGACCGAAAACGCCGACGTGCTGGTGGCCTACAAGGAATACCCGCACACCGACTTCATGGAGCGTGCCCGCGAGCTGGTGGAGATCACCGCTGCGGCCGCGGAAGGCCGGGCGCGGCCGGTCATGTCGGTATTCGACTGCCGCATGATCGTCACCGCGCCGACGTCGCGCGAGCCCATGCGCGGTTTCGTCGACCGGGTGAAGGAGCTGGAGGGCAAGGACGGGGTCCTCTCCATCTCCATCGTCCACTGCTTTCCCTTCGGCGACGTGCCGTCTATCGGCGCACGGCTCCTGGTGGTCACCGACGGCCAGCCGGAGAAGGGGCGGGCGCTGGCCGAACAGCTGGGCCGCGAGTTCTACGCCATGCGCCGCGAGGTGGCGCCGCCCTATCTGGGTGTCGAGGAGGCGATCGACCACGTCCTGGCGCAGGAGGGCGGCCCCTTCGTGCTGGCCGACCCGGCTGACAATGCCGGTGGTGGGGCCCCTTCCGACAATACCTCGATTCTGCGCGCGCTCATCGAGCGGGGCGTGGAGGGTGCCGCGGTGGGGCCGATCTGGGACCCTCAGGCGGTCCGCTTCTGCGAGGGCTTCGGCGAGGGCGCCACGTTCCGCCTGCGCTTCGGCGGCAAGGCCGGCCTTGCCTCGGGCCAGCCCATCGACGCCGAGGTCACCGTGCTCAAGCTGGTCAAGAACCTGACCCAGAGCTTCTCGGGGGCGATCATCCCGCTGGGCGACGCGGCGGCGATCCGGGTCGGCGGCGTCGACGTTCTCCTCAACGCCAACCGCACCCAGGGCCGGGCGCCCGACATGTTCTCCAATTGCGGCATCGACCCGCTCTCCAAAAAGCTTTTGGTGGTGAAGTCGACCAACCACTTCCACGCCGCCTTCGCGCCCATCGCGAAGGACATTCTCTACGTCGACGCCGACGGCCCGCTGGCCCGCGACTACCGGCGCGTGCCCTTCACCAGGCTCGAGCGCGACCTCTACCCGTTCCACCCGGACCCGCTGGGCCTGGACTGAGCCGGAGGGGCTGTCACGATGCGCGTCTTCACCGCCAGCCTCGGCACCGAGACCAACAGCTTCTCGCCGATCCCGACCACGCTCGACAGCTTCACGAGCAATGTCTGGCACCCCGCCGGCACCTATCCCGAGAGCTCGCACATGACCACCGCGCAGGTCCCGGCGCTGCGGGCGGCGGCGAAGGAGCGGGGCTGGACGCTGATCGAGGGGCTTTGCACCTTCGCCTCGCCGGCCGGTCCCACCAGCCGGCACGCCTACGAGACGCTGCGCGACCACATTCTGGCCGAGCTCGAGGCGGCCATGCCGCTCGATATGGTGGTGCTGGGCCTGCACGGCGCCATGATCGCCGAGGGCTACGGCTCCTGCGAGGGCGATCTCCTGGCACGGGCGCGGGCGATCGTCGGGCCCGACGTGCCGATCGGCGCAGAATTCGACCTGCACTGCCATCTCACGCCTGTCCTGGTCGAGAACGCCGACATACTGGTGGGCTACAAGGAGTTTCCCCACACCGACCATGCCGAGCGGGCCCGCGAGCTGGTCGAACTCACCGCCGCTGCGGCGGAGGGGCGGGTGAGGCCGGTGATGTCGGTCTTCGACTGCCGCATGATCGTCTCGGCCCCCACCTCGCGCCAGCCGATGCGTGGTTTCGTCGACCGGATCCAGGCGATGGAGGGGAGGGACGGCATCCTCTCGATCTCGCTCGCCCACTGCTTTCCCTATGGCGACGACGAGGAGATCGGGGCTCGGGTGCTGGTGGTCACCGACAACGACGCGGCCAAGGGCCAGGCGCTGGCCGAGCGGCTTGGCCGCGAGTTCTACGCCATGCGCCATGAGCTGGCGCCGCCCTACCACACGATCGACGAGGCCCTGGACCACGCGCTCGCCGGCGAGGGCGGCCCGTTCGTGCTCGCCGAGCCGGGCGACAATCCCGGCGGCGGTGCCCCTTGCGACAATACCGAGATCCTCCACGCGATGATTGCGCGCGGCATCGAGGGGGCAGCGCTGGGGCCGATCTGGGACCCGCAGGCGGTGGCCTTCTGCCACGGCTTCGGCAAGGGGGCCAAGGTCCGGCTGCGGTTCGGCGGCAAGGCGGGCTTCACCTCCGGCAGCCCGGTCGACGCGGAGGTCACGATCCTGGAGACCGTGAAGGACCACCACCAGAGCTTCGCCGGGCTCACCGTCGCACTGGGCGACTCGGCGACCATCCGGGTCGGGGGAATCGACGTGCTGCTGGTCTCGACGCGCAAGCAGGCCATGGCGCCGGACATGTTCTCGGGCTGCGGCATCGATCCGCTGGCAAAGAAGATCCTCGTGGTGAAGTCGACCAACCACTTCCACGCCGCCTTCGCGCCGATCGCGAAGGAGATCCTCTATGTCGACACGGACGGGCCCCTGCCGCGCGACTACCGCCGGATCCCGTTCAGCCGCATCACCCGCGACCTCTTTCCCTTCCACCCCGACCCCCTGGGTCTGGACTGAGCCAGGAGGGCCGCCGCATGCGCGTCTTCACCGCCACCCTCGCCACCGAGAGCAACAGCTTCTCGCCCATTCCGACGACGCTGGAGAGCTTCGAAACGGGCGTCTACTTCCCGTCCGGCACCCACCCGGACGAGCCGCGCCTGACCACCTCGCAGCTCCCCGTGCTGCGCAAGCTCGCCAAGGAGCGCGGGTGGACGCTGATCGAGGGCCTGTGCACCTTCGCGGAGCCCGCCGGCCTCACCACCCGGCACGCCTACGAGACCCTGCGCGAGCACATCCTGGGCGAGCTCGAGGCCGCCATGCCGCTCGACATGGTGGTGCTGGGCCTGCACGGGGCGATGATCGCCGACGGCTATGACGACTGCGAGGGCGATCTCCTGGCGCGGGTGCGGGCGATCGTCGGGCCGGACGTGCCGGTCGGTGGCGAGTTCGACCTGCACTGCCATCTCACCAAAGCGATGATCGAGAACGCCGACATCCTTGTTGGCTACAAGGAGTTTCCCCACACCGACCATACCGAGCGGGCCGTGGAGCTGGTCGAGCTGACCGCCGCGGCGGCGGAGCGCCGGGTGAGGCCGGTGATGTCGGTCTTCGACTGCCGCATGATCGTCTCGGCTCCCACCTCGCGCCAGCCGATGCGCGGCTTCGTCGACCGGATCAAGGCGATGGAGGGCAAGAACGGCATCCTGTCCATCTCGCTCGCGCACTGCTTTCCCTATGGCGATGTCGAGGAGATTGGCGCCCGCGTCCTCGTGGTCACCGACGGCGACAAGGCAGGCGGCGACGCCCTTGCCGAGCGGCTGGGCCGCGAGTTCTACGCTATGCGCCGCGAGCTGGCGCCGCCCTACCACACCATCGACGGGGCGCTCGACCACGCGCTGGCCGGCAAGGGCGGCCCGTTCGTCCTGGCCGAGCCATGCGACAATGCCGGCGGCGGTGCGCCCTCCGACAATACCGAGATCCTGCGCGCAATGATCGAGCGCGGGATCGGGAACGCGGCACTCGGCCCCATCTGGGACCCGCAGGCGGCGGGCTTCTGCCACGGCTTCGGCAAGGGGGCCACGGTCCGGCTGCGGTTCGGCGGCAAGGCGGGCGCCGCCTCCGGCCAGCCCATCGACGCCGAGGTCACGATCCTGGAGACCATCAAGGACCATCGGCAGACCTTCGCCGGCTCGACCATCTCGCTGGGCGACTCGGCGGCCATCCGGGTCGGCGGAATCGACGTGCTGCTGGTCTCGCGCCGCAACCAGGCCATGGCGCCGGACATGTTCTCTGGGTGCGGCATCGATCCGCTGGCAAAGAAGATCCTCGTGGTGAAGTCCACCAACCACTTCCACGCCGCCTTCGCGCCGATCGCGAAGGAAGTCTTCTATGTCGAGACCGGCGGCCCTCTCCCGCGCGACTACAGCCGTATCCCCTTCACCCGCCTGAGCCGCGAGGTGTGGCCGCTGCACCCCGACCCGCTGGGAATGGGCTGAGCGGGGCCAGCGCGGCCTTGCCGGCCAGCCGCCGGCGTGGCAGCTTTTTTCGACACGGGCGGGTGCTTCGTGTAGGTCCCGGGAACCCGCCTCTGGCCGCTTCGTTCTGAAGGTGACTTCGGCCGCCGCCGGACGGCCACAGCCGAAACCCACTGATCAAGGCGGCGCTGCATCATGGGCAAGGTCATCGACCTTCGAGAATGGCGTGATCGCGAGAGCGAACGCGGCCCTGGCGCGCACGAGCCCGTGCCGGCGGCCTCGTCCTTCGGGGCAGCCTGCGCCAGCCTCCCGTTCTATCCCCTGATCCTGTGGTGCGCCTCGATGGAGGCGTGGATGAACCTCTGGATGCCTTCGACCCCCCGCCGCATGCAGGCGCAAGAGGACACACGCTGCGGCCCGGCGCTGCGCTGAGGCGTCTGCCGAGTGCCTGGGACGGGTAAAAGCGCCGGGAAGCCGGCGCGGCCGTGACGGCGGTGCTGTGCAACGCGCTACGCGCAGCCTTTTTCTCATTCGTTTCGTAGTCTTGCAGCAGACGGCTCCTTTAGTGCCTTTCCTCGCGAAAGCGCTCGACCGCCTCCCTGATCCACCCCCACGCCTCCAGCTCGGCCTCGCCCGCCGTCTTCTCGACAGCGATGGCGAGCCAGGCCATCTCACGGTCGATCTTGTCGGCCGGCAGCATGTGCAGGCGCGAGACGAGGATGGCCCCCTCGACGACCGCCGCCTGGGCGCGGTTCATGCCCCTGAACGGGGCGTGGGTCGCCTCGTGCAGCTCGCGGCAGAGGAAGCGCGGGCGCTGCGGGTCCTCGATCACCCGAGCCACCTCGACTTCGGCATGCGCGAGGGCGGCCGCCAGCCGCCAGCCCGTCACCCGTTCCGCCGGAACCACAGGCCAGTCGCGCCGGCGCCTGGTGACGCAGCCGGCGAATATCCGCGCGTCGGTGACGTAGCTGATGCACGCGAAGGGGTGACGGCGCAGGTTCTCCAGGGTGGTCGAGGGCACGAACGGGGCGATCATCAAAAAAGGCTCCTGCTCGATCACGCCGAGCGGCGCGATGTAGGCGGAGCCGTCCTCGTTGCTGGTGGTGACGATGCTCTCGCGGATGAACGGCATCAGCTCTCCTGGCCCCGCTTGCGGTCCTGCAAGGTGGTCCCGGCCGCCGCGAACCGTGTGCCGTCCTCGCTGACCCGGTCCACCGCGCAGCCCCACTCCAGCATGCTGTCCTGGGCATAGCGCTTGCCCAGCTCGTGCGCCACCTGGGCGCGAGCCAGTTCCACGCCCAGATAGAAGGCGTGCGCGCCATCGGCCTCGACGCCCAGATGCGGGTAGAGTTGGAAAGGATCGGCGCCGGTCCGGTGGATGTCGCGGTTGTAGACGTGGATGCCGTCCTCGCTCACCTCGATGCGGAAGTTGCGGTCGGCAACCTGCGCCGCGTTCTCGGCGATCTCCTGGGAGCTATTGGGGAAGGGGCGGCGGTCGCGCAGGCACAAGAGGGAGGCATCGAAGCCCTGCGGCAGGGCGCCCTCCTCGCGTGCCGCAAAGAGGATGCGCCGCGCCCGGTCGGTCTCGCGGACCGCGCGGCGGCAATGCGGGCTCACCTGCACCACCAGCACGTTGCGGATCGCCAGCTCGGAGACCATGCCCATCAGCGTCATGGTGATGCCGGTGGTGTCCGCGTCGGTGAGCTCGGTGAGGTTGCCCACGCCCATGAGCATCTCAGCCCCGGGCATCGCCCGGCGGAACTCGTGGTAGCGCACCACCGACGCGGTGAAGCCCATGTGGATGGGGTCGAGAACGGGATCGGCCAGGTAGGGCCGGCCGCGCCGCTCCATCGCCGCGCAGGCGCGCAGCAGGCTCGCCATGTCGCCGTGCCGCACCGGCACCAGCACCGGCACGGCAGCACTCTCCTCGGCCAGATGCAGGCTCTCCTCGGTGAGCGAGAGGAGGAACGAGGCACCGGCCCGCGCGCCGCGCCGCAGCTCCTCTAGATCACCCGAATCAACGCTCACCTCGTGGCCCGCCGCCACGAGCGCCTGGACCGCCTCCTCGAGATGCGGGAAGGGCGTGCCGGGCAGGCCGCCCAGGTCGATCACGTCGGCGCCCTCGCCGCGCAGGAAGGCGGCGCGGGCGAGGATCGCCTCCACCGTCAGCGCCGGCGCCTCGACGATCTCGGCGAAGATCCGGCAGTCGTGGCGGGAGAGATCGGGCCTGCCGCCGGCCCGGCCGAAATGCTGGGGCAGGTCCTTCACCTCGTCGGGGCCGCGCTCGAAGGGCACCTTGAAGTGGCGTGCCAGCTCCTCGAGATCGCCGCGAAAGCGGCCCGGCAGCACCGCCCGGTCGACGCCCTCCAGCGCTCCCAGGCGGCGCAGCAGGATCGGCACGGTCATCAGCGCCGCCACCTTCACCCCGGCATTGCGGATCTCCCAGGTGAACGGCGTCTCGCCCATCTGCGTCAGCACGCGGCGCAGCCGTGGCTCTGCCAGATGGCCGGTGATGAAGGCGATGCGCTCGCTCATGGGGCAGGTGAGGCGGCAGGCCCTACCATGGCCAGCCGTGCCGCGACCGCGGCCTCGAGCGCGGCCATGCTCTCGACCACCGTGGTCGCCTCGAAGCCGCGCAACCGCTCGGTGTTCTCGAGGTCGATCCGGCGCGGCCAGAGGCGCACCATCCCGTCGGGCGCCATCGTGTCCATCACCGGCCGCGTGTCGCAGGCATAGACGATGCTGGGGATGCGGCACTTGCCGGCCTGGGCGTAGACATTGGTCACCAGCGTGTCGGAGATGCCGGCCACGCACTTGGCCACCGTATTCGAGGTCGCCGGCGCCACCACCAGCGTGTGGTACCAGCCATGGTAGAACCGGCCGACCGGTGCCGCCGAGGCGGTGGTGTCCCTGATGAGCCGGATGGTGTCGGGGAAGGGCTTGCGGTCACGGGTATACATGAAGATCACCTCGGCGGCGGCCTTCGAGAGGAACACGTCCATCATCCCGATGCCGCGCATCAGCTCGAGACATTCCATGAAATCGTGGCCGGAGCCGGTCAGCGCCCAGGCCAGGCGCGCCCGTCCCGGCTTCTCCTCGTTCTCCTGCCAGCCTTCCTGCACCCGGTCTTCCTGCACCCGGTCTTCCTGCACGATGTCGCGAAGCTCCCGCCGAGAGTGCCGCCCGAGGATGAGTATCGGCCGCGCGGCGGCCGTGTCGAGGGTGCGTTGCGGTCTTCCCGCGGCAGTCCATCCATAGGATGCCGGCGGCGCGACCGGAAGGGCAGGCGGCTCAGCGCTCGATCGCTGCGCCGGGATGGAAAGCGTGAAAGACGAACGCGAACGTCACGTGGTGGGCGACGTCCTCGAAACCGCTGTCGGTGCGGCGCTCGACCACCACGTCGCCGACCTCGCGGCTCTCGGCGATGACCGGCGCATCGAGCGCCGAGACCTGGCCCGGCCGCCACGACAGGCGCAGCCCGTCCAGGTGGATCTCGCCCGCTGAGCGCAGCTTCTCGAGGCTCCAGGCGCGCTCGCCCACCACCACCACGCGGGCCAGCGGTGCGATCCCCTCCGGCACCTCGCCGCGATAGAGGAACGGCATGGCGGCGCTGTCGTAGCCCACATAGGGATTGCTGCCATAGGGCCGCTGGCGCGGCTCGGGAGGCGCCAGCACCTCGCCGTGCGGCGCGCGCTCCGTGAAGCTCGCGAAGGATTCCAGGCGGGCGGGGAGCATGGCGAGCCTGGTGCCCGTCATCGCCCCGACGACGGCCTCGCCCGAGAACTGCTGCCACCAGCTCTCGGTCTGTCGGTCGTACATGACGAGATCGGAATGGCGGAGCTTGCCGGTGGTCCCGAAATCGAGCACCCGGCCGTCGACGCGCCGGTCGAACACGATGGCGGCGTTGCATAGTGGACAATAGGTGACGGCCACCGGCACGCCGCCGAGGCGATCGTTGACGATCTCGTGCCACATCAAGATACGCAGGGGATAGGCGCGCGCGAGGCCGCCCAGCTCGAGACCGATCACCGGCTCCTGCGGCGCCAGCTCCTCCTCCCGGCCCACCGGATGAAAGCGCGGCGCGTCGATTGCCGGGATTCCGTCCTTCGGCGGCCCGCCGCTCATGATCTCGCCGAGCTCGATGGCATGGCGGCCGAAGTCGGTGCGCGGCCACTCCGCCTGCCACGCGGCCGGCGCCGTTCGGCCGGGCCCCGCGGCGAGAAGAGGGGACAGGGCGAGCAGCATGCCCGAAAGAAGAGCGCAAATCCGGACCGGCCTCGCGAGTGCACGCATCACGGCGCTTTCCTGATCGCTTCACGCCGCACATTCTTGCACTCAGGCCGGCATGGCGGCGTCACGTTCCATCACGAGCGCGCGCAGATGCGCGTCAAAAGCGGGTGATCCTGTAGCGGATGCTACAGCAGGGCGGTGCGAAGAAGCGCATTCTCCACACATCGGATCGGCACCCGCAGGCGGCGGGCCGGTCCGGGAGCCTGGAAGAACTGGAGCGAGCGACGCCGATGCGTGATCCAGCCCCTGAAGATCATCCAAGCTACGAGTTCGATCACACGCCCGAGGATCTCCTGCCGGAGGCCGGCACGACGATGGCCCTGTGCCTTGCCCTGCTGACCTTCCTCTTCATCCTCTAGAGCGTTCGGAATCGTCAGGAAGCGCGCTGCGACGCAACGGCCCGGGCAGGACTGCGTCGCGGCGGACGATTGCGATCCGTCCTGAAGATCCATGCCAAGGCAGCCGGCTCGGGCGCTCGCCGCTGTCAGTCCGCCAGGGACAACCTGCCGACCTTTTCCTCGCGGCCATCTTCGGCAGCCTCCTGCCGGTCGGCGGCCAGTACGCTAAAGAGCGTCCATCCCATCGAGTAGAGGATGAAGGCGAAGGGGAGCGCCGCCAGGATGGCGCCCGTCTGCAGGCCGGCTGGCGGAAGGCGTGGGACACGGAGGGTCTCCAGCGGCCGGGGCAGGATGGTGGGCCTCCCGCTGCCCGGCGTCGGGAACAGTCGAGCAGAAAGCGGCGGCGCGGCGCGGATCCCCGATGCAACAGGCTGTTGCCGCGGCGGTTCCGGCTACCGTCGTAGAAGCGGCAGGCGCCGCTTCAGCCGTGCACGCGGCTGCTTGCCGGAAAGAGAGTGCCGAGCGGCGGCGCGTCACGATGCGCAAACGCGATGCGCTGCTCGAAGCCCGCCGCGAGGCGGGTGAAGGCGGCGTCCACCACCCCCGCCGCAGCGAGCGACGCGAGGTCCGCGCCCGCCTGCATGGCCGCCGACTTCACCAGAACCAGCCGCTCGGCCGCCAGCCGCCGCGCCAGGATGAGGGCCAGGCTGTCGGAGGTGATCTCCCAGGAGGGCTCGATGGTGCCGTCGGTGCCGATCATGCACCAGGGCAGCCAGACGGCGCGGCCGCCCACCCGCCGCAGGGCTGCCACCTCCTCCTCGCTCTCCACGAGGCCCAGCCGCGGCTCGAGTGCCTGGAGGACGAGGGCGTATTGCTGCATGGCGAGGATCGCCATGCGATGCGCTGCCAGATCGTCGAAGCCGAGCCGCTGCTGCGCCGCCCGCACCTGGTCGGCGAACGGCCCGCCACCCGCCACCACCAGCCGTGCGGGCCCCTCCGTCCCGGCGATGGCAGCAAGCCAGGGGACCAGCGCCGAGGTGTCCATGAGGCTCCCTCCGATCTTGACGATCCACAGCGGCTCGCGGTTCATTCCCGGCTCCCTGCACGGCGGCAGGTGCCATGCCTGCGCCACCGGCGAGGCTAGGGCGGGTGCCGGCGGGGCGGCAAGTGGGGCGGGCCCGCGAGGGGAAGGGGCGAGGCATGAGTACGCGGATGCGGGCGGCGGCCCTGGAGGCGGGGCGGCAGCGGCTCGGCCTGCTCATGGGTCTTGCCGGGGTGGCCACGTTCAGCCTGACCCTGCCGGCCACACGTCTGGCCGTGCAGGAGCTCGATGTCTGGTTTGTAGCCTTCGGCCGCATGACCCTCGGTGCCGTGGCGGCGCTGATCTATCTCGTAGCGGTGCGCGCGCCCCTGCCGGATCGCCGCAGCCTGCCATGGCTGGCGGCGGCCTCGCTGGGCGTGGTGCTGGGCTTTCCTTTGTTCTCGACCCTGGCCATGCAGTCGGTGGACGCCTCGCACGGCGGCGTGGTGCTGGCCGTCCTGCCGCTCTGCACCGCGGCGGCCGCCGCCCTGCTGGCGCGCGAGCGGCCGTCGCCGGCCTTTTGGCTAGTGGCCTCGGCTGGCGGCCTGCTGGTGCTGGTCTTCGCCCTGCTGCGCGGCCAGGGCATGCCTGCCGCCGGCGATCTCCACCTGGTGCTGGCATGCCTTGGCGGCGCGCTCGGCTATGCCACCGGCGGGGCCCTTGCCCGCCACATGCCGGGCCTCGCGGTGATCGCCTGGGCGTTGCTGATGGCCTTGCCGTTCCTCCTGCTGGCCGCCCCGCTCTGGGTGCCGCCGGCGCTGCCCTCGGCCAGCGCCGTGACCTGGGCCTGCTTTCTCTACGTGGCGCTGGGCAGCCAGTTCATCGGCTTCTGGTTCTGGTATCGCGGCCTCGCCGAGGGCGGCATCGCCAAGGTCAGCCAGCTCCAGCTCCTGCAGCCCTTCCTCACGCTGGCCGCCAGCGGCTTTCTGCTGCACGAGGAGCTGGATGAGGTGACCTGGGCGTTCGCCGCCGCTACGATCGGTCTGGTATGGCTCGCACGGCGCTGCAGGATCGGGCGGGCCTGAGCCTTGCCTGTTGCGCGGGAGAAGGTCATGGGCGAGCACCGCTACGCGGTCACCGTGGAATGGACCGGCAATAGCGGCCGCGGCACCAGCTCGTACGATGCCTATTCGCGCAGCCACGAGATCACCGTCTCGGGCAAGCACGTCATCGCCGGCTCCTCCGATCCGCACTTCCGCGGCGATCCGCACCGCTACAATCCCGAGGAGCTGCTGGTGGCCTCGCTCTCGGCCTGCCACATGCTCTGGTACCTGCATCTGTGCGCCGATGCCGGCCTGCATGTGCGCTCCTATCTCGACCGCGCCGCGGGCAGCATGACCACGAGCGGCGGAGGCGGCCGGTTCACCGAGGTGGTGCTGCGGCCGCGGGTCGAGCTTCTGGGCGAGAGCGACCTTGCTCTGGCCGAGCGGCTGCACGAGGAAGCCCACGCCCGCTGCTTCGTCGCTTCCTCCGTCAACTTCCCGGTGCGGATCGAGCCCACCATCGCCCGCTCCGGCCGCTGAGCCTTCCCTCGACCCCTCGCGAGCAGATCTCCTTGACCAGCACCGTCTCCCGGCTCTTTGCCGCCCCCGCCCCGTGGCTCATGGGGGTGGTCAACGTCACCCCCGACAGCTTCACCGACGGCGGCCGCTTCCTCGCTGCCGAGAGCGCGGTGGCGCACGGCCGCGCGCTTCTCGCCGACGGCGCTCAGCTTCTCGACCTGGGCGGCGAGTCCACGGCACCGGGCCGCAGCCCCATCGGCGCTGCCGAGGAGTTGGCGCGGATCGAGCCGGTGGTCCGCGCGCTGGCCGGCGAGGCGGTGCTGTCGATCGACACCTACCACGCCGCCACCGCCGAGCGCTGCCTCGAGCTGGGTGCGCGGATCATCAACGACGTCTCGGCCATGCGTGCCGATCTGGCCATGGTGGAGCTGCTGCGCCGGCACGACTGCCCGGTGGTGCTGATGCACGCCAAGGACGGCCCGCTCCCCCATGCCACAGACCGACCCGCTTCCTTCACCGACGCGCTGCAGGGTGTGGGCGACTTTCTGGCGGAACGCGTCGACTTCGCAGTGAAACACGGCATCGCCGCCGAGCGGCTGGTGCTCGATCCCGGCATGGGCCGCTTCGTGAGTCTCGATCCGGCGGATTCCTTCCGCCTGCTCGAGAAGTTCGAGCTGCTGGTGGAGCGTTTCCGGCCGATCCCGCTCCTCATCGGCACCTCCCGCAAGGGCTTTTTGGGGGTGCCGATGGCCGACCGCGACCCGCTCTCCCAGCTCACCGCCCTCATCGCCGCCGCCAAGGGAGCACGCTTCATCCGCACCCACGAGGTGCGCATGGCCCGGCAGTTCCTCGACGCGTGGCGGGCGATGGGCCAGCCCTTGCGGGCAGCCTGCGATTGACAGCAACCGCCCGGTCCGTGCAACAGCATGGGTGGACCGCCATCCTGGAGACCAACGGGCAATGCACCGCCGACTGCTGGCCCTGCTGCCGGCCGCTCTCATGGCTGCTGCGGCAGCCTCGACCGCGCTCGCCGCATGGCCCGAAAAGCAGGTAACGGCGTTCGTGCCCTATCCGGCCTCGACCCTGGCGGGGCAGACCGTCCGGGCCTTCAATGACGCGATCCGCGGCGGGGAGCTGCTGCCGCAGCCGCTCCTCGTCAAGAACAGCCACCGGCATTTCTCGCGGGGCGCCCGGGAGGCGCTCGAGGCGCCGGCGGACGGCTACAGCTTTCTCGTGCTCGACCCCGCCATCATGGGGGCAGAAGCTGCGGGCCATCTCGACTTCGGCTTCGAGGACCTGACGCCGGTGGCCGAGACCGGACGCTACTGCATGCTCGTGGTGACCGCCCGTGACAGCGGCATCGACTCGCTCGGGGTGCTGGTGCAGCGCGCGAAGAGCGAGCCGGGCTCGCTTGTCTGGGGCGCCAACCTGCGCGGCTACAACCACCTGGCCGGGCTGGCGCTCGCCAACGAGGCGGAGATCGAGCTGCCGGTCACCCAGACCGGCGGGGCCGAGGAGAGCGTTGAGGCACTGCTGAGCGGGCGGATCGCCGCCACCGCCATGACGCCGGCCGAATATTTCCGGCTGGCCTTCCTGCCGAGCGGTGCCGAGGACCCGGCCGCACCGGTGCGGCCGATCGCCTATCTGGGCGGCGAGCGGCTGCTGCGCCTGCCCGACGTGCCGACCGCGCAGGAGGCCGGCCACCAGGTCCGGTTCTGCGTGCCCGTCTGGTGGTTCGCCCCGAAGAACACGCCGGCCGCCGCGGTCGAGGCGATGGCGGGGACGCTGCAGCAGGCGGCCCAGAGCGAGCGCCTTCGCAAGTTCTGGACCGGCCGCGACATGGACCCGACCTTCCTGCGCGGCGAGGCGCTGCAGGAGAGCCTCGTGCGGACCTGGGAGATGATGGAGATCCCCGCCATCGAGGCTCTCGAGGCCCGCCCCGGCGGCTAGAGCCCTCCCCGGGCAGCGGAAACAGGGGACGGGCGGCCGTGATGGCCGCCCTGCCGGGTGCTGTCGGGCTCAGAACGCGACCTGGTCGCCGCCCTTGAGGGCCAGGATCTCGCGGGCTTCGGTGGGCGAGGCGATCTCGAGGCCCAGGCCCTCGATGATCATGCGCACGCGGCGCACCTGGGCGGCATTGCTCGCGGCGAGCTTGCCGGGGCCGTCCCACAGCGAGTCCTCGAGGCCGACGCGCACGTTGGCTCCCTGGGCCGCAGCCATGGCGGCGATCGGCATCTGGTTGCGGCCGGCACCGAGCACCGACCAGCGATAGGCATCGCCGAACAGGCGGTCGGCGGTGCGCTTCATGTGCATCACGTCCTCGGGGTGCGTGCCGATACCGCCCAGGATCCCGAACACGGTCTGCACGAAGAGCGGCGTCTTGACGAGGCCACGGTCGAGAAAATGCGCCAGATTATAGAGATGGCCGACGTCGTAGCACTCGAACTCGAAGCGCGTTCCGCCATCGCTCAGCGTCTTGAGGACATACTCGATGTCCTTGAACGTGTTGCGGAAGATGAGATCGCGGCTGTTCTCGAGATGGGTCCGCTCCCACTCATGCTTGAACTCCTTGAAGCGGCCCAGCATGGGAAAGAGGCCGAAGTTCATCGAGCCCATGTTGAGGGAGGCCACCTCGGGCTTGAAGACCTTGGCCGGCCCGATGCGCTCGTCGACGGTCATGTTGGGCGCGCCGCCGGTGGTGATGTTCACCACGCAGTCCGACTGCTGCTTGATGCGCGGCAGGAACTTCTTGAACGCCTCGGGGCTCTGGTCGGGCTTGCCGGTCTCGGGGTCGCGGGCGTGCAGGTGGATGACGGCGGCGCCCGCCTCGGCGGCGCCGATCGCCGCATCGGCGATCTCGTCGGCGGTCACCGGCAGGTGCGGCGACATGGAAGGCGTATGGATGGCGCCGGTGACGGCGCAGGTGATGACGACCTTGCGGCTCTTGGCCATTGGTTCTCTCTCGCTTGTCTCGGAAAATTCAGTCGCCGATATCCTTGGCGGCCCGTCGCTTGTGCCCGGCAAGCGCCATCAGGCGCCGGTCGCGCCAGTTCTGGCGCTCGGCAAGCGCGTCCTCGGCCACCCGCCCGCGGCGCTCCTTCTCGACCTTCTCCAGGACCGGGCCGGCCCAGTCGACACGGCGCTGCATGGAGGGGAAGAGGGTCTCGTAGATGCCCTGGTAGCGGGTGACGTAGTCGCGCACCCCGCCGGGCGCGTTGAGGTCGATGGTCTCGAACGGGCCCATGAAGGACCAGCGCAGCGCCAGGCCCTCGCGCAGGCCGATATCGATTTCCTCGGCGGTGCACAAGCCGTCCGCCACCAGCCGGAAAGCTTCTTCCAGCAGAGCGCCTTGCATCCGGTTCATGACAAACCCGTCGAGCTCGCGGGTCATCATGATGGGCGACTGGCCGATGGCCCGCATCACGCCGGCGGCGCGATCCATGGAAGCCTTCGAGGTCCACGGAGCCGGCACCACCTCCACCGCCGGGATCAGATAGGGCGGGTTGAGCGGGTGGGTCACGACGCAGCGCTCGCGCCCCTCGAGATGCTCGGTGAACCTGGAGGGCACGATCGCCGAGGTGGAGCTGGCGAGAATTGCCTCGCGGGGCGCCAGCGGATCCATGCGGGCCCAGAGCTCGCGCTTGACCTCGACCCTCTCGGGCGCGTTCTCCTGCACCCAGGCGACCCCCGCCAGCGCCTCCCCGAGATCCGTCGCGGGCGCGATGCGCGCCATGACCGCCGGCACGTCTTGGCCGTCCAGCAGGCCGTGATGCGCCATGTCCGCCAGCAGCGGCTCGATGGTCGCCAGGGTGCGCGCCGGCACCGCCGCATCGGCGTCCCAAAGCCGCACGCTCCAGCCGGCGCGGGCAAAGGCTATCGCCCAGGCGCGGCCGATCAGGCCGGCCCCGACGATCGCTACGGTCTCGCTCATGCCACCTCTCGTCCCACGGGTTTCGCTCACAGCCACAAGACCTGCCGACGCAGATCGAGGTTCTCCAGAAGCGGCCGCGCCGGCCCTTCGTGGACCACGCTGCCGCGCTCCAGCACATAGGCTCGCTCGGCGAGCGCCAGCACGAGATCGAGATTGTGCTCGACGATGACGATGGCGACCTCCTTGCGCAGCTGGTCGAATGCCTCGAACAGCTCCTCGATCACCGCCGGGGCGAGGCCCTCGAAGGGCTCGTCGAGGAGCAGCACCTTGACGTCGCCGGACAGCGCACGGGCCACCGCCACCATCTGCTGCTCGCCGCCCGAGAGATAATCGGCGGGCGTGTCGAGCCGCTCGCGGATGCGCGGGAAGAACTCGAAGATCCGCTCCTCCTCCCAGCGCACGCCATGCCCGGTGCGGCGTTTGAGACCGCCCAGATGAAGATTGTCACGCACGCTCATGCCGGCGAAGAGACCGCGCCCTTGCGGCACGTAGCCGATGCCCAGCCGGGCGATCCCGGCCGCCGGCATGCCCGCGATGTCGACACCGTCCAGCCGGATCGTGCCGGTGCGCGGCGGGGCGACGCCGATGAGGCTCTTGAGCAGCGTCGACTTGCCGGCACCGTTGCGGCCCAGGAGCGCCACGATCTCGTTGCGCCGCACCTCGAGGCTCACATCGTCGAGGATGTGGCTCTTGCCGTAGAACGTGTTGACCTTGTCCAGCTCGAGGATGGTCTCTCTCGTCGCCGCCGAGATTCGCGGCCGCTCCTGGATGGCGGCGGTGCCCGAGCCGATATAGACCTCCTGCACACGCCGGTCCTCGCGGATCACCGCGGGCGGGCCGCTCACCAGCAGCGATCCCTGGTTCATCACGGTGACGGTGGCGGCGAAGTTCAGGACCCGGTCGATGTCGTGCTCGACGATCAGCACCGGGATGCTCTGCGAGATCGTCAGGACCAGGTTGGAGATGCGCTCGCGCTCGGCGGCGGCGAGACCCGCCAGCGGCTCGTCCAGCAGCAGGACGCGGGGCTGGGTCGCCAGCGCCATGCCCATGTCGACCAGCCGCTGCCCGCCATAGGAGAGCTCCTCGGCGCGCGCCTGCTCGATGCCGGCGAGCCCCAGAAACCGGATCAGCTCGGCCGTCTGCTGCTCGATCTCCTCGATGGCGCGGGCATCGCGCCAGAAGGAGAAGCGGGCGTCGTGGCTCGCCTGCAGGCCGAGACGGATGTTCTCCTCGATGCTCAGGCCCTTGTAGAGATTGGTGATCTGGAAGGAGCGGGCGAGGCCCTGCCGGGTGATGGCATGCGGCGGCAGGCCGCCGACCGGCTGGCCCATCAGCCGGACCTCGCCTTCATCGGGCGGGAACATGCCGGAGATCAGGTTGAAGGCGGTGGTCTTGCCGGCGCCATTGGGTCCGATCAGGGCATGGATCGCCTTGTCGCGCACCTCGAGATCGAGGCCGGCCACGGCGTGGATGCCGCCGAAGCTCTTGCTCATGCCCTTGCAGGCGATGACCGGGCCGTCGACCCGGCTGCGCGGCTGCAGGAAGGCGGGCAGCGGCATGGCCTCGATCTTGCGGCCGGCCATGGCCGCCGCCTCCACCACATGCCTGCGGAACGGTGCCAGGAGTCGCTCCGCCAGCCCCACCAGGCCGCGCGGGGAAAAGACGATGAAGCCCACGAACAGGATGCCGAAATAGAAGAGCCAGTTCGGCGTCGCGATCGACAGGAACTCGCGAAAGAGGATGTAGAAGAGCGCGCCCAGCGCAGGACCCAGGAAGTTGCGCATCCCGCCGATGATCACCATCGCCAAAAGCTCGCCGGAGAAGGGGATGGCGAGCGGGTCGGCCGAGGCGAAGCGGTGGTGGAAGACGAAAAGCGCACCGGCGAGAGCGGTCACCGCGGTGGAAAGGGTGAAGGCCAGGAGCTTGTAGTGGTTGGTGGGATAGCCCTGGAACTGGGCGCGTTGCTCGTTCTCGCGGATCGCCACTATCACCGTGCCGACCGGCGAGCGCACCACCCGCCACAGGAAAGCGAGGGTGAGGAACCCCACGATGCTGACCGCCACGAGGTAGGTCCAGGGATCGGCGAGGTCGATGCCCAGCACCACGGGACGCACCACGCCGCCCAGGCCGTTCTCGCCGCCCGTGACCTCGGTCCAGCGGAACGCCACGGCATAGAGCATCGCCGTCAGCGCCAGGGTCAGGAGCGAGAAATAGACGCCGCGGCGGCGCAGGATGAGGAAGCCCACCACCACCGCGATCGCCGTCACCGAGAGCACGCCCAGCACGGTCGGCAGGACGATCGAGTCGGGGAGGAGGTGGCGCTGGAACAGGGCGGCGGCATAGGCGCCCATCCCGAACCAGGCGCCGTGGCCGAAGGACACGAGGCCGGTGTAGCCGACCAGGAGGTTCAGGCCGAGCGTTGCCATCGCGAAGATGACGACGTCGGTGGCCGAGGTCAGGGTCAGGCCGAGCGAGAGCAGGAGCGGCGGGAGGACGATGAGCCCGAGCGCGCCGACGAGAAGCGGAGCATAGGTCTTCAAGGTGGCCGTTCCCTACTCGAACTTCTCGATGCGCTCGCCCAGCAGCCCGCGCGGGCGCACCAGGAGCACGAGGAACATCAGGAGGTACATGGAAGCCTCGGCCGCGGGCGGGACGTAGTAGACGGTGATGCCGCGCACCACACCCACCAGGATCGCCGCCAGCACCACGCCCCAAAAGCTGCCGAGGCCGCCGATCACCACGACCACGAAGGCCGCCACCATGATCTCGTTGCCCATGGCCGGGTGGACGCCGGTGATCGGCGCCAGCATGACCCCGGCGAGCCCGGCAAGGCCCACGCCGATGGCCACCATGACGGTCATGACCGGGGCCAGCGAGATGCCCAGCACCCCCACCATGTCGGGGTTCTGCACCCCGGCGCGAACGATCTTGCCGAAGCTCGTCTTGTTGATGAGCAGCCACGTCCCGAGCACCGCTGCGGCGGCGACGCCCAGCATCCCGAGGCGGTATTTCGGGTAGATGAAGTCGCCCACGAAGACGACGCCGCTCAGCCACTCGGGCATCGAGAAGGGGATGGGCGCCGCGCCGAAGATCATCCGCAGCGACTGCTCGGCGATCATCGCGAGGCCGAAGGTCAAGAGCAGCGTGAGGACCGGGTCGGCGCGGTAGAAGCGGCGGAACAGGAAGCGTTCGACCACCATGCCGATCGCCGCCACGAGCAGCGGCGCGCAGACGAAGGAGGCGGCGAAGCCGAAGCGGTTGCCGATCACCACGGCGCTGTAGGCGCCGATCGCGTAGAAGGCGCCGTGGGCCAGGTTGACGATCCCGGCGAGCGAGAAGATCAGCGACAGGCCGAGGGCGATCAGCAGGTAGTACGCGGCGACGAGCAGGCCGTTGACGACCTGCTCGAGCAGGAAGACGAGCTCCAGCGGCACGTGATCACCATCCCTAGCGCCGCCGCGCGAGCAGCTCGCGGCCGGCAGTCTCGAATAACCGGCCCGGGAGGGCCGGCGAGGGAGGGGCGGCCGGCCGCGGAGTGCCGGGATGGTCCCCGACGGCCCCGGCCAGCCGCTTCAAGAGCCTCCTGCCCTCAGGCGAAGGTGCAGGCATTCTCCTCCTTCGAGGGAGCGATGACCTCGAGCTCCTGGTCGGCGCCCGGCACCGCGGCGCTCAGCTCCATGAGGTCCCACTGGTCGCTCATCTGGCCCTTCTCCTTGGGCGTCATGGTGTACATCTCGTTGATGAGCTGATGATCCCAGTCGCGGAAGTACCCCTCGCGCTCCTTGAGAACGTCGAACTTCGCCCCCTTCTCCATGTGTTGGATCAGATCGTCGCTGTTCGTGCTCTTGGTTTCCTCCATGGCGCGGGCGATGGCGTTCATGGCGACGAACTCGCCCCAGGCCTGGTTCTCCGGCGGCTTGCCGTAGCGCTCGCTGAAGCTCTTGGTGAAGGCCTGCGAGCTGGGCGTGGAGATCGTGTGGTACCAGATGCACGGCCAGGTGCCCTGCATGGCGCCGGCACCCGCACCCCAGGCCAAGGCCGTGTCGAAACCGAAGCCGGCGATCGGGAAGGGCAGCTGGTACTCGCGGTACTGCTTGATGAAGCTGGTGATCTGGTTGCCCGCCAGGTTCGAGATCACCAGATCCGGCTGCGCCTGGCGGATCCTGAGAATGTACGCGCTGAAGTCGGTGGCGTCGGTGGGCACCAGGTCATTGGCGATGAACTCGCCGCCGTTCTGCGTCACGAACCGGTCGGCGACCCGGTAGAGATCGTGGCCGAAGGCATAGTCGGCGGTGAGCGAGAGCAGCTTCTTGCCCTTGATCATGCCGTCGCGCAGCAACGCCTGGCCGGACGCCTTGACGTACATCGAGTTCGCACCCTCGACGTGGAACATGTAGCGGTTGCAGTCCGCGCCGCGCAGGGCGTCGGAGTTGCAGCCGGTGTTCACGAACAGCGTCTTCGTGCGGCCCGCCACCTCGGCGATGGCGAGGCCCGAGGCCGAGCTGATCTCGCCGATGATGAGCGCCACACCGTCGCGCTCGATCAGGCGCTGGGCCTTGGAGGAGGCGGTCGACGGGTTGACGCTGTCCTCGCTGATCAGCTCGACCTTGCGGCCCATGATGCCGCCCTGCTCGTTGAGCTGGTCGACGGCGAGCTTGATCGACATCACGGCATATTCGCCGAGCGGCCCGAGAAAGCCGGTCAGCGGCGTCAGATGGCCGACGCGGATCACGTCGCTGGTCTGGGCGCGCAGCACCGCCGGCGCGCCGATCCCCGCGACCAGCGCCGTGCCTGCGGCACCCTTGAGAAGCGTGCGACGGGTAAGGTCGGTTCTCATGTCTTGTTGTCCTCCCTGATGGCGATGTCTTGCGCCGGCTCGAACGGCCGGTGCACAAGCTTACCATTAAAGGCTGATGACGTGCCCGCACACGCTGAGCGCCTGGCCCGAGATGCTGGCGCCCATGGACGAGCACAGGAAAACCGCCATGTTGGCAACGTCCTGCGGCGTCACCATCCGGCCCAGCGCGGTCTTCTCGAGATAGCGCTGGCGCATCTCCTCGAAGCCGATGCCGAGCTCCTGGGCGCGCGCCCCGATCACCTTGTCGATGCGCGGCCCCTCGACGATGCCCGGCAGGATCGCATTGACCCGGATCCCGTCCCGGCCGAGCTCGATCGACAGGCTCTCGGTCATGCCGACGATGGCCCATTTGCTGGCGGCGTAGGGCAGCCGCCAGGCGTAGCCGAGCCGGCCGGCCACCGAGGCGATGTTGATGATGGCCCCGTTGCCGGCCGCCTTGAGGAGCGGCACGGCGCGGCGCAAGCAATAGAACTGGCCATTGAGATTGACATCGATGGTCCGCCGCCACTCGTCGGGGTCGATGTCCTCGACCGCCGCCGTGGGCCCGGCGATGCCGGCATTGTTGACCAGGACATCGAGGCCCCCGAGCGCGTGCGCGGCGGCCTCGAACAGCGCGTCGACATCCGACTGCGAGGCGACGTCGGCGCGAATCGCGGGCTGATCGGGATGAGCCTTGCGCCAACCGTCTAGGGCAGCCTCGTCGACGTCGCAGATCATCACCCGCGCGCCATGCGCGAGGAAGGTTTCCGCCATGACGCGGCCAATTCCGCTGGCGCCTGCTGTTACCAGCACCCGAAGGCCGGAACGCACACCTCCGACAAGCGGCTGAGCCATGTGGACGGGCCTCCCTTCGGCACCCCTTGCTGTCGGCAGCTTGATCGTGCCGATTTGCGTTTTGATCATAGATCACAGATCATGAAAGCCGGCAAGGGCGTGGACGTCGGGTGGTCCGGGCGGCGGGGAGAGGGGAATGACAAGCGCAGACCAGGTGGCGGCGCGGCGCCTGGCACCGGTGCCGCGAACGACCATGCAGCAGCATGTCTACGAGGCGCTGCGGGCGACCATCATGCGCGGCGAGCTGCAGCCGGGCGAGAACGTGACCATCCAGGGTCTGGCCGACGAGCTGGGCACCAGTGCCATGCCGGTCCGGGAGGCCTTGCGTCGGCTCACCGCGGAGAAGGCCCTGACGGTGGTCTCGGGCCGGTCGGTCGGGGTGCCGCCGCTGAGCGCCGCGCGGCTCGCCGATCTGCGACGCGTGCGGGTCGAGGTGGAGGCCACGGCAGCCGGGTGGGCGGCAGCCGGGATCACGTCAGCCGAGGTCGACCGCCTGCGCGAGCTCCTGGAGACGCTGCGCCGACACGAGGACTCCGACGACAGGCGGACCTTTCTCGCAGCCAACCAGGAGTTTCACTTCGCGATCTACCGGGCCAGCCGGTCGGAGACGCTGCTGGCGATCATCGAGCAGCTCTGGCTGCAGATCGGCCCCTACCTCACCCTGCTCCACCGATCGGGCAACTGGCGAACCGCCAACCAGTGGCATGCCGCCCTGCTCGCCGCGCTCGAGGACGGCGATGAAGCTGCGGCCCGCACGGCGATGGCCGCCGACATCGATGAAGCAGGTGAGGCCCTCGCACGCATGCTCGGTGACTGACGGATAGTATACTCCGTACGATATATTCCGGCAACGGTGGAACGAAGGGACGAGGCGGGCCCGAAATGCCGCTTGCCACAACCATACGGCGAGCGTAGATGAACGCTGGAAACCGAGAAGTAGATAGACGGTCCCATCCAGCGCATGCCTCCCAAATCACGGGGCAGCGCCGCACGCAAGGCCTCGAACGAGCGTGATCCTGCCGCACCTGTCGCGCCGGACGCGACCGCACGAGCTTGTACGATGAACGGCCGTCGTGTGAGGTCCGATGGTCGTTGCATGGCTGCTCGCGCTTGGCGCCGTCCTCTGGCTCGCGTCCATCGACGTCGGGATCGGGCCGCAGATTCTTCTGGCGGGCGGCGGCGTGCTGTCGGTGCTGGTATTGCGCCTTCTGCCCCGCGCCCACGCCCTGCGCCTCCTGCTGATCTGTCTCGCCCTGTTCGTGAGCGCCCGCTACCTGCTGTGGCGGGTGACGGAGACGGTGCCGACCGGCCATTGGTACGAGGCCGTCCCAGCGGTCATCCTCCTGCTGGCCGAGCTCTACGGCTTCTGGCTGCTGACCTCCGGCGTCTTCATGACGATCCGGCCGCTCGAGCGCGTGGTCGCGAGGTTGCCGGCCGAGCGCCGGAGTTGGCCCACCGTCGACATCCTGGTGCCGACCTACAACGAGCCCTGGCCGCTGGTCGAGGCGACTTTGGTGGCTGCCCGGCAGATGCGCTGGCCCGAGGGCAGGATGCGGGTGTGGTGCTGCGACGACGGCGGCACCGAGGCCTTCCGTAACCACGCCGACCCGGCGCGCGCCGCTGCCGCAAGGGAGCGGCATGAGGAGTTCAAGCGCGGCTGCGCGGCGATCGGCGTCACCTACATCACGCGGCCCGAGAACAAGGGTGCCAAGGCCGGCAACCTCAACCGCGCCATGCAGTCCTGCTCGGGCGAGCTGGTCGCCGTGTTCGACGCCGACCATGCGCCCAGCGCCGATTTTCTCGAGAAGACGGTGGGCCAGTTCTTCAAGGACGACCGGCTGGCACTCGTCCAGACGCCGCATTTTTTCATCGGCCCCGACCCGCTCGAGAAGAATCTCGGCATGTTCGGCCATATGCCGTCCGAGGCCGACATGTTCTACTCCATGACCCTCAAGGGCCTGGACTTCTGGAACGCCGCCTTCTTCTGCGGCTCGGCGGCAGTGATGCGCCGCAAGGCGCTCGACGAGATTGGCGGGATCAAGCAGCAGACCGTCACCGAGGACGCGCATACCGCGATGGAGCTCCATTCGCGCGGCTGGAACAGCGCCTATGTGAACGTGCCGATGGTGGCGGGCCTGCAGCCGGCCACCATGACCAGCCTCGTCAAGCAGCGGGTACGCTGGGCCCAGGGCATGGTCCAGATCTTCCTGCTCGACAACCCGTTCCTAAAGCGCGGGCTGAGCACGGCGCAGCGGCTCTGCTATGCCGCCCTCTCGGGCTTCTGGTTCTTCCCCTTCGCCCGTCTCGTGTTCCTCGTGGCGCCGCTGGCCCAGCTGCTCTTCGGGCTGCAGCTCTTCGATGCCGGAACCGACGAGTTCCTGGCCTACGCGATCCCGCATCTGGCCGTCTCGATCCTGCTCAACGACCATCTCTACGGCAAGCTGCGCTGGACCTTCATGAGCGAGGTCTACGAGACGGCCCTGGCGCCCTACGTGGCCCCCGCCATCCTCAACACCATCCTCCATCCCCGCTCGCCCAGCTTTGCCGTGACGAGCAAGGACGAGACCCTCGACCGCGAGTTCCTGAGCCCCATGGCACGGCCCTTCCTCGTGCTGGCAGCCCTGGTGGTGCTGGGCGTGGCCAACGGCCTGTGGACCTGGCTCACCGACCCCGTCCAGCAGCAGACCCTCGTGGTCGTGCTGGGCTGGGGCATCTTCAATCTCTGGCTCGTCCTGGCAGTGCTTGCGGCCATGTGGGAGACCCGCCAGGTGCGCGAGTTCCCCCGGGTCCAGCGGGACATCGAGGCCACCCTCGTGGCCGCGGATACCAGTATCGCCTGCCGGCTGACCGACGTGTCGATCACCGGCGCGCAGCTCGCGGCGGGCACCGGCGCCGTCCCTGACGAGCCCGGCGAGGCACGGCTGGTCATCCCCGGCGCTGGCGCCGATGCGCCCCCGCTCGACGTGGCGATCACCAACCGCCGTTCCGTCGGCGCGGAGGACCTTCTGGGGCTCCGCTTCCTGCGCACCGACGCGGGCCAGATCGAGGCGATCGGACGGCTGGTGTACGGCCGCTCGGACCATTGGCAGGCCATCGTCGAGCGGCGGACCCGGTCCCACGGGCTGGTGCGCGGGGTGAGCCTGTTCTTCAGCATGGCCTTTCGCGGGGCCCGCCTTCTGCTGCAGCGGAGCTGACCCATGTCCCGTCTCGTCCTTGGCGTGGCCTTCCTCCTCCTGCTCCTGGCGGCACCCGCCCGGGCCGCGCTGGTGCAGCTTCCGCTGGATCGCCTGGTGACCCGCTCGAGCCCGGATGGCGGCCTTGCCTTCGCGATGCCCGAGCTGTGGGGCATGAACGCCGATTCCGTCCGCCTCGAGCTGGTCTTCCAGCCGCTGGGCGACGACCCGCTCGAGCCGGAGCTTCTCGTCGATGGCAAGGTCGTGGCGCGCGAGCGGCTGTCGCCGCAACGCTTCGCCTGGAGTCATCGCTTCCGCGACCTGCCAGCCGGCGGCAGCACGGTCAGGGTGCTGCTTTCCCGCGAGCGCCTGTGCACCGCCGGCGGCCCCGCGGGCGCCCTGGACGCGGCAGCCAGCCGTCTCGTGGTCGAGACCGGCGAGGAGGGGGTCCTGCTGCCGGCGGTCGACCAGCTTCTGGGGCCGTTCGGCGGCAACGAGCTGGTGGTCTGGACGCCGCTCGGCGTTGCGGGCGACTGGCAGCTCAGCTGGGCCGCGCGCCTCGCCCAGGGCTGGGCGCTGCGCGACCTCCACCGGGCGCCGCGGGTCCGCACGGCCCGCCTGCCGATCGGCCGCGGCAGCTTCGAGCTGCTGCCGGGCGTCGACACCGACGCCATGCCGGGCGGGCTCAACGTGGTGATCGGCACGCTGGACGAGCTCGAGGGCCTCGTCAGCGAGCGCGTGCTGGGCCAGATCGGCGCCGCCTATGTGGGCCTCCTCACCGATCCCGCCCAGCCGTTCAAGGCGTGGCTGGTGATCTCGGGGCGCGACGAGCGCGAGGTCGCCACCGCTGCCGCTGCCGTCGCCCGGCCGGGCTTCGCCTGGCCCAACGGGAGCGCGGTGCTCCTCGACCCGGCCGATCCCGACCTCGCAGCCGTCGCCCCCTACCGCGTGCTGACGGGGCCGCGGCAGGCGGACGCCGCGCCGGCCGGACGCAGCTTTGCCAGCCTCGGCTGGACCACAGGAACGTGGCGGCTGGACCAGGACCGCATCGTCGAGGTCGATCTGCTGGTCAATGGCGATCCCGCTGCACTGCCCGGTGCGGCCTCCATCCGCCTGAACGGCGACTACGCCCCCGGCTTTGCCGCCGGCAGCGCGTTGCATCTGCGGGCCAACGGCCTGTTCGTCGGCAGCGTTGCCCTCGACCCGCAGGGCGGCAGCCTGCGCGAGGAGGCGCTCGAGGTGCCGCTGCACCGCCTGCGCCAGGGCTCCAACCGGCTCGAGCTGATACCCGAGGTGGCGGTCGACCCGCAGATCCTGTGCGGCGCCGGCATGGGCGGCATCGAGCCGACACTGACGCTCTATGAGGACAGCTCGATCGACGTGCCGTGGCTGGGGAGCCCCGGCGGCGCCAGCGACATCGCCTCCTGGATGATGGGCGCCGATCTCGCCGGGAGCGAGCTGCGCCAGGGGGCGACCTGGGTGCTGGGCGATCAGCGGCCGCAGACTGTCGATGCGGCGCTCACCCTGCTCGCTGCCCGCGCGCAGATCGCCAGCCGCTTCCTGAGCGAGGCGCGGATCACCTTCGACCGCGGTTTCTCCGGCACCGACGTGGTGCTGGTGGGAAGCTGGGCAGGGATCGACAAGATCCTCTCGGGTCGGCCGATCATCGACGAGCCGAGCGGCATGTTCGCGGCCGACCAGGCCAGGCTCGCCGATGCGCGCGGCCTCTTCAAGTTCGGCCTGGGCAGTGCCGCGGTGGAGCCGCTGAGGCAGATTGTCCAGCTCCTGGTCGCCCGCAACGCGCCGCAGGAGGGCAGCGCCATGTTCGCCTTCCAGCGCGGCAGCCAGCGTGTCGTGGCCGTGGCCGGGCGCGACGGCACCGAGCTGGTCCAGGCGGTGCAGAGCCTGGTCGAGCGGCGCCGTGACGTGATGCTCGAGGGCGACGTGGTGACCATCGGGCAGGGCGGCCGGCAGATGGTGGCCCATCGCGCGATCATCGAGCAGGGACCGGAACAGCCCGAGGGCCAGCTCCAGACGATAGCCTTCGAGCTCGTCCGCATGGCACAGGAGACCCCTTTGCGCTGGCTTGCGGTGATGTTCGGCGCGGTCGTCCTGCTGGCCTTCTTGACGCTGGCGGCGACGCGCAGCCGGAGGGTGCGGGATGCCGAGACGGCGTGACGTACTCGCCGGCGCCATGGCTCTCGGCATGAGCCCGCTGCTGCACGGCCCGGCTCGCGCCGGCGACGCATGGAGCGCCTTTCTGGCGGCGCACGAGCGCAGCGGCCGGGTGATCGACGACTTCTCGGGCCTGTCGCACAGCGAGGGACAGGGCTTCGCCATGCGCCTCGCCGTCCATCACGGCGACCGCGCCGCCTTCGAGCGGCTGTGGGGCTGGACGTTGCGCGAGCTGGCACGCGACGACGGGCTCTTTGCCTGGTCGTGGCGCGACGGGAAGATCGCCGACCGCAACAATGCCAGCGACGGCGACATCACCATCGCCTGGGCCCTGCTCGAAGCCGCCCAGCGCTGGCGCCGTGAGGAGTGGCGCACCGCCGGCCTGCGCACCGCCCAGGCGGTCCGCGAGCTTCTCACGGTCGAGCGGGACGGCCGGCTGCTGCTGTTGCCGGGCCGCGAGGGCTTTCGCGGGAAGGACGGGCTCGTCGTCAACCCGAGCTACTGGGTCTTTCCCGCCCTCGACGCCTTCGCCGCCACCGAAGGCTCGCCCGCTTGGCGCCGCCTCGCGGACGCGGGGACGGCCCTGCTCGCGGAGACGAACGGCGCCTACGGGCTCGCTCCCGACTGGCTGGAGCTGCCCGCGAACCTGGCGTGGAAGCAGCGGCCACGGGCGAGTTACGACGCGATCCGGGTGCCGCTCTGGCTGCTCTGGTCGGGCCGCGCTGGCCCGCAGCCGGAACGATGGCTGGCCTTTCTCGAAAACGTGGGCCGCGCCTGGATCGACAGCCGGTCGGGTGCTCTCGCCGGCTATGGCCTCGGCATCGAGCAGCGCTCGGTGCTGCTGCTCCTGCGCCGCTGGCGTGGCGACGGCGACGTCACACTCGCCGGGCTTCCGCTGGTGGGCACCGAAACCTCCTATTACGGCGCCATCATCCGGCTGCTCGTCGCAGCCGCGTGGCTCGAGCGCTTCGGATATTGAGTGTGATGCTGCGTCTGTCCTCGCTTCTCCTCGCCGGTGGCCTGGGCCTGCTTCTCTCTGCCGGCCCGGCGGCCACCCAGAGCGTGCGCCAGGTGCTCCAGGCGCCGACCGCCGCCACGACGGTCGACGAAGGGCCGATGTGGGCAGCGCTCGCCGCCGGCGACCTGCGGCTCTTCGAGGAGCTGGAGCTGCGGGCCCGGCGTAAGAGCCCCGGGTGGCAGCCGAGCGCCGCGCTTGCCCGGGAACGCCGCGAGCGTGAGCTTCGCAGCGAGGTGGGCGAGGCACGCTCGGCCGGCGACCCGGCGGCTCTGGCCCGCCTTTCCACCACCGAGCCCGGGCTTTTCGGGTGCGCCGATCCGGACAATCTCTGGGCGCTCGCCGCCGCCCACCGGCGCACCGGCGACGAGGCGAAGGAGTGGGAGGTCCATGAGCGCGCGGTGCGCGAGTGCCCCTTCGAGATCCGCCTCACCACCCTGCAGAAGGCCCAAGGTCGCTACGATGCTGCACAAGTCCGCAAGCTCCTCGACCTGCCCGGCAACCGGAGTCCGGGGGAGGAGGCGCTCAGACGCGAGATCGACGGTATCCTGAGCCAGCGCGCCTATGGCGCCAATGTACGCAGCCTCGCCGCACTGGTCGACAAGGCCGGCCCCGGCACGACGGCGCCGGCATGGCTCGCCGGACTCGAGCGGCAGATCGCCGGCCGGCGCGACGGCCGCGCCGCCCTGCTCCTCGGCTGGTGGCATCAAAAGGGCGGCGCGCCCGCAGAGGCATTGCGCTGGTTCGACCAGGCCGCCGCCTGGGGCGCCAGCGCGGATGCCAACAAGGGACTCGTGGCGGCCTATCTGGCCGGCGGCGATCCGGCCAAAGCGGCCGAGATCGTGCGCCGCGATCCGTCTGCGGCAAGCGACCCCGAGGAAGTTCTGGGCGCGGCGCGCGCCGCCATGGTGCATCGCCTGCTGGAAGCCGAAGACTTTTCCGCCTGCCTCGAGGCCGTCGCCGACCCGCTCCTTGCCGAGCGAAGCGACATGGCGGCGGCGCGCGGCTGGTGCCTTCTGGGCACTGACGAGCCTCGTGCCAGTCTCGCCGCTTTCGAGGTGGCGGAACGGCTGGCCGAGGACGATGCGAGCCTGCAAGGCGACGCCCGCAAGGGGCAGGTGGCGGCGATCCGTGCGCTGGGCGACCCGCACGAGCTGGAGCGTCTGCTCGTGCTGCCGTGGATCGACCGCCCCCTGCGCCAGGAGCTCGAGATCGAGCTTGCCCGCCGCAGCTTCCTGACCCGGGCCGAGGCACGCCAATGGGGCAGCGCCAACGAGGCGGCGATGGAGCTCGAGCGGCGCGGCGTTCCGCTGGGCGGAGCGAAGGACGTTCTGTGGGCCGGCTGGGTCGCCATGCGCGCCGGCGACTGCTGGACCGCGATGGCCCGCTTCGACCGCCTCAAGAACGACGCCGACACGGAGATTGCCCGGGACGCCTGGCGAGGCTGGTGGGATGCGAGCCGGTCGATGAGCGGCGACGGCTGCAGCTGAGAAGCGCTGCCGGCGGGTAGCGCTGGAGAATCGGCGCCGGACGGCCTATACCGACCGCCATACGGTATTGCCGAACGGAACATTCAATGTCGAAGATCGTGTCGGGCGCCGGGAGGGTGAAGTCGCTCGCCAAGGCGGCCAGCCTCCTGGACTGTTTCGGGCGTGACAGCCGCGCCATGACCCTGGCCGAGCTGGCCGAGCAGGCCGGCCTGCCCAAGCCCACCGCGCATCAGCATCTGGTGACCCTCAAGGAGCTCGGCTTCGTCGAGCAGGACGTGAAGGGCGACCGCTACCGCCTCGGCATCCGGCTCTTTCAGCTGGGCTCCCTCTATCTGGCCAATCTCGAGCTCGGCCGCGAGGCGCAGCCGGTCGTCGACCGGCTCGCCCGGATCACCGGCGAGACCGTCCATCTGTCGATCTTCGACGGGCTCTATGCAGTCATGGTGGACCGCCGCGAGAGCGACAGCGGACCCTATCAGATGGTGATGAACATCGAGGGCGCGCCGGCCTATTGCACCGGGGTGGGCAAGGCGATGCTGGCTTTCCAGCCCGACGCCGCGGTCGAGCGCGTGATCGCTGCGGGCCTCGTGCGTTTCACCGAGCGCACCATCACCGAGGCCGGCGAGCTGCGTGCCGACCTGGCGCGGGTCCGCGACCGCGGCTTTGCGATCGACGACGACGAGCACCAGTTCGGACAGCGCTGCGTGGCAGCCCCCATCCGTAACGCCGCAGGTCAGGTTTTTGCCGCGATCAGCGTCGCCGCGCCGGCCGCCCGGGTGCCGGACAGCCGGATCGAGGTCCTGGGCGAGCTGGTGGTCCAAAGTGCGGAGACGATCGCCCGCCGCCTCGGCTGGCACGGCTGACGCAGCACGGCGATTGACTCGGCGGCCGGCCCCCTCCTACGTTATTGCGAAACAGCATTCGGCATAACGAAATAGGAGGCTTTCATGTCCATGCCGCGCGGTGTCATTCCGCCGATGACCACGCCGTTCGACGCCAACGGCAATCTCGTGCTCGACGCGGTCAAGCCGCAGGTCGACTTCCTGATCGAGGCAGGCGCCACGGGGCTCGCCGCGGGCGGATCGACCGGCGAGGGCCATGTTCTCGACGATGCCGAATACACCGATCTCATGGCCGCCACGATGGAGGCCGCCGCGGGACGCGTGCCGGTCATCGCAGGGATCATCGTCGACAGCACCCGCGACGCCATCCGCCGCGGTCAGGCCGTCAAGGAGATGGGCGTGGCGGCGCTGCAGGTGACGCCGGTGCACTATCTCTTCCGGCCCAGCGACGACGCCATGCTGGAGCACTTCCGGGTCGTCACCGAGGCCACCGCCATGCCTCTGGTGATCTACAACGTCGTGCCCTGGAGCTATCTCTCGCCGGCCCTGCTCAACCGGATCATGAAGGAGGTGCCGCTGGTCGTCGGGGTCAAGCAGAGCGCGGGCGATCTCAAGCTCCTCGCCGACCTCATGGCGACCGCCCAGCCCGGCAAGTCGATCTACAGTGCCGTCGATGCGCTCATGTACCCCTCCTACAGCCTGGGCGCCCACGGCTCCATCGCCGCCATCCTCACCGCCGCCCCGCACGCCAGCGTGGAGCTGTGGAACGCGGTGCAGGCCGGCGACCACGCCCGCGCGCTCGAGCTGCACACCGGCCTGCTGCATCTGTGGAACGGCCTCGTGGCCGACAACCTGCCGGCCTGCACCAAGTACGCGCTCGAGCTGCAGGGCGTGCCGGCGCATCTGCCGCGTGCGCCCATGCCGGTGCCCGACGAGCGCCAGAAGGCGGCGGTACGCCGCGGGCTCGAGGGGCTGGGCGTCAGGCTCGCGGCACGCTGACCCGCCCGCCGGCAACGCCCGTCAGGGGGCCGCCGGCAGCGTCCAGGAGAGCAGGTAGGGCGCCGCGCCAGACTGGCTGAACCGGAGCAAGAATCCGTGCACCGCCGCCCAGTCGAAACCATCGGGAAGATCGACGCGCACCCGGCCGCGCGCCGCATGGAGTTGCGCGCCCAGGGTTCGCTCCGGGGCAGTCTCGACCTCCTCCAGGACGCCGGGCGCCTGCCACGGGCCTGCCTCGAACGCGACCTCGACGCTCTCGGGGGCAAGAGCATCAGGGCGCTCGGCCAGCAGCAGAAACGAGAAGGTCAGGATCTCCTGCGGGTCCCGGTGAATCATCCGCAGCCGGTCGTCGGCCTCGGCCGTGCCGAGCTGCTGCCGGGCCGCCCAGGCGCGGCTGGCCAGAAAATAGCTCTCGGGAAACCACGGCGACGCCTGCGCCATGATCCAGGGTCCCGTCCCGTAGCCGGTCTCGGCGCGCGCCATGGTCTCCGAATGGTGCAGCGTGCCCCAGCCGATCTGCTCCGCCAAGAGCTCCAGACGGCGGAGCTCCCCGGCGGACGGCGGCCGGTCGGGCCGCGTCGCCAGCTCCAGCGCGGTTGCGGCGGCCGGCCATGAAAGCGCCAGCGCCAGGACCGCAGCGCCGAGCCGGCGGCGCATCATCCCCTCATCAGGAGGCATCATGAGTTCTTCCCGCGTCCTCTTCGTCGGCGAATCGTTCACCAATATCGGGCTCAACCTCAAGGGCTTCTCGGTCTACACCACCGGCGGCTACGAGGAGGGCGGCAAGCCCCTGATCGATGCGCTGGGCGACGCCGGCTTCGAGGTCGACTACATCCGCAACCACGAGGTCACCAGCCGCTTTCCTGCCGAACCGGAGGCGCTTGCCGCCTACGACGCGGTAATCCTGAGCGATGTCGGCGCCGACACCTTTCTTCTTCACCCTGACACGCTCTTCAAGAGCCGGATCCGGCCCAACCCGCTGGCGTCCATCGCCTCCTACGTGGCGGGCGGCGGCGGCTTCCTCATGGTGGGCGGCTACATGTCGTTCTCCGGCATAGCCGGCAGCGCCTGCTACCCCAACACGGTCATCGCCGACATCCTGCCGGTGACGATGATGACGGGCGACGACCGGATCGAAAGGCCGGAAGGAGTCCGCCCTGAACCGGTGGCGGAGCACCCGGCGCTCGAGCCGGTGGACGGCAGGTGGCCAACCTTTTTGGGCTACCAGCGGCTGGTGGCCAGGCGGGAGGGCGAGGTGCTGCTCAAGGCCGGAGGCGATCCGTTCCTCGTGGTCGGCCGGCACGGCAAGGGCAGAACCGCGGCCTTCGCCTCGGACTGCTCGCCGCACTGGGGCACGCCGGAGTTCGTCGGCTGGCAGGGCTATGGCCCGTTCTGGGGCCGCCTGGTCGGCTGGCTCGCCGGCAGGTCGTGAAGAAGCGTTCCCGTTGACCAGGATAACGAAAGAAAAGGAGATCAGGGATGAAGCCTTTGGCAAGACTTGCGGCAGCCTTTTGCGGCGCCGCGGCGCTCATCGGCACCATGAGCGCCCAGGCGCAGGAGTTCACCCTGCGCATCACCAACCCGGACGCGCCCTACGTCACGATCGGTGACCTCAAATATCCCTACTATGTCTATGGAATGATGAGCTCCTTCGGCAGCACCGTAGAGGCGCTGAGCAAGGGGCGCATCAAGGCCGAGGTCTATCACAGCGGCACGCTCGGCGATCTGCGCGAGAACATGGAGAGCGTCCGCATGGGCGTTCTCGAAGCCACCACGCCGTCCGAGGGGCCGGTCTCGATCTGGTATCCGGACATCCAGGTCATCACCATCCCCTACGTCTTCAAGAACGCGGCGGTGGCCTGGGAGGTCATGGACGGCCCGTTCGGCCAGAAGCTCATGAACGGGATGATCGAGAAGGGCTTCAGGCCGGTGGCCATCGGCGAGAACGGCGGCTTTAGGATCTGGGGCAACAACAAGCGCCCGATCCAGAGCCCGGCCGATCTCGAAGGGCTCAAGATCCGCACCATGGAGATCCCGGCGCATCAGGAGATGGTACGCAGCCTCGGCGCCTCGCCGACCGCGGTGCCCTGGATGGAGGTCTACACGGCCCTGCAGACCGGCGTCGTGGACGGGGCCGAGCTGCCCACCGTGGGCTCGCTCCAGCAGAACCTGGGCGAGGTGTTGAAGTACGTGACCGTCGACAATCACGTCTACAGCCTCTCCTTCGTGATCGTCAGCGAGAAGTGGTTCCAGAAGCTGCCGCCCGAGCTGCAGGAAGCCGTGCTGATCGCCGGGCGCGTCGGCACGGTGACCAGCCGCGGCCTCGTGCAGGTCACGGTCAACGATGCGATGGCCGAGTTCGCGAAGCGGGGCGTGGAGGTCACCTACGTCTCCGCCGACGAGCAGCAGAAGTTTCGCGAGAAGGCCCAGCCCGGCGTCATCAAGTGGATGGAAGAGCAGCTCGGCGCCGAGCTGGTGGGCGAGTTCATGGAGGCGGTGAAGGCCGCCGAGGCCAAGGTCGGCTCCTCCGGCCCGCGTTGACGTTCGCCCCGCAACGGGCCGGGCCCGCCGCCCGGCCCGCAAGGAACCAGCCATGCTCGCCCTTCTCGACCGCGGCCTTCTGAGCGCCACCCGGCTCCTCTGCATCCTCTCGCTGGGTGCCATGACGGTGGCCATCATCGTCAATGTGTTCTTCCGCTACGTGCTGGCGTCACCGCTCGCCTGGCCGCCCGAGCTCGCCCGCTACCTCATGGTCGCGATAACGCTGCTGGCGAGCAGCCTCGCCTTGCGGGAGGGCTCGCATGTCGCGGTCACCATCCTGGTCGAGCGGCTGCCGCTCGGGCTCCAGCTGGCGGTGCGTCTGGCGGGGCTCGTGCTGGTGGCACTCTTCTTGACGGTCGTGCTGTGGCAGGGCGCCATTCTGACCTTCGTCGAGGGGCCGATGCAGACCGCACCCTCGCTCGGCATCTCGATGCTGCTGGCTTTCCTGCCGCTGCCGCTGGGGGCCCTCCTCATGCTGATCGAGCTCGTCCGCGAAGCCGGACGCAGCGTCGAGCGGGCGCGCAATGGCATCTCGCCCTTCGGCGCGCCCGCCGAAGGCGTCCTGGGCTGAGGTAGCGGACATGCTGACCACGGTAGCGATCGTCTTCTTCGTGCTGCTGTTCGCCGGCGTGCCCATCGCCTTCGTGCTCGGCATCACCGCGCTGGTGCCGATCGTGATGGGCTTCGGGCCGGACTTCCTGGCGCTCGTGCCCCAGCGCATGTTCGCCGCCCTCAACCTCTTCACCATCATGGCGATCCCGTTCTTCTTCCTGGCCGCGGAGCTGATGAGCGCCTCGCGGATCACCGAGGACCTGGTGCGCTTCGCCGAGGTGCTGGTGGGGCGCATCAAGGGCGGGCTCGCGCACGTCAACGTGCTGGCCAGCGCCTTCTTCGCCGGCATCTCCGGCTCCGCCATCTCCGACGTCGCCGGCCTCGGCGCCATCGAGATCAAGGCGATGCGCCAGGCCGGCTACCCGCTGCCGTTCGCCACCGCCCTTACCGTCGCTTCCTCGCTGATCGGCCCGATGATCCCGCCCTCGATCATCCTCGTGCTCTACGGCTCGATCATGCAGGTCTCGATCGCCGCCCTCTTTCTGGCCGGCGTGCTTCCAGGCCTGGTGATGGCGCTGCTTTTGATGGCGATGATCCGCGGCATGGCCGACCGGCAGGGCTTCCCGCGCCGGACCGCTCCACTGCCGCCGGGCGAGGCCGGCCGCGCCGTCCGGGGAGCGCTGGTCGGGCTGATGATGCCGGCCATCATCCTGGGCGGAATCCTCTCGGGCATCTTCACCCCCACCGAAGCCGCCGCCGTGGCCGTGGCCTACGCGCTGCTGGTGGGCTTGCTGGTCAAGCGCAGCCTGCGCCTCGCCGACCTGCCGCCGATCATGCTGCGCGTCTCGATCATGACGGCGGTGGTCTTCATGGTGCTGGCCTGCGCCAACATCCTGGCCTGGTTCATCGCCCTCGACCGCGTGCCCGAGGCCATCGCCCGCGGCCTCATGAGCATCGCCAGCGATCCCTACGCCCTGCTCCTGCTGGTCAACCTCCTGCTGCTGGGGATCGGCATGTTCATGGACATCGGTGCTGCGATCATCGTCATGGCGCCGATCATCGGCCCGGTGATGGTCGATGCGGGGGTCCACCCGGTGCATTTCGGGGTGGTCATGTCGCTCAACCTGGTGCTGGGCCTGAGCACGCCGCCGGTGGGCCCGTGCCTCTTTGCCGCCGCCGGGATCACCGGCATGCGCATCGAGACCCTCTCGCGGGCGCTGCTGCCCTTCTACCTGGTCCAGGTCGTCTTTCTGCTGATCGTCACCTACGTGCCGTTCCTCAGTCTCGGGCTGCCCCGGCTGTTCGGCTACATCAACTGAGGCGCCGGCACGCAAAGAACAAAGGGAGGCATGACAATGAACGCAAGGACACTTCTCGCCGCCGGCATCCTTCTGGCCGGCGCCGCCGGGACAGCCGACGCGGCCTGGCCGGAGCGGCCGATCAGCCTGATCGTGCCGTGGTCCGCGGGCGGCGGCACGGATGCCACCGGCCGCATCGTGGCCTCGCTGCTCGAGGAGGAGCTGGGCCAGCCGGTCACGGTCATCAACCGCACCGGCGGCGGCGGCGTGGTCGGTCACACCGAGATCGCCACTGCCGAGCCGGACGGCTACACGCTGGGCGTGCTCACCACCGAGCTCTCCATGTTCCACTGGGTCGGCACCTCGCCGCTGACCCATGAGAACTACACGCTGCTGGGCCTCTACAACACCGACCCGATCGGCCTGCATGTCGCCAAGGACGGCCCGGCCGACGCGAAAGCGCTGGTCGAGCAGATCCGCAGCGAGCCGGGCCGGCACAAGGCGTCGGGCGCGAATCTCGGCGGCGCCGCGCATCTGGCCCTTGCCGGCCTTCTCGACAGGCTCGGGCTCGAGACCAAGGCCGCGCCGTGGGTTCCCTCCGAGGGTGCCACCCCCTCGCTGCAGCTCCTCGTCTCCGGCGCCATCGGCATGGTCAGCACGACCCTGCCCGAGGCGCGCGGCATGGTCGACGCGGGCGAGGCCAGGACCCTGCTGGTGATGGCCGACGAGCCGGCGGCGGGCTTCGAGCAGGTGCCCACCGCCTAGGACGCGCTCGGCGTCGACTGGCAGATGGGGGCGTGGCGCGGCATCGGCGGCCCCGACGGCCTCCCGGACGAGGCAGTGTCCCCGGTGGTTCTCTAATCCCGCCGGTCAAGGGTGATCTCGTTGTGTTCGTCA
>JARGEQ010000026.1 GCA_029211145.1 Marinimicrococcus flavescens
GCCGTGGCGGCTGCTGGAGGCGGACTGGCGGCCGGTTGAGGGTGCAGGAGCACGGGGGCGGCCGGCGGCCGGGGCGTGTTGAGGTATCGTCGCGCGTGGCGGCCAGCTTCGGCCGAGCAGAAGCGGTAACCGGGCAGCCCGACGCACCGGCGCGTGCCGGTTGTCACACCGCCTCGCCCCGCCCTTGTGATCCCGGTTTGCAGCGGCGAGGCCGGCGCGGACCGGGTTGCGCCCGATGTAGCGGGCGGCGGCGAGCAGGTGCGTCTGCTCAGCCACCGGGGAGGCGAACCGGCCCTGCCACAGCCAGCCGGTCCAGCCCTCGGCGTCCGCCCGGTCGGTCTTGTGCGGCCCATGGCTCAACGCCGCGTGCGCCTGCCGGGCGCAGGTGGACACCTCCCGCGAGCCCGCACGCCCTCACCCTCAACCACGCACATCTCGGTCACTTGCTCGGAGACGTCGGAACCGGCAAAACTGGCCATGGGTCACTCTCCTTGGGTTCAACAGGGCCGTTGGAGAGTGACTCCTTAGCGCGATTACGTCAGGTCCCCGCAACCCCTGAAGCGTGTCAGGGAGCCACCGTCACTGTACAGCCGGCGTGGAGCAGAGGTGAAGCACAATTAGGCTATGCATCTCTAAAGTGCTTAATAAGATCATATATTCTTACTCTTCCATTCAACCGCCGCTCCGTAGCCGCGTATGGACGCTACACCGAGTATGAAAGCGTTGTAGTTCATGCTGCGGATAAAATCTGCAGCTCGCACATTGTTTTCCAAGGCATTCTCCGAGTTCATCGGAGGGTCATCGCCATCCCAGATGCAATCGTAGCGCATTTCGAAGGGGCCAGTATCGCTATGCCATATTCCTCCTTCAACGCGCACGACAACGATGCCGCGATCCACCGCCTTCATACAGGCGTCCACGGCCGCATCGGGCGTCATAAGCATAAGCCAGTTCCCCTCGAGATTAAAAAAATCATCTCCCGATTCGTAGAGCTTATTTTCGTCGACTCTCATTAGAAACCCTCGTTCCATTGGATTCTGCTATCGGGCTGCCAACTCCTTCCGCTCGGTCTGCGATCGGTGACTTGTACCACCTCCCGCGTACGATCATTGACAATGACGTGGGTTTCCCGTGTCCCATATACAGAAGCAGGGTCATCTCGCTTTATACCATCGGGGGTTTTGCCCGCTCTCCGTTGGTCGCGCGTAATACCTGCGACAGGAGTTTCTATCAAATCAAGAATTTCCTCAATGGTCCATCCACGTTCTTTCATCTGATCGCGAATTTTGTCATCAATAACAACTCTTGAGATATCAGAATTATTTTTCTTTTGATCGTTATTAGGCCTCCTTAATCCTCCTCGCTTGTCTTTTCGGAAGACATCAACTAATTTTGCAATTCTTGGCAGGGCACCCATTGCGACTTGGATGTTTTGCGGAGCTTCAAGGCTCTCCGAAGCATCCTCGTCAGAGGCGGGATCGCCGAAAATGTCACTCAGACTATCATAAGAAGCGCCGCTATAGCCATCGACGACGCCATCATAGCTTCCTTCCTCGCTCAGCGCATGCCCGCTGGGATCGCTCTTGTTGATCGGGTCGTTGTCGGCATAGGCATACCTGTTGGTCCCCACGCCCTCCTCGGTCGGGTCCCACCAGTCCGGCTGGATGAAGCGGCCGAGCTGCGGGTCCATG
>JARGEQ010000027.1 GCA_029211145.1 Marinimicrococcus flavescens
GTCTGCGGGAGGTGGTTCCGCGGAAAGGGTGTCAGGAGCCCTTCCTGCGGCTCAGGTGTGATTAGCGGGCCGTTGACCGGACGCCTGCTGCCGGGCCGGGGATCGTTACCATTCGAGCCCGCCCAATGGCAGGAACAGCCGCATCGGCGTGTCCTGGAGCTGCGTGAACCCGAAGGCGCGGTAGAACGCCTTGGCCTCCTCGTTCAGGGCATCCACCACCATGGCGTGGATGGCGAGGCTTGAGCCGGCGCCCACGGCCCGCTTTATCGCATCGGCAAGCAGAAGCCGGCCCAGACCGCGCCCACGGCCCGACAGGTCGACCGCGAGGCGGCCGATCAGGGCGCAGGGCACGGGGTGCCGGGGGAGCTTGCGCGCCTGTTCGGGAGGCAGCGCGCCGAGGTCGATGGAGAGGGCGCTCAGGGTGTAGTACCCCAAGATGCCGCTGCTGCCCTCGGGGACGCACACGAACACCCGGGCGACGCGGCGGCGCATGTCCTGGCCGGCCTGGCGGGCGATGTACCGGTCGAGCTCTGCTACCCCGCAGGAGAATGCCGCCCTGTCATGGCCCCGGGCGAGCGGCTCGATAACGAGCCGCGTCCCGGCTGTCATCGCGAGAGCACGCGCTGTCCATGCTCGTCGAGCGCAGCACGAAGGCGGCGGTTCGCGCGCGGGGGATCGAGGACCGCATCGAGGAACCTCTCGGCGTCGCGGCGGCTCAGCTCCATGGCGTCGTGCGCAGCGATGGTCCGCTCGGCCTGCTCGAGCACGCTCGCCACGATGAAGCTGCTTAGCGGCCGGCCCTCGAGCGCGGCTGCACGCTCGATCCGACGTTTCGCGACAGCACTGAGCCGCAGATTGACCCGCTCGCCCTTGATCCCGTCCGCCTGCGCCATCGTCCGCTCCTCGAATGCCGTGCCAATGTACGTCATTCTGGTGCCTGCGCCAAGAAAGGGGCGCGGGCCTTGCTGCCATGGGGCGAAGGACGCCGCACTGCTGCCGCTAATGTTGCCAGGTATGATCAACGGGCCGTTAACCGGATGTCCTGCTGCCGGGCCGAGGGCGCAGGAAGGACTCCCGACACCCTTCCGCTCCACCGGCGTCAGCGGGCGGCGCAGGGCCGGGGCAGCGACGCCGCCCAAGGCGCTGCGCGCGGCCGGGTCTCTCGTCTTTCGGCGTCGGGGGCGGGGTCTGGCGGGCAGGCCGTGAAGCTCGTGCCAGGGCTCCTGCACCTGCCCGGCCTTCGGCGCGCCCCGAGATGAAGAGCCGGTGAATGCTCACCGCTGCCGCCTGCCATAAAAGGAACACGAAAGCCGCGCGCAGCGCCCCTGCCCGGTCCCGCCGGCCGGCTGGGGCCTCCGCCCTGTTCCAGCTGTTGGAGAGCCGCTCTAGCCCTTCCTCGTCCGCGCCCACACCTCGTAGAGATCCTCGCCCTCGGGGCGGACCGGCATGTGGCGGATGTAGAGGCTCTGCTCGGCCAGCGGCTTTGCGAGCTGCTCGTAGATCGGCGCCGTGCCCAGCCCCCAGGGCTCGCCCTCCGCGTTGGAGTAGGCGTAGAAGCAGGCATCGACGCCGCACAGATGCATGGCCGCGAGGCACATCGGGCAGGGGTGGCCGCTGGCATAGACGGTGCAGCCGTCGAGCCGCGGCGTGTCGAGGCGGACGCAGGCCTCGCGGATCGCCTGCAGCTCGGCGTGGGCGGTGGGATCGCCGGTGCGGTGCAGCTCGTTGACGCCGGTGGCGACCAGCGCGCCGTTCTTGACGATGACCGCGCCGAACGGCCGGCCGCCCGCCTCGCGGACGCTCTCCAGCGCCAGCTCGACCGCCATCTCCAGCCAGGTCTCGTGGGGAATCATCGTGCCTCCTCCGGGGGAAGACGGTCCCGGTCCGGTCTTGCGAGGTCGAGCGCCCGGCGCACCACGCCGTCCGGCCGCCGCCCGCTCTCGACGAAGCCCAGCCGCGCATAGATGGCGTCGGCCACCGGCATCCGCTCCGGCACCGTCTCGAGCTCGAGACGGCGATAGCCCAGGCGCCCGGCGCGGGCAATCGCCGCCTGGACGAGCAGCATGCCGACGCCGGTGCGGCGATGCTGCGTGTCGACGAACAGCCGGCGCATCTCGCAGCTCTCGCCGTCTATCCGGCGCAGCGCGGCACATCCTATGGCCACGCCGCCCTCGGTCGCCAGCAGCAGGGCGCCGCCGGGCGCTGCATACTCGCCGGGCAGGGTGTCCAGCTCACGATCGAACGCCTCGAAGCACATCGGCGCGTCGACCTCGCCGGAATAGTCGCGGAACAGGCGGCGGACCTCGTCCATCCGGTCCGGGTCGGCCGCCATCGTGATCACCGCATGCGACATGGCGCGGACTCCCTTCAGGGCCGATGGATCATGCTCCTCCGCCGTCCCGGCCGGCGCAAGCCGGATCTGGCTGCTCGCGGCGGGCGGAGGTGACAGACGCCGGGCGCTCCTCTACCCACGGAGCGGTTGTGTGGCAGCGGAAGGAGTCTGGAAGCGTGCGCCTGCGGATCACCACCTGGAACGCCAACTCGGTGCGCCTGCGCGAGACCGCGCTGCGCCGGATCGCCCTGGAGATCCGGCCCGACGTGCTGTGTCTCCAGGAGACCAAGGTCGAGGACGGCAAGTTCCCCCGCGAGATGGCCGAGGCGCTGGGCTATCATCACCTGCACATCCACGGCCAGAAGGCCTATCACGGCGTGGCGATCCTCTCCAAGCTGCCGCTCGAGGACTGCCACAGCCACAAATGGTGCGGCATCGAGGATTCCCGTCATGCGGTCTGCACGCTGCCCGGCGGCATCGAGATTCACGATCTCTACATCCCCGCCGGCGGGGACATTCCCGATCCCGAGGTGAACCCGAAGTTCCGCCACAAGCTCGCCATGGTCGCGGACCTCACCGACTATTTCGCCGCCCGCCGCGGCGACGGCGCCAAGGTCGTGCTCGTGGGCGATCTCAACATCGCCCCGCTCGAGACCGACGTGTGGAGCCACCGCCAGCTCCTCAAGGTGGTCAGCCACACGCCGGTCGAGACCGAGGCGCTGAACCGGCTGCAGGCGTCCTACGGTTTCCTCGACGCGGTCCGCGCGGTGATCCCGCCCGAGCAGAAGCTCTTTACCTGGTGGTCCTACCGCAACCGCGACTGGGCCGCCTCCGACCGCGGGCGGCGGCTCGATCACGTCTGGCTGTCGCCGGCCCTGGCGCCGGCGCTGCGCGGCGCCGAGGTGTGCCGCGAGGCGCGCGGCTGGGACATGCCCAGCGACCATGTGCCGGTGACGGTCGAGCTGGAGGTCTGAGCGCAGCGCCCGGAGCTGCCCGCAAAGGCTGACCGGACGGCAAAGCTGCCTCATACTGCAGGCGACGAGCTCGGGCCCTTGCCTTGCAGCGCTCATGGCCCTGAACTGCAAGGGAGCTTCGAGAACCCAGCAGCATGGGAGGCGGAATGCGGGTCGCGGTAATCGGCGCAGGGGCCGTGGGGGGCTATTTCGGCGCCCGGCTGGCCGCCGGCGGTGCCGGGCTGGCCTTCGTGGCGCGCGGCGCCCACGGGGCGGCGATGCGCAGCCACGGGCTGAGGCTGCTCTCCCCCAGGGGGGATCTGCACCTGGAACCGGTGCGCCTTCTCGGCGAGGAGGCACGCGAGCGCTTCGACGCCGTCCTGATCGCCGTGAAGATGTACGACCTCGAGGCTGCCGCCCGGCGCGCTGCCGCGCTGGTGGCCAGTGACGGCGTGGTGGTGCCCCTGCAGAACGGCGTCGAGGCGGTTGACATCCTGCGCCGTCAGCTCGCGGCGCGGAACGTGGCCGGCGGCGTCGCCTACATCGCCGGCGCCATCGAGGAGCCCGGGGTGATCCGGCACAGCGGGCAGATGGCGCGGCTGGTCCTGGGTGCTCTGGACGAGCGCCAGCGGCCGGGGCTGGAGGCGCTGGCGCGGGCCTGCGACGCCGCCGACGTCGAGGCGGCCCTGGTGCCCGACGTCATGCGCGAGATCTGGAAGAAGTTCGTCTTTCTGGCGCCCTTCGCCGGCATCACCTGCTTTGCCCGAAAGCCGATCGGCCCGGTGCGCGACCAGCCGGCCCTCTGGCACCGCTTCGAGGCGATGGTCCGCGAGGCGGTGGCGGTGGGCCGCGCGCGCGGCGTGGAGCTGCCGGACGAGCTGGTCGAGGAGCGCCTCGCCTTCGTTGGCGGCCTGCCGGCCGACATGCGCTCCTCGATGCTCACCGATCTCGAGAACGGCCGCCGGCTGGAGCTGGACTGGCTGGTGGGCGCCGTGGTGCGGCTGGGCGTGGAGGCCGGCGTGCCGGTCCCGGCCAGTGCCGAGGTCTACGGCATGCTCGAGCCGCTGGCCGGGGGCGTGGCGCCATGAGACGGGCCATGAGACGGGCCATGAGACGGGAATGAGCCGGCTGCGGATCCGGCCGGCGCGAGCCGGGGACCTGGAGCGCCTGCCCGACGTGGAGCGCTCGGCGGCGGAGCGGTTTGGCGAGGTCGGGCTGGGCTGGGTGGCGGAGGCCGGCACGCTGCCCGCCTACGTCCTGAGGACGGCCCTGGGCCGCGGCACCTTGTGGGTGGCGCCCGATCGCGGCGACAGTCCGGCAGGGTTCCTCGCCGCGTGCGAGCTGGACGGTGCCCTCTTCGTGATCGAGCTCTCGGTCGCTCGCGAGCATCAGGGCCGCGGGCTGGGCAGCGCCCTTCTAGACCAGGCCGTGGCCCACGCCGCACGGGCCGGCATGGCCGCCGTGACGCTGACAACCTTCCGCGACGTCCCGTGGAACGCCCCGTTCTACGCGCGCCGCGGCTTCGTCGAGCTCGACCCGGCGGCGCTGGGCCCGGGGCTCAGGGCCCGGCTCGCCGCCGAGGTCGCGGCGGGCCACGAGCCGGGGCGGCGCTGCGCCATGGCGCGGGTGCTGGCGCCCCGGGGGGCCTAGAGCTGCCGGCAGCGCGTGCTGCCCTGCGGCGGTGCCGGGCGAGCAGCCCTCCCGTGTCATCGCCGCCAACGGGCAGAGAACAGCAGACGAAAGCCGCGCGCAGCGCCCCCGCAGGGTCCGGAAAGCCGCCCGGGGCCCCGCCCGGGAAGCGCCCTAGCGGTAGCGGCCGTGCTTTTGCAGGACCTCGATCTTGTAGCCGTCCGGGTCCTGGACGAAGAAGAACTTCGCCATGAGGGCGCCCTCGCGGTGGAACTCCTTGATGTCGGCCGGGCTCAGCCCCGCGCTCTTGAAGCGGGCGTGCTCGGCTTCGAGGTCGTCCACGGCAAACGCGATGTGGCCGTAGCCGTCGCCGTGGCCGTAGGGCTCGGTGCGGCCCTTGTTGAGGGTCAGCTCGACCTCGAAGTCGGCCTCCGCGTTGCGCAGATAGACCAGGGTGAAGCTGTCGAAGTCGAACCGGTCGGCGACCTCGAGGCCGAACGCCTTGCGATAGAAGTCGATGGACGGATCCAGGTCGAGGACCCGGACCATCATGTGGATGGCTTTGGCCATGGCTGTCTCTCCTCGGCTGAATGGACGCAGCGGGCCGCGCCTCTCTAGGCCGCCTGCGGCAGCCTCGGGTAGTATCGACCTACTACCGGTGGCTTTCCATCGCCCGCTAGGTTTCCTCCAGCAGCCCCCCACAGGCCCGTTTCATGCACCCACTCGATCGCCGCCGCTTTCTCGCCCTTGGCACCGGCCTCGCCACCTTGCCGCTGGCACCTGCGGTGCCGGAGGCCGGGCCGGCCCCACGCCGCCTGCTCGCCGCGCCCGCAGCGGTGGAGCTCGACGGCGGTGCCGCCCGCTTGTGGGCCTATGACGGCGCGTTTCCGGGCCCGCTCCTGCGGCTGCGCGAGGGCGAGAGCCTGCGGCTGGACCTCGAGAACCGCCTGGACGAGCCCACCAACCTTCATTTCCACGGCCTGCACGTCTCGCCCGAGGGCAGGGCAGACAATCCGTTCCGGGTGGTGGAGCCGGGGCAGACGGCCGAGTACGAGGTGGCGATACCGCCGGGGCAGGGCGGGACCTACTGGTATCACCCGCATCCCCACCGCCGCCAGGCCGCCCAGCTGTGGCGCGGGCTGGCGGGGGCGCTGATCATCGAGCACCCGCTCGACCGGGAGCGGCCGCTGGCCGACTGCGGCGAGCTGGTGCTGTTCATCAAGGATCTCGAGCTTGCCGATGGCCTGCCGGCGTCGCATGCGCGGGGGGAATGGTCGCGCGGCAAGGAGGGCGCCGGCATCTACGTCAACGGCCGGCTCGACCCGCAATTGGAGGCGCCGAGCCTGCGGCCGCGGCTGCGGGTCGTCAACGCCTGCAACGCCCGCTATGCGAGGCTGGCGCTGGAGGATGGCCGGCCGTTCCATCTGGTGGCCCTGGACGGGCATTTTCTCGAGCGGCCGCAGCCGATGACCAGCCTGCTGGTGCCGCCGGCCGGGCGCGCCGACATCCTCGTGCCGCTCGAGGCGGGTGAGCCGGCGCGGCTGGTGCTGCGGCCTTACAACCGGGTCGCCATGCGCTCGCCCTCCGTGCCGACCGTTATCGCCACGCTGCTGCCGCCCCGGGGCCGGGCCCGGCCCGGGCTGCCGGACGGGCTGGTGCCGGTGCCGGCGCTCGATCCGGCGCAGGCCGCGCGCTGCCGCGAGGTGGTGATGGCGATGTCCTACATGGGCCACAAGGGAGCCGGTTGCGGCACCGCCCAGGTGCAGACAGGGCTGGGCGAGATGGAGGTCTGGGAGATCCGCAACGTCGACACGATGGACCACGTCTTCCACCTGCACACCTGGTACTTCCAGGTCCTCGCCCGCAACGGCAAGGCGCCGCCGTTCCGGGCGTGGCTCGACACCATCAATCTGAGGCCGGGCGAGCGGGTCGACATCGCCGTGCCGTTCACCGGCTTTGCCGGGCGCAGCATGTATCACTGCCACATCGCCGAGCATGCCGACACCGGCATGATGGGGCATATCGAGGTGGTGGCCTGAGCCTCAGCGGGCGGCGCGGGCCTCGGCCGAGATGCCCATGCCGTCGTCCCCGGCCGGGAGAAGGCCGCGCTCGTGAAGCTCGGCTACCAGCCGGGCGCGCCGCGCCAGCGGGTCGGGGAAGGGGGCGACGCGGGCCTGCGCCACTTCCCCGGGGGTGAACGGGGCGAAGCCCGGCGCCGGCTCGGGGCCGTAGGTCGCGAGCATCCAGTTGAGCACCGCCGCCAGCCGCTCGTCGTCGAGCCGGCTGCGGGCCACGCCCGGCACCCGCAGCAGGAACTCGCGCCCGTCGGGCAGGTGCGTGTAGAGCCCGACGAAGCCCTTCAGCCGCGGGACGTGGCCCTCCGTGCCCTGGCCCTCGAAGCCGTGGCAGCCCTTGCAGCGCAAGGTGAAGTCGAGCTCGGCCCCCTCATAGGCCTTGACCGGTGCCGCGAGCTCCGGATCGGCGGCGGCCGCCGGCCACGCCAGCGCCGCCGCCATTGCCAGCAGGGGAGAGAGAAGCCGCCTGCTCACGCCTTGCCTATCAGCACCGCGCTCGAGCAGTGATAGACCATCGTCGGCGCGCCGAAGCACCAGATGATGTCGTTGTTCAGCTCCGAGCGGTAGGACGGGTACTCGCCCTCGAGGCCGAGGCAGGCGCACTGGCCGCAGCTGTCCTTGCCGCAGCAGTCGCGGTAGGCGATCAGGTAGGCCTGCCCATCGTCGGGGTTGATGCAGGTGCCGACCCAGGAGGTGGGGGAGGGCTGGGAGCCGGGCGGGCACTGGTTGTAGGTGCCGCCGCAGCAGCTGCACAGATAGCCGTCGCTCGAGCAGTACCGCCAGTAGTTGCAGGCGGTCATGTCGGTGGTCTGCGCCGTCTTCGCGAACTCCTCGGCATGCGCCATCTTGATCTGGCCGCGCCGGTCGACCGGCAGGATCGGCAGCGCCACGCCGCCCGCCACCGCCATGCCGAGCCGCGAGACGAAGCTGCGGCGCGAGCTTCGCTGCGCGATCCTCCGGCTCATGCCCTCGACGAGCCGATCGAGGCCCTTACCGATCATCGTCCCATCCTCCCCGTCGGTTCCCGCGCCTGTCGGCGGGCGGCGGCCGTCAGGCCGCGGCACCCCGCGACTTGCTCTCCATGAAATCCTGAATCGAGGCGAACCCCGATTCCTGCGCCGTCAGCAGGCTTTCAAGATGCTCGCGGCTGTTGACCAGACCCTTCGAGCGCACCACGCCCTCGGCGTCGATCAGCATCGCGTAGGGCAGCTTGCCGATCCCGTAGGTCATGCCGACCACCGGCGAGATCACCAGCGGGATGCCCTCGAGCCCATGCTCCTTGACCAACGCCTCGTGCTCGGCCCTGTCGCCGTCGCCGACCAGCACGAGATCGAGCGCGCCGCGCTCCGCCCGCGCAAAGGAGCGCGCCACGCCCAAAAGCTTCTTGCAGACCGGGCAGGAGGGCGAGACGAACAGCAGGAACTGGCTGCGGCCGTTCTTCGGGCGCCCGCCGATCTGGATCTTGCGGCCGGCGAGGTCGACCACCTCGAAGCTCTGCGCGGCCTCGCCGATCTCGGCGGTGTTCTGGGTGATGAGGGCGCCAACCGGCGCCACCCGCTCGTGCAGCACGCCGATCTGACGGGCCAGCGCGAACACGGTCGCTGCCAGGCCCAGCACGGCCAGCCAGAGGATCAGCTGGGAAACGATCACCGCTTCGAGCATGTCAACCCCGTCCCGCGCTCTCGACCGGCGCCGTGCCGTAGAGCCTGGTGGCCGCCGCATAGGCGAGCAGCAGGCTGCCGGCGGCGCCGGCGATGGTCATCATGTCGATCCACAAGAGGCCGCGTGCCGGCCCGCCCGCCAGGATCAGCGGCAGGGCCAGCAGCACCAGCAGCAGGTTGCGCACCACCAGGCCCCAGCTCAGCCGCTGGCGCAGCACCGTCATGAAGCAGCCGCAATCGATGTTGACGCGGCCGCGGCGGATATTGACCGCCATGGCGGCGGCGAAGGCGAGCAGCAGGACGGCGACGCCGCCGGCGGCTGCCCGGCTGGTGGCCGGCACGAGGAGGCCCGCTGCCAGCAGCAGCTCGAGCACCGGCAGGCCCAGCGCCACCGGGCGCACCGCCGCCTCGGGCAGCAGCCGGTAGTTGCGCACCACCCCGGCGAACGGCTCGAGAGCGGCGAGCTTGGTCACAGCCGCCGCGCCGAAGATGCCGGCCAGCGAGAGCCGGGCGGTCCACAGCAGGGCCGGATCCTCGAGCATGGCGCTACTCGCCGAAGACGTGCAGCAGGAAGGGCGAATCGCCGAGGCTGCCGCGGTCGCCCTTGTGCTCGAAGCTGGTCGCGTCGAAGACCGACATCGAGGCGGCCTCGCTCAGCGTGAACAGCAGCGGCTCGTCGTCCTGGGTCACCGCCACCGATATGGCGTGCTCCTCGAGCGGCACCCGCGCGATGCGCTCGCGCTTCTCCGTGTCGTACACCCAGACCTCGGCACCGGCATGCTTGTGGGTCCACTTGCCGCCCTGGTGCATCAGCACGAAAAGCCGGTTGGTCGCGGCGTGGAAGCTGGCGAGCTGCCAGCCGCCGGGCCGCCACGCCTCGCTCTTGTCGGCCTCGCCGAGAAGGGACCAGCTCTCGCCGTGGGTGGCGGCGCCGTCCTTGAGCTCGACCGGGAAGACCTGCCCCTCGTAGGAGACGAAGAACGCCTGGCCGCTCGGCCGGTGCATGGCCGGATGCTCGAACACCGGATCGTTCTCGCCGTCGAAGAAGGGCTGGCCTTCCTCGACCTCCGCCTTGCCGCTCTCGTCGAAGCGCACCGAGGCGAACGAGCCGTCGGGGCACAGCGAGACGAAGCTCTTCGGGCCGGTCGGAAAGACCAGCGAGCAGCCGGGAAGGTCGATGTCGGCGACGTGCCTCTTCTCCTTCACGTCGACGACGCTCACCGCCATCGACGGGTCCATGTTGAAGGAGAAGAGATAGCGGCCGTCGGTCGAGAGGTCGGCATCCTGCTTCTTGGGCACCACGAGGAAGCGGCCGTTGGGCAGCACCACCTCGTCTGTCGGTGAAAGGGTCCTGGGGTCGTAGAAGGTGACCACGTCGGTGCGCTCGCCGCGGGCGCCGCGCGACCAGTAGGTCTCGGTGGTGAAGATCCCGCTCTTGTCGTGGGCGAGCACGATGTTGGGCACGTAGCCGGTGTTGAACATGCCCAGATATTCCTGGGTGTCGCCGTCCACCACATAGACCTTGGAAGCGATCAGGTGCGGGAACACCGGGTCGACCACATAGACCCAGTGCGGGTCCGGCTCGCCCAGCGTGATCGTGGTATGCGGCTCCTCGGTGCCGAGCTTCGCACCCTCCACGACCTGGGCTGCGGCCGGCTGCAACCCGAGTGCGAGCGCGGTGCCTGCGAGAAGGGCGAACATGTGACGCGTGCGCACGGCTTTTTGGCCTCCCCCTTTGCCGCTGGCGCGGCCACCAACCTGGCGTCGGCGCGCCGCCGCCCCGGTGCCTGCTCAAGCCATAGGGCGGCATGCGGCCGGCGTGGTAGTAGAACGCTACTACGCGTAGCGAATCGCACCCGGCCGGGTCCCGGCCTGCCGTGCCGCCTCACCGTCCGGCGCGTCCATCCGGCCCTGCTCGAGGAAGATCGTGCAGGCGACCCGCAGGAAGGAGGCGAAGTTGCGCACCTCGCCGTGCAGCTCCTGGACCTCGTCGTAGAGCGTGCAGAGAAAGCGCGGCGTCGGCATTCCCTCGCGCCGGCTCATCTCGTCCAGCACCTTCCAGAAATGCTCCTCGAGACGGATACTGGTGACCGCGCCGTGCAGGCGGACCGAGCGGGTCACCGGCTCGTATTCCTTCGGATCGGTTCCGGCATAGACACGGCACATGCTGCGCTCTCCCCGGCCTTCCCCGACGACGGGGAGCTCTTTTCCCGAGTCTTGCACCCTAGCCGCAGCCGCGAGGCCCGCCAACCCCGATGCCGCGGATCTCGGGCAACTAGCGCCCTGCGCGATATTGCGGGGAAAAAATTCAATCTTGGAGTGAGGGGAGCCGCGTGCTAGCCATGCGTCACACGGCAAGAAACAGAGCGTCTCGCCCCACGGGGCAGCGCCGCAAGCCTCTCGGTGTGTCGCAGGGCAATCCCAAGCCCGAAAGAATGACGATGGACCTCCTCGACGTCGCCCTTGTCTCGGCCTTCTTCGTCGCCTTCCTGCTCTATGGCCGCCTGTCCTACCGGCAGGGCGTGCTCGACCGGGACAGCGCGCCCGAGAGCGCGAAGGTCCGCAAGATCCTCCAGGCAGCGCCGCCCGCCGGCGAGCTGCACCACGCCGCCTGACCGCGATCCGGCCGCCGGCGCTCAGCCGCCGGCGGCGGTCCGCACCAGACGGTAGCCGCCCGGCTCCGTCACCAGCAGGCGGTTCTCGCCCTCCTGCGGCTCGATCTTCTGGCGCAGACGATAGATGTGGGTCTCCAGGGTGTGCGTCGTCACCCCGGCATTGTAGCCCCACACCTCGTCGAGCAGCACCTCCCGCGAGACCGCCCGGTCGCCCACGCGGTAGAGATATTTGAGGATCGCCGTCTCCTTCTCGGTCAGATGGACCTTCCTGTTGCCGAGGAGAAGCATCTTGGCGGCGGGACGGAAACTGTAGGGACCGATCTGGAAGGTCGCGTCGTCGCTCAGCTCGAACTGGCGCAGCTGGGCCCGCAGGCGTGCCATCAGGACACCCAGGCGCACCGGCTTGGGGATGTAGTCGTTGGCGCCGCTGTCGAGGCCGAGGATGGTGTCGGCGTCGGTGTCGTGCGCCGTCAGCATCAGGATCGGCGCCTTGACCCCCTGCTTGCGCAGCAGCCGGCACAGGTCGCGCCCGTCGATGTCGGGGAGGCCCACGTCGAGGATCAGCGCGTCGAATAGCTGGCTCTTGGCGGTCTCCAGCGCCTCGCGCGCCGAGGCCGCCTCCTCGATCTGGAATCCCTCGTGGAGCGTCAGCTGCTCCGCCAGCTCGCGCCTGAAGGCGGCGTCGTCGTCGACGATCAGGATGCGGTGAGCGGTGGTCATCGTGCCCTTCATCGGCAGGTCGAGGGCCGCCAGCCGGCCGCAGGCCAAGTCTAGCCGTCGCACGCCTCCGGGTGAAGCCATCCCTATGCCATACCGGGACGCGCTTCCGCCGGGTACGGCGCGGGCTCTTTAGCGGTCGCCTTCGACCGGCTCACTCGTTATCGGTGGTCTGGTGACGGCGTTGACGGGCAGCGCGCCGGCGGAGCGGCGAAGGACAAGGAGACGGGCTTGGCCGAGAGTGGCGGCGAGAGGGTGCCGTGGGCACCGGATGAAGGGTCGAGGCGGGGGCCGTGATCCTCGTCCTCTACATCCTGGTACTCGCGGCGCTGGTGGTTCACGCTCCGCTTGAGCTCTTCACGCCCGAGGCTCGCGCCTTCCTGGTGATCGCCGGGGTCATCGGCGCCTGGCGCTATGGCTGGCAGCTTCTCCACCTGGTGCGCTCGCTGGTCTATCGCGGGCTGGTCTTCCCGCGCCTGCGGCGCCGCGCCGAGGCTTGTGCCGCCGCGGCTCCCACGCCCGAGCTGTTCATCGTCGTCACCAGCTACCGCATTCCCGCCGAGACCACCGCTTCGGTATTCCGCGCCGCCATCGCCGAGGCAGCCGGGCTCGGCCGTCCCGTCACGCTCGTGGCCGCGGTCGGCGAGGCGGCCGACCAGCGCTTCGTGAAGGCCATCTTCCAGACCGCCGCGGCGCCGCCGGAGGTGCGTCTCGCGCTGGTCCGCCTGCCGCCGCGCGGCAAGCGGCCGGCGCTGGCCGCCGCCCTGCGCGCCGTTGCCCGGCTGCGGCCGCATCCCGAGGCCGCCGTCATGGTGATGGACGGCGACGCGGTGCTGCCGGAAGGGAGCCTGCTGCGCTGCCTGCCCCTTCTCCAGGCGACGCCGCGCACCGGTGCCATCACCACCGACCAGGATGCCGTGGTGGCCGGCGGCCGGTTGCAGACCGCCTGGCACCGGCTGCGCTTTGCCCAGCGCCATGTGGTGATGAGCTCGCTCTCGCTCAGCCGCCGGCTCCTCGTCATCACCGGCCGGATGGCGGTCTACCGGGCCGCCGTCGCCACCGACCCGCGCTTCATCGCGAGGATCGAGAACGACGCGCTCGACCACTGGCGGCTCGGCCGGGTGCCGTTCCTGACCGGCGAGGACAAGTCGTCGTGGAGCTGGCTCCTGGAGCAGGGTCACGACATGATCTACGTGCCGGACGTGCGGGTGACGACCATCGAGCACCCGCCGGCACCCGGTTTCGCCGCCTCGAGCACGCGGCTCATGCTGCGCTGGTTCGGCAACATGCTGCGCGCCGGCGGCCGCGCCATCGCCCTGGGCCCGGCGCGGGTCGGCCTCTTTCCCTGGCTCTGCCTCGTCGACCAGCGGGTCTCGATGTGGACGACTCTGGTGGGGCCGGTGGCCGCCGTCCTGATCGCCTTGGTCTGGTCGCCGGTCTTCCTCTACGCCTATCTCGTCTGGGTGATGGCGACCCGCCTCGTCCAGACGCTCGTTCTTCTCACGGCACGTCCGCGGATCAGCGGCCTGTGGCCGGTCCTGCTCTACTACACGCAGATCTGGGGAGCGCTGGTGAAGACCTGGGTGCTGTTCCGCCCCGACCACCAGCGCTGGACCCGGCAGGACATCACCCTTGCCGGCCGCGGCGGCGGTCGCGCCGCCGCCCTGGGCTCGGCCGTCCTGCACGGGCTCGCCCTGACCGGCCTGGCGACGGCGGTGGCGCTCGCCGTGGGCGCCCTGTCCTGGCCCGTCGGGCTTGTCCACACCGGATTGTTCTGAGCTCACGCAGCCCCGGCCGCGCTCCGACCCGGGCCGCGCTCCTTCGAGGAATGTCGATGCAGCCGCAGATCGTGCACGAAGCCGAGGTTCACCGCCAGCACGTCCGCCTCAAGATCCCGGTGACGGTGGAGATCGACGGCCATCGTTTCGTGGCCGACGACTGGTCGATGGGCGGCTTTGGAGTCCAGGGCGAGCTCACCTCGCGGCAGGTGGGCGAGCGCCTGCCGGCGCGGCTGCTCTTTCCATTCGAGGATTTCGAGCTGGCGCTGCGCGCCGACTGCCAGCTGGTCTACCGCACCGAGGACGGCAGCCGCTTCGGCTGTCGGTTCACGGCGATGTCGGCGGGCCAGGCAACGCTGTTCCGCTACGTCATCGACGCCTATCTCTCGGGCGAGCTTTTGAGCGCGGGCGACCTGCTGGCGCTGGCCGGGCGCGAGGGAACGGCGCAGGTCCGCAGCGGCGCTCCCGACGATCCGCTGGCCGTCGAGGACGCGCGGGGACGGCGGGTGCGCCGCTGGCTGGGCTATGGCCTCGCCAGCCTCGCCGCCATCGGCCTGGCCGCGGTGATCTGGCTCGGCATCGAGCAGCGCTGGCTGGCCCTGCGCGCCGAGACGGCGGTGATCGAGGCGCCCCTCTACCGGCCGCGGGCGCCGGCACCCGGCATCCTCGAGGCGGCGCCGGCCAAGGAGATCTTCGAGCCCGGCGATCCGATCGGCTTCATCACCGAGGCCGACGGGACCCGGGTGCCGGTCTCCAGCCCGTGCGAGTGCGTGCTGCTCGACTGGCGCTACGGCCGCGGCCAGTACGTGCTGCCGGGCGAGCCGCTGGCGCTGCTCGTCGACGCCAGCCAGCCGCTGGTGGTGCGCGCCGGGGTGAGCCCGGCCACTGCCGCCCGGCTGGTGCCCGGGGCGCGCGCCGAGATCGTGCTGCCCGGCGGCGGGCTGGTGCCGGGCCAGGTGGAGCGGCTCGACTTCACCGACCGGCTGGCCGCGCTCGCGGCGGGGCACGAGCGGCGGGCGGGGGCGGGCACGGTGGACGTCGTCGTGCGGCCCGACCGGCCGCTCGACTTCGACGCGCTGGGCGCGCCGGTCGGGGTGCGGTTCCCCTGACAACGCCCCGGCCCTCCTCGAGCTCCTGCCTGGCGATCGGGGCCGCCGGCCTGTGGGTCGCCGACCTCGAGACCCTGCGTCTGCACTACGCCTGGACCTTGCGCTGCTGGTGCGAGAGGCTCTACGCCAGCCGGGAGAAGGCGAGAGCGCTCCATGACGAGCGCTTCTGCCGCATGTGGGAGATCTGTCTCATCGCCACCGAGCTCTTCTTCAGCCGCCAGGATGGATCCGTCTTCCAGGGGCAGCTCACCCGGGACCGCCATGCAGTGCCGGTGACCCGCGACCACATGTACGGCCAGCAGGCCCGGCCCGCGGCGGCTGGCGCCGCGGCGCGCGCGGCGGAGTAGCGTGATGGCGGTAGAGCTTGCAGCCCGCAAGGTCGGCCAGGGCCGGCTGCCGGTGCTCGTCCTGCACGGCCTTTTGGGCCAGGGGCGCAACTGGGGCGCCATCGCAAGGGCGCTCGAGGGCGAGGCCTCCTTGTGGCTGGTGGACCTGCGCAACCACGGCGCCTCGCCGTGGCAGGCCCAGATGACCTACGAGGCCATGGCGGGCGACCTCGCGGCGCTGATCGAGCGCGAGGGGCTGGGGCAGGCGGCGCTGGTCGGGCACAGCATGGGCGGCAAGGTCGCCATGACCCTGGCGCTCACCCGGCCTGAGCTGGTGGAGCGGCTCTGCGTGGTCGACGTGGCGCCGGTGCCCTATGACCACGGGGCGGAGTTCAGGAGCTATATCCGCGCCATGCAGGCGGTGGATCTCGGCCGTCTGCGGCGGCGCGCCGAGGTCGAGGAGGCGCTGGCCGAGGCGGCGCCCGACCGCGGCGTGCGCGCCTTCCTGGCCTCCAACCTCGAGAACGGCGACCCGCTGCGCTGGCAGCCCAACCTCGCTGGCCTGCTCGAGGCGATGCCCGACATTCTCGACTTCCCCGACACGGCCGGCCGGCGCTACGGGGGGCCGACCCTGTTCCTGCGCGGCGCCCGCTCGCGCTACGTGCTGCCCGAGCACGAGGCGCGCATCCAGAGCCTCTTTCCCCGGGCGGAGATCGTCACCATCGAGGACGCCGGCCACTGGCTCCATGCCGAGCAGCCGGCGCGGACGGTGGAACTGCTGCGCGGTTTCCTCGGCGAGGCTGGGTCCGGAACCGCCACCGGGCGGTGACCGGCAGCGGCGGGGCTCCTTGCCGGCCCGGCATCGCCGCGTGCTGCCATCAAGGCGGATGCCCCCGTCATGGTGCCCGCCTCGAGCCGCTGGCCACGCTGCCGTCGCACGCTGCAAGCGGCCCTGCGGGCATGGCTGACGACGTCGCGCAATGGCGCGGGGCCGTGGCGGCGGTGCCGCGCAAGGCGCTGCGCGCGGCTGATTTTCTCTCTTTCGGTCGGTTTGGCCGCGACCGGCACAGCTCGTCCTGCTTGGCCCCGCGGTTGCTGCCATCCCCCGCCGCTTACCCTTCTTCGATCTTCCGTTCGGCATCCTCGCCCCTGGTGGAGAAGGAGGGGTCCAGGGATCGGCGCGGCGGCGGAATCCCACCCCAGCAGGATCACCGCAAAGCCGAAGATCCTGTGAGCGCCCACCGCCGCCAACTGACAGAAAACGAGAAGAGAAACCCGCGCGCAGCGCCCCCGCACGGTCCCGCCGGCCGTCGGAGGCCTCGACCCCCTGTGGTCCAGCTGGTCGCGAAGCGCTCTAGAGCCCAGGCGGCCAGGCCGTCAGGCAGATCGGCCCCGGCATGACCTCTTGCAGCAGCGACGAGCCCGGCCGCCTCTATGGCTGCGGAAGCCGGATCGAGCTCGCGATAGTCCGGCTGACGGGCCGCCTGCAGGGCGTGCGCGATGGCTTCAACCGAGGAAGCCTCGAGAAAGGCGTCTGACCAGTCGAGCGCGGCATCGTTTTCGAAGCTGCCTGCACGCCCGGCGGCTGGCAGGATCGTGCAAAACCTGAGGCCCGACAAGGCGATGGCGCGCAGTTCGCCGGCTTTCTCGGCGATGCGGGCGGCCCGGCCGTCACGGGGCGGTAACAGGCAGCGCCTATGCCGCCTGCGGGCGGCCGGGTTCGGCCGGCTGCCCGGATGACGGGAGATCTTCCATGCGCCGCCTGCTTCTCGGCACCACCGCAGCTGCCCTGCTGCTTTCGGCCCCGGCCATGGCCGCGCCGTTCAGCTTCGTCGCCATCGGGGACATGCCCTACAAGCTGCCCGACGACTATGCCCGTTTCGAGCGCCTGATCGGCGTCATCAACGGGATGGCGCCGGCCTTCACGGTGCACGTGGGCGACATCAAGAGCGGCTCGACCCCCTGCTCGGACGAAAATTTCGAGAAGGTCCGGGGGATGTTCGACGGGTTCGAGCAGCCGCTCTACTACACGCCCGGCGACAATGAGTGGACCGACTGCCACCGCGAGAAGGCGGGCGGCTACGAGCCGCTCGAGCGTCTGGGCAAGCTGCGCGAGCTCTTCTTCGGCGAGGCGCGCAGTCATGGCAGCGCGCCGGTGGCCCTCGAGCGCCAGGCCGACCTGATGCCGGAGCACGCGGCCATCGTCGAGAACGCCCGCTGGAGCCATGAGGGCGTGCTGTTCGCGACCATCCATGTGGTCGGCTCCAACAACGGCTTCGAGCGCAATCTTGCCTCGGCGGAGGAGTTCTTCGCCCGCGAGAAGGCCAACGTCGCCTGGATCGAGGACAGCTTCGCCAGGGCGGAGGCGGCGGATGCGCCGGCCATGGTCCTCGCTTTCCAGGCCAATCCGGGCTGGTCGAGGAAGCCCTCCGACCGCGGCGGCGAGGACGGGTTCGCCGCGGTGCTCGCGGCGCTGGCCAAGGGGGCCGAGGCGTTCGGCCGGCCGGTGCTGCTGGTTCAGGGCGACGACCACGTGCTGGTGATCGACCAGCCTCTGCTCGACACCGCCGGCAAGAAGCCGCTGGAGAACGTGATGCGCCTGCAGGTCATGGGCGCGGGCCTGGTGCACGGCGTGACGGTGACGGTCGATCCGGAGGATCCGGCGGTCTTCGGCTTCAAGCCGCTCGTGGTGCCCGACAATCGGCGCACCGCCCAGGCTGGGTAGGGCCGTTTCGCGGCGGGGGATGAAGATCCGTGGCTGTCCCCCCGCCCTGATCCCTGCTTCCTGATCCATGACCGAGGCGAGGGGAGCCCGGCACGCCGGATGGCGCCCCTCGCCCGCCGGACCGCCGCGACCGGTGGCAGCGCGCATCTTGCCGCGCAGCGCCTCCGCGCTGCTCCGAGGCCACGCCCCTTCTCCTGACCCGTTCTCCTGACGCCAGTTCTCCTGGGGGATGCCCACCTGGAGAGCAGCTTGACCAAGAACATATGAAGAACTAGAACAAAAAGAGAACTTTTGGACTCGACGAAGCCGGGCAGGAGATCGGAGGCGGGCCATGCCGGAGATGTCACTCGACGCCCTGCGTGCCCGCATTCGCGCCCTGGAAGGCGGCGGCACCGGCTTTGCCCGCCGCTGCGCCATGCTGGGCGAGCCGCTGGACGAGGCCTTGCCGTGGCGGGGCCTGCCGGCGGGAGCGCTGCACGAGCTGCGCGGCCCGGCCGCCGGTGCCTTGGCCGCGGCCTTCGCCCGGCGCTTTCTCGAGCATCGCGGGGCGCTGGTGTGGATCCAGGACGAGCGCGACGCCGCCCGGCAGGGCGCGCTCTACGGGCCCGGCCTCGCCGCCTTCGGCATAGCACCCGGGCGGCTTCTCGTGGCGCGCTGCCGCAGCGGCCGCGAGGTCTTGTGGAGCTTCGAGGAGGCGCTGCGCTGCCCGGGCGTGGCCTGCGCCGTGGCCGAGGCCGACCGGCTCGACCTGCTGGCCAGCCGGCGCCTGCAGCTCGCCGCCGAGAGCGGCGGCGGAGCGGGGCTGGTGCTGGGCGGGGACGTCGAAAGCCTGAGCCCCTGTGCTGCCCTCACCCGCTGGCGGGCGACGCCGTTGCCCTCGCCCGGCGGCGGGCTGCTGCTGCGGCTCGAATTGCGGCGGATCAAGGGCGGTGCGCCCGCCATGTGGACGGTATCGTGGGATGAGCGGACGCTGGCTTTCACTGTGGCTGCCGGACTGGCCGATCGAGCGGGCGATGCTTGGCGCCGCGCGGCAGGGCAGGCCGCTGGCTCCCGGTGAGCCGCTGGCGCTGGTCCTGCCCGAGCGCGGCGTGCCACGGCTCACCGCCGTCAACGAGGCGGCCCGCGCGCGGGGGCTCGACACGGGGCTGAGCCTTGCCGACGCGAGGGCGATCCTGCCCGGCCTGCCGGTGCGTCCGGCCGATCCGGCGGGCGACGCGGCGGCCCTTGCCGCGCTGGCCTTGTGGTGCGGCCGCTGGAGCCCGCGTGTGGCGGTCGACGGCGGGGACGGGATCATCCTCGACATCACCGGCTGCGCTCATCTCTTCGGCGGCGAGGCAGCCCTCCTGGAGACGGTGCGCCGCCGTCTGGAGGCGCTGGGCATCACCGTGCGCACGGGCCTCGCCGGCAGGCTCGCCGCCGCCTGGGCCTGGGCGCGGTTCGGCGCGGGCGGGCTTTTGGGCCAGGAGCGCCAGGATGAGGCCCTGGCGGCTCTGCCGGCGGCAGCATTGCGCCTGCCGGAGGAGACCGTGGCGGCCCTGGGCCGGCTCGGCTTCAGGCAGGTGGGCCAGCTCGCCGCCCTGCCGCGCAGCGTGCTGCTCACCCGTTTCGGCGCCGCCCTGCCGGCCGCCCTCGACCGGCTGCTCGGGCTGGACGAGACGCCCTTCGTGCCGCTGCGCGAGCCGGCGCCCTTTGCCGTCCGGCTCTCGTGGGCCGAGCCCGTCGGCAGCACCGCCGCCCTCGAGCGCGCCCTGCGCCGCCTGCTGGAATCCTTGTGCGGCGATCTCGAGCGGGCCTGCCGGGGTGCCCGCCGGATGCGGCTGGGCCTGCACCGGGTGGATGGCGAGGTGGCGGTGCTCGAAGCCGCCGCCGGCCGGCCGGTGCGCGATCCGGGGCACCTCTTCCGCCTGCTGGCGCCGCGCCTCGACGGGCTCGATGCGGGCTTCGGCATCGAGCTGATGCTCCTGGAGGCGCTGGAGACCGCCTTGCTCGACCCGCGCCAGGCCGATCTCGCCGGGGACGCGGAGGAGGAGGCCGTGGCGCGGCTCGCCGACCAGCTCGCCATGCGGCTGGGGGCGGAGCGGGTGATGCGCCTCGAGCCGGCGGAGAGCCATGTGCCCGAGCGCGCGGTGCGCCTCCTGCCGGCCACCGCCATGCCCGCCCTCCGGCCGTGGCTCGCCCGCCAGCCGCGCCCGCTGCGCCTGCTTCCCCGTCCCGAGCCCGTGGAAGCCATGGCGCCGGTGCCGGACGGACCGCCCGCCCGGCTCACCTGGAAACGCGCCGCCTGGCGGGTCGTCGCGGCGCGCGGCCCCGAGCGGCTGCTGCCCGAATGGTGGCGGCCCGAGGACGAGGGCCGCCGCCTGCGCGACTATTACCGCCTCACCATCGAGGACGGCCGGGCGCTGTGGGTGTTCCGCGAGGGCGCCTATGGCGATTCCGAGTCACCCGTCTGGCGCCTGCACGGCCTGTTCCAGTGAAGGGGGCAGGCCATGCTATGCGTGCATTCTGCGTGCAGTGGGGATTGCCCATGCACGCGGCGGTGCATGCAGGAGGAGGAAATCATGGCGACGCTGACGGTGCGCAACCTGCCCAAGGAGACGCTGGAGCGCCTCGAGGCCCGGGCCAGGGCCCACAACCGCTCGCTGGAGGCGGAGGTGCGCGAGCTGCTGGGCCGCGCGGTGCAGCCCGGCCAGGGCGAGCCCGATCTGGGGCAGCTTCTCGAGCTGGTCGACAGGGTGGCGGCGATGACGCCTGCCGTGCCCCAGACCGACAGCGCCGAGCTGCGGGATCGCATGAGGGCGATCTCCGAGCGCATCCTGGCGCAGCGCGAAGGCCGGCCGCTCGAAGAGAGCGCCGGGCTCCTCGACATGGACCGGGAGGGGCTTTGATCGTCGTGGATGCCAGCGCCGTCGCCAAATGGTTCCTGCCGGAGCCTTGGCAGGAGGAGGCGCTGGCGCTGCTCGCACATCGCGAGCGGCTGGCCGCGCCCGACATCCTGGCGCCCGAGCTGCGCGGCGTGCTCGCCAGGCGCTGCCGGCGGGGCGAGGTGGCGGAGGCCGAGGCACGTGCCGCCATCGCGACCTTCGAGGCGGCCGGCCTCGTCCTTCACCCCTCGCCGCCGCTCCTCGCCGCCGCCTTCGAACTGGCGCTGGCGGCACGGCACGGCGTCTATGACTGCGTCTATCTCGCGCTGGCGGTGCAGCTCGACGCTCCGCTGGTGACCGGCGACGAGAAGCTGGTGGCGAAGATGGCGAGGCTCGGCATGCCGGTCCGGCTCGTCCCGGTGCGGGAGATCGCCTCGATCCTGCCCGGCGCCGCCTCCTGAGCGCCCATGGCCTACGCCGAGCTCCAGACCACCTCGAACTTCAGCTTCCTGCGCGGCGCCTCGCATCCCGAGGAGCTGGTGGAGCGCGCCCATGCGCTGGGCCTGGCAGGCCTGGCGCTCACCGACCGCAACAGCTTTGCAGGCCTGGTGCGGGCGCACGGGCGGGCAAAAGAGCTGGGCCTGCGCTTCGTGCCGGGCTGCAGGCTCGATCTGGTGGACGGCACCGCGCTGCTCTGCTGGCCCCGCGACCGCGCCGCCTATGGCAGGCTCTCCTCGCTCCTCACCCTGGGCAAGCGGCGCGCCGCCAAGGCCGCCTGCATGCTGACGCTGGACGACGTGCTGGCCCATGCCGAGGGGCAGGTCATGGCCCTCCTGCCGCCGGACGCGCCGGGCGAGGCCTTCGCGGGACTGCTGCGCCACCTGCGCTCGCATCTCGGGCGCGACCTCTTCCTCGCCGCGAGCCATCTCTATCGCGGCGACGACGCGGCGCGGATCGACCTTTTGGCCGGCATGGCGCGGGACGCCTCGGTGCGGCTGCTCGCCACCAACGACGCGCACTGCCACGATCCCGCGCGCCGCCGCCTGCAGGACGTGCTCACCTGCATCCGCGAGCACTGCACCATCGCGGAGGCGGGCCGGCACCTCTTCGCCAATGCCGAGCGCCACCTCAAGCCGCCGGCCGAGATGGCGCGCCTGTTCCGCGCTCATCCGGGGGCACTGGAAAGCTCGCTGGAGATCCTCGAGCGCTGCCGCTTCTCCCTCGACGAGCTGGCCTACGACTACCCCGTCCAGGACGCTTATGAGGGCCGCACCCCGGACGAGGAGCTGGCGCGGCGCACATGGACAGGTGCCGCCGAGCGCTACCCCGACCATCTGCCCGAGAAGGTCCGCCAGCTCCTCGCCCGCGAGCTGGAGCTCATCGCGGAGCTGCGCTACGCGCCCTATTTCCTCACCGTCCACGACATCGTGCTCTTCGCCCGCTCGCGCGGCATCCTCTGCCAGGGCCGGGGCTCGGCCGCCAACTCCGCGGTCTGCTACGCGCTGGGCATCACCTCGGTGGACCCGGCCCGCATGGACGTGCTCTTCGAGCGCTTCGTCTCGGCCGAGCGCGATGAGCCTCCCGACATCGACGTCGACTTCGAGCACGAGCGGCGCGAGGAGGTGATCCAGCACATCTACGCCACCTATGGCCGCGACCACGCCGCCCTGGCGGCCACCGTGATCCGCTACCGCTCGAAAAGCGCCCTGCGCGAGGTGGCCAAGGTGATGGGCCTCTCGGCGGACGTGCAGGACGCGCTCTCGCGCACCGTCTGGGGGGTGAGCCGCGAGGGCTTCCACGTGGCGGCGATGCGCGAGGCGGGGCTCGACCCATCCGACCCGGCGCTGGCCCGCACCCTCGAGCTCGCCTTCGAGCTCATGGACTTCCCCCGCCATCTCTCCCAGCACGTGGGCGGCTTCGTCATCGCCAAGAGCCCCCTGCGCCAGCTCGTGCCCATCGAGAACGCCGCCATGCCCGAGCGCACGGTGGTGGAGTGGGACAAGGACGATCTCGACGCGCTTCGCATGCTCAAGATCGACGTGCTGGCGCTGGGCATGCTCTCGTGCATCCGCCGCGGCTTCGAGCTTTTGCGCGCGCATTACGGCATCGACCTCGATCTCGCCCGCGTCCCGGCCGAGGACCCGGCGGTCTACGAGATGCTCTCGGATGCCGATTCCATCGGCGTCTTCCAGGTGGAGAGCCGGGCGCAGATGTCGATGCTGCCGCGCCTCAAGCCGCGCACCTTCTACGATCTGGTGATCGAGGTGGCGATCGTCCGGCCGGGGCCGATCCAGGGCGACATGGTCCATCCCTATCTGCGCCGCCGCGAGGGCAGGGAGCCGGTGGAGTTCCCCTCCCGCGAGCTCGAGGAGGTCCTGGGCAAGACCCTGGGCGTGCCGCTCTTCCAGGAGCAGGCCATGCGCATCGCCATGGTGGCCGCCGGCTTCACCCCGGCCCAGGCCGACGGGCTGCGCCGGGCCATGGCGGCCTTCCGCCGCAAGGGTGCCCTCGACCGCTACAAGGAGATGCTCGTCCAGGGCATGGCCGCGCGCGGCTACGACGCCGAGTTCGCCGAGCGCTGCTTCCGGCAGATCGAGGGCTTCGGCTATTACGGCTTTCCCGAGAGCCACGCGGCGAGCTTCGCGCTGCTGGTCTACGTCTCCGCCTGGCTCAAGTGCCACTATCCCGACGTGTTCTGCGCCGCCATCCTCAACGCCCAGCCCATGGGCTTCTATGCCCCGGCCCAGCTCGTGCGCGATGCCGTGGACCACGGCGTCGAGGCGCGGCCGGTGGACGTCAACCACAGCTACTGGGACTGCACCCTGGAGCCCCTGATGCGCCGCGGGCCCCTCAAGACCGCGGTGCGGCTCGGGCTGCGGCAGGTGAGGGGGCTCGCCGAGGAGGAAGGGCGGCGGCTGGTGGCGGCGCGGCTCAAGCCCTACCGCTCGGTGGAGGAGGTGAGGCGGCGGGCGGGGGTGCGCCGGGCCACCCTGATCCGCCTCGCCGAGGCCGACGCCTTCCGCTCGCTGGGCATGGACCGGCGCCAGGCGCTCTGGGCGGTGCAGGCCCTCAAGGACACGTCCCTGCCGCTCTTCGAGTTCGCGCAGGCGCAGATGCCCCCGGGCTCCAACCTGCCGCCGGTGGAAGGCGAGGAGCCCTGGCTGGAGCTGCCGGAGATGCCGCTGGGCGAGCAGGTGATCGAGGACTATGCGACGCTGCGCCTCTCCTTGAAGGCGCATCCTCTGGCCCTGCTGCGCGGCAGGCTCGCGGCGCGCCGGCTGATCACCGCCCGGGATCTCTGGGACGCCGCCCCGGGACGGCGGGAGGCGGTTGCCGGGCTCGTGCTGGTGCGCCAGCGGCCGGGCAGTGCCCAGGGCGTGGTCTTCGCCACCCTCGAGGACGAGACCGGCTTTGCCAATATCGTGCTCTGGCCCAGCGTCTTCGAGCGCTTCCGCGCCACGGTGATGACCGCCCGGCTGATGGCGGTCACCGGCACGCTGCAGCGCGAGGGCCGGGTCATCCACGTGGTGGCCGAGCGGCTGGCCGATCTCGGCGGCGAGCTCGCCCGCCTCAAGCAGCACGGCCTCGATCCGCACCTCATGGACGGCATGATGTCCCGCGCCGATGAGTTCCGCCACGAGACCCGCGAAGCGCGCGAGGCCCGCGAGGCCATCCCCGACGGCCGCAACTTCCGCTGACGGCGGCCGGGACCGCCCCGCAGCGGCGCCCGGACAGGGTCCGCCGCCCCTTCATCCCGCCGGCTGGTGCCAAGGTGCGATCGATACGCGCACCGGCTGCCGTGCTGCAGCCGTCGCCGCACGGTGGCGGGACAGCCGGCCCCGACAGGGTGCCAGCGACGGGCCAGGCGGCCATGAACGGGCCGCGATGGCAGGGAGCCGCCCTTCCCCGTTCACGACTCTCGAAGCTCTGCCAGGGGCATGGTCTCCTTAGTGAACGAGGCGCGATCCGAGGCTTTGCGGAGGCGGAGTCCCACCCCGGCAGGATGGCAGGCGGGGTTCAAGACGGCGTGAACGCGTCGGGCCGTCGGGCAGGCGTGCCCGGCGGGTTCACGGCTCCTTGACCTTTGCCGTCATAGTCTCCCGGATGGTGGGAGAGGTGCTGCGCCCAAGGTTTTCGCGGCGGGGGAGTCCCACCCCGGCAGGATGCCGAAGATCAGTAAAGACAGGGTAAACAGGCACGGCGCCAACCCGAGGAAAAGGGAAAGAAAAAGAAGCGGCGCGCAGCGCCTTGCAGCGTATCCATCGCGGATGGTGGAAGAGGTGCGGCGCGGACGTCTTGCGGCAGCGGAGTCCCGCGCCAGCACGAGGTTTGCCGGCAGCACGCCATCCGGCACAGGGCCGCCCAGCCAGAGGAGCCGCAGGCTTGCTCCCCAAGCGACTGCGGCAGCAGCCGTAAAAGGCCAGACAGGCGGTCGGCGAAGGCCGCGCGGGGGCACAGCCGCGGTTTCGCGCTGATCACCGTGCTTGCCGCCCTGGGTCTGCTCACGGGCCTGTATCTCGGTTTCTCCACGACTGCCGCCAATCACGCGCGGATGATCGGCCCGGTCGCCGGCGATGTCGTGCTGCAGCGCGAGGCCCGGCTGGTGGCGGCCTCGGCGCTGGAGGTGGTGGTGGCGGAGCTTCATGCGCTGGGCTCGGGGCGGGAGGCGCTTTTGTCAGTGGTTCCGGTGGACGGGACCGTGCGGGTGTGCCGGCTCACCGGCGCGGTGGTGGCGGTGCGGGTGCAGGATCTGGCCGGGCGGGT
>JARGEQ010000028.1 GCA_029211145.1 Marinimicrococcus flavescens
TGTATGCCTTTTTCCCATTCCATAATATCGATTTGAAGACCATCGGTCTCAAGCGAATAACCTTCTCCAGTGATGACATTATTTATCCTTAAATCAATTTCACCTTGTTTCAAACATTGCCTAACCTGATAAATGGTGGTGTACAGGAGAGTCGAAGCTTTTTTAAAGACAAAATCAGGCCATAGCAGTTCTATCAGCATATCTTTGCTTACAAATCGGTTGGAGTTATGCAGCAAATATGCAAATAATTCCTGGGCTTTGGAAGTGCGCCAGCGGATATTTGGAAGCTGCTGCCCGCCTCGTTCAAAACGGAGTGATTGAAAGCAGCGAATCATAGTAGCATCGCTTAGTTTGGTTGAGGAATCGGCGACCGACCTTTCCTTCAGTCGTTCCTCCAGCCTTTGAATCGTCTTCAGCAGTCTGTTCCGATTTACAGGTTTCAGTACATAATCCAGTGCATTCAGTTCGAAAGCATCCACTGCATAGATGTTGTAGGCCGTCAAAAAAACGATTATTGCCCGTGGACAACGGGTGTGAAGAATCTCAGCAGCCTGCTGGCCACTAAGCTCCGGCATTTCAATATCTAAAAATATTACGTCAGGTTCCAATTCGGAAGTTGACTCTACAGCTTCGGCTGGATCTGTGAAAGTTCCGACAATATTTACATTTCCCAACTCCTTCAGCATCATCTCCAAC
>JARGEQ010000029.1 GCA_029211145.1 Marinimicrococcus flavescens
AGATGAACGCGCCTATCTCGCGTCGCAACTTCGTGTCCCGCACGCTCGTCTATGGCGGCGTGGCCACGCCCCTGGCGCTCATCTCGTCGAAGGCTTTCGCCTGCCACGAGTATGTGAGCCCGGTCGACGGGGCGGCCGGCTGCGGTGCCTACCGGCGCGATCTCGACGCCGCGGAGAGCGCCCCGGAGCCGACACCCACGCCGCCGGAGACCGGGCAGCCGCTGCCGGTCGGCAGCGACGCGCCGTTCGGCGGGCGCTTCTACGGCAATCCCTACATGTGCGACACCGTCTCGGAGGTGCGCTTCTACCAGGGCTCGGCGGTCGCCAAGCGGATCATCGCCGAGCATGACGGCGAGGTCACGGCGATCCGCTGGCACAACCGCTACGGGAGCGGCTACAGCAGCGGCGACGGCGGCTCGGTGATCGTCAAGATCGAGGGCGACAAGAACGGCAAGCCGAGCGGCGAGGTGCTGGCCGAGACCGAGGTCAATGGCGGCCGCGGCGCGCCCACCAGCCAGGGCTTCTTCCCGCAGTGGAGCTTCAAGAAGCCGGCCCGGCTGACCAGCGGCCGACCCTACCACATCGTCTGGTACCAGGTGGGCTCGAGCGGCTATGTCGCCGTCGACTTCCACTATGCCTACTCGCCGATCCCCAGCGGCAGCAAGCGCGGCGGCCCCTACGAGGGCGACGACTGCCCGGTCCAGCGCGGCAGCGGCTCGAGCTGGGAGGTGGTGGCCGAGCATGGCGGCTTCATCCAGCTCTACCACAAGGACGGGGTGACCACCGGCTGCCCGGTGGTGTTCAGCTCCGGCGGCTTCAAGAAGTCCTATGGCGGCAGCACCCAGATCCGCCAGCGCTTCACCATGGACGCCAGCGGCCGCACCGTCGACGGGATCTGGCTGCGCACCTGGTACCAGTCCGGCTCGCCCTCCGACCTCAAGATCCGGGTGCTGCAGAGCGGCGGCGCCAGCCTCGCCGAGCTGCGCCTCAAGGCCAGCGAGCTGCCGCAGACCCCCAACCGCCTCGACTACCCGGACCAGCCCGGCAACCCGGCGGCCGTCTGGACCTACAAGAAGTTCGCCCAGCCGCTCACCCTCAAGCCCAACGAGTATTACGAGGTCCGCCTGAGCGCCGATTCCGGCAGCTACACCATGCACGCCGTCCAGCTCGGCGATCCCCGCTCGCACGGCGCCAGCAGCCGCAACGCCTGGTCGAGCGGCCGCGCCGAGGTCAGCACCAACGGCGGCGGCTCGTGGCGCGGCTGGGACGACACCAAGGAAGCCCCCGGCGTCGCCCGCTCCGACGTCCTCCTGCCCATGGCCTTCAGCGTCGTCGCCCCCAAGGACGAGCCCCAGGTCTGCACCTGAGCGGCAC
>JARGEQ010000003.1 GCA_029211145.1 Marinimicrococcus flavescens
AGTGTAATGAATCCCGGGGCCGATTTTAATAGCATAATATGGCGCGCCGGACAAGTCGTTGTCCATTCCTGTAGTTCTGCCAAACTCAGCGTCCTTTTTATTTTTCACCGCGCTGTTCCAGGTATCCAGTGTCTTTTGCAGCTGATCCCCCGGGACATTCATTGCTTTGGCCAAAGCCCCGATAGTATCTCCTTGGATCACAAAGCCCATCTTTTCGTACTGTTCAATCGCTTTAACACGGGTCTTTACGCCGGAATCAAATACAAGGAAAGCCGATTTCTCAGGAAGTGTATTGATGGCAGCGGTGACTTTGTCCCGGGTGTCCAGTTCATTGGTGAACCGTTTGCCTTCACTTGAGACAAGCAAAGCGCCTTCGCCGCGGACCGCTTCCCCAATGAGGTAGGATTTGTCCTGCTGCACTGTCGGGTGAACCTGGATTTGATCCATATCGACTGTTGTGCCGCCGAGTTTCTCAATCATCCGGATGCCGTCACCGGTACTGCCGATCTGGTTGGTAGTCACATAC
>JARGEQ010000030.1 GCA_029211145.1 Marinimicrococcus flavescens
ACTTGCGCAGCAGTACACAAGACAGATTCATGAATGTGCACAGGCGCTACAAGATTTGACTAATCCATAGGGGGAAATAAAAAATGAGCAAGCCTAAAAGTATGCCGGTTCCCGGAGTAGACACCAATCATGAGCCCAGAGAGGAGCATCATTCTTCTGCACCCAAGCCGCTTTCCGGTTCCAAAAAGGTGAAACAGGCTAACCATGTAGATCATCATAATCCACAGGGATAACACCTTGAGCAAAGAAAGGGAGAAATGTACTGTTTCCCCTTTTTGCCAAATGGTTTATCATTAGGAAGGGGAAACAAATTTTTTTACATGGGAGAGGAGAACAACAATGAACAAAAAATGGGGGTTATCCGCTTCCGCATTGCTGCTTACAGCAGCATTAATTTTGCCGGGATGCGCGAACAAACAAGAGGCACCAAAAGAGGCCCTGAAATCGGCCGCCGCCAAAGCGACTGCATTGACTTCATATGAAATGAAGAGCAAGCTAGTCATTAACAACCTGACTGTGGAAG
>JARGEQ010000031.1 GCA_029211145.1 Marinimicrococcus flavescens
TGACGAACACAACGAGATCACCCTTGACCGGCGGGATTAGAGAACGCCGTGGGACACGATCATCCGTCACGGGCGATGGAAGCATGGTCCTGCACGAACGGCCAAGAAATATCACTCGCTGCTCAATTCAATATCGGTCCGTCGCAGCTTGTCCATCGAGCCGGATCCGTCGAATATTCCAATTGCGGTCATCCGATCTCCAGCCGTGTCGGCTGTCCATCCGATGGACATGCCACAGAGGGTCATAGACGATTTCTTGGTGGGGACTAGCCCGACGTCACTATCCAAGAGATATCGTATCCAGCCGCTACCTGCCTCCTTTGTGGTGCCGGATAGCCCAGCTGCGCGTCCCCGCCTGGCGATCTCGCCTATCCTGCCGGCGATTCGGCATCCCAGGCCGCCTTCGACGCGATCTCGGCTGCACGCGTGCCGCTTCCGGCGTAGGCGGAAAGGACGGGGGAGAGGCCGGTGCGGCAAGCGCGCTCGTGATCGTGCGGACGCGTTCGGGCGACATATGAGCGGCGATCGCTGCGAAACGGGTCTCGCGCATGGCGCGCACGATCGGCAGCAAGGCCGCGAGCTCGAGTCGGTCGAGAATCTCGGCGGCACTCTTGGGCTTCATTGCCTCATAGAAGCGGACCAGCTGCAGCTTGTCCTCCTTGTCTCTCGCCACGAGCTGCTTGGCCAGGCCTTCCAGTTCCGCGGCATAGGCTTCGAGCTGCTCGAGCTGGGCGGCCACGCGCCCTTCAACCACGGCCAGCGTCTGCATCCGCAGTTCCAAAGACTGCTCGCGCTCCAAAAGCTTCTGCCGTCGCTCAACGAGCTCGCCTACCGCCGTCGCCATCTCCCGATCGTCACCGGACATGTCCATCCCGGGCGGCGGGCGCGGCGCCTCGCCGGCAGCCGGTTCGACCAGCAGGGCCGTGGCAGTTTCCTCTCTCTGCGTCCAGTCCTCGCGCCCTCGGACAGACGTGGCCGAACCGTCGGTCTGCCCCATGAGTGTCAGCACCCGGACCACTAGAAGGGCGGCCGCCAGCACTGCCGCGAGGAGCGGCAGGCTCGGCCGCCGGCTGGTCCGAGCCTGCCGGCCCGGCAGTTCGTGCAGATGACGGGCGGGGAAAGGTCCCATGGTTCAGCCGCCAGCGTCGCCGAGCTCGACCTGCCGTGCACCGGCGGGAAGCCCCTGCATGCGCACCTCGGCCAGCAGGCGCGCCGCATGGCCGACCTCCTTTTCCAGCCTGCGCGCCATGCGCCCGCTCGACTCGAGCAGCCTGCCGAGATCCTCCCGATGGCGCGCGCCGTCGCCGAGCGCCTTGAGCAGGCCGGCGCATTCAATGCCGGCAGCCTTGAGCTCCGCCACGACCTCCTCGGCCCGGCCGGTGAGGACTGCCAGCGACTCGAGCGCCGCCCCGAGCTCCTCCTGCTCCACGCGGAGGCATTGCAGGCGGCGATGCAGCATCGCGCACCAGCCGCAGGTCACCAGGAGGAGGAGGCTCAGCAACAGCTCAAGCACCGTCTGCAGCATCGCCACCTCCGGTCCGGTCGAGCCGCTCGTCGACGCGGATCGCAAGGTGCTCGCCGATCCGTCCGACGCGACCACGCAGCATCGCGACCTCGCCGCAGCGCAGCACCACCGCCGTATCGGGGCCAGCGTCGAGCCGCAGCACTGTCCCGACTTCGAAGGCCATCGCCTCGCGCAGGGAGATCATTTGCTGCTCGAGGACGGCTTCGAGGTCGACGCCGGTAACCCATATCTCGCGGGCCAGGTGATTCTCCCAGATGGAGTCCCGGCCGAACTTCTCCCCCATGAACATCTGCAAGAGCAGGTCGCGGGCGGGCTCCAGCGTGGCATAGGGGATGAGAAACTCGATGGTGCCGCCACGATCCTCCAGCTCCACGCGCATGCGGAAGATAATGCAGGCATTGCCCGGTCGGGCGATTGCCGCGAAGCGAGGATTGGTCTCCATGCGCTCGAAGCGGAACTGCACGGGCGCGATCGGCTGGAAGGCTCCGCTCAGATCGCTCAGGATAAGGCGGACCAGCCGCTTGGTCAGCGAGGACTCGATGGTGGTGTAGGGCCTGCCCTCGATCCGGATCGGCACGCCGCCCCGCCGGCCGCCCAGTAGAACATCGACAATCGAGTAAATGAGCTGGCTGTCGATCGTGATAAGCCCGAAATTGTCCCACTCCACGGCCTTGAACACGGCAATCATCGCGGGAAGGGATACCGAGCCCAGATAGTCTCCGAAGCGCTGAGCGGTGATGTTGTCGAGGCTGACCTCGACATTCTCCGAGGTAAAATTGCGTACGCTCGTGGTAAGCATCCTCTCGAGACGGTCGAAGACCACCTCGAGCATCGGGAGACGCTCGTAGGTTATGTCGTTGGAGTTGACCAACGCCAAGAGGCCGCGCCGCTCGTCGTCGGCGTCTTCCCCCGCAGCATGCCCTCCACGTGAAGTAGCGTCGGGCGAGCCGCCCGGTCGCTGCGGCCGGTCCGGTGGCGCCTCCCATTCGGCGGCCATCTCGCCGACCTGGGCGGCATCCCTGTCCTGCGGCTGACCAGGCTCGCTCATTGAACCAGCATCTCCTTCACGAGGACATCCGCTACCTGCGCGGGCGCCAGTGCGTGGTTGATCCGCATCAGCATCTCGTCCTTCAGCATCTGCAGGCCGCGCGGCCCGTCGAGCTCGCGCTCGTCCAGCGAGCGGAGGTAGAGCTGGAAGCTGTCCATGACGCGAGGCGTGAGCGAGCGCACCGTCTCGCCCGCCTGCTCGTCCCGGACCTCGAGGGCCAGCCGCAGCTTGAGGAAGCGCGGGCGCCGGTCGCTCGACCGCAGATTGACGAGCAAATCCGGCAGATCGACAAAGCTGACCTTCTGGAGCACAGGCGGTGATGGCTCGCTGCCGGCTTCCGCTGTATGCGCGCCACCTTCTCCTTCCGCCGGCCACAGACCCATAAAGTAGACAGCCGCTCCGCCGCCGCCTGCGAGAAGGAGAAGGATGAATCCCGCAACGAGAAGCATTCCCCCCTTCTTCCTGCCCGTATTCGCGCCGCCTTCGGCATTCTCCGCAGTGGCCACCACGCTGCTCCCTTCGCTCGACCGGCCCCAAATGCTCTAACCCGCATCCGGTTAAGGATTCGTTGTGACTTCAGCGCCTAGTCTGACCACAGGAAGCTCGGCGGCGAGGGCACAGGGCAGCGTGTTGCTAGGAGACGAAGAGCATGGACACCACCGGCTATGTGACGCTGTCCCGGCAGATCGCCCTGCAGCGGCAGATGACCGTGCTCGCGGGCAATGTCGCGAATGCTTCCACGACCGGTTACAAGGCAACGCGGCTGTGGTCCGCCGAGTTACAGCTTCGGGCCGGAGCACCGGGTACCCTGGCCTTCACAGGGATTGGCGGCGAGGCCCGTGACCCGTCCATGGGACCCCTACTCGCTACCGGCGAGCGTTTCGACCTCGCGATCAGCGGTCCCGGCTTGTTCGCGGTCATGACGCCGCAGGGCGAGCGCTACACCCGCGCTGGCCATTTCGGGCTCGATGCCGGCGGCAATCTGGTCACGCCCCAGGGCCATCAGCTCCTCGAGGAAGCCGGCGCGCCCGTCGTGATCCGTCCCGAGGATGGTGCCGTCGAGGTGACGGCGGACGGTACCCTGATGGGCCGCGGGGGGCCGATCGCGCGGCTGCGGATGGTCGAGGCGGATGACCGCTCAGTGCTGCGCGAGGAGGGCGCCGGCCTCTATGCCAGCGAGCAGGCACCGCCGCCGCTGGAGCGCCGCCGTGTCGTCCAGGGCAGCCTCGAGAGCTCGAACGTCCAGCCGATCATGGAGATGACCCGTTTGATGGAGACATTGCGGGCCTTCGAGGCCACGCAACGTCTTGTCGACACCCATCACGGCCTCGCCCGCAGCGTGATCGAGCGGGCGGCCGGGCGTGAAAGCTGAGCCTGTCCATGTCGATCTCAGCATCCCTCGAAAGGAGACGTGAATGCGCGCCCTGAGCGTGGCTGCTACCGGGATGATGGCCCAGCAGCTCAATGTCGAGGTCATCTCCAACAACATCGCCAACATGACGACAACCGGCTTCAAGCGCCGGCGGGCCGAGTTCCAGGATCTCCTCTACCAGAACCAGCGGCAGACCGGAGCGCAGAGCTCGGACAGCGGCACCGTGCTGCCGGCCGGCGTGCAGCTTGGCCTGGGCGTCAAGGCCGCCGCAGTCTACCGCGTGCATGGCCAGGGCGACCTCCTGGGGACCGAGAACCGGCTCGACCTCGCCATCCAGGGCGACGGCTTCTTCGTGATTGAGACCCCTGATGGCGAGCCGGCCTTCACGCGCTCCGGCAATTTCCAGCTCGGACCCGACGGCACCATCGTCACGGCCGACGGCTACCCGGTATCGCCGCGCATCCTGGTGCCCGCGGAGGCCGTGGAGGTCGCCATCAATCCCGAGGGTCTGGTGACCGCTAAGCTCCAGGGCCAGGCCGGCATGGTCGATCTCGGTCGCCTCGAGCTTGCGACGTTCGTCAATCCGGCCGGCCTCGAGGCGATCGGCAACAACCTGCTGCAGCAGACGGATGCCTCCGGCGAGGCGATTTTCGGGGCGCCGGGCGGCACCGGTCTGGGCACCATCCTGCAGGGCTACCTCGAAGGCTCCAACGTCAACCCCGTTCAGGAAATCACAGCCCTGATCGCTGCCCAGCGAGCCTACGACATGAATTCCAAGGTTATCTCCGCCTCCGACGAGATGATGGCCACTGTCACCCAGCTGCGCTGACCGCCATGCGGCTGACGCGATCTTTGCCGATGCTCGCCCTGCTGGTCCAGCTGCCGCTGCATGCCGCCGCCGGCGAGCCGCTGCGTCTGGCGTCTGGCGAGGCTCTTCGCGCAGACAACGTGCAGATGCTCCTCACGCCCGCCCTTCCCGCGCCAACGGCGGGCCGACGCCTTGTGGCCCGGGTGGCGACGCCCCGTCTGCCGCTTGTCAATTCTGCCTCGCGACCAGTGGCGCTGCGTCTTGTGACGCTGCACCGCGCGGGTTTCCGCTTCACCGCCGAGGTCGAGGTCGAGGTCGAGGACGGGCCGGTGAACCAGCTGCTCCTCACCGGCGAGATCCGTGCCGCCATCGAGGTGCCGGTGGCTGCCCGATCGCTACCTGCGGGGCATGTCCTGGGCGAGCGGGATCTCGAACCGGGCTGGCTCGACGAAAGCCTGCTCGCCGAGGACACGGTGTTGAACTGGCAGGAGGTCGCGGGCCGGGAAACGCTGCGGCGGCTGTCGCCAGGAAGGCCGCTGCGGCAGACGGATCTACGAGCGCCACGCCTGGTGCGGCGCGGCGAGTCCGTGGCCATTCACTTTGCGAGCGACGGCCTGCAGATCACCGCCCGCGGGATTGCCGCTGCCGACGCGGCGTTGGGCGAGACGGTCGAGGTGGTCAACGCCGACAGCGCCCGTCCGGTCAGCGCCAGGGTGACCGGGCCGAGCAGCGTCGAAGCGCTTCCCGACCCCACTCGTGTCCTGCCCTCTGCGGCCCCGGGTCATGTCCGGAGGCGTCGCCCATGACGTTTCTGGTGGCTGGCTCTGGCATTTCGAGTGGAGATCAGGGCGCGGCGGAGGATCGGCCCGGATGGGGCCCTGCCTCGCACGGCTCGCCAGCCTGCCGGTGGGCAAGCGCCGCCGGCGACGCCCGCGGCAGGGGAAGGCCCGCACGCCAGCACTCCATCACGGCCATGACGGCGGGTGGGCGCGCGCAAGGCATGCCCCGGGCCGAGGGCGAGCCTGGGAACTCCAGGACGGAATCTATGGCTGCACGCTCATGCCAGGCTCGTGCCGCAGCTTCTCGCGGGCGCGTGAGGAGCCGGGCAGCGGCGGGCGTCGTGGCAAGACTGCCGTTCGCTCACGAAGAGTGCGCCGACCGCACCTCGGGGCCCACAGGACCTCGGCGATGGGGCCGGGCCGACATCCGCGCAACACTGAGGGGCACGGGTTTGGCTCGAGGGGGCAAGCCGCGTGCTGGGGTCATTACCGCTGGCGTGAGCGCCGGCGGTGCTCATGGGAAGGCAAGGACAGGCGATCGCGGTGGCGAGGCGCTCGAGGCCGGCATCGACGGGGCGGCCGATCTTGCATTTTGCGTCCGCCTCGTCCGGCGCGGCAGAGGGGTCATGCCGTCGGCCGATCGGCACCGTGGTGGCATGTCGCCTCCAACAGCCATGCGTACCGTAGCAGGCGGCAAGGTACTTCTGGCGGCAACCCGCCGCGCCTTGCCATTCTGGCGAGCTATCCGCGGCGGCGAGGTGGATGGCGGCGGTGCGGGCTCAGGAGCTCCCGAGGGGAAGGCGCGACTGATGGGGGAGAACGGGACGGGGGATTATCAGCCCCCCGCCGCTGCGCACCGCGGTGAAGGAACAGAAGTGATGGCTGCCGGTGCCCAGGGTCCTGGGCGGCAAGCCCTATGGGGGCGACATGCTCATGCTGCCGACGTCGCGGCTTGCCGGGCGTTGGCCTCTGGCATGGAGGCGGATCGGGCACGGCGGCTCATCAGCCGCGAGTGGGCTGCCGCGGAGGGTGATCGGCGGCACGACGGCTGGTTCGTCGAAGCGCTCGCACCACGCCGGAAAGCCCGCCGGGCCCGGGCTGTCGTGCGGAACCCCGAAGCGCCCTGGAGGCCGCTCGACGGCATAGGGAATGAAGAGGATGGTGTGGCCGGGGTCGTTCTAGTCCAGCTTCTTTCGAAAGAGCATGCGCGGTTCTCGCGGGGCCCGGAACGACCTCGCCTGAGCCTTGAGAGCGCGAACGTCGCGCATGAGCAGCGCTCTGGTGCCGGGTCGTTGGCGCTACGGCCCGCCGTCCGTTCGCGTCCCTTGATGTCTGCGACCATGGAGACGTGCTGTCCCTGGCCGGCCGATGGACGCGCCTGGTTATCACGGCAGCTGCCCGGGCAAGTACCTGCCGCGCCATTCGGCGGCTTCGCATTCACCGGCTCGCCGGTGCACCGATGAGGTGGCCATTGCTGTTCCCTCCGCCTGCCGGGCTGCTGGCGATGCTGTTGGTCGCCGGCTGCACGGTGGCCGAGCGCCTCCAGCAGGTGGGCAGCCCGCCGCCGCTGCGGCCCATCGACAATCCCGTGGACCGCGGCGGCTACCGCCCTGTCACGCTGCCCATGCCGGAGCCGGAGCCGCAGACCAGCGCCGGCCCCAGCTCTCTGTGGCGCAGTGGTGCCCGCGGCTTCTTCAAGGACCAGCGGGCCCGACGGGTGGGCGACATCCTGACGGTCCAGGTGACCATCAGCGACAAGGCCGAGCTCAACAACCAGAGCACGCGGTCCCGCAAGAACGCCGACGATCTCGGCCTGAGCCGGGTCCTTGGCCTCGAGACCCGGTTCGACAATGTCTTGCCCAGCCCGTCCAGCAGCCCTATCGACCCCGCCTCGCTGGTTGCCGCGGGCAGCAGCATGAGCAATCTCGGCCGTGGCGCGGTGGAACGCGAGGAACAGATTCGCCTCAACGTTGCGGCCCTGATCACCCAGGTCCTGCCCAACGGCAATCTGGTGGTCGAGGGGCGCCAGGAGGTGCGGGTGAACTTCGAGATCCGCGAAATCCTCGTGGCCGGCGTGGTCCGTCCCGAGGACATCACGCCGCGCAACACCATCACCCACGAAAAGATCGCCGAGCTTCGGGTGGGCTACGGAGGACGTGGCCAGATCACCGACGTTCAGCAGCCCCGCTACGGCGCCCAGATCCTCGACATTCTCCTGCCTTACTGAAGACCATGCCTGCCTAGCATTACAGTTGCGTTTTTGATTTGAGAGGTGCTCGTCGTGCGGCGGCCTGGTGTGCTCGTCGCCAGAGCGGCCAGGCGATGATGCATGACGGCTCGATACGCGCCCGTGCGAGGCGGGTGGCGATGCGTCGGATTTCCTGGACTGACCAGCGGATCAGCGCCGGTGCTGCTGTGGTCGTTTCATCATGCTTTTTGGGGGCGGCGCGGCATTGGCCTGGCAGCGGATCGCCGCCATCATGGCGAAGGCGAGCATGACCAACGAGACATGGCGATGCCAGCCATGCCAGGAGCGGGTCTCGTTGTGGTCGAGCCCGAGCTCGTTCTTGGCGGTCTCGAAGCTGTCCTCGATCGCCCGGCGATGTCCTTCCACCGTCACCAGTGTTTCGATGGATGTGCCGATCGGACACCAGGTGGTGAGGAAAGCAAGATCGCCATCGGCGATGTTGCGGCGGATCAAAAGCCCGCGTGTCCAGATGCCGGGGAGCTTCGCATCGACATCACCGGCGTCGAGATCGCCCCAATCATGCAAGCGTGGGCCTTTGCTCCTTTCGCCGGCCGACCGGCGGCGCCAGGCACCCTCGGACAAGGTTTCGGCACTATCCTTCGCCGTTCCGGCCACAGCCAGTGGTTTGCCCCATGAGCGGAAGAGATGGTTGGCGTTCACACCCGGCACATAGCCCTTGGCGGCGCGTTTGAGCGCCGTCTCGATCTCGCCGACGCCGTAGACGCTGTCGGCCGCAACCCAGGAAAAGGGCACGGTCGAGGCGATGGCGCGCTCGATCATGGCCAGCGCCAGCGCCGGCTTGGTTGCAAAGCCGACATGGCCAGGCACATGGGCCTTGGCCCTACGGTCCCGATCGGCCGTCCAGGCCTTCGGCAGACAGAGCGCCCGGCCGATGAAGGCGTGCCCGTGGCGCGCGACAGGGGATTCAACGACACCGATCTGGGGATGCAAAGACACCGATCTGGCAATTGGTGATCTTGCCGGCCGAGCCGGTGTAGTGACGGGCATCCCCGCACGACGCCTGGCCCTGCTTGAGAAAACCGGTCTCATCAAGCACCAGCACGGCATCAGGATCAGCCAGTGTCTCCAGCGCGTAATCGCGAACGATGTCGCGCAGCGCATCGGCATCCCGGCACCCGCGACCCAAAATGGCCTGCTGACGCCACGGACCGGCATCGCCGGCGGCCTCCGCCCGCTCCTGGCGGAACAGCGGCCGCATCCGCGCCTTCACAGCCCGCAGCGAGGACGCCCAAAGCTCCAACGTCGCCTCGATCGATAATCCCGTCATCCACGATCTCCGAATCATGAAAACCCATGGATTCAGAGGTCAACAAAAACGCAACTGTAATGCCAGGCTCTGTACCCAATCACCCTCTTGATCCACCGCCGAACCGTTGATTCAAGCGTCGCATCGGCGGGCAAGAGGGTAGTGACGATGCAGGGGCTGTTCTGGCTGGACGACGAGGCGTGGGCGGTGATCGAGCCGCTGTTGCCGAAGAACCAGCCGGGGGCGCGGCGGGTCGACGACCGGCGGGTGATCAGCGGGATCCTGCACGTGCTGCGCTCGGGCTGCCGGTGGCGGGACTGCCCGCAGGCCTACGGGCCCTACACGACCGTCTACAACCGCTTCAACCGGTGGTCCCGGCGGCGGATCTGGCGGCGGCTGCTCGAGGCTCTGGCCGAGGCCGGGGCGCTGGGCGGCAGCGTCGCCATCGACAGCACCTACGTGCGCGCGCACCGCTCCGCCGGCGGCGGAAAAGGGGGGCCCAAAAGCAGGCGATCGGCGTCTCGCGGGGCGGCCGGACCACGAAAATCCACCTCGCCCCCGTCTCTTGGGCGACCGCTCGCCCTCATCCTGACGCCCGGCAACACTGCCGACATCCGCATGGCGGGCGAGCTTTTGGCGGCGGCCGGACCCGCGAGACGCATCATCGCCGACCGCGGCTACGACGCCGACCACCTGCGGCGGGAGATCGTCGAGCGCGACAGCGAGCCGGTGATTCCCGACCGCCGCAACCGCAAGCGGCCGGTGAGCCATGATCCCCCCGCCTGCCGCGAGCGCTGGCGCGTCGAGGCGGCCATCAACCGTCTCAAGGACTTCCGCCGCATCGCTACCCGCTACGACAAGCTCGCGGCGAATTTCCAGTCGGCCGTGGCCCTGGCGGCCGTCGCGGCCTTCTGGCTCTGATCGAGTCCAGGCCGTCGCGATCCTTTCCCGGCGCAGCCGGTCGTGCGCCATGGGGCGTGCTGCCATAGCGCCAATGATGGGGACCGAGCGGCTGCCGACGGCGCGCAGTGAGGTCACCACCCAGTCACGGGGAATCGCAGACGCGCGGGGGATCATGGCGACCGGCGCCTGCGTGTCGAGACGATGCAGGAGCGCTGCGCACGGCGGTGGTTCGACGCTTCGGTGGTGTCCGGGACCGCGGAGGGGGGAGTATTTCCTGCATCGGGAAAGCAGCAGCCTCGATAAGTTTCGCGACCGCACCCATCCGGGATTGCGAGACGAAGAGAGCTATAAATTAAATAAAATTTTTCTCATTCTAAACATACAATCAGCATAATTGAGAAGAGAAAAATCTTGTGCTACCTCCGCGCGATAATTACGAAGCATCCCCAGAACGCAGCCGCAAGCTTCAGACAGGCGTCCACTGATGCCAGCCGGAACCGGGCCTAGTAACATGGCCTCGTCCGTCAAATTCTGGGGTGGCCGCGCCAACAACACGGATAGCAACAGGTCCAGCGTCGCCACAGGAGTGGCTGGCAAAAGACGAGACACGTCCTGGATCCTGCCATCCTGTCCGGCTTGGAGAGTGCTTGCAGATGAACGCGCCTATCTCGCGTCGCAACTTCGTGTCCCGCACGC
>JARGEQ010000032.1 GCA_029211145.1 Marinimicrococcus flavescens
AGTTCTTTGGCAGTCTATATGGACTTTACGGCAGCAGATTGAAGAGCAGAACCGAGGAAGTTCTGGACATCATTGGACTAAAAGAACGAAGAAACCAGGCGGTGTCCGAGCTGTCGGGAGGAATGAAACGCCGGGTCAATATCGGTGCCGCGTTGATGAATGATCCTAAATTGCTCGTATTAGATGAACCTACGGTAGGGATCGACCCCCAGTCCCGGCATCATATTCTGGAAACGGTAAAGAAATTAAACCAGGACAGAGGCATGACGGTTATCTATACCAGCCACTACATGGAAGAAGTGGAGTATCTGTGCAAGCGGCTTGCGATAATCGACCATGGTTCCCTTATTGCGCTGGGGAGCAAAGAGGAGCTCAAGCTGAACTTGAAGGCCTGCGATACGCTGACGGTAGATTATAGTGAAGGAAATGAAGCGGCATTGGGCCAGCTAGAGCAAATCTCCGGTATCGCCAAGGCAGCCGTGGAAGGCAAACATATCAGTATGCTTATCTCAACCGGAGAGAGAAGTGTAATTGACATAGTTGATGATATCAGGAACCTGGGCATCCGTCTGACCGGATTCAAGTACGAAGAGATGAATCTTGAA
>JARGEQ010000033.1 GCA_029211145.1 Marinimicrococcus flavescens
AGGGACATTATCCGTTTCCAGCTCGGTCCAGCGGCGCATTACTTCGGCTTGAACATCCTCACGCATTTCCCAATCGTCGATCCGGATCAGGTGGCTGCCGTCAGCAGCAGCTTCGCCGCCGTTGTATAAATGCCCGGCGAACAAACGGTACATCTGCTGGATGCAGTTCTCATGCAGCTCTTTTTCCTTCATCACTTTGTACAGTGCTGAAATATAAAGCGGCACCACAGGGATAGCCGAGCTTGACTGGGTAACCAGAGCTTTATTGACGGAGACAAAGGCACGGCCGCCTTGTGGCTTCAACTGGTCGTTTAAAGAGATTGCTGTTTTTTCGAGATCATTTTTGGCTTGGCCGATCGTACCATCCTTATAGATCGGGTGGGTAATTTCCGGTCCGATATAGGAATAAGCAACGGTAGTAGCCCCATCTGCAAGTACGCCTGCTTCCTGAAGCTGGTCGATCCACATGCCCCAGTCTTCACCGCCCATGACGGCAATGGTCTGGCGGACCTCATCGTCTGCCGCCGGCTCAATGGTGACGGTAGAGACTTCACCGGAGTGGAAGTTCATCGTTTTGTTCGTGTACGCGCTGC
>JARGEQ010000034.1 GCA_029211145.1 Marinimicrococcus flavescens
TCTTTTTTCATTAAACAGCTATTCAGGGGTGTACATAGTGATTGAAAAGATTTATATGACACGAGTTCCTTGAACTTCAATATATCTGTTTTGTTTATTCAGTTCATTCAGGAAGGAAGCTATATCATTAGTAGTTTCATGTACGAAGTGAAGCAATGTTTCCTTATGATGTAAATGAAGTAAAGAAAACAACCTCCGTCCGAATTGGAGGGAGGTTGCAGCTATTGTAACGTCTTCAATGAAGGAACTTGCGAAGAACGTTCTGTGTAAATAAGCCTTATCCCATAATAACCAGCACGTTATTTTCCGCCTTCATTTTGGCGACCGGGATCAGGTCGCCTTGAATTTCTTCGCCGTTAATGACGATACGGGTAACCCCTTTTTGGACGCCGTTTTTGTTCTCTACCTGAATGTTCAGCTTCTTACCGCGGAATTCCCGCGCCATGGAGAAGTCCTTCCAGCTGGAAGGAACACATGGGTTGATGCGAAGGCCATCCATCTGCGGCTGAATC
>JARGEQ010000035.1 GCA_029211145.1 Marinimicrococcus flavescens
AATCACATGTCTGAAGAAACTAGAAATCAGGAAGCTGCGGCTAATGTTGAGAACAATGAAGCCGTAGAAGCAACAGAAACAGTGGAATCCGCTGTTGAAGAAGTGACAAGCCAAGAAGGTTTGGAAATCATTTCGTTGAAAAAAGGCGATACCGTGAAAGGAACAATCGTCAAAATCGAAGATAACCAAGCTTATGTAAGCATTGGATATAAATACGACGGCGTTATTCCTATTCGCGAATTGTCCTCCGTACAACTGGACAACGCTGCAGCAGCAGTAGAAGTAGGACAAGAGGTGGAATGCAAAGTTGTCAGCATCAATGACAACAAGGAAAGCCTGGTTCTCTCCAAACGTGCAATTGACAGCGAGAAATCATGGGAAGATCTGGAAAAGTATTTTGCTTCCCAGGAAGCGTTCGAAGTTACTGTGGCTGACGTTGTCAAGGGCGGCCTCGTAGCTGATGTCGGCGCGCGCGGATTTATTCCGGCTTCCATGGTAGAACGTCACTTCGTAGAAGATTTCAGCGACTACAAAGGCCGCACTCTGCGCGTGAAAGTGAAAGAA
>JARGEQ010000036.1 GCA_029211145.1 Marinimicrococcus flavescens
ACCGCGACTTCCTCTGTCAGACCGTCAACTGGGTTAGCATTCAAAAAATCCTGCAAGTTCATGTCAATCATTCCTCCTGTAATTTAGTTAGCTGGTGCGTTAAACATTTGACCCATGTCGATGTCTTCATATGTGAAATCCACATCTTCTTCCAGAGCTTCCGATTCTGTATCAAGGGAAACCATGACCACACTGTCAAGGTTGACGCCCAGTAGAGTTACTGTTTGTGAACCAATTGTTGACCCCGGATCTTCATTAACTACCGTAATATCAAAGTTGGTATCCCTACCGGTTTTGATATAATCGATCATCAGCTTTCGAAAAAGGCTTGTCACATAGTAAATTGTCATACTCCCGGTGCCAGACCATCCAGTAGTTTTATGCTGCGTGCCGCGACGACCGAGAGTTTTCACTTCAGCCTTATTTTTATCAGCTTTAGCTTCTATTTTTTTGACATAAAACATCTCTTCAACTTGACCATCAATTGTGGCATATGCCCGGCCCTCTTGACCGCTGATAGTATCTCCGGCTTTCAAAAATTCCATCCTATTTCACCTGCACTTTCATATAAACT
>JARGEQ010000037.1 GCA_029211145.1 Marinimicrococcus flavescens
TTCCGCAGGGATATGGCTTGTTTAAACGTCATATTATAGTAGCCCCTTTCTCGCGGAGCCGGTGCCGTCCTGATTTCGGACGGTGCAGCCGCTTCTTCTTGATTAAAGTACTCTTAAATGTTGCAGTACCTTACTCAAGATTCAGGGTCCCACCGGTATTTGGCTTCACGGACTTCCGCGACCTTAAGATCCAGGCCGTTCCAGGCATCGTAGGGGCTGGCGGAGATCATCCTGGATAAACGCATGAAACGGTCCTTGGGCAGATCCTGTATGTATCTTCCGATCATTCCGGAGTAGAGCAGCGCGTAACGCTTCAGGCGTACAGCCGCTCCGGCGACACCGGCCAGGATGGCTGCACCTTTATCCATTTCAAGAATCTGAGCTTCATAATTCTTCACATAGCGCAGTGTACGGTCTTTGATAAGGTCAGGCCGGACCTTGGCGATTTCGCCGATATATTCTGCGAGCAGCGGCTCAAAGTCCTTCAGCAGCAGCTGTTCAAGCTCCAGGTACATATCTTTACGCAGCTGGAAGCCGTGCAGCAGGGCAATACGCTGGCGGGCA
>JARGEQ010000038.1 GCA_029211145.1 Marinimicrococcus flavescens
AGGTATGAAATAACCCTTACACGTACTTTAAACCAAAACGATACCATCAGAATAAGTCACAACCATGAGGATGTTAATTTAACAGTTGCAAAACTGTACGATAAAAACGGCGAATTAATCAACAAAGCAGAGGATGTCTGCTACATCAAAGTCAAAGAAAAGTTGTCTACAGGAGATTTAGTATATAAAACGAAGGATTATTTCTATAACAAAGAATTAGAATCATCGCTGGAAAAAGAATTTAAGCGGTTTAACCTAGATATTAGAGTATATGCAAGTCCGGATTCAAAGCTTTTCATAGATGCGGAGGGCTTAGGCTTTCATTATTTTTATGAGAGTGAGGAAACACTAGGCGAAGCCATTAATAATCCAACAACAAAAGACCAGGTAATCAAGCAGTTCTCAAGATTAAATGATACGATATTCGAACTTAATCATGTTGAGTTTGAGGAATGCAATGCATTTATTCCAGCTAAACTGTTAAATGCAGCAAGAAGAGATATTGTACTGGGCTTATATGACTTAAAGCTTAACAGCCAAGAGAAAAGAACCAAGGCTGTGGAAGCAAAAGAAAAAATAAGCTTTGCCCCTGAAAAACCATACCTTACGGCCTCTGTAACGACTAAAGAGCAGTACGATGCTTGCGTGAGCTGTGGAATTAAGGAAATCTATTTTAAAAACGTTGTTAGAAGAAATCAGAATGATTATAAGGAAAAAGAAGGGCAGCTACTAATCGGAGGATATGGCGGAATTTATCACTACAGAGAAACGAATCGGTTTGTTACGGACTATTCTCTAAATGTTGTTAATGCTACTAGTTGCTATGAATTACATAAATTAGGTGCAAAA
>JARGEQ010000039.1 GCA_029211145.1 Marinimicrococcus flavescens
AATAAAAATTCACACATTGGAAAAGGATTCATACGCACAAATGATAACCTTTTACAATATGTGAATTAAGGGTTAAATTTATGATTGACCTCATTGTAGCACATTAATTTATCGAAAGCAAAGAAAACGGCAAACTATTTTTGGGGCAGCGGCCCATGCTTCAACCGGAGTGAACCATGAGCCGCTCCCAGCCGCAAGGTTGCTAATCAATATACCCTGCAAGCCCCTTGTCCATCAGGTAGTCCATTTCTGCATCGAGAATATTCTCGACGGTCAGTTCGTCCAGCTTCACATCACGCTGGGCAGTGACATAATCAACCAGATCATCGTTGTCTATATCAACCTCGCCTTTGCTGTTGGCTTTGGCCTTGTTGATAAAGTTCTGCTCATGCTGCAGCACCAGCTTGATCAGCTTCGGATCAACCTTCGTTTGGGCGGACAGCACTTCCAACAATTCCTGCTCGTTTACTTTATCGCTCATAATCGTTAGTCAGCTCCTCAGACATTTATGCTCC
>JARGEQ010000004.1 GCA_029211145.1 Marinimicrococcus flavescens
AGAGCCCAACCCGAAAAGAGTTGAGCGGTTTCAGCGGGTTGTGATTCCGTTCCGTTGCCACACAGCACGGAGCCGAGGATGCCTTGGACTGAAACCGCTCGCCGCGACTATGCCCGGCGGAGCGTCCGCTATGCAACCGACCCGACGGACCGTGAGCGGAGACTGATCGCGGCGTTCATGCCGCCGGCACGGCGGGTCGGCAGGCCACGGACGACCGATCTGCGGGAGGTGATGAACGCGATCCTCTACATGGCTTCGACGGGGTGCCAGTGGGCGATGCTGCCCCGCGAGTTTCCGCCGCCCTCGACCGTCCAGCGGTACTTCCACGCGTGGCGCGACAGCGGCCTGCTGCGCACCATCCACCTTCACCGGGTGGCGGCCACCCGCGAGCTTGAAGGCCGGGAGGCCAGCCCCACCGCCGGGATCATCGACAGCCAGAGCGTCAAGACCACGGAGAGCGGCGGCGTGCGGGGCTACGACGCGGGCAAGAAGATCGAGGGGCGCAAGCGCCACATCGTCACCGACACTCTGGGCCGCATGGTCGGGGCCGTCGTCCATGGCGCGGACATCCAGGATCGTGACGGCGCTCCGGCAGCTCCGGCCTCTATCCGCAAGCCGTTTCCCTGGCTGCGCCACATCTTCGCCGATGGCGGCTACGCCGGAAAAAAAGCTCCCTCGTGCGCTCGGCAAGATGGGGGACTGGACCATCGAGATCATCAAGCGGTCCGACACCGCGAAAGGCGTCGAGGTGTTGCCCCGCCGCTGGGTCGTGGAGCGGACCTTCGCCTGGCTGGGCCGGTGCCGCCGTCTCGCCAAGGACCGGGAAACCTCCACCGCCAGCGCCGAAGGCTGGATGATGGTCGCCCACATCCGCCTCACCACGCGCCGCCTCGCAAGGTGTTGCCACGCCTCATAGAGTTTTGAGCCGGGCTCTTAG
>JARGEQ010000040.1 GCA_029211145.1 Marinimicrococcus flavescens
TGAGACCGGATACGTTGGCGCAGACCGGACAGGACCAGCCTTCAACCCTCTTGCAAACGGGGCGGGCCATATGTTCGCGTCAGGCCGTGACGGCGGGAGAACCGCTGCAGCGTGCCGTAGCCGAAACGGTGGCCGCGCTCGGCCAAGGCGGCGCGCAATTCCTCGGCAATTCCTCGGTGGTGATGTCCGGTGTCGCCGCCAGCAGCTCGCCGATCAGCCCGCCCTGCGCCTCGATGCGCGCCGAGCGGCGGTCGCCGCCGAGCCGGCCGGGCCGCGCATCGCCCCGCGTCCGCTCCAGCGCCCGCCACCGGCTCACGCTGGCCGCACTGACACCCAACCGCGCCGCCGCTGCGCGGTGATTGGCCCCCTCCGCCACCGCCTTGAGCACCCGTACCCGAAGATCGAGGGACAGCATTCTCGCCATGCAAGCCGGCCTCCTCCCCCGGCCGACATCTTGAAGCAAAACTTCAGCTCGAAGGGAATCTCCCGCGATACAATCAGCTGGGATAGCGCTCTAAAGGCGCCAGCAGGCCGCTCCCTCTCTCGCTTGTACCCACCGTGCCGCCGGGGCGAAGGAATTGCCGCTGTCTGAAATCCGGCGGGTCGCATCCACCTGCCCTTCACGGGCTCGTCCCGATGCCGGAGCAGGCCCCGACCACACCGCCCGACGGCCCCTCTGCGCGCCACACCGGGATGCCGGCAGCTCCCGCGCGCAAGCTCGCCCAACGCCGGAACGCAGCCCGCCACCCGGCACCCGCACCCGCACCCGCACCCGGATGGGCGAGCTGGACGGTTCTCCCGGGAACGGCAAGCGGGAGCGGCTGCCTGTCGCCTGCCGGAGCCGCGGCTGGAGCGAGCTGGCGGAGCGCGCGAGCGGCTGCGGCTCCGGCGTCTCCCGGGCCGCTGCGATCGGCTCCCGCACCAGGCCGCGCCGTGCGGGGCATGGAACAGCGGCAACCGGCACGGCGCGCAGGCTTGCGCATCCATATCCTCCGGGCCGCCGCCGGGATGACGGCTCGCTTTGCGAGGGGCGGGCCTGCTTCGTGCCGCGACATTGGGGTGGCGACGACCCCGCGCGGATCCGGCGGCTGACCCCACCGACGACCCTGTCTCCGGCTCTCGCCCGTTTGCGGGTGCCAATGCCCGCGTGAGGGAGAGCCGGCCTCCCGCCCGGAGCGCAGCAGCAGCCCGGCGGGGGCGCCGCGGGCATGGGCCTCAGCTGGCCGGCGCCGGCAGGCCCAGCAGGGCCGCGACCTGGGCCGGGTCGGCGCGCAGCCGCTCGTACTGGCTCTGCAGGAAGCGGAGCGTGTCGGGGGCATACCCGCCATTGCGCTCTCCCTTGCCGACGGTCTCCTCGGCGAGATCGAGCGCCATGCGCAGCATCAGGTAGTGCGGCGTGGCGAACCCGGCGCGCACGCACAGCGCCGCGAGATGGCGACGGTCGCTCTGGTAGAGAAGCTTGCGCAGCTGGGCTACCGGCATATCGACATGGAGCGCCAGGCCGATCTCGAGCCGCGCCACCTCGCCGTCGCGCAGGAAGCCCAGCAGGTCCTCGTGCGCGAGATCGCCGGCGAGGAAGCGCTCGCGCAGATGGGCCACCACGCCGCGCTCGCCATGCTCGCGGGCGACGAGGTCGATGGTGCTGCGCTCGCGTACTGCCCGCATCAGGTTCTCGGCCGCATCGCGGCTTACCCGCCCGTCGCGCAGCAGCTCCCATTCGAGCTGGGCGCCGACCGCCTCGACCAGCTGCTCGACCAGCTCGTAGGGAAGCTCCGGGCGGCGCACCAGACGGCTGCGCACCTCGCGGTCGGCCTGGAAGTCGTCGAGCACCCGCTGCAGCGCCCGGCCCGAGAGCTGCGCCCCCGCATTGCCGACGACCCGCGCCACCACCGGCTGATGACCGGTCTCGACGAGCGCATCGCCGACCAGCTCGGACAGCCGCTCGCGGGCTGCCACCGCCAGGGCATACTGCATGGCGTTGGTGCGGACGATGTCCTCCAGATCCTCGTCCGCCAGCACGGGGCTACGCTCGAGCACCGGCCGGGCGACCTCGATATCGTCGCGGGCGAGGCGGCGCGCGACCTCGGCCGGCAGCTCGACGCTACGCGAGACCGCCTCCGAAAGACTGCGCCTCACTTCCTTCTCGACGTCCCGCACGAGCAGCAGCAGGACCGCCTGGGCGATGTCCCGCTCGCCGCTCCGGCTCAGCGCGTCGAACTGGCGACCGAGCTTGGCGGCCACCTGCGCCCGCGCCTCCGGCGAGCGCCCGTTGCGCAGCGCCTCGACGTCGCTGATGTCCAACACGGCCGCTCCGCCGGCCGCCATCTCGAGCTGCTGGCGCCGTACCGCGCTGCCAGCCCGCCCGTTCCGCTCCTGCGTCCCTGTCATCTCGACGGACACCCGTTTCCCTCGCTGCCGCTGGCCGATCGTCGAACCCTGCTGGCAGGCTAGCGCCGCGGGTCTTAAAAAACGCTTTATGGATCTCTGCTCTTCCCCCGCGCCCGGCCGCGCCGACGTCACCAGTGGCGTACGCCGGGGCACCATGCGCCTGCTGGCCAGCCTCGGCCTGTCGCCGCTCGCCGAGGTGACGCTGCCCGGCGGCCGCCGTCTCGACCTCCTGGCGCTGGCCCGTGACGGCAGGCTGGTGGCGGTCGAGATCAAGAGCTGCCGGGACGACTTCCTGAGCGATTCCAAATGGCAGCTCTATCTGGACCATGCCGACGCGTTCTATTTCGCGGTGCCCGCCGACTTTCCGGCCGACCTGCTGCCGGCGGAGGAGGGGCTGATCGTTGCCGACCGCTTCCATGGCGAGATCCTGCGAGCCGCCCGCGAGCGGCCGCTGGCGGCAGCCCGGCGCCGGGCCCTCCTGCTGCGCTTCGGCCGGCTCGCCGCCGCCCGGCTGCACGGCGTGACGGATCCGGACGCGCGGCTCGGGGATCTCCGGGCATAGAACCGGCCGCGGCGCGAACCCCGGCTGCCCTTCATCATGGGGCAAGGAACAGGCGGCAGGCTCGCGATCCCGCCCCCTGCAGCGCGGGCGGGAAAGGAGCGCTTCGCCATGAACGGTGATGCCTGCATCCGGAAGCGGGGCGCCGGATCGCCTTCCTCGCAGGCCGACAGGGCCTCGGCCGCGCTCAGCCCTCGGCGAGCCACTCCTCGATCAGGAAACGGGCGATACTGTCCTCGGACGGCAGGCGGACCGGACGCCGGGCCGGCTGGGCCAGTTCGGCGCGGCTGAACCAGCGGGCGTCCTCGATCTCCTCCGGGTCGATGCGGATCGCCTCGCTGCGCGCCTCGGCGCGAAAACCCAGCATGAGCGACTGCGGAAAGGGCCAGGGCTGCGAGGAACGGTAGACCGGCCGCTCGACGAGAATGCCGACCTCCTCCATGACCTCGCGCGCAAGACACTCCTCCAGCGTCTCGCCCGGCTCCACGAAGCCCGCGAGGGTCGAGTACATGCCCTCGGGGAAGCGCCCCGCCCGGCCCAGCACGCAGTGCTCGCCACGGGTGACGAGCACGATCACCGCGGGGTCGGTGCGCGGGAACACGGTGCGCTCGCATGGATCGCAGCGGCGCGCATGGCCGGCCTCGACGGCGCGCGTCGGCGCGCCGCAGGCGCCGCAAAAGCGGTGACCCTCGTGCCAGTGGCGCAGCGCCCGCGCCAGGGCCAGAAGGCCCGCCTCGGCCGTCGGCAGCAAGAGGCCCACCGAGCGCAGCTCGACGAAGCGGCGCAGCGAAGGCGGCGGCGGCAGGTCGACGGCGAAGTGCGGCGCGCCCTCGTGGATTCCCAGAAAGACCGCCTCATCGGGCAGCTCTGCCGCGATCTCGCCCAGGCGCAGCGCCCTCAGGCGCGGCGCCTCCTCGGGCCCGTCCACCGGCACGGCGAGGCCGGAGAGGAACACGATCCGCGTCTGGGGATCCCGGCGGCAGGCCTCGAGCCAGGCGGCGTCGCGGCGTCGCAGGGCGGCGCGGTCGAAGGCGGCACCGGAATAGACGTGCGGCGGGCTCGGAGGTCTGAGCATGGAGATTCGTCCTGGATTGGCCAAAGCGCGCGGCCTGCGGCACTTTCCGGCATGCTGCGGTCTTGCGCAAGGCGGCTCCAGGGCCGATATTGCGGGCAGGAAGGCTGGCGGCGGACGGTGCTCTCGCCAACCCGGTCAGGTCCGGAAGGAAGCAGCCGTAACGAGCTTCGCATCGGGTCGTCCGCCAGTCTTCCGCCTCCTCTCCCCTTCCTCGCCCGGTTCCCGACGCGCCCCATGGACAGTTCTGCGGTTCCGCAAGCCTATCGCGTGCTCGCGCGCAGCTACCGTCCGACCCGGCTCTCGGAGCTGATCGGCCAGGAAGCGCTCGTGCGGACGCTGGGCAATGCCCTGGCCTCCGGCCGGGTGGCGCACGCCTTTCTGCTCTCCGGCATCCGCGGCGTGGGCAAGACCACCACCGCCCGGATCATCGCCCGCGGCCTCAACTGCACCGGCCCCGACGGCCAGGGCGGCCCCACCGCCGAGCCCTGCGGCCGGTGCCCCTCGTGCCTCGCCATGGCGCAGGAGCGGCCGATCGACGTGATCGAGATGGATGCCGCGACCCGCACCGGCATCGACGACATCCGCGAGATCGTGGACAGCGTGCGCTACGCCCCGGCGGCGTCGCGCTACAAGGTCTACATCATCGACGAGGTGCACATGCTCTCCGAGAAGGCCTTCAACGGCCTTCTCAAGACCCTCGAAGAGCCGCCGCCGCACGCCAAGTTCATCTTCGCCACCACCGAGGCGCGCAAGGTTCCGGTCACGGTTCTCTCGCGCTGCCAGCGCTTCGACCTGCGGCGCGTCGAGCCCGAGGGCCTGGCGGCGCACCTGGCAGCTATCTGCGCGCGGGAGAAGGTGACCGTCGAGCCGGCGGCCCTGGCGCTCGTCGCCGCCGCCGCCGAGGGCTCGGTGCGCGACAGTCTCTCGCTGCTCGACCAGGCGATCGCGCTGGGTGGCGGCGAGGTCGGCGAGGCGCTGGTCCAGGAGATGCTGGGCCTGGGCGACCGCGCGCGGATCGTCGAGCTGCTCGACACCGTCCTCGAGGGCGACGCCGGCGAGGCGCTCGACCGGTTCGGCGCGCTCTACGGGCTGGGCGCCGATCCGGCCGCGGTGCTGCAGGACCTGCTGGGCCTCGTCCATACACTGAGCCGGCTCGCCGCCGGTGCGCCGCCCGGCGAGAGCGGCACCGCGCTGGGGCCGAGCCTGCTCGAGAAGCTGCGCGTCATGGCGGGGCAGCTCTCCCTGCCGGTGCTGGCGCGCGCCTGGCAGATCCTTCTCAAGGGTCTCGAGGAGGTACGCAGCGCCCCGGGGGCGCTGGCCGCCGGCGAGATGGTGCTGCTGCGCCTGGCGTGCGTCAGCGACCTGCCGCCGCCGGGCGAGATCGCGCGGCTGCTGCGCGGCGGCGGCGCCCTGCCTTCAGGGACCGCGCCGGCCGGAACGCGAAGCGAGCCGCCTGCCGGCCGTGCCACGGCGCCGGCGCTGCAGGCCGGCGGCCAGGCCACGGCGCGGCAGATGGCGGCACCCGTGCCGCAGCCCGCCCGGCAGGCGGCGCCGCGCGACGCCGTGCCGGAAAGCTTCGAGGAGATGATCGCCCTGCTGCGCCGGAGCGGCGAGAAGCCCCTTGCCGCCTTCCTCCACGGCGGTGCGCGGGTGATCCGCTTCGAGCCGGGCCGCATCGAGTTCCGCCCCGCCCCGGGCCTGCCCCCCGACGTGGCCAGCCGGCTCGCCGAGGCCGCGACGCGGATCACCGGGCGGCGCTGGATCGTGGCGCTGGGCCAGGCCCCGGGCGAGCCCACCATGGCGGAGCGCGAGCAGGCGGCAAAGCAGGCGCGGATCGAGGCGCTTGCCGGAGAGGACGCGATGCGCCGGGTGCTGGAAGCCTTCCCCGGCTCGGCCATCATCGACGTACGCCCGGTCTCGGACGAGACCGATCATCACGACATGCAACGGGATCAGCAGGCATGAAGAATCTCTCCAACATGCTCAAGGAGGCGCAAAAGCTTCAGCAGCGCATGGGCGAGATGCAGCAAAAGCTCGCCGAGACGGAGATGGAGGGCCAGTCCGGCGGCGGCCTGGTCACGGTCACCCTGAACGGCAAGGGCGAGATGCGCGGCATCAAGATCGACAAGTCGCTGGCCGATCCCGAGGAGATGGAGATCCTCGAGGATCTGGTGGTGGCCGCCACCAACGACGCCAAGGCCAAGATCGATGCCCATCTCCAGGCCGAGATGGGTAAGCTCGCCGGCGGCATGCCGCTGCCTCCGGGCATGAAGCTGCCGTTCTGAGGAGCGGCTCGCCGGCAGGGCGCCCCTGAGCCATGGCCGCACCGGAGATCGAAAAGCTGATCCGCCTCTTCGGGCGGCTGCCGGGCCTGGGGCCGCGCTCCTCGCAGCGCGCCGTCCTGGCGCTCCTCAAGCGGCGCGAGACCCTGCTGGCGCCGCTGCTCCAGGCCCTCGAGGAGACCGCGCGGGCGGCGCGAAGCTGCAGCCGCTGCGGCAATCTCGACACCCGCGATCCCTGCGGCCTGTGCACCGACCCGCGGCGCGAGGAGCATGCGCTCCTGGTGGTCGAGGCGGTCGAGGACCTCTGGGCGATGGAGCGGGCGGGCAGCTTTCGCGGCCGCTACCATGTGCTGGGCGGCACCCTCTCGGCCGCCGACGCGGTGGGCCCCGAGGAGCTCGGCATCGACCGGCTTTTGGGGCGGATCGCGACGGAGAAGATGGAGGAGGTCATCCTGGCCCTCTCCGCCACGGTCGACGGCCAGACCACCGCCCATTATCTCGCCGAGCGGCTGCGCCCGCTCCCCGTCCGGGTGACCCGGCTGGGCTATGGGGTTCCGGTCGGCGGCGAGCTCAACTATCTGGACGAAGGGACCCTCGCCGCGGCGCTGCGCTCGCGCCAGCCGGTGGGCTGAGGCTCTCTCCCGGCCGCCGGCAGGACGCCGCGGCCACCATGAAGGCGCTGGAAGCTCTAGATGGCTATCTTGCAGATTCTCGAGGTGCCCGAGCCGGTGCTCAAGAAGCCGGCCGCCCCCGTCAAGGCGGTCGACGACGCGCTGCGCCGGCTCATGGACGACATGCTGGAGACCATGTACGCGGCCCCCGGCATCGGCCTCGCCGCTCCCCAGATCGGCGTGTCGCGGCGGGTGATCGTGGTGGATGTCAGCCGCGAGAACGAGCCGGACGCCCCCTTGCGGCTCTGCAATCCCGAGATCCTGTGGCGCTCGGAGGAGGAGGAGATCGCCGAGGAGGGCTGCCTCAGCCTGCCCGACCAGTATGGCGAGGTGAGGCGCCCGGCCATGGTGCGGGTGCGCTATCTCGACGAGGCCGGCAAGAGCCGCGAGATCGAGGCCGCCGGCCTGCTGGGGCGCTGCCTGCAGCACGAGATCGACCATCTCGACGGCATCCTCTTCACCGATCATCTGACGCCGCTCAAGCGCAACATGATCCTGCGCAAGCTGGCCAAGTCGCGCCGTCTGCGCGCCTGAACGCACCGCGCCCCGGGAGAAACGAAGTCTTGAGCCTGCGCCTCGTCGTCATGGGGACCGCGGCCTTCACCGTGCCCAGCCTCGAGCTGCTGGCGCGCGGGCCGCACCGCGTCCTCGCCGTCTATACCCAGCCGCCGCGCCCGGCCGGGCGCGGCCACAAGGAGCGCCGCACCGCCGTCCACGAGTCGGCGCTGCGCCTGGGCCTCGAGGTGCTGACGCCGGGCAGCCTGCGCGGCGTCGAGGCGCAGGAGATCTTCCGCAGCCACGCCGCCGATCTGGCGGTGGTCGGCGCCTACGGGCTCCTCCTGCCCCGCCCCGTCCTGGAGGCGCCCCGGCTCGGCTGTATCAACCTGCATGCCTCGCTGCTGCCGCGCTGGCGCGGTGCGGCGCCCATCCAGCGGGCCATCATGGCAGGCGACGAGGAGAGCGGCGTCAGCATCTTCCAGATGGAAGAAGGGCTCGACACCGGCCCGGTCTATGCCATGGAGCCGGTGCCGATCGGCCCGCAGACAACCGCCGGTGATCTTCACGACCGGCTCGCCGCCACCGCGGCGGCGATGCTGCCCGGCGTGCTGGAGGGGCTCGAGGCCGGCACGCTCCGGGCGGTGCCGCAGCCGGAGCAGGGCGTGATCTACGCCCACAAGATCAGGAAGGAGGAGGCGCGGCTCGATCTGGCACGCGATGCGGTCGAGCTGGACCGGCAGATCCGCGCCTTCTCGCCGACGCCGGGAAGCTGGTGCGAGGCCCGCGGCGAGCGGCTGCTGCTGCTCGAGGCGGAGCCGGTGGACGGCAGCGGCGAGCCGGGCACCGTCCTGGAGCGGCCGCTCACCGTCGCCTGCGGGCGGGGTGCGCTGCGCGTCACCAGGGTCCAGCGGGCCGGCCGCCGGCCGATGAGCGCCGAGGAGCTGCAGCGCGGCTTTGCCCTGCCCCCCGGCACGCGGCTCGGCTGAGCATGTACCGCTACCGCCTGACCATCGAATATGACGGCACGCCGTTCGGCGGCTGGCAGCGCCAGAACAACGCGCCCTCGATCCAGGCGGCTCTCGAGGAGGCGTTCGCGCGCTTTGCCGGCGAGCGGCCGCTGGTGGTCGGCGCGGGGCGTACCGATGCCGGCGTGCATGCGCTGGCCCAGGTGGCGCATGTCGATCTCCAGCGCCGCTGGCGGCCCGACCGGCTGGTGGCGGCGCTCAACGCCCATCTGCGGCCGCAGCCGGTGGCGGTGCTCGAGGCGCGGCTCGCCGGCGAGGGCTTTCATGCCCGCTTCTCGGCCCGCGAGCGCCGCTATGTCTATCGCATCCTCAACCGCCGCGCGCCGGCGGCCCTGGAGGCGGCGCGCGTCTGGCACGTGCCGGCGCCGCTCGCCAGCGAGCACATGCAGGAGGCGGCCCAGGCGCTGGTCGGCCGGAACGACTTCACCAGCTTTCGCAGCAGCGAGTGCCAGGCCGCCTCGCCGCTCAGGACGCTGGACCTGCTCCATGTCCGCCGCGCCGGCGATCTCATCGAGATCCACGCCGCCGCGCGCTCGTTCCTGCACCATCAGGTCCGCAACATCGCGGGCTCGCTCAAGCTGGTCGGCGAGGGCCGCCGATCGATCGGCTGGATAAGCGAGGCGCTCGCCGCCCGCGACCGCAGCGCCGCCGGGCCCACCGCACCGGCGCAGGGGCTTTTCCTCGTGGGCGTCGGCTATCCCGTGGAGCCGCTGTCGGCGTCGTGAGACGCAGGCTCAGCCGCCCTCGAGGGCAACGCTGCCGGTCAGCAGGCTGAGGATCGTGTCGAGCAGCACGTTGACCGCCAGCACGCCGGCAGCGGTCCCGCCGGTGGTTCCCAGGGCCGTGCGGATCACGAACCACTGGTAGAGCAGCACCGCCACGGTCGCCGCGAACAGCAGCAGCGCCCGCATTGCCGGGGGCAGGATCGCCGAGAGCAGCAGGGCCACGAGGAAGAAGCCCACCTGGAGCACGGCCGCCCAGTTGCCCGCGACGATCAGCGGCACGTAGCGGTGGCCGAGGCCCAGCAGCCGGGTGAGCAGGATTGCCACCAGCGGGAAGGCGATCCAGCTCAGCGCGTAGCTCACCGTCTCCAGGGCCACGACGCTGCCCAGCTCCGCCGGCATGCCGGCGGTCTGGTAGCGGTCGATCGTCAGCAGCAGGTAGACGGGGGCTGCCACCAGGGCCGCCATGAAGGAGCGGAAGAAGCCCTCGACCGAAAGATCGAACAGCTCCATGCCCCGCGTGTTCTGCCGGGCCAGCAGCCAGGCGCCGAGGAGCGAGCGCTTGATCTCGTCGATCACTGCTATGCCGCCGCGAAGAACCGCCAGAGGAACGCCTGATAGACCCCGGTGAGCCCCTCGATGTCGGCAAGCGCCACGTTCTCGTCGACCTGGTGCATGCTCTGCCCCACGAGCCCGAACTCGACCACCGGACAATAGCGCTTGATGAAGCGGGCGTCGGAGGTGCCGCCCGAGGTGCTGAGCTCCGGCCGCCGCCCCGTCACCTCCTCGACCGCCTGGCCCAGCATGTCGCTGAGCGGCCCAGGGCGGGTGAAGAAGGCATCGCCGCTCGAGCGCACCTCCAGCTCGTAGCGGCCGCCCGCCTTGTCCAGCCGCTCGCGCAGCCAGCGCTCCAGCGAGGCCGCGTCGTGGCGGTCGTTGTAGCGGATGTTGAACGTCGCCACCGCCCGCTCGGGCACGACATTGCCGGCCGGATTGCCGATGTCGATGCTGGTGACCTGCAGGTTGGACGGCTCGAACAGCTCGCTGCCGCCGTCCAGCGGCTCGGCCAGCAGCGCCTGGAGCATCGCCACCACAAGGTGCGCGGCATTCTCGGCGCGGTGCGGGTAGGCAGTGTGGCCCTGGCGGCCGATGGCGACCAGCCGGCCGGTCATGGAGCCGCGCCGGCCGATCTTCATCATGTCGCCGAGCTCGGCGGGACAGGTGGGCTCGCCGACGATCGCCGCATCCCAGCGCTCGCCGCGGCCCGCCGCCCATTCCAGCAGCCTCGCCGTGCCGTTGACCGCCGGCCCCTCCTCGTCGCCGGTGATCAGCAGGCTGATGGCCCCGCGAGGCGGGCCGTGGCGCTCGAGATGGCCGGCCACCGCCGCCACGAAGCAGGCGATCCCGCTCTTCATGTCGGTGGTGCCGCGGCCCCAGATGCGCCCGTCGCGCAGCACGCCGGCGAAGGGATCGTCGGTCCACCGGGCGGGATCGCCCGGCGGCACCACGTCGGTATGGCCGGCGAAGGCGAGGTGCGGCCGCCCCTCGCCCAGCCTGGCCCAGAGATTGTCGACCGGATCGGTGCCGGGTGCCTCGAAGCGCACCCGCTCGCAGGCAAAGCCCAGCGCCGCCAGCCGCTCCTCGAGCAGCGCCAGCGCGCCGCCCTCGGCCGGGGTGACGCTCGGGCAGCGGACCAGCGCCCGGGTGAGCTCGATCGGGTCGACTGTCGCCATCAGTCGCGCAGCAGCTCGTTGACCGAGGTCTTCGAGCGCGTCTGGGCATCGACCCGCTTGACGATGACGGCGCAGTAGAGGCCGGGGCCGGGGCGGCCGTCGGGGAGCGGCTTGCCCGGCATGGTGCCCGGCACCACCACCGAATAGGCGGGCACCCGGCCCTGGTGGACCTCGCCGGTGGCGCGGTCGACGATCTTCGTGCTGGCCCCCAGATAGACGCCCATGGAGAGCACCGAGCCCTCCTCGACGATCACTCCCTCGGCGACCTCGGAGCGGGCGCCGACGAAGCAGTTGTCCTCGATCACCACCGGGTTGGCCTGGAGCGGCTCGAGCACGCCGCCGATGCCGGCACCGCCCGAGATGTGGCAGTTCTTGCCGATCTGCGCGCACGAGCCGATCGTGGCCCAGGTGTCGACCATGGTGCCGCTGTCGACATAGGCGCCCAGATTGACGAAGGAGGGCATCAGCACGACGCCCGGGGCGACGTAGGCCGAGCGCCGCACCACGCAGCCGGGCACCGCCCGGAAGCCCGCCTCGCGGAACCGGTCGTTGCCCCAGCCGGCGAGCTTGGAGGGCACCTTGTCCCACCAGGACGCACCGCCGGGCCCGCCGCCGATCGGGGTCATGTCGTAGAGCCGGAAGGACAGCAGCACGGCCTTCTTGAGCCACTGGTGGACGACCCACTGCCCGTCGATCTTCTCCGCCACGCGAAGCTCGCCACGGTCGAGGCCCTCGAGCGCCGCCTCGACGGCGTCGCGCACCTCCCCACCTGTCTCGGCGGAGATGCCGTCGCGTGCGTCGAATGCCCGCTCGATGACGTCCTTGAGCGCCGCCTGGTCCATGCTTTCTGTCACCTCCTGCGATACCTCCCGGAGTCCGGGCGCGCCAAGCCTAGCGGCGGGCAACGCAGTGTCAACGAGAGGCCCGCTGCAGGCGTGCGTCGCGCTTGCGCCCGCCCCCGCGCCTGCCTAGCTTCGCCGGCATGCACGACACCACTCTGCCAGCCGGCTTTATCGAGGGCTGCGCCGCCATCCTCGGCGACGCGGCGCTCGTACGCGATCCCGAGGCCATCGAGCCGTACGTCACCGATTTCTGGGGGCAGTACCGCGGCGTCACGCCGCTGGTCCTGCGGCCGGGCAGCACCGCGGAGGTGGCGGCGCTGGTGAAGCTCGCTGCCGCGCACGGCGTGGCGCTGGTGCCCCAGGCCGGCAATACCGGCCTCGTGGTCGGTGGCATCCCCGACCAGAGCGGGCGCCAGGTGGTGCTGAGCGTGCAGCGCCTCGACCGCATCCGCCATGTCGATCCGTCGGGCGACCACCTGGTGGCCGAGGCCGGCTGCGTGCTGGCCGAGGTCCAGGCTGCCGCCGCCGGGATCGGCCGGCTGTTCCCGCTGTCGCTGGGGGCCGAGGGCTCGTGCCGGATCGGCGGCAACCTCGCGACCAACGCCGGCGGCGTCAACGTGCTGCGCTACGGCATGAGCCGGGCGCTGGTGCTGGGCCTCGAGGTGGTGCTGGCCGACGGCAGCGTGTGGAACGGCCTGAGGCCGCTCAGGAAGGACAATACCGGCTACGACCTCAAGCAGCTCTTCATCGGCGCGGAGGGCACGCTCGGAATCATCACCGCCGCCGCCCTGAAGCTGGCCCCTGCCCCCAACGAGGTGCAGACCTTGTGGCTGGGGATCGATGATCCGCGCACCGCGGTCCGCCTGCTGACCCTGTTCCAGCAGGAGATGGGCGAGCTGATCTCGAGCTTCGAGCTTTTGACCAGCTTCGGGGTCGAGGCCGCCTGCGAGCATCTTCCGGGAGTCCGCCGGCCGGTGGCCGAGCCGCATCCCTGGCACGTCCTGGTCGAGGTCGCCTGGTCGTTCCCCGACGGGCTGCGCGATCGGCTGGAGGCGGTGCTCGAGAAGGCCTTCGAGGAAGGGCTGGTGCAGGACGGCACGCTGGCCGAGAGCGGCGCCCAGCGCGACATGATGTGGCGGATCCGCGAGGGCCAGAGCGAGGCCACCCGCCACATGGGCTTCATCGTGCGCAGCGACGTCACGGTGCCGATCTCCGAGCTGCCCGAGCTCATCGAGAGGATGCAGGCCTGGGTCGGCCCGGCAGCACCGGGCGTCCAGCTCATTCCCTTCGGCCATGTCGGCGACGGCAACCTCCACTTCAACTTCGTGACCCCGCCGGGCGAGGTCGACCGGCTCAAGCCCGTTCTGCTCGACCGGCTCTACGAGGAGGTCGGCAGGCTCGCCGGCTCGATCAGCGCCGAGCACGGAATCGGCCGCCTCAAGCGCGAGGCGATGCAGGCCGGCAAGTCCGAGGTCGAGCTCTCGATGATGCGCCGCCTCAAGGCGGCCTTCGACCCTCAGGGCATTCTCAATCCGGGGGTGATCCTCAAGACGGAGTAAGCACGATGGCGGCACCGGCCCCGGCCCGTCGCGACGCGGCGGCGGCTTCCCTCCCCGGCATGGTCACGGTGGTCGAGGTCGGGCCGCGCGACGGTTTCCAGATGGAGCGCGGCCTCATCCCCACGGCCACCAAGATCGCCCTCATCGAGGGCATGATCGAGGCGGGGCTGCGGCATTTCGAGGCCACCAGCTTCGTCTCGCCGCGGGCCGTGCCGCAGCTCGCCGACGCTGCCGAGGTGATCGCCGCGCTCAGGGGCCGACCGGGCGTGCAGCTCACCGCCCTGGTGCCCAACGCGAAAGGTGCCGCCCGCGCCGCCGAGGCCGGGGTCGATGCCATGGTGGTGTTCCTCTCCGCCTCCGACACCCACAACCGCAAGAACGTCAACCGCCCGACCGAGGAATCGCTCGCGGGTCTCGCCGGGATCTGCCGGATCGCCGGAGACGCCGGCATTCCCGTGCAGGGCGCCATCGCCACCTCCTTCGGCTGCCCCTTCGAGGGCGAAGTGCCGCACGGGCGGGTGGTCGCCATCGCCCGGCAGATGGCCGATCTCGGCATCCGCACGCTGAGCCTCGGCGACACCACCGGCATGGCGACGCCGCCTTTGGTGCGCGGCCTGTGCCGAGCGCTCGGCGAGGCGGTGCCGGAGATGGCGCCCACCCTCCATTTCCATAACACCCGCGGCATCGGCCTTGCCAACGTGCTGGCCGGGCTCGAGACGGGCGTCACCCGCTACGAGAGCTCCATCGGCGGGCTCGGCGGCTGCCCCTTCGCGGCCGGGGCCACCGGCAACATCTGCACCGAGGACCTGGTCTATCTCCTCGACGAGTGCGGCATCGAGAGTGGCGTCGATCTGGAGAAGCTCATCGAGGTGGCGCATCGCGTGGAGGCGGCCATCGGCCGCGAGCTGCCGGGCCAGGTGATGAAGGCGGGCCCGCGGCTGCGGCGCCACGCCACCGGCGAGGTAGCCACCGCCAATGGCTGAGGCACCTGCCTCGCAGGGAGCGCTTGCCGGGATCCGTGTGATCGACCTCACGCGGGTCCTCTCGGGCCCGTTCTGCACCATGCTGCTGGGCGACATGGGTGCCGACGTGGTGAAGGTGGAGACACCCGGCGAGGGCGATCCGGTGCGCGGCCAGGGCGTGATCCGCGACGGGCTGAGCTGGTATTTCGCCTCCTTCAACCGCAACAAGCGCTCCATCACGCTGAACCTGCGCACCGGGGACGGCCGTGCGATCCTGGCCGATCTCCTGCGGGAGGCCGACGTGCTGGTGGAGAACTTTCGGCCCGGGGTGATGGAGCGGCTGGGCTTCGGCCGCGAGCGGCTGGATTCCATCAATCCCCGGCTGGTGAGCTGCAGCATCAACGGCTTCGGCAGCGCGGGGCCCTATGCCGACCGGCCGGCCTTCGACTTCATCGCCCAGGCGATGAGCGGGCTGATGAGCGTCAACGGCCCGCCCGGGGGCGACCCGCTGCGCACCGCCCCGCCGCTCACCGACCTCGTGGCCGGCCTCTACGCCGCCTTCGGCATCACCGCGGCGCTCCAGGCGCGCACCCGCACCGGGCGCGGCCAGCAGGTCGAATCGGCGATGGTCAACGGCATGCTCAGCATGTTCGCCTATCTCTCGGCCGAATATCTCGCCACCGGGCGGCTGCCGCAGCGCACCGGCAACGACCACCCGATCCTCTGTCCCTACGGCCTCTTTCACGCCGCCGACGGCGAGGTGGCGGTGGCACCCGCCAACGAGACGATCCTGAGGCGCTTTTTGGGCGTGCTCGAGCTTTCCTGGATCCTCGACGATCCGCGCTACGACACCAACGAGAAGCGCACGGCGCGGCGCCCCGAGCTGCGCGCGCTCGTCGACCAGCGGCTGGCCACCCGCCAGCGCGGCGAATGGATCGAGCTTCTGAACGCCGCGGGCGTGCCCTGCGGGCGGGTGATGAACCTCGCCGAGGTCTTCGAGGACCCACAGATCCTGGCCCAGGAGATGGTGATCGAGGTCGATCAGCCGGGCCATGGGCCGGTCCGCATGACCGGCTTTCCGGTCAAGCTCGACGGCACGCCCTGCAGTATTGCCCGGCCCGCCCCGGGCCTGGGCGAGCATACCGCCGAGCTGCTGGCCGAGCTCGGCCGCGACGAGGCCGAGCTGGAGCGGCTGCGGGCCGGGGGGATCATCTGAGCGGCGGCGTCGCGAGGCGCACCGCAGGCATGGCCAAGCCGCCGAAGCACGGCTAACGTCCTACTCGGAAAAAAACCGTCAGGGAGGACCGGAAGATGGCCATGGGTCGCTGGACCAGTGCTGTCGCGGCTGCCGGTGTATGGCTGTCGCTCAGCGCCTTCACGCCGAGCAGCGTCGAGTGCATCGCCCCCGCCGATCCGGGCGGCGGCTGGGACTTCACCTGCCGCACCGTGGGCAAGCTCCTCTACGATCTCGAGCTGGTGAAGGAGCCGGTCAAGGTCACCAACATGGCCGGCGGCGTGGGTGCCGTGGCGTTCAGCAACGTCGCTGCCAAGCGCAGCGACGATCCCAACCTCATCGTCGCCACCAGCACGGTGGGCATCACCCAGATCGCGCAGGGGCGCTATCCCGGCGATCTCGACGTGATGCGCTGGCTCGCTATGCTGGGTGCGGATGTGGGCGTCGTGCTGGTCCGCAACGACAGCAAGTACGAGACCCTCGACGACCTCCTCCAGGCCTACAAGGAGAACCCGGGCGTGGCCGTGGCGGCGGGCTCCAGCGGCATTGGCGGCTGGGACCATATCCGCCTCTTGATGCTGGCCAAGGAGGCAGGCGCCACCGGCGAGCAGATCAAGAACATCCGCTGGGTGCAGTATGACGGCGGCGGGCCGGCCGTGACCCAGATGCTGGGTGGCCATGTCGAGGTCGTGGCCACCGACTTCGGCGAGATCGCGGGCTTCGTCGAGTCCGGCGACGTGCGGGTCCTGGCCGTCATGTCCGACGAGCGGCTCGAGGCCTTCCCCGACCTGCCCACCGCCAAGGAGCAGGGTGTGGATGTCGTGGGCTACAACTGGCGCGGCTTCTACCTGCCCGGCAAGGTCTCCGACGAGGCCTATCAGGGCTGGGCCGACGTCATGAAGAAGCTCTACGACAGCCAGGAGTGGCAGGAGACCGCGGTCAGCAAGGGCCTGACCCCGATCTGGCGCGGCGGCGAGGAGTTCGAGAGCTGGGTCGAGGACCAGACTGCCCGCATGCGCGGCATCTCCAAAGAGATCGGCGTCATCAAGTGAGCAGCCGGAAGTGAGCGACCGGATCGCGGGACTTCTGATCGCCGCGATCGCCCTCGTGTACGGGATCGTCGCCGGCGGCTACGAGCAGGGTTTCGGCGACCCGCTCGGGCCGGCGGCGTTCCCGCGCATCGTGGCGGTGCCGCTGGGCCTCTTCGCGCTGGTGCTGGTGGTGCGGCCCGACGCCGAGCCCGCCTGGCCCCGTGCCCGCGTGCTGCTGCGGCAGCTGAACGCGCTCCTGGTGCTGGTGCTCTATGCCCTGCTCCTCGAGGATCTGGGCTTTCCGCTGGCGACCTTCCTCGCGGTGACGCTGCTCGCCCGCGAGCTGGGGGCGCGCTGGCGCGCCAGCCTGCTCACCGGCATCGGTCTGGGCGCGGGCCTGTGGACGCTGTTCGACCCGATTCTCGGCCTGCCTTTGCCCCTCGGCCTCCTCGCCTGGTGATCGCATGGACACGCTGAACGCCCTTTTCTACGGCTTCGGGGTTGCCCTTCAGCCGCTCCACCTGGCGCTGGGCTTCTTCGGCGCCTTCATCGGCACGCTGGTCGGCGCCCTGCCCGGCATCGGCCCGGTCAACGGCGTGGCGATCCTCATCCCGCTGGCCTTCAGCCTCCAGCTCTCGCCGACCGCAGCGCTGATCCTGCTCTCGAGCGTCTATTACGGCACCATGTATGGTGGCCGGATCTCGAGCATCCTCCTGAACATCCCCGGCGACGAGCCGGCCGTGATGACCACGCTCGACGGCTACCCCATGGCGCGGAGCGGCCGCGCCGCCTCGGCGCTGGCGGTCTCCGGCGTGGCCTCCTTCGTCGGCGGCACGCTGGCCACGGTGGGCCTCACCCTCTTCGCGCCGATCCTGGCCAGAGCCGCCATCCATTTCGGCCCGGCCGAATATTTCGCCCTCTACGTGCTGGCCTTCGCCACCATCGGCGGGATCACCGGCGCCAACCCGGCCAAGACCCTGCTGGCCGCGATGATCGGCCTGGCCATCGGCACGGTGGGCCTCGATCCGGCCACCGGCATCCCGCGCTTCACCTTCGACAGCTACCATCTATACGACGGCGTCGACTTCATCGTCGCCATCGTCGGGCTCTTCGCCATCAGCGAGTTCCTGATCTTCCTCGAGCGGCCGGCCGGCACCCACCAGCCGCGGGTCGAGATCGGCAGCATGCGGGGCGCCTACCGCGACGTGCGGCGCTCGTTCGGCGCGATGCTCAGAAACAGCGTGGTGGGCTTCATCGCCGGCGTCCTGCCCGGTGCCGGCGCCTCGCTCGGCAGCTTTCTGGCCTATGTCTTCGAGCGCCGCATCTCCAACCGCAACGACACGTTCGGCAAGGGCGATCCCAGGGGGGTGGCGGCGCCGGAGGCCGGCAACAACGCTGCCGCCGGCGGGGCGCTGGTGCCGATGCTGACCCTGGGCGTGCCGGGCAGCGGCACCACCGCGGTGATGCTGGCGATGCTCATCACCTTGAACATCACGCCGGGCCCGCTGCTCTTCGAGAAGCAGGCTGAGCTGGTCTGGGGGCTGATCGCCGCGCTCTATCTCGCCAACGTGGTGCTGGTGATCCTCAACCTGCCGCTGGTGGGCATCTTCACCCGGCTCCTGGCCCTGCCCTACTGGCTCTTGATGCCGATCGTCGTGATGGCGAGCTTCGTGGGCGTCTACTCGATCAGCCACAGCCCGTTCGATCTCTACATGATGATCGGCTTCGGCGTATTCGGCTACGTATTGCGCAAGCTGGAGATCTCGCTCGTGCCGGTGGTGCTGGGTCTGCTCCTGGGAGAGGCCATGGAGTTCAACCTGCGCCGCGCGCTCAGCATCAGCAACGGCGACTGGACCTACCTCGTGTCGAGCCCCATCGCCAACACCATCTACGTTGCGACGGCAGTGCTGCTTGCCATCGCCGTGGCGATGGCGCTACGCCGCGAGCGGACGCCGCACTAGGCGGCAAGACGCTTCCCGGGGACCCACAGCCCATGCGCACTTACCAGAACCTCGTCGGCGGCCGCTGGCAGGCCGCCCGCTCGGGCGAGACCATCGAGATGGTCTGCCCCTCCGACGGCAAGGTCTACGCCGCCATCGCCCGCAGCCGGGCCGAGGACGTCGACGAGGCGGTGGCTGCGGCACGCGCCGTGTTCGAGGGTGCCTGGGGCCGCACGCCGGCCGTCGAGCGCGGCCGCCTGCTCCACAAGCTGGGCGTGGCGGTGCTCGAGCACCACGAGGAGCTGGCGCAGCTCGAGGCGCGCGACACCGGCAAGCCCTTGAGCCAGGCGCGCGGCGACATCACCGCCACCGCCCGCTATTTCGAGTTCTACGGTGCCGCCGCCGACAAGCTGCACGGCGAGCAGATCCCCTTCCTCGAGGGCTACACCGTCTTCACAACGCGCGAGCCGCTGGGCGTCACCGGGCATATCGTGCCCTGGAACTATCCCGCGCAGATCTTCGGGCGCTCGGTGGGCGCGTCCCTTGCCGGCGGCAATGCCTGTGTTGCCAAGCCCGCCGAGGACGCCTGCCTGACCCTGCTGCGCATCGCCGAGCTGGCGCTCGAGGTAGGCTTTCCCGAAGGCGCCCTCAACGTCGTCACCGGCCTGGGCGAGGAGGCGGGCGCGCCGCTGGCCGGCCATCCCGACATCGACTTCGTCTCCTTCACCGGCAGCCCGGAGGTGGGCACGCTGGTCCAGCAGGCGGCGGCCAGGAACCATATCGGCTGCACGCTGGAGCTGGGGGGCAAGTCGCCCCAGGTGATCTTCGCCGATGCCGACTTCGACGCGCTGGTGCCGGTGGTGGTCAACGCCATCGTCCAGAACGGCGGCCAGACCTGCTCGGCAGGCTCGCGCGTGCTCATCGAGGAGAGCGTCTACGACGAGGTGACCGGCCGCATCGCCGAGCGCTTCGCCCAGGTCCGCGTCGGCTCCCACGAGATGGACCTCGATCTGGGGGCCCTCATCAACGCAAAGCAGGCCCAGCGCGTGCAGGGCTTCATCGACCGGGCGGAGGCCGAGGGCCTGCCGGTGCTGGCGCGCGGCCAACTCGCCGAGGGGCTGCCGGAAGGCGGCTTCTACGTGCGCCCCGCCCTCTTCGGCCAGGTTCCGCGCAGCAACAGCCTGGCCTGCGAGGAGGTCTTCGGGCCGGTCCTGGCGGCCTTCCCGTTCGCCGACGAGGCGGACGCCGTGGCGCTCGCCAATGGCGGCCCCTTCGGCCTCGTGAGCGGCGTGTGGACCCGCGACGCCGGCCGGGCCATGCGGATGGCGCGCGCGATGCGCACCGGCCAGGTGTTCGTCAACGGCTACGGTGCCGCCGGCGGCATCGAGCTTCCCTTCGGCGGCTTCAAGCACAGCGGCCACGGCCGCGAGAAAGGCTTCGAGGGGCTCTACGAGTTCACCGCCACCAAGACCATCGTGCTCCGCCACGGCTGACCGCCGGGGGCGGTCCCTGCGGGCCGCCCCATCCCTGCCGACTGCTCCCGGCTTGATTCCTCCCGGGACGGCGCGAAGATGCCTCAAGACGCCGTGCGCCGCATCCAGCCCCCGGGAGCAAGCCGTTGACAGCCTTCACGCCGCCTCTCGACGACATCCGCTTCGTCCTCCGCCACATCGCCGGCTTCGAGACGCTTTCGGGCCTGCCCGGCCTGGAGCACGCGACGCCGGATCTCGCCGACGTCGTGCTGGAGGAGGCGGGACGTCTCGCGGCCAATGTGCTGGCACCCTTGAACCAGACCGGCGACCGGGTGGGCTCGGTGCTGGAGAACGGCGTGGTGCGCACGCCGCCGGGTTTCAAGGAAGCCTATGCCACCTTCGCCGAAGGCGGCTGGATGGGCGCTGTCTTCCCCGAGGATCTCGGCGGGCAGGACCTGCCCTGGACCCTCAACACGGCGCTGGCGGACATCTGGAACGCCGCCAACATGACCTTCCAGCTCTGCCCGCTGCTGACCCAGGGGGCGGTCGAGGCGCTGCTGCACCACGGCACGCCGGAGCAGAAGGAGACCTACGCCCGGTCGATGATCGAGGGCCGCTGGACCGGCGCGATGTGCCTGACCGAGCCCCAGGCCGGCTCCGACGTCGGGGCGCTCCGGACCCGCGCCGAGCGCGACGGCGAGCATTACCGCATCTTCGGCCAGAAGATCTTCATCACCTTCGGCGAGCACGACCTGGCCGAGAACATCGTCCACATGGTGCTGGCCCGCCTGCCCGGGGCGCCCGAGGGCACCCGCGGCATCTCGCTATTCATCGTGCCGAAGTTCCTGCCCGGCGAGAACGGCGCGCCCGGGCGGCGCAACGACCTGCGCTGCCTCAAGCTCGAGGAGAAGCTGGGGATCCACGCGAGCCCTACCTGCGTGATGTCCTACGGCGACGAGGAGGGCGCCGTGGGCTACCTCCTGGGCGCCGAGAACGAGGGCATGCGCTGCATGTTCACGATGATGAACAATGCCCGCCTCGCGGTGGGCCACGAGGGGCTGGGCCTCGCCGAGCGGGCCTACCAGCAGGCCCTCGCCTATGCCCGCGAGCGGGTCCAGGGCCGGCGCGACGGCCGCCCGGCGACGATCGCCGAGTTTCCCGACGTGCGCCGCACCCTCTTGCGGATGCGCGCCCAGATCGCCGCCATGCGGGCGCTCGCCTACTGGACCGGCAGCTTCGTCGATCGCGCCGCGCGCAGTGCCGATGCGACCGAGCGGGCCAGCGCCGAGGGGCGCGTGGCGCTGCTTACCCCGCTGGTCAAGGCATGGTGCACCGACCTCGCCCAGGAGATCGCCTCGGCGGCCCTGCAGGTGCATGGCGGGATGGGATTTATCGAGGAGACCGGCGCCGCCCAGCATCTGCGCGACGCACGCATCCTGCCGATCTACGAGGGCACCAACGGGATCCAGGCGCTCGACCTCGCCGGCCGCAAGCTGGACATGGCGGAAGGCCGGCTGCCGTGGGATCTGTTCGAGGAGCTGCAAGGCGAGCTGGCGCAGGCCGGGCCCGGCCTCGAGGAGGCGCTGCGGGCGGCCCTGGGCGCGCTCGAAGGTGCCACCCGCCATCTCCAGGAGGCCGGGCCGGAGGCGCGGGCGGCCGCCGCCACCCCCTATCTCCGCCTGTTCGCCTCCACGCTCGGGGGCTTTCTCCTGGCGCGCGGCGCCCGCGCTGCCGGCGAGACCCAGGGCGCGGCAGTCTGGCCGGGGCTGGCGCGGTTCTACATCCGGCAGATCCTGCCCGAGGCCATCGGGCTCCTGCCCGCCATCACCGCCGACCCGGGTGAGCTGGACGCCGGGCTTCTGGTCGCCTGAGGCGAGAAATGCGGTCTGGCGCTTCTCCAGCGCTGCGTGGCGTTCCACTGCGGCACTCTGTCGCTATACTGGAGGATCAGGCGCGGCGCTGCGGGCGCCCGGAACATGCGGAGGTTGCCATGACCTCGACTCTCGCTCCCGACGACCCCTCGGCGATCGACTACCAGGTGCACGAGGCGGTCGGCGTGTTCACCGACCCCCTGGCCCTGGAGGACGCCATCGATGCCCTGCAGAGCGAGGGTTTCGACCGCGCCCAGATCAACATCATGGCCAGCCGCAAGGCGGTCGAGCGCAAGCTCGGCCACCGGCTCGACGACATCCGGGAGGCGGAGGACGACCCGCGCGTGCCGATCGGCACATTCGTCTCGCACCACGAGGTCGCCGAGGGCCAGGCGGCCCTCGCCGCCGGGCTCTTCTATGTGGGCAGCTTCGCCGCGACCGGTGCGGTGGTGGCGACCGGCGGCAGCCTCGCCGCGATCGTCGCGGCGGCCATCGCCGCGGGCGGCATGGGCGGCGCCCTGGGCGCCTGGCTCGCCCGCTATCTGGGCCGGCGCCACGCCCGCACCCTGGCCGAGCACGTCAAGGCCGGCGGGCTGCTGCTCCTCGTGGAGGTTGGCGACCCGCCGCAGGAACGCCGGGCTATGGACATCTTGACACGGCACGGAGCCACCGACGTACATGCCCACGAGCTCACCCGCTCCTGGGGCGCCGAGCAGGTGCCGCTGCGCCGCTGGCAGCCGGACCCCTTCCTCTTCCCCGAGCGCTGAGCAGGCTCCGGCCTCCGCCCCGCACACGCCGTCGCGCCAAACGTCCGCGGCTTGCGTCGAGCCCAAAAAAACGCAACTATAGCGAGGACAAGCAGCAAGTCCAATCCATCTCAAGTTGATAGATATCCAGTGACGCAAACCGGTGCCCCAGGACTCGTGAGCCGTGGCGGCAGGATGCGTGCGGCGTGGCCATGACGGATGCCGGCAGCCCGACAACGCCCGCAGCATTCGGCGCGGTGACGGAGATCATCGGCCGCTGGTCGATGAGCCCCGAACGTACCCGCATTACCCTATCGGGCGCTGTGGCGCTGCATCTGCTGGGCCGCCGCCGCGGCTCGCTGAGCCTCGCTGCCTTTCTCGCCCGGCTGCCGGATGGAGCCGGCCAGGCCGGCCTTGCCGGTCTTTTCGAGCATCGCCCTGCCTTGGCGCCGCATCGTCTCGTGCTGCTCGACGAGCAGGGCATTGCTGCGTCGTTCGCCTTCTCCGTGCTTCGCGACCGGCCGCACCGGCGCGGTCTGGTCGAGCGGATCGAGAGCGATCCGGCGGACGACGCGGGCGCCGGCGAGCCCGGTCTGCGCCTCTTCGTGCGCAACCTGCCGGTGGCCATCGCCATGTTCGACACGGCCATGCGCTATGTCGTGGCGAGCGAGCGCTGGATCGAGCAGTACGGGCTCGACGAGACCGCCCTGGCCGGCCGCCGCCAGGAGGAGCTGCTGCCGCAGACGCCGGACCGCTGGCGGCAGACGCTGGCGCGCTCGCTGGCCGGTGCCACGCTGCATGGCGAGGACGAGCTGTTCATCCGCCCAGACGGCAGCCGCGAGCGGGTGCGCTGGGAGGCACGGCCCTTCCGCGGCTACGGCGGCAAGGTTACGGGCGTGCTGGTGTTCACCGAGTTCGTGACCGCCCGCGTGGAGGCCGAGCGGCGGCTGCGGAAGAGCGAGCAGCGCCTTGCCAGCTATCTCGAGACAGCCTCCGACTGGCTGTGGGAGATGGACGCCGAGCTGCGCTTCTCGGGCCGGACACCGCCCGCGGTCTGCACTGCCGTCAGCAGCCGCGGCCGGACGCGCTGGGAGTTCGCCGGGATCGCCGATCCCGACGACGACCCGATATGGCGCCGGCACAAGGCCGATCTCGAGGCCCGCCGGCCCTTCCGCAACTTCACCTTCGCCTGGCGCGACGCCACTGGCCGGCTGGTCTGGCTGGAAACCAGCGGCGATCCACAGTTCGACGAGAACGGCACCTTCACGGGCTACCGGGGCACCGGGCGCGATGTCACGCGGCGGGTCGAGGCCGAGACACGGCTGCGCCGGCAGGCCGAGCAGCTCGATCTCGCCAGCGACATCGCCCGGATGGGCTACTGGAACCGCGACATGGCGACCGGCACCGTCCAGTGGTCGCAGGGGCTCTACCGCATCGCCGGACTCGATCCGGCCGACTTCACGCCCACCCTGGCGAACCGCTTCGACCTCTACCATCCCGAGGACCGGGCGAGCCTGATCGACAGCCTGGAGACGGCGCGGGTCACGCGCTCGGAGTTCGAGGCGCGGGTGCGCGTCTGCCGGCCCGACGGGTCGATCCGCCACGTCATCAACCGCGGCCGCTTCCTGAGCACCGGCGACGACGGGCCGGAGCACTGCTTCGGCGTCCTCATGGACGTCACCGAGCAGGTCGAGGCCCGGCTCGCCCTCGACGAGCGCAATCGCGCCAACGCCATCTACCGCGCCATGATCGAGGCGCTGCCCGACCTGGTCTACGCCAACGACTGCGCCGGGCGCTTCCTGGCAGCCAACCAGGCGACCGCGCAATATATGGGGGTGAGCGCCGGCGAGGAGCTGCTCGGGCGCGCCTTCGCCGACTTCATGACCGGGGAGGATGCCGCGCAGCTGTGTGGCGATGCGGGCGCCCTGCTGGAGCAGGGCGATACGGTCATCGCCGAGCAGCATGTGCGCCTGCCGGACGGCTCGCGCGCCTGGTTCTGCTCGCTGCGCGCGCCCCTGCACGACATTGGCGGCAAGCTGATCGGCAATGTCGGGCACAGCCGCGACATCACGCTGGAAAAGCAGGCCCGGGCAGAGATCGAGCGCCTCACCCGGGAGGCCGAGCGCGCCCACGACATCCTGCGCGAGGCGACGGCGGTGATGGGCGCCGGATTCGCGGTCTTCGACCCGAAGGACCGGCTCGCCTTGTGCAACGACACCTTCGCCCGCACCTACGGGGCCCCGGCGGCCACACTGCGCGGCATGACCTTCGCCGAGCTGCAGGCCCTGCCGGCCTTCCGCACGGCGCTCGACCTGCAGGGCATGAGCTTCGAGGCGTGGCTGGAGTGGCGCCTTGCGAGCCACCGCAGGGCCGACGGGACGCCTTTCGAGAACTGGGTCGGTGCCGAGGCTCTCTATGTGCGCGAGCAGCGCACCCGCAGCGGCTATTCGGTGCTGCTGCGCACCAACGTCACGGATCTCAAGCGGGTCGAGGCGGAGCTGCGCAGCCGCAACGAGGAGCTCGCCCGCCTGACCGCCGAGCTGGAGCGCTCGAAGGCCGAGGCCGAGCGCTCGCGCGACCTGCTGCGCGACGCCACCAACGTGATGCGCGACGGCATCGCCTTGTTCGACAAGGACGACCGGCTCGTTCTCTGCAACGAGTCCTACGCCTCGAGCTTCGGCCATTCGAGCGCCGGGATCCTCGGCCGAAGCTTCGTCGAGCTGATGCGTCTGCCAGCCTTCGCCAGCCGGGTCGACACCCGCGGCATGACCTTCGAGGCCTGGCTCGACTGGCGCATCAAGATGCACCGGCAGGCCAGCGGCGTGCCCTTCGAGGGCGCGATCGAGGGCGAGGCCTACTATATGCGCGAGCAGCGCACGGCCGACGGCTCGACCCTGATCGTGCGGGCGCAGATCACCCAGCTCAAGCGGGTCGAGCAGGAGCTGCGGCGGCTGGCGACCACCGACGGCCTGACCGGTGCCGGCAATCGCCGCGATTTCACCGAGCAGGGCGCGCAGTTCCTGGCCCGTGCCCGCGCCGAGGGGGCGCCGGCAGCGCTGCTCCTGTTCGACATCGACCATTTCAAGCGGATCAACGACGCGTTCGGCCACGAAGGCGGCGACGAAGCGCTGCGCCGGGTGAGCCGGCGCTGCGCCGAGCTGCTCGACGGGCGCGGGCCGTTCGCGCGCTGGGGCGGCGAGGAGTTCATCATGTTGCTGCCGCACGCCGACCACACCGAGGCGCAGATCTTCGCCGAGCGGATCCGCTCGGCGGTGGCCGCCCTCGAGATCGAGAGCGCGACCGGCAGCTTCCGGCTCACCTTGAGCCTCGGCTGGGCCGTGAGCGAGCGCGGCGAGGAGGATCTCGACGAGCTGATCCGCCGCGCCGACGAGGCCCTCTATCTGGCCAAGGCGTCGGGGCGCAACCGGGTGAGAGCAGCCGGCGAGGGAAAATGATCATCCGCGACGAGCGACCTGACGACCATCCTGCCCTGCGCGCCCTCCTCGAGGCGGCGTTCGGTGGCCCCGCCGAAGCCGACCTCGTGGACGCGCTGCGCCGGGACGGCGACATCGCGATCGCCCTGGTGGCGGAGCTGGAGGAAGGCCCCGCCGGCCATCTCGTGCTCTCGCGGATGCGGGCGCCGCCCGGCACGCTCGGCCTCGCGCCCCTCGCCGTGAAGCCCTCGAGGCAAGGCTCCGGGCTCGGCTCGGCGCTGATCGAGGCCGGCCTCGCGCGGGCCCGCAAGGAGGGCTGGCAGGGTGTCTTCGTGCTGGGCGAGCCGGCCTTCTACGGCCGCTTCGGCTTTACCGCGGCGCAGGCAGCACCCTTCCGCTCGCCCTTCTCGGGCCCGTTCCTCCAGGCGCTGGAGCTGCGCCCCGGCGCGCTCGCCGCCAAGGACCCCAAGGCCGCCTACGCGGCGGCCTTCGCAGCCTTCGAGTAGGCCTGCCGCCATGGCTGGGCGCATGCAAGCTGCGGCGGCACCGTGCGGCCCCTTGGTGACCGCCCACCGCCGCCAACTGACAAAAACACGAAGCGAAAGCCGCGCGCAGCGCCTTGCATGGCGCCGCCCTCACAAGCGCAGCCGGCTCTCCGGCGCTTTCCCGGCTGCCGGCTGCAGCCTGCGGCGAGCCGCGCCGGTCTTCAGCCGCGCCGCGTGACCTTGAGGGCGCGGCGGTCGAGATGGGCCTCCACCTCGGCCAGATCGATGCCCTCGCGGGCGAGCCGCGCCAGGGTGAAGTAGAGCACGTCGGCGGCCTCCCAGACCACGTCCTCGCGGGACGTCGCCTGGGTCAGCTCCTCGGCCTCCTCGCGCAGCTTGGCGGCGAGCAGCGCCTTGTCGGCGAACAGGCGGGCGGTGTAGCTGCCCTCCGGCGCGTCGGCGCGGCGCGCCTCGAGCACCCGCATCAGGCGGGTGAGGCCGGCAGCCTCGCCCCAGCAGGAATGGGTGTCGAGATGGCAGAAGCCGGGCCCCTTCTGGCGCACCACGAAGCGGGCGCCGTCGCGGTCGCAGTCGAGGTCGATGCGCAGCAGCTCCTGGGTGGCGCCGCTGCTCTCGCCCTTGACCCAAAGGCCGCGCGAGCGCGACTGGTAGACACCCATGCGCCGCCGCACCGCCTCGCGGATCGATTCCCTCGAGGAATAGACCAGACCCAGCGCCACGTTGCGCTCGTCCACCACCACGGTGGGATAGAGCCCGTCCGGCCGGTCGGTCGAGAGCGGCGCCATGATGGCGTCGGCGAGATCGAGCCTGCCCGTATAAAGCGCCATGCCCACCTGGGCATCGGCACCGATCTCGTCCAGCGCCCTGATCTCCTCGGCGGTCGTGACGCCGCCGGCAATGGTCACCCGGCAGTCCTTGCCGGCCGCCTCGACGATCTCGCGGGCAAGCTCGAGATTGGTGCCGCCCAGCCTGCCCTCGCGCTCGACGAAGGTCACGAGGAAGCCCGAGACGTGCTCCTTGAGCTCGGCCACCCGCTCGAGGATCCCGCGGCCGGTGGCCTCCTTCCAGCCCTCGACCACCACCTCGCCGTTCTTTGCGTCGAGAGCGGCGATCACCCGCTCGCGCGGCAGCTTCGCCAGGATCTCGGGCTTGGCCATGGTGCCCAGGATGACCTGCCGGGCGCCCAGGTCGAGCCAGCGGACGGCCGCGTCGATGTCGCGGATGCCGCCGCCGACCCGGCAGGCGAAGCGGCGCACCAGCGCCTCCACCAGGGTGGCGTTGGAGCCGGTGCGTAGGGCGGCGTCGAGATCGATCACGGCGATCTCGCCGGCCAGCGCGAAGCGCTCGGCGATGGGCAGCGGGTCGCCGGCGTCGATGGCCTTCTTCTCGCCGCCGACGAGCTGGACGGCCTGGCCGCCCTGGAGGTCGATGCTGGGTACGATCACGGCCTGATGCGGATCCCGTGGTCCTGCAGATAGAGCTTGACGTCGCCCACGGTGAGGTCGCCGTCGTGGAAGATGGAGGCGGCCAGCACGGCATCCGCGCCGGCCTCGAAGGCCTGGAGCAGATGCTCGGCGCTGTCGGCGCCGCCCGAGGCGATCACCGGCACCTGCACCGCATGGGCGACGGCGCCGGTGAGCGGCAGGTCGTAGCCCGAGCGGGTCCCGTCCTTGTCCCAGGAGGTGAGCAGGATCTCGCCCGCTCCCCGGCGCTCGGCCTCCTGCGCCCAGCCCACGGCCTCGATGCCGGTGGGCTCGCGGCCGCCCTTGATCAGCACCTCGAAGCGGCCGTCACGGGTCGCAGCGTCGATCGCCAGCACGCAGCACTGCCGGCCGAAGCGCTCGGCGATCTCGCTCAAAAGCTCGGGCCGGGCGACCGCCGCGGTGTTGACGGAGACCTTGTCGGCGCCGGCCTCGAGAAGATGCCAAGCGTCGTCCACCTCGCGGATGCCGCCGCCTACGGTCAGGGGGATCGACAGCACCTCGCGCACCCGGCGGATGGTCTCGAGCTGGTTGCCTCTTCCCTCGGGCGTGGCCGAGACGTCGAGGATCACCAGCTCGTCGGCGCCCTGCTCCTCGTAGAGCCGGGCCCGCTCGGCCGGATCGCCGGCGTCGCGAAGCCCCTGGAAGCGCACGCCCTTGACCACCCGGCCGTGGCTGACGTCGAGGCAGGGGATGATGCGGGCAGCCAGCATCAGCGCAGCTCCAGCCAGCGGGACAGCAGCGCCTGCCCGTAGGCGCCGGAAAGCTCGGGATGGAACTGGCAGCCGATCACGTTGCCGCGCTCCATGGCCGCCACGAACGGGCCACCATGCTCGGCCGTCGCCACCCTCCAGCCCGGCGCCTCGAGGGCGCGGTAGCTGTTGGCGAAATAGGCCCAGCCTTCCTCGAGCAGGTTGCAGCCTTCCTCCGGCCGCACGAGATTCCAGCCGAACTGCGGGACCCGCACGCCGGCCGGAAAACGACCGACCACGGAGGCCACGACGCCCAGGCCGGTGACGCCGGGGCTCTCCTCGCTCTCGGCGAACAGAAGCTGGTGGCCGACGCAGATCGCCATGGTCGGCCGGTCGGCAGCGATGCGCTCGCGCAGGGCCGCGGCGAGCCCGTGCTCGAGCAGCCGCCGGAGCGAGCTGCCGAAGGCGCCCACGCCCGGCAGCATGACCCGCCCGGCCTTGCGCACCCTGTCGGGGTCCTCGCTCACCACCGGCTCGGCGCCCAGCCGGCGGAACGCCGCCTGCACCGAGGCGATGTTGGCGGTCCCCGTCGGGACGATCAGAACCTCAGCCATGGATCACGACACCTCGGGGAACGGGGCGGAACGGGGCGGCACGGGCCGCCGGTGCGGCCGCGCTCAGAGCACGCCCTTGGTGCTCGGCACCTCGGCCGAACCAGTCGATGCTACCGCCTCCCGGAGCGCCAGCGCCAGCGCCTTGAAGGCCGCCTCGGCGCGGTGATGGTCGTTCTCGCCGCGGATCATGTCGACGTGAAGGGCCATGCGGCCGGCCACCGCGAGCGAGTTGAAGAAATGGGTGATGTTCTCGCACGCCACATCGCCCAGCTTCTCGCGCCGCAGATCGAGAAAGACATGCGGCGAAGGCCGGCCGGAAAGGTCGATGACGACCCGCGCCAGCGCCTCGTCGAGGGGGGCGTGGGCCGTCGCGAAACGACGGATGCCGCGGCGCTCGCCCAAGGCGGCGTCGAGCGCCATGCCCAGGGTGATGGCGCAGTCCTCGACGGTGTGGTGGTCGTCGACCTCGAGATCGCCCTCGCAGGAAAGCGCGATGTCGATCCGCGAATGCTTGGCCAGCGCGCTCAGCATGTGGTCGAGAAAGCCGATGCCGGTGTCGATCTCGGCCTCGCCGCTGCCGTCCAGGACCAGGGCGGCGCGGACCAGGGTCTCGCCGGTATGCCGCTCGACCCGGGCGGTGCGGTCGTCAGTGTCTTCGCTCAAGGCAGCCACCTCAGCAGGGCAGGACCGGGCTCGGGCAGCACCAGCGTCGGGCGGCTCCCGGCCCGGCACGGGGTCAGGGTACGATCTGGGCGATCCCGGAGACCACGATGTCGGTGCCGCCGCGCTCCTTGATGGCGCGGATCAGCTCCGGCAGGTCGGCGCGCGGCACCGCCGCCTTGACGGCGAAGCCGGCCTCGTGATGCAGCGGAGCGATCGTCGGCTCTCGCATGCAGGGCAGCACCTCGACCACCGCCTCGAGACTGGCGGCCGGGACGTTGACCTCGATCATGACGCGCCGCCGGGCATCCAGCACCGAGCGCAGCAGCAGCACGAGATGCTCGATGGTGGCGCGCTTCTCGGGATGCTCCAGTGAGCGCGGATGGGCCACCAGCCGGGTCGAGCTGCGCATCACCTCGTCGACGATCAGCAGGCCGTTGGCCTTGAGCGTGGCGCCGGTGGCGGTGTTGTCGACGATGCAGTCGGCGTCCTCGGGCGGGAACACCTCGGTGGCGCCGTAGGAGCGGATCACCCGTGCGTCGTGGCCGTTGGCGTCGAGCCAGCGGCGCGCCAGCCGCTCATATTCGGTCGCCACCACGAAGGGGCGCGCGGGGAGCTTGCCGTTCTCGAGGCACTCGGGCCCGGCAGCGGCCACGATTCGCACCGGGTCGAGCCCGGTGTCGAGCAGCTCGACCAGCTCGGCACCCTGTTCGGCGATCCAGTCGGCGCCGGCGAAGCCCACGTCGCGGGAGCCGGCATGCAGCATCTCGACGATGTTCTGGGGCTTGAGGATCTTCGCCTCGAAGCCGTCCAGGGAGATCGAGGGCCGGTAGCCGCGCTTGTCGAAGGTCAGGCGGATGCCGGCGTCGCCCAGGAGCCGCAGGACGTTTTCCTGCATGCGCCCCTTGGGCAAGGCGAGATGGACGAGGCCACTGGTGGGGGCGGTGCTGCGCAACGGATCTCTCGACAGGGCGATAGGCTTGCTCGATGCGCGCAAGAGGGCGCGCCGGGTTTATAGAGAATGCCCATGCCAGCGTAAAGCCGAGCCCGGGTGCGACCGCCTTTGCCCGGCCTCACGCACCCGCTGCCGTCCGCTCCTCGCGTGCCGCCCGCGCCCAGCCGTCCCCTGCCTCGCCGGCCCCGCCATGCGGCAGGACGTCGGCAGCCGCCCACAGATCGGCCGAGGCCAGCGCCAGCATGTCGAGCTCGGGTGGGACGGCCGCCGGTGCCTCGGCCGCCGCCGCCTGGCGTGCCTCGGGCAGCTCGCCGGGCTGTGGCATGAAGTCGGCGAGCAGGTCCGTCTCGCCCGCCCGGATCAGCCCGGCCAGGTCGCGCAGCCCGTGGCCGAGGTCGATGCCGGCGAAGGCATCCTCGTGCCCGGCATAGTCCTTGAGCAGGGCCACCTCGACCCCGTCATGGAGCAGCCGCAGGTCGCCGCCGTCGAGGAAGGCCGAGAGCAGGTCCTCCTGCGCCCCCTCGAGCCGCAGCGTGTTGCGGCCCTCGTGATCGAAGACCGTGCTGCTCTCGGCCAGGCCCAGCACGAAGGTGTCGTCGCCGGCGCCGCCATAGAGGATGTCGTGCCCGGCGCCGCCGTCCAGCCAGTCGTCGCCGTCGCCGCCCCACAGCATGTCGTCGCCGTCGCCGCCGAGCAGGCGATCGTCGCCGGCTCCGCCATGAAGCCGGTTGTCGCCGGCATTGCCCTCGATGATGTTGGCGCGGCCGTCGCCGATCACGTCGTGCGCGGCGATGCCTTCCAGCCGGACGTTCTCGATGCCGCCATGAACCTGCTGGCGGAAGCTCTCGAATCCTGGGGGCAGCGTCTTGGCGGTCACGCTGTCGCCGATCAGGAAGGTGGCGGTGCCGGCCGGCGCAAGGCTCGGGAACGCCTTGGCGAGCGAGCCGCTCCACGGCTCGGCCACCACCAGCGTGTCGTTGCCGCCGCCCTCGTCGCGGGCGATGTCGCCGACATCGTCGATCACCAGCGTATCGTCGCCGGCACCGCCGGAGAGATCGTCGGCGCCCGGCCCGCCATCGAGGAAATCGTTGCCGGGGCCACCCGAGAGCCGGTCGCTGCCGGCGCCGCCGAGGAGCACGTCGTCGCCGTCGCCGCCCTCCAGCACGTCATCGCCCGCCTCGCCCTCGAGGCGGTCGTCGCCCTCGCCGCCATCCAGCATGTCGTCGCCGGCGCCGCCCAGCAGCACGTCGTCGCCGGCGCCGCCATAGAGCGTGTCGCGGCCGCCGCGTCCCTCGAGCCGGTCGTCGCCGGCACCGCCGATGAGCGTGTCCTCGGCCTCGGTGCCGATCAGCGTGTCGTTCCCGGTGTCGCCCTCGACATGCTCGCCGATCGGCCCGAGATCCTCGTCGGGATCCTCGACCTCGGGCTCCTCGGGCAGCGGCATCGGCGGCAGCGTGACCTGGGTCATGGTGATCTCGGGCGCCGCCGCGGCGGCAGGCCGGCTGCCCTCCGGCAGGATCTCGGCGGCCGGGGCCGGCACCGGATGCCGCGATGCAAAGCCGCTGTCGGCGAAGCGGGCCGCCCCACCCGGCGCCGCCAGCGCGCGCGGCTCGATCAGCCCGCCGGCGTCCAGCAGCGAGCCCGGTGCGCCGGAAGCGGGCAGCCCGCCGGAACCGCCCGTGCGGGCGATACCGCCGGTGCCCGGCAGCCAGCCCGCCTCGCCTGCCGCATCGTCGGCCAGCGCCGGGTCCCGGTTCGCCTCAGCCGGCAGCTCGCCGGCGAACGCACCCTGGCGCATCACCAAAAAGCCCATGAAGGTCGCCGCCAGCGGCGTCGTCACGGCGAGCCCGTCGGCCAGCCGCCGCCGTGCGCGGCGTCGCGGCGGCCCCGCCGGACCGATGGTCAAAGCATGCATCGCGCGCCACTCCCCAGCCCCGGCACCCGTTGCCGGGACTCCCTGTTGCGCTTTCGATGAAGGGACCCGCTTTTCGCTGCGACGGCCGCTTCTGAGCCTTCGCTTGAACTTATCATACACAGTTAAAGCACTGATAACAAACGATTCTAACGGCATTCTTCAAAGCCGGAAAGAACCTTGCGCACAGCGGCCTTCCACGCCCTCGTTAAACCTGTGGTTTAAGTTTCCTGCACGACGAACCGCTTTTCCGCGCGGGACGTTTTGGCGGGGGTCGTCATCCCTGTTATCCTCAGCGGGACATAGCGAAGGCCTACCATGGTAGTGTTTCACGCTGCAGCGAGGTGCAACGCGCAACTGAATTCGTGGTTGAATCGGCGCACGCCGGATGCAGCTTCGCGGCCAGCATCCCCGACCCTTCGAGCCCAGCCGACCATGGACGTGCGATGAGAACCACCGAGCAGGGGAGCATGCAGCGTTGACCCGGGGCCGCCTGTCGACGAGCCGGGAGCCCGGCACCGGCCGGGGTGCCAAGCGTGCCGCCCTGCTCAACCTGACGCTGCTCGCGGCGGCCCTGCTCGTCGGGGCCGCCGCCCTCGAGGGCTTCCTGCGGCTGTTCCCGCAGTTCCTGCCGGAGACCGCGCAGGTCCGCCTCATGTGGGCGGAGGTCGGTGCCGCCGAGCGCGCCGCGCGCGGCGGCATGATCCGCACCGACCCCGAGCTGGGCTTCCGCTATGCGCCCGATCACGCCGGCCGCATTGCCCGCGCCGATCTGGCCTTCTCCTTTAGGACCGACAGCCACGGTTTCCGCAATGCCGGGCCATGGCCGCAAACCAGCGAGATCGTCCTGGTCGGCGATTCCATGGCGTTCGGCTACGGCGTGGAGGACGAGGAGGCATGGGCCTCGCTCGTCCGCCGGGAGATGGGCGGCGGCCTCGTCAATCTGGCCCTGCCGGGTATGGCGCCGCAGCAATATCTGCGCGCGCTGGAGGCTTACGGACTCGGCCTCCAGCCGAAGCTGGTGCTGTTCGCGCTCTTTCCCGGCAACGACCTCGTGGACGCCGCCAACTTCCAGGGCTGGCTGGATGCCGATCGCCCGGGCAGCTATCTCGACTGGGGCTTTCGCGACCGGTCGGGCGGCCTCGAGAGCGTTCTCGAGCACAGCCATCTCTTCTGGTTCCTGCGCGAGTCGCGGCGCATGCTGGGAGCGCGCGCCGGCAGCGTGACCCTGCAGCTCGACGACGGCCCCCTGCAGCTCGCCCCCGCCCTCTATGCACCTTCCGACGAGGAGCTGGGCGAGAACGCGCCGAGCTTCAATCTCGTCGTGCAGACGGTGGAGCGGGCGCAGCGGCTGGCGGACAGGCACGGCGCCGACTTCCTGGTGCTGCTCGTGCCGACCAAGGAGCATGTCTACCTGCCGGCCGGCGAGGACGACCCGCTGCCGCGGATCGAGCGGCTGGCTCGGGCGCTGGCGGCGCGCGGCATCGACACACTCGACCTGACACCGGCCCTGCGCGAGGCTGCAAGGCGCGGCGAGCGGGTCTATTTCGAGATCGACGGCCACCCCAACCGCCGGGGCAACGAGCTGATCGCCCGGGCCGTCACGGAGCGCCTGCAAGCGAGGCCGCCCGCCGGCCAGGCGCTCGCCAGCGGCGGGTGAGATCGGACGAGGAAACCGGCCGTCGTCACGGCCGCCAGAGGGAGCCGCCCATGGCCGGCAGGTCGCACGAGAGCTTCGAGGCGCACGAGGAGGAAGAGGTAGCGGGCCCGAGCGAGCGCTCCTTCGGGCTCACCGTGGGCGGCATCCTGCTGGCGCTGGGGCTCCTCCGCGAGCTGTTGGGCAGCGGCTTCGACCTGATGGCCCTGCCCCTGCTCGCCATCGGCGGCCTGCTGGCGCTGGCGGGGCTCGTGGCGCCGCGTCTCCTGGCGCCCCTCAACCGCGCCTGGACCCGGCTCGGCCTCGTGCTCTTCAAGGTGGTCAACCCGGTGGTGATGCTGCTGATCTACGCCACCACCGTGGTGCCGATCGGCTTGCTGATGCGCCTTGCCGGCAAGGACCCGCTGCGGCTGAGGAAGGAGCCGGCGGCGGCGAGCTACTGGATCGACCGCGACCCGCCAGGCCCCGCACCCGAGACCATGATCAACCAGTTCTGAGCTGCGTTTCCCGGAGGGCTCCCTTGGAATTCCTGTCCGAGCTGTGGCGCTTCATGCGCGCCCGCAAGAAGTTCTGGCTGCTGCCGATCCTCCTCATGACCGCGCTCTTCGGCGGCCTCATCGTCCTCACCAAGGGCAGCGCCGTGGCACCCTTCATCTACACGCTCTTTTGAGCCGCCGAAGGAAAAGCCCGGCAATGCGGATCCTCGGCATCTCGGCCTTCTACCACGACAGTGCGGCCGCCCTCGTCGTCGACGGCGACATCGTGGCGGCGGCACAAGAAGAGCGCTTCACCCGCAAAAAGCACGATGCCGGCTTCCCGCATCACGCCGCCGCCTTCTGCCTCGAGGCCGGCGGCTGCGACATGGCGGGCATCGACCATGTGGTCTTCTACGACAAGCCGTTCCTCAAGTTCGAGCGGCTGCTCGAGACCTATCTGGCGACGGCGCCGCGCGGCTTCCGCTCGTTCCGCATGGCGCTGCCCGTGTGGATCCGGGAAAAGCTCTTCCAAAAGGGCCTGTTGCGGGAAAGGCTCCGCCGGATCGCCGGCGGCGAGGCGTGGAACGGCTCGCTGCTGTTCACCGAGCACCACCAGAGCCACGCCGCCAGCGCCTTCTTCCCCTCGCCTTTCGAGCGCGCCGCCGTGCTCACCATGGACGGTGTCGGCGAGTGGTGCACCACCTCGCTGGGCGTCGGCCACGGGAGCCGGCTGGAGATCACCAAGGAGATCCACTTCCCCCACTCGCTGGGCCTGCTCTACTCGGCCTTCACCTACTATACCGGCTTCAAGGTGAACTCCGGCGAGTACAAGGTGATGGGCCTCGCCCCCTATGGCGAGCCGCGCTTTGCCGGGCTCATCAAGGACCACCTCATCGACGTCAAGGACGACGGCAGCTTCCGCCTCGACCTTTCCTATTTCGACTACTGCACCGGCCTCACCATGACCAACGGGCGCTTCGATGCCCTGATGGGCGGCCCGCCGCGCAAGCCCGAGGACCGGCTGGGCCAGCGCGAGATGGACCTGGCGGCCTCCGTCCAGGCGGTCACCGAGGAGGTCGTGCTCAAGCTCGCCCGCGGCATCGCGAGGTCCACCGGCGAGCGCAATCTGTGCCTTGCCGGCGGCGTCGCCCTGAACTGCGTGGCCAATGGCAGGCTGCTGCGCGAGGGCGTCTTCGAGAATATCTGGATCCAGCCGGCGGCCGGCGACGCCGGCGGCGCGCTGGGTGCCGCCCTCGCCGCCTGCCACGGCATCGCCGGCCAGCCGCGGGCGCCGCGCCACGGCCAGCGCGACCTCATGAAGGGCGCCTATCTGGGGCCTGAGTTCGAGCAGGAGCGGATCGAGGCCGGGCTCGCCGCCGCCGGGGCGCGCTTCGAGACCCTGCCCGAGCAGCAGCTCATCGATGCCACAGCCGAGGCCCTGGCCGACGGCAAGGCGGTGGGCTGGATGCAGGGCCGCATGGAGTTCGGGCCCCGCGCGCTGGGCGGCCGCTCGATCCTGGGCGATCCGCGCTCGCCCACCATGCAGAAGGTCTTGAACCTCAAGGTCAAGTATCGCGAGAGCTTCCGCCCCTTCGCCCCCTCGGTGCTGCGCGAGGACGTGGCCGAGTGGTTCGAGCTCGATGGCGACAGCCCCTATATGCTGCTGGTGGCCGACATCGCGGAGAAACGCCGCCGGCAGATGACCGCACAGCAGCAGGCCCTCTTCGGCATCGACAAGCTCAACGTCGCCCGCTCGGAGATCCCCGCCGTCACCCATGTGGACTACTCGGCCCGCATCCAGACCGTCCATGCCGACACCAACCCGCGCTACCACGCGCTGCTTTCCGCCTTCAAGGCCCGCACCGGCTGCCCGGTCCTCGTCAACACCAGCTTCAACGTCCGCGGCGAGCCCATCGTCTGCAGCCCCGCCGACGCCTTCCGCTGCTTCATGGGCACCGGCATCGAGCGCCTGGTGGTGGGCAACTGCTTCTTGCGCAAGGAAGACCAGGACCCGGCGCTGGTGCAGGACTACAAGGACAGGTTCGAGCTGGACTGAGCAGCGCGGAGCGCTGCGCGCGGGAAGGTTTTCTGTTTTTCTGCCAGCCGGCAGCGGCAACTGTCCCGCCGGATCGGGCCGTCTTGTCGCCAAACCGGCTTGCGGGTGCTAACCATTCTCCAGAACATCGAGAAAGGTGGCATTTATCCATGATGAGCAGCGAGGCCGGAAAGGTCGGGCCCGACCATGTCGTGATGAGCGTGGACGAGGTCCGCGAGCTTGCCCTGAAGGTCCTGCTGCAGGCCGGCCTTAGCCGCGAGCAGGCGGGGCCGGTCGCGGAGGTGATCACCGCGGGTGAGCGGGACGAGTGCCATTCGCACGGTCTCTACCGGCTGCCGGGATGCGTCGAGACCGTCCGGCACCCGCGCTTCGTGCCCGACGCCGTCCCGGTGATCACCGAGCAGTCGGCCTCGGTGGTGCGCGCCGATGCCCGTTTCGGCTACTCCCTGCCCGCCTTCGAGCGCGCGCTGCCGACGGTGGTGCGGCAGGCGCGGGAGGTCGGGGTCTCGGTCCTCGCCATCAACGACTGCTTCCATTTCGCCGCCCTGTGGCCCGAGATCGAGGCCATCACCGCGCATGGCCTGGCGGCCATCGCGATGACCCCCAATCATTGCTGGGTCGCCCCCACCGGCGGCACGCGGCCGATCCTCGGCACCAACCCCTTCGCCTTCGGCTGGCCGCGCGGCGGCGACCGGCCCTATGTCTTCGATTTCGCCACCAGCGAGATCGCGCGCGGCGACATCGCGCTCCACAAGCTCGCCGGCAAGCCGATCCCGCTCGGCTGGGGCATCGACCAGGCCGGCCAGCCCACCACCAGCGCAGCAGCCGCCCTGGCCGGCGCCATGCTGCCCTTCGGCGGCTACAAGGGCTCGGCCCTGGCGACCATGGTCGAGCTGCTCGCCGGCCCGCTGATCGGCGATCTGACCAGCATGGAATCGACCGCCTTCGACGGAGGCGTCAACGCCGCGCCCTGCCATGGCGAGCTGATCATCGCTCTCGATCCCGCCTTTCTCGGCGGCGGCCGGACTGCAGCCGGCCACCAGGGCGCCGAGGCGCTGTTCGCCGCCATCACCGGCCAGGGCGCCCGCCTGCCCTCGCAACGCCGCTACGAAGCCCGCGAACGCAGCATGAAAGACGGCGTGCGGGTCTCCAGGGCGCTGCACGAGCGCATCATCGCGCTGCTCGACGGCCCGCAATAGGTCGAGCCGGTCGGAGCGAAGCGAGCGCTGCGCGCGGAAAGGTCTTTTTTTGCTTTCTGTCAGGTCGAGGCGCCGCCCGGCCACGCCAGCGTCGGCCGGTCTGACAAGAAAGAGAGAGAAAGGCCGCGCGCGGCGCCTTGCCCGCCCCCGCCGCCACGACCGGTACAGCGCTCCACCGACACGCCGCACCTTCCGCGAAGTCATCTCTCCTTGATCGCACCTGGTCCCATCGACGCTTCGTTCGCGGCACTCGTCGAGGACCCGCCCCGCGTCGACTAGCCATGCCTCGCCCGGGTGAAACCGGGAGCGAGGCTGGCGGAGCGTCCGGGCAGGGCGCGAGCAGGGAGCCCGCAAGGCGCTGCGCGCAGCTTTTTGCCTGTTTTTTGCCGGTTTGGGTGGTGCCCTTTCACCGGATCTTCACTGCTCGTCGACATCCTGCTGGCGTGGGACTCTACCGCTGCGATGTCCTGCGGCCGCCCGTCCCGCACCATCCGGCAGAATGTCACGGGAGCGGTTGAGGAACCCTGAAAAGCGCCAACCCCAAACGATCAGAAGAACAAAGACGAAAGCCGCGCGCAGCGCCTTGCCCGGCGCCGCTGCCCCGGCTGGCACAGTGCCGGGTCAACTTGGCATTTATTCCTTACTCATGCTACCCTCGCCCCATTCTCCCAGCTCCGCAAGGCCGCCATGCCGAGCACCTCCATCGCCGCCCCGTCCGGCGCCTCCCGCCGCAACGGCGCTCTTTCGCGCGGCCCGGCCACGTCCGTGGGCAAGGCCGGGAGCGCCGGGAACGGCACCCGGGACGACCTGGCTGCCGCGGAATTTTGTCCGGCTCCCCACGAGGAGGCGCAGCTCACCGCGTTGCTCGACGATCTTGCCCGGCGCTACCGGCCGCAAGGCGAGGCCGAGGCGGGCTTGCCGTCGCCGGCCACCGTGCTGCGCTACCGCGCCCGCCTGCAGCGCGACCACGCGCACGCCATGCCGGCGCTCCCGCCAGCCCCGGCACCGCGCGGACGGGCGACCGTGGAAAACCCGAACCCGAGGCCCGACATGGCAGCCCGGCTGGCGCAGCCCGAGGCCGAGGCCGCCGCCGACACGGGGGAGCTCATGGCCCGCCTCCTCGCCATGCGCGGCGCGGGCGGAAAAGACGAACCCGAGCCCACAACGCCCCTCGCCCGCAACAGCGCCCCGCGGCGCCGGATGGAGGCTTGGCAGCGCCAGGCAGCGCAAGTCTGATACAGGAGGTGTCGAACCGGACAGACCACAGGACGCTCGGGAGATGGAAGTGGCGCCGTCGGCGGCGTACCACACTCACAACTGAAAAAGAGAAGCCGAACCCACGCGACGCGCTATCCTCGCCGGTTGGGTCGCGTGCGCTCCGGCGTGAGGAAGGGCGCGCTGGCGCAGGTTAGCCCCGGTGGGTCGCCAGGTGGCGGGCGAGGCGCAACGCGAGGGCCACGATGGTGAGGGTCGGGTTGGCGTGGCCGGCGCAGGGGAAGACCGAGCTGCCGGCCATGTAGAGATTGCCCAGGCCGTGCACGCGGCAGTCGGTGTCGACCACGCCCAGACGCGGATCGGCGCTCATGCGGGTGGTGCCCATATGGTGGGAGGCGTCGGTATAGTGGGGCATTCCCTGGCCCGGCTCGACCCGGCCGAGGCCCTGGCGGCGCAGCACGCCGTCGAGGATCCTCTCGAGGCGCAGGACGCTGCCGGTGACCGCCGGGGCGAGCCGCCAGTCGAGCACGAGGCGCGGCACCCCCAGCGCGTCGTGCTCGCCCGAGAGGTAGACGCGGCTCTCCGGGTCGGGCGGCTGCTCGCAGAAATAGACGGCGACGTAGCGCTGCGGGCCGGCCTTGCGCGGCACCAGGCGGCGGGCATGCCAGAGGGCGCGCCAGGCCCAGTGGGGCATGATCTCCTTGGGCGAGAGCAGGTACATCAGGCCTTGCGTGCCGGTGCGCCGGTGCAGCGCCTCGCCGAGCGCCAGCCTGCTGCCGGCATGGCCGCGCCGCAGCACCACCTTGGCGATCTGCACGGCCGTGTCGTACTGCTGCTGGGCGTAGCCCGACTGCTCGCTCTCGAAGGTCACATAGTGGTGCAGGAGGCCTTCCCGCTCCTGCAGCGCCGGCGAGGGGGCGAGCCCCAGCTGGATCTTGCCGCCGCGCACCGGCACGCCCCGGAGCAGCCGCAGCCGGGCGCCGGCCTCCAGATGCACCTTGCCGTGCACGGTGCGGGGGTGATCCATGAAGAAGCGTCCGACATGGCCGTGCGCATTGCCGATCCCGGCGGGATCCTGCTCCCGGGAGGCCAGCAGCAGGCGCGCGTTCTCGAGCCCGCCGCAGGCCAGCACGATCCTGCGGGCGCGAAGCTCGAGGCGCCGCCCGTCGAGACAGGCGAGGCGCACCGCCACGGCACGGCGGCCGGTCGCGTCGAGGGCGATGCCGGTGGCGTTGGCGCCCAGCAGCAGCCGCACCCGGGGGCTCCGGGCGAGCTCGCGGCGAAAGGCGGCGCCGAAGCGCCTGGGCCGGGGCGCCCAGAGCGAGAGGGTCGGCGCCAGCTCGCCGCCCTCCAGCAGGGCACGCTCGGCGGCCGACATCCCGGCCTCGAGCGCCGCGCTGCCGCGAAAGCCGCCCGGCGGAAGGCCGAGGATCGAGGCCGCCTCCGGCTCGAACGCGGCGATCTCCTCCGGCGCCACCGGCCAGCCGCTCCACGGGATCCAGGGTCGCGCGGCAAAATCGACGGGCAGCAGCCGCATCGAGCGCCCCGCCCAGAGATTGCAGGTGCCGCCGTAATAGCGGGCGCGCGCCATGTAGTCGGGCCGCGGCGGATAGCCCACACTCTCCAGATCGTGCAGCGCCTGGGTCGCCGGGTCCGGCTCCAGCCCGCCCGCCTCGGCCAGCACCACCTCGCAGCCGGCCGCCGCCAGGGCGCGCGCCAGGGTGATGCCGGCGGCACCGGCCCCGATGATGGCGACATCGGTGTCGATCACCGCCCCATGGGCGAGGCTGCTGGCGTCGAGGAGGCTCACCGGGCCGATCCCGCTCGCGGGGCGCTCACTCGGCCGCCACCTCCTGCGCGGCGGCGACGGCATTGGCGCGCGCCACCTCGGCCAGCAGGGTCATCGCCGGGCGCGGCGTGCGGGCCTGGGTGGCGAAATCGTTGGCGGCGAGGCCGAAGCGCACGGTGGTGCCGAGCGCCCACTCGAAATTGTCCATCAGCGTCCAGTGCAGATAGCCGCGCACATCGAGGCCGCGCGCCACCGCCTGCCCGAGTGCCTCGAGATGCTCTCGAAGACAGACAGCGCGCAGCGCCTCGTCGTCGGTGGCAAGGCCATTCTCGGTGATCATCATCGGCAGGCCCAGCGACGCGTAGCTTTCGAGCACCTGCAACAGGCCAGGTGCATGAATTTCGGCACCCGTCACGGCGAAGCGGCGCCCGGTCCCGTGATGGTCGTCGAGACAGTCCCGGCCGAACAGGGCCGCCCGTCCGCGCCCCTGCCAGCGCACCACCATGCGCGTGTAGTAGTTGATCGCCACATAGTCGAGCACATGCCGGGGCGCGCCGCCCAGCATGCGGAAGGGCAGACGGTTGAGGAAGAAGTCGCGGGCCAGGGCGGCCATCCGGTCGGCCCCGCGCGGGGATTGCAGGGCTCGATCCACGGTGCGCTGTGGGCGAAGCTCACCATCGCGTCGGGCCGCGCCGCGCGCAGGGCAGCGCGGGCCAGGACATGGCCGCGGCCCATGGCACGGATGGTGCGCAACGCGAGATCCCAGCGGCCACGGCGAAAAGGCGGCCAGTCGCCGGTGACGAAGCCATGCTTGGCCAGCACGGTAGGCTCGTTGACGGTGATCCACCAGCGCACCCTGCCGGCGAGCCGCTCCGCCACCTTGCCGGCATAGGCCTCGAAAGCGGCGAGGTTGCGACGATCGAGCCAGCCTCCCCGGCGGGCGAACCAGAGCGGGCTGGTGAAGTGGTGGAGGGTCACGACCGGCTCGATGCCGCGTGCCGCCATGGCGTCCACGATGACCGCGTAGTGGTCGAGCGCCGCCTCGTCGAAGCGCCCCGGCTCCGGCTCGATCCTGCTCCATTCCAGCGACAGGCGGTGGGCGTTATGACCGAAGCGGCGGGCCAGATCGAGATCCCGCTCGTAGAGATCCCAAAAGCGGCACGCTTCGCCGGAGCGGTGCGGCAGCCGCCCCTCCTCCTCGGCAGGCCACCAGTCGTTCAGCCGGTTGCCGCCCTCGACCTGATGCGCCGCCGTGGCGGCCCCCCACAGGAAGCCCCGCGGAAACCGGTAGACCGTCACCCTGCCCCTGCCCTCCTTGCCCCTCGCGACAAGCCCACCGTCTCTAGAAAGCCGGCGCCAGTGCTGCAAGCGCGGCGGGCGCTGCGCCATACCTGCCGGTGCCATCGCCGCGCCGACCCCGGCTCCGGCGCCGGGAGATAAGCGCGTCGGCATCGTGGAGCAGGCGAGCGGATCGCTCCCGCCAGCCGCCCTCCGTGCCATCATTGGCTGTCGGCAGCGCCCGACCCGGCGGGGCGGGTGGAGCCCGGCTCTACCACCCGGCATTGCACGGGCGGCAGCGGGGGCGCAGGAGGTCGCTCAGAGGCGGAGCGGCTTGCAGGTTCCGGGCGCAAGGGCGGCGCACACGGCGCGGGCGCGGGCGGCGCTGTCATAGGGACCCACCAGCATCGGCTCGGCATCCTCGCCCGTGCCCGCCAGCGGCACCGTTCCGGCGAACAGCTCCGGATGGGCGACCTGCAGGGCGCGGAACCGGTCGACGGCGGTGCGGCTGTCGGAGAAAGCGGCTAGCTCGACCACCCAGTCGCCGGCCGGCTCGCCGCCCAGACGCAGATCGGCCCCACCAAGGGCGACGGCGGCGGCGGCAGGCTCCTGCGGCGCGGCAGCCGCCGGCGCGGGGGGAACCGCCGGCAGGGGTGCTACGGCCGGTGCAACGGCCACAGGCCGCCCCGGGACCAGCGGGCGGGCGCCGCCGGGCTGCGCCGCGGCGCGCGGTGCTGTCGCGGTGGCAGCCGGCAGCGGCCTCGCGAGGGCATTCTGCACCATGGCACGGGCGGCACTCGCCGAGCGGCCGCCGTCCCGCAACCAGGTGAAATAGGCGAGGTTCTCGCGCACCGCCTTGTCGTCCAGGTCGAGCCGCAGCAGGCGCCGGGCCGCCTCGGTGTCGCCGGCGAGCGCGTAGGCGGCGGCGAGATTCTGGCGCGCGCGCAGCGTGCTTCCCGGCCCCTTGGCGACCGGCTCGAGCAAGCGGATCGCTTCCTCGTAGCGGCCTGCGAGCGCCAGCGAGAGGCCGAGATTGGTGGTCGCTGCGGAATCCCCGGGCACCACCGCCAGCGCCGCCCGGTAGCGCGTCTCGGCCTCGCCGTGGCGCCCCAGCAGGTCCAACGCGACCCCCAGGGTGGTATTCAGCCGATAATCCTGCGGATGGCGCACAACCGTCTCCTCGAGCTGGGCTGCCGCCGCGTCGGGACGGTCGAGGCCGATCATGGCGCGGGCATAGCCGCGCGCCGCCTCGGCATCGCCCGGGTCATCGCGCAGCAGCCGGCGGAATGCTTCCACGGCGTCCTCGGGACGGCCCATCTGCAGCAGCGCCTCCCCCAAGCCGAGGCCCGCAGTGCGGTTCTCGCCGTCGAGCAGAGCGGCGCGGTGGTAAAGACCTACGGCGGTACCGGCGTCGCCGATGCGCAGGGCGTCGGCGGCCATGGCGGCCAGACGGACGCTTTGGGCCCGGTTGGCGCCTTCGGCCAGGGGCGCGGTCTCGCCGTTGGCGGCAAGCGGTATGTCAGGAGCACTCGAGGCACAGCCGGCCAGCAGCAGCAGGGCCAGGAAGACGGCGGCAGGGCGGAAGGGGATGGCGACCACGAGGCCCTCTCCTAGGCTAGAGACCTGCCCACCATGCTCCACTGCAGGTTAAAAGGACGTAAATCTCAGCACTCGGTGATCTTGCCCAGCAGCACCGGCCGCGTTGCACCGGTTACCTCCGGCAGGTTGCCCGGCAGCCCGTCCAGGCGGGCCGAGGCCAGCAGCGCGAACGTGATGGCCTCCTTGTGATCGCCGGGCACACCCAGCGCGTCGCTGGTGGTGAGCATGACGGGGGCCACCACCTCGGCCAGCCGCGCCATCAGGCGCGGGTTGCGGGCACCGCCGCCGCTGGCGATCAGCGAGGCCGGCCGGAAGGCCACATGGCTCTGCAGCGAACCCGCGATGGCTTGCACGGTCAGCTCCAAGGCCGTGGCGAAAAGGTCGTGCCAGGCGGCCTCGTCGGCGGGCGCGGCGCGGGCGAGCAGCGCCTCGACGAACGCCTCGCCGAACTCCTCGCGGCCGGCCGAACGGGGCGGCTGGAGAGCAAAGAAGGGCTCCGCCAGCAGCGGCGCCAGCCATTCCGGGCGCACCCGGCCACGCGCCGCGAAGACGCCGCCGAGATCGGCGGCCTGGCGGCCGCCGGTGAAGCGCCGGGCGAGCGCGTCCAGCACCATGTTGCCGGGGCCGCAGTCGAAGCCGGTGACCGGCCCCTCGGGCGGAATCGCCGTGAGGTTGGCTATGCCGCCGATATTGAGCGCCACCACTCCGGCGTCGGGCCGGCCGAACAGCCAGCGGTCGATTGCCGGAACGAGCGGCGCACCGCAGCCGCCCAGGGCGATGTCGTTGCGGCGGAAGTCGGAGACCACCGGACAGCCGAACCGGACCGCGAGGAAGGCCGGCTCGCCGAGCTGGACCGTCGTCACGCCGTGCTCGTGATAGGCCGTCTGGCCGTGCGAGCCGATCAGGTCGAGCGGCTGGCCGGCCCGTTCCGCAAGCGGCGCCAGCGCGTCGGCGAACCAGAGGCCGAGCGCCCGGTCGAGCCGCGCGGCCTCGCCGAGACTCATCGCCCCCTGCGCCGCCAGACCGGCGCGCAGGGCCGCGGGCATCGGCGCCTCGTCCGTCGCCACCAGCTCGAAGGCCCACGGCCGGCCGGCCTCGACACGGCACAGCGCCATGTCGAGCCCGTCCATCGAGGTGCCGGTCATGAGGCCCGCCACCAGCCGTGTCGGCAGCGAGCGGACCTGTTCGAGACGCGTTGCGCTCATCGGGCCTCCAAGGCCTGCTCACATGGTCGAGGAGACGAGACCGCCGTCGATCAGGACGTTCTGGGCGGTGATGTAGCCGGCCTGCACCGAGCAGAGATAGGCGCACAGCTCGCCGAACTCCTCGGGGCGGCCGAAGCGGCGGGCGGGGATCTGGGCCCGCGAGGCGGCCTCGATCTCGCTCTCCGGCCGGCCCTGGGAGCGCGCCTTCGCGGCAAAGCCGCTCCTCAGCCGGTCGGTCTCGAAGCGGCCGGGCAGGATGTTGTTGATGGTGACGCCGGTTGCCGCCAGGGCGCGGGCGGTGCCGGCGACGAAGCCTGTCAGGCCGGCGCGCGCGCCGTTGGAGAGGCCGAGCTCGGCGATCGGCGCCTTCACCGCACTCGACGTGATGTTGACGACGCGGCCGAAGCCGCGCGCCGCCATGCCGTCGACGGTAGCGCGGATCAGCTCGATGGGGGTGAGCATGTTGGCCCGCAGGGCCGCCACCCATTCACCCTCGCCCCACTCCCGAAAGTCACCGGGCGGCGGACCGCCTGCATTGTTCACGAGGATGTCCGGCTCGGGGCAGGCCGCGAGCACGGCCTCGCGCCCCTGGGCAGTGGTGATGTCGACAGCGACCGTGAGCACGTCTGCTCCCGTCGCCTCGCGGATCTCCCGCGCGGTGTCCTCGAGGGTCTCGGCATTGCGGCCGTTGATCACCAGGCTCGCGCCGTTGCGGGCGAGCGACATGGCGCAGGCCTTGCCCAATCCCTTGCTTGCGGCGCAGACGATGGCCTTGCGGCCGGTAATGCCGAGATCCATGAGTACCTCCCCTGATTCTAGTCGATCATAGCGACGTCGCTGTCGTCGGGCTCCTCGAGGGAAGCCAGCACCTCGCGGGCGAGTGCCAGGCCGATCGGCCGGCGGGCCCTGAGCGAGGCGCGATCCAGCCCCTCGACGAGCCGCCGGGCACTGGCGAAGGAGCGCTCCATGCGGCTCAGGAGATAGTCGATGACGCCGGGCTCGACCCGCAGCTGGCGGTCGGCGAACTGCTTGACCAAAAGGGCGGCCAGCAGCGTCTCGTCGGGCGGCTCGACATGCACCGTCCAGGCGGTCGCGAGCCGCGAGCGCAGGTCGGGCAGGCGCAGCCCCCACGCGGCCAGCGGCATGCGGGCGGTGAGCAGGAGATGGCCGCGGCGCTCGGCCAGGCTGTTGTAGAGGTGGAACAGCTGGCGCTCGTCGGCGACCTCGTCGGCATGCTCGACAAGCGCGGCCCGGGCGCTGCCGAGGCGCGCCAGCGGTTCGGCCTCCTCCCATAAGTCGGCGGCCTCGAGCGCCACCGCCTGGGCGCGCTGCGCCCAGATGCTCGCCAGATGAGTCTTGCCGCAACCTTCGGGTCCGTCCAGCAGGAGCGCCACGGACGGCCAGCCGGGCCACCCCAGGACGGCCTCGAGAGCCGCCCGGTTGGAAGGGGCCTCGAGGAAGTCGCTGAGGGTGAAGCCTTCGGCGAAAGGCAGGTCGAGGGCGAGCTGGCGGGCCGCTTCGGTCATGCCGCCGGCCCGCGGCGGCGCCGCGCCGGCGGCACCGCCGCCCTCACGGGCTGGTGCGGGCGCAGGCACTGAGGCGCAGCCCTGCCCCGACATAGGCGATCGCCGAGACCACCGTGATCACCGCGGTGAGCGGCACCAGCACAGCGAGGGCGGCGCCCACCTCGGCGATGCCGCCGAGCTGGCCCAGCACGAATCCGGCAAGGCTCAGCTGCACCAGTGTGGTGAGCTTGCCGACGACCAGGGGCTCGACGCGGAAATCCCGCAGCCGGTAGCGCAGCAGGGCGGTTCCCCCGACCAGCACCAGCTCGCGCACGATCGCCAGCACCACGAGCCAAAGCGGCAGGGCCTCGACGCTCAGGAGGGCCAAGAACAGCGAGACGATGAGGATCTTGTCGGCGGCGGGATCGAGCACCGCACCGACCGGGGTGCAGCCGTTGAAGCGCTTGGCCACGAAGCCGTCGGCGGCGTCCGAGAGGGCCGCGGCCATGAAGACCCAGAACGCCACCTCGTAGCGCCCTGCCAGGATCAGCAGGACGATGGGCGCCGCACAGGCCAGGCGAACGAGGGTCAGAATATTGGCAAGGTTGAGCAAGACCGCACCCAGCGTGGCTCTCGAGAGCCGGATCAATAGCCCCTGCGATCGAGCGGGCCGCCCACTGGAAGCAATCGCCATTGGTCGTTCTCCGCCGACAGGACGAAACCGCGCCGCTTGAGCGACTGCCTCAACCGCTCGAGCCCGCCTGCCACCGCCACGGTGACCTCGACGCGATCGCGGGCAAAGCTGTCGACGCGAACCTCCCGCACCTCGGGCAGCGTGTCCAGTTGCCGCCTTATTAGGACCCATGTACCGAGATCGGCAAGCGGCACCTCGAACGAGACCGCCTCGGTGTGCGCTGCGGGAACGAGGCGGCTCTGCTTCCAGAGATCCTCGAGCCGCCCGAGCGCGGCCTGCGCCGCTGCGGGCCAGGGCTCCGCCGTGGGCTCGGGGCGCAGCTCGAAACTCAGCGGCGGGCTGCCCGCGATCTCGCCGGCGAGCGGCTGGAGGGTGAGCCTGAAGAGCTGCGGCCCGGCGGCGGGCGCGTCGGCCGACGCGGCATCCGGCGCGGCGCCACCGACCGGCTCGGCAATCACCGCCACCACCTCCTGGGCACCGTAGCGCTCGCCCAGCGCTGCCGCCGCGGCCTCGTCGCCGGCCTCGAGCGCTGCGGCATCGAGACTGGTCATGTCGGCCAGATCGCCCAGCGGAAGGACCAGCTGCACCATGAGCGGGTCTTGCGCGAGCTCGCCCCAGGCCTGGCGCCACGCGCCGCCTTCCCGCCACGGCTCGAGCCGCCCGCCTTCCCTGACCGCCGGCACCACGAGGATGGGCGGCGAGGGCTCGGCCAGGAAATCGACGCCGGACTGCCCGAGCAGGTCGCGCACCGCATCGGGCACGTAGTTGACGTTGAGGCGGGCCACGTAGCGGCGCGGCGCCACCCGCTCGTCCTCGATGTCGAAGCTGCGCACGAAGCGCGCGAGCGCCAGTCCGCCGACGTCCGGCAGCCGGCTCGCGTCGGCCGGCAGCGTCAGGCGGCGCAGCAGGCGGCGAAGCCCTTCGCGCTCGCCCTCGGCGATCGCCTGCTCGCGTGCCGCCACGGCATCCTCGGCAGCGGCATCGACGGGCACCCCGGTAACCCTGAAGAGCTCGGCCGCCGTCGCCGCCCGCAGGGCCGGCACGGCGCCGAGCAGCAGGGCGGCGAGCGCCAGAACGGCACCCCGAAGTTCTGCCCCGGCCCGCTGTCGCATTGCAAACCTCTCCCGCTGGCCTAAAACGCTCCCGGCGGCAGAACCGGGGTTCCGCCGCCTCGCAAGCTGACCACGGGCATCCGCATGACACAAGCACAGGGCGACCGCGATCGTTACCGCGAGGCGGGGGTGGATATAGAGGCCGGGAACGTCCTGGTCGAGCGTCTGAAGCCGCTGGCGCGCAGTACGCGCCGCCCCGGCTGCGATTCCGAGCTGGGCGGCTTCGGGGCGCTGTTCGATATCAAGGCCGCCGGGTTCGAGGATCCGGTGCTGGTGGCCGCCACCGACGGGGTCGGCACCAAGCTGCTGCTGGCCCAGGAGGTCGGCCGCCATGACGGGATCGGCATCGACCTCGTCGCGATGTGCGTCAACGACCTTGTCGTGCAGGGTGCCGAACCGCTGTTCTTCCTCGACTATTTCGCCACTGGCCGGCTCGCGCCCGACGAGGCGGCCGCGGTGCTTGCCGGAATCGCGGAGGGCTGCCGGCAGGCGGGCTGCGGGCTGATCGGCGGCGAGACCGCGGAGATGCCAGGTCTCTACGCCCCGGGCCACTACGATCTCGCCGGCTTCTCGGTGGGGGCGGTCGAGCGGGGCGCGGTGCTTCCGCGGCCCGACGTGGCGCCGGGCGACGTCCTGCTCGGCCTCGCCTCCTCGGGCGTTCACAGCAACGGCTACTCGCTGGTGCGGCTGATCCTCCAGGAGAGCGGCGCCGCGCTCGAGGCGCCCGCACCCTTCGACCCCGCCACCAGTCTCGCCGAGGCGCTGCTGGCCCCAACGCGCATCTATGTACGCTCCTGCCTCGAGGCGATCCGCGCCGGCGGCGTCAAGGCGCTCGCCCACATCACCGGCGGCGGCATCCTCGAGAACCTGCCGCGGGTCCTGCCGAAGGGCTGTATCGCCCGGGTCGACTGCCACAGCTGGCCGTTGCCGCCGGTCTTCGGCTGGCTCGCCACGGAAGGCGGGCTCGGCGTGCGCGAGCTCGGGCGGACCTTCAATGCCGGGCTCGGCATGATCCTCGTGGTGGCGCCGAAGCGGGCGGCTGCCCTCGAGGAGCTGCTCGCAGCTGCCGGCGAGACCGTCTGGCGGGTGGGCGAGATCGCCGCCGGCGAGGGCGCGCCCAGGGTCGAGCTTCAGGGGGCAGAGGACGCATGGCGCGCCGGCGCGTAGGCGTCCTGGTCTCGGGCTCGGGCTCGAACCTCCAGGCGCTGCTCGACGCCGCGGCGGCCCCAGAGGCACCCTTCGAGATCGTGCTGGTGCTGGCCAACCGGCCCGACGCCTACGGGCTCGAGCGGGCGAGACTGGCAGGCATCGAGGCGCGGCTGATCGATCACCGGAGCTTTGCCGGCCGCGAGACCTTCGAGGCGGCGCTGGACGCCGCGCTGCGCGAGGCGGGCGTCGAGATCGTCTGCCTCGCCGGCTTCATGCGGGTGCTGACCGCCGGCTTCGTCGAGGGCTGGACCGGGCGGATGCTCAACATCCACCCTTCCCTGCTGCCCTCCTTCCGCGGCCTCCATACCCACGCAAGGGCGCTGGCCGGGAGCTGCGCCGTGGCCGGCTGCACGGTTCATCTCGTGACCCCCGACCTCGATGCCGGGCCGGTGGTGGTCCAGGGGCTCGTGCCGGTGCTTCCGGGCGACACGCCCGAGAGCCTCGCCGCACGTACAATCGAGGTGGAGCACCGGGCCTACCCGCGCGCCCTCGCCATGCTTGCGGAGGACCGCGTCCGGCTCGAGGAAGGCCGGGCCACGCTCGCCGACGAGCGGCCGGGCGAGCGGCTGCTGCTTCATCCGCTTCTGGCCGGCATGGCCTGAAACGCGAACGGGCCGGGGAAAGCCCCGGCCCGCTCCTCAGCCTCGAAAGACGCCTCGGCTCAGCCGACGATCTCGGTCTGGGCGAAGAAGAAGGCGATCTCGATGGCGGCGTTCTCGGCGCTGTCCGAGCCGTGCACCGAGTTGGCCTCGATGTTCTCGGCAAAGTCCTTGCGGATGGTGCCGGCGTCGGCCTTGGCCGGGTCGGTGGCGCCCATGACCTCGCGGTTCTTCGCCACCGCGCCCTCGCCTTCGAGGACCTGCACCACGACGGGGCCCGAGGTCATGAAGTCGCACAGGCCGCCGAAGAAGGGCCGCTCCTTGTGGACGCCGTAGAAGGCCTCGGCCTGGGCGCGGGTCAGCTGGATGCGCTTTTGGGCGACGATCCTGAGGCCGGCCTTCTCGAACCGGTCGTTGATGGCGCCGGTGAGGTTGCGGCGGGTGGCGTCGGGCTTGATGATCGAGAGCGTGCGCTCGAGAGCCATTGGCGTCGTGTCCTTGGGCGTTGGAGGGAATAAAGGCCGGGCGCCTTATAGCGAGCCGTCCTCCCCTGCGGAAGGGGTGCCGCCCGTCTCCTGCTGCCGCACCCAGCGGCCGCGCTCGTCCTGGCGCCAGTAGACCAGCCTGTGGCCCTCGGCACGGCGCGCCTTCCAGCGCTCGCGCGCTGCCCCCACCGCTTGCGGATCGTTGCCGTCGAAGAGGTCGATCACCCGCTCGAAGCCGGCGATCTCCGGATCCGCGCCGTCGGCCAGCAGCAACACCTGGGCCCTGTTGGGCCGGTCGGTGCCGGTGGTGAGCCAGACCGGCTGGTCCTCCGCGAAACCGTCGGCGGCGGTGCCATGGGGGAGGAAACTGTCGGGCGCGTAGGTCCACAAGTGGCGGTCGAGGAGGTCGAGCCTCTCGGCCGAGCCAGCCCGCAGCACCGCCCGCAGGCCGCTCGCCAGCACCTTCTCGAGCAGGCGCGGCAAGGCCTGCTCGAGGCTGGTGCGGGTGAGGTGGTAGAAGCCGATCTCAGCCAAGCGGCCGGCCCGCTCAGCCAGCTTTCTCGTAGCGGTCGGCGATCAGCCGGTCGAGCAGCCGGGCGCCATAGCCGGTCGCCCCCTTGCCGGCCAGCGCCTGGTCGCGCGAGGTCCACGCGACCCCGGCAATGTCGAGATGCGCCCAGGGCACGTCGCCGACGAAATGCTGCAGGAACACGGCACCGGCGGTGGCGCCCGCCTCGCGGGCCCGCCCGACATTCTTGATGTCGGCGATCGCCGACTTGATGTGCTTGTCGTAGCTCTTGCCCAGCGGCATCCGCCAGAGCGGCTCGCCGACCGCCTCGCCGGCCGCCTGGAGCCGGGCGGCGAGCTCGTCGTCGGTGGCGAAGAGGCCGGCCTGTTCGTGGCCCAGCGCCACGATGATCGCCCCGGTCAGGGTCGCCAGGTCGATCATGGCACAGGGCTTGAAGCGCTCCTTGGTGTACCAGAGCACATCGGCAAGCAGCAGGCGGCCCTCGGCGTCGGTGTTGATGACCTCGATGGTCTTGCCCGACATGGCGCGCACCACGTCACCGGGCCGCTGCGCGGTGCCCGAGGGCATGTTCTCGGCGAGCCCGATCACGCCCACCACGTCGGCCTTGGCCTTGCGGCCGGCCAGCGCCGCCATGGCGCCCACCACCGCCGCCGCACCGCCCATGTCGAACTTCATGTCCTCCATGCCCTGGGCGGGCTTGAGGGAGATACCGCCGGTGTCGAAGCACACGCCCTTGCCGACCAGCGCCACCGGCGCCTCGGCCTCGGCACCCCGCCAGCGCATGACCACCACGTAGGGCGGGCGGACGCTGCCCTGGGCGACGCCCAGAAGGGCGCGCATGCCCAGCTCCTCGAGCTTCGCCTGGTCGAGCAGCTCCACCTCGACGCCGAGCTGCTCCAGCTCGCGGCAGCGCTCGGCGAAGGCCTCGGGAGAGAGCACGTTGGCGGGCTCGCTCACGAGGTCGCGGGCGCGTGCCACGGCCTCGGCCACCGCGCGGCTGGCGGTGAACGTCGCGGCCTCGGTGTCGGTGCCGGCGGGCGCGAGGAAGGTCAGGCTGGCGACGCCGGGATTCTCGTCCTCGCCCTCGGGGGCGTGGTAGCGGGTGAAGCGGTACCCGCGCAGGGCGGCGCCGAGCGCCAGGGCGGCAACCGCCTCCTCGGCCGGCACCCCCAGATCGAGCCCGGCCGGCGAGGCCACCATGGCCTGCCCGACCTTCAGGACGTGAAGCTTGTGCTGGATCTTGCCGCCCAGCTCCTCGATGTCGAGCCGGGCCAGGCCCTCGGGCTTGCCTGCGAGCACCACCAGCAGGCGCTCGAGGCCCAGCCCGGCGGGCAGGAACAGGTCGAGGATCTGGCCGTGCCTGCGGCTCTCGCCCCCGGTCGCGAGGGCGCGGCGCACGAGCCCGCCCGAGCGGTCGTCGAGGCGCGCGGCCGCCGCCGAGAGCTGGCCATCGGGTCCGGCGAGGACCACCGCCACACCCTCGTCCGGCAAATCGTGCGACGCGAAGCGGATCTCCATGGCCTGACCCCTGCTAGCGAACCATACTGAGCTGCCCGGCATTCCCTGCGCCGCCCGCGCCTGCCTGTCAACGTCGCCCGCCCGGCGGCTCGCGGTGGACGCCCGGAACGCCGGTGGTTAAAGATTGGCCGCACCCTGATTGCCCCAGGGGCGAAAGAGCGACACGAACGCCACCCGACAGACTCGAACGCCGCTCCGGATGCGCCTAAAAGATATGCACCAAGCGACCCGCACCAGCCGCCGGCGGCGCACCGCATCGCCTCGTATCCGCCGTCTGACGGCGCTGCTGCTGGCAAGTGCCCTGCCGCTTTTCCTGTCGGCCGGCGCGGCCCCGACGGCGGCCGAGGAGGCGCGCCGCGCGCCGGTGGTGCTGACCGCCGACGAGGTGACCTTCGACACCGAGAAGAACGTCATCACGGCGGCCGGCGGGGTAGAGCTCAGCCAGGACGGCCGCCGGCTGCTCGCCGACCGGGTGAGCTACGACGAGCCGAACGACCGGGTCGTGGCAGAGGGCCACGTGGTGCTGGTCGAGGAGGGCGGCGAGACCTTTTTCGGCGACAGCGCCGAGGTCACCGGCGATCTGCGCGAGGGCGTGGTCGAGCGGCTGGGAGCCCTGCTGGCCGAGGAGACGCGGCTGGCGGCCATCCGCGGCACGCGCCGCGAGGGCAATTTCACCGTGCTCGAGCAGGCGGTCTACTCGCCGTGCCCCCTTTGCGAGGAGGGCGACCGGCAGCCCTTGTGGCAGATCAGGGCCAAGGAGGTGGAGCACGACCAGGAAGCGGGCACGATCACCTATCGTCACGCCACCTTCGAGCTTCTCGGCGTGCCGCTGGCCTACACACCCTGGTTCAGCCACCCGGATCCCACGGTAAAGCGGCGCTCGGGCTTCCTCGTGCCGACCGGCGGCTCCAATTCCGAGCTCGGCCTCACCCTCGAGACGCCCTACTACTACACCTTCGCCCCCAACCGCGACTTCACCTTCACCCCCCTCTTCACGACCCAGGCCGGCGTGGTGCTGGGCGGCGAGTATCGCGAGCTGCGGGAGATCGGCGAGACCCGGGTGGGCGGCAGCATCACCCGCACCGACCCCTATGAGCGGGAGCCCGGCAGGGACGGCGGCAAGGAGGTGCGCGGCCATGTCGAGGCCGATGGGCGTTACCGGCCAGGCCGCCTGTGGGACGCCGGCTTCGACCTCGCCTGGACCTCCGACGACAGCTACCTCAAGCGCTACGACATCTCGAGCCAGAACGTGCTCCAGAACCACGCCTACCTGCAGCAGGTGGTGGGGCGCGACTATCTTGCGCTGCACAGCTACGCCTTTCAGGGCCTGCGCCCGGAGGACAGCCAGGGCCGCATCCCGGTAGTGCTGCCGCTGGCCGAGGCCTCCCTCGAGAGCTCGCCGCTCAAATGGGGCTCGCAGCTCACCTTCGACACCAGCTTCGTCGCGCTGACCCGCACGGAGGGGCTCGACACGCGGCGCTTCTCGGCCGAGCTCGGCTGGGAGCTGCCCTGGGTCGGGCCGATCGGCGACCTCTGGCGGCTGCGGCTCAGCAGCCGCGGCGACATCTACAATATCGACGGTGATCCGCAGAGTTTCAGCAATGAAGGCGGCAAGGACAGCCAGGGGCGCTTCGTGCCGCGCGCCAGCCTCGACTGGAGCTGGCCGCTCATCGGCGACACCGGCAGCTGGCAGCATGTGCTGGAGCCGGCCGTGGCATTCACCGCCACGCCTACAGGCGGCCGCGAGGAGAAGATCCCCAACGAGGACAGCCAGGTCTTCGAGTTCGACGAGACCAATCTCTTCGAGCCCAGCCGCTTTCCCGGCCTCGACCGGATCGACGAGGGCACGAGGGTGGCCTACGGCCTGCGCTTCAGCTCGCTTGCCCCCAACGGGCTGAGCGTGGGCGGGGTGTTCGGCCAGAGCTACCAGTTCGTGAAGGACGACACGGTGCCCGAGGACAGCGGCATCGGCCGGAGCTTCTCGGACTATGTCGGCCGGCTGGACTTCCGCCCGAGCGATTGGCTCGATCTCTCGTACCGCTTCCGCGCGGACAAGAACGACCTCGAGTTCCGCCGCAACGACATCAACGTCTCGGCCGGGCCGGCGGCGCTGCGCCTCGACCTGGGCTATCTGCGTCTCTCAGACGAGCCGACCGGGCTCGCCCCGCGCTCGCGCGAGGAGCTTCGGGCCGGCGTGCGGGTCCAGCTTCTCGACGAGCTCGCCATCGGCGCCCAGACCCGCCGCGACCTGAACCGTGGGGCCACCGTGTCCAACATGGTAGGCCTCGTCTATACCCATCCGTGCCTGACGCTCACCGCCGGACTCGAGCAGAGCAACACCACCACCGGCGAGCTCGAGGACACGACCACCTTCAAGGTGCGCGTCAGCCTCTCCACGCTCGGGGCCCAGCGCCTCGGCACCGGCCTTTTCGGCAGTTGAACGGGAGTATCGCCAGCGTGCCGCGCCTCAACCTGCCCTCCCGCCTCCTCGCGGCCCTCCTCGCCTCTGCCGGCCTCGCCCCGGCCGGCCTGATGCCGGTGCAGCCGGCGGCGGCCCAGCAGCCGGGCCAGTCGACGGCGCAGCGGATCGTCGCCGTTGTCAACGACGGCGTCATCACCTCGCGCGATCTCAGCGAGAGGGTGGGGCTTGCCGCCGTCAGCAGCGGCCTGCCCGAGGATCCCGAGACCAGGCGACGGCTGGCAGCGCAGGTGCTGCGCGGCCTGATCGACGAGCAGCTGCAGCTCCAGGAGGCCAAACGCCAGAACGTCCAGGTGGAGGAGGAGGAGATCGACCGCGCCTTCGCCTCGATCGCCGAGCGCAACCAGATGAGCCCGGAGCAGCTGGTCGAGGTGATGCGCGCGCGGGGGCTGGCGCCTGACACGCTGCGCGAGCAGATCCATGCCCAGCTCGCCTGGATCAAGGTGGTCAATCGCGACCTGCGCTCGCGCGTCGTGGTAACCCGCGAGCAGGTCGATCTCGCGCTGCGCGCCGGGCAGAGCGGCGGCGCCGAGCTGCTGCTTTCCGAGATCCTGCTGCCGGTCTATGCGCCCGAGCAGGAAGCGGCCGTGATGAAGGACGCCGCCGATCTGGTGCGGGCCCTGCGCAGCGGCGCCGAGTTCGCGGAGCTGGCGCGGCAGATCTCCGTGGCGCGCAGTGCCCAGGCCGGCGGCCAGGTGGGCTGGGTACCGACGGGCTCGCTGGCGCCCGAGCTGCGCTCGGCGGTGGCCGGCCTCGAGGCCGGGCAGATCGCCGAGCCGCTGCGCACCCCGCAGGGCATCCACATCCTGCGGGTCGACGACCGGCGCTCGTCCACCAGGAGCGGCGAGGCCGACCCGCAGGCGCGCGAGGCCACCCGCCAGCGGCTGGAGTCCGAGGCGCTGGAGCGGCAGGCCAGCCGCTATCTCCGCAATCTTCGCCGCGACGCCTATATCGACGTGCGCCTTTGACCACGACGCCGCCGCCTTCCCCGCTGGCGCCGCTGCGCGAGGTCATCCGCCGGCACGGCCTGCAGGCGGACAAGCGGCTGGGCCAGCATTTCCTGACCGACCCGTCGATCCTGGCGCGCATCGCCCGGGCGGCGGGGCCTCTCGAAGGCTGTACGGTCCTGGAGGTCGGTCCGGGGCCTGGCGGCCTCACCCGGGCGATTCTCGAGGCGGGGGCGGCCCGCGTGATCGCCGTGGAGCGCGACGCGCGCTGCATCGCGGCACTCGAGGAGCTGGTCGCGTGGTCCGGAGGCCGCCTCGAGATTGTCGAGGCCGACGCGCGACGGTTCGACCCGGCCGGCCTGGCGCCGGAGGGCCAGCTGCGGCTGGTGGCCAACCTGCCCTACAATGTCGGCACCGAGCTGCTGCTCGGCTGGTACCGCCGGCTCGAGCTGTTCCACTCGCTCACCTTGATGTTCCAGCGGGAGGTGGTGCTGCGGCTGGTGGCGCAGCAGGGCGGAGACGATTATGGCAGGCTCGCCGTCATGACCCGGCGGCTGTGCTGCGCCGAGCGGGTCTTCGACCTGTCGCCCGCCTCCTTCGTGCCGCCGCCCAAGGTGCATTCCAGCCTCGTCCGGCTGGTGCCGCGGCCGGACCTGCCCACAGCCGCCGAGCGCCGCCTGCTCGAGCGGGTGACCCAGGCGGCCTTCGGCCAGCGGCGCAAGATGCTGCGATCGAGCCTGAAGAGCCTGGGCGTGCCGCCGGAGCCGCTCCTCGAGCGGGCCGGCATCGACCCGCAGCGGCGCGCCGAGACCCTCTCCCTCGACGAGTTCGAGGCACTGGCCCGGGCCCTGGGCACGAATGCTGCTCAGGGCTCGTAGGAACCCGCGTTGCGAAAGCCGGCAACGAACTCGTTGAGACCCGGCTGGCGCTCCCGCTTCAGCCGCTCGGCGGCGAGAATCGCCCGGACCCGCTCGACGCTCTCGTCGAAGCAGGCATTGACCAGCACATAGTCGTACTCGGCCCAGTGGGTGACGTCGGAGGCCACCTGGCCCAGGCGGTAGCGCACGGTGTCCTCTGCATCCTGCGCGCGGGTGCGCAAACGGCGGGCCAGCTCCGGCACCGACGGCGGCAGGATGAACAGGCTCGCCACGTCGCGGCTCGCGGTGGCGCGGAGTTGCTGGGCTCCCTGCCAGTCGATGTCGAACATGACGTCGCGGCCGGCCGCCAGCGCCGCCTCGACCGCGCTGCGCGGCGTGCCGTAACAGTTGCCGTAGACCTCGGCATGCTCCAGCAGCTCCTCGCCCGCGATCATGCGGTCGAAACTCTCCCGGTCGATGAAGTGGTAGTGCACGCCGTCCTCCTCGCCGGGGCGGCGCGGCCTGGTGGTCACCGAGACCGACAGGCTGAGCTCGGGCTCCAGCTCGAGGACGCGGCGCGAGATCGAGGTCTTGCCTGCGCCCGACGGCGAGGACATCACCAGCATGAGTCCGCGGCGGCGAACCAGGGTGCCGTGGCTGTCGGTCATGAAGAGGTCATCCAGGGGTCTCCGGCGAGGTCTCCGGCTGAACGATGGCGGCCCCGCCGGCGGGGCCGCCGCGCCGGCTCATTGCGCTGCGTCGCGTACCCGCCGCCAGCGGGCGACATTGCGATTGTGCTCGCGCAGGGTGCGCGCGAAGGCGTGGCCACCGCTACCGTCGGCCACAAAATAGAGAAAGTCCACATCGGCCGGATTGACGGCGGCGGCAAGCGCGCCGCGTCCCGGGCTGGCGATGGGCCCCGGCGGAAGGCCGCCGTTCTTGTAGGTATTGTAGGGATGATCGGTCTCGAGGTCGGCGCGCGTCAGCGGCCGGCCCAGCGGCCCCTCGCCCTCGGTGAGCGCATAGATCACCGTGGGGTCGGTCTGCAGCCGCATCCCGCGTCGCAGCCGGTTGACGAAGACGGCCGCCACCAGCGGGTACTCGGCAGCCACCGCCGTCTCCTTCTCGATGACCGAGGCCAGGATCAGCGCCTGCTGCGGCCCCTCCAGCGGCAGGTCCTCCTGGCGCCCTGCCCAGGCTTCCTCGAGCGCCGTCTTCATAGCCGCCCGCATCCGCTCGACAATGGCGACGCGCGGCTCGCCGCGCGGCACCATGTAGGTCTCGGGCAGCAGGCTGCCTTCCGGCGGCTGGGCCGGCAGCTCGCCCGTGAGCACCTCGCTTGCCTCGAGCAGCGCGTAGGTCTCGGCTACCGTCAGCCCCTCGGGCACGGTGATCCGGTGGAGAACGATCTTGCCGCTCTCAAGCAGCGCCAGCACCTCGGCCGGGCTCATGCCGGGGGTGAAGCGGAACTCGCCGGCGCGCAGCGACCGGTCGCGGCCTTCCAGCCGTGCTGCCCCGGCAAAGGCGAGCGGCCAGCGGATCACGTCGGCCTCGGCGAGCTGCCGGGCAATACCCATCACACCCGAGCCGCGCGGCAGCTCGAGCACCAGCTCCTCGCGGAGCGGGCCGGGTTCCTGCAGATAGTAATAGAGGGCCAGCCAGCCCGCAGCGCCGGCGGCGGCCGAGACCACCACCAGCGCCAGGGCAAGCTTTACGAGGCTGCGCATGAGGACGGACCGCGCCGTCTCAGGCGTTCTCGGGCCTGGCGAAGATCACCGAGGCGTTGGTGCCGCCAAAGCCGAAGGAGTTCGACAGGGCCGCCCGCACCTCGCGCTCGCGCGCCTTGTGAGGCACCAGGTCGACGCCCTCGATACCCTCGGACGGATCGTCGAGGTTGAGGGTCGGCGGCACGATCTGGTCGCGGATCGCGAGAATGCTGAAGATCGCCTCGACCGCGCCGGCGGCACCCAGGAGGTGGCCGATCGACGATTTGGTCGAGGACATCGAGAGCGTCTTCGCGGCCTCGCCGAACAGCCGCCTGGCCGCCCCGAGCTCGATCTCGTCGCCCAGCGGCGTCGAGGTGCCGTGCGCGTTGATGTAGTCGATATCGTCGGGCGTCATGCCGGCGTTCTTGAGGGCGGCGCGCATCGAGCGGAAGCCGCCATCGCCGTCGGGTGCCGGCGCCGTGATGTGATAGGCGTCGCCCGACAGGCCGTAGCCTTTGACCTCGGCGTAGATCCTGGCGCCGCGCGCCTTGGCGTGCTCGTACTCCTCGAGCACCACCACACCGGCCCCCTCGCCCATCACGAAGCCGTCGCGGCCCTTGTCCCAGGGACGCGAAGCCTTCTCGGGCGTGTCGTTGTAGCCGGTCGAGAGCGCCCTGGCGGCCGCGAAGCCTGCCAGGCCCAGGCGGCAGACCGCCGCCTCGGCGCCGCCCGCCACCATCACGTCGGCATCGCCCAGCGCGATCAGCCGGGACGCGTCGCCGATGGCGTGCGCACCGGTCGAGCAGGCGGTGACGACCGCGTGGTTCGGCCCCTTGAGGCCGAAGCGGATCGACACCTGGCCGCTCACCAGGTTGATGAGCGAGGCCGGGATGAAGAAGGGGCTGACCCGTCGGGGGCCCTGCTTCTCGAGCGTCACCGCCGTCTCGGCGATGGTCGCCAGACCGCCGATGCCCGATCCGATCAGGACGCCCGCGCGCTCCCGCTCTTCCTCCGTCTTCAGCTCGATGCCGGAGTCGCGGAAGGCTTCGGTTGCCGCGGCAATCCCGTAGATGATGAAGGCGTCGTTCTTGCGAACGTCCTTCGCGGGCACGAAGTCGGTAGCGCGGAACGCCCCCTCCTCCTCGCCCTGTGGCACCATGCCGGCGATCTGCGCCGGCAGGTCGGAGACGTCGAACTCGGTGATCCGACGCAGCCCCGACTGGCCGTCGAGCAGCCTCCGCCAGCTGACGTCGACCCCGCTGCCGAGCGGGGTGACCATGCCGAGACCTGTGACAACGACGCGTCGCACTACGTTCCCATCCCGCTCAGTAGACAGAGGCAAGGGCCGGCGGCGATGCTCAGCCGTGCTCCTGGATGTAGTTGATGGCATCCTTGACGGTCAGGATCTTCTCGGCGGCGTCATCGGGGATCTCGCAGCCGAACTCCTCCTCGAACGCCATCACGAGCTCGACGGTGTCGAGGCTGTCGGCGCCCAGATCGTCCACAAAGCTGGCGTTCTCGGTGACCTTGGCCTCGTCGACGCCCAGGTGCTCGACGACGATCTTCTTAACGCGCTCGGCGATATCGCTCATTGCTCGGAAGTCTCCATTGGCCGACGCACGGGCATCGCTATCCCGGGCGCAAACGACGTGCGGTTTTTACACGAAGGTGTGGAACTTGACCAGCGCGGGAGCCCCCGCGCCGGCCGCGGTTTCAGATCATTGCCATGCCGCCGTTGACGTGCAGCGTCTGGCCGGTGACCCAGCCCGCCTCGCGGCTCGCAAGATAGAGGCAGGCGGCCGCCACGTCTTCCGGCTTTCCGAGCCTGCCGGCGGGAATCCGCTGTGTCAGGGCGTCGCGCTGCTTCTCGTCGAGCGCGTCGGTCATGGCGGTGGCAACGAAGCCCGGCGCCACGCAGTTCACGGTGATGCCGCGGGCCGCGATCTCGGCCGCCATCGCCTTGCTCATGCCGATCAGGCCGGCCTTGGCGGCGGCATAGTTGGTCTGACCGGCATTGCCGGTGACGCCGACGATGGAGGTGATGTTGATGATGCGGCCGTGGCGGCGCTTCATCATGCCCTTGAGCGAGGCGCGCGCGAGGCGGAAACAGGCGGTGAGGTTGGTATCGATGACCCCCGCCCAGTCGGCGTCCTTCATGCGCATGGCCAGCGTGTCGCGGGTGATGCCGGCATTGTTCACGAGGATGTCGAGCGAGCCCAGCTTCTCGGCTTCAGCGACGATCTTCTCGGCAGCACCCTCCTCGGTGGTATCGGCCACCACCACGTGGGCCCGCTCGCCCAACTCCGCGGCCAGCGCGTCCAGCGCCTCGCGGCGGCGGCCGGTGAGCACCACGGTAGCACCCTGGGCATGCAGGCTGCGCGCGATGGCGCCGCCGATGCCGCCGGAGGCGCCGGTGACGACCGCTACCTGGCCGTCGAGGTCGAAGGCTCCCGCCATGTCAGCTCCCTGCTCCGAGCGCCGCGGCCAGTGCTGCCACGTCGTCCGGTTCCTGGACATTGAAGAGATTGGCACCGGCCACGCCGCGCTTGGCCAGACCGGTGAGGACCTTGCCGGCGCCGAGCTCGATCACGGCACCGGCCCCGAGCTCGTGCATGCGGGCCATGGTCTCCCGCCAGCGCACCCGCGCGGTAACCTGGCGCCGCAGCAGATCGGCGATCTGCGCCGGATCGCTCACGGGCGTGGCGGTGACGTTGGCGATCAGCGGCACCAGGGGCGCCACGAAGCCGGCCGCGGCCAGGGCCGGGGCGAGCTCGCTGGCGGCCGGCGCCATCAGGGCGCAGTGGAAGGGCGCGCTCACCTGCAGCAGCATGCTGCGCCGCGCTCCCTTCTCCTTGGCGATCTGCACCGCCCGCTCGACAGCGGTGCGGTGGCCGCTCACCACCGCCTGGCCGTCGCTGTTGTCGTTGGCCAGCTCGCAGACCTCGCCGTGGGCGGCATCGGCCGCCACCGCCTCGACCTGGTCGTGGCCGAGCCCGAGGATCGCCGCCATGGCGCCCTCGCCGGCCGGCACCGCGCGCTGCATCGCCTCGCCGCGCAGGCGCAGCAGCCGCGCCGCCTCGCCGACACTGATCGCGCCGGCGGCGGCAAGGGCGCTGTACTCGCCCAGCGAATGGCCGGCCACATAGTCGACCGCCTCGCCGAGCCTGCAGCCGAGCGCCGCCTCCAGCGCCCGCACCGCTGCGAGCGAGGTCGCCATCAGGGCGGGCTGGGCGTTGCGGGTCAGGGTCAGCTCCTCGGCCGGCCCCTCGAAGATCAGAAGCGAGAGCTTCTCGCCCAGCGCCTCGTCGACCTCGGCGAAGACCTCGCGCGCCGCGGGGATCTGGTCGTGGAGCGCGCGCCCCATGCCGACCTGCTGGGAGCCCTGCCCCGGGAACACGGCGATGCGCTTCATTATAAAGTGCTACCCTTCGCGCTGGCTTCGGCCTAAAACCCGGTTGCTCATAACCGCCGAGCCCTCCCTGTCAAGCGGGCTTGCGGGGGTTTGGCTTTTCTGTATAGTCCGCGACCTGCTTCCGCGCGGTACCGCGCCGCCGCTGCGGCCGTGGCGTGGTGCCTGAATCACGGGATCCGTCGATATTGGGTCGGCGGTGCCTTTTGGTGTGTTTGCGGAAAACCTGGGAGACAACGGCAGCAATGCCCTTCTACGAGCATACGCTGATCGCCCGCCCCGATCTGTCGGGTCAGCAGGCGCAGGCGCTCGCCGAGACGTTTGGCCAGCTGGTCAGCGAGAACGGCGGCCAGGTCGTCAAGACCGAGTACTGGGGTCTGCGGAACCTCGCCTATCGCGTCCGGAAGAACCGGAAGGGCCACTACCTGCACCTCAACGTCGAGGCGCCGGCCGAGGCCATTGCGGAACTCGAGCGCAACGAGCGGATCAACGAGGACGTTCTGCGCTACCTGACGGTCAAGGTCGAAGCTCTCGAGGAAGGTCCCTCGGCGGTGATGCAGGCCAAGGCCAGCCGCGACGAGCGCGGCCGCCGCGACCGCGACTTCCGCGACAGGGGTTGAGAGAGACGATGACCGAGGAACGCGAGAACCAGCCGCAGGCCCGCGAAGAGCGCGGTGCGCAGGGCGGTGGCGGCTATGACCGTGACCGTGGCGGCGACCGTCGCCGTCCGTCCGGCAACGAGCCGCCGAACATCACCATCCGGCGCCCGTTCTTCCGCCGGCGCAAGACGAGTCCGTTCGCGCACGCCGACGCGCCGCAGATCGACTATAAGGACATCAAGCTGCTCCAGCGGTTCGTCTCGGAGCGCGGCAAGATCGTCCCGCGTCGGATCACCGCGGTGACCGCCAAGGAGCAGCGTGCGCTGGCCAAGGCGATCAAGCGGGCGCGCGAGCTCGCCCTCCTGCCCTACGTGGCGCACTGACGCTCAACCGAGTATCGATCCATGGGCCGGGCGGCTGCGTTCACGGCGCTGGCGGGTCTCGCTAGCGCCACGCTGTTCCTGTCGCTGGTCTTCGGCGCGACCGGCGCCCCCGCCCTGTTCTATTTCGTCCAGCTGCCCCTGCTCATCACGGGTTTCGGCCTGGGATTTCAGGCGGCAGCGGCGGCGGCGGCCGGGGCGGGCCTGCTGATCACCTTGCTGGGTGATGTGGTGCTGCTGGGCGTCTTCGTCGCGGTCGAGGTGGTTCCCGTGCTCCTTCTGGTGCACGCGGCGCTGCTCTGGCGCGCGCGCGAGGACGGCGGCAGGGAGTGGTTTCCGGCAGGTGCCATGCTCGGCCGGCTGGTGCTCTACGTGCTGATTGCCGGCGGCGCGGCCCTGCTCTGGCTCGATGCCCGCTCGGGCGGGCTCGGACTGCTGTTCGGCGAGCTTGCGGACGAGCTTGCGAACCACGCCGGCGATCCGGCGCTGGGTGCGCGGCTGGCTTCGGCACTCGCCGGTGCATCGGTTTGGCTGCCGGGCGTGGCGGCGCTGTCGCTTGCTGCGATGGCGCTGCTCAACGCCCTTGTGGCCCAGCTCGTGATGGTGCGCGCCGGCCGGGCCCTGCGGCCCTCGCCCGACATCGTTGCCTTCGAGGTACCGTCCTGGTGCCTCCCCGGCGCGGTGGTGGGCGCGCTGGCGCTGCTGCTCGGCGGCGAGCCGCTCGCCCATCTGGGCGGATTGGCCCTGCTGCTGTGCGGGCTGCCGTTCCTGTTCCAGGGCCTCGCGGTGATCCACGCGCTGGTCCGTCGGCGCGCCTCGGGTCGCGCGCCGCTGGTGATGGTCTATCTTCTTCTGGTGCTGTTCAGCTGGCCGCTTCTTCCGGGGGTAGCCCTTCTCGGGCTCGTCGAGAGCTGGGCCGGCCTGCGGCGCCGATTTGCCTGATCGGAGGTCAACATGCAGGTCATCCTTCTCGAACGCGTTCCCAAGCTCGGCCAGATGGGCGAGATCGTCGCCGTCAAGGACGGCTTCGCCCGGAACTTTCTCATCCCCAAGGGCAAGGCGCTGCGCGCCACCGAGCGGGCCAAGCAGGATTTCGACAAGCGCCGCCAGCAGCTCGAGACCCAGAACCTCGAGCGCCGTGAGGAGGCCGAGAAGATCCGGCAGGAGATCGCCGGCCGCTCGGTGGTGATTCTCCGGCAGGCCAGCGAGAGCCGGCATCTCTACGGCTCGGTCTCCAGCCGCGACATCGCCGCCGCCTTCACCGACGAGGGCGTCAGCATCGAGCGCGCACAGGTCGTTCTCGACCAGCCGCTCAAGATGCTGGGCGTTCACGAGGTCACTGTGGCGTTGCACCCCGAGGTCGAGGTGACGCTGGTGGTGAACATCGCGCGGACCGTCGAGGAGGCCGAGGTCCAGGCCGGGCGTGCCCAGCCGGTGAGCCACGACGACGAGGCCGAGGAAAGCGTGGCTGCCGAGGAAGGCGCCGAGACGGCACCAGCCCTCGAGGGCTGATTTCCAGCCGACGCTGGCAACCGGCGGGCTGACCGCCTATCCTCTTGCGAAGTACGTTTCGGGCACGAGAACGGGCACACCGCCCCGCCGTCTTGCCCCGAGATCGCGGAGCACGGGATGGCGACACGCAAACCGGAAGCCGGCGCCGGCAACGGCGACAACGTCGCGGTGGTGAAGAAGTACGCCAACCGGCGGCTCTACAACACCGCGACGAGTTGCTACGTCACGCTCGAAGAGCTGTGCCACATGGTGCGAAACGGCGAGGAATTCGTCGTCTACGACGCCAAATCGGGTGAGGACATCACCCGCTCGGTCCTCACCCAGATCATCCTCGACGAGGACAGCAAGGGCCGGAACCTCCTGCCCATCGGCTTCCTCAGGCAGGTGATCGGCTACTACGACGACAATCTGCACGCCTTCCTGCCGCGCTATCTGGAGCTCTCCATGGAGAACTTCGCGCGGCACCAGGACCAGATGCGGTCCTACATGGAAGACACGTTCGGCCGCTTCTTCCCCGTGAGCCAGTTCGAGGACATGGCGCGCCAGAACATGGCGATGTTCCAGCGCGCGGCCAGCATGTTCCAGCCCTTCCCGGGGAGCGAGTCCGGTGGCGGACAGGAAGCCCCCTCACGGCCGGCCCGTGAGGCGGCGCCGAGCGCCAGCGCTCCGCCGGCCGGCCCGTCGCAGGATCTGGGCAACGAGATGCGCGAGCTCAAGACCCGGATGCACGAGCTGCAACGCCAGCTCGAGCAGCTGGACAAGGCTGCATCCCGCACGCCCGTCGCCGAGAAGGGCAAGTAGGCCGGGACGCGCAGAGAGGCGGCAGCCGGCAGGGCCGGACACCCGGCCGGAGGGCGGCTGGCGACGCCCCCTCCGGCCTCGAGGTCAGCGGGTGAAGCTCACTAGGTTGCTCCAGAACCGCTCGAGGCTCATGAGCACGCTGTTGACCTGGCCGAGCTGCTCGGTCGAGGCGATTCGGCCCTCGATCTCCTCGGCGTTGCGGGCATAGAGCTGGTTGATCTTGGCGGTGAGCTCGAGCCCCTTGTCGGCCAGCCGCACGCGGGTCATCCGCCGGTCGTGGGCCGAGCGCTCCTGGATAAGGTAGCCGTTCTCGACCAGCTTCTTGACGTTGTAGGAAACGTTGGAGCCCAGATAATAGCCGCGCGCCGTGAGCTCGCCGACGGTCAGCTGGTCCTCGTTGATGTTGAAGAGGATCAAGGTCTGGACGTTGTTGATGTCCTCGACACCAAGCCGGTCCAACTCCGATTTGATGACGTCGAGAAAGCGCCGGTGCAGGCGCTCGATGAGGCGGGTGGTCTGGAGATACTGCTCTTTCACTGGCTGCCTCGGGTGATGCGGTGGAAACGACGCACTTGTTATGGACGTCCGCGGGGACCAGCGTGGCCGTCGATGCTTGGCTTCACTGCGTCGCTTCCTCCATCATCTGGATGATTGCAGAAAAATCCAGCGCTTCTTTTCCCTGCATCGCGAAAAGGTTGTATAACTGGTAAGCTTCAGCGCCTAGTGGCGTGGTTGCACCAACCGCCTGGGCCGCTTCCTGGGCAAGCCGCAGGTCCTTGCGCATCATCGCGGCGGTGAAGCCGGGCCGGTAGTCGCGGTTCGCCGGCGAGGACGGCACCGGCCCCGGCACCGGACAGTAGGAGGTGAGCGACCAGCACTGGCCCGAGGCCTTCGAGCTGATCTCGAACAGCTTTTGCCGGTCGAGACCGAGCCTTCCCGCCAGCGCCATGGCCTCGCACACCGAGATCATCTGGATGCCCAGCATCATGTTGTTGCAGATCTTGGCCGCCTGGCCCGCGCCGCTGTCGCCGGCGTGGATCACGGCGCGGCCCATCCGCTCGAGGACGGGCCGCGCCTGTTCGAAGGCGGCAGCCGGCCCGCCCACCATGAAGGTCAGCGATCCCGCCTCCGCGCCGGCGACGCCGCCCGAGACCGGGGCGTCGAGCATCGCGTGGCCGCGCTCGCCTGCGGCCCTTGCGACCGCACGCGCGGTCTCGACGTCGATGGTCGAGCAGTCGACCAGCAGCGCCCCTTCCCGGGCCGAGGCCAGCACCCCGTTCTCGCCCTGGTAGGCAGCCCGCACATGCGCCCCTTCGGGCAGCATGGTCAGCACGACGTCCGCGCCGCCGACCGCATCGGCCAGCGAGGCGGCAGCGGTGCCGCCAGCCTCGGCCAGTGCCGCGCGGGCCGGCTCCGCCAGGTCGAAGCCGGCCACTGCATGGCCGGCCCTGACCAGGTTGCGGGCCATCGGTCCGCCCATGTTGCCGAGGCCGATGAAACCGATCCGCGCCATGCTAGCCTCCTTCCAGGAACAAAGAGCCGGCAGGGGTCAAGCAGCCAGCCTCAGCGTCACACACCCTGCCAGTCGAAGGCCAGATCGCCCTGCGGCAGCGCTGCGAAAACCTCCTCGATCGCGCCCTCGGGCACATCCTCGAGCCGGGCATGGGCCCAGCGCGGGTTCTTGTCCTTGTCGATGAGCAGGGCGCGGACTCCCTCGTAGAACTCGCCGTTCTCGAGGAAGTGATGCACCATGCGGTACTCCATCGCCATGCAGGCATCGAAATCCAGCTCTGCGCCGCGCCGGAGCTGCGCATGGGTCACGGCGGTGGCGAGCGGCGACTTCCTGCGGATCAGCGCTGCCTGCTCGTGCGCCCATCCGTCATCCTCGGCCTCGAGCGCCGCCACCGCCTGGGCGGCGCTGTCCGCCGCGAAGCAGCGGTCGATCAGCGCCCGCCGTTCGGCGAGCGGGGCCGGCTCCGGCGCCTCGCCGAACTCGGCCAGGGCGGCCTCGAGCTCGCCCGGCAGCTCGACGCCGCGGGCGGCAACGAGGCGCGCCTCCAGCTCCTCGAGCCGGTCGGAGGGCACGAAATGCGTGCCGATGCCGGCCCAGCGGCAGTCGGCGGCGTGCAGCCGCGCCCCGGTCAGCGCCATCCACGTGCCGCTGGCGCCCGGACAGCGCGGCAGGAAGTAGCTGCCGCCCACATCGGGGAAGAAGCCGATCCCCGTCTCGGGCATGGCGAAAAGGATGCGCTCGGTCAGCACGCGGTGCGTGCCGTGCACCGAGATCCCGACACCGCCGCCCATGGTCACCCCGTCGAGGAGCGAGATGTAGGGCTTGCCGAAATGCTTGATGCGCCAGTTCAGGCGGTACTCGTCGTGAAAGAAGGGGGTTGCCGCGCCGATTCCCTCCCGCCGGCAGACCTCGTTCACCGTGCGCACGTCGCCACCGGCACAAAACGCCCGGCCCGGCGCCGGCTTGACCAGCACGGCCGCCACCTGCGGGTCGCGGTGCCACGCGGCGAGCTGGCGGCTCATCGCCACGACCATCTCGTGGCTCAGCGCGTTGAGCGCCTCCTGCCGGTCGAGAGTGATGATCCCCAGCGCCCCCTCACGGGTGCAGCGCAGCTCCGGCTTTTGCCTCGTCTCGGTCATTCGTCTCAGTCCGCCAGCAGCCGGCGGGCGATGATCAGCCGCATGATCTCGTTCGTCCCTTCCAGAATGCGGTGCACGCGCGCGTCGCGCAGGAACCGCTCGATCTCGTAGTCGCCGATATAGCCGTAGCCGCCGTGCAGCTGAAGCGCCTGATCGATGATGCCGAAGGCAAGATCGGTGGCGAGGCGTTTGGCCATGGCGCAGGCGATGCTGGCATCCGCAGCGCCCTGGTCGAGCTTCCAGGCCGCCCGCCAGACCATCAGCCGGGCCGCCTCCAGCTCGCTCGCCATGTCGGCCAGGCGAAACTGCGTGTTCTGGAAGTCGGCCAGCGCGCGGCCGAACTGGTGCCGTTCCTTCACATAGGCAAGGGTGCGCTCGAGACAGGCGCGCGCGGCCCCCAGCGAGCAGGCGGCGATGTTGACCCGCCCGCCGTCCAGCCCGCGCATCGCGATCCTGAAGCCCTCGCCCTCGGCCCCGAGGCGGTTGGAAGCCGGCACCCGGCACGCGTCGAAATTGACCATCGCAGTCGGCTGCGAATGCCAGCCGAGCTTCCTCTCGGGCGCGCCGAAGCCGAGGCCGGCTGTATCCTTCTCCACCAGCAGGCTGGAGATCCCCGACGGCCCCGCGCCCCCCGTACGGCACATGACGAGGTAGAGATCGGCCACGCCGGCGCCGGAGATGAAGGCCTTAGCCCCGTCCAGCACGTAGCTCTCCCCCTCGCGGCGCGCGCGGGTCCGCAGGCTTGCCGCGTCGGAGCCCGAGCCGGGCTCGGTGAGGCAATAGCTGGCGAGCCGTTCCATGCTCAGGAGAGACGGCAGGAAGCGGTCCTTGAGCGGCGCGTCGGCAAAGGCGTCGACCATCCACGCCACCATGTTGTGGATCGAGAGATAGGCGGCGGTCGAGGTGCAGCCGGCGGCGAGCTCCTCGAAGACGATGGCGGCGTCGAGCCGGCCGAGCCCGCTGCCGCCGACCTCCTCGCCCACATAGATGCCGGCCATGCCGAGCGCCGCGGCCGCACGCAGCGTGTCGACGGGAAAGACGTGCTCCTCGTCCCAGCGCGCGGCATGGGGGGCCAGCTCGCGCCTCGAGAACTCGCGCGCCATCTCCTGCAGCGCCCGCTGCTCCTCGCCGGGCTCGAAGCTCACCATGGCAGCAGCCTCCGATGACGGCACCGGCACCCAGCGGGAAGGGACGCCGGCCCTGGTCCGAAGGGCGAGGATGGCGACGCCGTGTCGCGGCGGCAAGGGGGTCGCGGGAGCGGCGGTTGCGGCCCGTGCCGCGGAGGAGTAACGGTCCGGTAGACCGGGAACCGCAATGACCGCCGTGGAATCGTCGTGAGCCAGCCGCTGCATCTCGTCAATCCTGCCCCCTTCCCCCGCACCCGCCTGCGCCGCCTGCGCCGGCAGGCCTGGCTGCGCGACCTGGTGGCCGAGCACGCGCTGCGCCCGGCCGACCTCATCCAGCCCTGCTTCGTGCTGGAGGGCGAGGGCCGCCGCGAGGCGATCCCCTCGATGCCGGGGGTCGAGCGGTTGTCGGTCGACCTGGTCGTGGCCATGGCCGAGCGGGCGGCCCGGGCAGGCGTGCCGGCCATGGCGCTGTTCCCGGTGACCCCGCCGGAGCGCAAGAGCGAGGACGGCTGCGAGGCCTGGAACGAGGACAACCTCGTTTGCCGGGCGATCCGGGCCATCAAACGGGCGGTGCCGGAGATCGGCACGATCGCCGACGTGGCGCTCGATCCCTACACCACCCACGGCCAGGACGGGCTGCTGCGCGACGGTGTGATCCTCAACGACGAGAGCCTCGAGGTGCTGTGCCGCCAGGCGCTCTGCCAGGCGGCGGCCGGCTGCGACGTGGTGGCCCCCTCGGACATGATGGACGGGCGCGTGGCAGCGCTCCGCGAGGCGCTGGACGGGGCCGGCCACAACCAGACGGTGATCCTGTCCTATGCCGCCAAGTACGCCTCGGCCTTCTACGGGCCGTTCCGCGACGCGGTGGGCTCCTCTGCCAGCCTGGGCCGGGCCGACAAGAAGACCTACCAGATGAGCCCGGCCAACGCCGCCGAGGCGCTGCGCGAGACCGCGCTGGACATCTCCGAGGCCGCCGACATGGTGATGGTCAAGCCGGGCCTGCCCTATCTCGACATCATCCACCGGGTGAAAGCGGCCTTCCAGCTTCCCACCCTGGCCTACCAGGTCTCTGGCGAGTACGCGATGATCCATGCCGCCGGCCTGCAGGGCTGGCTCGACGCCGAGGCCGCCATGGAGGAGAGCCTCCTCGCCTTCAAGCGCGCCGGCGCCGACGCGATCCTCACCTACGCCGCGATCGAGACGGCCGAGAAGCTGCAGCGCCGCTGAGCGGCGCCGCGCGTTGCCCGGCGGCGACACCCCGCAAGGCGCTGCGCAGGGCTTCTGCTCTACTGTCCCGGTCCGTGGCGGCGACGCATGGCCACGGCCGCGGAGGGCTGCGCAGCTCCATCGCCTGCTCCATCACGGCCACCGATGTCCCGGGCGGAGCCTGGAAGCGAGCGGAAAACGAAAGAAGGCCGCGCGCAGCGCCCGCGGCCTTTCCGCTCAGCTCTCGAGAAACTCGCGCACCGTGCTGATTTGGTCCTCGGCCATGAGGGCCGGGGCGTGGCCGACGCCCTCGAAGGTGACGAGGCGGGCGCCGGGGCCGCGGCGGGTCATCTCCTCCGCGACCTCGGCGGGGAGCAGCAGGCTGGAGGCGCCGCGCAGCACCATGACGGGTGCCGCGATGCGGTCCCAGCGCTCCCACATGTCGGTGTCCTCGCCGGTGGTCTCGGCAAAGGGAACACGGATCGCCGGGTCGTAGTGCAGCCGCCAGGAGCCCTCCTCGCGGCGCGCGCTGTGCAGGGCCAGATGGCGCCACTGCGCTTCGTGGAGCGGCCCGAAGCCGGCGTGGATCAGCCGCAGATGCTGCTCGAGATCGCCAAGGCTGGCGAAGGCCAGATCGAGCCCCAGATAGGTGCGGATCGGTGCTGCGGCGGCAGCGGGAACGAGCGGGCCGATATCGTTGAGGAGGAGGCGGCGCACCGGGCTGCCCTCGCCGCTCGCCACCAGCATGCCGATGATGCCGCCCATCGAGGTGCCGATCCAGTCGACCTGGTCGAGCGCCATCCGCTCCATGAAGCAGCGGATCTGCCGGGCATAGGTATGCGGCTCGTAGCGGCGCGGATCGTCGAGCCAGTCGCTGAGCCCGCGGCCGGCCACGTCGACGCACACCACCCGCGCGCCGCCTCGCGCAAGGGCGCCTGCGATCATGTCGAAATCGCGCGCGTTGCGGGTCAGGCCGTGCACGCAGAGTACGGCGCGGCGGGCCTCCGGGTCGCCCCACTCGGTGAATCCCAGCGCCAGATCGCCGAACTCGCCGCCCAGCCCAATCCGTCCTGCACGCATCACCGCTCTCCCTATCGCTGCCAGAAGGGCACGTTAGAGCGTTTGCCGATCGGCTGGAACATGGCCGGCGCCTATGGTCCGGCTGGATACCCGAGGGCTGAAACGGGCCGGGGCGCTGCGCGCAGCATTTTCCTTCCTGTCTTTGCAGGAGTTGCAGCGGTGCATGGTTTCAAGAGCGCCCGGCCTTTCAGGGGCGCCCATCCGTTTGCCGCATCTCCACCCTCATCCGCGATCCTGCTGGGGTGGAAATTCGCCACCGCCCCATCTCGGAAGCGGAGCTCCTCCACCATCCCGCAGCACAACACGGGAAAGGTTGAGGAACGGTGGAGCGGGCCGGCGCGGCGAAGCTCCGTCCGGAGTCCGCCTGCCTCGGGTGGGATCCCCCACGGCAAGACCAGCGATCGATGGAAGTGATGGCCTGTTTCTGCCCGGCCCGGACCGATCACCGCAGCCCTCGAAGGCCGGGAGCGATCAGAGGAAAGACGCTGGCCGAGCGCAGCATCTTGCGTGACTCTGCCACCACGGACGAGCTCCCGCCTCGCCGGTCGATCGCTCCTTCCCTCTGCCGCGACATCGCCCGGGGCCGGTCCCCGGCCTTTCTCCGTCGAGCACGTCGAGGAGGCTGGAAGACGCCCAGGCTATGCCGGGCAGGAAGCTCAGCGGGCGGCGCGGGCGGGGACCTCGCCGTGGGTGGCGATGGTGACGATGGTGCGGCGCACCGTCTCGCGCCACAGGATGAAGAGGCCGCTGCCGACCACCACCGCCATGCCGGCGAACAGCATGGGCGTCGGCCGGTCGCCGAAGAGGAGCGCACCGAACAGCACCGCCCAGATCATCTGGCTGTACTGGAATGGCGCCACCACCACGGCAGGCGCGCTGCGGGTGGCCAGCACGAGCCCGGTCTGGCCCATGCCCATGAGCAGCCCGGCCACAGCCATGGCGAGCAGGCCCGTCAGATCGGGCATCACGAAGTCGCGCACCGTCATGGGCAGGCTCGCCGCCAGGATGCTCAGGAACAGGATGAAGAGCACCGGCGCGCTGCGCTCGCGCGTGCCGATCCGCTTGAGGACGACGAAGGAGAGCGCGCCGCAGCTGGCACCGGCCAGCGCCAGCCCGTGTCCCAGCTCGAGCGTGGCGAAGTCGGGGCGGACCATGACCATGACACCGGCAAAGCCGATCCCGGTCGCCAGCCAGCGGCGCCAGCCGACCTCCTCGCGCAGGATCAGCGCGGAGAGCACCGTCACCAGCATCGGGGCGGCAAAGAGGATCGCGTAGCCGTCGGCCAGCGGCAGCATGGAGAAGGCGAGCCAGGCGCAGATCGAGCCGGTGGCGGTGAGCACCCCGCGCAGCAGCACGAGGCCCCAGCGGTTGGGCAGCAGGCCGCGCACGCCGCCCTGCGCCAGCCCCAGTACCACCACCGGCAGCATCGCGAAGAGCGACATTACCGTGGCGATCTGGAACACCGAATAGGCCGCGCTCGAGCCCTTGATGAGCGCGTCGGCAGTGGAGAAAGACAGATAGCTCAGCGCAGCCAGCCCGAGGCTGCGGGCCGGCACGCCGGGGGCCACGTCCGTCATCGCGTTGGTCATGTCTGCAGGAAAGCCGGTGCGGGAGGATTGAACGGACCGACTATACTATTTCTGACCAATCCGTACCCGCGCAACTAATGCAGGCGCGTCATGCAGAAGCGTTCGTCTCGATCAACATTGTTGCAAGAATTGTTGCAGTGACGTGACGCGACATTCCGTCAGATGATGAAGTCGGGCGGCGGCGCCTGCTCGCCGCGCAGCCCCGCCGCGGCAGCCCGCTCGCAGAGATCCTCGACGGTCACGGTGTCGAGCCGCCGCATCAGCTCCTCCTCGAGCTCGCCCCAGAACGGCACCATGATCCGGTGCCCGAGCTCGCTGCCCGAGGCGATGCCCGCCTCCTCGGCCGGCTCGTCGCCCTGCACCACCCTGAACACGTCGCCGACGCTGATGCGCCGCTGCTCGCGGGCGAGGCGATAGCCGCCGCGGGGGCCGCGCACGCCCTTGAGGATGCCCTCGCGCACGAGCTGCTGCATGACCTGCTCGAGATAGCGCCGGGGCAGGCCCAGACGGGCCGCGATATCCTGGCTCTGCACCGGGTCGAGGCCGCTGTGAAGGGCGATGTCGACCACCGCCTCGACGGCCAGGGCGAGCTTCTTCGACGGCTTGAGCATCAAGCCCCCCCGCTCCGCGCGGCCGTCATCCCGGTAGAGCCGAAACCGCCGGCGCCACGCTCGGTGGCGGCGGTCGCCACCTCCTGCTCGCGCCACACGGCGCGCGCCACCGGCGCCACCACCAGCTGGGCGATGCGCTCGCCGCGGCGCACCGAGAAGGGCTCGCTGCCGAGATTGGCGAGGATCACCCCCACCTCGCCGCGATAATCGGCGTCGACGGTGCCCGGCGCATTGAGGACGGTGACGCCGTGCCGCAAGGCCAGGCCCGAGCGCGGCCGCACCTGCGCCTCGAACCCGTCCGGCAGCGCCAGGCGGATGCCGGTGGGCACCAGCGCGCGGCCGCCCGGCGGCAGCACAAGATCCTCGACGACCGCGGCCAGCAGGTCGAGGCCCGCGGCACCGGCCGAGGCATAGGCCGGCAGCGGCAGGTCGCCTCCATGCTCCAGCCGCTCGACCGCGATCTCGACGACGCTCATGCAGGTTCTCCCATCGCGAATGCTGCAACGATCCGCTCCACCAGGCGCGCCGCCACCTCCTCCTTGGCGAGCTTCGGCCAGGGCTCGGGGGCTGCGCCGCGGCGCAGCAGCACCACGCTGTTCTCGCCGCCGCCGAAGACACCCGTCTCGGGGCTCACATCGTTGGCGAGGATCCAGTCGCAGCCCTTGCGGCCGAGCTTGCGCTCGCCATAGGCGAGAATGTCGCCGGTCTCGGCGGCAAAGCCGACCACCAAGGCGGGCCGGTCATCGGGCCGTGTGGCGAGGGTCCGCAGGATGTCGGGGTTCTCGACCAGGCGGAGCACCGGCTCGCCCCCGTCCTCCTTCTTGATCTTGCTGCCGGGCGCTGCCTCCGGCCGCCAGTCGGCGACCGCCGCGGCGCAGACCGCAATGTCGGCGGGCAGCGCCGCCTCGCAGGCCGCCAGCATCTCGAGCGCGGTGCCGACGTGCACCACCGACACCCCTGGCGGGTCGGGCTGGATCACCGGGCCGCTCACCAGCGTCACCTCGGCGCCGGCCCTTGCCAGGGCGGCGGCGATCGCGTGGCCCTGGCGGCCGGAGGAGTGGTTGGCGATATAGCGCACCGGGTCGATGGGCTCGCGGGTCGGGCCGCTGGTCACCAGCGCGCGACGGCCCGCGAGCGGCCGCCCGGCCGGCCCGAGCAGCGCCTCGATGGTCGCCAGGATCTCCTGCGGCTCGGCCATGCGGCCGGCACCGGTCTCGCCGCACGCCATGTCGCCGGCCCCCGGCCCCACGGTGCGGACACCGTCGCCATTCAGGATCGAGAGGTTGCGGCGGGTCGCCGGGTGGCTCCACATCATCGGGTTCATGGCGGGCGCCAGCAGCACCGGCTTGTTGGTGGCGAGCAGCAGGGTGGACGCCAGATCGTCGGCGTGGCCGTGCGCCATCTTGGCCATGAGGTCGGCTGTGGCCGGCGCCACGACCACGAGGTCGGCCTCGCGGGAGAGCCGGATATGGCCCATCTCCGCCTCGTCGGTCAGCGAGAACAGGTCCTCGTGAACCTTGCAGCCGGAGAGGCTGGCCAGCGAGAGCGGCGTCACGAACTCGCGGGCCGCGCGGGTCTGCACGCAGCGCACCGCCACGCCGCGCTCGCGCAGCCGGCGGATCAGCTCGAGACACTTGTAGGCGGCGATGCCGCCGCCCACGATCAGCAAGATGCGCTTGTCCTGCACCGCTCACGATCCGTAAGGGAATCACGGGTTCCACGCCGGCGGGCTGCCGGCGTGGCTATTTCACGCCCATGATGTGGAGTTCGCTCAGCCCAAGACAAGGCCCAAAAGGATGCCCAGCACGAAGGGCAGCAGCCACAGCGGCAACCATCCCGTGGGGCCGGCGCGCACGGCCACCACCGAAGGTTTCTCGAGAAATCCCTCGGCGCGGCGCACCAGCGCCGGCAGGCGACGCAGCGCGTCGGCGCCGTCGCGCAGCGCCTCGCGGGCCTGCGCCTCGGGGCCGAGATGGGTGCGCATCCAGCTCTCGACCAACGGCTGGGCGAGCTGCCAGATATTGACCCGCGGATTGAGCCCCCGCCCTACCCCCTCGGCCACCACCATGGTCTTTTGCAAAAGCAGCAGCTGGGGCTGGGTCTCCATCTCGAACTCCTCGGCCATGGCGAGGAGCTGGCCCAAGAGCCGACCGAAGGATATCTCGTCCAGCGGCAGGCCCAGGATCGGCTCGCCGATCGCCCGGCAAGCCTGCGTGAAGGCCGCCCGGTCCTGGTGCGGCGGCAGGAAGCCCGCCCGGAAGAAGACGTCGGTGACGCGGCCATAGTCGCGCTGCAGGAAGCCCAGCAGCATCTCCGCCAGGTGGCGGCGGGTCGCCAGATCGAGGCGGCCCATGATGCCGAAATCCATGGCAATGATCGTGCCGTCCGACGCGATCACCATGTTGCCCGGATGCATGTCGGCGTGGAAGAAGCCGTCGCGGAACACCTGGTTGAAGAACACTCGTGCGGCGATCTCCAGCACCCGGTCCGGGTCGACGCCGGCGGCGACCAGCCTGTCCGGCTCGTCGGCCGGCAGCCCCTCGACCCGCTCGAAGGTGACGAAGCGCCGGCCGGTCAGGCGCCAATCGACTGCCGGTACCTTGAAGCCCTCGTCCTGCTCGCAGTTCTGGGCGAACTCGGCGGCAGCCGAGGCCTCGAGCCGGAGGTCCATCTCGCGCCGGGTCGAGCGCGCGAGGAAGCGCACCGCCTCGACCGGCCGGTAGCGGCGCAGCGGCGGGTGCAACCGCTCGGCCCACTGGGCCAGCCACAGGAAGAAGTCGAGGTCGCGCTCCATGAGCTCCTCGATCCCCGGCCGCAGCACCTTGACGGCGACCTCGCGGCCGTCGGCGGTGACCGCCAGATGGACCTGGGCAATCGAGGCAGCGGCCACCGGCACATCGCTGAAGGCGCTGAAGAGCCGCCCGACCGGCTGCTCCAGCTCGCTCTCCAGCAGGGCCCGGGCCTGCGCCGCGGGGAACGGCGGGAGCTGATCGTGCAGCGTCGAGAGGTCACGGGCGATGGTGGCGCCGAGCAGGTCGGCGCGGGTCGCCAGGCTCTGGCCCAGCTTGATGAAGGCCGGGCCCAGCTCCTGCAGGGCGCGGGCGAGACGCTCGCCGGGCCGCCCGGGTGCGCTCTTGTCGACGAAGATATCGGCCAGCGCCAGCAGCGGGCGCGCCTGCGGCACCAGCTCGAAGGGAAAGAGGGCGTTGTGGCGCGCGAGACAGAAGGCGGTGCCGGCGACCCGCCGCAGATTGCGCAAGGTGCGCAGCATGGCGGCTCAGAGACGCCAGCCGGAATGGATCGCCGCGATCCCGCCGGAGAGATTGCGGTAGCGCACCTGCTCGAGCCCCGCCTCGCGGATCAGGGCGGCGAACGCCTCCTGGTCGGGGAAGCGGCGGATGCTCTCCACCAAATAGCGATAGCTCTCGGCGTCGCCGGTGATCAGCCGGCCCATCATCGGCATGACCGCGAAAGAGTAGGTGTCGTAGAGCCGGTCGAGGAGCGGCAGGAAGACACGGCTGAACTCGAGGCACATGAAGCGGCCGCCCGGCCGCAGCACCCGCCGCGCCTCGGCCAGCGCCTGGTCGATGCGGGTGACGTTGCGGATGCCGAAGGCGATGGTGAAGGCGTCGACGCTGGCGTCGGGCAGCGGCAGGCGCATGGCGTCGCCTGCGATCCAGTCGATGCCTGCGACCCTGCCTTCATCGAGCGCCCGGTCGCGGCCGACCGCCAGCATCGAGGCATTGATGTCGACCAGCGTGACCCGCGCCTCGCCGCCGGTGCGCTCGAGCAGCCGCAGGGCGATGTCGCCAGTGCCGCCGGCCACGTCGAGATAGTGCAGCCCCGGTCGCGGCATCAGCCAGTCGAGCATCGCCTCCTTCCAGAGCCGGTGCACGCCGCCGCTCATCACGTCGTTCATCAGGTCGTAGCGGCCCGCCACGCTGTCGAACACGCTCTTGACCATCGAGGCCTTGGCAGCCGGCTCGACCTCCTCGAAGCCGAAGGAGGTGGCAAGCCGATCGGCCGCCTCGGCTGGCCTGCCGGACGTTGGACCGGCCTCTGGGCGGGGACTTGCGGCGTCGGTTCTGGTCATGCAGATAGAAGCGCCATCGGCTGGGGCGAGGATGGTCGCGGTTGTAGGAGACGGCGGCCCGCCGGGCAAGCCCGGCCGCCTCCGTGGAGCCCTGCCTTGCCGGAACTGCCCGAAGTCGAGACGGTCATGCGGGCCCTGGCGGTGCGCCTCGTCGGCCGCCGCTTCACCGAGATTGTCCAGCGCCGCCCCGACCTGCGCTTCCCCTTGCCCGAGCGCCTCGCGGTACGGCTCGAGGGGCGCAGCCTCACCGGCTTCGCCCGGCGCGCCAAGTTCATCCAGGCCTTTCTCGACGACGGCAACGCCCTCTTGCTGCATCTGGGCATGTCGGGCCGGCTGCTGCTCGACGCCCCGCCAGCCGGACGTCACGAGCACCTGACCTTCACCTTCGACGACGGTACGGTGCTGCGCTTCGTCGATCCGCGGCGCTTCGGCCTGCTCGATCTGTGGCCCGCGGCCGGGCTCCCACGCCACCGCCTGCTGGCCGGGCTCGGGCTCGAACCGCTCGACGGCGGCCTCACCGCGGGACGTCTCCGTGCCCTGCTGGCCGGCCGCCAGGTGGCGGTCAAGACGGCGATCATGGACCAGCGGCTGATCGTCGGCGTCGGCAACATCTATGCGAGCGAGGCGCTCTTTCGCGCTGGGATCGCGCCGCGGCGGCTCGCCTGCGACATCGGCGCGCGCCGGGCGGCCCGGCTCGCCGCGGCCATTCCCCAGGTGCTCGAGCACGCCATCGCGAGCGGCGGCTCCTCGCTGCGCGACTATGTCCAGACGAGCGGCGAGCTCGGGAATTTCCAGAGCGACTTTCGCGTCTATGGTCGCGAGGATGCCCCCTGCGTCGACTGCGCGCGGCCGATCCGCCGCATCGTCCAGGGCGGACGCGCTACGTTTTTCTGCCTCGGCTGCCAGCGCTGAGCGATGGCGGCCGGCCGCCCTGCCCGTTTGGTGCTGGACGTAACGGTGGGCCCGTGCTTATTCGGGCGCCGCTTCGGCCGAGGGTGGATGGCAGCGCTATGTCCCCGGCCCGTCGAGATCCAGGACAGCGCCCAGCGCCGCGGCGCGTCGGGAAGGAGGCTCATGCCTTACGAGACGATTCTGGTTGAGAAGCGCGGCCCTGTGGGCCTCGTCACCCTCAACCGCCCCAAGGCCCTCAACGCGCTCAACGCGCAGCTCATCGCCGAGCTCGACGCGGCGCTCACTGCCTTAGACGCCGACGGCGAGGTGGCGGCTGTGGTGCTCACGGGCTCGGAGAAGGCCTTCGCCGCCGGTGCGGACATCAAGGAGATGATGGAGAAGGACTTCTCGGAGGCCTTCACCAGCGACTTCATCGCACCCTGGGCGCGGATCGCCGGGCACAAGAAGCCGATCATCGCCGCGGTCGCCGGCTACGCGCTGGGCGGCGGCTGCGAGCTGGCCATGATGTGCGACATCATCCTCGCCGCCGACAATGCCAAGTTCGGCCAGCCCGAGATCAATCTGGGCACCATCCCCGGCGCCGGCGGCACCCAGCGCCTGACGCGCCTGGTGGGCAAGTCCAAGGCCATGGAGATGGTGCTGACCGGCCGCATGATGGACGCCGAGGAGGCCCAGCGGTCCAATCTCGTCGCCCGGGTGGTGCCGGTGGCGGATCTTGTTGACGAGGCGGTCAAGCTCGGCCAGAGCATCGCCACCAAGTCGCAGCCGATCGTGCAGATCGCCAAGGAGGCGGTGAACGTCGCCTACGAGACGACACTGGCCGAGGGCATCCGCTTCGAGCGCCGGAGCTTCTACGCGACCTTCGCGACCGCCGACCGGCGCGAGGGCATGGTTGCCTTCAGCGAGAAGCGCAGCCCCGACTTCACCCACCGCTGAGGCGGCCGGGTGCGCCACCGCGCAGCAGCCCGGGTCGGTTGACGGCCCGGGCCTGCGGCGTTATAGGACCGCGCCCGCCAATCGGAGTTTTCTTTCGTGGCCAACAATCCCTCCGCACGCAAGCGCATCCGTCAGACCGCCAAGCGCACGGTCATCAACAAGAGCCGGGTCAGCCGTATCCGGACCTTCGTGCGCAAGCTCGAGAGCGCGCTTGCCAGCGGCAATGCCGAGGCGGCCACGGTCGCGTTCCAGGCGGCCGAGCCGGAGATCCGCCGCGGCGTCTCCAAGGGTGTTCTCCACATGAACACCGCAGCCCGCAAGATTTCGCGTCTTGGGCGACGGGTGAAGGCGCTGAACGCGTCCAAGGCGGGCGCCGAGGCTGCCGCCGGCTGACTGCCGCGCCGCGCGCTCCTCTCTTTGTGACAACTCGTTAGCTGCATCGCGGGGCACCGCCGAGGCTTCTCGTCGGTGTCCGTCGGCGTGCGCGGTTTCAACTTTATCGCGACTTTTTCCGTTCTCCATTCGATCCTCTTGCCAGCCAGCCCCGGCGTCCATAGCATGCCGACTTGTCCTTCGGGGCTCTCTCGTTAAGGTTTTCACTCTTCGAGATTTGTAACCTGACGAGTTTTACGGTACTGTGCATCTGCCATACTTGATGTTTTCTTGAGGCAGCTTGCTCTACCGTAAATTCTTACCAGGAGCAGATCCACCAGCCGGGGCGGCATCTGGCCCACGCGTCAGCGGGGCGCCGTTGCCGCTGCCCTTCCCGGTCGACGTGGCCATCGAGCGCGGCGAGGCATACGACATGGCCGCATGGCCGAAACACCAAATCTCCGGTGCGAGCGCAGCGTTGTCGGCAGTCAAAGATCGCATGATCGGCCAAGGTAGCGAGATCCACCGCCAGTGGCAGCAGGTGCGCTCGCAGCTCCGTGCCGAGGTTGGCGATACCGCCTACGGCACGTGGCTCAAGCCCCTCGACCTCAACGAGCTCGACGGTGACCGGGTGGTCATCACCGTGCCCACGCAGTTCATGCGCGACTGGGTGGTGGCGCATTATGCCGACCGGATCCGCACGATCTGGGCCGGCCTCAACCCTGCCGTCCGCTCAATCGCCCTCAACGTGCGGCCGGCGGGTGCGCCGGCCCCCGCGGCCCCGCCCCCCGAGCCGGCCCCTGCCGCCGTGGCCCCCGAGCCGCGCAGCGAGGCGGTGGACGGCACCCTCGACGATCTGGGCGCCCGGCTCGACCCGCGCTTCACCTTCGAGAGCTTCGTCGTCGGCAAGCCCAACGAGTTCGCGGTGGCCGCCGCCGAGAAGGTCGCCACCTCGCCCAAGCCGGCCTTCAACCCGCTGTTCCTCTATGGCGGGGTCGGGCTCGGCAAGACGCACCTGATGCACGCCATCGCCTGGCGCCTCAAGCAGTGCGACCCGAGCCGGCGCGTGGTCTACCTTTCCGCCGAAAAGTTCATGTACCAGTTCATCCGGGCGCTGCGCTCGAAGGACACCATGAGCTTCAAGGAGCTGTTCCGCTCGACCGACGTGCTGATGGTCGACGACGTGCAGTTCATCAGCGGCAAGGACAGCACCCAGGAAGAGTTCTTCCACACCTTCAACGCGCTGATCGACCGCGGCCGGCAGATCGTGATCTCCGCCGACCGCAGCCCCTCCGACCTGAACGGGCTCGAGGAGCGGATCCGCTCGCGCCTGGCCTGGGGCCTGGTGGCCGACATCCACCCGACCACCTACGAGCTGCGCCTGGGCATCCTGCAGTCCAAGGCCGAGCAGCTCGCTGTCGACATCCCGCTTCGGGTCATCGAGTTCCTGGCGAGCCGTATTACCTCCAACGTGCGCGAGCTCGAAGGGGCGCTCAACCGGATCGTCCACCACTCCACCCTCTCCAAGCGGCCGATCTCGATCGAGGTGGCCCAGGACGTCCTGAAGGATGTGCTGCGCGCCGCCGACCGGCGGGTCACCATCGAGGAGATCCAAAAGGCGGTGGTCGACCATTTCGGCGTCAAGCTCGCCGACATGAGCTCGGCGCGCCGGGCCCGGGCCGTCGCCCGCCCGCGCCAGGTGGCGATGTACCTCGCCAAGCAGCTCACCCCGCGCTCGCTGCCGGAGATCGGCCGCAAGTTCGGCGGCCGCGACCACACCACCGTGATGCATGCCGTGCGGCAGATCGAGAAGCTGTCCGCCGAGGATCCGCAGCTGGCCGACGATCTCGAGGTGGTGCGCCGCAAACTGCAGGCCTGAAGGCCTGCAGGCCAAAAACAGTGCCTGCCCGCGGCTTTTCTGCTAGCTTCGCCGTCCTATGTCGGCCTCGGCGGGCCAGGGCAGGTTTTCTGCCGCCCGCATTCACGGATCGGTATCGTTCATGAAGCTCACCATAGAGCGCACGGCGCTGCTGAGATCGTTGACCCACGTCCAGAACATCGTCGAGCGGCGGACGACCATACCGATCCTCTCGAACGTCAAGCTGGAGGCGGCGGAGGGCCAGCTCGGCCTGACCGCCACCGATCTCGACATCACGCTGATCGCCCAGGAGCCTGCGGAGATCGAGCGGCCGGGCACCACCACCGTCTCGGCCCACACCCTCTTCGACGTGGTGCGCAAGCTCCCCGACGGCAGCCGCCTCGTGCTGACGCAGCAGCCGGGCGCCTCGGAGCTGACCCTCGAGGCCGGCCGGTCGGTGTTCAACCTGCCGTCGCTGGCCGCCGACGAGTTCCCGGCCACCGCACCCGAGCAGCTCGAGGTCAGCTTCGTGATCCCGCCCAAGGATCTCGCCAAGCTCATCGACAAGACCCGCTTTGCGATCTCCACCGAGGAAACCCGCTACTATCTCAACGGCGTGCATCTGCACGCCACCAAGGGGGGTGCGGAAAGCGTGCTGCGGGGCGTGGCGACCGACGGCCATCGTCTCGCCCGGGTCGAGGTGGCGCTGCCGGAGGGCGGCGGCGAGATGCCGGCGATCATCGTGCCCCGCAAGACCGTGGGCGAGCTCAGGAAGCTGCTCGAGGACGCCGGCGAGGAGGTTGCGGTCTCGGTCTCGCCCTCGCGCATCCAGTTCGGCTGCGGCCGGGCGATCCTCGTCTCGCGGCTGATCGACGGCACCTTCCCCGACTATGAGCGGGTCATTCCCTCGGGCAACGAGCGGATCGTCGGCCTCGCCTCCAAGCCGTTCGCGGAGGCGGTCGACCGCGTGGCGACCATCTCGACCGAGAAGGCCCGGGCGGTGAAGCTCGCCTTCGAGCAGGGCCGCATCACCGTCTCGGCGGTGAGTGCCGAGGCCGGCCGGGCGGTCGAGGAGCTCGACGCCGACTACCCCGGCGAGCAGCTCGAGATCGGCTTCAACGCGCGCTACATCCTCGACATGATGGCGCAGATCGACGGGCCCGAGGTGCGTCTCGAGATGGCCAACGCCGCAGCGCCCACCCTGGTCCGCGACCCGGCTGATTCGAGCGTCCTCTACGTGCTCATGCCCATGCGCGTGTGATGGCACTGTCGCTCGTCCGGGCCGAGCCGGCGCCGCCGGCCGACGCGCTCGCGGTCGGGCGGCTGCGGCTCCGCGATTTCCGCAACTACGCGACGCTGGGGCTGGAGCCCGCCGGCCTGCCGGTGGTGCTGCACGGCAGCAACGGCGCCGGCAAGACCAACCTCCTCGAGGCGGTCTCCATGCTGGCCCCCGGCCGCGGCCTGCGCGGCGCGCGACTGGCCGAGATGGACCGCCACGGCGGCGGGCCGTGGTCGCTGACGGCGCTGGTGACGGGCCGCGAGGGCCCGCTGGAGATCGCCACCGCCCGCGACGCGGCCAGCGAGCGCCGCACCGTCCGCCTCGAGGGCGGCAGTGCCAGGAGTTCCGCCTCGCTCGCCCGCCATGTCGGCATGGTGTGGCTGACGCCGGCCCAGGACCGGCTGTTCCAGGATGCGCCTTCGGCCAGGCGGCGCTTCCTCGACCGGCTGGTGGTGACGGTGACGCCCGAGCATGCGCGCCAGCTCGGCGCCTACGAGCGGGCGCTGCGCGAGCGCTCGCTCATGCTGCGCGAGGGCCGCGCCGATCCGGCCTGGCTGGCGGCGATCGAGACGCGTCTCGCGGCCGCGGGCGTTGCCGTCGCAGCCGCGCGGCGCGACCTGGTGGCCGGCCTTGCCCGCGCCCTGGCCGAGCCGCAGGATGCCTTCCCGGCTCCCCTGCTGGCACTGGCCGGCGAGGTCGAGGGCTGGCTCGCCGAAGGCCCGGCACTGGCCGCCGAGCAGCGGCTCGCCGAGGCGCTCAAGGCCTCGCGCGGACTCGATGCGCAGACCGGCGGTGCTGCCGTCGGCCCGCACCGCACCGATCTGGCAGTGCGCGACGGCGAGACCGGCACGGCCGCCGCGCAGTGCTCGACCGGCCGGCAGAAGGCGCTGCTCTTGAGCATCGTGCTGGCCGAGGCGAGGCTCCGCCGCGAGCGCCTGGGCGAGCTGCCGGTGATGCTCCTCGACGAGGTCGCCGCCCATCTCGACCAGCAGCGCCGCGGCGAGCTGTTCGAGGCCCTGCATACGCTCGGCGCCCAATGCTGGCTGACCGGCACCGAGCCTTCGCTGTTCACCGGCCTGCGCCGTCGGGCCCGCTTCCTTCACGTTCACGAGGCGACGGTCGACCACGATGACTGACACGACGTCCACGCCCACCGAGCCCCTCTACGACGCCTCCTCGATCCAGGTCCTCGAGGGCCTCGACGCGGTTCGCATGCGCCCGGGCATGTATATCGGCGACACCGACGACGGCTCGGGCCTGCACCACATGGTTTTCGAGGTGGTCGACAACGCCATCGACGAGGCGCTTGCGGGCTACGCCGACACGGTCGAGGTGACCCTCAACGCCGACGGCTCCTGCACGGTCTCCGACAATGGCCGCGGGATTCCCGTGGACATCCACGAGGAGCAGGGTGTCTCGGCGGCCCAGGTCATTATGACGGTGCTGCACGCCGGCGGTAAGTTCAACCAGAACTCCTACAAGGTCTCCGGCGGCCTGCACGGTGTGGGCGTGTCGGTGGTGAACGCGCTCTCCGACTGGCTCGACCTCAGGATCTGGCGCAATGGCAAGGAGCACTTCCTGCGCTTCGAGAACGGCGGCCATCCGGCGGCCCCCCTCTCGGTGGTGGGAGACGCCCAGGGCCAGCGCGGCACCAGCGTCACGTTCATGCCCTCGATCAAGGTCTTCACCAGAACCGAGTTCGCCTACCAGACCCTCGAGCACAGGCTGCGCGAGCTGGCCTTCCTCAATACCGGCGTGCGGATCACCCTGCGCGACCGGCGCGGCTCCGAGCCCAGGGAGGAGATCCTCCACTACGAGGGCGGCCTCGAGGCGTTCGTGCGCTATCTCGACCGCAGCCGCCAGGGTCTGCACCCGCCGGTGGTGATCACCGGCGAGCGCGACGGCATCCTCGTCGAGGCGGCGCTGCAGTGGAACGACAGCTACCACGAGAACACGCTGTGCTTCACCAACAACATCCCGCAGCGTGACGGCGGAACCCACCTCACCGGCTTCCGCGTGGCGCTGACGCGCAGCATCAATGCCTATGCCGAGGAGCACGGGCTGCTCAAGCGGGAGAAGGTCCAGCTCACCGGCGACGACATGCGCGAGGGGCTCACCTGTGTTCTCTCGGTGAAGATGCCCGACCCCAAGTTCTCCTCGCAGACCAAGGACAAGCTGGTGAGCTCCGAGGTGACGCCGGTGGTCTCCGGCGTCGTCGTCGAGACGCTCGAGCGGTGGTTCGGCGAGCATCCCGCCGAGGCACGCACCATTCTCGGCAAGGTCGCCGAGGCGGCCACGGCCCGCGAGGCGGCCCGCCGGGCCCGCGAGCTCACCCGCCGCAAGGGTGCCCTCGACATCGCCAACCTGCCGGGCAAGCTCGCCGACTGCCAGGAGCGCGACGCCGCCAAGGCCGAGATCTTCATCGTCGAGGGCGACAGCGCCGGCGGCTCCGCCAAGCAGGGCCGCGACCGCAGCTTCCAGGCGATCCTGCCGCTGCGCGGCAAGATCCTCAACGTGGAGCGCGCGCGGCTCGACAAGATCCTGGGCAGCCAGGAGATCGGCACGCTGATCACCGCCCTGGGGACCGGCATCCGCGACGAGTTCTCGATCGATAAGCTGCGCTACCACAAGATCGTCATCATGACCGACGCGGACGTGGACGGCTCGCACATCCGCACGCTGCTGCTGACGTTCTTCTACCGGCACCTGCCGGAGATCGTCGAGCGCGGCCATCTCTACATCGCCCAACCGCCGCTCTACGGAATCAAGCGCGGCCAGAAGATCGACTACGTGAAGGACGACGAGGCGCTCGAGGACTTCCTCGTGCGCAGCGGTATCGACGAGGCGACGCTCACCACCACCGAAGGCCATGTGGCGGCCGGCGAGGAGCTGGCGCGGCTCGTGGCGCTGGCACGGCAGGCGCGCTCGATGCTGCAGATGCTGGCCCGCCGCCTGCCCATCGCCCTGCTCGAGGCGGTGGCCCTCAATGGCGGCCTCGAGGACGGCGCGCTCGAGGACGAGGCCGGCGCGCTCGATCTCGCCCAGCGCGTGGCGCAAAGCCTGAGCGGCCCGGGCCGCGGCATGTGGCAGGCGGTGCGCGACGAGGAAGGCGGTCTCGTCTTCCATCACCAGAAGGGCGACCGGCGCGAGCGCCACCGGCTCGACCCGGGCCTCGCCCGCAGCCCCGAGAGCCGCCGCCTGCTCGAGGCGCTGCACGAGGCCGGCCCGGCCATGGCGGCACCCTCGGTGTTCGAGCGCAAGAGCCAGACCCGCGAGGTCTGGGGCCCGGTGAGCCTGGTGGAGGCGGTGATCGAGGCCGGCCGCCGCGGCCTCTCGATCCAGCGCTACAAGGGCCTGGGCGAGATGAACCCCGAGCAGCTCTGGGAGACCACCCTCGATCCGCAGGCCCGCGTGCTGCTGCAGGTGCGGGTCGAGCATGCCGACGAGGCCGACGAGATCTTCTCGACCCTCATGGGCGACGTGGTCGACCCGCGCCGCGAGTTCATCCAGGAGAACGCGCTGCAGGTGGTCAATCTCGACGTCTGATCGGGCCCGGCACCGCGGCTGAGGCGAGCGAGCACCTGCCCTCTCGCCTCGCCGCCTCGTTCAGCGCTGCGTTGCCAGCCACTCGACGGCGGCGGTGACGCCGCCCGGCCGGTGCGGCACGTCCAGCCGGCGCAGGCCGGTCTCGAGCACCGCCAGCGCGCCCAGCAGCATCGGCTCGTTGAGATCGCCCATGTGGCCGATCCGCAGGATGTGCCCCTGGAACGGGCCCAGCCCGCCGCCGAAGGCGACCTGCAGCTCGTCCCGGCAATGGAGGCGCACCGCCTCGGGGTCACCCTGGGTGAACCGCACCGCGGTCACCGCGTTGGAGCGCGCCGCGGGTGCCAGCGCCTGAAACTCGAGGGCGCCCGCCTCGCTCCAGTGCGCCACCGCCCGGCGGGCCGCCTCGGCCAGCCGCGCATGGCGCGCGAAGACGGCCGGCATTCCCTCCTCGAGCAGCATGTCGAGCGCGGCGCGCAGGCCCCAGATCATCTGCAGGGGCGGCGTGCCGTAGAACCACATGTAGGATTCCTCGCCGCGCCGCGAGCCCCAGTCCCAGTATTTGCGGGGCGCGGTGTTGGCGAGCGCGGCCTGCCTCGCGCGCGGGCCGACCGCGACGAAGCCCATGCCCGGCGGCATCATCAGCCCCTTTTGCGAGGCGGTGATGGCGGCATCCACGCCCCAGGCGTCCATGGGCAGGTCGACGGTGGCGAGCGAGGCCACCGCATCGACCACCAGCAAGGCCGGATGGCCGGCCGCGTCGATCGCCCGGCGCACTGCCGCCACGTCGTGCAGGACGCCGGTGGAGGTCTCGACCTGCACCATCAGGACCGCCTTGATGCGATGGCCGCGATCGGCCCGCAGCGCCTCCTCGACCGCAGCCGGATCCACGCTCTCGCGGTAGAACGGCGATGTTGTCACCAGCTCGATGCCCTGGGCGCGGATCATCTCGCACCAGCTCGCTGAGAAGCGGCCGGTGTCGGGCACCAGCACGGCATCGCCGAGAGCCAAAAGATTGTCCAGCACCACCTCCCACATGCCGTGGCCCAGCGCCACGTAGGGGAAGACCTCGCCCCGGGTCTGGAACACCTGCTTGAGGTCTTCCAGACAGCCGCGCGTCATGCGGGTAAACTCGCGCCCCGCGAAATCGACCACCGGCCGGTGCATCGCCGCGAGCACACGGTCGGGGATGTTGGTGGGGCCGGGCAGCTGAATGAATGAACGGCCGCGTTGCAGCATGGGAACAATGCCTCGCCTGAGCATTCTCGTCGCCGGGGACGATGCTGCGCCGGCGACGGCCGCACAAGTGAAAGAACGGCGCGGGCCGCCTGCACCACCGCTTGACAGGCGCGCGGCGGCCGGGCGAGCCTTTCCAACCTGTCGGCGGTGCGAGACACGGGGAGGCGGCGCGATGCGCAAGCTCAAGATGGGAATGCTGCTGCTGGGAGCGGCGGCGCTGGCCCTGGCGGCGGGGCCCAGGGAAATGCTGGCGGCGACGCCGGCCGACACGCTGGTGATGGCCAAGAACATCGACGACATCATCAGCCTCGATCCTGCCGAGGTTTTCGAGTTCTCCGGCGGGGAGGTCATCGCCAACGTCTACGACCGGGTGATGACCTACGAGGCCGAGAACCCGAGCGTGCTCACCGGCGGCGTGGCCGAGAGCTGGAAGGCCGGCGACGACGGCAAGACGATCACCATCAAGATCCGCCCCGGGCTCAAGTTCCACTCCGGCAACCCGGTCACCGCCGAGGACGTCGCCTTCTCGCTGCAGCGGGTGGTCAAGCTCGACAAGTCGCCGGCCTTCATCCTCACCCAGCTCGGCTGGACCGCCGGGAATGTCGAGGAGATGGTCAAGGCCACCGGCCCGCAGACCCTCGTCCTGACGACCAACGGCGAGTTCGGGCCGAGCTTCGTTCTCAACTGCCTTTCCGCCGGCGTCGGCTCGGTGCTCGACAAGAAGACCGTGATGGCGCACGCCGAGGGCGACGATCTGGGCCATGCCTGGCTGAAGAGCCACTCGGCCGGCTCCGGCCCCTTCGCGCTGCGCGCCTGGCGTGCGAACGAGGCGGTGACCCTCGACGCCTTCGGCGACTATCACCTGGGCGTGCCCAAGATGAAGCGGGTCGCCATCCGCCACATCCCCGAGACCTCGGCCCAGCGGCTGCTGCTCGAGAAGGCCGATGTGGACATCGCCCGCAACCTCAGCCCCGACCAGATCGCCGGACTCGAAGGCGAGGAGGCCATCCTCGTCGAGACGCACCCCAAAGCGGCTCTGCACTATCTCGGCCTGAACCAGAAGGACGAGCGGCTGGCCAACCCCAAGGTCCGCCAGGCGCTGCGCTGGCTGGTGGACTACGAGGGCATGGCCAACAGCTTCCTCGAGGGCAGCTTCAAGGTCCACCAGGCGTTCTGGCCCTCGGGCTTTCCGGGCTCGGTCGACACCACGCCATTCCGGCTCGACGTCGCGAAGGCCAAGGAGCTGCTGGCCGAAGCGGGCTATCCCGACGGCTTCGAGGTGACTCTCGACGTCTCCAACAGCTGGCCCTCGGCGAATATGGCCGAGGCGATCCAGCAGACCATGAGCCAGGCTGGGATCAAGGTTTCGCTGCAGCCTGCCGAAGGCAAGCAGGTGCTCACTAAGTATCGGGCCCGCAACCATCAGATGGTGCTGCTCTACTGGTCGCCCGACTACATGGACCCGCACAGCAACGCCGACAGCTTCGCCCGCAATCCCGACAACAGCGACGACGCCAAGTCCAAGCCGCTGGCCTGGCGCAACGCCTGGGACATTCCCGAGATCACCCAGGCCACCAACCGGGCGGCGCGCGAGCAGGATGCCGAAAAGCGCCTCGAGATGTACCGCGACCTGCAGCGCCGGCTGCAGGAGGACGGGCCGTTCATCATCCTGTTCCAGGCCCTGGAGCAGGTTGCGCGCCGGTCGAACGTCAAGGGCTTCGTCTCCGGCCCGACCTTCGACACGGTCTATTACCGGCTCGTCACCAAATAGACCGGATGGTCATCGCAGGCACTCCCGCGGCGCCACGCCGCGGGTCACCCGAGCGGGCGCTTCATGCCTTCGTGGCTCGCCGTGAAGCCCAGCCGCTCGTAGAAGCGCCGCGCATCCGTGCGCCGCTTGTCGCTGGCGAGCTGCATGGCGGTGCAGCCGCGGGCCTGCGCCCTCTGCATGGCCCAGCGCAGCATGCGCTCGCCCAGCCCCCGGCCGCGCGCGCTCGAGGCGATGCGCACCGACTCGATCTGCGCCCGCTCGGTGCCCTGCGCACTCAGGCAGGGCAGATAGGTAAGCTGGAAACAGCCGAGCAGGCGCCCCTCCTCCTCGAGCACGAAGAGCTCGTTGCGCGAATCCGCCTCGATTGCCTCGAAGGCCGCGACGTAGCACGGATCCAGCGGCTCCGCCGGGCACTCGCGCGCCGCGCCAATCGCATCATCGGCAAGCAGGGCCACGATCGCCGGCAGGTCCTCGCGGCGGGCGGAACGGATGGGCAGGTCCGGCAAGCTCGTCTCCTCGCGTCGGGATCGCGCGGAGCCTGCCCCACCTGGCCGCCGGGGGCAACGGCATGAGAGGCTCGCTGGGACGGGCCGGCAGCCTCGTGGGGCGCGAGCTCGGCACGCTGGCCATGACGCTGGTGGGCCTCTTGCTCGTGACCTTTCTCATAGGACGGGTCGTGCCGATCGATCCCGTGCTGGCGGTGGCAGGCGACCGCGCCTCGCCGGAGGTCTACGAGCGGGTGCGGCTCGAGCTGGGCCTCGACCTGCCGCTGTGGCAGCAGTTCGGCATCTATCTGGGCAAGGTGCTGCAGGGCGATTTCGGCACCTCGGTCATCACCTCCCGGCCAGTCCTGGAAGATATCGCCCGCTTCTTTCCGGCGACCATCGAGCTTGCCACCGTGGCGACCGTCATGGGCGTTCTGCTGGGGGTGCCGCTGGGCGTGGTGGCGGCGGTCCGGCAGGGCACGCTGGTTGACCAGGTCGCCCGGCTGCTGGGCCTGGTGGGCTACTCCGTGCCGGTCTTCTGGCTGGGCCTGATGGGCCTCGTCCTGTTCTACGCCGATCTCGGCTGGGTCGCCGGACCCGGCAGGCTCGACATCTATTTCGAGGACATCGTGGAGCCCCTCACCGGCGTCATCCTGATCGACGCCGCGATCGCCGGCGAGTGGGACCTCTGGCACAACGCGCTCTCGCACCTGATCCTGCCGGCGGCGATCCTCGGCTATTTCTCGCTGGCCTATATCAGTCGCATGACCAGGAGCTTCATGATCGAGCAGCTCCGCCAGGAATATGTCACGACCGCCCGCGTCAAGGGCGTCTCGGAGCTGCGGATCATCTGGCGGCACGCCCTGGGCAACGTGATGGTGCCGCTGGTCACCGTCATCGCGCTGAGCTACGGCAGCCTGCTCGAGGGTGCCGTGCTCACCGAGACGGTGTTCGCCTGGCCCGGCCTCGGCCGCTACATCACCGACAGCCTCTTCAACGCCGACATGAACGCGGTGCTGGGCGGCACGGTGGTGGTGGGCTGCGTCTTCATCGCCCTCAACCTGCTCTCCGACATCCTCTACCGCATCCTCGATCCGAGGACCCGCGCGTGACCGGCCTGCGCGCCTGGCTGCTGGCCGAGGCCCCCCGCTCGAGCTTCCAGGCCCGCGCCGGGCGCGCCTGGCTCGCCTGGCTGGCGTTGCGCCGCAATCCGCTGGCGCTGGTGGGACTTGCCATCGTCGCCTGCCTCGTGCTGGTGGCCCTGCTCGCCCCCTGGCTCGCCACCCACTCGCCCTATGACCAGAATCTCGAGGCCCGCCTGCTGCCGCCTTCGCCGGCGCACTGGCTGGGCACCGACGAGCTCGGCCGCGACCTCTACTCGCGCCTCGTGTGGGGCTCGCGGATCACGCTGGGCATCGTCGGGCTGGTGGCGGTGATCGTCGGGCCGCTGGGACTCGTGGTGGGCACACTGGCCGGCTATGCCGGCGGCTGGACCGACGCCGTGCTGATGCGCCTGACCGACGTCTTCCTGGCATTCCCGCGGCTGATCCTGGCGCTGGCCTTCGTGGCGGCGCTGGGGCCGGGCATCGAGAACGCGGTGATCGCCATCGCCATCACCGCCTGGCCGCCCTATGCGCGGATCGCCCGGGCCGAGACGATAACCATCCGGGGCAGCGACTTCATCGCCGCCGCCGTGGTCCAGGGCGCCTCGCCGCTGCGGATCATCCGCGGCCATGTCGTGCCCTTGTGCCTGAGCTCGCTGATCGTGCGGCTCACCCTGGACATGGCCGGCATCATCCTGACCGCCGCAGGTCTCGGGTTCCTTGGCCTGGGCGCCCAGCCGCCGATGCCCGAATGGGGGGCGATGATCTCCACCGGAAGGCAATACGTGCTCGACTACTGGTGGGTCGCCGCCATGCCGGGCCTCGCCATCGCCGCCGTCTCGCTGGGCTTCAACCTGCTGGGCGACGGGCTGCGCGACGTGCTCGATCCGAGGCAGCGCTGATGCGGCTGGAAGTGGAGAAGCTTTCGGTGCGCTTTCCCACCCCCACCGGGGTGGTGGAGGCGGTGCGCGGCGTCTCCTTCGCCATGGGGGCGGAGAAGCTCGGCATCGTCGGCGAGAGCGGCTCGGGCAAGTCCACCCTGGGCCGCGCCATCCTGCGTCTGATCGCCCCGCCCGGCGAGGTGCGGGCCGAGCGGCTCGCCTTCGACGGCACGGACCTCCTCGCCGCCGACCGCCGCACCCTGCGCCGGATCCGCGGCGGCCGCATCGCCATGGTGCTGCAGGACCCCAAGTTCTCCCTCAACCCGGTGATGACGGTGGGCCGGCAGATCGAGGAGGCGGTGCGGGTGCACGGCCGCACCGGCCGCCGCGAGGCCCGCGAGCGGGCGCTCGCCATGTTGGAGGCGGTGCGCATCCGCGACCCTGCCCGGGTCTACGGCGCCTGGCCGCACGAGCTCTCCGGCGGGATGGGCCAGCGGGCGATGATCGCCATCATGCTGGCGGCCGGCCCCGAGCTGCTGATCGCCGACGAGCCCACCTCGGCCCTCGACGTCACCGTGCAGATGCAGGTCCTGGCGATCCTCGACGATCTCGTGGCCGAGCGCGGCATGGGGCTCGTGCTCATCAGCCACGATCTCGACCTCGTGGCCTCGTTCTGCGACCGGGTGCTGGTGATGTATGCCGGCCGGGTGGTGGAGAGCCTGCCGGCCGGGGAACTGCACCAGGCCACCCATCCCTACACCCGCGGCCTGCTCGCCTGCCTGCCCGATATCGCCCGGCCACGGCGCCGCCTGCCGGTGCTGGAGCGCGATCCCGCCTGGGCCACGGAGGAGCTGCCGTGATCCGGGTGGCAGGGCTCGAGGTCGGCTTCGGCCACGGCAGGCGCCGCGTCCATGCGGTGCAGAACGTCTCCTTCACCGTGCCGGAAGGTGCCTCCTACGGCCTCGTGGGCGAGAGCGGCTCGGGCAAGACCACCGCACTGCGCGCCATCGCGGCCCTGGTGCCGCCCGCCGCCGGCAGGATCGAGGTGGACGGAAGGCAGGTGGCGGCCCGGCCGGACCGGGCCTTCCGCAAGAAAGTGCAGATGGTCTTCCAGGACCCCTACGGCTCGCTCCATCCCCGCCACACCGTGGACCGCATCCTGCGCGAGCCCTGCCGCATCCACGGGCTGGGGGACATCGACGGGCGGATCGGGCACATGCTGGCCGAGGTGGGGCTGGGCCCCGCCTTCCGCTTCCGCTTCCCGCACCAGCTCTCGGGCGGGCAGCGCCAGCGCGTCGCCATCGCCCGCGCGCTGATCCTCGAGCCGCGGGTGCTGCTGCTCGACGAGCCGACCTCCGCCCTCGACGTCTCGGTCCAGGCCGAGATCCTGAACCTCCTGGGTGATCTCAGGGCGGCGCGCGGGCTGACCTTCCTCTTCGTCAGCCACAACCTGGCCGTGGTGGCGCAGATGTGCGAGCGGGTCGCGGTCATGATGAACGGCAGGGTGGTCGAGGAGGCCGATGCGGGACAGCTCGCTGCAGGCGCGCTTGCCCATCCCTATGCCCGCCAGCTCCTCCAGGCCAGCCGCGGCTACGACCGCGAGCTGGCGCGCAGCCTCGTGCGGTTCGAGTGAGCCCGGCTATTCCTTGACGATCAGTCCGAGCGCGCCGTCGACCTTGATCTCCTCTATCGTGCCATCCTCCTTGAGGACCTCGACGATGTAGCGGAGCTTCTCGGTCGCCGGCGAGACCATCGCCGAGGCGGCCTTCCCGCCGACCCGCTGCTCGGCCGCCTCGATGGCCATCGGCAGGCTGAGGCTGGCGCCACGAATGGCCGCAGCGGGAAGCCTGGCATAGCGTGTGCCATAGGCCTCACGGCCCTGCTCGGCGATCGCCGCCGTCTCGGCGTGGAGCCGGTAGTCCACCAACGTGTCCTCCCGGAGAACCGTCACCTCGTAGGCGCCGGGCTCGGGATCCTTCTTGAACGTGGCGGCCACCGCGTCGCCCTTGCCCTCGCTGGCGACAACCTCGATCGCCTGGACCATGGAGAGCCGCGCCGCGGCCACGGCATCGGCATCCGCCTTCTCGGCGGCAAGGGCGGCAGGCCCGCCCGCCACGAGGGCAACGGCCGCGATCATCGCGCGCAGGCGCATCGTCTCTCTCCAGCGCAAACACCAAAGGAGCGGCCGTTAGCCCGGCCACCTGTCCAAAGAACACGCCGCGACGATGCCCGTTCCCCGACATCGGTGCAGTCGACCCTCCAGGCGCTTCGCAGACTTCTCCGAACGCAGGCTTTCGCGCAGAAAAATCCCGCGCCGGAAGCCGTCGATGCCGCTGTCACCGTCGATCCCCGCCGCACTCTGGCCGAGGTGGTGTCATGGGTGGTCGACCTGCAGCGGCTTTTGCCCAAGATCGCCCTCGCCCGTGAGCCCGCGGGCGAACGCCTGGGAGGTGGACGGGGGCGAGGCCTCTATCTACCGTGGGTGCAACTTGGGCACCGTGGATGTGACGCATGGGTGAACGGTGGGGGCTGCGGGTGGTGCTGCTCTGGGTAGCGCTGCTCGCGGCAGCGGGGGCGGGGGCGCATGCGGCCGAGATGGTCGATGGCCAGGGGAACCGTCTGCCGGTGCTGCGCGGCGGCTGGACCTTGTGGAACCCCTACCAGTTCGTGCAGCCCCGGCAGGCGGAGCGGGTGGAGGCCACGGTGGCCGAGCTGTACGGGATCGATGTCGACATCACCAATGCCGTCGCGCGAGAGGCCGGGTTCGCCGTCGAGTACAGGTTTCGCCCATGGCAGGCACATCTCGCGCAACTGCGCGCCGGGGAAGCGGACATCGCCTCGGGCGCCACGCCGCTGCTGGCCGGGCCGGAGAATCTGGTTGCGTCCATCCCCTACCGCAGCGCGACCACGGTCCTCTATCTGCGGCGGGACGAGGCGGCCGTGGCCGGGCTCGACAGCGTGACGGCGCTGCTGCGGGCGCTGCGCACCACCAGCTTCCGGCTCGGCGTGATCGGCGGCGCGGCCTATCCCGACGCCGCGCTCAACGCCTGGCTGGCCGATCCCGCCAACCAGGGGCGCATCGTTCCCGCCGACAACGACTACGAGAGCTTCCGCAACCTGATCGGCGGCCGCGTGGACGGGCTGCTGACCGACCGGCTGGCGGGCATGGCGGCGAGCTGGCGGGGCGGCTGGGAGCGTCAGGTGGCGCTGCAGGATCTGGCGCTCTCCGGCGAGGTGGCCTTTCTTTTCAATGGCACGACCGTGCCGCCCGGGACGGTGGACCGCTTCGACGCGGCCATCGAGACGCTGCAGCAGCAGGGCGGGATCGAGCGCCTGATCACCCGCTACCAGCTGCCGGTGCTGATGGGCCGGGTGATGGACAACGGCTGGTTCAAGGCCATGGACATCGTCGGCACGGTGGCCTTCGCGCTCTCCGGCGTCATCATCGCGGTGCGCGAACGCTACAGCCTTCTGGGCGCCATGGTGCTGGCAGCGCTGCCGGCGGTCGGCGGCGGGACGCTGCGCGACCTCCTGGTGGGGCGCGAGCCTTTGGGCGTGCTGGCCTCGCCGCTCTATCTGGGGCTGGTGATCGGCACCGTGCTGGCGGGATTCCTCGTGGTCCGGCTGGTGCATCTCGCGGAGCGGCGCTCCGGAAGGCCCCTCGCCCTCCGCTCGCCGGCCCGCCAGCGGGCCCGGCGCCACCTCTACGAGGTGTCGGACGCGATCGGCCTCGCCGCGTTCACCGTGACGGGCGTGGCGGTGGCGATCTCCTCGCGCACCGAGCCCTTGTGGCTGTGGGCGCCGCTGCTCGCGATGCTCACCGGTGCGGGCGGCGGCATCCTGCGCGACCTGGTGCGGCAGGCGGACCGGATCGACAGCCTGCACGACGCCTTCTACGCCGAGGTCCCGCTGATCTGGGGCTTTCTGCTGATCGCGGTGCTCCTGCTGGCGGGTCCGACGCTCGACCCCGATCTCTTCTTCGTCGCCGTGCTGGTCACGATCTTCGGCGCGTTCTGGACGCGGATCGCCGTGGTGTTCCTGCGCATCAAGAGCCCGGCCTTCGCCTGAGGGCTTGCCGACGCAGCGCCCCTGGCCGGGACATGACGGGCTCGTGTCTCGACGCAGGCGTGCGGTCCCCTCCCCGCCGCCTTTCCGTGGCGCGCGGACGGCCCGTCGATTTCTACGCGCAGCCGTGGTCCACGCCGATCGTGTAGTCGATGCCCTCCCAGCGGTCCGTCGGCGGGTAGCGCATCGTGAAACCGATGGTCCGCGTCTCGCCGATGGTCTCGGGCGCGAGGAAGACGCCGTGCATGTCGAAAGGCGCGGGGCTCGACGGCTGCTCGGCGACGAGCTTCCAGCCGTCGAATCCATAACGCAAGTGAACGGTTCCGGGCTGTCGACGAGAAGGTTGCGACCGGCCGGAAGCCCGCTGAAAGGGCTGCCCTGTCGCCAGTGCCAGGTCCGTGCCTCGCACCGCCCGCCGAGGTAGCGACCGGCGACGCAATCGCGCATTTCCACCGGCCGCTTTCCGGCACCGGCCACGAGCGGCTGCATCGTCCATCTGCCTAATTGCCGCCAGGGCCAGCCCCACCTCGACGGCATCCCGCGACCAGACCAGATGGTAGCCGCCCGGGTCGTCGTGCGTGGTGCCCCACGGCACGCTGAGCCTGGCGACGATAGCCGGCGCTGGTCCGGGAGAACCCGCAGCTCGCCTGGAGGCGCAGGACCGAGCCGCCCTTCTCGGCGACAAGATCCTGACCGGCCCGGGCGGTGTTGTGCCGGCCGCTTCCATGCATGTGCGGTGCCAGGAGCGCGTAGAGGCGAAGGCCGCCCCCTGCCAGCTGGTAGCGGACCAGCAGGACGTCGCGCAGCGGGTCGGGAAGGACCTCGAGCCTCAGCCGGTATCCCGCACCTTCGTGGGTGATCGCCGGCAACGGAATGTGCGGCCCCGGGGTTTCGACCGCGTAGCTGCCGACGCGCTTGACCTCGAACCAGCCGCCTGGGCCGGCGACGATGAAGCCCAGGTCCCTGATCTGCGGGATCCCCGTGGCCGGCCAGTAGACCTCGTTGACGATGCCGTAGCCTATCGTGGCCCAGAGGCGGCCGGGTCCGAGCGACGTGGTCACGGCGTCCTTGGCGCTCGTCGTCCATGTGGGCGCGATGCCGGGCCAGCCCGGCGCCGGTCGATCGCCGGGCATCTCAACCGCCGGGCCGGATGCTGGCGCGGCTGCTTCGCCGATGCCGGGCCTTTCACCCGTGGCAGGCATCCCGCCATCGGCCGGATCGTGCTCCCGCATCGAACGATCTCCCGGCATCGACCTGATGGAGAGAGCCCGAAAGACTAAGATCGAAAGCGCGCCATGGCACGCGCGACATTGCGTGGCGACACGGCCCGGCAGGGCGCCGCAGCGCTCCCCGCCTCCTCAGACCTCGATCCACCCCTCGCTCACCGGCACCGCCCCACCGGCCACATGGACTGCCACGACCTCGCCGCCCCGCTTCTCCGCGCGGGTCTCGATGAGGCTGGGGCGGCCCATCTCCACGCCCTGGGCGATGCGCCAGGAGAAGGTGCCCTCGGCCTCGCCGGCGATTGCGGCCAGCAGGCCGGCACAGGCGGCAGCGGCACTGCCCGTCGCCGGATCCTCGGCGATGCCGTGCGCCGGGGCGAACATGCGGGCACGCAGGTCGGCTGCGTCCCCGCCGACGTCGCGGGAGAAGAGGAAGACACCGTGCCCCCCGTCGAGCGCCGCATCGGCCGGCGGCGGGCGCAGCTGCCCGAGGACCGCCAGGTTCGCCACCTCCACGACCAGGAAGGCAGCACCGCAGGAGGCGATGCGCGGCGAGGCCGGGCCTGCCACGATCTCGCCGGGATCCAGGGCCAGCCACGCGGCCACCTTCTCCACGGCCGGCGCCCCGCCCAGCGAGGGTCGGGCCGGCGCCTCGAGCTCGGCGCGCACCGGCTCGCCATCCTCGCGAAAGACGGTCACCGGGACCGGCCCGGCCTGCTCCTCGAGGACGAAGCGGGAGCGCCCCTCCCCGTCCGGCCGCGGCACCCGGTCGAGGCGCGCCAGCACCAGCGCCGTGCCCACGGTCGGATGGCCGGCGAACGGCATCTCGCCCTTGGGGGTGAAGATCCGTACGTGGCACAGACCGGCCGGGTCCTCGGGCGGCAGGACGAAGGTGGTCTCCGAATAATTGAACTCGGCGGCCACCGCCTGCATCTGCTCCGTCGACAGGCCCGAAGCCTCGGGCAGGACCGCCAGTGGATTGCCGCCGAAGCGACGGTCGGTGAAGACGTCCGTCGTCAGGAAACGGTAGCGCATCGCCTGCTCCTTCAGCGCCAGAAGGGCTTGCTTGCCTCGGCCCATACATCGCCGCGGCTGAGGCCGATGTCCTTGAGCAGCCGGTCGTCCAGCTCGCGCAGGGCGCGGCGCTGCCGGCTGCGCTCGAGCCATAGCCCGATCAGCCCGGCGATCATGCGCAACGGGGCACGCCGGCGCAATTGGATGGAGACAATATGCCGACTGGGTGGTAACGTCGTGTCGCTCATGGCAGGAAATCCGCACATTGCTACGGTTCAAAACCTCCCATGAGGGTGACAATCGAGTCAAAGCAAACATTGTCATGCTGACAATTTCTTCCGACGACCTGCGGCGCCACGGCGGCCCCGTCTATCGCGGCCTCGCCGAGGCCCTCGCCGAGGCGATCGACGGCGGCCGGCTGCGCCCCGGCGACCGGCTGCCGCCCCAGCGCGAGCTGGCCTATGCGCTCAAGGTGACGGTGGGCACCGTCGGGCGCGCCTACGATCTCCTGATGCGCCGCGGGCTGGTGCGCGGCGAGGTCGGGCGGGGCACCTACGTGCAGGCCGGTGCTTCCGGCGAGACGCCGGCCGCCTCGCTGCTGGCGCCGCCCGGGGGCGACACGTTCGACCTCTCCACCAACAGCCCCTCGCCCACCGCGCCCCAGGAGCGGCTCCTCGAGCTCATGGCCGCCTGCGCCGGCGAGCCCCGCCTGCTCGGGGCGCTGCGCTTCTATCCGCCGGTGGCCGGCCTGCCGGACCAGCGCGCGGTCGCGGCCTCGTGGCTGGCCTCCCTCGGCGTGCCGGCGCAGGCTGTCACCACCCTCTTCACCGGCGGCGCCCAAGGCGCGCTGGCTGCCTGCCTCGCCGGCCTCGCCCGCCCGGGCGACGTGGTGCTGACCGAGGCGCTCACCTATGGCGGCATCCGCAGCCTCGCCAGCCGGCTGGGCCTGCACGCCGAGCCGGTGGCGATCGACGCAGAGGGCATCGTGCCCGAGGCCCTCGCCCAGGCGGCCCGCCACAGCGGCGGCCGGCTGCTGCTCCTCAGCCCCAACATCCACAATCCCACCGGCGCCCACATGGGCACCGCGCGGCGCGAGGCGCTGGCCGAGGTGGCCGGGCGCGAGGGGCTCACCATCGTCGAGGACGACGTCTACGGCACGCTACTGCCCGAGCGGCCGGCGCCGCTGGCGGCCCTGGCGCCCGAGCGCACCGTCTACCTCACCAGCGCCTCCAAGTTCCTCGCCCCGGGCCTGCGCATCGCCGTGGCCCACGCGCCGCCGCCCCTCCTCGACGCCGTGCTGGCCGCCCAGGCCGACCTCGCGCTGGGCCATTCGCCGCTCTCCGCCGAGCTGCTGTGCCGGGCCCTCGCCGGGGGCCTCGCGGAGGAAGCCGCCGTTGCCCAGCAGGCCGAGGCACGCGCCCGCCAGGAGCTCGCCGGCCGCCTCCTCGGGGGCATGCAGCTCAAACGCCAGCCGACCTCGCTCCATCTCTGGCTCGAGGCGCCGGAGCCGTGGTCGTCGGCCGAGCTGGCGCTGGCCCTGGCGCGCAGCGGCGTGATCGTGAGCCCCGGCGAGCGCTTCCAGGTCGGCCGCGGCGCGCCGCCCCGGGCCGTCCGCCTCTCGATCTCCGCACCGCACAGCCGCCAGCTCCTGACGCTGGCCCTCGAACGCGTCGCGGCAACGCTGGGAAGTGGCGCCGGCCGCCGCATGCCGGCCATCTGAGCGAGGCCGGGCACCGCACCGGCGCCGCCCTCCCGTGCGCTCTCAGGCGTTCCCGGCAAGTGCGTGTCGGTCCACCATGGCGCATGACAAGCGGCAGCCGCCGCCAGGGGAACCGCCTCCATGTTCATCCGGCGTTACCGGCCAGTCGACCGCGACCGCGTCATCGGGATCTGGCTCGCTGCCTCCCGCGTCGGCCACCCTTTCGTGGGCGAGGCCGTGCTGCGCGAGCAGCAGGAAAAGGTCCGCGACGTCTATCTGCCCATGGCCGAGAACTGGGTGGCCGAGGTCGAGGGACGCATCGAGGGCTTCATCGGCCTCCTCGACGATTTCGTGGGCGGCCTCTTCGTCGACCCGCGCCGCCACGGACAGGGGATCGGCCGCAGCCTTCTCCAGCACGCCGCCACCCGCCATGGCCGCCTCACTGTCTCGGTCTACGAGGCCAATACCGAGGCCCTGGCCTTCTACCGGCGCTGCGGCTTCCTCGAGACCTCCCGCAAGCCGCGCGATGCAGAGGGGCGGCCGTTCGCCATCATCACGATGCGGCAGGCGTAGAGGAAGAAGGTCCCGGCTGGCGCGGGCGCTGGGCACGGCTTCTCTTCCCGCTTTTTTGCCGTCTGGGGCGGTGGCGGGGTGCGGCTCCGGGGGCACCTGGCGCGCCCACGGGATTCGCCGGTGCGTTCCCGGCAGCCCGGAACGCGAGCTTCCAGCGGGTGTTTTCTCCACAAGGGCGCCCGGCCCGGCATGCCAGACCGCCCCCTCCTCCAGCCACGGTGCCCCATGTCGCGAAAGTTTTGGATCCTCGGCCTCTGCCTCGTGCTGCTGCTCCTGGCCTTCTTCCTGTGGCCTGAGACCCCCGGCGAGATCGCACCGCCCGAGCCGCCCGTGCAGGGGACCGCTCCGCCGCCCGACTGAGGCGCCGGCCTTGCCGGCGACCAGATCCAGGATCGCTGCTGGCGCAGGCGCTGCGCGCGGCTTTTTCTTCTTCATTCCCGTCGGTGGTGATCGGGGGCCGTGTGGCCCCGGTCGAGCCTCGGCATGCGCCTATGGCGCGCCGGGAACCCGGCAGCGGCCGATGCGTTCGGCCTCCCACAGGCACCGGACCACGGCATCTCTTCCGCCTGGTCCGGCGGCCGAAGGAGTACCGCACGACGAAAAACCTTCTGAAGCTCGCCGGCGTGTCCGCCTTCGCCCTGGCCCTCTCTGCAGCACCCGCGGCGGCTGACATCTTTGGCGACTGGGACGCGGACGGTGACGCCGGCATCAACGAGGGCGAGCTCAACCAGGGCGTCTTCGGCAGCTACGACAGGGACGAGAGCGGCGAGATCGACGAGACCGAGTTCGGCGACCTCGACGACGACCTGGGCGACCACGGCCTCTTCGACCTCTGATGCCCGAGGGAGGGAGGCGGGGGGCCTCCCTCTGGTGGGGGGCGTGAGCTTGAGCGGATCATGGCGCTGCACGCAGCTGTTCACATCGTGCTCTGCCGATTGCTAAACTTGGTAGGCAGCAATCTTGAGCCGCCGGACTTCCGATCATGCCACACATGCGCAGGAGAGGACCCGTCACTTTTCAATATTTTCATTTTCTCATTTTAACGAAATTTTCAAAGGCACTTCTTTCGAGCACGCCTGTCTCGCTACGGATCAACCCATCCATCAGCAGTAACTGGATACCACGCTCCTCTCCGGCAGGAATTTTCTGCGGACGACCTTGATGGAGAATAAGCCCCCGCAGTTGCTGAAGCTTTCTAACCGTGGCAGCGGCAGCGTCGCTTAACTCCTTCCGCGCTCGATAAAGCTGCCGAAAAAAGTTCTGCATATTCTTACCACAAAGAACTTCCAGCGCTGTGTTGTAGTAAATTATCTTCGATGCATGATCTTGAGCAGCTGCCGCTGAACCGGCGAACCAAAGGGCGGCATGCGATTTCTCTGACAGAACGGCAAATTCTTTCAACCCGTAGAACCCATTGAGTCCCAACATCGCTTCTGGCTCAGTAGTACTAGCAACTACCATGTAGTCGGACGTGACGAATTTCTTTGATTTTCGACAGAAATATGCTGAAAACAGAGATCTAGGGAAAACTCTTGATCCTAGAGCAAGAGACAATAAACCGACTGCGTCTTCAATCCCTCCCAGAACGCCTCCTTCAACATCGCGATCGCTTTGTGGGCAAGCAATTACGATGATTGTTTGATCGCTGAAGGAAAAATTTCTTTTGTTTATTTGTATGGATCCAGCTTCAGCTGCATTCGAGAAAGACAAGTTCGAGACAGGCAAGCCAACATCCATCCTGCCGCCAATGTGGAAGAAACTGACCAGCCTTTCGCGTGGGATCTCCACTTCTTGAAGGAGATGTTCTTTTACGGCACGTCGCGCGGAGCAGGTGGTGCCGCGCCAAGGATGAATCTGAACAAAAGCCAAATCGGCAATTTCGGACAGGGGTGCCAACTGTTCCGCAACTGCCAATTCAAACTCAGAGGGGTCCTCCGCAAGAGAGATCCATAGTCGATCCCCATCTTTGAGCTCTCTTGGAGCCTTTGAGGCTTTTGCATGGCTCATGATTTCATATGCCATTTTCTTCCCGGAGCACCCGCTTATCGAAGCGCCGCAGCAATGCTTAGCTCGGCATTTTCGCGCCCTTGCGATGCACAACCGCGTGGCAGAGCGAGACCAGCCGCTTCGACAAAACGGGCACCAATGTTCGCGCTTGAGAGCCGGACGCAGCGCTGGTGCGAGCGCCTAGTTCTCCCTAAAAGCCCCCCGGATTCAGCACGAACCCCTCCCCCGGATCCCTCCCCTCCAGCACTGCCAGAATATTCGCCACGCACCGCTCGCCCATGAGCCGCTCGGCGTTCTCGTCCACGCCGGCGATGTGCGGGGAGAGGATGACGTTGTCGCGCGCCAGCAGCGGCGAGCCCAGGGGCGGCTCGTCCACGAACACGTCGAGGCCGGCGCCGGCGATGCGGCGGTGCTCGAGGGCGTCGTTCAGGGCCGCCTCGTCGACGATGCCGCCGCGGGCGGTGGAGACGATGAAGGCAGTGGGCTTCATCAGGCCGAGCTCGCGGGCGCCGATGAGGCCGCGGGTTTTCTCGTCCAGGGGCGTGTGAATGGAGACGATGTCGGATTCGCGCAGCAGGTCGTCGAGGCCGGTGAGGGCGATTCCGTGCTGGATAGCAAAGGTCTCGTCGGGGGCGATGTCGTGGGCGAGGAGCACGGTGCCGAAGGGCTCGCAGCGGCGCGCCATGGCCTTGCCGATGCGCCCCAGGCCGACGATGCCCACCGTCTTCCCCCAGAAGCCGGGATGGAATCCGCCGCCCCAGCGCCCGTCGGCCACCGTGCGGTGGTGGCGCGGGAGGTCGAGGGACAACGCGATCGCCATCCCGAAGGCGTAGTCGGCCACGCTCTCGTGGTTGGTCCCGAAAGCCATGGCGACGGGCACGTGGTGGCGTGTGGCGGCCTCGACGTCGACACTGTTGAAGCCGACGCCGAAGCGGGCGACCACCTTCAGCTCGGGGCAGGCGGCAAAGACGCGATCGGTATAGGGCTCGTCGGCGGCGATGACGGCGCACTTGCCCTGGAGGCGCGCGATCAGCTCGTCCTCGGTGAAGCGGCGGCCCAGCTCGTTGAACTCCAGCTCGAAGCCGGCATCCTTCAGCGGCTGGAGGAAGGCCGCCTCGCGGCGGGCGAGAACGTGGAAGGCTACGAGAATGCGCCGGCTGGTCATGGGGGCTCTTCCGGGATTGATCCTGGTGGGGCGGGAGCGCTCAGGAGCGCGGCTCGAGAGCGGCGGCGAGCGCGGCGGCGGCGGCCTGGGCGCGGCGGCGGCGGGGATCCTCGGGAAGCGGTCCCTCGGCCAGACCCTGGGCCAGCTGCTCGAGCATGTCGGCGAAGACGTACCAGTGCAGCTCGAGGCTCACCACGCGGCGCTCGCCGCGCAGCCGCCGCAGGCGCAGCCTCACGCCCTCGCCGTCGCTTATGGCCTCGAACGCCGAGGCCTGGCTGAACGAGCCCATGAAGAACTTTTCGGGAAAGTCGAGCTCGAGCTCGACCCGGCCGGAGACCGGTTTCATGCTCAAGAAGGCCGCCTCCCGTTCATCGGTGTTTAACCTCTGATGCGCCACAATGGGCGTCGAGACAATCCCGGGCCATGCGGACCATTCCCGGGAGGCAGGGCTGCGGCGGCCGGCCTTGCCAAGGACGAGGCGCCCGGATAGGCCACGAGACAAGGACAAGGGCGATCATGGGAGCGTTTCGACGATGCGGCTGTTCGTGGCGGCGCTAGGCACCGAGACCAACACCTTCTCGCCCATCCCCACCGGGCTCGAGAGCTTCAGGGAATATCTCTGGTTCCCGGCCGGCGAGCACCCCGAGGAGCCGCGCTTCTTCACCGGCCCCTTGGTGGCGGCGCGGCGGCGGGCCGCGCGCGAGGAAGGCCTCACCGTCATCGAGGGCCTCTCGGCCTTCGCCGCCCCGGCCGGCAATACCAGCAGCAAAGCCTGGACCACCCTGCGCGACCAGGTGCTCGACCAGATCAGGGCGGCGATGCCGCTCGACATCGTGCTCTTCAGCCTGCACGGCGCCATGGTCGCCGACGGCGAGGAGGATTGCGAGGGCGATCTTCTGGCCCGCGCGCGGGCGCTGGTGGGCCCCGACGTGGTGGTGGCGGCCGAGCTCGACCTCCATTGCCACCTGACGCCCAGGATGCTGGAGAGCAGCGACGTCCTCGTCTTCTACAAGGAATACCCGCACACCGACACCTACGCCCGGGCCGAGGAGCTGGTCGACCTGGCGCTGCGCACGGCGAGGAAGGAGATCCGCCCGGTGATGCGGACCTTCGACTGCCGCATGATCGCCACCATGCACACCACCCGCGAGCCGGTGCAGAGTTTCGTGCGGCGCATGGAGGCGCTGGAGGGCAAGGACGGCGTTCTGTCGGTCTCGCTGATCCACGGCTTTCCCTGGGCCGATGTCGAGCACCAGGGCGCGCAGGTGCTGGTGGTAACCGACGACGACCCCGAGGGCGCCGCGAGGCTGGCAGCCGAGCTCGGCCGCGAGGTGCGCGAGCTGCGCGGCGATACCGCTGCCGCCATGCTCGGCCACGAGGAGGGCATCGCCAGGGCGCTCGCCATGGAAGGCGGGCCGATCGTGCTGGCCGACACGTCCGACAATGCCGGCGGCGGCGCGCCCAGCGATTCGACCCATCTCCTGAGGCTGCTGCTCGAGCGCGGGGTCCAGGGGGCAGCACTCGGGCCGCTGTGGGATCCGGTGGCGGTCTCCTTCTGCCAGCTCGCCGGCGTGGGCTCGAAGGTCCGGCTGCGGCTCGGCGGCAAGGTGGCGCCGGTCTCCGGCGCACCGCTCGACGTCGAGGGCGAGGTGCTGCACCTGGCCCGCGACGGGCGGCAGCGCTTCTCCGGCGGCTGGACCCAGCTGGGCGACGTGGCGGCGGTCCGGATCGCCGGGATCGACGTGCTGATCAACGCGGTGAGGACCCAGGGCTTCGATCCGGCTCTCTTCACCGCGCACGGCATCTCCCTTGCCGACAAGAAGATCGTCGTGGTGAAGTCGGCCCAGCATTTCTACGCCAACTTCGCGCCGGTGGCCCGCGAGGTGCTGTGGCTGGACGGGCCGGGGGCGCTGAGCCAGGACTTCGCGAAGCTGCCCTACACCCGGGTGAAGCGGCCGATCTGGCCCCTCGACGAGAACGCGTTCTGAGCGGAGCCGCATGATGGCCACTTCCTTCAGCGACCAGTGGACGGTCACCAAGCCCGCCGTCTCCTCCAAAGGCGGTGTCGTCGCCTGCCAGAACCAGCGGGCCGCACGGATCGGCGTCGAGGTGCTCGATGCCGGCGGCAACGCGGTGGACGCGGCGGTGGCCGTCTCGCTCGCCATGGGCGCGGTCGAGCCGTGGATGAGCGGGCTCGGCGGCGGCGGCGCGATGCTGGTCTATCTCGCTGGCGAGCAGCGGGTCCATGCCGTCGATTTCGGCATGGTGGCGCCCAGGAGGCTCGATCCCGCCGACTATCCGGTGACGGGCTCGGCCGACGCCGATCTCTTCGGCTGGCCTGCGGTCGAGGACGACCGCAATCTCCGCGGCCCGCTTTCGGTCTGCGTGCCGACCTATCTGGCCGGCATCGAGCTCGCCCGTGAGCGCTTCGGCACCATGAAGCTCGCCGAGCTCGCGGCACCGGCGGCGAAGCTTGCCGCCCGGGGCCTCGCCATCGACTGGTACGCGGCGCTGGTGATCGCCAGCGCCGCGCGCGACCTTTCGCGCTACCCGGCCAGCGCCGAGGTATGGCTGCCGGGTGGCTTCGCGCCGGTGGCCGACTGGGGCGGCGCCGAGACCTTCATGGCGCTGGGCAACCTCGCCCGCACGCTGGAGGCGCTGGCCGACGGCGGTGCGGCGAGCTTCTATCGCGGCGACATCGCGCGCAGCATCGCCAAAGACATGGAGGCGCTGGGCGGCAGGCTCGCGGCCGAGGACCTCGCTGGCTACGGCGCGCGGATCCTCGAGCCCTTGCGGATCGGCTATCGCGGCGGCGAGATCGACGCCATGCCGGGCCTCTTCGCCGGTGCCACGCTGCAGCGCTGCATCGCCATGCTGAGCGCGCGCAAGACCGCCGACATGCCCGACACCGACCTCTACAAGCGCTATGCCGAGGCGCTCTCGAGCGCCTACGAGGAGCGGCTGCGGACCATGGGCGACGTCAGCCCGGCGCCGAGCTGCACCACCCATCTCAACGTGGTCGACGCCCATGGCAACATGGTGACGCTGACCCAGACGCTGCTCTCGCTGTTCGGCAGCAAGGTGGTGCTGCCCGAGACCGGCATCCTCATGAACAACGGCGTCAACTGGTTCGATCCGCGCCCGGGCCGACCCAACTCGATGGCGCCGGGCAAGCGGCCGCTCTCCAACATGTGCCCGGTGATCGGCCTCCAGGCCGGCCGCCGCTTCGCGCTGGGGGCCTCCGGCGGACGGCGTATCCTGCCGGCGGTGCTGCAGATAGCGAGCTTCCTCATGGACCACGACATGGATCTGGGTGCGGCCTTCGCCCAGCCGCGGATCGACGTCAGCGGTACGGATCTGGTGAGCATGAACGCCGCCCTGCCCGAAGAGACGAAAGCGGCGCTGGCGGAGAGCTTCCCGACCCGCGAGCAGCGGCCGATGGTCTATCCGCTGAGCTTCGCCTGTCCGAGCGCCGTGCTGCGTGATGACGCGACCGGACTGAGCTGGGGAGCGGCCGAGCCGATCCAGCCCTGGGCGGGAGCACGCGGCCAGGCCTGACCGGCGCCGCCGGCGCCGCGTCCGGGTCATGGACGCGCAAGATGGCAGGTTTCGATCAGGGGGACGGCCGATGCTCATCGATGGTGCGGACGGCAACTACCGCAACGACAACCTGCTGCTGGGGTTCAGCGACCTGCGGCGGCTCAGGAGCGAGCGACCGCTGGTCTTCGCCAAGGGCCGCGGCATCTTCGTGGTCGACGAGAACGGCAAGGACTATATCGAGGCCGTCTCGTCGTTCTACTGCGCGGCCCTGGGCTTCAGCGACGAGGAGCTGGCGGATGCCGCGATGCGGCAGCTGAGAGCCCTGCCGATGTACCCCTCGGCAATCCATCGCACCACGGCACCGGTGATGGAGCTTTCCGAGCGGCTGGCGGCGATCGCCCCGGTGAGGAACGCCCGGGTGCATTTCGCCGTCACCGGCTCCGAGGCCAACGACCATCTCGTGAAGTTCATGTGGTACGGCAACGGCTTCGCGGGCGAGCCCAGACGCCGCAAGATCATCTCGCGCAAGGCCAGCTATCACGGCAGCACCATCGCCACCGCGGCACTGGGCGGCGGCCGCGATCTGCACGACAGCTTCGCCCTGCCTATGCAGGACTATCTCGTGATCGGCCATCCGGGCTGGCCGGACGCGGCCGAGCCGGGCGAGGACGAGACGGCCTTCACCGACCGGCTGGCGGCCGAGCTCGACCGGGTCATCCAGGAGGCCGGGCCGGAAACGGTGGGCGGGCTGATCGCCGAGCCGGTGTCGGTCTCGTCGGGCATGTACCCGCCGCCTGCCGGCTATTTCGAGAAGATCACCACGGTGCTTCGCCGCTACGGCATCCGGCTCTTCGTCGACGAGGTGGTGACCGGTTTCGGCCGTTCGGGCGAGATGTGGGCGAGCCAGGCCATGGGCCTGGAGCCCGACTGTGTCACCTGTGCCAAGGGGATCTCGGGCGCCTACATGCCGATCGCAGCGTTGCTGCTGGGCGAGGAGTTCGCCGGAAGGCTCGATCGCGGCAGCGACGCCAAGGGCTGGTTCGCGCACGGCGCTACCCACGCCGCCCACACCGTCTCGGCGGCAGTGGCCTTGAAGGTGCTGGACATTTTCGACGAGCGCGACGTGCTGGGGCATGTGCGCCGGATCATCCCGCACTGGAACGCCGCTCTCGACGGCCTGCTCGACCACCCGCTGGTAACCGGCAACCGCAAGTTCGGACTGATGGGCGCCCTGAAAGTCGCCGATCCGCGCGAGGCGCCGGACGGGAATGCGGCTGCGAGCCTCCAGGTAGGCGGCATCGCCAAGGCCATCTACGAGGCCGGACTCGAGGCCGGGATTATCGTGCGGCCGCTTGCCGGCTGCCTCGTCATGGCGCCGCCGCTGATCATCACCGAGGCCGAGATCGGCGAGCTTGCGCGGCGCCTGCGGCTGGCGCTCGACCGCACCCTGGCCGCCCTGCCGGCTGCCTGACCGCTGCACGCACGCAACAGGAAACGAGAAGGACGAAATGGCCGAGATCACGGAGATCACCTCCGGGCTGCGCTTCCCGGAAGGACCGGTGGCAATGCCCGACGGCAGCGTTCTTGTGGTGGAGATCGAGCGGCGCACGCTGACCCGGGTGTGGCCGGACGGCCGGCAGGACATCGTCGCACGGGCGGGCGGCGGGCCGAACGGGCTCGCCATCGGCCCGGACAACGCGGCCTTCGTCACCAACAATGGCGGCTTCACCTTCCACGAGGACCAGGACGGCGTCCGCCCGACCACGCAGGCCGTCGACTATGACGGAGGCAGGCTCGAGCGGGTCGATCTCGCGACCGGCGAGGTGACGGTGCTCACCGCCGAGACCGGCACCGGGCATCGCCTCAAGGGCCCCAACGACCTCGTGGTCGACCGCGAGGGCGGCATCTGGTTCACCGATCTGGGCAAGCGGCGCGCGCGGGACCTCGACTATGGCGGGGTCTACTGGCTCTCGCCGGACCGGCGGACGATCCGCGAGATTGCCCATCCCTTCTTGACCCCTAACGGAATTGGCCTGTCGCCGGACGAGAAGACCCTCTACGTGGCCGAGACCGAGGGTGCGCGGCTCTGGGCCTTCGACATCACCGGCCCCGGCGAGATCCGCCGCCACCCCTGGCCCAGCCCCCATGGCGGCAGGCTGCTCTACGCCGCAGGCGGCGCCCTGCAGCGCTACGACAGTCTCGCGGTGGAGGCGTGCGGGAACATCTGCGTGGCGACCCTCCTCGAAGGCGGCATCACCGTCGTCTCGCCGGAAGGCAGGCTGGTCGAGTTCGTGCCGATGCCCGACCGCTATACGACCAATATCTGCTTTGGCGGACCCAACCTCCGGACCGCCTACATCACCCTCTCGCAGGGCGGCCGCCTTGTGGCGATGAACTGGCCCCGCGCGGGCCTGCCCCTGAACTTCCTGAACCGCCGTGAGGGCGCCCTCTAGCGGTGAGTTCTTATCGGGTCGTTCCGGCGACAGCCTGGGCGGGCGATCGGCGGGCGAAGTCAGCATGGGACCGTCGTTCACTGTACTAGGCGAGCCATCTGGGCAGGTCGGCGGCACGGCGGTCGGACGATCGGAACGGGGTAGGCCCATTCCCGCAGCACGGGCTGGGTGAAGCGTTCGGCCTTGCCGTCGGGCTTCAGGGTGTAGGGACGGGACCGGATGTGCCAAATGGCCGGCAGCCGCAGGGCCCTTCGGAAGAGGTGGGCGAGCTAGCCGGGACCGCTCCCGGTCATTTCCCGTTCCACTCCGACGCCGCGCGCCCGGAACCATCGGAGCGCGGATGAGGAAGCTGGTCGTGGCCCGTCGGCGCTCGTCCGGCAGAACCTCGACATAGGCGAGCCGGATGGCGTCGTCGATGCGCCATGGAGGAGGTCCCGACCCGATCCCTCTCACCCTCTCCGCGTGCTGCGGACGGCGGCGCCGCGCAAGGCGCTGCGCGCGGCAGGGTCCTTTGTCTTTCGGGTCTGGCGGCGGCGTCCGGCGGGCAGGCAATGAAGCTGACGCCACGGCTCCTGCACCTGCCCACCTTTCGTCAACCCCGCCCCTGTCATCGTTGCGGAATGGTAGACCAGGAGGGCACCCGGAACGAGCGCAGCGGCGGTTTCGCACGCCCGGAGCGTTGCAGATCCGCTGAGCGCTCACCGCCGCCACCTGACGGAGACCAAAGAACGAAAGCCGCACGCAGCGCGCCATGCGGATTTCCTGCGCAGAGAACGCGGGGCGCAGGTGCCATCGCCCGGCGGCACCTCACGCCCTGTGGCCCGTTGTTCACGTAGCATGAACGACGGGCCGCGCTCCCACGGAGCGGGTGTACGACATGGGCTCGCCCCTGCCGAAGCACGCGGCCACAGGCTCGACGAGGCTGTCCATGACAATGTCCGTCATGCCGCAACAAGCGGCATCTGTCGTGAGCCGGGCGTTACGCCTGGTGCGCGACCGGCACGAGCCGGCCGATCTGGCGCATGCCGCTCTAGCGGGATTGCGCCAGATCCGCTCCACCATCGGCCGTGAGGTCGGGTACGGCGCCATGCGCCAGCTCGACGACTGGCTGCGCGAGTGCATCCGCGAGCGAAGCCGGCGCCGGTTCGGCGGCAAGGCGCCGCGGCGAACGCCGCAGCCGGCCCTGCCGGCACGTGCCGGCCCCGGCGCCGTCCGCTCCAGCACGATCGTCTGTGATGCCGTCCACACCTGCTTCCTCCTCAATGCGCTCAGTCCCGGCGACGCGCTTCTCCTACCGGCCGCCGAACGGCTCCTCGACGCACTGTGCGAGGGGGCCGGCGGGCCGCCGGCCTGGCCGACGCTGAGCGACGCACTGGGGGCCGAGGCCGGCGAGATCGGCTACGAGCCGCGCCAGCCCGAAGGGCTGTTTCGCGTGCAGTGAGCCTGGCGTGGGGGCGAGCAACAGGGCGGCGAGGAAACGTGGTGCCATGAAGCGCGGGAAGCCGGTGCGGGCTCGCGGCGGGAGGCGGGTGCAAGGCGCTGTGCGCGGCTGCAGCCTTTATTCTCGTCGATGGGCAGCGGCGGCAGAGCGCTCGATCCGCCAGGGTCCGGACTCAATCAGAGCCAGAAGGCCGCGACGGCCGCCAAAGCCACAGCGGACTGGAAGTCGATCGCGAGTTTGTCGGCGTCGTCGCCGCGATGGGCGATGATGCCGGGCGTCAGGCGGAACACGAGCGGCCGCCCGGCCCGTAGGCCTGCGGGCAGTCCCGCCACCGGCAGCCCGAGCGCAGCACGTGCAGGATCCCGCTGATCAGCCGCCGGTCGTCGACCCGCCGCGCCCCCGGCTGCTTCTTCGGCAACAGCGGCTCGATCACCGCCTGCCCCGCGTGCAGCTATTCAAGATACGCTCTAGTCTTCCTTGAGCTCCTTGGCGGCCTTCTTGCCGAAGACCTTGCGCGTGGCGCCGATGGCAGGCTCGCCGCTCTTCTTGTAGCAGGCCTGATCGCCCGTGCTGCAGACCACGTTCTTCCTTGGGCGGATCTCGTTCGGCTCCCAGCCCGGCTCGCGCACCTCGCTCGCGGCCTTGCGGCCGAACTGCTGGCGGGTGTTCTTGTAGTCGGGCTCGCCCTTTTTGTAGCAGACCTCGTCGTCGAGATCGCACTTCACCTTGTCCTTGGGGCGGTAGACCGGGTCGTTCCTGCGCCGGTCGAGATCGTCGGCCAGGCGCCTGGCGGCGCTGCCGCCGAAATACTCCCCGGTCAAGCCGACGTCGGGGCCGCGGCGGTCGTAGCAGACGCGCGAGCGGGCATCGCAGCTGACGCCGGGCCGCGGCTGGAAGCGATTGCTGCGATCGGCCGTGTCGTAATAGGCGGGCCCGGAGAGGTAGCCCGGCCCGTAGGGCGCACCGCCGCCTTCGAGGCAGCCGGCGAGCGCGAGGGGTGCTGCGACGAGCGCGAAAGACCGGAACCGAGGAGCCATGGCGATCCTCTCCGCTGCGCCGGGAGGCGCAACCTTCTCCCCCAGAGATAGCGGCAAGGCGCTTGGCGGCAATGGGTGGAACGCCGCGGGCGTCCTAGGAGGCCTCGACCTTGCCGATGAACGGCAGATGGCGGTAGCGCTCGGCATAGTCGATGCCGTAGCCCACCACGAACACGTCGTCGATGACGAAGCCGGTGAGGTCGGGCTCGATCTCCACCACGCGGCGCGACGGCTTGTCGAGGAGCGCGCAGGTCATGGCCCGGGCAGCACCGTTGTCGAGCAGCATCTGCCGGGTGAAGGCCAAGGTGCGCCCGGTGTCCTGGATGTCATCGACGAGCAGCACCTCCTGCCCCTCGATGGACCCGGGCATGCCGCCGATCACCTTGACCCTGCCGCTGCTCTCGGTGCCGGTGCCGTAGGAGGAGACCTGCAGGAACTCGACGCGCGGCCGGCAGCCCTCGCGGTCGAGCGCCCGCACGAGGTCGGCGGTGAACACGAAGGCGCCCTTGAGCAGGCCCACCAGGGTGAACTCGCGCGGCATGCGGGCAGCGATCTCGCGCGCCAGCTCCTGCACCCTCGCGGCCACCTCCTGCTCGGAGAACAGCACCTTCACCTGCTCGTCCATCTCGTCCCTTTCCGCCGCCTCGTCGAGCAGCCGCATGTCGTCGCGCTCCAGCGCCACCTCCTGCAGGGCCGCAAGGATGCGCTCGAAGTCCTCGCCCAGCGCCCGCCGGTCGGCGCGCCAGACGATCTCCAGGGGCCCCGCCGCCTCGCGGGACAGAATGTCGTAGAGGGCGTCGAGATTGGCCGGCAGGGGGCAGTCGAGCTGCTCCGCCAGACGGGCGAAGACCGCCTCGCGGCTGGCGAGGCCGGCATCGATGACGCAACGCGCGAGGCCGCTCATGGCGGCACCTCCTTGCCAAGGCCGCTCACGGCGGCACCTCCTTGAAGGTCTCGTAGTGATCGAGGGTGACGAAGACGAGACCGTCGGAGGAAAACACCAGCCGTCTCGCCCCGCGCCGCCCGCAGGCGAAGTCGAGGTCGGCCTCGTACCAGATCCGCCCGGGCTTGTCAGGCAGGCGGCGCTCGCGGTTTCCGAACCGGTCGCCGCCCATGATTCCCTTTGGATCGGACCGGCACAGGTCCCGGCCCGGCCGCCAGCCGAGGCGGCGCGCCTCGCTCTTGGTGAGATAGCGCTCCGGCAGATCGCCGTCCTCGCGCAGGCTGGTCACCGTCGCCACGAAGCCCTCGACGTCGCGCAGCCCCAGCAGGCTCGCGAACGCCCTGACCTCGGCCTCGCCGGCCAGTCCCGGAAGCGGGGGGAGCAGCAGCAAAAGCAGCGCCATGAGGCGGCCCGCCCCGCCGAAGGATACCCAGGACATTCTCATCGAGCGTTCACTCCCTTTTTACCGGCCTGCGTCACACTGGCTTCCGATCGGCCGTCATTCCCGCTTGGCAGGCCGGGGCCCCAGAGGGCAATGATGTCGGTGATGAAATTGAAGGCACATTTTCCACCTTCAAGTTGCACGGCCTGGAGATGCCATGACCGCTCGGTCCGCCACCGCGTTTGCCGGCCCCGCCTCCGCCCGTGCGGCGAACAGTAGTGCCGGCGCGGACAGCCTGATCTATGGCACCAGCTGGGGCGGCGGCGGCGGCACCGTCGAGATCACCTACAGCTTCCCCGACTTCGGCTCGTCCTGGCCGCGTCCCTACGGCGATTTCGACGAGCCGCGAGCCGGCTTCCAGCCGCTCTCCGCGAGCCAGGAAGCGGCGGTGCGGGAGGCGCTCGAGCTGTGGGCCGGCGTGGCCGACATCCGCTTCGTCGAGGTCGTCGAGAGCGGCAGCGACGTGGGCGACCTGCGCTTTGCACGGACCAGCGCCAGCCCCAGCGCGCATGCCTACCTGCCGCAGTCCGGCCCGCCCTCGGGAGACGTCTGGCTGGGGCCGAGCTTCCTGCCTGGGATGGACTACGCGCCCGGCAGCTACGGGTTCTTCGTGATGGTCCACGAGATCGGCCACGCGCTGGGCCTCAAGCATCCCCACGAGCCCGGCGGCATCGGCGGCGTCCTCGAGGCCGGCGCCGACTGGATCGGCTCCACTGTCATGTCCTACCGCTCGCTGGCCGGCGACCGGCTGGGCAAGCTCTATTCCAACGACCTCTTCCCCAAGACGCCCATGGCCCTCGACATCGCCGCGATCCAGGAGCTCTACGGCGCCAACGGCACCACCGGCGCCGGCAATACCGTCTATGCTTGGGCATCGGGCGAGCGGGTCTTCGAGACGATCTACGACACCGGCGGCATCGACACGATCGACTGGTCCAACCAGAGCAGCAGCGCGCTGATCGACCTGCGCCCGGGGGCCTGGAGCGAGCTTGGCGCGCCGGTCCGGGCGCGAGGCGGCAAGAGCCCCGATACGCTGGCGCTGGCCGACGGGACGCTGATCGAGAACGCCCTGGGCGGCAGCGGCAACGACAAGATCTGGGGCAACGATCTCGACAACCTGCTGGATGGCGGCAGCGGCAAGGACCGGCTGTGGGGCCTCGGCGGCGACGACATCCTCGTGGCGGGCCCCGGCAAGGACCGGCTGGACGGTGGCGACGGGCTCGACGTGGCGGTGTTCGCGGGCGACAGCGCCGACTTCAAGATCAGCGTGAAGAAGAACGGCAAGATCACGGTGATCGACAAGGAGACCGGCGACGGCGATCTCGGCAAGAACAAGCTCTTCGCCATCGAGATCCTGGAGTTCGACGACGTCTTGCTGGAGGCAGGGCCGGGCAAGACGCTGGTCCCGCTGGGCAGCGGCCAGGCGGTGGCGGCAGCCGGGCTCGACAGCCTCGTCAATGACGGCCAGACGGTGGTCTGAGGCGGCGCTCATCCGACCGGTGCCGCAGCCGGGCTGCTCACACGTCGCTGCGCCCGTTCTTTCCGGCAGGAGCGTCCTTCGGGTCGCCGGCCCGTGCGCGTGCCGGCGAAAGCGGCGGCGCCGCGAGACCCCGGGCGCGGAGAGGCTGGCGCCGCTGGTCGTCGGCAGCCTCGAGTCCTGCAAGCCCGCTCCCACGCGCCGGCACCGAGCCAGCGGGCGGAAAATCAAACGGCATGCCGCCCCGTCGGCAGGAGGGTTTCGAGGGCTGGTCTTGTCCGGTCTGCGGCAGCGTAGCCGGTCTCGCGGGCTCGGGCCCGCGACCGGGATGGTGAGCCGCAGGCCCTGGCCCTCATGAAAGACCCGGCCGCGAAGCGCCGTTTTTTCTCCCGGGTTTCCAGGCCACGGCTCGACCTTCGGCCGGCTTCGGGTCCTTCCCGCCACCATCGTGGGCCGCCGGCGCGATCGCGCCCCGCGCAGCCGTTCGATCAACCCGGCGGCACGCCGTGGCCCGGCGCGAAGGTGGTCTGGCGCCGCAGCACTGCCCAGGCGATCCGCGCCGGCTTGCCGGCGAGCGCCATGATGGCGACGTTGCCCCTGTTGCCCCGGCAAAGCACTCTCGCCAGCAGGCCGCGCGGCCACTCCCCGAGCGGGGCGGCACTGGCCGCCAGCGGCTTCATCGCCGCCCGGACGGCCCTGGATGAGCAGGGTGCGCAGCTGGCGGTTGCCGCGCCTGGTGATGCCGGGCAGCCGGGGCCGGCCGCCTGTCGTGCGCTGCCTTGGCGCGAGACCCGGCCATCGATGAAGCAGGCATCGATCCGACCCCGAAGGGCCGCGCCCTGCGCGCCGGCATCGCCCACCGCGGCCAGCAGGACGGTGGCGCCCGGGATCCCGATGCCGGGGATCGTGCCCTGCCGCCGCGCCCGCCGGTCGGTTCGGGCGGGCTCGGCCAGCTCCTCGCCCGGCGCCGCAATCTTCCGGTCGAGCGCCCGCCACGCCGCCCGCATGTCGATGATCAGCCGGCGCAGGCGCGCGTCCGCCGCGAAGCCCGGATCGTCGGCAACGGCCGCCGCCCGCTCGAGCTTGCGCCGCCCCTGCGCACAGACCTGGCCGCCCCCGGCAGGATCGCCCGCAGCCGGTCGCGCAGCGCCGTGCTGGCCGCCACCAGCTTCGAGCGCACCCGGTGCGGGGTCCGGAGGCCGGGCTGGTTCTCGCTCCCCCGCGGCACGAGCCGCATGCTCGACCGCGACGCCGCCATTGCCATCCCGCAAGGCGGCAGCGTCGCCGTCAGGGCGGAAATGCTCTCCTGCCGCATCCGCCTGCCGAAGCGCCACCACCCCCTTCCCGTTCCGTCCGGGCACGCTGCAGACGGTCTTGCCCGGATCGATCGCGAGCAGCTCGATGCTCATGGCCCGCTCCTTCGCTCCGAAACCGGCGCATCCTGCGCGGATGAGGTCGAGGAGGGGCGGGTCATCCTGCAAGCCAAGCGCGGCGCAACGCGCCCGCCCGGCACCATTCCCGATGTCAGCGTCACCGGCCGGCGCGGCGGGTTCCATGACGCTTCCGTTCCGACCAATCGGGGTCCGTCCTCGCCTGAAAGGCTGCAGATGAATCGCGTTCGGCCCAATCACGGAGCCGAGTGCGAGCCGATCCGCGGTCCACGGGGAATGTCGCGACGCGGTGCCGGCCGGATTGGCGGAGGGCGGGAGCGTTCGGGCAACGCTCGCGGCGGCGCTGCCGAGAAGTCCGCCTAAGAGCCTGTTGGAGCGGGATGAGCTTTGCTCGAAGTTTATCCGGCGTCGGCGAGGTCGTTGGCGCCCTTTCCGGCGACGGAGCTGTCGAGGAGGGTGCCGATGCAGGCGGTGACGGCCTCGCGGTGCGTTGCCCGGCCTTGCGCAGGAGGTGCTCGAGCCTGGCGAAGACCGGCCCGATGGGGTTCGGCTCGGGGCTGCAGGGCGGCAGAGGGAGGAGATGCGCCTCAGCGGCCCGGGTCGCGGCGCACACGCCGGGGAGCCCTGTGGCTGCCCGGACTTTCCATGACGACGATGTCGCCGGGCTCGAGCGTCGGCGCCGGCGCCTGCTCGACCCGGGCCCGGGAGGCCGCACTGCCCATCCGTCCGTCGAGCACGCAGGGTGCGGTCATTCCTTCGTGGCGCAGGGCGGCGATGAAGGGTTGCGTTCTGGCGCCGCGCAACGGTGCTGGGCCCGGCCGCCGCCTGCCCACCGGCGCCCGGCCGCGCACCATGTCGGGCCGCTCCCGCTCCGCGGCGAGGAGCGGTTTTCTCGAAGCTCGGCCGCGCCTCCTGCACGAAGGCCCGCACCGTGCGCCAGCCGCTCCACCAGCCACGCCGCTGGCCCGTCGCGGGCTCTTGCGCTTCATGTGCCCGCCCGTCCTGCCGGTCCCTCGCCGCAGCCGCGCCCATCTCGACACCGTCGATGGCGCCACCGTCGCCGCACCGATGGTCCGGATGCCATCGTCCGCTGCCGCAGATCCGGCGACCACGGCCCCGCCATCGATACCGGCCTCCCCCGGCACGTGGCTCGAACGGGATCGCGAGCTTCACGGAAACCCTCGCCGATCCGGCCGAGGATCGTTCCGCGCCAGGTCCCGTACCCGATCACCCTCGTGATCCGCTGGCGCGCCCCCGACCCAGCCAATGCATCGACGGACAGGAGGATGATGGCAATGCGCGGATCGTTACGGCTGGACGACGAGACGCAGGCGGTGACCGGGCCGCAGTTGCCGAAGAGCCAGCCCGGGGCGCGGCGGGCCGACGGCCGGCGGGCGGTCAGCGGACTCCCGCTCATGCCGCGCTCGGGCTGAAGCTGGCGCGATCGCCCGCCGGCCTGGGAGGGCTGCACGACGGTCAGCAACCGACTCAACCGACGCTATCGGCGCGGCAGCTGCCGGAAGCCCTTGCCGCGTCGCCGGACTTCCTCGCGGCCGACCCCGATCCCGCCGCACAGCCACGGACAGGCCGCCTGCCCTCCGGTCGCTACGGCACCGCTTGTGGCCGCGGCCCGCCGGGCAGATCCGTCCCGTCGTCCCCGACCATCACGCCTCGCCGCCAAAGGCCGCTGCCATGGTCATCATGGCGACGCGCACGGGCGCCGGCTCCCCTTCCGTCCACCCTCGACGTCGATCCCGCCCACTCATTCACGAGCCCCGAGGCGGCCAGAGTCTTTCTCCCGGCCGATCGCCCGGGTCCGGCGGGCAGCCGCCCCGACCGGTGCCCTGCAGGAAAGGCTGCAGACCGCGAAAGCCCCCACCATGCCAACCGACAGAAAAGCGGCGAAGGCCGCGCGCAGTGCCTTGCGCGGAACCACGGCCTCCGCCGGCTCCGGCCCGATCCCACCGCGACCAGCCGCAGCCTTTTCCAGTCAGAGGCCGGATCGCCTCCTCGTGCAGCGGCGGTGTCCGGAGGGCCGTCGGCCAGCGGCGGGGGACGCGGGGCACCATGGCGGCATCGCCCCTACCCTGCCCGCCTCCTTGGGGTTTATGGTCCGGCGGCGCTGAACCGGAGGAACGCAGTGACAGAGGCGACGGTGCTCGGCCGGCGGGAAGGAGGCGTGCTCGTCCTCACCCTGAACCGGCCCGCGAGGCTCAACAGCTTCAACGAGGCGATGCACACCGAGCTTGCGGCCGCGCTCGACGCGGCGGCCGCCGACCGCTCGGTGCGGGCGGTGCTTCTGACCGGCGCCGGCCGCGCCTTTTGCGCCGGCCAGGACCTGTCGGAGCGGCAGATGGGCGAGGGTGCCGGGCCGCCCGACCTCGGCGACACGCTGGAGCGGCTCTACAACCCGCTGGTCCGCCGGCTGCGCGCCCTCGACCGGCCGGTAGTGTGCGCGGTCAACGGCGTGGCGGCGGGTGCCGGCGCCAATGTGGCGCTGGCCTGCGACATCGTCCTGGCAGCCCGCTCGGCCAGCTTCATCCAGGCATTCTGCAAGATCGGCCTCGTGCCCGACAGCGGCGGCACGTTCTTCCTGCCGCGGCTGGTCGGCGACGTGCGGGCCCGGGGGCTGGCCCTGCTGGGCGAGAGCCTGCCGGCAGAGAAGGCTGCCGAGTGGGGCCTGATCTGGAAGGCGGTCGACGACGAGCGCCTCGAGGAGGAGGCCATGACGCTGGCGACGCATCTGGCGAGCCAGCCGACCCGGGCCCTGGGCATGATCAAGCGGGCCCTTGATGCTTCTGCCGGCAACGGTCTCGACGCCCAGCTCGACCTCGAGCGCGACCTGCAGCGCGAGGCCGGGCGCACCGAGGATTATCGCGAGGGCGTGCGCGCCTTCATGGAAAAGCGCCCTGCCCGTTTCGGAGGAAGCTGATGCCCGTACATTCGTCCGCCCTTTCCAGGGAGCTTCCGGTCGGCGTGGTGGGTGCCGGTACCATGGGCGCGGGCATCGCCCAGGTTGCGGCGATGGCCGGCCATTCGGTCCGGCTGGTGGACGCCCGCGAGGGTGCTGCCGAGAGTGCCGTGCAGGGCCTGCGCCAGCGCCTCGCGCGGATGGCCGAGCGCGGCCGGCTGGCGCCGGAGGAGGCCGCCGCCATCGGCGCCCGGCTGATCCCCGCAGGCGGGCTCGCCGAGCTTGCCGGCTGCGGCCTGGTGATCGAGGCGATCGTCGAGGACATGAAGGTCAAGCGCGAGCTCTTCGGCGAGCTCGAGACCATCCTCGCCGCCGATGCGATCCTCGCCACCAACACCTCCTCGCTCTCGATCACCGCCATGGCCGCCCATCTCGAGCGGCCCGGCCGCCTGGTGGGCATGCACTTCTTCAACCCGGCGCCGCTGATGGCGCTGGTCGAGGTGGTGAGCGGGCTGGCGACCGATCCCACGGTGGCGGGGACCGTGTTCGAGACGGCCAGGCTCTGGGGCAAGGCGCCGGTGCACGCCGCCAACACGCCGGGCTTCATCGTCAACCGGGTGGCCCGGCCGTTCTACGGCGAGGCGTTCCGGCTGCTGGCCGAGCAGGCAGGCCTGCCCGCCACCATCGACGCGCTGATGCGCGAGTCGGGCGGTTTCAGGATGGGCCCTTTCGAGCTCACCGATCTGATCGGCCAGGACGTCAACGCCGCGGTCAGCCGCTCGGTGTTCGAGGCCTATGACTACGACCCGCGCTACCGTCCCTCCCTCTTCCAGCGCGAGCTGGTGGATGCCGGCAGGCTCGGCCGCAAGTCCGGCCGCGGGATCTACGATCATGCCGAGGGCGCCACGAAGCCCGAGCCCGCTACCGCCGCAGCGGGCCCGAAGCCGCAGCGGATCGTGGCCGAGGGCCTGCGCGGGCCGGCCGAGGCGCTGCTGGATCTGGCCACGGCCGCCGGCATCGAGGTCGAGCGCCGCGAGCAGGGCCCGGGCCTGATCCGCCTCGACGGGATCGTCCTGGCGCTCACCGACGGGGAGACCGCCGACGAGCATACCGCCCGCACCGGCGAGCCGGTGCTCCTGTTCGATCTTGCGCTCGACTACGGTGCCGCCACCCGCATCGGCCTCGCCGCCCCGCTGCGGGCCAGCGACGCGCAGCGCGCTGCCGCCGCCGGCTTCTTCCAGGCGCTCGGCAAGAGCGTGTCGTTCGTGGGCGACCTGCCGGGCATGGTGGTGATGCGCACCGTGGCGATGCTCGCCAACGAGGCGGCCGAGGCGGTGCACACCGGCGTGGCCGATGCCCAGGGCGTCGACACGGCGATGCGCAAGGGCGTCAACTATCCGGCGGGCCCGCTCGCCTGGGCGGAGCGGATGGGCACGCGGCGGATCGTCGAGACCATCGACCACATGGCCCGCGCCTATGGTGAGGACCGCTACCGCTGCTCGCTGGGCCTGCGCCGGCTGCTCTGGCAGACGCCCCATTCCGGCCGCTGACCCCGGGGCCCGACGCTCGATGATCGCAACCTTGCGGCGCGGCCCGCTGCCCGGCCTCGCGGCGCTCAGCCTGACCTATGTGCTGAGCCAGTTCTTCCGTATCGCGATCGGGGTGGTGGCGCCGGAAATCGCCGCCGACCTGGCGCTCGATCCCGCCCGGCTGGGCATCCTCTCGGCCGCCTGGTTCGTGGCCTTCGCTGCCGCCCAGATCCCCGTGGGCGTGGCCCTCGACCGGTTCGGGCCGCGCCTCACCATCGCCGTGCTGCTGGCCTTCGGGGCCGCCGGCTGCGCCGTCTTCGCCATGGCCCAGAGCCTCGCCATGGCGGTGCTGGGCCAGCTTCTCATCGGGCTGGGCTGCGCGCCGATGCTGATGGGCACGCTGGTGGTCATCGCCCGCTTCTACGAGCCCGCCCGGTTCGCCTCGACGGCGGCCATCGTGATCTCCTTCGGCGGGCTCGGCACGCTTCTGGGCGCCACGCCGCTGGCGCTGGCCGCCGAGCTGGTGGGCTGGCGCGGCGCCTTTCTCGGCATGGCGGCGGCGATGGCGGCAGCGCTGGCGCTGGTCCTCCTCGCCGTGCGTGACGGCCCGCCCGGCACCCGCCCGGGCGCTGCCGGGGAAAGCCTGGGCCAGATCCTCAAGGGTGTCGGCCGGGTGATCGCCAACCGCAATCTCTGGCCCCTGCTGCCCATGGCGTTCTTCGCCTACGCGGTGGTGGTGACGCTGCGCGGCCTGTGGCTCGGGCCCTATCTCGACGAGGTCTTCGGCCTCGATCCGGTGGGCCGCGGCCAGGTGCTGCTGCTGGTCTCGCTCTCCATGGTGATCGCACCGCTGATCTTCGCCACCCTCGAGCGCCGCCTCGACAGCCGCCGCGGCCCCGCCATGGCGGGCTGCGCCCTCACCATCGCGGCGCTGGCCGGGCTGGCCCTGGCCCCTGCCGCCTCGTTGGCGCTGGCAGCGGCGCTCGCCGGCGTGGTCGGACTCACCGGCATGACCTACAGCCTCATCATGGCCCAGGGCCGGCGCTTTTTGGGACCGCAGGAGATCGGCCGCGGCCTCACCCTGCTCAACGGCGTCAACATGGCCGGTGCCGCCGTGGTACAGATTGCCACCGGCGCCATGGTGGCCGCCTTGCGCGCGCTTGGGCTGGCACCCTCCGAGATCTATGGCTGGCTGTTCGCAGCCCTGGCGCTGGCCCTGGCCGGCGCGCTTCTCGTCTACCGCCGCAGCCGCGACCTGCGGGTTTCATCACTGGCGGGCTGAGACCCGCCGCTCCACCAGCGCAACGAAGGGAGGCCCCATGGCCACGCTCCGCATACCGGACCTCGAGGGCAAGGTTCTTCTCGTCACGGGCGCCTCGACCGGCATCGGCGCCGCGGCGGCCCGGGCGCTCGGCGCCCAGGGGGCTCGCGTGGCCGTGCACTACAAGAGCAGCCGCGAGGCGGCCGAGGCGGTCGCCGCCGACATCGCCGCCAGCGGCGGCGAGGCATGGACAGTAGCCGGCGACGTCGCCGATGCGCGCACCGTCGAGAGCATCGTGGCGCGGACCGGCGAGCATTTCGGCCGCATCGACGGGCTCGTCAACAATGCCGGCGCCATCGTCCGCCGCAGCCCGCTGGCCGAGCTTCCCGACGCCCTCTACGACGAGGTGATGGACCTCAATGTCCGTTCGGTGGTGACCGCCTGCCGCGCCGCCGTGCCCTGGCTGCGCCGCCAGGGCGGCGTGATCGTCAACACCACCTCCGTGGCCGCCCGCAACGGCGGCAGCACCGGCACCGGCTTCTACGCCGGCACCAAGGCCTTCGTCAGCAACCTCACCCGGGCCCTGGCCAAAGAGCTGGTAGCCGAGCGCATCCGCGTCAACGCCGTGGCCCCGGGCGTGATCGCCACCCCGCTCCACGACCGCTCCACGAGCCCCGAGCAGATGGCCTCCCTGGCGGCCACCATCCCCATGGGCCGGATCGGCACGCCCGAGGACTGCGCGGGCGCGTTTCTCTACCTCTGCTCGGACATGCTCAGCGGCTATGTGACCGGGCAGATCCTGGAGGTGAACGGGGGGCAGCTGATGCCGTGAAGGGAGGCGCCCGGGCGGGCGCTGCCGGATCGGCGGGCCCTGTGAGGAGGGAGCCGTGCAAGACGCTGCGCGCGGCTTCGCTTTTCTCTTTTGCTTATCGGTTACGGCCGGCTCCTCTGTTTCTCCCGGGCACCTCGAAGACCCGCAAAGGAAGAAAACCCGGCCGCGCGCAGCGCCTTGCGCGGCACCACACCACGATCCCGCACCGCCCTCAGGCAGGCTGGCTCGGCGGGCCGCGGTGGCGCGTCACGACGAGCAGGAAGAGCGCCGTCGAGAGCACGGTGGCCAGCGAGCCTGCCACGGCGACTCCCTGGGTGAGGCCGGCGATGGCAAGGGCGATGCCGGGGACCAGCAGCCACAGGCCGAGCGTCGCCGCGGCGAAATGCAACCTGGCGAGCCCGCTGCCGGCCGCGGCCGGGACGTTGTGGTAGTAGAGACCGAAGATCGCCATCATCGCCCCGCCCACCAGGTTCAGGTGGCCGTGGGCCGGTGACATCGAATGGTCGTGGCTGGCCGACATCACGATGCCGAACAGCATGCCGGCGAGCAGGTAGACCGCTGCAGACAGGACGAACCAGAGGGCAATGCCGCGCATGGCCTGTCTCCGCCGCCTCAGTGGGGACCGTTCCGCCCGGTGGGCAGGGTGGCCATGCCGTGCCGGGCGCCGAAATCTGTGAACGGCGCGGGACCGGACGGCAGGCTCTCCGCGAAGGAGATCATGCGGGCCGGCGCGAGACCGCCTGGCTCACGAAAGCAGGGCGGCGGACTGTGACCCAGCAGGTTCAGGATCGAGATGCGATCGTTCACCGGCTCTCCCCGTCGGTCCCGCGGTCGAGTTCCGCGGCGTTGCTGATCTGGTCGTTCTTCCTCTTATGAGACGGCCTTCTTGCGAGATCAATCGTGAGTAGCGGTGCGGATGCCCCCCGACACCTGGCCGTGAAAAGACGTCAGGTCAGGCCCGGGCCGCAGCGACGTGTCCCTCCAGCCGTCGCTCCGCGCCCCCAGCGCTTGCGCCAGAGCCAGCATGTCCTCGGGCACGGGCTCGTCGAGAACGGCGTCGAACTGCCGGTGCAAGGCGGCGGCGACGCGCTCTTGCTCCGGGGCGGCGAAAGCGGGCGCCGGGGTTGTTGCCGCGCGCAACGAGCGGCGATCCGGCTGCTCCCCGGCATGGCGCTGCAGCATCGGGACAAGGCCGGCAAGGCGGCGCAGGACCAGGCGCACCCGGCTTTGCCGCGTCGCCGGCGACGACCAGGGCGGCGCCGGCGTTCCTGCCAGACGCGGATTCGCCATCATGGCGGCCCGGCCTCGTGCGTCGCGGGCAAAGCCCAGCGCCGCCATGCGCCTCCCACCGCCGCCGGAAGAGCGCTGCAGCCGGCCGCTGCGCCTTCGCGGCCCGACCTGGCACTGCAACCACAGCCACAAGCTGAACCACGCATGGCGCTACTCTTGCGATCCGACCTTGCGCCGGTAGAGCGGTTATTGCGGGAGCGGTCTGTGATGAGGATCACAGGCGGCAGCACAGTGAAGGCCCGGCCTCCGCTGCCCGGGCCCGCGCGGCCGCGCCGAGGCCCATGCCGGCCCGGCGGCCTTGTCATCTGCTGTGCCGGAGCCATCGCGGTGAGCGAGGAGAAAATCGGACCGGGGCGTCCGGCCCGCTGCCAAATACTGGTGCCCGCTGCCGGACTCGAACCGGCACGGCCTTGCGGCCGACGGATTTTAAGTCCGTTGCGTCTACCTGTTCCGCCAAGCGGGCCCCATGCGAGGACCTATCGCCGCCGGCGCCGGCTGTCCACTCCCGCGGCGGGAGCCGACCGCCGCCGCCGGCTCACGCGAGCATCTGCTCGTCGGTCTCGAAGCCGCGGCTGCGGGTCTCCTCGAGGAGCGCGCTGGTGGCGGACGCGATGGCCGCCTCGTCGGTCGAGCGGAAGACGATGCTGGTGCCGGGCGTGCCCATCCGCATGAAGGGATAGCTGCCGATGTCGACGCCGGGATGGTCCTTCTGGATGGCGCCCAGCGCCGTCGCGATCTCACCCTCGCCGCAATAGCAGACGACGGTCTTCGAGCGCAGCGGCGCGCCGCCTTTGAGCCTGTGGCGCAGGAGCTCGAACATCGCCTGCATGATCCTCGGCACGCCCGGCAGGACGTAGACGTTCTCGACGCGAAAGCCCGGCGCCACGCTCACCGGGTTGTCGATGAGCTCGGCCCCCACCGGCATGTCGGCCATCTTCATGCGCGCCTCGTTGACCTTCTCGGGCGGATAGAAGGCCAGGAGGCGGCGCTCGGCCTCCTTGTTGCGCTCCATCGGCCGGCCGACTGCCGCTGCCACGCAGGCGGAGGTGATGTCGTCGTGGGTCGGACCGATGCCGCCTGTCGTGAAGACATAGGTGCAGCGGGCGCGCAGCGCATTGACGGCCTCGACGATCGACGCTTCCTCGTCGGCCACCACCCGGGCCTCCACCAGCCGGATGCCGAGAGCGCCCAGAGCCTGTCCCAGATAGGACATGTTGGCGTCGGCGGTGCGGCCCGAGAGGATCTCGTTCCCGACGACGACAAGGCCGGCGGTGGGGTTCGTCTCGCTCATGCTCTGCCCGCCCCCGGGGGCGGCCCCTTCTTGTTTCCCCTGGAGCCAGGACTTGCTGCTTCCCTCGCCTCTCTACCCCGGCACGCTGCTGCGGCGCTACAAGCGGTTTCTGGCCGACGTGCTGCTCGACGACGGGCAGGAGGTCACCGCCCACTGCGCCGATCCGGGCCGCATGCCGACCCTTTCCCTGCCGGGCAGGCGGGTCTGGCTGTCGCGCTCGCACAAGCCCGGCCGCAAGCTGCCCTTCGGCCTCGAGCTGGCCCAGGAGGGCGGGGCGCTGGTCGGCATCAACAGCGGCAACCCCAACCGGATCGCCAGCCGGGCCATCGCGGCGGGCCTCATCCCCGCCTTCGCCGGCTGGCGGGTGCTGGCCCGCGAGCCTCGGGTGGCAGACGGCACGCGGCTCGATTTCCTGCTGGGCGACAGCGCGGACGGGCGGATGCTGGTCGAGGTCAAGGGTGTCACCTGGCGGCGCGAGGGCGTCGCGGTGTTCCCCGACGCGCCCACCGAGCGGGGCCAGCGTCATCTGGCGCATCTGGCGCGGCTCGCCGGCCAGGGCACGCCTACTGCCATGCTGTTCATCGCCCAGCGGCAGGACGTGAGCCGCTTCGCGGTCGCTGCCGATGTCGATCCGGGCTATGCCAGGGCGCTGGAACAGGCCCGGGCGGCGGGCGTGCTGGTCGAGGCATGGCGCTGCCGGGTCAACTTCAGCGAGATAACAATGGATTCTTCACTCTTGTGAGTTTATATCGATGACCATGAGGGGACGCGCGAAAAGCCGGCCGCAGGTGCCGCTTTTGGGTCGAGACGGCCTCGCCGCGATGCGTCGCGCCGGGCGCCTGGCGGCGGCCACGCTCGACATGATCGGTGCGGAGGTGGCAACCGGCGTCGCGACCGACCGGCTCGACACGCTGTGCCACGACTTCATCCGTGATCACGGCGCCCGCCCTGCCCCGCTCGGCTACCAGGGCTATCCGCGCGCCACCTGCATCTCGGTAGGCGAGGTGGTCTGCCACGGCATTCCCGGGCCGCGCCGGCTCGCCGAGGGCGACATCGTCAATATCGACGTCACCGTGGTCCTCGACGGCTGGTACGGCGACACCAGCCGGATGTACTGGGTCGGCGCGGCGAGCGAGGCGGCGCGCCGCCTCTGCCAGGTGACCTTCGAGGCGCTGTGGCGGGGCATCCGGGCCGTCCGGCCGGGGGCGACGCTCGGCGATCTCGGACACGCCGTGCAGGTCCATGCCGAGGCCCATGGCTGCAGCGTGGTGCGCGACTATTGCGGCCACGGGATCGGCCGCCGCTTCCATCAGCCGCCCACCGTCCTGCATCACGGCAAACCCGGCCGCGGCATGAGCCTGGAGCCCGGCATGAGCTTCACCATCGAGCCGATGCTCAATCTCGGCGGCCACGAGGTCGACGTGCTGGAGGATGGCTGGACCGTGGTAACGAAGGACGCGTCCCTGTCCGCCCAGTTCGAGCATACCGTCGTCGTCACCGAGACGGGCGTGGAGGTCATGACCCTCTCCCCCGAAGGCCAGCACCACCCGCCTTGGTGAGCGCTGCGGGAGGGGTCCCGGAACGCATCGTCGAGGCAGGGCTGGAGGTGACCGCGGAAGCGGGGCCGGACGGGCCGCGCCTCTTGATCACGGGCGAGACCTTCCGCTGGAAGGAGCAGATCAAGCGGGCCGGCGGGCGTTGGGACGCTGCGGGCCAGCGCTGGGTGCTTTCCTCGGCCGGCCAGCTTGCCGTGCTGGCGGCCGCCCTCGACGCGCCTCCGGGGCTGGCCGAGGCGCCGCAGGCCTACACGGCGCAAGGTGGCACAAAGCATTATCACGGCCATCGCGAGCGGCTGCGCCAGCGTTTCCTCGAGGCCCTGCCGGCGGCGCCGGAAAGCCTGCCCGACTACGAGCTGCTCGAGCTCTTACTGTTCTTCTCCGTCTACCGCCGCGACACCAAGCCCGCCGCCAAGGAGCTCTTGTCGATCTTCGGCTCGCTCGGCGGGGTTCTGGCGGCCGAGCCCGCGCGCTATGGCGAGAGCGCGGAGCTCGTCCGACCGCATAGCACGGACGAGGAACGGCGCGCTTCCTACGCTCAGGACCTGCGCTTTACCCAGATTCTCCTCAAGGCCATCCAGGAGGTCGCGGTGCGGCTGGCGCGCGAGGAGATCAAGGAGCGGCCGGTGATCGGCTCGTGGTCGGCGCTGATCGACTATCTGCACACCGTGCTGGCGCACGCGCCCTCGGAGCAGTTCCGCATTCTCTTTCTCGACCGCAAGAACATCCTGATCCGCGACGAGGTGCAAAGCCGCGGCACGGTCGACCACACCCCGCTCTACCCCCGCGAGGTGGTCAAGCGGGCGCTCGAGCTCTCGGCCTCGGCCATCATCATGGTGCACAACCACCCCTCGGGCGATCCCACGCCCTCGCAGGCGGACATCGACATGACCCGGCAGGTGGTGCAGGCGCTGGCCCCGGTGAACGTCACCGTCCACGACCATGTGGTGATGGGCAAGAACCGTCACGTGAGCTTCAGGAGCCAGGGGCTGTTTTGAACGGTGGCGGAGCCGCGAGCGCCTTGCCGTCACGATGGAGCCGGTATACCCGTCCCGTGGGCGTCCTCCCCACGCGGGTTCCGCGGTCGGGTGGCGGTCCCCTCGCATCCCCGGAGGTCGCAGCATGGCGCGCCTGCGCACAATCCCCCCGCCCCCCGGAGCCTTGCAGGCTCCTGCCGGCGAGAAAGCCCCGACCACGCCCCGTCTCCGCGCGCGCCGCAGCGCCGGCGCGAGAGCCGCAACCGCATCGGCACCGCTTGCGGCAGCCCTGATCGCGGCATGTCTGTGCGTTGTCGCGGCACCGCCCGCGCGAGCCCATCCGCACGGCTGGATCGATGTCACTGTCAGCGTTCTGTTCGACCGGTCCGGCAAGGCTTGCGGCCTTCGCCAGCACTGGCTGTTCGACGAGTTCTACTCGACCTTTGCCACGGAAGGTCTGGCCCCGTCGGGTGAGGAGCAGGCCCTGCAGGATGGAATCGACGCGCTGATGCGGGAGAACATGACCAATCTGGCGGAATTCGGCTACTTCACCAGGGTAGTTCGCGCGGGCGCGGACGTGACCTTCGGTCCGGTCGCCGAGATGGCCGCGAGCATGCACGGCCAGCGCCTCGGCATGAGCTTCGTTCTTCCCTTCAGCGCGCCCCTCGACCTTGCTGCGGCTCCGCTGACCTACGCGATCTTCGACCCCACCTACTATATCGAGATGCTCCACGCCGAGACGAAAGGGGCGATCAGCCTCGAGGACGCGCCGCCCGGCTGCACCTTCGCCATGGAGACACCGAACCCCGATGCCGATTGGGTTGCGCTCGCCAGCTCGCTCGACCGGAACCAGTCGGCGGGCGACGGGCTGGGCGCCGTCTTTGCCGAGAAGGTGACGGTGGCATGCGAGTGATGCGCGCGGGCGCCCTTTCCGGCCTGTGCCTCGCCGCGCTCACGGTCCTCGCTCTGGTCCCCGTGCCGGCGGCAGCCGCCTTCGCCGTGCCCGATCCCTCGATGCTGGGCCGCGCGACCGCCTGGATCATGGAGCAGCAGCGCGCCTTCCATCAGGAGCTGACGCAAGGGCTCAAAACCATCGAGGCCGGCGGCGGCACCGCTGCCGCGATGGGCCTCGTGACGGCGAGCTTCCTCTACGGCGTCTTCCATGCCGCCGGCCCCGGCCACGGCAAGGCGGTGCTCTCGGCCTACCTGCTGACCCACAAGGAGAGCATGACGAGAGGCCTGTGGCTGGCGGCGGCAGCAGCGCTGTGCCAGGGCCTGACCGCGATCGTGCTGGTTTACGGCCTGATCGGCCTCGCCGGCTGGCTTCCTCGCGAGGCCTCCACCGCGGTCGCCTGGTCGGAGCGCCTGAGCTACATGCTCGTCCTTCTGCTGGGCGGGCTGCTCGCTGCCAGGGCCGCCAGGGCGCTGGTTTCCGCGGTTCGCGCAGGCATTGCCGGCCCGGCCCGCCTCCAACACCACGAGCACGAGCACGAGCACGGCTGCGGCTGCGGCCATGCCCATACGCCCTCGGCCGAGCAGCTTGCCGGCGCCACCGATCTGCGCGCCATGCTGGGGCTGATCCTTTCCATCGGCCTGCGCCCCTGCAGCGGTGCCGTCCTGGTGCTGGTGTTCGCGCACGTCACGGGCCTCGCCTGGGCAGGCATCGCCGCCGTGGCGGCCATGTCGGCAGGCACGGCGCTTGCCGTGGCCGGCCTCGCCTTTCTCGCAGTGAACGCACGACACTGGGCCGTGGCTCTGGCCGTCGGACGGCAGGGCCGTGCGGCCTATCGGGTCGCCGCCGCTCTCGCGGCGCTGGGCGGCGGAATCGCGATCATCGCCGTGGGCCTGTCGCTGATGGCGGCCTCCTTCGCCCCGGCACACCCGCTGGGCCTGTGATCGCCAGAAAAGCTTCCCGCTACCGCCCCGTAGCGAATCGCGGTCTTCACGGTCTCTCCACGCTTTCGTGCGATCCTGCCCCGGTGCGGCAGGTCCCGTGCGAAAGGAGCAGCGGTGCCGGTTGGTCTCGATCGTGGAGAAATCACGGGGGCGCCTCGGCCCGCCGCATGACCCGTCTCGGCGACGCTCGCCGGCAAGGCCATGCCTCGTGCGCGGCGGCGTGGTAAGAAGAGCGCCACCGCGTTGCGGGCAGCCGGCGCTGGAAGGCCTGCTGCCCTCGCGCCGCAAGACGAGCTTCATCGATGCCCGCCCTCCTGCCAACCCGTCCTCGTCCGCCGTTCATCATGCGCTTGCCCGCCCGCCGTGCGCGAGCGGCCTGAGCCGGTGGCGTCGCCTCTCGACGAGGCCATGGCGCGCCTTCCCGTCGCCGCCGTTCTCCCTGCCCTCGCCCATGCACTGGAGAGCGCGGGTGCGGCCGTGCTCGAGGCGCCGCCCGGGGCCGGCAAGACCACACTGGTGCCGCTCCGCCTCCTGGCGGCGCCGTGGCTCGCCGGGCGGCGCATCCTCATGCTGGAGCCGCGCCGGCTGGCGGCGCGGCAGGCAGCCCGGCGCATGGCCCAGCTCCTGGGAGAGAAGGTCGGCGAGACGGTCGGCTATTCGGTGCGGTTCGAGCGCAAGGTGGGGCCGGCCACGCGCATCGAGGTGCTGACGGAAGGCCTGCTCACCCGCCGGCTGCAGAACGATCCGGCGCTCGAGGACGTGGGCGCGGTGATCTTCGACGAGTTTCACGAGCGCTCGCTGGACGGCGACCTGGCGCTGGCCTTGTGCCTCGACGCGCGCGACGGGCTGCGGCCGGACCTGCGGCTCCTGGTGATGTCGGCCACCATCGCCGGCGAGGAGGTGGCACAACTTCTGGGCGGGGCGCCGGTGGTGCGCAGCGAGGGGCGCATGTTTCCGGTGCGCACCCGGCATCTGCCACAACCCCGCGAAGCGCGGATCGAGCAGGCGATGGCCGAAGCGGTGCGCCAGGCGCTGGCGGAGAACGAGGGCAGCATCCTGTGCTTCCTGCCGGGTGCTGGCGAGATCCGCCGCACGGAGGCACAGCTGGGCCGGCTGCCTTCGCAGGTGGAGGTGCACGCGCTGTTCGGCGATCTCACCCGCGAGCGGCAGGACGCGGCCCTGCTGCCGGCTCCGGCGGGGCGGCGCAAGGTGGTGCTGGCCACCAACATCGCCGAGACCAGCCTGACCATCGAGGGCGTGTCGGTGGTGATCGACGGCGGGCTGGCGCGCCGGCCGCGCTTCTCGCCGCGTACCGGCATGAGCCGTCTTGAGACGGTGCGGATCAGCCGTGCCGCGGCCGCGCAGCGGCGCGGCCGCGCCGGCAGGCTCGGGCCCGGTGTCTGCTACCGGCTGTGGGCGGCGATCGAGGACATGATCCTGCCTGCGTTCGATCCGCCGGAGATCGCCGAGGCGGATCTTGCGCCGCTGGCGCTGGAGCTGGCGCAATGGGGGGCGCCGCCCGAGGCGCTGCGCTGGCCGACCCCGCCGCCGGCGGCGGCGCTCGCCCAGGCGCATTCATTGCTGGGCGAGCTGGGCGCGCTCGACGGCGATGGCCGGATCACGCCGCACGGCAGGCGCATGGCCGGGCTGCCGCTGCACCCGCGGCTGGCGCACATGCTGGTGAGCGCCATCGAGGCGGGGCTCGGGGCCACCGCGCTGGCGCTGGCAGCGCTGCTCGCGGGGCGCGATCCGTGGCGGCAGCAGCGCGATCCCGACCTCGCTCACCGGCTTGCCTTGTGGCGGACCCGGCAGGGAGGCGATGCGGCGGCGCTGGCCGAGCTGGAGCGGGTGCGCCGGCAGCTTGCCGGCATCGTGCCGGCGGCGCGGGGCACGCCGGAGCCGGCGCAGACCGGGGCGGTGCTGGCTCTGGCCTATCCGGACCGCATTGCCCAGCGGCGGGGCAGCGGGCCCGGCATGTTCCGCATGGCGGGCGGGCGCGGCGCAAGGCTCGATCCCCTCGACCCGCTGGCGCGCGAGCCGTTTCTGGCAGTGGCAGAGCTGGACGATGCCGGAGCGGACGCGCGGATCCTCTCTGCGGCGGCGCTGCGCGAGGAGGATCTGCTGCTTTTGTTCGGCGAGCGCATCCGCACGGAGGAGGAGGTGTCGTGGGACCGGCGCAGCGGTGGCGTCACGGCGCGGCGGATGACCCGGCTGGGGGCGCTGGTGCTCAAGGAGCGGCGCATCGACAGGGTCGATCCGGCGCTGCTGCGCGCAGCGCTGCTGCAGGGACTGGCCGAGTCCGGCCTGGATGCCCTGCCCTGGACGCCAGCGGCGCGAAGCCTGCTGGCGCGGCTGCGGTTCCTGCACCGCCACGATCCTGCGGCATGGCCCGATGTCGGCGACGAGGCCCTGACGGCGAGCCTCGCGCACTGGCTCGGCCCGTGGCTGGAGGGGGTGAGAAGGCCCGCCGATCTGGCGCGGGTCGATCTCGTCCAGGCGCTGCGCGCGCTTTTGCCCTGGGAAATGCAGCAGGCCCTCGACCGGCTGGCGCCGGGCCACTTCCAGACCCCGGCCGGCAGCCGGCTGGCGATCGATTATGAGGGGGCTTCCCCCTCGGTAGGCGTGCGGCTGCAGGAGATGCTGGGCCAGGACCGGCACCCCGCGGTGCTCGACGGACGGGTGCCGCTCACGCTGGAGCTGCTCTCGCCGGCACGGCGGCCGATCCAGGTGACGCGCGACCTGCCGGGCTTTTGGGCAGGCAGCTATGTCGAGGTGCGCAAGGAGATGCGCGGCCGCTACCCCCGCCACGACTGGCCCCTGAACCCGCTCTCGGCCGCCCCCACGCGCCGCACCAAGGCGGCGCGCGAGAGAAGCTGACAAAAGATCAGTCGGCCGAGGCCTCGCCGAAGACGCGGGCGAAGATCGTGTCGACATGCTTGGTGTGGTAGCTCATGTCGAACAGGGCCGGGAGGTCCGCGGCGGGCAGCCTGGCGGTTACCTCCTCGTCGGCCTGGAGCAGGTCGAGCAGCGAGAGGCCCTCCTCCCAGGCGCGCATGGCATTGCGCTGGACCAGCACATAGGCCTGCTGGCGCGGCAGGCCGCTGCTGGTGAGCGCGATCAGGACCCGCTGCGAGAACAGCAGGCCGTGGGTCATGTCGAGATTGCGCTGCATGCGCTCGGGATAGACCACGAGGCGGTCCATCATCGAGGTGAGCCGGGCAAGCGCGAAGTCGGCCAGGACCAGCATGTCGGGGAAGGCCACGCGCTCGACCGAGCTGTGCGAGATGTCGCGCTCGTGCCACAGCGCCACATTCTCCAAAGCCGGCACCACCGCCGCGCGGATCAGCCGGGCAAGGCCGGTGAGGTTCTCCGAGAGGACCGGGTTGCGCTTGTGCGGCATGGCCGAGCTGCCCTTCTGCCCGGCATGGAAAAACTCCTCGGCCTCGCCCACCTCGGTGCGCTGCAGATGGCGGATCTCGGTGGCGAGTCGCTCGATGGAGCTGGCGATCACCGCCAGCGCCGCGACGAAGGCGGCGTGCCGGTCGCGGGGGATCACCTGGGTCGAGACCGGCTCGGGCACGAGGCCGAAGCGGGCGGCCACCGCCTCCTCGACCCGGGGGTCGATATTGGCGAAGCTGCCGACCGCCCCGGAGATGGCGCAGGTGGCGATCTCGGCGCGGGCGGTGCGCAGCCGCGTGCGGTTGCGGTCGAACTCGGCGTAAGCTGCGGCGAGCTTGAGGCCGAAGGTCACGGGCTCGGCGTGGATCCCGTGGCTGCGGCCGATGGTGAGCGTGTCCTTGTGCTCGAAGGCGCGCCGGCGCAGCACCTCGAGCAGCGCGTCGAGATCGGCCAGCAGGAGATCGGCGGCCTGGGCCAGCTGGATCGCCAGCGTGGTGTCGAGCAGGTCGGAGGAGGTCATGCCCAGATGAAGGTGGCGGGCCTCCGCGCCGCAGATCTCCTCGACATGGGTCAAGAAGGCGATGACGTCGTGGCGGGTCACCGCCTCGATCTCGTCGACCCGGGCGGTGTCGATCAGCCTTTCGCCGGCCTGCTCGACCTTGGCGCGCAGGCTCGCCACCTCGTCTGCCGGGAGCTGGCCCAGCCCGGCCATCGCCTCGGCCGCCGCCAGCTCCACCTCGAGCCATATCCGCAGCTTGTTCTCGGGTGCGAAGATGGCGACCATCTCGGGACGGCTGTAGCGGGGGATCATGGCCTGCTCCGGCGGGGTTGGGGGCGGGACGGGGTCGCCGCGTTCTAGCAGCGGGAGCCCGATGCCGCGAGCCTGCGCGCCATGCAGCCGCCGCCATTGCCGGGCGGCGCGTGGCCGCACTAGGCTGGCGCCATGCGCCTGTCCACCAAACGCCTGCGTGTGCCGCTCTTTCTCCTGCTGGTCCTCGGGCTGGGCGGGCTGGTGGTGCTGGGCATCGGCGGGGTCATCGCCGTCACCCTCAATGCCGCCGTGCAGAACACGGTGAGCCTGATCGAGGACAAGAGCCGGCTGATCGTCGGCAGCGTGGTGGCCCGCACGCGCCAGCATCTCGACCCCGCCTATGCGCAGACCGGCGCGGTGGCGCGGCTGGTGGAGAGCGGCGCGCTGGACCCGGACGACAGCGCGCGGCTGGCCGAGATCCTGAGCCTTACCCTGGCGGGTGTTCGCCAGGTGGATTCGCTGCTGTTCATCGCCACCGACGGCACCATGACCATCGCCAGCCGGCGCGGCGACGAGGTCCGCGTCACCGAACACGACTGGCGGGGCGACGCGGAGGTGGAGCGGGCCGTGGACGAGGGCCTGGACCACGGCACCGGCGCCGTCTGGGGTGCTCCGGCATGGGCCAGGGGGCCGGGGCCGCTGGTCAATCTCCGCCGGCCGGTGCTGCGCGCGGGCGTCTATGTGGGGCTCGTGGTGGCGACCATCGAGGTCAGGAGCCTCGCCCGCTTCATCGACCGGCTGGCGACCGAGGTGGGCCAGCAGGTCTTCATCCTGCACGGCACCGGGAACGTCCTGGCCCACCCGCTTCTGGCCGAGCCGTTCCCGGGCCTGGATGCCGAGCACCCGCTGCCGGGCCTGGCGGAACTCGGCGATCCGGTGCTGGCGGCGATCTGGCGCGACGGCGCGGACCCCGACCGGCAGCTCCTGCCGGGCGTGCACGGCCACACGCTCAGGGTCGACGGCGAGCGCTATGTCTATCTCTACGACCAGATCCACGAATATGCCGACGCGCCCTGGCTCGTCGGCAGCTATTTCCTGCAGGGCACGGCGGGGATCGAGATCGAGCGGCTGACCAACGCAGCCATCGTGGCGCTCTTGGCGCTGGCGGCCGCCGTCGCGACCGCCTTCCTGCTGGGCCGCACCATCAGCCGGCCGGCGCTGCGCCTGGCGGAGGCGGCGGCGGCGGTGCGCGATCTCGAGATCTGGCGCGCGCCCAACCTGCCACGCTCGCGGATCCGCGAGTTCGACGAAGCGGCTGCCGCCTTCCGCGCCATGCTGGCGGTCCTGCAGATCTTCGGCCGCTACGTGCCGCGGATGCTGGTGCTCCAGCTCATGCGCAACGGCGACGGGCAGCTCGCCTCGGAGCTGCGCGATGTCACGGTGATGTTCGCCGACATCGCCGGCTTCACCGCCCTGGCCGAGACCATGCCGGCCGAGGAGCTGGCAGCGCTGGTGAACGCCCATTTCCAGACATTGGCCGAGTGCGTGGAGGCCGAGGGCGGCACGGTCGACAAGTTTCTGGGCGACGGGCTGATGGCCTTTTGGAACGCGCCGGAGCGGCAGCCCGACCATGCGGACCGCGCCGTGCGGGCAGCAGCCTCCGTGGTCGCCGCCTACGAGGGCGAGGCCGCGGCCCGCCTTCCGGCGGGACGGCTGCGGATCGGCATCCACACCGGGGTGGCGGTGGTCGGCAATATCGGCTCGACCAACCGCATGAACTACACGCTGATCGGAGACACGGTGAACATCGCCCAGCGCATCCAGGAGATGGGCAAGATCCTGCCCGCCGACGGCCCCGTGACGGTGCTGCTGAGCGAGGAGAGCGCGGACCGCCTCGCCGGCCGCCCGGGGCTCGCCGATCTCGGGCCACGCCGCCTGCGCGGGCGCGCCGGCCCGCTGCGGCTGTTCCGGCTCGAGCCGTGCTGAGCGCCGCCTCGACCGGGCTGGCGCTGCTCGGCCGGCGCGCGGCGCTCGCCATGCCGCTCGGCCTCGCCGCCGGGCTCCTCGTGCCGCCGCTGGCCGAGCTTGCGGCACCGCTCATCCTGCCGGCGATCGTGATCCCCTTCGTGATCGCCCTGATGCGCCTCGACGCCGAACGCCTCAAGGAGCTGGTGCGTGCCCCTCTCCTGCCGCTCCTGCTGGTCGCCTGGACGCTCGCCGGCACGCCGCTGCTGGTGGCCGTCACCGCCGCCGCGGCGGGTCTCGAGGAGCCCCTCGACTCGCTGGCCGTGACGATGGCGGCCTGCGCGCCGCTTATGGCCTCCGGCGCCCTCGCGCTGATCCTCGGCCTCGACGTGGCCCTGGCCGTGCTGTCGGTGACCCTGGCGACCTTCCTCGTGCCGCTGAGCCTGCCGCCGCTGGTGGCGGCAGTGGCAGGACTGCCGGTGGAGCTGCCAACGCTGCAGCTCACCCTGCGGCTGGCCGCCATCGTCGGCGGCTCGTTCCTGCTCGCCCGCATCCTGCGCAGCGTCATCGGCGAGGCGCGCATCGAGCGCTCGCGCCAGGCGATGGACGGGATCGCCGTGCTGTTCTTCCTGCTGTTCGCCTGCGCGGTGATGAACGGCGTGCATGCGATCATCGGCCAGGACCTCGTCTTCCTGCTGCGCTGCGTGCTCGTGGCCTTCGCCCTCAATGCGGGGCTGCAGCTGGTGACGGTCCTGCTCTTGTGGGGCTTGGGCCGGCGCGTGGCGCTGACCGCCGGGCTGCTCGCCGGAAACTGCAATATCGGCCTGCTGCTGGCAGCCTCGGCCGACACGGCGCCGCCTGCCTTGCTGGCCTTCATCGCCGCCGCACAGTTCCCGATCTACCTGCTGCCCTCGCTGCAAAAGCCGCTCTATGCGCGGCTCCTCGCCAAGGACGCATCCCGATGATCAACGCCATTCTCGACTTCTGGTTCGCACCAGAGACGAAGCCGCGCTGGTTCGCGGCAGATCCGGCGTTCGACGAGGAGATCCGCGAGCGCTTCGAGGAGCCGATGGAGGCCGCCCTCGCCGGCGGCTTCGAGGAATGGGGCGAGCGCGCCGCCGGGACGCTGGCCCTGGTCCTTCTGCTCGACCAGTTCCCGCGCAACCTGCGGCGCGGCACGGCCAGCGCCTATGCGGGCGACGCCCGGGCGCTGGAGGTCGCCCGCGCGGCGCTGCGACGCGGGCAGGACCTCGAGATACCGGCAGAGCAGCGGCTGTTCCTCTACCTGCCCTTCGAGCACAGCGAGGCCATGGCGGACCAGGAGCTGGCCGTGAGCCTAATCGGCAGGCTGGGCGCCCCGATTCTCCTCGACTACGCGCAGCGGCACCTGGACATCGTCCGCCGCTTCGGCCGCTTCCCGCATCGCAACAAGGCGCTCGGGCGCACCACGACGGCCGAGGAGGCGGCCTTTCTCGAGCAGCCGGGCTCCTCGTTCTAGCTGCGCCGTCCCGCCGCCTCAGACCGGCAGCGCCTCTCCGTGCAGCCGCGCGTTGACGGCGGCGCGATAGGCCGCGTCGTCGGCCAGGGCCTGCTCGAAGACGTCGTAGGGTTCCTCGACGCCGAGGCGGCGATGAACGTAGCGCAGGGCCGCCCGCGTGGTGAGCGCGGGATAGACGCAACCGATGGTCGGCACCTCGGCGACGCGCACTGGAAACTTGCCGCCACGCAGCGCCCCGCTCCGCCCCACCGGGACCCACGCGGTGGAGACCGCAACACCCTCGATCTCGACGCGCCCGGCGTCGATCTCGACGATCCGGCGCTCTTCGGCAGCCTCCTGGCTCCGCAGATGCTCGAGCTGCTCCGGCGTCAGCCACAAGACGAGCACGGAGGTCGCCGCGGGCGGGCAGTCCACCAGTCTCGCGGCCATCGTGCCGCTGGTTCCGACATGCGCCTCGAAGACGGCGGCCCGGCCGCGCAGCACCATGCGCGTCACCGGCACGGGGCCGACCTTCTCGGGGAAGATGGAGCCGAGGCGCATCGGCGCCGCCGTGGTGGCGGGTGCCAGCAAAGGTACGCGATCGCCCGGCGCGCAACAGATCTCGCTGCCGCTCCCGCCGTGGACGAACGGATCCCACATCAGACCCGTAACGGACTCCCGCCCGCCGGGCCAACGGCTGGTCATTGTTGTGCCGGCCACGTCAAGTCGCCTCCTAGTAGAGGGCTTTTTTAGCATGACCAAGCAGGAAGCGCCTACCACCATTTTGGCAGAACTGCTCACCAATGGACACAACCTCGAGTTTTATCACTTCGCGTGTTGCGGGACGTGGGGTTTGCTTCACCGTTCCTGACGGATCAGCTCGTCACGTTCGCGCAGGGCCGGAAAGCGCCATGCCCAGTAGGCGGCGGCGGCGACGCTCCCGGCACCGCCGATGACCACTGCGCCGACCGCACCAACCAGAGCCGCCAGCGTGCCGGACTCGAACTCGCCCAGCTCGTTGGAGGCGCCGATGAAGACGCTGTTGACCGCCGCCACCCGGCCGCGCATGGCGTCCGGCGTCTCGAGCTGCACGAGGGTCTGGCGGACGAACACGCTGACCATGTCGGCCGCCCCCAGGACCAGCAGGCAGAGCAGCGACAGCCAGAGGGTCTCGGAGAGGCCGAAGCCCACGGTGGCGAGCCCGAAGACGGCTACCGCCAGCAGCATCTTGCGCCCTGCGCGCCGGCGGATCGGCCGCCAGGCGAGCAGCAGCGCCATCAGAGCCGCGCCGGCGGCCGGCATGCTGCGCAGCAGGCCGAGACCGGCGGGGCCGACGGCCAGGATCTCCTCGGCGAAGATCGGCAGGAGAGCAGTGGCGCCGCCCAGCAGCACCGCCACGAGATCGAGCGAGATGGCACCCAGCATGACCTGCTGCGAGCGGATGAAGACGAGACCGGCCAAGAGGCTGGCCCAGCTCGCAGGCTCGCGCGGGCGCATCGCCGGACGGTGCCGCACCGCCGCCAAAAGCAGCGCGGTCAGCGCCAGGGCGCCGGCGGCGGCGGCAAAGACGGTGGGTGCGCCAAAGATGTAGAGGCCGCCGCCCAGCGCCGGCCCGATGATGGTGGCGGTCTGCCAGGTCGAGCTGTTCCAGGCGATGGCGTTGCCGAAATGGTGGGCCGGCACGAGATTGGGCACCAGAGCCTGGCTCGCCGGGTTGGCGAAGGCGCGAGCCGAGCCCATCGCCGTCACCGCCAGGAACAGAGGCCAGACGGCGGTGCCGCCGGCCAGAAGGTAGAGAACGAGCGCGCTCGCCGCCGCGGCCACGGTGCCGTAGGCGGCCACCAGGATCCGCCGGCGGTCGTGCCGGTCGGCGACGTGGCCGGCGAAGAGCGCCAGGCTCACCACCGGCAGGAACGCCGCGAGCCCCACCATGCCCAGCGCCAGGGCGCTGCCGGTGAGCTCGTAGACCAGCCAGCCGACCGCGACGTTGAGCATCTGGATGCCCACCCCCGAAAGGAAGCGGGCAGCGCAGAAGAAGGCGAAGTCGCGGTGCCGGAACGCCGCCCAGGCAGAGTCGGCCTTCAGGCCTGCTGCCATGACGTTCCCCGCCCGGGCCTGCTCCCGGAGTCCGGCTGGCTCAGATGACCGCCTCGATGAGGTAGGGGCCCTTGCGCGACATCGCCGCCTGCAGGGCCTTCACCAGCTCCTCGCTGGTGGTGGCCCGCTCCGCCTCCACGCCCATGCCGCGGGCGAGGCTGACCCAGTCCAGCGCCGGATGGTCGAGGTCGAGCATGCGCTGCGCGTTGCGGCCGGGCGCCCCGGCTCCGACATTCTTCAGCTCGCCGTGGAGAATGGCATAGGAGCGGTTGGCGAAGACCACCGTGACGATGTCGAGATTCTCGCGGGCCTGGGTCCACAGGGCCTGGACCGTGTACATGCCGCTGCCGTCGGCCTGCATGGAGACCACCTTGCGGTCCGGGCAGGCGACGGCTGCCCCTGCCGCCATCGGCAGGCCGAGGCCGATCGCCCCGCCGGTGATCTGCAGGTAGTCGTGCGGCGCCGAGCCGCGGCTGAGGCTGAAGAACTGCCGGCCGCTGCTCACCGACTCGTCGCACAGGATGGCGTTCTCGGGCATCAGCGCGCCGATCGCCCGGCCCACCGCGTCGGCGTCGAGCTTGCCGCTCGGCAGCGGCATGTCGGCGCGCTCCTCGACCTCGGGCGTCACATTGTGACCGACGCCCAGCTCGTCGGCGAGCCACTCCAGCGCATGGGCGAGGTCGTGCTCGGGCGAGGCCAGCTCCATCGTCCGGCAGTCGGCGGGCTCGAGGCGGCCGGGCTTGCCGGGATAGGCGAAGAAAGCCACCGGCTCCTTGGCGCCCACGAGGATCATCTGCTCGGTGCCGCTCAGCGCCTCGAGGGCCTGGTCCACCACGTAGGGGACCCGCTCGATGGCCACACGGCCAGCGCCACGCTCGATGCGCCCGTTGGAGCCCTGCGCCATGAGCCGCACGCCGGTGGCCCGCGAGATGCGGCTGGCGGTCTCGAGTGCCCCTGCCCGCAGCGCCGTGCCCGAGAGCATCAAGACGGTGCGCTTGCCCGAGCGGATGGCTGCCGCCGCTTCGCGGATCGCCGCCTCGTCGACCTGCGGAGCGGCCGGCCGGCGATCGCTGGAGACGATCGTCTGCGCCGCCTCGCCCCAGGCCGCATCGGCCGGCAGGATCAGCGTCGCGATATTGCCGGGCGGGGTCATCGCCACGCGGATCGCCTCGGCGGTGTCATGGGAGACCGCGTCGGGGGTGCGGGTCGTGCGGACCCAGTGCGACATCGGCCAGGCCAAGCCCTCGATGTCGCTGGTCAGCGGCGCGTCGTGCTGCAGGTGATAGGTCGCGTGGTCGCCCACGATGTTGACCATCGGCGTGCGGGCGCGCCGCGCGTTGTGGATATTGGCAAGGCCGTTGGCGAGGCCCGGGCCCAGATGAAGCAGGGTCGCCGCCGGCTTGTCGGCCATGCGCGCATAGCCGTCGGCGGCACCCGTGACGACGCCCTCGAACATGCCCAGCACGCAGCGCATCTGCGGCTTGCGGTCGAGGGCGGCGACGAAATGCATCTCGGACGTGCCGGGGTTGGCAAAGCAGACGTCGATGCCGTGGGCAAGCAGGGTATCGCAGAGACTGTCGGCGCCGTTCATGGATCTATCCGCTGTTCAGACGATGGATGAAGCGCCATACGGCGCGGAGAACTCATTGCTTTGCAGGCTGCTGGCCATAGGTCTTGAACTTGTCCAGCACCGTGGCGATCTCGGCCTCGTCCAGCACCGGCGGCTCGCCGTGCGGCAGGCAGAGGAGATATTGCTGGGCCAGCTCCTCGACGGTGACGGCGAGCGAGAGGGCCCGAGCCAGCGTGCGGCCGGCAGCGATGACGCCGTGATGGGCCAGCAGGCAGGCGCGCCGCTCGTCCATCGCCGCCAGCACCGCGTCGGCCAGCTCCTGGGTCCCGAAGGTGGCATAGGGCGCGCAGCGTATGTCGGGCCCGCCGGCGGCAGCGATCATGTAGTGGATGGCGGGGATGCCGCGCCCCATGATGGCGAGCGCCGTGGCATGCACCGAGTGGGTGTGGACCACGGCCTCGAGGTCGGGCCGTGCCGCCAGGACGTCGCGGTGGAAACGCCACTCGCTGGACGGCAGGAGGTCGCCCGCAAAGCCGCCGTCCCAGCCCATCCGCACCACCTGCTCGGGGCGCAGCGCGTCGTAGGGCACGCCGGTCGGCGAGACCAGGAACCCTTCGCCCAGCCGCACGCTGACATTGCCCGACGTGCCCCGGTTGATGCCCAGCCCGTTCATGGCCCTGCAGGTCTCGACCAGCTCGACCCGCAGCCGCCACTCCAGGGGGCCCGCCGCCATGCCCTGGCTCCTCGCGCCCGCTGTCATCGCGCGGGAGTCGTGCGGCCGAGCATGTAGAACTCGTCGTTCGGCCGCATGCTGGTGACGTTGGCAAGGCGGTTGGACATGCCGAAGAAGCCGGCGATGGCGGCGATGTCCCACGCGTCGTCCTGGTCGAGCCCGTGCGCCTCGAGCCAGGCGAAATCGTCGTCGCCCACCGTCTGGGCCTCCGTCGAAACCTTCATGGCAAAGTCGATCATCGCCTTTTGGCGCGGGGTGATGTCGGCCTTGCGATAGTTGGCGGCGATCTGGTCGGCCAGGAGCGGGTTCTTGGCGCGCACCCGCAGGATCGCGCCATGGGCGATCACGCAGTACTGGCACTGGTTGGCGGCACTGGTGGCGACCACGATCATCTCGCGCTCGGCCTTGGAGAGCCCGCCCTCCTTGTCCATCAGCGCGTCGTGATAGGCCATGAAGGCGCGGAACTCGTCCGGCCGCCAGGCCAGGGTCAAAAAGACGTTGGGAATGAAGCCCGCCTTTTCCTGGACGGCCAGGATGCGCGCGCGCACGTCCTCGGGCATGTCGGCCAGAGCCGGAACGGGAAAGCGGCTGACGGGATGATCGCTCATGGACGGAAAACTCGCTTTTGTGACGGCCGTTCAGGCGTTGGGGTCGACGACGATGCGGCCGCGCACCTTGCCGGCCAGCAGCTCCGGCGCAAGGCGCAGCGCGTCCTCGAGCCCGGCCTTGCTGGTGATGCTGGCGAGCTTCTTGCGGTCGATCTCGCTCGCGAGCCGGGTCCAGGCGTCGCGCCGGCGCTCCAGCGGCGCCATCACGCTGTCGACGCCGGCCAGGGTGACACCGCGCAGGATGAACGGGGCCACGGTTGCCGGGAAGTCCATGCCCTGGGCGAGGCCGCAGGCCGCCACCGTGCCGCCATAGCGGGTGGACGCGCAGGCATTGGCGAGGGTGTGGCTGCCGACGCTGTCGACCACGCCGGCCCAGCGCTCCTTCGCGAGCGGCTTGCCGGGGGCGGAAAGCTCGGCCCGGTCGATGATGGTGGTGGCACCCAGCGAGCGCAGATAGCCCTCCTCCTCGGCGGCGCGGCCGGTCGAGGCGGTGACGCTGTAGCCCGCGCGGGCGAGCAGGGTCACGGCAACCGAGCCGACGCCGCCACAGGCACCCGTCACCAGGATCTCGCCCTGATCCGGAGCCACGCCGTTGCGCTCGAGGGCCATGACGCAGAGCATGGCGGTGTAGCCCGCCGTGCCGATCGCCATGGCCTCCTCGGCGCTCAGGCCCTCGGGCAGGTCGATCAGCCAGCCGGCCTTGACGCGGGCGCGCTGGGCGAGGCCGCCCCAGTGGGTCTCGCCCACGCCCCAGCCGTTGAGCAGCACCTTTTGCCCCTTGCGGAACGCAGGGTCGCTGCTCTCCTCGACGGTGCCGGCGAAGTCGATGCCGGGCACCATCGGGAATTTGCGGACGACCGGCGCCTTGCCGGTGATCGCCAGCGCGTCCTTGTAGTTCAGCGTCGAGCGCTCGACCGCGACGGTGACCTCGCCCTCGGGCAGATCCTCGCGGACGATCTCGCCCAGCTTCGCCGTGTAGCCCGCCTCGCTCTTGTCGACGAGGATCGCCTTGAAGCCCGCCATGAGCCTTCCTCCCTGATCTCGAAGCGTCACGTCATCCCTTGGGGGAGCGTAACAGCACGTCCTCGTAGGCTGCTGGATCGATGCCCGCCTCGGCAAGCACCTCGTCGGCGTGCTGGGCGAAGGCCGGCGGCCGCTGGCGGTAGCTCGCCGGGGTGCGCGACAGCTTGATGGGGCTGCCGGTGCCCCGGTAGTCGTCGATGTCCACCACCATGCCCCGATGGCGGGTGTGCGGGTCGTCCACCACCGCGTCGATCGTTCGGACCGCTCCGCAGGGTACACCCGACTCGATCAGCGTCTTGGCGACCTCCTCGCAGTCGCGATCGGCGAGCGCCGCCTCGAGCTCCACCTTGAGCGCATCCCGGTTGACGTTGCGCGCCGCGTTGCTGGCGAAGCGCGGGTCGGAGGGCAGGTCGTTCCGGTCCAGCACCCGGCACAGCGTCTGGAACTGCCGGTGATTGCCCACCGCCAGGAACAGGGGCGCGGTGCGGGTGCTGAAGGTGTCGTAGGGGCAGATGTTGGGATGGGCGTTGCCGGTGCGCGCCGGCACCTTGTTGTTGAGATAGAAATTCGGCAGATGCGGGTGCAGCAGCGAGAAGGCGCAATCGTAGAGGGCCGCCTCGACGAACTGGCCCTTGCCGCTGGTCTGCCGCTCCTGCAGGGCGAGAAGGATGCCGATGGTGGCATTGAGGCCGGTGACGATGTCGACCACCGGCAGGCCCACGCGCAGCGCCTCGCCGCCCGCCTCGCCATTGACGCTCATCAGGCCGGCGGTCGCCTGGATGGCGGCGTCGTAGCCGGGCATCCCGCCATAAGGGCCGTCCTCGCCAAAGCCGGAGATGCGGCAGTGGATCAGCCGCGGGAAGCGCTCGGCCAGCTCCTTGCGGCCGATGCCCCACTTCTCCAGCGTGCCCGTCTTGAAGTTCTCGACGAAGACGTCGGCGGTCTCGAGCAGGCGCAGCAGCAGCTCGCGGCCGGCCTCCTTCGAGAAGTCGATCGCCATGCCCTTCTTGTTGCGGTTGACGCCGATGAAGTAGCTGGCCGCGTCACCATGGAAGGGAGGACCCCAGCCGCGGGTCTCGTCGCCCTGCGGCGGCTCGACCTTGATGACCTCCGCACCGTGGTCGCCCAAGACCTGCGTGCAGTAGGGGCCGCCCAGCACCCGGCTCGCATCGATGACCCTGAGGCCCGCGAGGGAGCCCTGGCCGGCATCCTTGTCGGCTTGTGACATCGCTTCCATCATTCCAGATCAGTGTTGCTGCTCTCGTCGCCCCGGCCTCAGGCGGCCTTCGAGATCTCGGCCGCCATGCGGGCGGCGAAGCCCGGATAGGTCTCGGCCAGCTCGTCGCGCACCCGCCCGCGCAGCAAAGCGAGGGTTGCCGGATCCGGGTCGGGGGTGAAAGGCACCGTCTCCGGCCGCTCGAAGGCAAAGCCGGTCATTTCCTCGATCTCGGCCACCTCGTGGCCCTCATGCACGCTCTCGAGCCGAAAGCCGCCTCTCTCGGCGTCGAACGAGAACAGGCCGCGGCCGGTGAGCAGGGCCTTGGGCCCGCCCCTGCGGTAGACCTCGGGCGGCGTGACGCCCGGAGCGCTCACGAACTCCACCTTCTCGACCATGACCCGGGGCGTGTGCTCCTCGCGGAACAGGATCACCCGCGGCACCAGGTGATAGAGATAGGCCGAGCCGAAGGAGCCCGGCCAGCGCACCTTGGAGGTCGGGTAGCCGCCCACGCCCACGAGGTTGACGTTGCCCTGGCCGTCGATCTGGCCGCCGCCCAGGAAGAAGGCGTCGATGCGCCCCTGCGCCGCGCAGTCGAACAGCTCGACCCCGCCATTGGTGAAGAAGTTGTGCTCCACCGAGCCCAGGATGGAGAGGCGCACCGCGGCACCACCCCGCTCCTCCTCCAGCGCCCGCAGCAGCATCGCGCCGGCGGCGGGAATCGGCGAGGAGGCGCCGACGGCGACGTGACGCACGCCCTCGAGCAGGCGCGCGACGGTGAAGATCAGCCGCTCGTTGTGGGTGACGGGAGGGGTTGCCACGCTCATGCCGCCTTCTCCGCGCGCGCCGCCATGAAGGCCTCGAACCCCTCTTGGGTCCGCGCCGCCTCGGCATAGCGGCCGATCTCCTCGCCGTCGGCGGCGTACTCGCCCCACAGCGCGTAGGGCCAGGCGCCGTTCGGCACTTTTGCCACCGCGTCGACATAGAGGGCCGGCAGCACGCCGGCCGCGGTCTTCTCGTCGGCCAGCAGCGAGTCCTCGCGGATCCGCTCGACCGTCACCAGCGTGCGCTTCGAGGCATAAGCCATGGTGGCGAGCTCGCGCCGCCGGCCGATCCAGACATTGCCCATGCGGTCGGCCTCGGGGGCATGGAACAGGCAGACGTCCGGCTCGATGGCGGGGATCAGGACAATCGGGTCATTCTCGCCGAAGGGATTGTCGATCACCTTCCAGTCGGGGCGCCGGGTCACGAGATCGCTGCCGATCAGACCCCGTAGCGGCAGAAAGGGCACACCCTTCTGCGCGGCGATCAGGCCGGCGTGGATGGCCGGGCAGGTGGCGTCCATGAGCCGGAAGGCCTCGCCGCGCACCCCCCGCACGAAGCAGGGGGCCGAGCCGGCCTCGCCGAGGCTCACGGCACTGGTCTCGAGGGTGCCCACGAGGCCCGCACCCAAGAGCATGTCGACCTGCAGGCCGCCGGTCGGCACGCACACCAGATGCAGGTCGCGGGGTGCCCTTGCGATGATCGCGTCCGTCGCCGCCATCGCCACGCCCGCATAATCCACCGGGAGCGCCAGCTTCGCTCCATTTCCGATTCGGGCGGCGAGCGCGCTCACCGTCACGAAATCCGTCATTCGCAAGCCCCCTGCCCAAAGCCGTCTGCCGGCCGATCGTGGCTGTAGGGCTAAGGCCGAAGGCGGAACGGATCAAGCCCGCCGCGCGCACGGCTGTCAGTCGCTGCAACGCAAGGAAGGCAGGGGCGGCTTGCGCCGCAACAATCCATCGATTATTCTCGATATATGGATACAGAAATGGCCATCGGCGCGTTCGCCGCCCTCGCCCAGACCTCGCGACTCGAGGCGTTCCGCCTTCTGATTCGCCACGAGCCCGACGGGCTTGCCGCGGGCGAGGTCGCGCGGCTTCTGGCAGTGCCGCAAAACACCATGTCCTCGCATCTGGCAGTGCTCGCCCGGGCCGGGCTGGTCACTGCCGAGCGCTCCGGCCGGACGATCCGCTACCGGGCCGATCTGGGGCGGCTGCGCGCGCTGATGCTTTTCTTCCTGCGCGACTGCTGCGACGGCCGGGCCGAGCTTTGCGGGCCGCTGCTGGCCGACCTGCTGCCTGCCTGCCGGGCCTGATCCCCTCTTCCTCCCGAGGAACGCTCCCATGGACATCGTCGTCTACCACAACCCCGCCTGCGGCACCTCGCGCAACGTGCTGGGCCTGATCCGCGACGCAGGCATCGAGCCGCATGTGGTGGAGTATCTGAAGACCCCGCCCTCGCGCGCTATGCTGGAATCGCTCATCGCGCGGATGGGCGTGAGGGTGCGCGCGGTCCTCCGCGAGAAGGGCACTCCCTATGAGGAGTTGGGCCTCGGCGATCCCTCGCTCACCGACGGGCAGCTCCTCGACGCGATGATGGAGCACCCGATCCTCATCAACCGGCCCATCGTGGTGAGCCCGCTGGGTGTCAAGCTCTGCCGCCCCTCGGAGACCGTGAAGGAGCTCCTGCCGGCATCCCCCGCCTGAGCCCTGCCCTCTCCAGCAATCTCCGGAGCCCCTCATGCCGGCCTGCACTGCGCGACCGCGCCTGTCCTTCCTCGACCGCCACCTGACCTTGTGGATCTTCGCCGCCATGGCCCTGGGCGTGACCCTGGGCCGGGTGTACGAGGGCCTGCCTGTGTGGCTCGACGGCCTCTCGGCCGGCGGCACCAACCTGCCCATCGCCATCGGCCTCATCGTGATGATGTACCCGCCGCTTGCGCGGGTCCGCTACGAGGCCCTGCCGCAGGTCTTCGCCGACCGCCGCGTGCTGCTGCTCTCGCTGGTCCAGAACTGGGTGATCGGCCCGTTCCTGATGTTCGGTCTGGCCGTGCTGTTCCTGGCCGATCACCCCGACTACATGACCGGCGTCATCCTCATCGGGCTTGCCCGCTGCATCGCCATGGTGCTGGTCTGGAACCAGCTGGCCGGCGGCGACAACCAGTACGTGGCCGGGCTGGTGGCCTTCAACTCGGTCTTCCAGATCCTCTTCTTCAGCGTCTACGCCTGGTTCTTCCTCTCGGTCCTGCCGCCCCTCTTCGGGCTGGAGGGGAGCATCGTCGAGGTCGGCTTTTGGACCATCGCCCAGGCGGTGCTGATCTATCTGGGCATCCCCTTCGCGGCGGGCTGGCTGACCCGGCGGGTGCTGATCGGTGCGAAAGGCGAGGCCTGGTACGAGCAGCGCTTCCTGCCACGCATCGGCCCGCTCACGCTCATCGCGCTGCTCTTCACGATCCTCGCCATGTTCAGCCTCAAGGGCGGCCAGCTCCTGCTGTTGCCGTTGGACGCCGTGCGGATCGCGGTGCCGCTTGCCATCTACTTCGTCGTGATGTTCGCGGTGAGCTTCTTCATGGGCCGGCTGATCGAGGCCGACTACCCGCGCACCACGGCGATCGCCTTCACCGCCGCCAGCAACAATTTCGAGCTGGCCATCGCGGTCGCGATCGCCGCCTTCGGCCTCGCCTCGCCGGTAGCGTTCGCCACCGTGATCGGACCGCTCGTCGAGGTGCCGGTCCTGATCATGCTCGTCCGCGTGGCCCTGCGGCTGCGGGAGCGCAACTTCGCGGAGCCCGCGCCGGAGCGCATTCGCGCCTGAGGCCCGGGGGGCGCCGGCACCGGCGCCCCCTGCCCGTCTCAGACCTGCTTCACCTTGCTCTCGCGCTCCCAGAAGCGGAGCTTGCGGCAGGCCGCCACGAAGGGCTCGGCGTCGCTGGCGGAGGCCAGCTGCAGCACCCCGCCGTCGCGGTCCTCGAACACCCCGGCCTTCTTCAAAAGCGGTGCAGCCTCGTCGCTGCAGCCGATGAACTTCAGGTGGGCGAAGGCATCGGCCACGAAGTCGCGGGCGGTGGACTCCTTCGCCAGCATCTCGCCACCGTCCTTCGAGAGAACCAGCGCCACCGCGTCGAAGACCACCGAGGGCCCGCCGTCGATCTTCTCGTCGCCCTCGATCCAGCTCCCGTCGCTGGCCTTGATGCCGCCGATCATGGGCGCCACGATCTTGAGCATCGCGCCCTCCTTCTCCAGCGCCGCCTTGAGGGCCTTGAGGACCTCTGCGTCGGCGCCGTCGCTCACCAGCGCACCCACCTTGCGGCCCCGGAAGCTGTCCGGTCCGTTCAGGATGATGCTGAGCGCGGGCGACTTCTGGAGATCCATCCGGGTGGGCATGGCGGCCGGCGCCGGCTCGGGAAGCTCGAGGCGCAGGCTCTGCGCCACCTTCTTCGCGAGGCCCTCGTCGATGTTGCGCAGGTGCGAGACCATGCGGGTACGGATCGCCGGCGTCTCGACCTTGCTCAGCTCGAAGGTGAGCGCTGCCGCGATGTGACCCTGCTCGATCTCCGTCTGGCTGATGTAGAACTGCCGTGCCTGGCTGTAGTGGTCGGCGAAGCTTTCGGGCCGCAGCCGCACCTTCTCGCCCTCGACCCGCGCCGGATGGGTGGTGAAGCCGCGCTCGGGGCACTCGCGCGGGCCTTGCCCCCAGGAATTGGGCTGGTAGTTGGCGCGGCCCCTGTTCACCGTCATCCGCATGTGCCCGTCCCGCTGGAAGTTGTGGAACGGGCAGCCGCGCGGCTGGTTGACCGGGATCTCGTGGAAGTTGGGGCTGCCCAGCCGCTTGAGCTGGGTATCGAGATAGGAGAAGTTCCGCCCCTGCAACAATGGATCGTCCGTGAAGTCGATTCCGGGGACGGTGTTCTGTGTGCAGAACGCTACCTGCTCCGTCTCGGCGAAGAAGTTGTCGACCACCCGATCGAGCACCAGCCGCCCGACCCGGCGCACCGGCACCTCCTCCTCCGGAATGATCTTGGTGGGGTCGAGCACGTCGAAGCCGAACTTGTCGGCGAAGTCCTGGTCGAAGAGCTGCAGGCCCAGCTCCCACTCCGGGTAGTCGCCCGTCTGGATGGCGTCCCAGAGATCGCGCCGGTGAAAGTCGGGGTCGGCACCGTTGATCTTGAGGGCCTCGTTCCAGACCACCGACTGCATGCCGAGCCTGGGCTTCCAGTGGAACTTCACGAAGGTGGACTTCCCCTCCGCATTGACGAAGCGGAAGGTGTGGACGCCGAAGCCCTCCATGAATCGCAACGAGCGAGGGATCGCCCGGTCCGACATGGCCCACATGATCATGTGCATGCTCTCGGGCGTCAGCGAGATGAAGTCCCAGAAATTGTCGTGCGCCGTCTGCGCCTGGGGAAAGCCCCGGTCGGGCTCCTGCTTGGCCGCGTGGATGAGGTCCGGGAACTTGATGGCATCCTGGATGAAGAAGACCGGCATGTTGTTGCCGACCAGATCCCAGTTGCCCTCCTTGGTGTAGAACTTGACGGCAAAGCCGCGAACGTCACGCGGCAGGTCGGCCGAGCCCTTGTTGCCGGCCACCGTGGAGAACCGGACGAAGACTTCCGTCTTTTCCCCCTTCCGCTGGAAGAGATCGGCGCGGGTGATGTCGGAGAGGGAGTCGTAGCTCTCGAAGTAGCCGTGCGCCCCCATTCCCCGCGCGTGGACCACGCGCTCGGGAATGCGCTCGTGATCGAAGTGGAAGATCTTCTCGCGAAAGTGGAAGTCTTCCAGGAGGGAGGGTCCGCGCGCACCCGCTCTCAGCGAATTCTGGTCGTCGGAGACGGGAGTGCCCAGGTTGGTGGTCAGCACCGGCGTGTCGCCGCCCGCCACTTGATGGACCTCGCCGCCCTGCCCCCTGGCCAGCTCCTGATCGCCGAACCGGACGGTCTTGCGGCCGCCGCCATTGCTGTTGCTCGCCACGTCTTTGCTCCCATGCCGGTGGGGCGGCATGCCGCCCTACCGCCAACCGGTCGTGGGAGACGAGGTTCCGGAACCGGGCCGGATCCGCCGGCCCGGCATGCGACTCAGTCGCCCGAGGTCTGGTAGAGCTCGCCGCCGCCCTCGCGAAAGCGCCGGGCCATCTCCTCCATGCCGGTCTCCGCCTGCGCGCGCAGCTCGTGGGAGATCTTCATCGAGCAGAATTTCGGTCCGCACATCGAGCAGAAATGCGCTGTCTTGTGGGCTTCCTTGGGCAGGGTCTCGTCGTGGAAGGCGCGCGCCCGCTCCGGATCCAGCCCGAGATTGAACTGGTCCTCCCAGCGGAACGCGAAGCGGGCGCGCGAGATCGCGTCGTCGCGGGCCTGGGCTGCCGGATGGCCCTTCGCGAGATCGGCGGCGTGCGCCGCGATCTTGTAGGTGATCACCCCTTCCTTGACGTCGTCGCGGTCGGGCAGGCCCAGATGCTCCTTGGGGGTAACGTAGCAGAGCATGGCGGTGCCGAACCAGCCGATCATGGCGGCGCCGATCGCGCTGGTGACGTGGTCGTGGCCCGGGGCGATGTCGGTGGTGAGCGGGCCCAGCGTGTAGAACGGCGCCTCGCCGCACAAGGCCAGCTGCTTCTCCACATTCTCCTTGATCTTGTGCATCGGCACATGGCCGGGGCCCTCGATCATCACCTGGACGTCATGCTTCCAGGCGACCTGCGTGAGCTCGCCCAGGGTCTCGAGCTCGGCGAACTGGGCCGCATCGTTGGCATCGGCAATCGAGCCCGGGCGCAGCGCGTCGCCCAGCGAGAACGAGACGTCATAGGCCCGCATGATCGCGCAGATTTCCTCGAAATGCTCGTAGAGGAAGCTTTCGCGATGATGCGACAGGCACCATTTGGCCATGATCGAGCCGCCGCGGCTGACGATGCCGGTGACCCGCCTTGCGGTGAGCGGCACGTGCGCCAGGCGCAGCCCGGCATGGATGGTGAAATAGTCCACCCCCTGCTCGGCCTGCTCGATGAGCGTGTCGCGGAAGATCTCCCAGGTGAGGTCCTCGGCCACACCGCCCACCTTCTCCAGCGCCTGGTAGATGGGCACTGTGCCGATGGGCACCGGGCTGTTGCGCAGGATCCACTCGCGGATGTTGTGGATGTTGCGGCCGGTGGAGAGGTCCATGACCGTGTCCGCCCCCCAGCGGATCGCCCAGACCATCTTCTCCACCTCCTCGGCCACCGAGGAGGTCACCGCCGAGTTGCCGATATTGGCGTTCACCTTCACCAGGAAATTCCGGCCGATGGCCATCGGCTCGAGCTCGGCATGGTTGATGTTGGCGGGGATGATGGCACGGCCGCGGGCCACCTCCTCGCGCACGAACTCAGGGGTCACGAGATCGGGGATGGAGGCGCCGAAATCCTCGCCGTCGCGGGCGGCTGCCGCACGGGCCTCGCGGCGCAGGTTCTCGCGGATCGCCACGAACTCCATCTCCGCCGTGACGATCCCGCGGCGGGCGTAGGCGAGCTGGGTGACGGCAGCACCGCCTTGCGCGCGCAGCGGGCGGTGGCGCTGCGGAAAAGGGGCCACGAGCCGGTCAGGCGAGACGTTGCCATTGTCCTCGGGACGAAGCTCGCGCCCCGGGGTCTCCTTGACGTCGCCGCGCGCCCGCACCCAGGCCTCGCGGTCCCGCTCCAGGCCCTGCGCCAGGTCGATGGCGGCCGCCGGATCGGTGTAGGGGCCAGAGGAATCGTAGACGGCGAAGGGCGGCTCCATGGCCGAGGGGTGGAGCTCGATCTCGCGGAACGGCACGCGCAGACCAGCGTGGAGACTGCCCGCGGCATAAGCCTTGCGCGAGCCGGGCAGCGAACCGGTGGTGACAGAAAAGACCGGACGGTCGGGCGACATGATGGATCTCCAGGCCAGCAGATTGGCGGAGATCCGGGCGGACGCAGGACGTGGGGAGAAAAAGCGCGAGGCTGGTTCCGATCCCTTCGCCGGCATTACCCGGATCAGGTTCGAAGGGTCTCCGCGCCAGCCTCCTCGGCTCTGCGGTCTCTCAGCCCCTTGCCGGGGCTCCCCTTGGAACGCGGCCATGGAGCCCCGGGTAGCTGCCCCTGTCAAGCGCTCCCGATCTTGGAGGGAAGCGGGAAGAGAGTGGCGAAGCGTGCCGCCAGCGCCCGATCGCCGTGGATCGAAAGTGCCCCTTCGGCCTCCAGCGCCTCGAGCGCCTGCCCGCCATAGATTGCGGCCGCGACGGCACGCGCCGCGCCGGTGAGGAGCACATCGGCGCCATCCACCGGCCCTGCCGCGATGTCGAGGGTGCCTGCCGAGACACGGGCGAGATAGGTCTCCGCGCCGATGCGGAACCCTATCCGCGCCTCCAGCTCACCGGCCGATTGCGGATCGAACATCGTGCGCAGCGAGAGGACGAGGGACGCGCTGCTGAAGGGCAGGCTCGGGTCGTGCGACGGCGAGCGCACTGCCCAGCGGCCAAGAGCCTGGAAGATCGGCTCGCTCTCGTAGCCCCATTCGGTGAGCTCGTAGACCCGTGCAGCAGCCGGCGGCGGCAGCTCGCGCCGGACGAGGACCCCAGCGGCCTCGAGCCCTCCGAGGCGCTGGGTCAGGACGTTGGCGCTGATGCCTGGCAGGCCTGTTCGCAGATCGCTGAACCTCTTGGGGCCCGTCATTAGCTCCCGCATCACCAGAAGAGCCCAACGCTCTCCCACCAGATCGAGGGCATGGGCGGCCGCGCAGGCGTCATCGTAGCGCCGACGTACGCCAGACCGTGAGGATCTAGTTATTTTTTCTGACTTCATAGTTGCTTTTCGTAACTCAAAGAGGCAGACTCGTCAAAATCGAGTCCGGGGGGCGGTCATGCCGAAAATGATCTTCGTCAATCTGCCTGTTGTCGAGCTGGACCGGGCAACGGCTTTCTACGAGGCGCTCGGCGCCACCCGGAGCCCCCGGTTCTGCGATGCCACGGCCGCCTGCATGGTGTTCTCGAAGAGCATCCACGTGATGCTGCTGACCCATGCACGGTTCCAGGACTTCACGCCCAAGAAAATCGCCGACGCCAGGGCGGTGAGCGAGGTCCTGCTCTGCATCTCCGCAGAGAGCCGGGCGGACGTGGACGAGATGGTGGCAAGAGCCTGTGCTGCCGGCGGCGCAGGCGACCCGTGCCCGCTACAGGAGCACGGCTTCATGTATGGCCGCAGCGTCGAGGATCCTGACGGCCACGTCTGGGAGATCATGTGGATGGACCCGGACGCCGCCACGGCGGGCGATCCCGCAACTGCCGCAGCCTGACGCCGGCCGGCCCCGAGAAAGGACGAAGCCGATGTCTTATGTCGACGGATTTGTCGCAGCCGTACCGACCGCGAACCGCGAGGCCTACCGCAGGCACGCCGAAGCGGCGGCGAGCGTCTTTCGGGAACATGGCGCGCTGAAGCTGGTCGAGTGCTGGGGAGACGATGTGCCCGAAGGAAAGCTGACGTCGTTTCCGATGGCGGTGAAATGCCAGCCGGATGAGACGGTCGTCTTCTCGTGGATCCTCTGGCCGTCGCGCGAGGTGCGCAATGAGGGCATGAAGAAGGTAATGGCCGACTTGCGGATGCACCCGGACAGGAACCCGATGCCGTTCGATGGCAAGCGCATGATCTATGGCGGCTTCGAGATGATCGTGGACGCCTGAGCCTCCTCGCCCGCGGCCCTTTTATGCCGCCCCCAAGGCCCGCTGACGACGCGCCGGCAGCGGGCCAGGGCGCGGCCTATTTCTTCACGGTCTCCGCGATCTGCAGAAAGGCGAAGGGCGGGAAGCGGCCGAGCTGCCTCGCAACCTCCATGTTGACGACATAGGCGAAGTCGGTCGCCCGCGCGATGGGGAGATCCCCGGGCTTCTTGCCATCGCGCAGCACCTTGAGCGCTTGTTCGGCAGCCAGCCGCCCGAGATCGCGCGAGCGCACCGCCACCGACAAAAGGGCGTTCTGCTCGCGCACGAGATCCTCATAGGGGCTCAGCACGGCAATGCTGTGCTCGACCGCCGCGCGGGTGAAGAACTCGCCATTCTGGCGCAAGAGCGAGCTGGAGCCGAGATAGACCCAGCTCACGTCCTGCTCGCGCAGCTTCTTCAGCAGTCGGGGAATGTCCGCCAGATCGGGCGCGCCGTCATCGCCGGAGGCGAGCTCCAGGGCCACCAGCTCGATCCCCAGCATCGGAGCCAGCTTTTGCAGCTCCTTGAACTTGAGAACTGAATTGACCTCGTTGCGGTTGTAGAGAAGGCCGAGCTTCTCGAACTCCGGATCATATTGACGGATGGTCTCGACGTAGACGGCCTCCGGCACGCGGTTGAAGGTTCCGGTGACGTTCGCACGGCCGCTGCCCGCAAAGCCCTCGGCGATGCGCGTCCCGAAGGGATCGGCCACGATCGTGAAGACCACGGGTATGGTCGAGAGAAGGCCCGAGCCTTCGTCATCGTCCAGCGTGCCGACGACGCCCAGGGTGACGCTGGTACCCCAGGTCAGCACGAGGTCGGCCTCCATGGCGCGGGCTTCCTCGATGATGGCCGGCAGCCGGGAAATGTCCTGCGCGATGTCGCGCTTGACGAACTCGGCATCCAGCCCGCTTTCCTCGATCCGCGCGGCAAATCCCTGGCAGACCTGCTCGCAGCCCCGGTAGAGCACCCCGAGTATCTTCAGGCTCTCCCCCGCGAACGTTCGCTCGGCAGGTGCAGCAACCAGCAGCGCCGCGATCAGCCATTGCGCGAGGCCTCTCATCCTTCCCCCCTGAATCCGTACGCCTTGTACCCGATCGGGGCCGGCGTGTTATCGCTTCATGGTTGCGATCCTATCGGGCCGGGTCAATCACGGCACTCGTCTTTCTGCCGGCGCCGAGATGGGCGCCGAAAAGTGCCGCCCCCCCGAGCGACAGGGCCGCGACGGTGGCCATGCCCGCCGCATAGCCGAACTGCCCGGCCACCATCGCCACCGCCAGCAGACCGGCGATGCTGCCGACGCGCTCCAGCGTCCGCAGGGTGCCGAGCACCGCGTTGGGGCCGAGATGCTGCAACTCGTTCTCGGCGACGTTCATGGCCATCGGCACCAGGGACACCCGTCCCATCGCATCACCAACGCCGGCGCCCATGATAGCCAGCAGGACCGTTACCTCATGCGGGACGAGGGCGGCCATGAGCAGCGCCGAGCCGCCGAGCGTGGCGCCCAGCAAAGCTAGGCTGGTCATCGACATCCAGCGGCTGGCCAGGCGTCCGGCCACAGGGCCCACGACGATGACCGCCAGGAAATAGAGCATGACGCTGCGGCCGATATCCGCGGTCGATGCGCCGAGCGAATCGAGGATGAGCGTGACCAGGTAGGAGATGAAGGCCTGCAGGACGATGTTGTTGGGGATCGCTATGCCGAACAGGAGCACGCAGAAGCGCCGGCTCCTCAGCGTGGGCAGGATCGGGGGAAGATGCATCCGCGCCCGTGGCCGCTCGATGCCGCTATCGGCGGGGCCCACGAGCCGCGCGACAAGCACGGCCGCCGCCGCGACCAGGGCAGCGCTCAGCAGGAAGACGTTCTCCTGGCCCAAACGGTCGGCCAGCACGCCGCCCAGCGCCGTTCCGGAGAAGATCCCGGCAAACAGCACGGTCGTGAAAAGCCCCATCGCCTGGGCGCGTTCCCTGCCGGTCACCGTGTCGAGGACATAATCCTGGCACGCCAGCGTCACCAGCGCGTAGCCGAGGCCCGTCAGGACGCGCCAGCCGACAATCTCGGGCACACTCGTCGCATAAAAGAGCCCGATATGGGCCACCAGCGCAGGGATCGTCGCCAGAACGAGCAGCGGCCGTCGCCCCAGCCACTCCGCCAGCGGTCTGGCGAGCGGCGAGACGAGGACGATCGCCAGCAGGTAGCCGGCGAGCGGAAGGCTGAGAAGCACCGCCTGCTCGAACGGCAGCCAGCTCGCTTCCGCCGCACGGGTATAGAGGGGAAGGAAGACCAGCGGCAGGTGGTCGGCGGCGGCGAAGAGGAACAGAGCCAGGCGCAGATCGGTGAAGTAGGTGGTCCGCAGCGGGACGGCGCCGCTGCTCGAGAGCGCGTGGCGCTGGGCCACCTGCTCGAGCGCCGCCCTGCCCCCGGCCGAAGACCGTGTCCTCGACCACAGGCGCGCGAACTGCCCGTTCAGGGCGACGGCACGGTCGGCCAGCAGGCGGGTCATGCGGTCGACGGAGCCGCTGGCGGCGATGCCGGCGCGGCGCGAGAAATCGCCTGCCGCCTGCATCGCCGCCAGGCGCTGGAGCCGGTCGAGACCGGCCGTCAGCGACCGGCTGGTCAGCAGCACCATGATCTCGAAGGCGATCAGGACGCTCACCAGAACGACCACGCTCATGTCGAGAAAGACATCGACGAACCGCTTGCTGATGATCGCCGGGTCGATGTCGATCACCACATAGGCGATCTCCTCGCCGTCCTGCATGATGGGGTGGCTGCGCACGTCCTTGCGCTCGCGGGCCGGCGCCAGGTAGGGATCGATGCGCTCTCCCGCCTCGAGCACGATCCGGCCGGTGGCGACGGCGATGTAGGCTACCTCCGGCAGCCGGGTCAGCATGTCGCCAAAGAAGCTCTCCGCTCCGACGAGCCGGTCGAGCGGCACCCCTGCCGCCAGGGCGCGCTGGACATTGTCGCTCACCACCGAGCCGATCAGGTGGGTGCGGGCAGCCAGCTCCGGCTCGATGGACTGGTTGACGTCGCGCAGGCTCGCCAGGCCCAGGAGGAGGGCGGAGAGAAGAATGAAGAGCGCCGCCACGGGGGCGAGCCGCGTGGCGACCCGCCGGGCCAGCGAGCGGGACGGGTCGGCAGCACCGCGCACCGCCACCTCGGCGCCTTCCACAAGGCTGCCGCCCTCGGAGCCGGCGGCCCCGTCCCGCACCCTGCCCGCGGCGGCGCCATCGAGGTCTTCCCTGGCCCGCGCATATTGCTGACCCGCTTCGTCGAGATTGCGACCAAGCCGCTCGATCTCCGGCCCGAACAGGCCGCGCGCGCCGACGGAAAGCTCCGCACCTCCACCCCCCGGCACCGGCTCGCGCCGTCCTTCGGGCTCCAGGAGCGTCTTCTCGAGGCGGCCCAGCGCCCGCTGCGGCGCTCCCAGCAGCAGGCGGAGGACGGGCCAGGCGAGCGCCGAGAACACGGCCCATATCGCCAGCGCAGTCCAGGCCGTCTCGCGGACGATCGCCTGCGATACCTCCTCGAGGCGGTCCCGGGGATAGCCGACGACGACGCCTCCGCCGATCTCGCCGCTCCGGCTCTTGATGTCGAAGCCGCTATAGAGCCTTTGCGAGGTCTCGGCGCTCCATCCCTGCGCCGTCGCGAGCCGCATGGCCTTGAGCACCACGGGCGGCACCGATTGCGGGCGGTCCGCCATGGTCGAATGGACGATGGCGCCCGAGGCGTCGAAGGCGTGAACGAACTCGATCTCGGGATCGGTATCCAGGGCGCGGGCCACGACCGCGTCGCCGTTGCGCATCATCGACAATGGCATGCCCAGGTCGACGAGCGGCTTGAAGGCGGTCGCGGTGGTCTGGGCGATCACCGAGACGCGCTGGCGCAGGAGATCGGAGAAGATCGCGTCGTGCTGCAGCACGGAAAGGCCGGCCAGCACCATCTGCACGACGGCGATGACGAACGAGAAGGTCAGCCAGCTGCGGAAAAGCATCGATCCCGGTCTTCTCGCGCGGTTGAATGAATGCTGGCCGTCCCCGCGGAAGCCCCGCCGCGCGGTGCGTCCGCACGAACGGCGGCAGATTTCTCGACCTCGACCTGATCTTCCGTTCAACCGGATCGGCTGAATCAGCACCGACCGAATGAAACTGTGACGAGAATAAACGTGCCCGGCCGCGCCAGCAAGCCGCAGCTCCCCGGCGCGTCCCGCGACGCCGCCGCTGGAGAGTCCCATCCAGGCGCCGGACAGGACATCATGCGATCGGCTTCGACTGAACCGGGGCCATCGGGTGTAAGCAGAGAGAACGGCATGACGTTCATCGAAACGGTCCCTGAAGAACAGGCCACCGGCGCCACGCAAGAGATGTAGGCGGAAGCGAGGACGGCCTTCGGCTATATTCCCAACCTCACCCGGGTCTTCAGCCATCGGCCCGAGGTGATGGGCGCCTGGGATGCGCTGCTCGGTGCGATCAGAGGCAACATGGACCTGCGGCGCTACGAGCTCGCCACGCTGGCGGCGGCAAAGGCGCTGCGAAGCTCCTATTGCATGTTGGCCCACGGATCGGTTCTGCGGCGCCACTTCTGCGACGCGGAGCAGCTGCGTGCCCTCGTCGAGGCTCCGGTCCTGGCCGGTCTCGACGATACCGACAGGGCGGTGATGCGATTCGCCGGCAAGGTGGCGAGCGATGCCACCTCAATCAGCGAGGACGACATTCACGAACTGCGCCGGCACGGCCTCGGCGATGCCCAGATCTTCGACGTTGCGGCCGCCGCCGCGGCCCGCTGCTTCTTCAGCAAGACGCTGGATGCGCTATAGGAGCGCAGCCCGACCGGCGCTACAAGGAGATGAACGAAGCTTTGCGGAACGCCTTGACGGTGGGGCGGCCGATCGAGAGCTAGTGCGACGCTCCAATGGCCTGCCCTCGCCTGCTGCAGGCGACCGAGTCACCGTGGCCGATATCGCGGGGCGGCGCAGGCGCGTAGTGGCAGAACCGCCCAAGGCGCTGCGCGCGGCCGGTTGTTTTTCTCTTTCGGCCGGTTGGCCTGGCCGCGGGACGGCTCGCTCTGCCTCGTCTCGAGGCGGCAGCCTTGGCCGCTTGGACACCTCGAAGAACCCGCTGAGATGGGGGTCGAAACGGCTTCGGGGAGCGCCGGTGCGGGGTTT